>JAUSZU010000001.1:4800000-6000000 GCA_030817875.1 Flavobacterium sp. W4I14
GTAGTCTTTCAGCATTTCCTTTTTTGGGTCCCAAACTTTATAAAAATAAACACGGCCATCTACATAATCAAAATCCTGGCCTAAAATCATGTCATTACCAGTATTTGTAGCCGCATATTTATTCTGCCAGTTGGCAATGCCGTCTTTGAGTTTGGTTAACTGCATACCAAAAGTTTCGGGCGATGTTGTACCTGCTCTTACTGATGCATCATAAAGTGCCTGCAATTCTGGAACAGGATCTGCGAAATCAGCCAATACCGTTGGTTTGTTCCAAGAGAAATTGTTAGTATAAACTATTTTTGTCGGCTGGTTTTTCTTGCCCGATTTGGTTTTTATTAAAACCACTCCAAAAGCCGCTCTGGCGCCATAAATTGAAGTCGATGCTGCATCTTTTAAAACAGAAACACTTTCAATATCAGCCGGGTTAATGATGGAAAGATCGGGAGTCTCTACGTTATCAACAATAATTAACGGTCTGCTATTTCCATTTATGGAACCAACTCCCCTAATGTTAATGTTTGGCCCTGCAGTTAACCCACCATTGCCATAAGTAATGGTTAAACCAGGAACAACACCTTGTAATGCTTTTGTAGGATCGTTTAAGGGCTTGCTTCCAAAGGTTTTTGCAACATCTACCGTGGTTACTGCGCCCGTTAAGTTTGCCTTTTTCTGTGTGCCAAAGCCTACAACAACAACTTCCTGAAGCCCTTGTGAATTGGAAGCCAACGAAACATTAATTGTGTTGCCCGTACCCACAGTTTTTTCCTGAGTAGCATAACCTATAAAAGAAAATACCAAGACATCACCTTTGCTGGCTTTTATAGCATACGCTCCACTGCCATCTGTTTGTACTACGGTGGTTCCTGTTTTTATTTTAACTGAAACACCGGGTATTGGTCCATCCTCAGACGTAACCTTACCTGTAATGGTAGTTTGTTGTGCAATGGCATGAGCCAGCAACAAAAACATACCAAGAAAAATTAATAGTAGTTTTTTTTTCATAATCACCAAAGAGGAAAAAGTTTATAGTTGTTAGTTAGAACCCAGAAACACGCAAAATACCGCATATTCCTGAATTTTAAGTAAATATCACGATTGTTTTTCACTTAAATGCAAATAATTGGCGTATTCGAATTGTAATTAGTTTGATATTATTGCACAAAACCGCATAATAGCGCAATTAAGACAGGCTCTAAACACACCTTAATGTTAAAAAATTAACAAAAAAAGGCCGCCACTTAATCCAGCGGCGACCTAATAAAATAAAAGAGAGAAAAAATTATCTAATTAGAAAAAAGCCTAAATAGGGTTTTCTTACTGCATCGGTTCTGCCCGTATACCCTGTAGCAAAAGCGGTATAAATCCTTCTGTTAAGCATTGTACTTGCGCTTGTATATGTGGCAATAGTAGCTGTTCCACCCGTAGCCTTAACTGTCCAGGCCAAAGCGGTTCCGGTTAAAACCGGGCGGATAAAATATTCACTTTCTTTTAAATAGCCAACATTTGAACACACAAGCGTAGTACCATAATAAAGATCAACCGCAGGAACATTCGGCATTAGGTTCACAAATTTGTATTTTACCATTCCCGAATCTGGAAGCGCAAAACTATCAAAGGCCAATAGACTTTTTGTATTTGTTGCAGTATCCGTTAAATGCAGCGTATAAGCCTTACCTGCTTCAGCAGAAACAGCGGTTTTATATAAAACGACAGAATCCATACTTGTGCCTTTCTTAGGTATAGAGATCGACACTTCAGATGTTCCTGGCTTAATAACCAAATAATCCGGCCTTGAATCTCCTAACGTTCCATAACCTCCACCGGGATACGGATATCGGGTCTTAAGAAGCGTACTCACTCTTTGTCCATTAATATTGATCTGAACATTCGGATCTGCGGTGTAGGCTATATTGTAATTAACCTTCAACATTGCCTGATCATCTTTCAAAACTTCAAAATCACCATAGTTGATTTCGTTTTTACCACAAGAGATTACAAATGTTAAAATGCCAACCGCTAAAAATATTTTTATTATCGATTTCATGTCTATAAGTTTAATTTATGGAAGGTTAGACCAGGTTTCTTTCGTGTGATAATCCGTTTGTAGTCCTCCCCATTTAGCCAGTTCATCCTGATTCCAAATATATTCTGAACTATATCTTGGTCTTAATCTGTAGGCATATTTTCCATTGTTCCGTTCAAAAAAATCTCCAACTTCAAGTTGTTTATATGTTTTATAAACTAAAGGATCGTAATGATATTTGCGTAAGTCGCTCCATTGCTCCATCCCTGCCCAACCCCATTGGGCAACATATTTTTGCTGCATAATATCGGCGATTGTTAAGGCGCTGGCATTTTGAGCTACTTCGGCGCTGGCCAAATAGTTGTTTATTTCGGTAGTAGAAATTGTAGCCGCGGCAGGAGATCCGTTCCTTCCATAAAGATTCACAAAATCCATATGCCCCTTAATCCCATTAACGTATGCAGTAAACGCCGTAGCCATTATTCCTTTTCTAAACAACGCTTCTGCCTTTGCAAACTGCAATTGAGCATAACTCATCACCGGATACCGCGCTGCATTTGAATAGATATATTTTCCTGGAAATGGCACTATCGACGTTCCAGACAATGCACCTAAAATATGCGGCGTAGTTGCTGTTCCATTAAAAGGCAATGCGCCCCGGTACACACCTGAGGAAGGAATTGGGTTCATCATCCGGGTCAACCTTGGATCAACACCCGGTACCGTTGGATCAATAGCAGCTGTCCCCCTCATTCCACCGGTTAACAGACTAATAACAGGCTGCCCAATTCTTCCGTAAGTTGGGGCGGTGGTTGCAGTGGCCGTATACATTCCAAAATTCTGGCTAAATGGATTTGAATCGTTACTGTTCGTTCCGCCAAAGTTTATTGTTGCATCATCAGCAGCCGATGAAAAAGACAGATCAACATATTTAACAACGCTGTCGGCATATTGAGTGTTAAATTCAGCCTTGTTAATCAGATGGCTGTATTGTTGCGCCAATAACCCATAAACAAATTTCTTCCATTTAACCCGATCACCTTTATACATTTGATCGCCGGAAACACCAGTCAACAAAGCAGCTGTTCCTGCGGCATCGGTTTTGTTGAAGCATTCTAATGCTTTTTGGCTCCACTGGCGCACTCTTTCATAAACCTCCTGCTGGTCCTGATATTTAAATTTTAACTGATTTGCATAAGCCTCATCCAAAATTACCGGACCATGAGCATCAGTCAACAACTGAAAGCCCCATGCCTTAATTGCATAACCAATTCCGGCATAAGTCCATTTATCTGTAGCTTCAGCATCTTTGATCATATCCTCCAGGTTTAAACCAAAGTTTATGTATACCATTCGCCACATCGAACCACCCAGATCACTTGCTGATTGGTAACCATGTTTTTCCCAGGCAACAGTAAAGGTTGTTACATCTTGCCCAAACATATCCTGAGTATATTTAAAAATTAACCTGTTATCCGTAGCAGTATTGTTTGCCATTTGAAACATAATTGGCGACAACAGGTATTCAGCTTTTGTAACCTGTGGTGTGGCAGGATCTGTATTAACATCGAGCCATTTTTTGCAGCCTGTTATGCATAATACAACGACCGAAAATATTATTATTTTAAGATATTTCATATTCTTACAATTTTAAACGAAAACCAATATTAACCCCTAGCGGCCTCCCCATATTCCCATAATCGATACCATAGCCACCCGCGCCACCCAACGATGGATTGTTAGAGTTTGCATCTGGATCAGTACCCGAATAATTCGTAATTAAAAAAACATCTGTTAAGGTTACATAAGCGCCCAAACCCTGAAGAAAATTAGTTCTGGAAAGCATTTTTGCGGGAAAATCATAAGAGATGGTAACATCTCTTAATCTTAAAGACTTGATATTTTTTTCTACAAACATTTCGGGCGCTATGCCGCTTGTTGTAGAACTATAGTAATTTGTATTCGCCGATGGAGTAACCAAAATAGTGTTAACTGTTGGATTGGCAGTGTTTTCCAAGCCGTCTTTTAGCACTCCTGTAATTACCCTTGGCACATCTCTATCAAGTGTTTTCATACTCAAACCCCTTCTGTAAAGTTCGTATTGGGTCTGGTTATAAACGTCTCCGCCAATCCTTAGATCCAACAGAAACGAAAGATTAAAATTTTTGTAGTTTAAGTTATTAACAAAACCGAGGTTAAATTTGGGTGTCCGATCACCAATTACAGGAAATTCCTGATCACTTCCTAAAATCGGCAAGCCTGTTGCCGGGTTAATCAAAAGATCGCCCCTGCTATTACGTTGGTTAACCCATCCTGCAATAGCAAGAGTACTTGCGCCAGGAAAAACGGCTCCCCTTAGTCCATTTGCAACCCAGGTATCAGAATCATAAAGCTCGGGCAGCTCATCAGCTATCGACAATACTATACCTTTATTATGGGTAAAATTGAAGGTCATATCCCAGTTAAAATCCTTGGATCGAATGGGCGATCCTTTCAATTGTATTTCAACACCTTTATTAACAACATCGCCGCCGTTCATTAACCTGACTACCGAACCGGTACCATAGCTGATCCTTGGCGCTATAATCTGCTTGTGACTATTGAGTTTATAATACGTAAAATCTATACTGATTCTATCCTTTAGAAAGCCGAATTCAAATCCGGTTTCGAAGTTTTTAGTCTGTTCGGGTACTAAATCGGGATTTCCACCATTGGCAAGATCGTAGTTAAATCCGCCACCAGTGCTATTTACGGTTAATAAACGGGTAGCCAGTGCATACGCTTTGTACGGCTCCTTACCTGTTATACCTGCAGAAGCCCTCAACTTTCCACTACTGAAAATATTCCAATTTTTAACTGCTTCTAGCTCTGTAAAATTGAATGCAAAACTTGCTGATGGATAAGCAAAGTATGGGTTACTTGGCATCAACCTCGATGCTGCATCTAACCTGCCAGATAATGTTAAGTAAAATAAAGACTGATAGCCAAGCACAGCCTGGGCAAAAACACCCGCATTCCGGTAACGGTTGATGGCAAGCTTGGCCGACTGCGTTGATGGCAAAGTGTTGTTGATGCTATAAAAATCGGGATCGAACATATTCTGCCCTCTGGCAGAGTTAATGGTATTGTTTACATCAGAAAAATTGGCGCCAATGATATAGGTGTTATTAAATTTCCAGAATTTATGCACTGCAGATGCTGTTACAGAACCATCCAACCTTTTATTTAAAGCCTGGTATGTATTAATGGTACCGCCTGTTGGTGTAGCCGCGCTTCCAGAGCCAGAAAAAGATTGTGTATGATAAACCGTCAACCCGGTTGTATTTGAAAGATTAGTTCCTAAAATACCTGTAACGGTTAGCCATTTAGTTGGCTTGTATGATAGATTTGCGTTACCGACAATTGCATTCGTTTTATCTTCTGACAAGTTTTTATTTACATCCCAAAATGGATTATCACTCTCATTATAAATTGTACCTGTTGTAACTACCCTGTTCCCAACAGGATCGATCCAATTGTTTACATCAAATCTCGATGGAAACCTCAATAACCCCATTAAATAACCCTGAACACCCTTATTTGCCTTCTTGTTGTATGCATTTGTATAGCTAAACCGGGTTGTTACCTTAATTTTATCCGAAATGGGAATTACTCCGGTTACACTAGATACAAACCTTTGGTATCTGGTTGTTGGAATAGTGCCTTTGTTATCTGTGTACTCATTAGACCACCTGTATGTTAAGGCTTCTTTGCCTCCTTCCATTACCACATTATGCTTTTGTGCGGTACCGGTTCTAAAGAAACTTCCCACATTATCATAAACAGGCAATCCTTCGGGATACTTTGGCCCAAAAAAGTTAAAAGAGCCTCCATTAAAAATACCATTGGCATCACCTTGGCCATAAACCTGCTGAACCTCAGGCGAATTATTAACGGTTTCAATTCTTAAAGAACCATTATAGGAGACACTTGATTTACCCGCCTTAGCTTTCTTGGTCGTGATTACTATGGCTCCGCTTGCCCCTAAATTACCATAAAGTGCAGTAGCTTCTGGTCCTTTTAAAATAGTATAACTTTCTATATCTGCCGGATTGATATCTGATGCCCGGTTGGTATAATCCTGACTCCTATTATTGCCATTCATAGCTGTACTGCCCTGATTTAAGACAGAATTATCAATCGGCACCCCATCCAAAACAATCAACGGGGAGTTATCGCCCGTCATGGAAACAATACCCCTTAAAATGATCTGGGAAGATGCTCCTGGATCGCCAGATGTTGGGTTTACAAAAAGTCCCGGAACTCTTCCGGCCAAACCATTGATAAAATTTTCGCGGCCTGTTTGGGTAACTTCATCTCCGCGCACAGTGGGCGTTGAGTAGCCTAAGCTTTTAGCATTCCGTTCAATCCCATAAGCGGTAACCACAACCTCATCCAGCAAGCTCGCATTCTGCCTTAGCACGATATTAATTGTGGTGGTTGGGCCAACGGTTTTTTCTTGAGTTATATAACCCACATATGTGAATATTATAACGTCAGATTTAAGCGCTTTAATACTGTAAAGTCCGGTAGAATTAGTTTGTGCAACAGTATTTGTTCCTTTTACACGAACAGATACGCCTGGCACCGGCCCATCATCGGATGTGACCTTCCCGGTTATGGTAATTTGTTGCGCAAAAAGATGCGCAATCAAAAAAAACCCACCAAGAAAAGTTAGGAGTAGTTTTTTCTTCATAAAACTGCTTTAAGAAATGGTTAAAATGAAATTAGTTGTTGTTCCGGTTTTTGTTTAAACACGCATAATAACGCATCTCAACATTTAGTTATCGTAAATATAGAAATGTTTTTGGATATTAAAACAAAATCAAATGCAATAATTGCGATATTTTTCAAAACTTTATCGCACAAAAGCGCAAAAACACGCAAAATTTAAAAATTCTAAAAATCTTTTATACATTCGTTTAAAACCAGACACTGCTTTATGCTGAAAAAAGAACGCCACGACTTCATTATGCGCCAGATTAATTTACATAACCGCGTATTAACTTCTGATCTGGTCCAATTGCTTAATGTTTCGGAAGATACCATCAGAAGAGATTTACAGGAACTTGTTGATGAAAACCTGCTTTACAAGGTTCATGGAGGTGCTTTATCGAAATCTTATCACAGTTCTTTTGACGATAGTACGGTTTATGCCAGAGATAGCAAGATTGCGATTGGCAAAAAAGCCATTCAGCTGATAAAAGATGGCATGGTAGTGTTAACCGGAGGAGGAACAACGATTTTAGAATTTGTAAAACGACTTCCGCAGGGCCTATCTGCTACATTTTTCACCATTAGTCCGCTGGTTGCAGTAGAATTGGCCAAATACAATAATATTGAAGTAATTTTAATTGGCGGCTTGTTTTCTAAAAATTCGCAGGTTACCTATGGCGGACAAGTAATTACACAGTTATCTGAAATTAAGGCCGATCTATGTCTGATGGGAACCAGCGCTATCCATCCCGATGAAGGCTTAACGGATACTTACTGGGAAATTAACCAACTTAAAAAAGCCATGTTGGCCTGTGCAAAAAAAACGGCCGTGCTTTGCATCTCCGAGAAATTGGATATTGCTTTAAGATTAAGGGTTTGCCCAATAGAAAGCATTAGTTATTTGATAACTGAGTTAGAAGTAGGACATGAATCTTTAGCCGGTTACCGCGCTAAAGAGCTGAATATTTTATAAAAAAGTCCCGACAAGATCGGGACTTTTTTATATCTGCTAGAAAGTAGGGTCTGCAGGGGTATTGGTATTATTATCTCTTTCTGCGAAAGGATAAGGGAAAAAATTACGCTTGCGGTCAGTTAAAGGTTGATTGAACCTTCTCATATCCTCAAGTTTTAAGCCAGACATGAAGAGCTCAATACAACGGTGTTTGTAAATCAGATCTAAAAGCTGTTGCTGTGTGTAAGGACCGGTTAATGCTGGCAACCCGGCTCCCATTCCATAATTAGCGTCGAGCACATTTCCTGTTGCAGGACGGGTTACTACCTTATTTAGTTCAGTTAATGATGATGCCAGATTAGGGGTTGCCTGTCGAGCATAGGCCTCTGCCTTAATTAAAGTCATTTCACCGGGCAGATAAACTGGAATTGGCGCTAAGCTGGCCGCACCAAAACCATTAATACGCACTGTAGTGTTCATTGCTGTGTAAAATGGAATCCTGGCGTCGCCTGCATCTGGGATATTACCACCAGTTTGCCCTAAATTTATATTTTTTGGCTGAATTACATTATTAGTAGAGGTGGCAATCTCAAAAATGGGATTAAGATTTTGCGCGTCATAAGTTAGTGCCGACCTTTTAGTTAAATCAACAGCATTGGCACTACTTAAGGCAAGGGCATAATTGCCAACAAACAACGCGTAACGAGCCTTTAAAGCATTGAGCGTATTCGGGATATCTACTCCTGTAGGAATATTGCTCAAAAACGAGGTGCTGATTGGGTTTGCTGCAATTAAGGCCAAAGCATTATCAATGGTTGCAATAGCTTTGTTAAAACCATCTGTCCTTGTAATAAAAGTTACGTTCTGTCCAGTTCCGTTTGGAACTTTTTCCCAAAATTCCGACAAATTACCCAATGCCAAGGCTTTAAAAATACTGGCATGTGCAATTAAGCCCGAAGCCAAACCTTTATCGGCAAGATTAGCGGCATTATTGATCACATTATCTGCATCAAAAATGATTTTATTTGAACTGGTCCAAACATTTAGCAATACCGAATTTGTACCATCCACCTGCACTCCCCCCGTCATCAGCCGGTCTTCATTGGTATTTCCTGTGTTAACAGAAATTAACTCGTTAGTAGTAATGCCATTAACGGTAATTGCTGCATACAGGAGCCCTGCCCTGGTTGTGGAGAAATTTTTCTGAAGGCCAACCGAAATCCCGGTCAAACCTCTTGCAGAAAGGAGCACATCATCAGCTACAGCACCGTTAGGATTTAAATATTCCTTTTTACAAGCAGCCAGTGAAAGGGCCATTGCAAAGAAAAATGTATAGCAAATATATTTTGATCTTGAATTTTTCATCTTAATATGATTTATTTTTTCCAATAAATTAAAACTTAGCTTGTAAACCGAAAGAAAAAGTACGTGGAATAGGCACAGAGCCGAAATCGATATTTCTCAAAATTGTAGATTGACCACCAGCGTTCAGCTCAGGATCGTAGCCTTTGTAATTATCCCACGAAATCAGATTCCTTCCACTAAGATTAACCGTTAAATTTTTAATAAATTTAACCTGACCAATATTATAGCTCAAAGAAATCTCTCTCAATTTCACAAAAGATCCATCATCAATACGCCATTCTTCTACATTGTAGGCACCAGCCACATAGCCTCTAGGCAATTGACCAAGCTGTTCTGCTTCGGCAACCTTGCCATTACCTACGCCTTGACGGGTTCTCCAATCCGCATTCCATACATCTCCTCCTTGAACAGCATCCAATTGAATGTGTAAACTCAATTTTTTGTACGTAAAATCATTCACAAAAGACCCCGTATAATCTGGGTTCGGATCGCCGATTACTTTACGCAAAACATTACCTGCGGTTTGACCGGCAGTTAAAGGAATACCAGCAGCGTTTGTTGCAATATCTCCATTTGATGTCCGCTCAAAATATGTTCCGTAAAAAACACCTACCGGATAACCATCAGTGATAGAAACAGGTGCACCAGCGTTGGTTGAAATTAGCCTCTGTGCACCTGAACCTACAATTTTATTTCTATTTCTGTTGTAGATTAGCGTTGATGTCCAGGTAAAATCTTGGGTTTTTAATGGTACTCCTGTAAGCATGAGCTCTATCCCTTTGTTTTTAAGCGATCCGCCAATATTATCCAAAAGGCTGGAATACCCTGTAGTTGGCGCAATTACCACTCCCAATAATAAATCTTTAACGCTTTTATTGTACCAGCTAAAAGTCAAGCCCAAACGGTTATTAAAAAACGACATATCTGTACCTAATTCCAATTCTTTTTGACGCTCTGGTTTAACATCAGTATTAGCAAGCGTACTGCTGGATGCTAGTGACGTTTTGCTGTTTAAGGCGCTAGGCAAATACACATTAAAGCGATCGTAAGCACCAATGCCGGTTAAATTACCCGATTCGCCATACGCTGCCCGAAGTTTAAATGCATTCCACCAAGACGAAACACCAAGTTCCTTCCAATAATTAGCAGATGACAACACATAACTTACATTTGCCTTTGGATAAAATTGTGTACCGTTGCCTTCACCAAAAACAGTCGATTGATCGACCCTGATTGCTCCCGTAACAAAAAGATGGTCTTTATATTTAAAATTCTGTTGTAAATAGGCCCCGCTTATTGAGAATTCTGAGCGGTTATCATTATTGGGTAGTATCGTACTCGCCCCATTAACCGTTTGAATGAGTGGTGCCAGCCCCCTGCCATTTAACAAACTAAACAAATCTTTCTGATACTGATAAGATCCACCTAATTGCGTTGTCGAACTTAATAAGTCAGATATTTTTGCGTCATAGGTGAAATTTAATTCATTATTAAACAGTGTAGTTGTTGCATTTGCCGCACTGGCATAACCATTTAATGATGGATCTAAATTAGCTCCACCACCATAAAAACCTGTACTCACATTATAAGTAAAGGGGGGAATAAATGTTGTTCCGTTTTGAATGGAATTATCAACCCCCATCGTATAATCGATAGTCAGATTTTTTATAGGATTGAGCTTTAAACCTAGATTGGCAATAATACGATTGGTAAACTGGCGCTGCTTGATATCTTCAATAACAGTAACTGGATTAACACGACCGCGTTCTCCAACAGCTTTTAAATTGCCCAATATATCTCTTGCAAAAATATCGTGAAAGTTACCAATAATGGTGACAGAGTTCATTGGTGAAAAGAATGAATTACCATCTGGTTTTTCATTTGCATCGCTATGCACATAGTTAAAACCAGCTGTCATCTTTGCCCAGTTATTAATTTTTTGATCCAAATTTGCCCTAAAGTTCATTCTTCTGAAGTCAGTATTTTTAATAATCCCCTGATTAGAAAAATAACCTGCCGAAGTGTAGAACTTGGTATTATCGTTCCCACCAGAAACAGAAACGGAATTATCTGTACCTACACCAGTGTGGAAAATATAATCCTGATAATTGTACCTGGTTACCGGAGTTGTTGCAGTCTGTAAAACAGGAGTGGCACCAGGAGTTGGCGCAACTGTTTGAATGACATCTTGCGTTACAGAATTCGCATTATCCCCAAACCTAACAGGCGCTTGGTTAACTTCAATCTGCTTACGCAGCTCGCTGATGGTTAGGCTTGTGCTAAAGCTCACTTGAGGTTCCCCAGTTTTACCTCTCTTGGTGAAAATCTGGATTACCCCTGCATTTGCCCTTGAGCCATAAATGGCTGCCGCTGCTGCACCATTCAAAACCTCAATATGATCAATATCTGAAGGACTAATATCCACCATCCGGTTTTGTCCAATACTTCCTACAAAGTTTCCGCCATCATAATTGGCTGATGTATTGGTTACTCTGGTTGTAGAATTGTTTACAATTACCCCATCAATGATGTAAAGTGGTTCTGATGATGAGTTAACCGAGCTCACCCCTCTTAAACGAACAGAAATGCCACCAGCTGGGTCTCCAGAATTTTGGCTGATCTGTGCACCTGGCGTTTTACCTTGTAATGACGCCAGTGCATTTCCACTAGGCGCCTTGTTTAAATCATCACCTTTTACCGTACTCACATAACTACCGAGTTGTTTTCTGGTCGTTCCTTGAGAGGTACCCGTAACAATTACCTCATCGAGCCCTACTGCATCGCCACTTAAAGCACTATTTGCCTGAACTGTGGCATTATCGCCAAGTGTTACCGTTTCCATATTCGATTTATAGCCAATAAAAGAAATCTGGATCTGGTATTTACCAGGTGCTAAATCAACCGAAAAGTTATACGTTCCTCCCGAACTTGTGCTTGTTACAAGATTTGTATTGATAATTTTCACAACAGCGCCCGGAACAGGGCTGTTATTTGCGGCGTCGGTGACCTTACCGCTTATGGTATACCGTTTGTTTTGTGCCTGCGCCATTTCTGTAAATAAGAGCAGCAGAAATGGGATCAACAAAATTGCGAAGAATCCTGGTGACCATTTTAGGTAACTTTTTTCCATAAAATTTGGTTTTGTTAGAAGATTAGTGTTAAAACAAATTTAACAAAATACCGCACAAACCAAATTTTTAACCTGTACAAACTGATTTACAAAATTGTGCTTACCTAAGCTGGCAAACTAATTTTACCCATGCAAACCGGAGGTACACCTTGCCTATCGCCAAAGTTTATCGGTTTACCACAGAGCGTTTCGTTGGCCAAAACAGCAAACAAAACAGCCTCTTTTGCATCGGGATCGATATTTAAATCGTCAGTGGTTAAGAAGTTGCAAAAAGGAAGCTTGCTTTTTAAAAGTTGTACAAGTAAGGGGTTATGCATTCCGCCGCCACTCATAAAAACCTGTGCCTTAGCATCTTCGCCAAAGGAACGCTTAATTGCATTCGTAATGGTCTCTGCAGAAAAATGACATAAAGTAGCCATTACATCGGCTGTACTTAAACCAGTTGTTGATGACTGTTCTTGTGCGGTGGTTAAATACTCCAGATTAAACAATTCCGGTCCTGTGGTTTTAGGAAAATCCAGACCAAAAAAGCTGCAGTTCAACAACGCAGACAATAAACTGGGATTAGATTCGCCTGCCAATGCAACAGCAGCATTTTTATCATAAAATTGATTAAAATGTTTTTGCATGTACTGGTCCATCAAAGTATTTCCAGGGCCAACATCCGTCGAAAAAATTTCACTGGCATTGGTACTGCCCGGCAAATAGGTGAAATTTGCTATGCCGCCTATATTTAACATTACCCGATCTTCACCCGCTTTCGAAAATATTAAATAGTCGCCATAAACTGCTAAAGGAGCACCTTCTCCGCCAGCAGCCAAATGTTTCTGCCTAAAATCAGAAAGTGTGATAATCCCTGTCTTTAATGCAATATGATCGCCATCACCAATTTGCAAAGTACCATTAGGATAATCGGCTAGTTGATGCAGAGATTTAGGCGCATGAAAAATGGTTTGGCCGTGACTGGCAATAAAATCGATAGCCTCATTTTGATAACCCCACTCTTTTAACGCTTCGTTTATTAGCCCTGCATGGGTATTTGCAATATGTTCATTCATCAGGCACACCAACTGTAAGTCGACTTCTTTTTTAGAAAAAATCGCTTTTATTTTCGCCCTAAAATCATCGGTATAATCGCCTGTTTTAAATTTTAAAATCCGGATATCCGTCTCAGCACCGCTTCCCTTCACCAAACAAAGCGCTATATCCAGTCCATCCATTGATGTACCACTCATCAATCCTATAATTAAGCGTTCCGATTTCCCTGCTTTCGAATACAACTTTTCAATCTGTGTGTTCATATTAGCTTTTTATCTTAAAAAGATCAAACGTTTGTCTGCCCCTTTAATCGAATTTTATATAAATACTTGCAATAAAAGTAAATATCCTTTGTTACAAATTGGGCATAACTCTCTATATTTACTGCTCCGTACATTAAAATCCATATAAAAAAAATGGCTAGATTAAATCTACTGGAGGAGACACGTTTCGAGAAATTACCGGTAAGCGTGTTCGAAAATCCAAAAATTGCTTCAATTAATGTTGCACACCGCATTGCCGAGCTCATTAAATCTAAACAAGCAAGCAACACACCTGCAGTACTGGGCTTAGCAACAGGTGTTACCCCAATTGCAGTTTATGCCGAACTGGTTAGACTGCACAAAGAAGAGGGCTTGAGTTTTAAAAACGTAATTACTTTTAACCTGGATGAATACTATCCAATGGCGCCAACTGCGGCACAAAGTTATGTTACGTTTATGAACGAAAACCTTTTCAATCATATTGATATTGATAAGAAGAATGTTCACATCCCTGATGGTACGCTTGCACTGGAAGACATTCCTGCATTTTGCTTAGAATATGAAAAGAAGATAGGTGATCTTGGTGGTCTTGATATCCAGATTTTAGGTATTGGCCGTACAGGCCACATCGGATTTAACGAGCCGGGATCTGCACCAAATTCTGGCACCCGTTTAGTTACTTTAGATGACCTTACCCGCCGTGATGCCGCACGTGATTTCGGCGGAAAAACCTTCGTACCAACTAAGGCCATTACAATGGGTATCGGTACGATTTTCAAAGCAAGGGAAATTATATTAATGGCCTGGAGCCGTAAAAAAGCTTCGATTATCAAAAAAGCAGTCGAAGGCGAAATTTCGGGCGATGTTCCGGCAACATACCTGCAGCTTTCTGATCATGTAGAATTCATTCTTGATGCGCCTGCAGCTTCAGAGCTGACCCGTTTTGATACCCCATGGTTGGTTAAAGACTGTGTTTGGACAGATGCTCTGATCCGTAAAGCGGTAATCTGGCTGGCTAACACCTTAAAAAAGCCGATCTTAAAGTTAACGGAGGACGATTACAACAATAATGGTATGGCACAACTGGCTACTGAAAAAGGACCAGTATACAACATCAACATCCATATCTTTAATAAATTACAGCACACCATTACAGGTTGGCCAGGCGGTAAACCGAATGCTGATGATTCTCAGCGTCCGGAAAGAGCTGAGCCTGCTAAAAAGAGAGTAATTATCTTCTCACCGCACCCTGATGATGATGTGATTTCGATGGGCGGTACTTTTCTTCGTCTGGTTGACCAAGGGCACGATGTACACGTAGCTTACCAAACTTCAGGTAATACCGCGGTTTGGGATGATGATGCGCTTCGTTTTGTTGAGTTCAATGTAGATTTCACGGAGAAAATGGGCATGGACAATACACATTTGAAGGATCTCTACAACAAAATGAGAAGCTTTATTGAGCAGAAACAACCAAACCAGGTAGATATACCAGAAATTCAGACTGTTAAAGGGCTGATCAGAAAAGGTGAGGCCATAGCTGGAGCTCGCTATTGCGGCCTTGAAGATGACCATATCCATTTCCAGGCACTGCCCTTTTATGAGAGTGGTAAAAATCAAAAAAATCCGGTAACTGACGCGGATATCGAACTCACTGTTGAACTTTTGCAAAAAGTGAAGCCTCAACAGGTTTATGCAGCGGGCGATTTTGAAGACCCACATGGAACACACATTGTTTGTTTCAGAATTATTTTAGAAGCGTTGAAGCGCTTACGTAAAACTGAAGCCTGGGCGCAAGACTGTTGGTTGTGGATGTACCGCGGTGCTTGGCAGGAATTTGAAACGCACGAGATCGAAATGGCAGTTCCTATTTCTCCGCAGGAGCTTGAGCGTAAAAAATATGCCATTTTCAAACACCAGAGCCAAAAAGACAGAGCAGTTTTCCCTGGTGATGATGCGAGAGAGTTTTGGCAGCGTGCCGAAGACCGTAACCGTGATACGGCAAAAGCGTACGATGAGCTTGGACTTGCAGAATATGAAGCAATGGAAGCGTTTGTACGCTGGAAATTTGTGGATTAATTAGTGTTAAAATAAATATTGATCCTGCCTTGTCAACTCAAGGCAGGATTTTTTTTACCTAACCCGCGAAGTCTCAAAAGGCCGTGAGTGCAGAAAGACTTCGGGAAGTAAACCGATTTATTTCTCATTCTAAAAACAATACTCTAAATTAGTTTGCTGAACCCAAACAAGCTAATCATGACCGAACCCAAACAACGATTGTTATCTCTCGATTTTTTCAGGGGATTAACCGTAGCCGCAATGATCTTAGTGAACAATCCGGGCA
Source organism: Flavobacterium sp. W4I14 (assembly GCA_030817875.1). NCBI lineage: Bacteria > Pseudomonadati > Bacteroidota > Flavobacteriia > Flavobacteriales > Flavobacteriaceae > Flavobacterium > Flavobacterium sp. W4I14. The sequence goes on from JAUSZU010000001.1 coordinate 4,815,871, forward strand.
GCTGGGGACATATTTACGCGCCTTTAGAGCATGCTGAATGGAATGGATGTACCCCTACCGATTTAATTTTCCCATTCTTCTTATGGATTGTTGGTGTATCCATTGCATTTGCCATGAGCAGTAGCAAAGCAGATCCGCTAACACATCAAAAAACAATCATAAAAGCCACTAAACGTGGCATTATCCTTTATTTACTCGGTTTCTTTTTGGCCATTTCCGGAAAAATTATCAGTGCCATAATAGACGGCAGATCGATCTGGGAGGCTTTTGAAACGGTTCGTCTTTTAGGTGTTTTACAAAGAATAGGCATTGTTTTTATCATTAGCAGTATCATTTTCATCAAAGTATCGAATAAAACCATATTCAAAATCTTAATTGTAATCCTTGCTCTCTATTGGGCCTTAATGACATTTATTCCCGTACCGGGAGTAGGTTACCCCAACCTGGAAAAAGAAACCAATTTAGCCGCCTGGATAGACCGCGGGATTTTAACCGAAGCACATACCTGGGCCTCATCTAAAACCTGGGATCCGGAAGGGGTTTTGAGCACATTACCGGCAGTAGGAACGTGCTTATTTGGCATTCTGGTTGGCGTTTGGATGCGCAGAAAAGATGTAGACAATGCAACTAAGGTGGCCTGGTTATTTACTGCGGGTATAACCACTGTTATTTTAGGTTTACTTTGGGATTTACAATTCCCGATCAACAAAGCCCTCTGGACAAGCTCTTATGTACTCTATGCAGGTGGATTGGCATCAATAGGACTGGCGCTTTGTTACTGGATCATCGATGTTCAGGGCTACAAAAAATTTACCACTCCTTTTGTTGTTTATGGTGTAAATGCCATAACAGTCTTTTTCTTAGCAGGCTTAATGCCGCGGGTATTAAACCTGATCCAGATTACCAAACCTGATGGCACAAAAACAGGATTATTGGTGCGTTTTTACGAAACTTGTTACACTCCGTTTTTTAGCCCCATAAATGCTTCCTTGGTTTGGGCCATAACCTATGTGCTCGGTTTTTATGTGTTATTATATTTTATGTATAAAAAGAACATTATTATTAAGGTTTAGTAAATTTACGCTATAATTGATTGTCCTCACTTCTGCAATTGAAAAAGAAAACCACCATATACGATATAGCCAAGGAGCTTGATATTACCGTATCAACAGTTTCCAGGGCGCTTAGCGGCTTTCCGGCAATAAGTGACGCCACCAGAAAAGCTGTTGTTGAAATGGCTAAAAAATTAAACTATAGCCCGAATAAACTCGCCTCTGCATTAAAATCTGGCAAAACCCATATTATTGGTGTAATTGTACCAAGTGTACAGGCGCACTTCTTCGCATCTATCATCCATTGTATAGAAGACGGACTGAAAGACAGCGGCTACCGTGTTATTATCTACCAATCTAACGAATCTGTAGAGAACGAAATAAACGGCGTAAGAACCTTACTAGAGGCGCAGGTAGATGGCATTATGGCCTCCATGTCTTTAGAAACAAAAGATGTTTCGCACTTTGCCGAAATTATTAAGCAAAATAAACCACTTATTTTATTCGACCGGGTAGATCTAGAACTAAAAGTCCCTACCATTACACTTGATGATTTCAAGGCAGGCTATATTGCTACGAAACATTTAATCGATCAGGGTTATAAAAAAATTGCATTTGTAACCACCGTTCATCAGATTAAAATATTTAACGATCGCTTAGAAGGATATAAAGCAGCCTTAGCAGACTATAACCTTCCGCTAATGGAAGAACATATTATTTTTGGTGGTTTATCCATTAAAGACGGTCGGTTTGGTGCAGGTAAATTAATGCGCAGCAGAAACAAACCTGATGCTATTATTGCAGGTGATGATTTTACCGCCTTAGGTGTAATTAAAAAGCTTAAAGAGATTGATGAAACACCCCCTGAAGTTGGTGTAATTGGTTTCGCCAATGAAGCATTCTCCGCTTACATCACACCTAACCTATCAACAATTGATCAGCATGCACCACAAATGGGCAAAGAATGCGCTAAAATGTTTCTGAAAATGATTAATCAGGAGAGCCCGTATGCCAATATGGAGCATATCGTGCTCGATCCAGCTGTTGTAGAAAGAGAATCGACCAACAAGAAAGATAAATAGCACTTATTATTCCTTTGCTAAAGGAACTTCGACACCAACAGGTCCGCTAGGTTCACTTTCATTTTTTAGTCGATCTAGCGCAGTTACAAGATAGCTGTACCGCTTCCCACTTTCTACACTGGTATCAATATATGAAAGATAATCTTCAAAGCTTATTTTAACAATGTACTTAGGGTCAAGTACCGAAATTTTTTCTCCTTCACTAAACCGGTAAATTACAAATCCCGAGGCCGTTTCTCCATCTTTTGCCTTTAACGGAAGTTGCCATTTTAAATGCACACCATCTTTTAGTGCATCAGCCGTTAATGCTTGAGGCTCGTTTGGTGGCACTTCATCCAGCCATGGCATTTGCGGGGGCAAAGCAGGGTACTTATAAAAATCATTCTTTAACGAGTCGCCTACAGCTTTAGCAACTGTACTTAATGATTTAGAACTAAAAAACACGCTCCCCTGAATTCGGTTGTTATTTCTTATGTATCTAATCTGATTGGGTATTTCACTTAGGTTTTTCCATGCAGCTTCTGCCCTCGAATTTACCAGATAAGCGCCCTGTCCGATATAAACATGTCTGCCAAAAGTATTATTGCTCCACCAGTCGACCAAAACACCATAGGGAGCTACTCTTCTGGTAAACGTAAAATAAATTTGAGGGTTGATGTAATCTACCCAGCCTTCCCTAACCCATTTACGACTATCGGCAAAAAGTTCTGCATAATTGGATAGGCCGCTGGTAGCAGAACCTTCGGGGTCTTCATTTTTATTTTTCCAGATCCCAAAAGGACTAATACCAAACTTTACCCATTTTTTATAGTGGTGGATACTATCATCCAGCTGCTTGATGAGCAGATCGACGTTGTTGCGCCTCCAGTCTTTTATATCTGAAAAATTATTGGGGTATTTGTAAAAAGTATTGCCATCGTTAATCGTTTGCCCCTCTACTTTATAAGGGTAAAAATAATCGTCGAAGTGAATTCCATCAATATCGTATCCTTTTACCACATCTAAAATTACCTGAACAATATATTCCCTTACATCTGGAATACCCGGATCAAACTGCTTTTTGCCACCGTAGGTAAAAAACCAATCGGGGTGTTTACGATAAGTATGGTTTTCGCTTAAAACAGCTGAGCTACTCATACTGGCCCTATAAGGATTAAACCAGGCATGAAGTTCCATTCCCCTGAAATGAGCTTCTTTAATGGCAAAGGCTAAAGGGTCGTAACCAGGTGCAGGTGCTAAACCTTGTTTACCCATTAACCATTGGCTCCAGGGCTCTCTTGATTTTGCGTAAAACGCATCGGCTGCTGGTCTAACTTGCAAAATAATTGCATTCATCCCTTGACTTTTATGTCTTTCTAAAATACCAATGAGTTCCTGCTTTTGTTGATCAATGTTTAAACCTGGCTTCGATGGCCAGTCTATATTGGTAACAGTAGCCACCCAAACACCCCTAAACTCCCTTTTTGGTGCAATTTTTGATAAAGGTTGTGCATTTAATATATAAGGTACTACAGTTAAAGATAAAAGTGCGTATAGGAAGTTTTTAAGCATTATTTCTGTCTTATTTTTTTATTCAGGCTGTGTGTTTGTGTTGATTTCAATACAAATGAACATTAGCAAGTAAACGATTTTTTTTAAAAACTCTTATAAGTTTTTAAAAAAATTAATTTGCGCCCTGCTAAAATTAATTGTGTACCCCCATTTACCTATGGAGAACAAAAGTATATTAATTTACAGAAGATACAGCGTTATTAAAAATGGAACCACAAAAGATTAATAAGGGTGATAGAAACAAAATTTACTTCCTGGTCATCGTTATTGCAGCTTTAATTGGCACAAATGCTTACTTGTTTTTTAAAGATCGAAAGCAAAGTGAAAGATTTGTTACAGTTAGCACAGAGAAGGATAAACTGCGGCTCGAGGTAGAAAAGATTGAGGTTGAGCTGGATAAGGTTAATGCATTGAACCTGGATTTAAACGAGAAACTTGTTGAAGAGCAGAAACTTGCCCGGGTAAAAATCGAAGAACTTAAAGCAGCTTTAGAAAAAAACCAGATTACCCAGGGCGAACTCGACAAAGCCAATGCACAGATTAATGAACTGAAAACATTTGTAAAAAACTATAATGATCAGATTATTCAGCTGCAGAAAGACAATATTTTCCTAAAAAACAGTCGCGATAGTTTACAGAATACCCTAAGAAACATCAGCAGTAAGGCATCGAACTTAGAGAATGAAAACGCTAATCTAAATGCGAAAGTTAAAACTGCCGCGGCATTAAAGCTTCAATCTGCCGAAATTATTGCTTTCAGAACAAAATCAAGTGGCAAAAAAGTCGAAGTAACCAAGTCATCTACTGCCGAGAAGTTAAGCGTGCGCTTTAATGTTGTGCCTAACCAATTAGCAGAAAAAGGACATCATAACATTTATCTTCGGGTATTCGATCCAGCTGGGAATCTGCTTGCAGACGAAGGAAACCATTTTGAGGCTGATGGGCAGGATATGCAGTTTAGCCACTCTATTTTTATTAACTACAATAACGATGACAGCACCTATGTTATCGACTGGGCAAACCCTAAACCGTTTATAAAAGGCATATATACCGTAATTTTATATGCTGATGGTAATACCATGGGTAAGGCTCAAGTGGAGCTGAGATAAACCCCACTTTCTGATAACCAAATCTCTTCTGATTATTTTTAATTTAAGCTAACGGAAAGTTTAAGTAGAATGTTGTTCCTAAGCCACTTATCGAGGTAAACTTAACCGAACCGCCCGCATTTTCTACAGCCTGCTTAACAAAGGCTAAGCCTAAACCTGTACCTGAGGTTTTTGTAGTAAAGTTCGGTACAAATATTTTATCGTGCAGGGCCGGTGGAATGCCTTTTCCATTATCTTTTATTTCGATATATGCATTTTTTGCGTCTACATATATAATGATGGTTATGCAGCATAAAGTTTCCTCATCAATAGCTTCTATTGCGTTTTTAAGCAGGTTGTTAAACGTTCTTAAAAGCTGATCGTGATCGGCCATGATTTCGATGTCCTTATCACTTTTGTTAAGCACATCAATGGTTACATTTTCTGTACTTTTAAATACTTCTCTCGCCTGTTCAATAATCGGGAGTAAAGAAAGGCGCTCCAAATTAGTATCGGGCATTTTGGCAAAATTAGAAAACTCAGAAGCAATTTTCGAAAGGCTGTCAATCTGTTCTATAAACGATTTGCTAAACTTATTAAACTTCAGTTCGAAGTTAGGATCTTTCTCTTTCCACGATTTCTCTAACAGCTGAACACCTAATTTTAAAGGCGTTAACGGATTCTTAATTTCGTGGGCGACCTGTTTCGCCATTTCGCGCCAGGCACTCTCCCGTTCCGATCTGGCGAGCTTAATCGCACTATCTTCTAAGGCCGCAATCATATGGTTATACTCCTTAATTAGAGATCCGATCTCATCATGCCTACGCCATACGATGGGCTCGTTCTTTTGCCCGATTTTCGTTTTACTAATACTTTCCTGAATAAAAGTTAAGGGACTGGTAATCTGATTGGCCAAAAATACAGCCAATACGCCAATGGCCACAAATACCAGGGCATAGAGATTAATCAGGTTACTTACAAAAAGCGCCAGTTTATCTGTATATTCTTCTTCGGTAGAGTAATTTGGCAGGCCGATATAGGCAATTGTTTTATTTTGTGCGTTCCTGATGGGGGCATATGCCGCAGCGTAGGTTAAGTTGCCTATCTTTTCTTCAGTATTGATAAATTCTGATCGATGCAAGCCTTCCAAAGAAGCAAAGGCAAACGGCCCCATCTTTTTACCGATAATTTTATAATTATAAAGTTTTGGATAAGTGGTCATGATCAGGTTACCACTCAGATCGTATAGGTTCAGATCCGCGTTATTGATATCAGCAAAATTATTGAAATCTGCTGCTGCATTCTCGTCGTTTGCAATTATGCCATTACTAAAAATCTGCTTTTCAAAATTTTGTTGAATCTTCCTTATCTTATCCTTTAATATAGCATCCTGCTGTCCACGGTACTCATTGTTCATATAATAATAAGTTCCCCAACCTACAATTACCAGCGTTGCTACAACGGCCAATACAATAGATACCTGGATTCTGGTTTTATACAAAATTTTATTGGCATTGATCATTAAAGATCTGTTGATACTAAACCAGCCCACCTTATCATCATCAAGGTTTTTGATTAGCCATATAAGTCCATAAAGCAGCAAGGAGAAGATGATAAATATCAGAAAGAAAAACGATAACGCTGCCAAACGTTCTACATAATCTACCTTCTCTTTGCTGATTACAACCATTTTGCTATCAGTAGGCTTATAAATTAAATGGCTGTAGCGAAGTTCATCATCATTACTGGTTATAAAATCATCCTTTTTACCTTTAAATATACTTCCATCTAAAGGGTAGGTATAATTTCCAGATTGATTAAGCAATTTATTATTGCTGTACAAGGCAATAGAATAACCCTTAAAATCTTCATCTTTGATCATTTTTTGATCCCCTAAGAGATCGGGTAGCCGATTATTATAATTATACGGCTTCGAGCGGAGTTCGATAACAAGCGTGCCTAATAAACTGCCATTATCTACAACCGAAATGATACCAAAGTAATCCTGATAACCAAATGTATTGTTAACCTGATAAAAAAAGTTAGCCCCATCAATTTTAACAGAGCCAGCCTCAACCAGGTTTTTATATTTATCAATCGGTGGTGTATCAGAATTTTCTATCGCAGCACCCAATCTATCATATGGATAGATCTGATAATCGTAGCGGTTTAAATAGCCATCTAAATAATCTTTGATATGATTTTTGAGCACCGAGTAACTGCCTTTTCGGTTTTGAGTAAAATAGCCTGTCAGAAAATTATCTTTAACAATTTCATTGCCCAAAGTACCTAAAGCAATAATGGCATTCGGATCTTCTGACGATTGCACTTTCCTGGCCAAGGGCTCGCGCAAACTTCTTTCCTTAATATCTTTATACTTGGTGTATTTAATAGAGGTATTAAAGGCCAGGCAGAAAAATACGATGGCAAACATGCCGATTGAGAAGTTTTTTTCTTTTAGATAAACAGCCCGTGCAACGATAAATAATACAAGGGCAAAAACGATAAAAAATGCATTAAAATCTACCACTAGCTTGTAGATAAAAACACCTGCAAAGCCAATTAAGAAAATAATGACCCGCTCTTTATTTGTAACATTTAATTGACTGCTTACCGTTGCTGAAACAGCCGTTATCAGGTAAATCTGAAACCAGGCCAGACATAAAATCACAATACCTACCCAACTGGTACCGCTAAGCTTAAGGATATTAACGATATCGAAATTAATTTTTGAGTTAAAAATCAACCCGAAGAAAATATCATCAGTATCCCAAACTATCCGCCCTATCAAGACCATCAAGCCAGTCTGAATAACGACTCCAATTATTTTGCTCCGCTTAATCCATCCCGGAAACTTATATTGTTCCTTATGGTTGTACATAAACAAGAGCAACCAGGTTAGTGCAATTACGTTTAGCAGAAAATCGCCAAGCGAAGGCATCAGAAAATTATCGGCATATATCCTCGGATCAAATAAATCTAAAGTAAACCTATGGTTAAACCAACCATAGTATAAATCTGTTAACCGAAATGCCAGGAAGAAAAATAATAATAAAAAGGTACCCCAGGCAATATGTCCACGCCGGGCAATAAACGAACTTAAAGAGTTAAAAAACATGCAAATGCACAACATGCCGGCAACAAACAACCATAATTGCGTACCCGAATAATGAGTTTCTGCATACCCTGGCTTAACCTTAAGTCCGAATAAAAACTTATTATCCAGGCTTTTTATTACATATACATCCCTATCGGTAAAAGATGCAAATGTTAATATTTTGGTATTTGATAAAATTGGATCGATATCATTTTTAAAATACTTTGTTTCTTTAAAAGGATATTGAGATTGAATGGTGATCAAGAAAATAAGGCTAAAATCGCCCTGGGTACTTTTAATCACCTCATACCAGCCGTTATAAAAAAACAATACCGAACTACCCTCTTTTATTGTAGCTGGATCTATTTCGGAAACTTTATTGGTACTCCAAAACCTAAGCTGGTTATTTTGGTAGGTTAGTAAGTTTATACCATTGTTTGTGCGGTATGCTTTGATAAAATCTATCGCGTTTTTAGGATCGAGATGAAATTGTTTAGCTTTGGCAACCTGCTTTTTATCAGCCAGAAAGCTTTTTACCGCTTTTTCTTTAATCAAAAGGTTCTGTTGAATCTCTTGTGCATCGTGCTCCAAGAGCTCATTTTTGGTTGTAAACCTGCTTAACGAAATAGAAGTTGCAATGAGGCAACAGCCCAAAACAAGCAATAGAAATCTTATTTTTACACCAAAGCTCATTTTCATCTACGGATAAAGATATTAAATATTGATAAAAAACAACGCCATAAACAGCTGAGTTTATGGCGTTGGCACTAATATTCTATTTTGAATAAATTAAGCTATGGTAGCACTACTTGTTTGTACTTCGCGGCTTACCTTTTTAACCAATCCCTGTAATACATTACCCGGGCCAACCTCTACAAATTCAGTTGCACTATCGGCTAACATGTTCCCTACTGTTTGTGTCCAACGTACAGCACCCGTTAATTGTTTAATTAAATTGCCTTTAATTTCAGTTGGGTTGGTATATGGCTTTGCATCAACATTTTGGTAAACCGGACAAATTGGTGCAGAAATATGAGTAGCTTCTATAGCTGCCTGTAATTCAATTTTTGCAGGTTCCATTAAAGGAGAGTGGAATGCACCGCCTACATTTAATTTTAAAGCTCTTTTAGCACCCGCTTCTGTTAGTTTAGCACAAGCCAGATCAATCCCTTCTATACTGCCCGAAATTACCAATTGCCCTGGGCAGTTATAATTTGCAGGAACTACCACGGCATCAATTTCTGCACAGATTTTTTCAACCACATCATCAGCTAAACCTAAAATAGCTGCCATGGTCGATGGTTGTGCTTCACAAGCTTTTTGCATCGCATTTGCACGGGCAATAACCAGTTTTAACCCATCTTCAAAACTTAATGCATTTGCGGCCACTAATGCTGAAAATTCGCCTAACGAATGACCTGCAACCATATCTGGTTTAAAATCATCTCCCAACACTTTGGCTAAAATAACCGAATGCAAAAAGATTGCTGGTTGGGTTACATTGGTTTGTTTAAGCTCTTCATCTGTTCCGCTAAACATAATATCGCTAATGCGGAAACCGATAATTTCATTAGCCTGTTCAAATAATGCTGCAGCTTTTGGGTGCTCATAAAGATCTTTACCCATACCTACAAACTGTGCTCCCTGTCCGGGAAAAATATATGCTTTCATTATAATTAGTTTGGCGTATCGCGTTTGCGGCTGGCGTTTTTTATCTATTGCCTTATCTTGATACTTATTACTTTCTACTAAATACTATTAATCTAAACTCGCGGTAATTAACCTTAAAAACTCGGCTCTTGTTTTATCATTACTTAAAAAAGTCCCCGTAAAGGCTGATGTTGTGGTTACCGAATTTTGCTTTTGCACACCACGCATAGACATGCATAAGTGCCTGCACTCTATTACCACTGCAACGCCCATTGGGCTAAGGGTATTTTGGATACAATCTCTGATTTCGTTCGTTAAACGTTCCTGTACCTGTAAACGACGGGCAAAAGCATCAACTACGCGTGGGATTTTACTTAAACCAACAATGTGTCCGTTAGGAATATAAGCAATATGTGCTTTACCGAAGAATGGTAGCATATGGTGTTCGCACATCGAATATACTTCAATATCCTTAACCACAACCATTTGGCTATAATCTTCTTCAAACATTGCGCCCTTCAGAATCTCATCAGGTTTTAAATCGTAACCATGTGTTAAATATTGCAACGCCTTAGCCACGCGCTCCGGTGTTTTTAGTAAACCTTCGCGTTCTGGATTTTCGCCCAACTGGCCAAGAATATCTTTATAATGTGTAGCTACAGCTTCAATTTTATCTTCGTTGTATCGGTCTATTTTTACATAGCCATCTCTTGACTCGCCTTTCAATACGTCTTTATCGCTCATTAATTCGGGGTTTTAACCAAAGTATTCAACAAAATTATTTTCGGTTTCGTATATTTTTACGCAATGTAAAACTGCACCGCTCTCTGCTATCGGCGCCCATAATTGTTTCCAGATTTCTATGGCCAGATTTTCTGTTGAAGCCAGTTTGCCTTTCATAAAATCTACATCAAGATTCAAGTTTTTATGATCAACCTTATCTACCACATAGTCATTCATCACGTCTTTCAGCCATTTCAAATCAACAAGAAAACCTGTTTCCGGATTCACTTCGCCTTTAACTGTAACATATAACCAATAGTTATGGCCATGCCAATTGGGGTTGGCACATTTACCATAAACTTCATTGTTTTTATCATCATCCCAATCGGTACGGGCCAATTTGTGCGCCGCATTGAAGGATGCTTTTCTCGTTATGTAAATCATTACTATAAAATAAAATGCAAATATACGGATAAAGGTTTAAGCTTAAAGACTAAAGACCAAAGCTTACATAAAACTTAATTGAAAACAATCTGCTAACTTTACCATATGAAAATTTTAGTTGTTGCCGCTACAAAAGCTGAACTCACTTTCTTTTATCAACATTTTAATTTGCCGGATGGAAATTTTGTAGAAAATAAAAATTTCGATTTGCTGATCACAGGCGTAGGAATGGTAGCAACAGCATTTGCCCTAGGCAAACATCTTTCATCTAAATATAGTCTTGTGGTAAATTTCGGCATCGCCGGGAGCTTCGATCGGAATATAGCCTTAGGTACCGTATTAAATATTACCGAAGATACTTTTGCAGAGCTCGGCGCCGAAAATGGAGACGAATTTTTAACCATAAGCGATTTAGGTTTTGGTGAGAATCATTACACCTCGAAAACAAACAAAAGCGTTAACCTACCGGTAGCAAAAGGCATAACCGTGAACTGTGTAACGGGAAGCGAAAAAAGCATTAAAAATTTAATTAAAAGGTTAAATCCAACGACCGAAAGTATGGAAGGTGCTGCTATTTTTTATGCCAGCAAACAGTTAAATATAGATTGTTTACAGATTAGAAGTATATCTAATTATGTAGAACCAAGAAATAAAGACAATTGGAAAATTGGCTTGGCCATTAAAAACTTAAACGATTGGGCCATTGCATTTGTTGGAGAAATGAACTGATTATGACTGATTAGTTTACCGCAGTACTTAATTTTGATTTATGAACCCGACACAATTAAAATAATTATTTTAATTGTCAAAGGCTCCGTCTAACAACTGAAAACAAAAAAATAAATAGATGAAACTTACACTTGGATTTTCTCCCTGCCCTAACGATACATTTATTTTCGATGCGCTAATTCACCATAAAATTGACACTGAAGGATTAGAATTTGAGGTTTCTTATGATGATGTAGAAACTTTAAACCAAAAGGCGCTTAGGGGCGAATTAGATATTACCAAATTAAGTTTCCATGCTTTTGCCTATGTGGCCAATCAGTATGCCTTACTGGATGCTGGAAGTGCCCTGGGTTTTGGTGTTGGACCGTTATTAATCAGTAAGAATTATTTCGATGGAGAAAATGACGCTGAACTCCATACACCAGGCTCCAAACTGAGGGTTGGAATACCAGGAAAATACACTACTGCTAATTTTTTGCTAGGGATTGCTTATCCTCATTTACAAAACAAACAGGAGCTTGTTTTTTCGGAAATTGAATCAGCTTTGCTTAGCGGGCAGATTGATTTAGGACTGATTATTCACGAAAACAGGTTTACCTATCAGGATAAAGGTTTAACCAAAATTGTTGATTTAGGCGATTACTGGGAAAAACTAACCGGTTGTGCCATTCCACTGGGCGGCATCGTAATCAACCGTAATTTAGATCGCGAGGTACAGTTAAAAGTAAACCGTTTAATCCGCCAATCGGTAGAGTTTGCCTTTTCACATCCAAAATCGGGGATCGATTTTATCCGCGAGCATGCCCAGGCCATGGAAGAAAGCGTAATGTACAAACACATCGAATTATATGTGAATAAATATAGCATAAACCTTGGCGAAGAAGGCCGTAAAGCGGTTGATACTTTATTTAAACTTGCCCAGGAACGAAATATTATTCCTGCCATTCAAGAGAATTTATATATCTAATTCATCGATCCGTCATCCCGACCGTAGCGGTGAGATCCATAAAAGATTTCTCTCCCGAAGGTTCGGGACTGCACGCCAGTCGGAATGACGATAGATCGGCATCATGATAGATTCTCCACGAAGTAGCTATTAGGCCTTTAAAAACAATAAAAACGACTAATAAAACAAGTTCAGGATGACGAACCGATCTATTAATTCACCAGCAGCTTATAGCCTTTTCCGTGCACGTTGATAATTTCTACCGTCGGATCTGCCCTAAGATACTTACGCAACTTGCTCAAAAACACATCCATACTCCTTCCGTTAAAGTAATTATCATCATGCCAGATAGTTAACAATGCCTCTTCACGGGTTAAAACGGCATTCTTTTTCAAACACAATAAACGCAGCAGCTCGGCTTCTTTGGTAGAAAGTTTTTGGTGGTGATCATTATCGGTAATAATCTGGGTTGTATAATCGAAATGATATTGACCGATAGAAAACTGTGTTTCGGCCGCTTCATCGTTGTTATCGGTTTTATTGGCCACACGCTTAAACATCGCATTGATACGTAGTAAAAGCTCTTCAATACGGAAAGGTTTGGTAATATAATCATCACCACCTAAATCATAAGCAGCAGATTTATCTTCCAGCATGGTTTTAGCCGTTGCAAAAATAATGGGCACCTGCGTGTTTACCTTCCTAATGTCTTTACCCAAGGTAAAACCATCTTTTTTAGGCATCATCACATCCAAAATACATAAATCGAAGTTCTGCTTATTAAACGTTCTCAATCCATCTTCACCATCGGTGCATAATACTACATCAAACTTGCCTTTAAGCTGCAAATAGTCTTGTAACAATAAACCTAAATTTGGGTCGTCTTCTACCAGAAGTATTTTTTTCATTTTCTTGTTTTTATTCACATATGTAGCATTAGCCACACTGAAAGTTTGATTCTGAATATGCATAACGGTTTAATTTATGTTGTAGATTAAATTAACACTCCACTATATTGGCTAAATTAAACCTGTTATATTTAATATATCGATAAGGCAAGCTTTTGTACCGATGTTTAACTGTTTATAAAGGTAAAGATATTTCGAACGTGGTTCCTCTATCTTTTTCGCTACTTACCTTAATCGTTCCATTCAATTTTTTAATAATATCCTGAACATAATTTAAACCTAAGCCAAAGCCCTTAACATCGTGTAAATTACCTGTTGGCACCCTATAAAACTGGTCGAAAATCCTTTTAGATTGCTCCTTGGTCATTCCAATGCCTTTATCAGCTATTTCGAGAATTAAATTCTTGCTGGTGTTGCGGGTTGTAATGCTAATCTCTGGCGTATCGCTGCTGTATTTATTTGCATTATCAATAAGGTTATAAATTACATTCGAAAGATGCAACTCATCACCGTATACAACCGCATGCTCCGCATCGGTATGCACATTGATAATGGCATTTCTTTTCTGTAATTGCAATTCCATGCTATCCAACACAATCACGATTAAATCGTTCACATCCACTTCGGTTCTCTCCATTTCAAGCTCACCTTTTTCTAAGCGGGCAATACTTAAAACACGTTCGATATGACTACCTAGACGAACATTTTCATCATAAATAATTCCCGCCAAACGCTTTAACCTGGCTTTATCTGCCGTCACCTCCGGATCTTTCAAAGCTTCACTCGCAATCATAATAGTAGCCACAGGGGTTTTAAACTCATGCGTCATGTTATTGATGAAATCTGTCTTCATCTCCGAAAGTTTTTTCTGTTTTAAAATAGCATAAAGGGTATATGAGAAAATAAAAACAAGTACCAGTAACAGGCCTATGGATGAGGCGAGCGTTGCACTTAGGTTAGAAATAATTGCCGAATTTTTATTCGGAAAACTGACGAAAAGCATCCCTGGATCGCGAAAGATATCGTTTCCAAACAAAGGTGTTTTATAGGTATTTTCGGGTAAAAATTCTCCTTTAACGTTAGATGCCGTCATATAAATGGTCGAATCTTTTCTGGCTAATGAAATCCGGTAAGACGGTTCTAGTGTAATATTATTGGCAAGGAGTTCTTGTTTTAATAAAACGCCTAACGAATTAAAATTAATGCGTTTATAGATCGGCACATTGGTTTCCTGAAGTTCTTTAGATACATCCTCAACTACACTTGATCTGGTATATGAAAAAGTGTCTTTGCCCAATGCTGCAATTTTAAGTTCTAATTTTTTCCGCTCAATCTCGTCTTCTCGTTGAAATTTTTTCTTTAAATCGTTCGGGATCTTTGGAACATTTGCAAAACCGGGATTGCCATCTCTGGGATCAAAAACCAAATACCTTAATGTATCTGGCAAGCTTTGCAGGCTTTTAAATTCAAATGCCTTTGGTGGTGCAGCAAAAGGTTTTGTGCGCATGCTATAGCCTTTTAAAATAAGGCTTTTAACATCAATGAATGCATCCATTTGCAAATCCAGCTTATCGCCATTTTTTGAAGTCAACGAAGTATATTCCCTTTCAGAAATTACATTGGGCGCCCGGTAAGATACACGGATAATACTATCTTGTTGATTCAGGTAACTCTCAATCTGATTTTCCCTCTCGGCTTGCCGCAGCTCTGCCTCTTGTACATATTGTTGCCGTAAATCCTTAATGTCTAATGCCCGTTGCCTGGAGTCTTGTAACTGCTTCAGCTTATTTTCAGCATCTTTCCTGTTTAAGTGATCGGCAACATTTCTTCGCTGTAGTTTATTTACTACCGATGTTAGCGTTTGATTTACCTGCTCATCAAAAAGCTGAGATTTTAGTTTATACGATTCCCTGATGTAATACAGCTGCATTACAAAAACACCAAGCAAAGCTACTGTCATTAAAACGGTAATTAACCAAAAACTCTTTTTCTTCATGAACTAGATTGGTTTTAAAACTAAAAAAAACCAGAGCATAATCTTCTTAAATCTAAACAGATATCAAAAATACTGATTAGCTAAGTGAAGTGTTTGTTTTTAACATATTTTAACAGCGCTGAGAAGGTTTTCGAAGTTTTCGGGAGCACGGGCCTGGTAAACTTCGGAAGTCTCTGGCGCGGGCAAAAAAAATGCCGAGACTAAAGCCTCGGCATGGTTCAAAATTGTTTGCTTAAAAAAGATTCTTATTTAGAAAGGCAAATCATCATCTTCACCCGGTGCATTGCTTACATCAACCGGAGCTGCATAAGCTGGCGTAGCTGCTGGAGCACCTGCTGCAACTGCATTTATACGCCAAATAACCAAACTGTTAAAATATGATGTTTTACCCGCTTTATCTGTCCAAGGGCGACCACGTAAATTAAAGAAAACCTCAACCTCATCGCCTGCTTTAAATGTATCTAATAATGCAGTTTTATCTTGTAAAGCCTCAAAACGGATATATTCTGGGTATGTTGGATTTTCTGCGTATTCTATTATTAAATCACGCTTTTTAAACGTTTCACTTACTTGTTGTGTGGCACCTACTTCGTGTACTTTTCCTTTAATTTCCATATCTAATACTACTTAATGTACTATAAACATCAAATCTCTATAATTTTATTGATAACTTCGCATATATTATGATGCAAGTTTTCCACAATAAAAGCAAGGTTATCATTACCTGCAACAAGCGCCTTTCGCCCTATTTACAAGATGAAGTTACGGCTTTAGGTTACACCATAGAACGATCTTTCGCTACGGGTGTTGAGCTCAATATTACCCTTACAGAGTGTATAAAGCTAAATTTAAACTTGCGCTGTGCCAGCCAGATCCTTTACGCCATTAAAAGTTTCAAGGCCATTACGCCCGACGATTTATACAATGAAATTGCAGCCATTGAATGGGAAGAACTGATCGATTTTTCGGGTTATTTCTCGGTAACCTCGAATGTTGATAACCCAAATATTACCACACCACTTTTCGCAAACTTAAAAGTAAAGGATGCAATAGTAGACCGCATGAAAGAGAAAAAAGGCATCCGCCCTAACTCTGGATCTGATGCAAATAAAGCAGTAGTGCATTTATACTGGAAAGATGCAGACGCCGATGTTTTCATGGATACTTCAGGCGAAACCCTTGCCAAACACGGTTACCGTAAAATACCTGGCAAGGCGCCTATGTTAGAAGCTCTGGCTGCTGGTGTTATTTTAGCAACAAACTGGGATAAGAAATCGCCATTTATTAACCCAATGTGCGGTTCAGGAACCTTGGCTATCGAAGCAGCGCTGATTGCAACCAATCGTGCCCCTGGATTATACCGCATGAATTATGGTTTTATGCACATCTTAGGTTATAACGAAGAAGATTTTTTCGCTGAGCGTAGGATTTTAAAAGATCAGGTAATTAAAAATGTCGACCTCAAAATCGTAGCTTCCGATCTTTCGGAAGATGCAGTTGAAGTAACCCGTAGAAATGCTAAAACTGCTGGTGTTGATACTTTAATCGAATTCGAAGTTTGCGATTTTGAGTTAACACCGGTTCCTGAAGATGGCAAAGGTGTTGTTGTTTTTAACCCGGAGTATGGTGAACGTTTAGGGGTGCACAGCAAGTTAGAATTGACTTATAAACGTATGGGCGATTTTATGAAAACGAAATGCAAGGGCTACTCTGGATATATTTTCACTGGAAATCCTGATCTTGCAAAGAAAATTGGATTAAAAGCTACTAAAAAAGTTGAATTTTATAATGGTAAATTAGACTGTCGTTTGCTCGAGTATGAATTATATGATGGCTCTCGCAGAGCACCGTTAATTGATGCCTAGTCTTTTTCATTGAAAATTAATATATTACGCTCTCTTACGTACCATAACGTAAAAAATTTTGAAGAATATGGAATTTGATGACATGGACCATATGCCCGAATGGGAGCATTTTAGCCGATTTGGCCGGGATGATGAGGATGAAGAAAATCTATCAAGTGTTGATGCAGAGAAGGTCAGACTAAAAGTGACCAGGGCTAAAAGCCTTTACAACCAGGCAAGAGCCGTATATAAATATGCTGCCCTGTTCTGCGAAACGCTGGAAGGAGAGATGGCCGAAATGACCGCTAACTTAATTATGCAGAATGCCCTCATGTTATGTCCTAAAATTGTTGGGGCAGAAGGTGCAGATATGTATATTTTAAGAATGGAAAATGCCTCTATTATCCGAACCAATTGCCGTGAATTAGAAACCCAGGTGAGAGCAGCAGATATGTTCGAAATCTGCACTCCAGAATATAAAGACATTGTTTTAGACGAAATTGAAAAATTTCGTCTACTCTTTATCGAATGGGTTAAATATTTCGAAAAAGATGAATTTGAAGATGACTGGGGGCTATATTAACCCTTATCGTTATTTCTGCATTTTCTTACCTCCCACCTTTTCTCTTGTTGATCTGAGCTCTATACGCTATAATGTTCTAAACATATGACATCGCTCCTTCTATCTAAAGCACAATAATCAATATAAAAATCTGATTATCAACTAAAAAGAGAACACTTAAACATTTAGGTTATTTTTTTGTTGTAACAATTAGTTCATTAATCCGTTCGCGTAATTCCCAATAGTGCTAAAATTTATAATTTAAAAACTGTTGCGGTTAAAGCTTCGTACATAATGAAATAAACATTAAAAAAATTTATCCCTTTTTATGGAAGATGTATTGGCTTTAAAGACAAAGAATGTTGCCGGGAATATCAGAAAAATTAGAGAATACAGAGACTATACTCAGGATTATCTGGCGGCGAAATTGAAAATATCTCAAAATGCCTATAGCAAAATTGAGCTCGGTTATAGTAAATTAACGATCGATCGTTTGTTCCAAATTGCAGCAATTTTGGAGGTTGAAGTATCTCATTTATTAACCCTTAACCATAATGATTTAATTAAAATTATTGCTGATGATGAGAACAGGACAGCAGCGGCGAGTTAATGCCCAGGCGCTGTTGATATCATTTCTTTTACCCTGCAAATAATTCCAATACCTTTGGAACAAATTTAGAATTATGCAGGCTACCATTCAAAAAACCATCGATTTTGTTCAGAAAACACTAGCTAATGCCGAGGCAGGGCACGATTGGTTTCATATTGAGCGTGTTTTTAAAACCGCTCAAACCATTAATCAGCAAGAAAATGGCAATGAACTTGTAGTAGCCTTTGCCGCATTGCTGCATGATATTGCTGATCCTAAATTTAATAATGGTGATGAAGAACTTGGGCCTAATATGGCTGCTTCTTTTTTAGCATCGATAGCTGTTGATGCTGAGGTTATTGCCCATGTTAAACTGATTATCCAGAACATGTCGTTCAAAAATAGCTTTGATGGCACAGGTTTCACCTCGAAAGAAATGCAAATTGTACAGGATGCAGATCGCTTAGACGCCATCGGGGCTATTGGTATTGCAAGAGCATTTACCTATGGCGGATTCAAAAACAGGGTACTTTACGATCCAGCTATTTTACCCGAAGAACACCTCACTAAAGAAAGTTATAAAAATACCACCGCCCCTACCATTAACCATTTTTACGAAAAACTGCTGTTATTGAAAGATATGATGAATACGGAAGCAGGGAAGGCAATAGCCATAGAAAGGCACAATTTTATGCTCCTGTACCTGGAGCACTTTTATAAAGAATGGGAAGGCAAATAACCCACAAAAGACTATTATAAAATACCTAATAGTAAGTATTCCGAAAGCATGCATTAGGGCTTAACTTTACAAAAATTAATCCTCATGCATCCTTATAAACTAAAATACCATAAAAATAGTGTTTTGTTAATCGCGATGGTTGGCATTCCTGTATTCTTCATTTCCTTAATGCTGTATTGTCTTTTTAGTTTACCTTCATCACTTTCCGAAACGTCCACTTTGATATTTGTTTCGCTATCAATTATTTTAATGGCACTTCTTTTATTATGGATTACCAAAACGCAGATTTTTGTACATAGTAAAATTTTAATCAGTGAAAAAGGCATAAGCTTTAAATTAAAAAGCACTTCTTTTTTATATCGGAGAACTGAGTTCTTTTCTGGATGGGAAAATGTAACCAGCGTAACCGAAATGTTCGATAACCACAATGGAGGGTACTTTTATCAAATTGAATTTAAAGACCCGGATTTCGTGGCAAATTTTAGTCCGCTTAAAAACCACGAAATAGAGGCCGGCCGCTTCTTTTCTGAACTGCAATATTATCAGGAAAGTTATAATATTGCACATCAACTGCCAATAAGCAGAAAGCTTAACCCCTCGAACAGTTTTTAGTTAACATTATTATTCCAAAATAGAATAGGTTAAGTAAATCTATTTGCTAATATTTTTAGTTATTAAACTATCTTTGTTAGTAAATATATCCCTATGTTCGATCGAATCCGTGAAAAATTAAATATTCTTGCTGACGCCGCTAAATATGATGTTTCTTGTTCATCAAGCGGCGGCACGAGAAAAAACACCAATAAAGGCCTTGGCGATAGCCATACATCCGGCATTTGCCATACCTACACTGAAGATGGCAGATGTGTTTCGCTTTTAAAAATCCTCCTGACTAACCATTGTATCTACGACTGTTTGTTCTGCGTTTCGCGAAAAAGCAACGATGTAAAACGTGCAGCCTTTACCGTAGATGAAGTGGTAGAACTGACCATGAATTTTTATCGCCGCAACTATATTGAAGGCTTGTTCTTAAGCTCAGGAATTTTCAAAAATGCCGATTTCACCATGGAACGGTTGTTATTAGTGGTTAAAAAACTCCGTTTGGAACAGAACTACAACGGCTATATCCATTTAAAAACCATTCCAGGTGCCAGCGATGAACTGATTAAGGAAGCTGGCTTATATGCCGACCGGATGAGTATTAATTTAGAAATGCCAACTGAAGCCGGCTTGAAACTTTTGGCTCCCGAGAAAAACCACGGGGAAGTTATTAAACCTTTAGCTTTTGTGCAACAGCAGATCAGCCAGTTTACTGCCGATAAAAAACTGATCAAACATGTGCCAACGTTTGTACCTGCGGGACAAAGCACACAAATGGTTATTGGCGCCACACCAGAAAGCGACAAGGATATTATGTACACCGCGAATACCTTTTACAAAAACTTTTCGCTGAAAAGAGTTTATTATTCGGGTTATGTACCCATTAGTAACGACACCAGGATGCCTATACTTGGTACACAGCCACCATTGCTAAGAGAAAACAGGTTGTACCAAACCGATTGGTTAATGCGGTTTTACGGCTTTAAAGTGCAGGAAATTTTAAACGATGCCAACCCGAACCTTGATATTGATATCGATCCAAAATTAAGCTGGGCGATTAGAAATATGCAACATTTCCCTGTGGATATTAATACGGCCGATTATAAAATGATTCTCCGGATACCGGGTATCGGCGTAATGTCGGCCAAAAAAATAGTGCAGGCCAGAAAATTCGGAAAACTTAGGATTGACCAGTTGAAAAAAATCGGCGTGGCTTATAACCGGGCCAAACACTTTATTGTTTGCCTGGATAGCCCCTATCAGCTAAAAGATTATCAGGGCACACAGATTAAGGCTTTTATTTTGGCCGAAAGCCAGAGCAAATATTTAAAAACAGATAGCAACCAGATGATTTTGTTTTAAGGAGTTCTTGTGTCCGAAGTAATTTAAGGCGTTGCGTCATTCCCAACTTAATTGGGAATCTTAAAGCCTATTGCATTACGATTTCCTCCTACGCGGAAATGACGACCACCGTTGAAATTTATTACCATAAAATAACCAATGACCTATATTTTCGATGGCACTTTTCAAGGTTTATTAACCGCTGTTTTCGAATGGTTTGAACGTAAGCCAGGAAAAGTCGTGCTAAAATCTATTTCAATTTTTCAACCTGAAGCTTTTGCAGAAAGTTTTACAGTTAGCACCAACGCAGAAAAAGCAGATCGGGTTTGGGCAGGGCTGCAAAAGAAACTCAAAAAGGATTGGCAGCGTAAATACTATTGCTCCTACTTATCAGAAATACCCGAGGCTTACAACCACCTCTTTCAGTTTACCGTATACATTTTTCAAAATCAATTGGGTGCAGAAAATAATTATGGCAATCCGAATGTAATTGCACTGGCTAAATATGCCAAAAGCGTAGAAAGGGAAAAACACAGGATGGAAGCATTTATCCGTTTTCAAAAAACTGGTGACGGGATGTTTTATGCCAATATAGATCCTGATTTTAATGTACTGCCGTTAATATCCAATCATTTTAAAAACCGTTATACCGATCAGCCTTGGGTAATTTACGATTTAAAGCGCAAATATGGCCTACATTATAATTTAACAAGCGTTGAAGAAATTACGATCAGCTTTAGCAACGGTACAGGTAAGCAAAATCTCGCGCCAGTTTTAATGGACGAGCGTGAGGCATTGTACGCCACGCTTTGGAAAGATTATTTTAAAAGTGCCAACATTGTGGCGCGGAAAAACACCAAACTGCATTTGCAGCATGTACCTAAAAGGTATTGGAAATATTTAACGGAAAAAGTTCCAATTTAGCCAACAAGAGTTGACAACTCCAATATCACATAGGTTGGTCAGTGGTCAACGCTGAATATACATGCAATAAATTTGGCTAAAAAAATTAAAACTTACTGCCATGCTGACACCCACAGTCTCAATTAATGTGAAAAGTTTGACAGTTTGGTGAAAATTTGTCCCGCTAAACCTCTTGGCATAAAAAGTGTTAATTGTAAGCTTAGTTAAAAACTCAAATCAAAATAAAAAATAATAAAAGTTATGGCGTTAAACCTTAAACCAATTGCTGGCAGTTCGAACAGAGTAATAGTTGAACCGGCTGCGGCAGAAGAGAAAACTGCATCAGGTTTGTATATCCCTGATACTGCAAAAGAAAAACCATCCAAAGGAACTGTAGTTTCTGTTTCTGAAGAAGATGCTGAAGGTAAAAAAGCGAGTGTAAAAGTTGGCGATGTTGTAATTTATGGTAAATACGGTGGTACCGAGTTCCCTTACGAAGGTAAAGATTACTTAATTATGCGCGAAACTGATATTTACGCTGTTGTTGGGTAATAATTAATGAGTGAATGACTGAATACCTCAAATGAGTGAATTCAGCATAAATCAACAAATAAAATAATAATGTTAGAATGAAAAAAGTACAAACTCAATCATTCTCTCATACAATCATTCAAAATTTAAAAAATAATGTCAAAACAAGTAAAATATAACGTAGAAGCTCGTGATGCCCTGAAAAGAGGTGTTGATATTCTTGCAAATGCAGTAAAAGTAACTTTAGGTCCAAAAGGACGTAACGTAATTATCGATAAAAAATTCGGTTCACCAGCAATCACTAAAGATGGTGTTACAGTTGCAAAAGAAATCGAATTGAAAGATGCCGTTGAGAACATGGGTGCTCAAATGGTTAAAGAAGTAGCTTCAAAAACAGCTGATATTGCTGGTGATGGTACTACTACTGCAACTGTATTGGCTCAGGCAATTATTACTACAGGTATTAAAAACGTTGCTGCTGGTGCAAATCCAATGGATTTAAAACGCGGTATTGACAAAGCGGTTGCTGCTGTTGTAGAAAACTTAAAATCTCAATCACAAGCGGTTGGTGATGATAACAATAAAATTAAACAAGTTGCCTCTATCTCGGCTAACAACGACGAAGTTATCGGTTCGTTAATTGCTGAGGCAATGAGCAAAGTTGGTAAAGATGGTGTAATTACTGTTGAAGAAGCAAAAGGTACCGAAACTGAAGTTAAAACAGTTGAAGGTATGCAATTTGACAGGGGTTACTTATCTCCATACTTTGTTACCAATGCAGATAAAATGGAAGCTGAATTAGAAAATCCTTACATTTTAATCTACGACAAAAAAATCAGTAACATGAAGGAATTGTTACCGGTTTTAGAAAAAACTGTTCAAACTGGTAAACCATTGGTTATCATTTCTGAAGATTTAGATGGCGAAGCTTTGGCAACATTGGTAGTTAACAAAATCCGCGGTTCGTTAAAAGTTGTTGCGGTTAAAGCTCCAGGTTTTGGTGATAGAAGAAAAGCAATGTTAGAAGACATCGCGATCTTAACAGGTGGTATTGTGGTATCAGAAGAAAGAGGTTACAAATTAGAAAATGCTGATTTAACTTATTTAGGTTCTGCTGAGAAAGTTGTTGTTGATAAAGACAATACAACTGTAATTAACGGTGCAGGTAACTCAGATGATATTAAATCACGTGTTAGCCAAATTAAATCTCAGATCGAAACGACTACATCTGATTACGATAAAGAAAAATTACAAGAGCGTTTGGCTAAATTAGCTGGCGGTGTTGCCGTTCTTTATGTAGGTGCAGCCAGTGAGGTTGAAATGAAAGAGAAAAAAGACCGTGTTGATGATGCTTTACATGCAACCCGTGCGGCTGTAGAAGAAGGTATTGTTGCTGGTGGTGGTGTTGCTTTTATCCGTGCGGTTGAAGCTTTAGCAGATTTAAAAGGTGCTAATGAAGATGAAAACACTGGTATACAGATCATCCGTCGCGCTATCGAAGAGCCATTACGTCAGATTTGCGAAAACGCAGGTATTGAAGGTTCTATCGTAGTTCAAAAAGTTAAAGAAGGTAAAGCTGATTTCGGTTACAATGCACGTACTGATGTTTACGAAAACTTAATTGGTGCTGGTGTTATCGATCCAACTAAAGTAAGCCGTGTAGCGTTAGAAAATGCAGCATCTATTGCAGCAATGTTATTAACTACTGAAGTTGTTTTAGCAGACGAACCTGAAGAAGGTGGTGCTCCAATGCCTCCAATGGGCGGCGGTGGCATGGGTGGTATGATGTAATACCATTCTGCAACGAAACGATTTCGTGTAAAAATACACCCTCAAGGTATAAGGCCTTGAGGGTTTTTTTATGCCTTATTACAGCAAAAACGAAGCTTTACCCATTCTATAACCCATTCATTTAGTTGATATTGGTGTAAAGTTTTATAAGCGTAGTACTAAAATCACGTTCTTTGCAAACGAATATTTATTGACGCGTCTTAGGTCTAATACTCATCTCTGAGATTGGATTAAAGCAAGGTTCACTAACAAAGCTTCCAGAACGCAATAAAATCATTCCCTAGTGTTAGAGATTTATGAAGATTCGTTGCAAAAGGAAATGGCTTTCTTTTGTCCTGTTTTTTGGGGCATTTTTGTTCACGTCAAATGTTTTCGCACAAGTAACCATTGGCACAGTAGACTCAGGACCGTATACACCGGGCAGTACCATTGCCGTTCCTTTTACAGTACCAACAAGCTGCATCTCACAGGGAAATCAATTTCAACTCTATTTATCAGATCAAAATGGAAGTTTTGGTACCGAAACTCTTATTGGCAGTTACACTGGCTTTTATAGCACTTACATAAACGGATTACTCCCTACAGGCCTTATACCTGGCACAGGCTATCGCGTTCGGGTAAAAACTACTACTCCGGCCACAGCAAGTAACCCTTCTACCTCTTTTGAGGTTAAGGCAGGAGCTGCTGTTGAAGCAAAATTAACATCAACATTGTTAAATGCGGCAAATGATGAAACTTTTGGTACCTGCACCAGTAAAGCCAATAATTCTTTCTTCCTTACAAATACATCTACAGCAAATAGTACGGTTACCGCGAGCATAACCGACGTAGTAAATGGCGGGGGACCAACTTTAATCAATTTCCCTACTGCAATTCAACCTTTTACTGCTCAACAGACACATTATACCATTTATACCAAAGCCGTGATGCCCGATGGTTCGGTTGCAACCAAAGCATACCTACTGATTAACAACAAAGCGATAACAGCCTTTGCCAACACCGGAAATACGGCACTATGTTTACCTACGGCTAATTTTACCTTTAATGTAGATGTTTCCTCGAGTTCGGGCATTCAAAACAATTTCCCGGGAGATATCTACACCATCACATGGGGTGATCAAGCTACAACCACACACACCCTTTGCGAGATTATTGCTAATGGGGGGAAGGTAACGCATCTTTATGACAGATCATCTTGTGGAAGTGTTTCTACATCGAGCGCCGGTACCATTTATAATGCCTTTGACGTTTCCATCCGCGTATCCAATGCTTTCTGTAATACCATGGGTACACCAGTTTCTTCTTCAGCAAAGGTGGTCGTAAAACCGATAAACTCGTTTGCATATAACACACCAGGCTGTACCAATGCAAATATCACATTTGTTAACACATCTGTTTTGGGTGAAAACCCAACTACCAATACTCCAGGCTGTACCCCCAATAACATTACTTATAACTGGTATGTGGATGGTGTAATCATAGAATCTGATAAGCCAAAATCATACAATTTCGTATACAGCTTTCCTACCCATGGAGAACATACGGTTACATTAACGTCCAAAAATCTTTCGACCGATTGCGATGCCGATCCGGCCAATAACAAAATTTGTATTCAGGATCCGCCAAAGCCTGCATTTAGTTTACCATCAAATCCAATCTGTGCGGGAACAATATTAAAAGCTTCTGATCTTTCAGTTTTAGATAATATCTGTGATGCAGCCAACAGTTACTTTTGGTCAGTTTCTCCTGCAGTTGGTTTTACAGGAGGCACAAGTGCAACAAGTAAAGAACCGGTATTCAATTTCACCAATCCAGGTACTTACACCATCACCTTAAACATCACTACTCCATCTTGTGGCGTAATTACTAGCCTGCCACAAACTGTTGTGGTTAATGAAATTCCCGTAGCTACGCTTTCGCCCGATATCACGCTGTGTAACCTGGCTACTTACGATTTTAACAATACCACAACAGGGCCAACCCAAACATTAATAACAGGCACCACAAAAGATTTACCCGATAGTTATATCTGGACCGTTACCCCTGCCGGATCTGGCACTTACAGCTTTACTGGCGGTACAACGGCAAATTCAAAATATCCATCGATAAAATTCGATAGCTACGACACTTATACAATAAAGGTTGTCCATAAAAATAATTGCGGAACGGCAGAAGATACCCAAATCCTAACCTTCAGCACTGCGCCCGTAATTAGTGCGGGTCCAGATCAAAATATCTGTTTTAATAACCCCAGCTTCACACTTAGCGGAACCATAACCGGCGCAACTACGACGCAAACCTGGATTGGCGGATTAGGAACATTTACACCTGGCAGAAATGATTTAAATGCAACCTATACGCCAACTGCAGCCGAAAAAACAGCAGGCACAGTTACGTTACGGTTAAGGGTTACCACCGCACTCGCCGCCCCCTGCAACCAGATTGATGATGATATCATTCTTAAAATAAAACCCAATATCAGTTTAACGAGCGCAGCAGCTAAAACCATCTGCACAGGCAATAGCGTTGCATACACCCCAACTTCTGCAGTAGCAGGTGTAACCTATACCTGGACAGCGACTGGAACTGCAACTGGCTATGCCGCCAACGGAAATGGCCCCATTAACGATATTCTCACCAATACA
Organism: Flavobacterium sp. W4I14; assembly: GCA_030817875.1. NCBI lineage: Bacteria > Pseudomonadati > Bacteroidota > Flavobacteriia > Flavobacteriales > Flavobacteriaceae > Flavobacterium > Flavobacterium sp. W4I14. The sequence continues at coordinate 4,842,682 of JAUSZU010000001.1, forward strand.
GATCTTAATGCAGATGCAAGCGTAACTTATATCATCACACCCCATTTCGATGGCTGCGACGGAACGCCATTTAATTTAGTGGTTACCATCAAACCTAATCCTATTGTAACACCAACTGCAGCCAGTGCAACCATCTGTAATGCCACTTCATCCGCCATAACCTCAACAACAAACCTAACAGGTGTAAACTATACTTATACCAGCGCGATAACCGGAGCAATAACAGGAAATAGCAATAGAGCAGTGGCATCGGCAGGAACACAGATCAACGATATTTTAACCAATTCTGGTATCACCGCAGGTACAGTAACCTACACCATTACACCCGTGTCTACAAATGGCTGCCCGGGTACACCAGCCAGCATTACCATTACGGTTTTGCCAAGCGCAACACTGCCAAATGCCGGCCCGGATGAAGCGATCTGCAACGCCGGTACTTATACCCTAAAAGGAAATACACCAATAGTTGGCACAGGCAGATGGACAATCGTTACTGCCCCAACAGCCGTAACTTTTGCAGATGACACAAAGGGCAATACAACAATCAGCGGTTTACAGGCCGGAAATGCTTATACCTTTAGATGGACAATAAGCGACACCAACTGTTCTACATCCAGTGATGATGTTCAGGTCGCCGTTAACCCGCTCAGTATTGGTGGTACAACAACCGGAGATGCGAATGTATGTGCAGGTGCAAATGGCGGGAATATCAATTTAACAGGACAGGTTGGAAATATTATCCGTTGGGAAAGATCTATCGATAATGGAGTCAATTGGTCTACCGTTACATCAACAACAAATCCCTATGTGTTTTCTAACCTCGCTATAAGCACACAGTACCGTGCAATAGTACAAAGCGGTAGCTGCGCAGAAGCTATATCAACCGTAAGCACAATCACGGTAAATCCGGGCACCGTTGCAGCAAATGCAGGCACAGATCAAAATTTGTGCAGTGGAAATAGCATTACCTTAAATGGAAATAATCCTTCACCTAACAGCGGTGCGTGGACTTTAATATCAGGACAAGCTGGCCTTACCATAACCGACCCTACACTGTACAACGCCACGGTTACTGGTTTGGTACCAGGACAAACTTATACCTTTAGGTGGACTATTTCTGGTTTTAACGGCTGCCCTCCATCCGTAGATGATGTAACGGTCACCTATTACTCACCTGTTACCAATAATATTGGGCCATCATCAGCGCCAGTTTGTGCCGGCCAAAACATCGCCATTACAGGCGATACACCTACTGGGGGAGCAGGAACATTTACCTACCAATGGCAGAGCAGTGCCGACGGAAATACCTGGAGCAATATTCCTTCAGCCATCAACAAAGACTTAAGCCTAATTGTAAGCTCCTCAACATATTTCAGAAGATTAGTGAACAGCACCATCTGTACTTCAATTAGTAATTCACTACAGATTACCGTTTTACCAGGCCTAACCAACAATACCATTTCCGCTGATCAAAACATTTGTATCGGTGCACCTGCAGGGGCTTTAACTGGTACTACACCGAGTGGTGGCAGCGGAACTTATGGATATCAATGGCAATCGAGCTTAAATGGCACAGCCTGGAGCGATGTATTGGGCGCAAACAGTATAAGCTATACGCCGCCAACACCAACGGTAAGCATTTATTACCGTCGATCGGTAACTAGCGGTGCATGCAGTAACAATTTAAGCAACCAGATTAAAATAACGGTTAATCCACACGCTAAGGCAGAATTAGTTTTTAATACAGATAAAAGTTGTTCCCCCTTTGTTTTAACAGCCACCAATATATCGGCTACGCCTTATATAGACCGCAATAATACTTACACCTGGTTTGCCAATGGCGTACAGATTGGTACAGGAACTACCTTTCCCGGTTATACCATTGCGACAGATAACGAAAGCGTTATTATCAAATTGGCCGTAACAAGCAGCCTCGGCTGTAATAACGATGAAACCAGTCATACCTTTAGCACGATACAAAATGTAACCGCTGCCTATACACAAAATGCAATATCTGGCTGTGGACCATTAAATGTTGTTTTTACCAATACTTCCAATTCACTAACAGCAGCTACCTTTAACTGGGATTTCGGAAACGGCACCACTTCAAATTTGGCTCAACCGCCAGCGGTTAGCTACCAGCCAGACCCAACAGGAAAAGATCTTACTTATAACGTTACTTTAAAGGCTACCACCGCTTGTGGCACTACCACGCAAACCTCAACCGTATTGGTAAAAGCAAAACCGGTTTCTGTTTTTTCTCCTGATAAAACAACAGGCTGCTCCCCTCTGCCTGTTACCTTTAGCAATACTTCCCCTGGAAATTACACCAGCTATACCTACGATTTTGGAGATGGCTCGGCACCTTTAACTGTTACTGATAAAAATAGCGTAAGCCATACCTATACTACTTTGGCTGTTAAAGACTATGTTGTAAAAATGACTGCAACCAATGAATGTGGAAGCAATGAGTCACAATATGCTATCCGCGTTTCTCCTAATGACATTATTCCAGAATTGGTCGTAAACAGCAACCAACTTAAAGGTTGTGCACCTTTAAAAGTCGATTTCTTTAACAACACCAAAGGTGCAAGCACTTTTGTTTACGATTTTGGCGATGGAAGCACTACGGTTACCCATAATGCACCCGAAACCATATCGCATACATTTACCCAACCCGGGAGATATACCATTACTTTATACGCATCAAACAACTGTTCTAATGCCTCAACAACCGAAACCGTTGAAGTTTTGCCACAACCTTCTGTGAGTTTCAGATCAGATAAGACAAGTGGCTGTGATGGTGTTACCGTAAAGTTTAAAAACACCAGTACAGGTGCTATTGGTTATGTTTGGGATTTTGGAGATGGTTCTCCAACATCGAACGCTATAGCGCCCACGCATACTTTTAATGGTCCGGGAAAGAATTATACAGTTACCTTAACAGCAACCAATGCACTAGGCTGTACAAACAGCACTATTATAGCGGATTTTATCCATGTTGTGCCACCACCCGTAGCAACTTTTACCGTTACTCCAGGCAATGAAGTGTCCATTCCTAATTATTCGTTTGCCTTTAAGGATGTCAGTACCGATGCCGTCAGCTGGGAATGGACTTTTGGTGACGCGTCGGGATCAACCCTGCAAAACCCAAGCCATACTTATGCCAACGAAGGCACTTATAACGTAACCCTGAAAGTGCTGAACAAAGAAGGTTGTTATTCCACTACTTTCCAATCAGTAAGGATTATTGGTGTACCGGGTTACTTAAATATCCCCAATTCATTTATGCCCGCAAGTGCGAAAAACGAGATTAAAATCTTTAAAGCAAAAGGCCGCGGAATAAAAGAGTGGCAAATGTCTGTTTTTAACAAATGGGGGCAGTTACTTTGGGAAACGACCAAATTGGATGATAGCGCACCGCTGGAGGGCTGGGACGGTACTTATAAAGGACAGGAACAACCGCAAGGGGTTTATTACTGGAAAGTAGATATAAAATTTATTAATGGCAGTGATTGGAAAGGGATGACTTACGATTCATCTCCTCCAAAGAAAACGGGTGTAATATATTTAATAAGATGATGAGGAGAGGGATAATATTATTTTTGTTTTGGTTGCTGCCAATGGTTTCGTTGGCACAAGACCACATTTATTCGCAGTTTTACAATGCACCGATTTATTTAAATCCTGCTTTAACAGGTCAGTTTGAGGGTGATATTAGGTTTAATGCCTTATACCGCAACCAATGGACGGGTTTAGCAAGTGATTATTCGTACATGAGTGCTTCTGGCGACCTCAATCTACGGAGATTAAACAGCGGCATTGGTCTAATTTTTAACCGCAGCAGCGAGGGTACTGCTTACCTGGTAAAGAACAATATTGCCCTAAGCTATTCCTATATTATCGGTGGAGACGATTTTGCCTTATCATTTGGCTTGCAGGGAGGCATTACCAACCAAAAGCTAAACTGGGATAAACTTGTTTTTGGCGATCAGATCGATATCAACACAGGGTATATTCCTGGTAGTATTTCTGGCGCCGAAAGACCAAGTGTAGATAGTCGTTATTATTTCGATTCCAATGTAGGTGCCAACCTGGTGGTGGGAAAATTTATGATGGGATTAGCAGTACATCACCTTAACCGTCCGGATGAATCCTTATCGGGTTTTCAGGCCAAATTGCCGATGCGCATCTCAGGCAATTTAAGTTACAAGTTAACTTTGGTGCCAGATGAGTACGATCGCGATGGGAATTACCTCATCCCATCCATTGTTGCCTACAAACAGGGCAACGTAAAATCGTTCAGTGCGGGCATGCAATATAAATATGCGGGCATAAACGCAGGTATCTGGTACCGCAATGATGGCAATTCGAATGGAAATGATGCGATTGTTTTTTCTGTAATCTTCGATATTTTTAACCGCAGAACAAACGGCGAAAAATTCAGGTTAGGCATCAGTCACGATGCTACAATCTCCAAAATCAACTACAGCAACACTGGCGGAACATCAGAAATTGGTGTGGGTTATGAAAAATATTTTCCAAATAGTTCGAATGGTGGCAGGTCAAATGGCCTAAGATGTTACGATTTTTATTAATTTGCCTTTGATAATTCAAGGCGATGAATGAGATCATAGACCAAAACCATTTCATTACACAAAGTGAAATCAATAAATTTCTATTGGCTACCCTGCTTTGTGGCATAATCGGAGCAGAACGAGAATACAGAAGTAAATCTGCCGGACTCAAAACCATGATGATGATTGGTTTGGGTGCTACCCTATTTACCATCCTATCCATCAAAATTGGTCCAACCAGTCAAGACCGCATTGCCTCGAACATTGTTACGGGAATCGGGTTTTTAGGCGCTGGGGTAATTTTCAAAGAAGAAAACCGCGTTAAAGGGCTCACCACAGCTTGTATCATCTGGATTGTTGCTGCAATTGGAATGGCCGTAGGCTCAGGTTACTACGAACAGGCTATAGGGGTAACCATTGTGGTTTTATTGGCGCTGATTATTTTCCCCTTTTTAGAAGAAATTGGCGACCGCCGTTTTACCAAAAGGCTTTATCGCATTGTTAAAAAACAGCATACCCATGGCAATTTAGAAAGTTACGAAGAAGTTTTCCGCGAAAGTAAACTCAAACCACAACGAGGGAAGCACCAATTGGTAGATAATATTATCACAGGAAACTGGATTGCTACAGGCACACCCAAAAATCATCAGAAGTTTGTGGAACGCATGCTTAAAGACGATGAGATTATTGAGTTTGATTTTTAACCGAGTCGAATAAATCTATTTTTTGGGTTTGTAAGGCTAATTTTTTCTCTTCGATCACTATTGTATCCGACCAAAGGTCGTGCCATGGTGCACAAGGATTACCCAATGCACTAAAGGCATTGAACGGGATAGCTCTTACAATATTTCGGATAAATGCTTTTTGAAAAGTAATGTCGCTTCCATCAGGATTTACAGCTCTTGTACCCGTAATTAACTTTCCAATTGATCTTCCGTTAGACATTGCTTCTGTTATAAACATTACAATACCGTAAAGTAATAAAGAAATCAAACGGCCTGATAATCCATCAAAACTATCTAAAAGTTCAGGCTTGACGATTCCGAGAATAAAAGCAATGCCAAATGCGATGATGTAAAAAACAACTAAATCGATAAGATAATTAGTGAATCTCTTTCCAGTAGTTGCCCGAAAGTATGCTAAATCAATTTCTTGATAATTGTTGTTGAAGTCCATTTTAGCGCCTTTAAATTAGATACTTCTAAGGTAAAATATTTTCACCATGGGCCAAAATTAATTTATCCAAAATCATAAAACAATCATAGCTTTGTGTAACTATATTCATAATGATCAAGGAACAGATTTCAGTTTTCGATATTTTTAAAATAGGCATCGGCCCATCCAGTTCACATACCTTAGGTCCATGGCGGGCCGCACAACAGTTTACGGCTTCGCTTGCCCAAAACAATTTGATTGAGGAAATTGAGGGTATAAAAATATTGCTTTATGGTTCGCTTGCCAAAACAGGTAAAGGCCATGGAACTGATGTAGCTATTCTACTCGGTTTAACAGGAGCTGATCCGGTAACTTTTGATGTAGATGCCGTTACACCAACTTTCGAAAGCATCCAAAGAGATAAGAAATTAAATCTTGCTGGTCATTTAATTCTTGATTTTGATTACGATAACGACCTGCTTTTTCTTTTTGCCGAAAGTTTGCCATTTCACCCAAATGCGGTTACTTTTCAGGCATTTTTAAAAGATGGAAAAGCATTTTCAGAAACCTATTACTCTATTGGTGGCGGTTTTGTAGTTAAAGAAGGCGAAGACAATAGTAAAAAACCACAGGTAGACCTTCCCTTTCCTGTAGAAAAAGCAAAAGACCTTTTACATTGGTGTTTATCTACCGGTTTGAAGGTAAGCGAAATCGTGATGGAGAACGAACTGGCCTGGCGCACCGAAGCAGAGACAAAAAAAGGCATCCTGCAGCATTTTGCGGTTATGCGCGATTGTATTTATCGCGGCTGTCATACCACAGGGTTTTTACCAGGCGGCTTAAATGTGGCGCGAAGGGCATTTCCGCTAAACAAACGATTAATTGATAAAAGTGAGTATTCAGACTATAATAGCTGGGTAGAAGCCATTAGAAAAGGTGGAAACGGCTTTAATTATACTTTAGACTGGGTAAGCTGCTTCGCGCTGGCTGTTAATGAAGAAAATGCATCTTTTGGTCGTGTGGTAACTGCCCCTACCAATGGTGCCGCAGGCGTAATTCCAGCTGTATTGCAATATTTTATTACCTTTTGCGATGGTTACAGCGAAGAAAAAATCATTCAGTTTATTGCCTGTGCTTCAGAGATAGGCAGTATTTTCAAAAAAGGGGCAACAATATCAGCCGCTATGGGCGGATGTCAGGCCGAAATCGGCGTTTCCTCAGCCATGGCTGCAGCAGCGCTAACAGAGTGTTTAGGCGGCTCGCAAAGACAGGTTTTAATGGCAGCAGAAATTGCCATGGAACATCACTTGGGTTTAACCTGCGATCCGATTGGCGGTTTGGTACAGATTCCTTGTATCGAAAGAAACACCATGGGCGCCATTAAAGCCATTACAGCCAGCCAGTTAGCGTTACAAAGCAATCCTGATAAGGCAAAAGTAAGTTTAGATGCGGTGGTAAATACAATGTGGGAAACCGCCCTTGATATGAATGCCAAATACAAAGAAACATCTGATGGAGGATTGGCAACCAATATTCCGATCAGTCTGCCAGAATGTTAATTCAACATTGTTGCATTAAAATGACCAATGTTATCGATTTATTACAAATTTTCTGGCACCAAATCAACAAGTATTTTTACATTCGCTGACTTTATTAATTATTCATAAAAAAATGATCAACTACACAAAAATCAGTGTGATTGGTTTGGCTTTGTCGTTATCTATATCGGCGACTTATGCACAAGACAATCTCGTTAATTCTTTAAAAAACAACCAAAGCGAAAACAGTGCTTCTTCTTTTAAATTTACTGAAGTAATTAACCTGGCCAATACACCAGTTCAGAATCAAGGATCTTCAGGAACCTGCTGGAGCTATTCTACCAACTCATTCTTAGAATCGGAAATGATTAAAGCGGGTAAACAGCCCGTAACGTTATCTCAGCTTTTTTCAGCCCGTAACGCTTATGTAGAAAAAGGTAAAAATTACGTGCGTATGCACGGTGCGGTTTCATTAGGCGATGGCGGTGCTTTGCACGATGTAATCAACATGTACAGAAAATACGGTGCAGTTCCGCAAGAGGTATACACGGGATTAAATTATGGCACTAAAATAAATAAAACTGCAGAACTTGGCGATATTGAAAAAGGTGTTTTAGAAGCTGTTGTAAAGAATGCAAATGGCGAGTTAACCCCAAACTGGTTAAAGGCTTATACTGGTGTAATTGATGCTTATTTAGGTGCTGTACCAGAAAACTTCACCTACAATGGCAAAAAATATACGCCAAAAACTTTCGCTCAGGAAGTAGTGGGTTTAAATGCCGATAACTATGTAGAACTTTCATCGTTCAACGATCATCCCTTCTATAGCAAATTTACTTTATTGGTACCTGATAACTGGTCTTTCGATCAGGTTTATAACGTTAAAGTAAACGAGTTAACCGACATCATCGATAACGCTTTAAAAGGTGGCTATACTGTTGCATGGGCTACAGATGTAAGCGAAAAAAACTTCAGCTGGAAAAACGGTGTTGCTTTTGTTCCACAAACACCTTTCGCAGATATGACAGTGAAACAAAAAGCAGATATGTTTAACGGCCCGCAGCCAGAGATGGAAATTACGCAGGAGAACCGTCAGCTTGCTTTCGACAACTACCAAACAACTGATGATCATGGTATGCACATTGTTGGTTTAGCCAAAGATCAAACAGGTAAAGAATATTATATCGTTAAAAACTCTTGGGGAGCAAGTAACGATTATAAAGGATATTTATACGTAACCAAAAACTATGTAAAATATAAAACAACGGCAATTTTATTAAACAAAGCAGGTATTCCATCTGCAATTTCTAAAAAATTAGCTTTGTAATTAAACCTAAATCATTAAAAGGGCCGCAGAAAAAATTTTGCGGCTTTTTTGTTAACCACAGCGTTCACCGAGCTTTACACAGAGGGACACAAAGTGATGGAAGATAGAAGTCACCTTGTGAAGTAGACCTTCAACTCCACTCACGATGACGTCTCATAATTAAATTAAAGTTCTATCCGTGCCCATCCTTTTTAGCTGTGGTTAAAACATGTAAGCCTCTGTGATCTCCGTGTCTTCTCTCTATACGCTCTGTGGTAAAAAAGTAAACATTAAACCAGCCCCGAATAAGTCAGCACCAACCACCATAAACCCGTGGTGATAAAACACAATAAAATTCCGATTCCAACCACCAGATTAGAAAGCTTCGGATTAAGATTATACTGATCGGCTACTACACCAGCGGTTACCAGTGTTGGCATAGCCATTTCGAAAATGGTTATTTTGGTAATCATTCCACCCATACCTAAAACAAGTGCTGTAACCAAAACTATCAACGGCGCTAAAATCAGTTTGTATAATAAAGCAAAGCTGATGTGTTTTAATTCGCTAAACCAACCGCCAAATTTTAGCTGTAAACCTATTGAAAACAATGCCAATGGACCAACCGTACCCGCTAGTTTTTCAAATAATGGATCTAGTGAAGAAAGGTTAATAAAATGTGGGAGGGTCAGCGCCAAAACACAACCTATAAGCGGCGGAAAGGTCAATACTTTTTTCAGCACCAATTTTGCGCTTAACTTTTGATTCTGCGAGGAGCGGATGGCTACAACAATACCAATGGTAGATAAAAGCATAAAGGTAACCTGATCGCAGATAATGGCAACAGCCAGTTCCTTTTCACTAAAATAAGCCACAATTAAAGGAAACCCTATAAATGAAGTATTACTTAAAGAACTGGTTAGTTTTAACCCGCCAGCAGTGGATTTGCTAATATTCCCAGTGCGACTATACAGCGTAATAAATAACCAACCAAATAGCCAAACACAAATTGGTGCCAGCACAGGAAAAAATAGATCCTTAGTCCAGGTTATATGTGGCAGATATCTAAAAGAAACTGCTGGTAGTGCGATATAGATAATCCAGGCATTAATGCCTTTGTGCGCATCTTTGGGTAGCGATTTACTTTTTCTGAAAAGAATCCCGGCTAAAATGCATAAACCTATAATAATGAAGTTTGCCATTGTTAGCGCAAAGATAATTTATAAAAGAAAAACGCCAATAAGAAATTGCCTATGGCGTTTTTAATAATTTATACCGAAGGTTTTGGTTTTTTCTTTTTGTTCCAAACCTTTTTCTTGCCCTTATGTTGAGGTCTCTTTTCTTCCACATGCGTAATTTCCATTGCAGCGATGCTTTCTGGCAGTGGCATGCGGGGAACTTCCTTCTCGATTAATTTTTCGATGTTATCGAATTTGCGCTTATCTCTTCCATTAACTAATGTAATGGCCGTTCCTTTGGTTGCAGCTCTTGCCGTACGGCCAATACGGTGTACGTAATCAGCCGGATCGCCAGGAACATCATAATTGATTACCAAGTCTATTCCCTCTACGTCGATTCCGCGAGATAATACATCTGTTCCGATTAAAATTGGCAATCTCCTGTTTTTGAAAGCCAGTAAAATATCTTCGCGTTCTTTCTGCCCTAAGTCAGAGTGAAAAGCTTCTGCTTTAATACCCAGTCCTTTAAAGGTTTTATACAGCGCTTTTACTTTTTCCTTTGTCGAAACGAAAATGATACTGCTTTTGTATTGCCCGCTTTTAAAAATATCGGTTAATAAGGCCTGTTTCTGTTGGTCGTGAATGTTATAAGCTTGTTGATCGATCCCCTCAGCAGGTTTAGCAATTGAAATGGTAATCTGCTTTGGTTCGTGCAAAATCTTACCCGCCATGGTTCTTATTTTCGGTGCCATTGTAGCCGAGAATAAAAGTGTTTGCCTTTTCTTTGGCAGGTAGCTAATAATGCGGATAATGTCATCGTAAAAGCCCATATCCAACATTCTATCTGCTTCATCTAAAATTAAATGCTGCAAATGTTCCAGTTTTAACACACCTGAAGATAAATGTGCCATGAGTCTGCCTGGAGTGGCAATAATAATATCCACGCCATTGCGCATAGAACGTTTTTGCTGTTCGTAAGCGATACCATCTCCCCCACCGTAAACCGCTAAAGAACTGATATTGGTAAAATAAGCTAGCGCTTCAACCTGTAAATCGATCTGTTGCGCAAGCTCGCGTGTTGGAGCCAATATCAAGGTATTGTTGTGCCTATCGGCAGCTTTACTAATTTTATCCATTACGGGTAAAAGGTAGCTGGCCGTTTTTCCTGTACCAGTTTGAGCGCAGGCAATCAGATCATGATTATCTAAAATTACCGGGATGGCTTGTTCTTGTATTGGAGTAGCGCTTTTATACCCCATGGCCATTAAGCCTTCGTATAAATCGGGGTTAAAATTAAAATCGTTAAAATTCAATCTATTGTGTTTATGTCTTTTAGCAAAAGTACCTTAAAATACCGCTAATAGCAAACCGCATTTTAATATCGATATATTAAATGATTTTGAAGGCTATATGTGGTAACGCTTTAGGTAGCATAAAAACAAAAAAGCCCCGATTGTTATAAACAACCGGGGCCTGGAAATTATAATAGACGAAACTTAGTCTACCAGAATATCTTTTTCTGGTGTATTCGTTTCAGGATTTTTAGGTAGGGTAACCTTCAAAATTCCATCAGCATAACTGGCTGAAATATTTTCTACTAAAACTTTTCCGTTTAGGCCAAAAGCCCTTTCGAAAGTGCCGTTGCTATATTCTCTGCGGCTATACTTTTTAGCCGAATCGGCTTCTTCTTTAGCTTGGTAAGAAATGGTTAATATATCATCTTTGGTTACCACCTTTAAATTCTCTTTAACCAAAGCTGGTGCAAAAAGTTCAATAATAAAGCTGTTTTCTGTTTCTTCTATATTAGCGGGTACTTTTCTAAAGCCCTGGTTAAACATGGCGTGTTTGTGGTGACCGAAAGGACCACCAAAATGCCTTCCAAATCTTCCTTCTCCTGCGCCGAAGCGACTATGCATCTTGCCCGAATGGCATCTATGTTCGTTGTACATTTTATTTAATTTTAATTGTTATTTATGCTGTTAATTTATCGGCTTAAGCGAATTAGTTGTAAGTCTTCTGCTCCGTTTTAGGAATGCCCAATAGCTGTGTAATAATATTTGCGTAGGGATATGATGGCGAGAAAACGGCGTAATCAAATTTTAAACCCCTTATCTGAACCAAAATATCATCGATAAATTTCATTGGCTCAAGCAATGCGCTGATTAATCCCGATTTAGGTTTCTCTTCTTCATCAATTGCCTTTTTCCCTTGAAAAATATTCAGCTCCTGATTGTAGGCTTTAAAGTCAGCACCGATTTGTTCTATAGGGGCCTTAAATTCATCCGAGCTAAAGAAAGTTACCTTCTCCCCTCGGGTAATCAGCTCGTTTGCCATACCCAAAATCGGACTGACATCGGCCTGAGATGGATCGCTTAAAAAAAGTATCTGTGACATTATCTTATCTATTTACTTTGTTTATACTGTCAACAGGACTAATCACGGCATTATCCATTTTTCTACTATGGTGACTGTAACTATGGTTTCTATGATGTTCTTGCTGGCAATCATCATGATAATGCCTGTTTTTAAAATCTAACCGATCGCGGTATCCATTCTGAACCGCCAGTACATTTAAGCTGTAAAAAGTTCCTGCAGCAACAGCCAATGCCAATAATATTCTAAATGCTCTCATGGCAGTTAATAATTTACGTTAATGTTGTTAACTGTTCCATTGCCTTGTACGGTTGGCCTGTACCATTGGTTATCGATCGGCACAATTGGGTTGTAATGATTCTCGAAACCATTAAAGCGGTTATGGAAATAATGGTGGCGCCTACCGATAAAAATCCTGAACATTAAACCGATCAGCATGATGGCTAATATAAATTTGAACACAAATGGTATGAAGAAAGCGACCGCACCAAGTACAATCCCAAATCCTATGGTTTTTAATATCTTTTTCATTCTCTATATTTTTTTTACGGTAACCAATTCATCATGAACAAATTGACTAACACATCTTTATTTTTGTTATTTATATAGGAAGACGGAGCAACTTTATTTTTACTTTAAATTATTTTGATTTTTTTATTTACTAAAGAATTTTGTCATCCTGAATGCAATGAAGGATCTTTTAGTAGATAATCCTTTCGGTTGGTGAGCCACCAACTGATAGAATAAATAAAAAAATCGTTATTAGTATGAAGGTTAAAAAAATAGATCGTCATTTCGACTGAAGCGCAGCGAAATGGAGAAATCTGTCTTGATAGATCTCTCCACTCCGCGTTGCTGCGGTCGAGAGGACGATTTGCGGAGAGGCTTTCAAGATGTTCAGAATAACGTAGAAATAGATCAAACAAAAAAAAGCCCCGAATTTAATCGAGGCTTCCAAATCATTCCTTATTGCGATGGTGGCGCCATCCGCCACATCTCCTTTTATATTCTTCCTTAAATTTTGCCCGCTCCTCTTCGTTCATCGAATCCCATTTGGCACGCATTCCCCGGGCACGTTCACGGAAACCATTATGTCCACCATGGCCACCTTTATTAAAGTTTCCAAAAAGCAACCTGCACAGCACAAGTAGACCGAGGGCTTGCCAATAATTAAGTTTGCCTGCATGTGCCACCTCAGGTAAAATCCAATTCCATAAAAACATAACCACATACCCCAATACCGCTGCAATAAGCACCGCCACGGGTAAAAAGAAAATAAATTTCTTGCGCCGATTAAAATTTCTATTCATCATGTCTGCAAATTTAATAGTTAATAAATTCCTGATATAAATTTTGTAAACGGTTACGCAGGTGTTTTACAGCATAACCCTTTCTTGATATTAATGTTTTGATATTCTCACCGCTTTCATCCGCCAGTTCCTGAAAAGTACGTTCTTCCAATTCGTTCTGAACAAACACGTAACGCTGATTCTCCGGCAGTTCTTCCAAGGCTAAAAACAGTTGATCCCAGAATAGTTTTTTTAAACTTTCTTCTTCTGGCGAGTAAGCCTCGGCAAGCAAGATTTCTTTAAAATTGATTTCGCCATCTTCACCTTCGAAAGTGAAATCTTCTAACGATTCTTCTTTTTGTTTACGGTATTTATCGGTGATCTTATTTCTGGCCACGCGATATAGCCAGCCACTAATCTGCTCGATGGCGCCTGCCTCGGGTTGATTGCTGAGCTGAAACCAAACATCCTGTAAAATATCTTCAGCGTCCTCATCCGTATTCACCCTTCCACGGATGAAACTGAATAAGCGCTTACCATAATTGGCAACCGTTGAAATGATATTTTGAGGTTCGTTTGTTGGCACTAAATTTTGCTTAATAATCCAGTAAACGGATGAAACTCAATATTACTTTAAATTTCCCTTACTTTTTTCAGAAAACCGACACTTTTAATCAAAATAGGTTGACTTTTAGCGACTTATAGTGATTCTTTTTTGAGTAATCCTTCGTACAGTTTTTGATAAGTTGGCGCAGCAATGCCAAGTTTTTCAGCTTCGCGTACAATGTAGCCTGTTAACGACTCAACTTCTGTTTGTGGTTTTTGATTGAGATAATCGCGGTGCATGGACGAGGTAACCTCGTAAGGCATCGATTTCATCGTATTTAATGTTTTGTCTGAAATGTCATCACTAATAGTTACGCCTTTAGCCAGGGCAAGGTTTTTCACTTCTTCAATTAATTTCAGAACAGTTTCAAGATTTTCTTCCAGTACCTTTCCGATAGTGCTATCGAAATACGATGTGGAAGTAGCCGTCGGAGAAATAAATATAAACTTTTCCCAGATGGCGGTGGAGATTTTATCCGAAACCGTTACATCGATTCCTGCATCAAACATTAAATCCTTTAGATAGAAAACCGCTTCGCCTATTGGTCCATCCATACCAAAAGATAGCTTTTGAATATTCCCGGAATTTTCGATTATACCTGGCGATTTAATCTTGGAAACGATAAATGCACAACCTTTTAAAACATTGGCATGGGGCAGGATTTCTAAAATTTCGTCACTTGCACTAACACCGTTTAAAAGGGGTAATAATATCGTCCTATGGCTGATTAAGGGCTTTAACTTTTCGATGGTTTGCTTTAAATCGTAGCTTTTAGTACAGATATATAATATAATCGGCCACGCCAATTTTATTATGATCATCGGTAGCCAGATATGGCTTAGTTACAAAATTTTCGCTTCCTTTTATTACAGTTAAACCCTTGTTTTGTATCTCCTTTAAATGTTCGCCACGGGCAACAAAAAGAACTTCTACATCATTTCCGTTGCTGTATTTCTTAGACAGTAAGCCCCCGAAATATCCACCCACCCCACCAATTCCTACAATAACGATTCTTGTTTTATTTGGCATAATAAACAGATTATTTCAATGCACCCGTTGGGTTGTTTCCTTTATCCACTACCGTTTTAATATTCCCATCTAAATCAGAAACATATATTTTGCTCTGCGTAAAGGGTTTTTCAGCTCCGCTATAAAAAATCCGATCATCGGCCGTAAGAAAAACATAAGGAACGTTTATGCCTTTTGGCGAAATACGTGCCACTTTTTTACTGGCCAGATCTAAAACATAAACTGCTTCGCTCGGTCCAGTTAATCCATCTAAAATATCTGAATTTCCTGCATTAAAAATCAGTTTTGCCCCGTCTTTTGTATAAAAGAAACGGTTGCTACTCGCAATGAAAAATTCTTTCCCGATCAAATCAGCTATCAATTTAGTATCGATTAACTTTCCGGCACGATCAAAGGTGTAAAGCTTGGTAAGATCCTGTCCGATGATTTCCTTTTCATTTTTCCAGGTTGGTGCATAAACATTTATTTTAGATGCACTATCGAGCATCACATATCCAGAATTATCGGTTTTTATAACACCTATCTTCCATAAGTTTTTACTATTAAAAATATTGAAAGCGATTGCACCTCCATCAGCCGACCACATGGCTTGATAATAATTATTGCTATTTACCTGCAATTTCCCTTGGCTTTTGTTTTCCATATCGGCAATCCAAATGGATCTGTTCCCTGCCGAATCGCTCAGGGTATAGGCCAGTTTATTCCCATTAGGTGAAATAGCCGGGTCGGTAGCACCACCGAACGAAATCTGTTTCATGGTATCGATGCTCGTAGCTACAATTTTATCTCCGTCCTGATAGGCTAACGCGAAATTTTTACTACTTAAAGAAACGGTATCTAAAACGGCTTTCGCATCTCCTTCTTCAGATTTATTGCTACTGCATGAAGTAATTAGTGCAACGCAGGGAATTAAAATAGAAACTAATGAGGTGCTGATTTTCGTCATGTACAATTTTACAAATAGTTTTTGTGTCTGGTCGTTAGAAAGTAACGAATGGGTGATATTTTACTTAACGTAAACTTTATGAAGCCACATTGCTTATGCATTGAAAATTAACCACAGATAAAAAGGATAGACACAGATATCGTGGTAAATGTGTTTATTTGTGTAAATCTGTGGTAAAAAACTTAAGCTCACAGCGTTGGCCGTGGTCCATGTCCTCACGAACCACAATTAAACAGATTAAATCTTTTTCTTATCCGCGTAACCAAATACTTTTTGCAACAAGGTTGTACTTCTTGAGCTTAAGTTTCCCCTGATTTTGAGTTCTTCCTTCGCAACTTCAACAAATAAACCATCTATCGCTTTTTGTGTAACGTATTCGGTTAAGTTCGTATTTACAGGCTTAACCAAAGGCAGGCGATTGTATTGTGTAGTTAAGTCGCTGTAATATTTGGTGGCATTTACCTTATTTAAACTTGTAGTTACAATTGGACTAAATTTTTGCATCAGCTGGGAAGTAGTTACCCTTTTAAAGTATTCGGTAGCTGCGTCTTTGTTACCCAACAGGATATTAGTCGCATCGGTTAATGTCATCTGTTTAATGGCTGAGATAAAAATAGGCTTTGCTTCGGTAGCTGCATCTTCGGCGGCACGGTTTAAGCTTACAATCACATTATCACAAAGTTTGTTTAAGCCTATGCCGCGTAATGTTCTTTCAACTTTTTGTGCTTCAGGAGGCATCAAAATTTTAACAGCCAGATTGCCTAAAAAACCATCTTTAAGCGAAAGCCTGTCGGCACCTGCAGAAACACCAATTTGTAGCGCTTCCTTAATCCCCTGTCCTATTTCAAAAGTTGACGGCGTTCCGGTGGCAGCTGTGGTAGTACCCTGTTTTTCGGTTACTTTTTTAAATATATCGCTCAGTTTAATCTGTGCACTAACATTTAGGCTTGCAAATACCAGCAGGGCCAGTGATGCCGATAAAATATTGATCTTTTTCATTTTGTGTGTTTAATCATGTTTAGCAAAACAACTGCCATAATTCTTATTTACCTTCAAAGATAAGCCTTTGCACATGTAACAATGTTAAACCACTTAAAAAGATAAGGAACAATGTAAAATATTTAGGCGCTTCTCTTCCTAAAAAATTAGTTTATGTGCCATCACTCAGAAATATTTTTTATACTTGAAAGATAATTCGAAATAGCTACCATTTTTTTGAGGTTTATAAAAAACACAGTTGGGAACGCCCAGCAAGACGACGCCAAACTGATTGCCCAGTATAAAAACACGGGCGATTTAGACGCGTTGGGTACGCTTTACAATAAATATATGCATTTGGTGTTCGGGGTTTGCTTAAACTACTTCAAAGATGAGGAGCAAAGCAAGGATGCGGTAATGCAGATTTTTGAAGAACTGGTAACGAAGTTGAAAATACACGAGGTACAGAACTTTAAAAGCTGGCTTCATGTTTTAACGCGGAACCATTGTTTAATGGCATTACGGAAATCGGCCAAGCAAAATAATGTCTCATTAGACGATACTTTTGTGGAAAATAGCGAGTTTGTGCATCTGGATATAGACAACACAAAAGAAACGCAGCTTACCATTATGGAAAAGTGCATGGAAACTTTGCCCGAAGAACAGCGAAAAAGCGTAGATTTATTTTATTTACAAGAAAAATGTTATAAAGAAGTAGCCGATATTACGGGCTACGACATGCTTAAAGTTAAGAGTTATATCCAAAATGGTAAGCGGAATTTAAAGATTTGTATAGAGAAAAACAGTAGTGAATAACGATTGGTTAGATATTGATGTTCTGGAAGATTACCTGGATGGTAAACTTGATGCCAAGGCTATGCACTTCGTAGAAAGACAGGCTTTGGAAGACCCTTTTGTTGCCGAAGCATTAGAGGGACTGAAACAGTCGCCCAAACGCAAGCAAACACTTTCTATTTTACAAAAACAACTGTACGACCGTGTTTCTGAAAAACCTATAAAACGCAAACTTTGGGGCATTACTACCCAAAGGTTAAGTATTGCAGCAACAGCAACCGTAGCATTTATTGCAGTAAGCATTTTATTCTTTATGCGCGAAACCAATCGCAGGAATGCAGAACTTGCTGCGCATAAACAGGGCGGTGTGATGGTTCAGTTAGATAGTACAAGGAGTATTGCGTCAGTTCAACCCAAACCTAAAGAAGATACGGTTACGCAGAACTCTACAAAGGCAGCTTTGATTGATAAGGCAATTATAGCCGCGAAAACAGGCGATTTAGCGAAAAACACTAAAGTAAAACCTATACTAGAAGGGGCAGCACAACAAATGGCCGAGGCAAAAGCAGCAAAAATTGCAACTGACAATAGCCGCGCTAAGGCGATGAGCCCTGTTGGCTTCGGCAATTACAGACCAAGCCCGGTTACAATAAGTGAGGTTGTAGTTGCACCAGCTCCAGCAATAGGCTCAAGTAAAATTGCGTTTAGTGGCAACGTTGTAGACCAAAGCAATGGCCACCCTGTTCAGGGTGCTGTGGTAAAGTTAGCGGGTTCTAAAAATGTAACCGCAACAGATGCTAAAGGTTATTTCTATTTACCTGCCGATAGCAACGCAAAAGATAAAGACTTATTGATTAATGCTATTGGTTTTAAAGAATTACCTGTAGCTGGTCTGCAAGATCCTAACGCAATTAAAAATGCTTTAAGCGGGAATAAATCGCTAAACGAAATCGCCTTAATTACAGGATCGAACGGGCATAAGAAAGAAAATATTGCTGCACCAAAAATTACCTTGCGCGCAGAACAAAACCTGGATGGAAAATCGGCCGATGATATTACGAAGCCCATTCCTGTTTCTACCATTAACTATAGTCAATACTTAGAGAATAACAACAAACTTTATAACCCTAAAGGTCCTGAGCAATTTGTTATCCTAAGTTTCAAAGTTAAAAAGAACGGGCGGCCAACAAATATTAGCGTTATAAAATCACTCAACAAAAAGGCTGATGCGGAGGCGAAACGACTGATTCAAGAAGGCCCGGATTGGGTATTGCCTAAAAACGGAACTGATTTAGTAGAAATAAGCGTTAAGTTTTAACTTTCAGCTATTTATTACTGGCTCAGCGAAAAGTTTCAAGCACCTAACATTCCTAATAAACTTTTTATATTTTTTTTTAAAATACCCTCGCATGTCAGCTTAAGGGATAAGTTATTTTATAAAACGTCAATGGTAGAGGTTAGAACTTTTCAAATACATTGGAGTTTTGATGACAGATTCGTAAATTATTAAGCCTGATGCTACTGTCAGTAAACAATACAAGATACTCACTATCAAGAACTTAAAAATACATCATTTGATAACTGAAACGGAGATTTTGGTTACATGTTGGGAGGTATCGTCATCTCGACCGTAGTGTTCCAAAGGAAACTCCTTTGGAGGAGAGATCTATTAACATAGTTCAAAGATTTCTCCATCCCACTGTGTTCCATCCGATAGCTATCGGATCGAAATGACGACCGTCATTGATATCCTAGTCGAAGAAAACCACAGAGGACATAGAGAAAAGGCACGCAGAACATGAAGTTAGGCCCACGAGCTCGGTGTTACTCCGTGTAAAACTCCACGGCCTCTGTGGTAAACACTGTAAGCCTAAATGTTCGCTGTGGTAAAAAACAAATACCAACAAAAAAGACCAATGCTATTAGCTTTGGTCTCTTAAGTATATTAAAGGATTTTGTTTTTATTTTAAGTAATAGATCACGGCATAAATAATGGCCGCTAATGTAGCCGAAACCGGGATGGTTAAAATCCAGGCCCAGATTAAGTTGATGGTTACACCCCAACGTACTGCAGAAACGCTTTTTACTACACCTACCCCTACAATCGAACCCGTTATGGTATGTGTTGTAGAAACCGGGATACCGAAATGCTCTGTAATACCTAGAGTTACTGCTCCAGCGCCTTCGGCAGCAACACCTTCCAGTGCGGTTACTTTGGTGATTTTGGACCCCATTGTTTTAACAATTTTCCAGCCGCCACTCATTGTACCTAACGATATTGCCGAATAACAGGCAATTGGTACCCATGCAGGCATGGCTTCGAAATTAGGAATTACTTTTGAAGCGATTAAAGCTGTTGCGATGATCCCCATTACCTTTTGGGCATCGTTACCTCCGTGGAAGAAACTTAACGCAGCAGAAGAAAGCAATTGCAGGCGTTTAAACCATTTCTCAGCAGTTGCTGGCTTAGCATAACGACAGATATTGATAATGATCAGTGTTAATACCACTGATATAACCATACCGATTATTGGTGCCAGTACAATGAAAGAAACAATTTTTATTACATAACCCGTGTTTACAGCATCAAGCGGACTAGCGCCTATAAGTAAAGCATGTGTCATACCTGCACCAGCAAAACCGCCAATTAAGGTATGTGATGAACTTGAAGGGATACCATACCACCAGGTTAAAAGGTTCCAGATAATTGCAGCAACTAAACCTGCAAGGATAACCTCCAAAGTGATATAATTTTCGATTACCGTTTTAGCAACTGTATTGGCTACTTTGTGGTCGGTAAAATAAAAGTAGGCAGCGAAATTGAACAACGCAGCCCACAAAACCGCCTGAAAAGGCGTAAGAACTTTTGTAGAAACAACTGTTGCAATCGAGTTAGCGGCATCGTGAAAGCCGTTAATGTAATCGAAAGCAATAGCCAGAATTACAACAACAACCAATAAGGTAGTTACCATGTTTGTTTTTTATTAAGCGTTTTTAACCAAGATAGTTTCAAGCACATTCGCCACATCCTCACACTTATCTGTCGCTTTTTCTATCGTTTGTAAAACCTCTTTTTGTTTAATTAATTCAATCGCATTGGTTTCGTATTCGAATAAACGGGCTACGGCTAATGTAAATACATAATCAGCCTGGTTTTCGCCACTGTTAATACGGATACAAGCATCGGCAATTACGCGGATGTTTTTGAAACTGCGTAATTCTTTAATTGCCTTATCAATATCAGTACACATTTCTACCAAAAGCTCGGCAATTTTAACAATCGGCTCGTTAATGGTATTCATGTTATACATCTGCATACGGTTTGCAGTACCATAAATATAATCGGCAACATCATCAACGGCAGTAGCCAATGCATGAATGTCTTCTCTATCAAATGGCGTAATAAAGTTCCTGCTCAGTTCAAGAAAAATTGAATGGGTAATATCATCACCTACATGCTCCAAGCGCTCAATTTCTTTAAAAATTGTTTTTCTGCTTTCAGCATCACCTGTGCTAACCATTTCTAAAAGGGTTTCTGCAATTTTTAATGCATTGCTACCAGCCTGCTCGAAAAGCGGATGAAACTTTTTGTCTTGAGGTGTAAAGAACTTAAAAATATTGTTCATGTTAATTTTTAATATGTTGCAAAGCTACAAGCCCAATGTTAAGTTAATGTTAATTTCTTAATTATATTAACTAATTATCACCTTATTTAGTCAGGTGTGCTTTATTCCTATACTTTCAGGTAGCTGACAATGAAATAAATAGGTTATCAACAGTGGTAAATTGCTTTTCAGAACGAAATCAGATGCCATGTGTTCCGTGTTTCCGCGGCAAAAATGGAAGAATGATTTATCAAGGCACTAAGGCTAACCGCCTTTTTGTAGTGTAAAAGCAAAGGTTGTGCCTATGCCTGGCGTACTTCTTACTGAAATGGTTTGTTGGTGTGCCTCTAAAATGTGTTTTACAATGGCTAAGCCCAAACCTGTGCCTCCAACTTCTCTAGCCCGGTGGGTATCGATGCGATAAAAGCGTTCAAATAAGCGCAACAAATGTTTTTCTTCTATACCGATGCCATTATCGGTAACTTCGATCAAAACCTGATCGTGCAGTTCAAAAATCTTAATGGCTGTTTCGCCACCATCAATGCCGTACTTAATGCTGTTTACCATTAAGTTAATTAACACCTGCCTGATTTTTTCCCGATCGGCCGAAACCAATGTGATAGCAGTATATTTATCTTTAAAAAAGAGTTTAATGTTTTTTGCTTCAGCGCGGTCTTCGAGGTTTTCCATTACCTCTTTCGCCAATTGTACAAAATCGAATTTCTGGTAGTTAATTGGCGATTCGCCTGTTTCTAATTTTGAAATAACGTCTAAATCATTAATTAAATAACTCAGTCGCTCTACATTGTTTTCAGCTTTTTTCAGGAATAAAACAGCCTGATCCGGGTCATCTATCAAACAGTCCTGTAAAGTTTCGATATAACCTTGAATAGCAAAAAGCGGGGTTTTAAACTCGTGCGAAACATTTGAAAGGAATTCTCTTCTGAACTGTTCCTGTTTTTTTAATAAATCTATTTCTTTTTTCTTTGCGCCCGCCCATTCCTTTACTTCTTGCTCTACATCATTAATCGGATCAGAACTCACGTATTCACCAAGCGCATCTTTTAAATCTTTACCTAATTTAAGGTTATGGATGAGTTTGTAAATGAGCTTAATTTTGGTGTAAATATATTTCTCCAGCAAATAATAAAAAACCAAAAAACTGCACAGAAACGATACACCAAAAGAAATAGCCATGTAATACAGGCTATGCTGAAAATAAAAATTAACCATACCGATGGAAAGACCAACGGCAAGAGCAGTAAATAGAACCAGCACACTTAATTTCATGCTGCAATTTAAAGCTTTTATGTTAAATGTGTGTTAAGAGACAAAGGCTATTGATTCATTTTTTACGGAATCTTAAAACCAAAAAAGCTTTCCCTTTTGAGGAAAGCTTTATAAAATACGGGTAAGTATTACTTATTTCTTTGTCGAATCTGTTTTAGCTGGAGTCGAAGCAGCAGGTTTAGTGCTGTTTAAATTTCCGCCAAGTGGAGATGGTGATGGTGTTTTATCTAAACGCTCCTGAATAGCTGAATTTCCAACCGCAGCAGTACCACCGCTAGTTTTAGCAATTGTAGTAACAGCAAGGGTTAACACTACGATTAAGGTCAACAATACCCACGATCCTTTTTCTAAAACATCGCCGGTACGCTGTACACCAAACATGTTACTGGTGCCACCACCTGTAGCTAAACCTCCGCCTTTAGGGTTTTGTACTAAAACAAATAAGCCTAAGGCCACACACGCAATAATTAATAAAATGATTAAAAAGGTTACCATGGTAATATTATATTTTAAAACTTCTTTTCTATAGATTGGATAAGGTCGGCAAAGTAACGGCTTTTTTCCGGATATTTCAAACTTAATTTTTTATAAGTATCTATGGCTTTGTGGTAAAGCATTTGCTCGATATAAATTTTAGCTAAAGTCTCCGAAACAAGGTCGTAATTGTCTTCTGCACTTTTCTTTGCCTTATTTTCATTGTCTATCTGTTCTGGCTTAGGCGGCTTGATTGTTGGATCTTCTTTTAAGAACCGCTCGATAATTTCAGCTCCCTTTGCATCTTTAATTTCGGCAGAAGGATATTCTGCTAAATGATCGGCTACCTCGAAAGGCGTTTGAATGTGAAAGATGTGCTCTACATATTGCTGTTGAAACTCAGCTCTTTCTTGCTGCTGGTTGTTTTGCGGCTGTGGTTTTACTTTACCAGCGTTAGGACGGGCATAAGGCTGAAAAATCTGCTCGTGCTCTTTACGGGTTTTAGCCAGCCACCATAAAAACGTGTATGGAAGCTTATCGTCGTTATATTGCGAAACAAAATTCCTTTCGGGCTCATCAGGAACAACCGTTTCAATTTCTGGTGCGGTTGTAACCACATCGGTACTTAATTTCTGTTCAAAGGCAAAGAAATCGGTAGCAGCTACACTTTCAATAAAAGAATCATTATCTGCAGGTAAGTCCATTAGATGACTATCAATACCCGGCAGGTGATTTGGCGTTTCTATAGGAATTACTGGGTTTTCTGAGTGAAGATCTGGAGCTAATTCTCCTATTTCTTCAAAAACGACCTGTTCATCCTGTGTACTTTCAGCAACTACCTCTTTAATTTCTTCTTCTGTTGTTTCGCGGACTGAAACCATGTTTAATACATGGAACAGTACATGTCCCTGGCTATAAAGTGCTGCTTTTGGCACTGCTGATGCATTAGCCTTGGCTAACAGTAAATGAATGGGCTGGGCATATGGAAATTGCGCCACCATCTCCTGCAACATGGATACATGCTCTGGTCCAACCTTTCCAGGTTGCGCAAGTAAATCTGCCAGTAGCTTTTTGTTATCCATTATCGAGGTTTGCCGCTAAGTTAAAAAAATGTAGACGGGTTTTGAAAATTTTGTCTTTTAGAATCCTGCTTTATTTACCATTGTGCAAATGCACGGTTAAAAATATCTTCCGATAATTGTTTGTTAATGTTTTCGATAGCTCCAGGCAATAAGGTTTGAATTGGTGCCCCATTGATCGGAAAATCGAAAAATTTGGTAAAGCTTTCTTCAAAACTTTCTTTTTCGTGTTCTTTTATATTGTTCTTATACTTTACCGAAACGGTTATGGTTAATCTGTTTGCACCCGAAGTAGGTGTGGCACTATTTTGAAGCGCAACCGGCTTAATATCATAGCCCGTTATTCTGCCCTCAAATGATGCATCGCCTTCACCGGTAGGAGAAATAATCAATTTGGTCTGATTACGGATCCGGGTTTTTAACGATTCGGTAATCTGGTTACTTAGTGTTGGTACCACTAATGGTGCATTGTTTTCAAATACCCGGACAACCACCGTTTTTAATCCTGTTGTTGATGCTCCACTGAATTTATAAGAGCAGGCGCTCAATATAGAAGCAACAAGGATTAAAGCAAATATTTTTATTTTCATCAGTGTATAATTATTAATTTATTGCTCATTGTTTTTAGAAGCGATGAACTTATAAATTTAATTCTTTAATTTTTCTGTACAGGGTACGCTCTGAAATGCCCAGTTCTTGTGCAGCGAACTTACGTTTACCCTTGTGTTTTTTTAATGCTTTTTTAATCAGGTCCGATTCTTTATCCACTAATGATAAAGATTCTTCTACCTCTTCGGCCTCGTGTGCAAAATAATCAGCATTGTTATTGTTGTTGATGTTATTATTGCTTGGTGTAGGTTGCTGAATGGTAAAGGCATGCTCTTGCCCTGCGGGCAGTTCTACATCGCGGTATAGCTGATTGATATACTGAGGGTTATCTGCTAAAACGGTAGCGGTATTTCCGCCGTGCTGAATAATTTCGGCAACAAGTTTTTTAAGCTCAACCATATCCTTTTTCATGTCGAAAAGTACCTTGTACAAAATATCTCTTTCTGTAAAATCTTCTTTCGACTGTGCATTAATCGTCATTGGCAGGTTACTTCCCGCCTCGTTCGGGATATAGTTTAAAATGGCCTGCCCGGTTACATTTCGGTCTTTTTCCAATACGCAGATCTGCTCGGCAATATTTTTTAACTGACGAACATTACCCGGCCAGCTATAATTGGTTAAGATCTGAATGGCATCTGGTTCCAAGTGCAATGCAGGACTACGGTATTTATCGCTGAAATCGGCAGAGAATTTTCTGAATAGTAAATAAATATCTTCTTTACGCTCTTGCAAAGCCGGTATGCGTAATGGAACAGTATTTAACCTGTAATATAAATCTTCGCGGAATTTTCCGTTTTTAACTCGGTTATACACATCAACATTGGTTGCGGCAATAATGCGAACATCTGTTTTCTGAACTTTAGATGAGCCTACGCGTAAGTATTCGCCGCTTTCTAAAATACGCAGTAAACGCGCCTGGGTGCCTAAAGGCAGCTCAGCAACCTCATCTAAAAATATAGTTCCGCCGTTTGCTACTTCAAAGTAACCTTTACGCGCTTCATGTGCACCAGTAAAAGATCCTTTCTCGTGACCAAACAATTCAGAATCAATGGTTCCTTCGGGAATGGCGCCGCAGTTTACAGCAATAAAAGCACCGTGTTTACGGGCACTCATTTGATGGATAATCTGCGAGAATACCTCTTTACCGCTACCACTTTCGCCTGTTATTAACACCGACATATCTGTTGGTGCTACCTGGCTTGCAATATCGATGGCACGGTTAAGCAATGGCGAATTGCCAATGATACCGAACCGCTGTTTAATATTTTGTGTATCCATTTATTCTTTCTAAAGTTATGTCACTCTGAACTTGTTTCAGAGTCCTTCTAGTTAAGATGCTGAAACAGGTTCAGCATGACGGGATTTTACGATACTATTTTACCAATTAACGTAGCTGATGTACATTTTTCAATAAATACATTTGCATACTGGCCTGGTTTAACGCCTTCAATTGCAGGGAAAATGGCCATGGCTCCGCTATCTCCTCTTCCGCAATAATCCAGATCAGATTTTTTAGAAGTGCCTTCAATTAAAACACGAACGGTTTTACCCACCCACTCTTGTAAACGCATTAATGAATGTGCCTGTTGTTTAGCCAAAATCTCAGCTAAACGGCGTTTTTTCACATCTTCAGGAATATCATCTTCCAATTTACGGGCAGCTAAAGTTCCAGGTCTTTCAGAATAAGTGAAGTTATATGCAAAATCATATTCTACGTAATCCATCATACTCAGGGTTTCTTGATGCTCTTCCTCTGTTTCTGTGCAAAAACCAGCAATAATATCGGTAGAAATTGCACAACCCGGGATAATGTTGCGGATGGCATCAATACGATTGATATACCATTCGCGGGTATAAGTCCTGTTCATTAACTCCAATATGCGGGTATTACCCGATTGTACTGGTAAGTGAATATAATTACAGATGTTATCGTATTTTGCAATGGTATGTAAAACCTCGTCGGTAATATCTTTTGGATGCGAAGTAGAAAAACGCACCCTTAAATCTGGACTTACCAAAGCTGTTTGCGCTAAAAGTTGTGCAAAATTTACGGTTTCTGTCCCATCTTCCGATGTCCAGGTATACGAATCTACGTTTTGGCCTAAAAGCGTAACCTCACGGTAACCAGCTTCAAATAAGCCTTTTGCTTCTTGTATAATGGAATGGGCATCGCGGCTCCGTTCACGGCCACGGGTAAAAGGAACCACGCAGAAAGAACACATATTATTACAACCACGGGTAATGGAAATAAAGGCGGTAATTCCGTTGCTGTTTAAACGCACCGGACTAATATCTGCATAAGTTTCTTCGCGTGATAAAAGTACATTAACCGCTTTATGCCCACTTTCTACCTGTTCAATTAAGTTAGGCAGATCGCGGTAAGCATCGGGACCTACTACTACATCAACCAAACGTTCTTCTTCTAAAAATTTAGATTTTAAACGTTCTGCCATGCAGCCCAAAACGCCAACAATTAATTTCGGATTACGGCGTTTTTCGACACCAAACTGCGATAAACGGTTCCGAACCCTGGTTTCTGCATTTTCGCGGATAGAGCAGGTATTGATGAATATTACATCGGCCTGGTGATAATCCCCTGTGGTTTCAAATCCTGTTTCTGAAAGAATAGAAGCAACAATCTCGCTATCAGCAAAATTCATTGCACAACCATAACTTTCAATGTATAATTTACGGGCATCGGCTTTAACTGGTGTATCTAAAATTAAAGCTTCACCTTGCCTGGCTTCATCGTGTATCTTATCCTGTACTTGTAAATCAATCATTATTTAAAAACATTTTGGGGATTGCAAAAATACATAAATAAAATTAAAAGTGACAAATTGACATATTTTGTTTAAATGTTTACAGTACGATTATGATAAGACATTTAGCAGGCCCTGCTTAATCCATATTTTATATAGTTGAATTAAAGTTTGGAAATGTCGGCTTCGGTGCCAATAGTGGGCTACAGTCCTGCCCACGCTTCTGCCCCAATTGAAAAAATTGTGGCACCCGCTACGGTCGGGTTTAGATTACAGCTGTTCCTGCTACTATGAGTGGTTTCCATACCACTGTCTTAACCCATCTAGCCCTTGGCGAAGCAGTACCCTGCAGGCAGGAGGCACGACGGCCGAAGCGTACAAGCGCAGCAAAGGAACAAACGATGTGGCTTGTACTACCATTGCGCTCCAAAATCTTTCTATTTAATAAGCTCAAAAAGACAACAACCACCTTATGTAATGAGAAGTTAACATGCATTACTCGGAATCCTCTGCATTAAGATTGCTTCGTCGTTCCTCCTCGCAATGACGATAAACGAAGAAAACCTTTCGCGCTTCTATCTGTTACCTATCGATAAACCATAATAAATGACAGCTCAGCATAGAAATAAAGTTTGGATCTGGATAGGAAGCATATTCGGCATATTGATTTTAATTGTTGCGTTTGGGGCCATGTTTTTAAGTGCCAGATGGAAACCTATATTGACTGAAAAAATTAAGTCTGGGGTTTATAATGGCTCACACCACCTGTACCGGATAGATTTTAAAAGCATTAACTTAAATGTAATTACAGGTAGCCTGGCACTGCGCGATGTTACACTAACACCCGATACAGCCGTTTTCGATAGCTTAAGGAAAAAGCAACTGGCTCCTGCACATACTTTCGAGCTTAAATTGAAGAAACTACAGATCAGCCGTGTTGGGATATTAACGGCCTACTTTAAAAAGCGGATAGATGTAAATGAAATCCTTTTACAAAAGCCATCTATCAATATGATTTTTAACAAAGTAACCAAGAAACCTGATAGCATAAAAGATGAAAAATCACTTTACGAACAGATTTCGAAAACCTTTAAATCGGTACATGTTAAAAGCATTAAAATTGTAGATGCAGATTTCGATTACATCAACAAAACCGCAGCAAAAAAAACCAAAAACTCGATCAAACACCTCGATATTAACATTAACGATTTTTTATTGGATTCACTTTCTGGCAATGATACAACAAGATTTTACTATACAAAAGATGCATCCTTTCAGATTGCGGGTTATAAATCGATAACGAAAGATAAAATGTACTCAATGAAAGTTGACACCATTAAAGGCTCTACTGCATCGAAAAAAATAATGGTTAAAGGATTTAAACTTACACCATTGTACGATGAGCTTACTTTTGCAAGAAAATACAAGATCCAGAAAGACCGGTATAACCTCAGTTTTGATAAAATAGAATTTCACGGTGTCGATTTCATTGGTTTAAACACCGACCAGAAACTGCATGCAAAATCGCTAAGGATCGGACCTGCCAATGTAGAAGTTTTTATGAGCCGCGAATCGCCACCGCCTCCAGGTTTTGATAAAGGCAAAAACTACCCGCATATGGCCCTAAAAAGGTTAAACATGCCTACCCTGATTGATACGGTAAAACTGAGAAACATTAATGTGAAATATGCTGAATTTAACCCGGCGAGTAAAAAAATTGGATCGGTTGACTTTAAAGCACTAACTGGAAACATTTTAAATGTAACCAATGATAGCTTACAATTGCGCAAAAAGAACCATGCCTTAGCCGATTTAAACGCGCTTTTAATGGGTACCGGGAAGCTGAATGTAAAAATCGATTTTAACCTTACCGATAATAATGGTGCATTTATCTATAGTGGTAACCTGGGTAGGTTTGATATGAAAAATTTAAATCCACTATCAAAATCATTGGGCCTGGTTGAAATAGAGAGTGGCAATATACAGCATATCGATTTTAGCGCAAACGGAAATTTAAGATCTGCATCGGGCAGGATGAACATGCTGTACACAAACCTGAAAGTAAAGCTCTTATCAGACAATATTGATGGAGAGGGAACCAAGGAAAAAGGTTTTTTGTCTTTTTTGGCCAATGCCATTTTAGTTAAAAACGAAAATCCACAAAAAGGCGAAGCACCAAGAACAGCAAATATGGCCAATACGAGAATTAATTCGGCCTCCTTTTTTAACCTGATGTGGAAAACCGTTTTTGTGGGCATAAAGGATATTGTAGGCGTTGGTGTGGTACCTGAAAAGAATCCGGTAAAACAGCAAAAAGTAATTGCAAAAAAAATAAGGGAACAAAAACGGGCAGACAGAAAAGCAGCACGGAAGGCCCGGAGAGAAAAAAACTGATCTTACATTTTTCAAATATATGTTTATAACCGTATATTGCTAATAAAACCACAGCCTCTCATTTTTTAATGCCTGATACCAGAAGATACCGTTATAAAGTTTTTAAATGGATTGCGTGTACATTACTCAGTGTTTTTATCGTACTTGCAGGTATTGCCTGGCTGCTAAATGTTAAGTCACGCCCTATTCTAACCGATAGGATCAAAACACTCCTCTATAAATCAACCGATAGTTTATATACCATTAGTTTTACCAAGGTTTCTACCAATGTTTTTACAGGCAATGCCACCTTACAGAATGTAAAAATAATACCTGATACCAATCGGTTTAAGCAACTCATCGCCTTAAAAAGAGCCCCAAATAATTTATATACGGTTTCTTTAAAAAAACTGGTGGTGAAGCACTTCCATCCATTAACCCTGTACCGCGAAAAAAAACTGCAGTTAGAGGAAATCATATTTGATAAACCTGAGGTAACGATGGTTAACCGGCAATTTGCTTTTAATGAGGGGCGTGCACCCAGGCCCATTAAATCACCTTACGATATCATCTCTAAAAACCTGAATGAATTTAGCATCAAAAGCATCAGGTTTAAGGATGTAAGTTTTAAATACATCAATAAAAATGTCCCCAATTCAGTACCTTTCTCAATTGATGACCTCAATATTACCTTAACCGACCTGCTGGTAGATTCTACCTCTGCCGAAGATCCTACAAGATTTTATCTGCTTAAAGATATTATGATCAATCTGAATAACTATGTATACCGTACACCAGACAAGATGTACGATATCCAATTGGATAAACTGGATTTCAGGGCAACAACGGGTAAGTTAAGGATTAACAGTTTTGCTTTAATACCACTGCACGATGAGATGAACTTCGGCAAAGTTGCCGGGTTTGCGAAGGAGCGTTTCAACATCAAGATGAGCGACATTATGCTTAATGGGATTGATTTGCCTTTATACATTAGTAAACAAGAACTTTGGGCAAAGGAAATGGCCATTACCAATGGTTTCGTTTCGGTATTTAACCATAATGGCCTCCCAAAAAAACACCAGGAAAGCAAAGTCGGAAAATTTCCCCACCAGCTTTTGCAGCTTGTTGATGCACCTATTCTGGTCCAGAAAATCCAGCTGAAGGATATAAATGTGAATTACGCGGTTTACAACAATGAGAGTAACCAAAAAGGGCAGATTAGTTTCGAGCATACCTCAGGCATTATAAAAAACGCCACGAACCTCGAAAAAATTAAAGCCATAAACCCCATTATGGAGGTTAACCTAAGCACTTACCTCTTTGGGCAGGGAAAGCTTGATGTAAACTTTATATTTAATCTTACCGCTAAAGATGGTTCCTTTTCTTACAATGGGGTTTTACACAATTTTAATGCTCGGGTTTTAAATCAGATTACCAAACCCTTAGGCTTGGTCCGCATTAACCGTGGGAGTGTGGATAAATTAAAGTTCAATTTTAAAGCGAACGATTTAGGCGCAAAAGGAACGGTAGCGTTCTCCTATTACGACCTATCTGTAGCGTTGATGAAAAACGATCCTGAAAAAGATCATCTGGTTACCCGTGGTTTTCTTTCTTTCTTAGCAAACGCTTTAATCATTAAATCAGAAAACCCCGGTGCAGACGGAAAGCTGGTACCTGTAACCGTAAATTACAGCAGGCCGGCAAATACATCTTTCTTTAACATGATCTGGAAGAGCCTTTTTACGGGCATAAAATATAGCATCGGTATTACGGAAGAAAAGCAGAATGAAGTACGTGAGCATATTGCAAAGTTTAAGGCCATGCGGGCCAATCATATGCAAAGGAAACAGAAGCGCTTAGAGCGGCGGATAAGACGTGAACGGGAACAAAATGAAAAGCGATAACATTTTGTAACCTTTTCTTATCTTTATTCTCTAAACCTTAAACTAAAATTATGATTATTGCCCTCGTTCTTATCGGATTTATATTCCTTGTCGGGATTTTCTTTTACAACTCGCTTATCGGGAAGAAAAACCAGGTTACCAATGCCTTCTCAGCCATTGATGTAATGCTTAAAAAACGGTTCGACCTTATTCCAAATCTTGTTGAAGTGGTAAAACAATACACTACTTACGAGCAGGGAACCTTGACCAAAATAGTTGAGCTGAGAGCTAAAGCAGGCTCACCTAACATCAGCAATGCAGAAAAAGCAGATTTAGATGCACAATTGAGCAGCAGTGTGAAAGGTTTAATGCTTAACATCGAAAATTATCCTGATTTGAAGGCCAATACTAACTTTATTAACCTGCAAACCACCTGGACCGAAAGCGAAGAGCAGATTGCCGCTGCCAGAAGAACCTATAATGCTTCGGTAACCGATTACAATAATTCGATTATGATGTTTCCAGGCAGTTTATTTGCGGGAATGTTAAATTTCCAGCCCATTGCCGTTTTAGAAACCCCAGCCGAGGAGCGCAAAAACATTAGCGCAAAAGAACTCTTTAATAATTAATGTCGTTCGATATTGCAAATAATGTAGCCTTACAGCAAGTTTTGGCTACAATGGAGGTAGAGCGCAAAAGAATTGCAGGTACCCAAACCAAAGGCTATATTTTTATTGCCGTGGGCATTCTGCTCTGTGTTTTAGGCTTCTTTTTAGGTTTTCCTATTCCTGGTGTAATTGGCGGCTTAATACCTCTTATTTATGGCGGTGTTTTGTTATTTAAGATCAAAGATGCTTTAACAGCTTACCAAAATGCCTACAAAACCAATGTAATTGGTGCTGCCCTTAAATTTTTAGACGAAAGTTTATCGATTAATCCCTACCAGGGAATTGAAGCTTCTGAGTTTATGTATACACAGTTGTTTAGCAATGAACCTGATCGTTATAAAACAGAGGATCTGGTAACTGGATGTGCTGATAAAACCCGGTTTTATTTTGCGGAGGTACATGCCGAATATAAAACAGTAACCCAAACAAAAGACGGAACCCGAACAGAGTGGCATGACATTTTTAGAGGAATTATCTTTGCTGCAGATTTTAACAAGAAATTTAATGGTGTAACCATTGTCAGACCAAAAGATTTCGGAGCAGCTTTTGGCGCATGGTTTTCAAAAAACCTGTTTTCTTTTGGCAGTAACGATGTTATTCAACTGGAGAATCCAGACTTTGATAAGACTTTTGTGACTTATGGCTCCGATCAGGTCGAATCCAGATATATCCTTA
Organism: Flavobacterium sp. W4I14; assembly: GCA_030817875.1. NCBI lineage: Bacteria > Pseudomonadati > Bacteroidota > Flavobacteriia > Flavobacteriales > Flavobacteriaceae > Flavobacterium > Flavobacterium sp. W4I14. The sequence goes on from JAUSZU010000001.1 coordinate 4,875,871, forward strand.
CACCTGCCATGATGGAGCGGATATTAAACCTCAACCATCAAACAAAATATAACATCAGTTTATCCTTTATCGAATCGAGGATGTATATCGCTTTCCCGCTGAACCGGAATTATTTCGAGGCGCCTGTTTTTAAATCATTGCTCAGTCCAGAAACCGTAAATGAAGATATCTCCACCATAAAATTTATGTATGATATTGTTAAGGAACTGGATCTGAATACAAGGATTTGGGGAAAGGAATAAATCCGAGGTTTAATAAGGGCTCATTCTAGACTCACGAAGTTTCTTGCGCACCAGCCATTTGAAACTTCGTGAGTCAGTCCGCTAGCTCAAATGTTTTTTCACAATTTCTTCCAGTGCAGCAATATCAAAGGGTTTCGATAAGTAACTATCGGCACCAGCTTCATCGGCTAATGAAGATATATCATTATTGGCCGAAAAATAAATTACCGGAATATGTTTTAAATCAGGATGGTTTTTTAATGCCTTGGTAGCCTGTATGCCTCCAAGATCAGGCAACCAATTATCCATAAAAATTAAATCAGGCATATATGCTGCAACCTGTTCTTCTATGTTATTGGCATTTTCAGATGTTTTTATCTCATACCCCGCATCTTCCAAAATAAATGTACAGAGATCAAGGATATCCCTATTATCATCAAAAACAAATATTTTTTTTGTAACTATCATATTAACTTCCGAAAAGCAATTAATTATTTAACTTATTTATATAATCAGCCATATCGTGGCTATCCAATATCACATGCGGTACAACATTCAGCACAGCCTGTTGCGGCATATATGGCATTATGGCCGTATTTGGATTCTGTATAACCACTCTACCTCCAAAATTGTTTACACTTTTTAACCCTTCTACTCCATCTGCATTAGACCCTGAAAGTAGAATACAGACTAATTTTTCTCTAAAAACCTCGGCTGCTGATTGGAAGGTAACATCAATTGATGGCCGGGAATAATTTACTTTTTCCGAATAATCTAAAGATATACTTTGGTCTTCCTCTATCAGCATATGGTAATCTGCAGGCGCAATAAAAACTTTGCCCGGGCCTAGAAACTCTTTTTCTTCTGCTTCACTAACCTCTAGTATAGTGCGCGATTTTAGCAAATCGGTTAAAAGAGATTCGTTACTTGCCTTACGGTGAATCACTAATACAATAGGGAAACCAATATCTTTCCTTAGGACTGGAAAAATTTCGAGCAACACATCTAAACTACCCGCAGAGCCGCCAATAATTAATGCTCCACAAGGGGTAGAATCTACAGTTTCCGCCATATTTTCTCCATTTTAACCCTTTTGTATTCTTTGGCTTTTGGCCAAAACTCCAAACTTTCTTTACTTCCTAAAGCAAGGTACCCTAATTTCTCGATGCTACCATCAAATAGGTTAAATACTTTATGTTGTAAGTCTTTATCAAAATAAATTAATACGTTTCTACATAAAATTAGCTGAAACTCATTAAAAGAATGATCGGAAACCAAATTATGCGTAGAAAAGATCATCTTCTTATTTAAGCTTTCATCAAATTTTGCCAAAGAGTAGTTCGCCGTATAATAAGCAGAAAAATCTTTTAAGCCGCCCGATTGCAGGTAATTTTCTGAATACTGCTTTAAATAATTTAAGGGGAACATGCCTTTTTTTGCCTTATCTAAAACCGATGGATTAATATCTGTGGCGTAAATAAGCGATTTATTAAGTAGATTAAGTTCTTTTAAAACAATGGCGAGCGAATAAGCCTCTTCTCCGGTAGAACAACCTGCCACCCAAATACGGATAAATGGATAGGTGCCTAGCACAGGAAGGACATCGTTCCGCAAAGATTTATAAAATGACGGATCACGGAACATTTCGGTAACATTAACCGTAATTTCTTCTAAAAACCGCTTAAAATATTGCTTATCTGTTTTAACCGTGTAACGAAATTCGGCGAAACTCACAAAATTATCCAGTCCGTAAAGACGTATAATTCTCCTTTTTATTGATGCATGAGAATATTCCAGAAAATCATACCCATGGCTTTCCAAAACATCATTCAACAGGATTTCTACCTGTTCATTATCTATCGCATCACCTATCACCTGTTATTTTGTAAAATTTTCGATTTGCATTAATAATTCGTCAACATTTATTGGTTTTGAAACATAACCCGATGCGCCCGCGCTTAAGCAACGTTCCTTATCGCCAACCATGGCCTGGGCAGTTACCGCTAACACAGGTATATTTTGCATTTTAGCTGATTTTTTCATTACTGCAATAGCCTGATAGCCGTCCATATCCGGCATCATCATATCCATTAAAACGATGGCAACATTGTCGTGTTTCTCCATAACAGCAAAACCCTCCTGGGCACTTATAGCTGATAAACAATCGAAACCTTTGGCCTTTAAAACAGCTTTTAAAGCAAAAATGTTTCGGTTATCATCATCAATTATGAGAATTAATTTTTGAGGCATAAAAATAAAAAATGGTTTATGATTTATGATGATTTTCGTATAACCAAACCCTTAGTAACGATATCAACTGATCCATATCTACTGGTTTGCTGATATAATCGGATGCACCTGCAGCAATACACTTTTCGCGATCGCCCATCATGGCTTTTGCCGTAACGGCCAAAATAGGCAGGTTCCGGTATTTAATATCCTGCCTGATGGCTGTTGTAGTTTCGTAACCATCTAATTCTGGCATCATCATATCCATTAAAACAACATCAATTTCAGGGTTTTCATTTAATAGCTTAAGGGCTTCCTTACCATCTGTGGCTGCTACCACTTTCATCTGGTGCTGCTCTAACATTTTGGTTAAGGAGAAAATATTACGCACATCATCATCTGCTACAAGAACCGTTTTACCAACCAATACATCCTGTAATTCGGAAAACTTTTTAGGTGTTTTGCTTTTCTCCTTGCTTTTTTCTTCTACCAGATGAAGAAACAAACCTGCTTCATCCAAAATACGTTGATAAGAATGCGCCGTTTTTACAACGATGGAATCAGCATATTGCTTGATCCGGTTTTCTTCGCCCTTTGAAAGGTTTTTACCGGTGAAAATGATGATTGGTAAATTCTCTAAACCAGGTGTTTTTTTGACCACCTCAAGGGTTTCGTAAGCATGTTTATCAGGAATACCCATATCCAAAATCACGCAGTTAACCTCCGGCTTATGCAGGGCAGAAACACCTTCATTTACCTGGTTAACAATTTCTGTCTGGATATTAAAATTGCTTAAAAAATAACTTAATGCCTTGGCATGCTGTTCATTTTCTTCTACAATAAGTACCTTTTTAGGGTGACGGCTTAAGGCATGCTCTAGTTTTGCAAATATCTCTTGCATGTGCTCAAAAGCAAAAGGTTTATTTATAAAATCTACTGCACCTTTTAACAAACTTTCTTTCTTAACCTGTAAAGAAGACATGATGTGAACTGGAATTGGACGTGTTGAAGGATCCGATTTCAGCTCTTCCATTACCTGCCAACCATCTTTAACAGGCAATTGGATATCGAGTAAAATGGCAAGTGGTTTAAAGGTTTTCGCCATTTCAATACCGGCATCGCCACGAACGGCAACCAAACCTTTATAATTTCTTTTTCGGGTAAAGTCTAAAAGTGTTTTGGCAAAAGGGGTATCGTCTTCAACAATTAAAATTACCTTATCATCAGGCTGAATATTTTCTCGGTCATCTTCAATCTCTTGCGGAATATTTTCGACCGTTAAGTGGCTCACTTTTTTTACAGGAGCCTCTAAAGCGACTACCGGCTTCTCTACTTGAGGTACTGTGCCATCAAAACCTTTATTTCTATCAATGGGTAAGGTAAGCGTAAAAATACTTCCTTCACCTTCTGTGCTTTTTAAATCAATATATCCGCCCAATAGTTTTGCCAGCTCTCTACTAATTGAGAGTCCAAGGCCTGTGCCGCCAAATTTGCGACGTGTAGAGCCGTCGGCCTGCTGAAAGGCTTCGAATACCATGCCCTGCTTTTCGGGTGCAATACCTACGCCCGTATCGGTAACTTTAAATACCAGCGCACCTAACTTTTCATTTTTAGTAATATTTAGGGTTACTGCACCTACGGTAGTAAATTTAATAGCATTTGATAGCAGGTTTTTAATAATCTGCTCTAAGCGCATTTTATCCGTATGAAAATACTCAGGTACTTCTGCTGATTTTTCGATAACAAAGTTTAGGTTTTTATCTTTAGCCAAAGGATTAAACAGTGAACGCATGTTAAGGATAATCTCATCAACCTTAATATTTGCCCGATCGAGTTCCATTTTGCCTGCTTCAATTTTAGAGAGATCTAAAATTTCGTCGATTAAACTTAAAAGCCCCTGACCTGAACTTTGGATAACCTCTGCGTATTCTTGATGCTCGCGATCCATAGCCTCATTTTCAGCCATTAATCTTGATAATAACAATATCGAATTAAGTGGTGTTCTCAACTCGTGCGACATATTGGCCAAAAATTCTGATTTGTACCTAGTACTCAGCTCTAAAGCTTCTGCTTTTTGCTGAATTTCTATATTGCGTTCTTCAATCAATTCATTTTTTTCTTCCAACAGGCTGCTTCTTTCTTCCAGTTCCTGGTTGCTTTGCAACAATTCTTCTTGCTGTACACGTAATTCTTCTTCACTGGCCTGAAGTTTCTGCGCCTGTGCTTCGAGCTCTGCATTTAAGCCTTCTAACTCATTGTGCTGAACCTGTAATTCTTCTGATTGTGCCTGCGTTTCTTCTAATAACTGCTGAAGCTTTTGTCTGTTCTGTGCACCCAACAGTGCGGTACCCACATCAGATAAAACCAGGTTTAAAAAGTGTAACTGCAGATCGCTGTATTTACCGATAGTGCCTAATTCTAACCCGCCTATTGAAATTTCATTTCTAATAATTGGAAGCACAATTAACTGAGCTGGTTTAATATTCCCGGTAGCGTGTGTGATGGTTAATTCGCTCTGTGGAACATCATCCAATAATATTGGTTTACCTGTTTTAACCGCCTGGCCAATTAAGCCTTGGCCAAGTTCTAAGGTTTGGGTTAGATTTTGTCCTTGCAAAGCATATTGCCCTTTTAAATGCAGATATCCATCATCCTTAAATAAATAAAGGGCGCCAATCTGGCTTTTGGTATAATTGGCCAAAAACTCAATAATATCTTCTGCCAAATGGAAAACATCTTTTTCGCCAACCATTTTAACGTTTAAGTTAGCTACACCAGTTTGCAACCATTCATTCTCTTCTAAAGTATCGAAAGATTTTTTCAATGATGATGACATTGCATTTAGCGATTCGGAAAGCTCGCCAATATCATCTTGTGTCTGGTTATCGAGTTTTACGCCGTAATTACCATTAGAAATTTGATAGGCAATTTCTTTAATGGCAGCAATACGTTTTTCCATCTCGTATTTTTTATCTTCAATTTCCTGTTGAAGTTTAACACGTTCATCGAAATCGATTGATACTTTCCGGTAAAAAAACAACGTAATCAGAATGGCAAGGAGCGCTGCAATTAAAATCAGTATCGGGGTATAGGCCGTAAGTTTATTTAATTCGTTGGTTCTTTCTTCAAGCAATCTTTTCTCTTCGGTTATAATTTTACTTACAATAGACCTGGCCTCATCCATATAAACCTTGCCTTGAAACAAAACAGTAGGATCAATAACACCTCCTAAAGTTTTAATCTCTACGGTCGATTTAATGATATCCATTCTTTTAAAAAGAATACTTTTAAGCGCCGCTATATTTTTTTGCTGAATGCTATTGTCCTTGGTATCGAGTTCAACTTTCTTTAGTATCGAAGCGGCCGAATCACTGGCCCCATAATAAGGTGTTAAAAACACCTTGTTTCCAGTTAATAAAAAGCCCCGCTGACCAGTTTCGGCATCTTTTAAATAGGATATAATATTCTCAGAATTTAAAATAACCTCATCGCTGTGTTTAACCAGGTCGGTGCTTTTAATAAGGTTGCCAATACTTACATAAGAGGCAAGTGAACTGATAAATAGAATAATTAGCGATAAGCCAAGGCCTAAGCGTAAATTATTTTTAAGAGTTGTTTTCATTATATGGATTAAGGATAATTAGATTTGATTTTTAAGGATTTCCTCTTCTGTAGTAGGGATAATAAAATAAAATTCAGAACCCTCATCCGGCACACTGTTTACCCCAATTGTGCCGCCGTGGCGGTTAATAATTTCCGAACAGATGTACAAACCTATTCCCAGGCCATTAAATCGGTTACTGTTGTCTTCTACCCGATAAAATTTATCAAAAATTTTGTGCTGCTGCTCTTTTGAAATACCAATACCAAAATCTTTTACGGCCAGATAAAGTTTTTCATCTTTAATATGCGTGGTTACATTAACCTGATTGGTACCTGGAGCATATTTAATGGCGTTCGTAATAAAATTGATCACCACTTGCTCCAAGCGCATTTCATCACCAAATATCATTTCGTCTGTTTTGCCCAGTTTGCTGATTTTAAAATCGGGATTAGATTGCTGCAACATCTCGATGGCATTGTTTACCATGTTATCAGCATAAAAACTTTTCATGTTAAACTTCATCTTTCCGCTTTCAATTTTTGAGATATCGAGCAGGTCGACAATTAATTCGTTTAGTTTTTCGAGCTGGGTACTCGCTTTTTCGAGATGGTTTTGGGCCATGCTTTTATCATCTCTGTTAAGGCTGCGCTGTAGCAACTGAATATACCCTTTTACACTGGTTAAAGGTGTTTTTAGCTCATGACTGGCAATACTGATAAATTCGTCTTTTTTATGTTCGGCCTGTTTTCGGAACTCGATTTCTTCAAGCAATTTTTCCTGCACCTCGTTAAGTTTTCTATTCTGCTCGTAAATGCGATAAAATGTTTTTATTTTAAGGAGCAGCACATTAATATCAACGGGCTTCGTAATGTAATCCAGTCCACCGCTCAGGTACCCTTTGGTAATAAATTTTAACTCTGTATTTACAGCAGAAAGGAATATAATGGCGGTATCTTTTGCCTTACTAAAACCAGAAATGGTTTCGGCTACCTCGAAGCCATCCATATCTGGCATTTGGACATCGAGAATAATCAGGACATAGTTATTTTTTAAAACTTTTTTCAGCGCTTCTTCGCCAGACGATGCGGTATCAACCTCAAAACTGTGTGCCTGTAATACTTTCTGTAACGAGATCAGGTTTTCGGGCCTGTCATCAACTATAAGGATCATCTTTTATTAAAAAAAATAAGAAGCCGGGATAATTATGTTTGGTTCTGAGATAAAAACCTCATTAACTGTAAACAAACAATGCGCTTTTAAAAAAGTTTTTATTTTTTTATAAATTGTTTGAATTAAAAGTATCGCCCTGTTTAATATCTCCTGTTTCGAAGCCTTTTTTAAACCAATACATCCGTTGTGCGGAGGTCCCATGGGTAAAAGAATCTGGCTGAACATCACCAGTGGCCTGTTTCTGCAATTTATCATCGCCTATGGCATTGGCAGCATTTAATGCTTCTTCTATATCTCCTTCATCCAATTTAAAATCTTTAAGGTTCTGGGCATTATGCGCCCAAAGTCCGGCAAAAAAATCGGCTTGTAGCTCTAATTTCACCGATAAACGGTTATATTCTTTTTCGCTCACCTGGCCACGTGCCTGATCTAGTTTTTCCGAAATTCCCAATAAATTTTGAACATGATGGCCTACCTCATGTGCAATTACATAAGCCTGTGCAAAATCTCCGGCAGCGCCGAAACGGTTTTTTAAATCATCGTAAAATGATAGATCGATATAAACTTTATGATCGCCAGGGCAGTAAAACGGACCTACATTGGCTCCTGCATTGCCACAGGCGGTTTGCACAGCTTCTCTAAATAGTCTGAGTTTAGGATACTCATACTGTTTGCCCATCGCCTGAAATTCTTTATCCCATACTTGCTCGGTTGATTCCAATACACCCGATACAAACTGTGCCTGTGGATCGTTAGCAGGAACGCCCTGCTTAACTTCCTCCGTGCCTGTAGTCGCCGGAAGTTGACTAACCAAGCCAGTTAAATCTTTGCCAAAAATTAGGCCTAGCACCACGATTATTATACCTACACCGCCACCGAGGATGGTTTTCCCACCGCCGCCGCTTCTTCCATCTTCTACATTATTACTGCCTTTACCAAACCATTGCATAATTTACTTCTTTAGTTTAATGAATAACCTTAATTATGGGACAATTGTTATACTAAAGTATAAATTATTTTTATTGATTTATTCTTTAACATTTTTGCATCGAAAAATGCAGTAATGGATTAAAATCATTTTTATTTAAAGTATTTTACTATTTTTAGTATACAGTCAATTCAAACAGTGATAATAAAGGAATAAGAAATCTAAAGTCTGTTAAGTATAAAAGTTCAATAATTTGATTATGATTAACACGTGGGAAGTGCTTAAACATGATGAAAGATTAATTTCAAGTATAGAAAGTCTCCCTACAGCAAGGGACCTATCTTTCAATAATAGAATTACTCCTGCATTTGATATGCTTTTTGTTCAAGATTCAAATGGCAATTACATCCTTATTGTTTACATGAGGATAAAAATAATATATATAGAGAGGACTAATCAGCATTGGACATTTATAGATAAAGACGTATTTGAAAAGAATTTTAGACAAAATATTAATAAAAAGTGGGGTTCATCTAATATTAAAACGTTATCTAATACCAGAAGTAAGAAAACAATTTCTCTTGATTTTAGATTCTCACTTAATAGGAATAATACATTCAGTTTTAATCATTGGACAATAAATGTTGTAAAATTAAGAAAAGGTGAGTGGGCACAAAGCTATGTTACAAGAAGTTTAAGAAGCGGTAATTTTGACACCAATGATTTTGATTTTGTCAAAAAAAGCGCTAAAACCTATCAACGTGGAATTGTTCATGAGTTTGGGCACATGTTAGGTTTAGGGGACGAATACAATACCGGGGTTCATGTTTCAGATTTAGATTCAATAATGAATTCTGGGGAAACAATAAGACAAAGACACCGAGCCATATATATGCAATGGTTAGAAAAAACACTAAGGGAAAAAAACATTCATTGATCATGAGCGAAAAAATATTCTGTGTTATAATTTTATTTCTCACTATGTCTTGTGGCCAAAACAAAGATAAATCTATAGAATCAAAAAAAAATATGGATACCCTCTTCAGTATACAGTGGAACCAAATTAAGAACGCAAAGGACAGAAAAGATGAAAGGGAATTGGTTGTAAAATTTATAAAATCAATTCAGACAAAGGGTTATGGAGTCGTCAACCCTACTTATATCAACTATAATGGTAAAACCGTTTCCCTTTCCAACCTTTTTGATGAAAAAAGCCCAGAAAAGTTAAAAAGCGTAAGTGTTGAGATACTAGATAGAACAGGAAAGGCCGCCGATATTAAGCTTACAGACTGGAATCCTCTCGATCATAAATCCGCAATCTTATTTTTACAGGAATAAGCTTATACTTTAGTTAAAGTAAAGCCTTCACGAATTGGCTGGGCCTTAAGTATTCTTATGGTTGAAATACAATGCTCTTTTATCACACAAAATTAATTACTGTTTATATAGAAATAAAATGGGTGCTTCTAAAAATTAAAGGCACCCATTTTAATATTTTAAACAGCTAGGGCTAACTATTAAAAACAGCAATTGCTTTTGCTATCCTTGTTTTAGTTTCTGTTATCCCCAACAACATAGCAATATCAAAAACACCAGGTCCAAATTTACCGCCAACCAGCATAATGCGGAAAGGCAACATCAATTCGCCTGGTTTAAAGCCTTTTTCTTCAGCCAAGGCTTTAAAAGCTGCTTCGGCAGTACCCGCATCAGTTAATGTTAAACGATCAGCAAAAGCATTAAAAAAATCAGCTTTTTCGGCTGTCCATTTTGGTTTTACCGAGTTTACATCATATTCCGCTGGCGAAGTAAAAAAGTAACTGCTCTGTGCCACAAAATCGGGCAATAAAGTACAGCGATCTTTAATTAAATCAATAACGGTATTTAAATAAGCATCATCGTTTATTTCAATGCCAGCTTTTTGCAACTCTGCTTTAACGCTTGCCGCCAAGCGCACTGCGCCCTGCAATTTAATCCACTCATGGTTATACCATTTAGCTTTTTCGAAATCGAATTTAGCGCCTGCTTTACTAATCCTTTCTATTGAGAATTTTTCTTCCAGCTCTTTTAACGAGAATAACTCTTGATCAGTACCATCATTCCAGCCTAAAAGGGCCAGCATATTGATAAAGGCTTCGGGCATAAAACCCATTTCTTTAAACCCTTTGGTTACATCGCCAGTTTTAGGATCGGTCCAGTTCATGGCATAAACCGGAAAACCTAATCGGTCGCCATCGCGTTTACTTAATTTTCCATGTCCATCTGGCTTTAAGATTAAAGGTAGATGCGCCCATGCAGGCATCTCCGCTTCCCATCCTAAATACTTCCAAAGTAAAATATGAACCGGTGCAGATGGCAACCATTCTTCACCCCTAAAAGCATGAGTAATTTCCATTGCCCTATCATCAACCACAACGGCTAAATGGTAAGTTGGCATTCCATCAGCTTTTAATAATACTTTATCATCAACCAACGAGGTTTCGAAACTTACATCACCACGGATTAAATCGTTAAAATGTACAATTTCATCAGCTGGTACTTTAATGCGGATAACATGTGGCGTTTTGGCCGCCAATAACTCTTCAACCTCACTAATGGTAAGGGTTAAAGAATTGCGCATCTGCATACGTGTGGCCTGCCCGTATTGGAAATTTGGAATTTCTTTACGTTTCGCATCTAAATCTTCCGGGGTATCGAAAGCGTAGTAAGCGTAACCATCGCTAATTAACTGTTCGGCAAACTTACGGTAGCTGGGTTTGCGTTCGCTTTGGCGGTACGGGCCATAAGCCCCCGGGAGATTAGGGCTTTCATCTGGTGTAATGCCACACCAATCTAAACAGTTTACAATATATTGTTCTGCGCCTTCTACAAAGCGGTTTTGATCGGTATCTTCTACACGAAGTACAAAAGTTCCGTTATTTTTCTTGGCAAACAAATAATTGAACAAGGCAGTGCGTACACCACCTAAATGCAAACCTCCGGTTGGGCTTGGGGCAAATCTTACTCTAACTTTTTTATCCATAATGGGTTTGTTGAGCGGTTGCGTTAGGCGTTTGGCGCTCTAGCGCTTACCGCTCTGCGCAAAACGCAAGACGTTGCAAAGATATGTTTTTCATCCATTTTATAGTGTTTCATCTACAATGAAGCTATTAGGCATTCGAAACGATTGCTTTAAGGTTTGTGAAAAAGCATAATGGTTTTATGTTTTTTTCGTTTTGTTATTGTAATTTGGCTAGCTAAAGCATGAATCCTTATCAAAAGAAACGCCGTTGGAAGTTTTTCCTTCTCATTTTTGCCATCTTAATTGGCATTGCATCAGTATTTTACACCGATTCTTTTGTAAAAAAAATGGAACGCGAAGAGGCAGACCAGTTTCATCTTTGGGTGAAAATTCAGGAAAGGGCCATGTTTCTTTACGATAATGACGATTACTTTGTAATTGTAGAAACGGTAAGAAAAAATACGAAAACTCCTGTAATCATGGTCGATTCTGCCGGAACAATTACTTCTTTTTTTGGTTTAGACAGCACTAAAACCAATTACCCCGTTGCAGATGCTAAACTCACTTACGATAGCTTATATTTTGTACGGCAGTTAAGGCAGATGAAAGCACAGCACCCGCCTGATGAGATGAATTTTTTGGGCAAAAAATTTAAGGCTTACTATCGCGATTCATTCATTTTAACACAGTTGAGGTATTTTCCATACATTCAAATGGGCGTTATCTTCCTTTTCCTTTTAACAGCTTATGCAGCATTCAGTTCTGCCCGGAAAGATGAACAAGACCATGTTTGGGTAGGTTTGGCCAAAGAAACGGCTCACCAGCTGGGTACGCCAATATCATCACTCATGGCCTGGACGGAACTCATGAAATCTAAATTTGATGCAGAAGATGATCCGCTGATTGCCGAAATGGAAAACGATATTAAGCGTCTGGAAATTATTACCGACCGTTTCTCGAAAATCGGTTCTAAACCTATACTCGAAGATCATACGGTTTACATTGTAATCAGCGATTTTATACGCTATTTTAAAGTGCGCACATCAGATAAAGTGAAATTCAGCATTACAGGAGATGAGCAGGTAAGGGCCATGTTAAATGTTCCTTTGTTTGACTGGGTAATTGAAAATCTTTTAAAAAACGCAGCAAACGCCATCGAAAACGAAGGATCGATCTCAATCAACATTATAGAAAATTTAGCCAAAGAACAGGTATTTATTGATGTGAGCGATACCGGAAAGGGTATTCCGAGATCTAAGTTTGATGCGGTTTTTCAACCCGGCTATACTACACGCAAACGCGGTTGGGGCTTGGGTTTATCGCTTACCAAACGTATTGTAGAAAATTACCACAGTGGAGAAATTTTTGTAAAAGACTCTGAACTGGGTAAAGGCACAACTTTTAGAATAATATTAAAAAGCAGTTTAAGATATGAACCGACCACAGCCTAACGAATATCCAACTTGGGGGCGAAACCTATATCAGTAAAGTAGATCGAGATATTTTCGAAATTTTAAACGATCAGATGCTAAGTCTGCCTGCCTTGTTTAGGGCAAACGCCGATAAAGCTGATTATGCCTATGCCGAAGGTAAATGGACACTAAAAGAAATGTTAGGCCATATTATTGATACTGAACGTGTTTTTGCCTTTCGCATTACCTGTTTTGCCCGAAAAGAACAGCAGCCTTTACCTGGTTTCGAGGAAGATGACTATGTAACCAATGCCCGCTTTGCCGAGCGTGACCTGGAAGATCTGATCGAAGAATTTATTGCACTTCGTAAAGCCAATTTATACCTGTTTAAATCTTTAAACGAAGAAGAATTAAACAGAAAGGGAATCGCTTCGGGCAGAGAAATTAATGTAAAATCTATTTTATTTATTGTGGGTGGCCATATTATCCATCATGTTTACATTTTAAAAGAACGTTACCATGTGGTTTAAAAACTTTACGGTTGATGAACTGAACAACCGCCCTAAAAACCATTTAGGTGCGCTGCTCGATATCCGCTTCACCGAAATTGGTGAAGATTTTATTATGGGAACCATGCCTGTTGATGAACGTACGCATCAACCCGCCGGGATTTTGCACGGCGGCGCCTCGGTGGTTTTGGCAGAAACCCTGGGCAGTATTGCTTCTTATATGTGTATAGATCCTGAGAAGTATGTTGCTGTAGGTTTAGAAGTAAATGCAAACCATTTACGGCCGGTAAAAAGTGGTTTGGTAAAAGGCATTTGCAAACCTTTACATATTGGGGCCAAAACCCAGGTCTGGGAAATCAAAATTTACGATGACCGTGGAAAGATGAACTGCATTAGCCGTTTAACCGTAGCGATTATTAATAAACCGCAGTAGATGTGCTGTCAGATGTTACCATCTGACAGTTACTTAAATCCAAAAACAAGTTATCTAATTGCTGAAAATACCAATTGTCAGATGGTAACATCTGACAACACAAGAATCAAGAGAAGTCATGTTTTATAGCGATGTGGCCATTAAACACAACTTCTCTGATATTAAAGCATTTTATTGCTATCCAGCCATTTCTTCTCTACAAGGTAAGAAACGATTAAGCCCAGTCCACCGAAAATTCCGATGAAACCAAAGTAAATGGCTACCGATTGTCCTTGCTCACTACGCGTCATGTCGCTGCCGAACACTCCTCTAACTGTAAATAATGCTACTAGCAGACCAATTCCTAAACCCACCAAAAGTAAACCGAATTTTAAACTTAAAAACGGTTTTGGTGTAGCCTTATGCACACCCGGATCGATTCCCCTTTCGATCATTGCCATTTTCTCTTTGTTTGATAGGTAGCGGATTCCGAATACCATTGCGAATGCACCTAAAAAAAGCGAGATTGGGACTAATATACCTTCCATGATTATAATTTTTTAATTTGTAAAATTCTATTATTTAAACTGAACCGTGTTCTGTGTATTATGACTACATACTTTTTAATCAGGTTACACCCTTGCTGAAAAAAATCGATAGCTTTATCAAACATTAAAAATCCCCTTGTACAGTCAGTTAAAAAATATAGAAATCTTTAAGCCGCTCAGTAATGAAGCTTTAGAAATATTAGCTGCTGTTTCTAAGCGGGTAGAACATCAGAAAGGAACGATTTTAATCTATGCAGATAAAACAGAGCCTTATTTCTATATCCTCGAAAGTGGTATTGCCAGAGCTTATTCTGATGGCGAAAACCAACAGATAACCTTTTGGTTCGGACAAAGTGGTGCCGTTCTTTTTTCTTTTAACAGCTATATAAATAACAGCCCCGGATACGAAAACATTGAGCTATTGGAAAACTGTAGTTTGATTCAAATCAGGTTAACCGACCTTTTTTCGCTTTACGATCAACATTTAGAAATTACCAATTGGGGCAGAAAAATTGCAGAACAGGAATTAATTGCTACTGAAAGAAGATTAATAGACAGGGCTTTTAAAGGGGCGGCAGAACGTTATCAGGATTTTTTAGATCAATCTCCTGAACTGATTAAAAGAGTAGCCTTAAAACATATTGCCTCATACCTGGGTGTAACACAGGTTACCCTGAGCAGAATAAGAGCAGCTCATAAATAAATTCATTTTTTAACATTTGTAAAATGTTGCCTGATAAATGTGTCTTAAATTTGCAGAAACACATTTATCATGAATTGGATTATCTTAATTATTGCTGGCCTTTTTGAAGTTGGCTTTACCACCTGCCTTAAATTATCGAACAATTTTTCGAATATAAAATGGAGTACGGCTTTTTTTGTCTGTATCATTTTGAGTTTTTTATTGTTAAATAAAGCAACCCAAACTTTACCCATGGGAACTGCCTATGCTGTTTGGACGGGTATCGGTGCCGTAGGAACAGTAATTATCGGAATTTTTTATTTCAATGAACCAGCAACCTTTTGGCGGATATTTTTTATCTGTACGCTTATAGGATCAATTGCAGGATTAAAGTTTTTTGCTTCGCATTAGCGTGCGCTTGCGAAGTTTACCAAGCCCAAAGCGTAGGTAAAACTTCGCAAGTTTAGCCAGGGCTTAAACTCTTTTTGGAGCGCAATGCCTGTGCAGATAATCAAGTTGGTTCCCGTGTTCCGCTTATACACTTCGGCTTCGTGCCTTAGCCTGCAGGGTAACACTTCACCCGGGGCTAAATGGCCAAAACAGCATTTCATTTTTAGGGTTTTCAACGCGCCAAAACTTTGTGCATAAACCTGATGGCAGCGGCAGCCCCGAAGTATGAGGGCTATAGCGAACAGCAGGACTGCAATCTCCGATAAAAAACTGCCCTTTCATTTCCGAAAAATCTAAAAAATGCTTGCTTTGGTTTATCGTTTTCTTTTTGGAGCTCAGTACCTGTGCAAGCAACCAGCCTGGTCCCCGTGTTGCACTCGTACGCTTTGTCTTCGTACCTCAGCCTGCAGGGTACCGCTTCACCCAGGGCTAAATGGCCAAAACAGCATTTCATTTTTAAGGTTTTCAAGGCGCCAAAACTTTGTGCATAAACCTGATGGCAGCGGCAGCCCTGAAGCATGAGGGCTATAGCGAACAGCAGGGCTGCAATCTTCGATAAAAAACTGCCCTTTCATTTCCGAAAAACTAACCTATTTACATTATTCACCTGGCAAACGGATAAATAATAAATCTTCTTAATTATGTTTCACGTGTAACCTCCTTATCTTTAACGTAGTCTTACAGCTAAACATGGAGCAAAAACCTACAGATTTAGAGCTGATCCAAAAGGTATTGAACGGCGAAACCGATCAGTATGCTTTGTTGGTAAAGCGCCATCAGCGATTTGTATTTACGCTTGCTTTAAGGTTTTCGAAAAACAGGGAAGACGCCGAAGAAATTGCGCAGGATTGCTTTGTAAAAGCATATAAAGCATTGGGCACCTTTAAACAAACAGCTAAATTTAGTACCTGGCTGTACACGATAACCTATACTACGGCGATGACTTTTTTAAGGAAAAACCGTTTAGACACTACGTCAATACATAATGAAAGCACCATTTTACAGCTCGAAAACCATACCTCGGGCTTTAATGCAAATGGCTACGAGCGGCAGGATAGCCATACTTTTTTAAATATTGCCATTACCCAGCTTTTACCAGACGATGCGGCTATTATTACCCTATTTTATAAAGGCGAACAGAGTTTAGAAGAAATTGGCGAAGCACTGCACATGGAACCCAATACGATAAAAGTAAAGTTGCATAGGGCCAGGCAAAGACTTAAAGAAAAATTACAATATTTGTTAAAAGATGAAGTAAAGGAGTTACTATGAATACAATAGAACAACAGCTTTGGGATTATATTGATGGGAATTTGGATGATGCTTCAAAAAAAGCCATCGAAGAAAAAATTGAATCGAATGCTGAGATTAAATCGCAGTACGAGGATCTGCTAAAGCTTAATTTAGTTTTTGATGAGCTCGATCTTGATGAACCTTCTATGTCTTTCAACAGGAATGTAATGGAAAGTATTGCTTTAGCTCCTGCCCCGGTAGCGATGAAAACAAAGGTCGACAAAAAGATCATTTACAGCATTGGGGGCTTTTTTGTGATCTCGCTACTCGTCTTATTGGGTTATGTATTTTATAATGCTAATCTCGAAATGCCTCAATTCGATTTGAAGGTGAATTTCAATTTAGAGAAATACATTACGCCTACGGCAATTTATGCCTTTCTTTTTGCAGATCTGGTGATCGGATTAGTTTTTCTTGATCAGTTTTTAAGGAAGAAAATTGTGCAGAAGTAAAATGAATTAGGCACTAAATCGTCATTTCGACTGGAGTGCAGTCTCGAATTTCGGGAGAGAAATTTTTAGAAAGTTATAAATAGATTTCTCCGCTACGGTCGAAATGACGAATTGTTAAAAATAAATGTTACCCTAAGGTTTTTAAAATCTCTAGCCCCTTTGGCCACTCACCAAAACCGGCATCGGCATTAATATGGCCAGCATTACCGATATTAATAAATTCACTGCCCCAATTTTCGGCAAAAAATTCAGCCCTTTCTATCGTTACCCATTCATCATTTTAACTGGTTACAACGATGGTTCTAAAGTTTATTTTATCTAAAGGTACATGATCGAAACCCACCGTTGAGAAGTTATATCGGAGAGCTTCAAAATCACTTGGTGCAACGAGTAAAGCTCCTTTAATTTTCTTTTGATATTGTTTTGCCCAATTGGCAATTGCGGTACAGCCCAAACTATGACCAATTAAAATCACCTCAGCCAAATTATAATCAGCAACGGCCTGATCTATTGTTTCAATCCAATCTTTGCTGGCAGGTGTATCCCATTCTTGCTGATTAATCCGGATAAAACGATCTCCGGATTTTTCGAAATGCGTTTGCCAATGATCTGCGCCTGAATTACCCAAGCCAGGAACAATAAAATAGTAGGTCATAAAAGTGAGAATAATCCTGAATGGATTCAGGCTGCGAAAAATAAAACAAAAAAAGGCCGCCATCGCAAGAAAGCAGCCTTCTCTGTAAATATGATAAATAAATTAAATTACTTTCACATTAACGGCATTTAAGCCTTTTTTACCGTTAGCAACTTCGTACTGTACTTTGTCGTTTTCACGGATTTCGTCGATAAGACCTGTTGAATGAACAAAAATTTCGCTGTCGCCATTTGCAGGTACGATAAAGCCAAAACCTTTAGTTACATTGAAGAATTTTACTGTGCCTTCTTGCATTGTATTAAATATTAAAATTAAGTATGCAAGGTAAGTTTTAATTTTTAAAATCAAAATAAATTTTAACATTTTTTTAACGTTAAAATTTTGTAAATAGCAGATTACTAAGGCTTTTTAATTGCCTTCCCAATTATTGTTAAAGTAATTTCACTATTATGCGGAATCCCGAGTGTTGTTCCGGGAGCCACGTCAAAAAGGTTTCTAACATAGATATCTGCTATCCCCTGAGCCACCTTTTTTTTAGCTTCAACATTCTCGGGAAGCACGTTATAAATCGTTTTTACGTGTATCCTTCCCTGAAAATCTATCACCGCTGCCACCTGGTAAGCAAAATCTTTATAAGCCCGATCTATCCGGATAATATATTGCGGAAACATATAATCGTAAGCCTCCGTCCTGTTATTGGCGCGATCGACGGTGCTGATTTTTTCTACCCTTACAATTTTACTTTTTGGTATAAACTGAACCGGATCTGTTGCAGCAAAAGCACTATCGCTATTCAAGTTAACTTTTGCAGCACGCTTCTCTATAAAAGCAGTATCGGCCCTGCTTGGTTTTTGCAGATCGGCAGCCTTGACTTTCAATTTGTTTTTAATATAATCCTGCGCGTAAAAAGTCATATTTACATCCGAGCGAACATCTGAAGCAATTACTTTTCCATCAACCTGAATCCGCTGAAAAACCAAACTATCCTTACTGATATGTTTTACTTTAAAAAATTCCGCAGCAAAATTATATACATTTCCGTGATCATACTGCATGTAGAATTTTTGCATTCTTTGCTTCTGTGGACTCCAGGCCGACATGGTATCTTCTTTAACCACTTCAATAATCCAGGATGGTTTTTGCATAAAGCCCTCCGCATTAAAAGAAAGTCCGCTTTTAAAACGGCGTTTTACCTCTTGATAACGGATGCCTTTTACAGGCTCGAAAGTAAAATCTCTTAAAGTTGGGTCGCTGGTTTTAGAGCCAAACTTACAGGCAGAAAGCATCAGCACAAAAAAGAAAAAGTATATCGTATTTTTAATCATTTCAACAAAAATCTTTGGCTAAAATAAGTTTTTTTAACCAGAGCCAAACATACCGTTATAGATAGAGGTTCATCTCCGTAATTGTTTTTTCACCAAAATGACGTTAGCTACTTTGCGCTGCCCTTCATGGTCCCATTTTTTATTATCGGTTGGATAGTTGACAACACCATTATCAGGCATTCCGTTTACCCACAAAGTTGTAGAACCCCCACCATCAAAATTTAGGGTACTGGTACAGCCTAGCCAACGCATTAATTTGGCTAGCTCGAATAAACTCATGCCTGCCGAGTTTTCATTTCTTCCGTCAACAGTTAACAAAATCACTCTCCCATTGGGCTTTATCCCCAGGCATGTACGCGGATGGCGCAAACGGCTAAATCCGGTCGTATCCAGCTTTTCATCAATATTGTTTAAAGTTAATAAGGGGCCATTTAACAAAACGTCTTGAGCGGCCAGTTTTGTTTCCCAGTCGCTTGTTCCATCCCATTTTTTGATCGAAATTTTTCCGTTCTCAATTACAACCGCCGCTTCCTGATGCCTTGCCCGATTTCCATTTTTATCCAAGCGGTTAGTATTAATGGTTTTTCCATTAACACGAACAAAATCTACTGAACCTCCATTTTTTACATCGAAAAAGTTACCATTTACCGCAGCAATTGCTGTATCGCGTAATCCAAAATTACTGGTAGTAATTAGTTCTCTCTCTTCTGCTCCAATAGCAAAAACCGCCTTCCGGCCTGTATTTTTTATTTCTAAAAACGAAATGTTTTCGTTTGCAGCGAAAAGGTTTTTCTGATCAAAATGATGCTGGAATAAAGTCACCTGTTTGGCAATTCTGTTTTTATGCCATTTGGTTTTTATAACCGTTAACGAATCTGCACTTTGGCCAAAGGCAGCTAAACTGTATGTAAATAAGGTAAGGGCAAATAATAATCTTTTAAGCATAATAGCTGTTTTAACCATAAAATTAAAAAACTGCCATGTTGTTTAGCTTAAAGCATCAAAAATTATACAAAGGGAGTTAAATAGATTCGTCATTTCGAGCGAAGACGACGATCCTTTGATTGTAAACCTGCTAGTTTTGACTTATACAAAAAGCGGAGCAATCAATTTAATGACCTGCTCCGTTTTTTTAATGATTGAATGAGTGAGTTATTAAATGATTGAATGGTGCATTGTTTTTCATTCAATCACCCACTCATTATCATTCAATCATTTATTTCTTAGGATCTAAAATATCTTTAATTCTGATATTCAAATCTTCATAATGTGCTTTGGTAATGGCATCACCTGCTGCTGCTCTGGCTTTTGTAGTAGCCAATAAGGTTTTTAACTCTGCTCTAACCAATGGTCTGATATCAGATAAACCAACGTTGATTGGCGTTAAACCGTAACTTGCTGCATAATCTACAGGAAACCCAACCGGAAGTTCAGCTTCTTTGGTCATTAAATCCTGTAAACGGTCTACATAAGCACGTTGTAAATTACGTTTAAATGCATCTGCTCTTCCTGCAACAAAAACTGACGATCTTAAGTCCGTAAATAATTCAGGTAAGGTGTATGCTTTTGCTGCACCGTTTTTAGTTTCGTTATCCAACAAACGAGCAATACGTGAAGCGGATAATAAATTACCTAAAGTATTCGCTTGAACACTTTTAATGCGGTTTAACAATACACCATTATCAAATTTACTGAGTTGATCATTGCTGATTAACCAAAGCGGGGTAGTAAATAATTGTTGATTGAAGAAAGCAACAGCTTCTTTTTGTTTTGCTTTAGGCAAATAAGCGTAAACGGCCCCTTTTTGCTCGTAGGTTTTAAAGTTTTCGCTTAATCCACCAACGTTTGTTGCCACGTGTCCCATATAACGGTTAAACTGGCCAACAATTTCGGTATAGATTTCTTTTAAATCGCTATAGTCTTTACCTTTTTGATAGGTCCATTTTTCTACGTTAGGCAAAATACGTTTTAAGTTGGCAATACCATAGGTACTGGCTTTCATTGCATTGTCGCCCAAATCTTCGCTCTGCAAACGAGGATCTAATGTGGTTCCCTGACGGCCATAGAAATACAAAGGATTGCCTGCATTTTTCAATGTCCACTGGTCTAAAACTTCTTTTTCCTGTTCCGCAGTTTTGTTTCCAGCAATCCAAGAATATCCCCATTTCACTACCCATTTATCGTATTCTCCAATTTGAGGGTGAAGTTTGGTTACACCATCGCCAGGTTGAGCAATATAGTTAAAACGGGCATAATCCATAATAGATGGCGCCGTACCATGTTTATCTGTAAATGCTTTTGAACGTAATGAATCAACCGGGTAAGCATAGCTTGAACCAAAGTTGTGTGGTAAACCTAAAGTATGGCCAATTTCGTGTGAAGAAACAAAACGGATTAATTCGCCCATTTGTGCATCACTAAACTGTGCTTTGCGCACTTCTGGATTAATGGCTGCTGTTTGTACAAAATACCAGTTACGCAATAGGTTCATTACATTATGGTACCAACCAATATGCGTTTCTAAAATCTGTCCCGTACGTGGGTCGCTAATATGCGGGCCGTAAGCATTCGCAATATCTGATGCAAAATAACGAACAACCGAATATCTTGAATCTTCTACGCTAAATTGAGGATCTTGTTGAGGCGTTGGCGCTTCTTTACCTATAATGGCATTTTTGAAACCTGCAGCCTCAAAAGCTACCTGCCAATCGTTAATTCCCTGGATCAAAAACGGCACCCATTTTTTTGGTGTTGCAGGATCGATATAAATCACGATAGGTTTTACCGGTTCTACCAATTCGCCACGTTTATAGGCGTTGGTATCCTTTGGAACCAAATTCCAGCGGTGAATGTAGGCGGTACGCTCTGCCTTTTGTGCGTTGCTTCCGTAATCAATCTGTGATTGACCAAAAAAACCAACTCTGCTATCCATTATCCTTGCTTTTACAGGGATTTTTGGCAATAATAACATTGATGTATTGAATTCGAAAGTAACGGCTCCATTACTATTGTCTGTTGGAGATTCTGCTGCACGGTATGTTTTAGTTGTTTTTACTTCAACATTAATCGGGAAAGTTTTTACCGTATCGATATAAGAACGTGTTGCATCGTACATGGTAACTTTATAAGCCTTACGGATCTGATCGGTAGCACCGATGGCCATTATATCACCGTTATAAAAATCGGTTACGTCGATAACTACACCAGTAGTATCTTTATTATAAGCCTTGATTTCGAAACTAGCTAAAATCTGCGCAAGATTAGAGTTTTGTACCGATTCGTACATATCGCTATTTGGATCGGCCTTTGTTGAATAGCTTGGTACACGGATGTAAACCTGTTTGCCTCTACGCTCCCATTTCCAAACCTGCTCATTTAATTCTTCGCCACCATATTGCTGGTTGCCTACTTTTACTCCCGCCGGCACCTTCGCCAACCGGGTAACCACAAGCATTTCGCGGTTGATCATCGAATCTGGTATCTCAAAATACCATTTATCGTCTACCTTGTGTGTTTTAAATAAACCGTTTGTTGTTCTGGCTTTTGCGGTAATTACTTCAGAAAATGGTTTAATTCCTTCTTTTTTTGCTGCTGCTGCCGGGGCTGCAGTTGGGGCCGCAGGGGCAGCTCCTTTTGTCGTTTTAGATTTTTTCTGAGCATATACCGAACCTGATCCGGCTACACCAAGTACTACGATACCTGCAAGGGCAAGTACCTTAAAGTTTTTCTTCATGTGTATATAAAAGTTAGTTTGCTTGGCAATAAGAGGTTAAAGTTAGAACCTTGTTACATGACAATCCTTTTGTAACCGGAAAATTACGCTTTTCAGATCCTCTTTTCAAGGCGAACCACTTTAAAATAAACTTGATTGTCCCTAAAAATCTCAAAAATTACATTTCTATCTGCTTTTGATTTAAACATTTCAGTAAGTTCATTTAAAGAATAGGCATCTATACTTTTGAAATTTACCGCAATAATTTCATCATCAGGGCATAATCCCGCTTTTTCAGCCGGACTATTTTCATCTATTTCTCCAATCAGAACTCTTTTGTATTCTTTCTGATCGAGATAAATCACCATACCTACCATATCGTGTTCGAAAGGAGTTTTGCTTAAACCATTAGGTTTTACATAAATAAAACCTCCCTGGTAGTTGAACTGGATATTAAATTTCCGCAGCAAATCCGCTCCGACATTCCCATTACGTTTTGATAGATCGATCTTATCCGCAATACTCTTAAAATCAGGAAATCCTGCAACAACGTCTTTAAAAACGTGGCCACCTACATTAAACTTCTCTACACGGCCAACATATCCCTTAATCTGACCGCTAAGGCTCATCCCTAAATTTGCTTTGATTTTTTTTTCAGGTAGCGGGAATTCGGTTCCATGGAGCATTTCGAGCGATAAAGCATGGCTGGCTCCTGTGTCCATTAAAAACCTAGCTTCAACTGTTTTACCGCCAGGAACATCAACCGTAGCTAAAATATACGGTTTCTGATTCTGAATCTCAATGGGTATTTTTTTGCCGCGGTATTTAATTTTGGCATCGTGGTCGTAAATAATCAGCCTATTTTCGCTATACCTTATATCAACAATAAAGCTGTTAAAAAAACTGAAGCCCAACAAGCCGTAAATTTTCAGTCCCAAATGCCCCGACAGGTTAAAGAGATCTTCTTTTAAGATCGCCGTTGGTATATTCTTAATGCTTGTACTGCCTACTTTAACATCCAGACTTTGAGAAACATAGGCTTCAACTGATTCAATGCCCAAGCCAGATACTTTAATTTTACGGAGTTTACTAAAATTCAACGAATCGATAATGGATGGATCGGTAATAATCATCGGTCCAACTCCAGTATCAAGAACAAAATCATACGGTCCCTTACCATTTACATACACCGGAATAACCATTAGGTTTTTGATACACCTAAAAGTAATTGACTGCTTTTGCCGGTTTCTTTTAAAAAGGAATTCCTGTCCGAATCCAGAAAAAGCAAGAAATACCAACCCCAAACAAATTGTTAGTTTGCGTAAACAGATTATTACACCGGGGTTATATTTGGTTAACATTAAACTAAATTTAATAAATTAGTTGCTAATTATGTCCACTAAATTTAGAACATGTTTTCCTTAAAAAATCATAATTTTATTTTTCCTGCATTTGCGCTATCTATTTGTTTGTTAATGAGTTGCTCAACCAATAAAATCATTTCAAAAAAAGTAGCTAAAGAATTTAAAAATTCGCAGGTAATCAAACAATATCAGGTTGGCTTCGCCCTTTACAATCCTGCAGATAAAAAAATGGTTTTTCAGAAAGATGCTGATAAGTATTTCACCCCAGCATCTAACACCAAACTTTATACTTTTTTTGCGAGCTTAAAAATGCTGCCAGATTTGATGCCTGCTTTAAAATATATTGAACGGAATGATTCATTGATTTTTTGGGGTACAGGCGATCCGGCTTTTTTACAGTTTGCAGTAAAAGATAAATCGGCTTACAATTTTCTTTTGGCTTCGAACAAAAAACTATTCTTTTCTCCCGGACGATATTCGGGCAGTTTTTTTGGCGACGGCTGGTCGTGGGATGATTACGATTATTATTATCAGCCAGAAATTACAGAAATGCCGATTATGGATAACATGGTTACTTCTACTTATGCCAGCCCAAATAAAATCAATATCGAACCAAAGGTATTTGCCTCTTGTTTCGAAATAGATTCTACAAAAAAAACAGGCAGTTTTCAGGTAAGCAGAGATTTTTTAAGCAACCGCTTTCATTATCCAGCCGTTTCAGTGCAACCGGGCTACAATCAGCAAAACCCATATAAAACCAGTGCACAGGTTACCGTCGAAATATTATCAGATACCCTGCACAAACCTGTCGGCATTATAAACTTAAAAATACCATCGTATGCTAAAACTTTACCGGGCGCAAAGCGTGATTCAGTTTTAAAACATATGATGCTACCCAGCGATAATTTTATCGCCGAACATTTGTTATTGGTTTGCTCCAATCAGATTGGCGATACATTGAGTACAACAAAAGCCATTGATTACATTACGAAAAACTACCTTTCTTTTTTACCTGATAAAGTAAAATGGGCTGATGGATCTGGTTTGTCCCGTCAGAATTTATTTACGCCGCGTGATAATGTATACCTTCTCGATTCCATTTACAGGTTGGTAAACAATCCCGAAAAGCTTTTTGGTCTGTTGCCAGCAGGTGGCAAAAGTGGCACATTAAAAAGTGCTTACCCTAAAACCGACAAACCTTTTGTTTTCGGAAAAACAGGTTCGCTCGGTGGCGTTCATAATCAAAGTGGGTACGTACTCACAAAAAAGGGTAAAACGTACATTTATTCTTTTATGAACAACAGCTTTGTTAAACCAACTGCTGAGGTACGTGCAGAAATGGTGAGGATAATCACTTATATACACAATACTTTTTAAGCATATGTAGCATCAAATTACACCTAACTTATGAAAAAATTCTATCTATTGATTGGCATTTCTACCCTGCTTATCATATCATCTTGTAAGAAAAATGATCCCATAACTGAACCTCCTATCCCTACTACACCATATGTACCCGACAATAGCTTTAAAATTATAAGCTATTTCCCAAGTTACCGGGATCCAGCCAGTGTTGCCGATTCGAAGTTCAAAATGATTACGCACCTCTTTTATGCCTTTCTAAACCCCAATACCGATGGAAGTTTAGCTGCGTTAGAGCAACCCGGTCGATTTACAGCTGTAATGCAAAAAGCAAAGGCAAATGGCGTAAAAACAGGCATTTCGATATCGGGTACGAAAAGTATTTTTGTAAGCATGGCGGCATCTGCAACGGCCAGAAATTTATTCGTAAAAAATGTACTAACTTTTGCCAAAACAAATAATCTGGACGGCATAGATATAGATTGGGAATATCCAAGCACCAGCGATGGATCGGCAGATAATTACGTGCTGTTAATGAAAGAGCTTTCGGATTCGCTACACAAATACCATAAATTTTTAAGTGCGGCCATAACCCCTGGTGTATACGCCGGCAGTATCCGGGATGGATTAAAATCTGAAGTCTTCCCTGCTGTAGATTTCTTTAATATTATGGTGTATGATGGCATTGGCTGGGATAAAAATGAGCCTATACAACATGCATCCTATAACATGGCCGTTGCCAGTTTAAATTATTGGTTAAGCACCCGAGGTATGCCAAAGGAGAAAGCCGTTCTTGGTACCCCGGCTTATGGTAAAAATGTCAATAACTCGGCTAAAGCGTATCGCGATTTTGTAGCAGCGGGGGCTGATGTGAGTTTAGATAATGCATTAATTGATGGCGTTCAATTTTACTTTAATGGAACCATAACCACCAGGAAAAAAGCTAAACTCGCCAAAGATATTGCAAATGGAATCATGTTCTGGGAATTCTACCATGACGACAATGGCGATAAATCTATTATCCGTGCTGCAAATGATGAGCTTGGAAGAAACTACAATTAATATGAAGCCTAATTTTAAATCGATTGATCAACCTTTTTCTAACCAGATAAATATTGAAAGAAACATCTATTTGTATTTTGGAGGAACAGCTTATTTGGGCATTCCTAAAAACCAGGACTTTATCAATCTGTATATCGAAGGGATTAAAAAATTCGGTTTAAACAACGGAACAAGCCGTACCAACAACATTCAGCTTGGCATTTATAATGACGCCGAAAAAGCGGCAGCAGCACGATATGGAGCAGAAGCTGCGCTGATTACTTCAAGCGGATATTTAGCGGCACAGCTTACCGTTAAGGATTTATCCAGATTGGGGAAAGTAATTTATGGCCCCGCAGCACACCCTGCACTTTGGTTGGTAGAAAATCAAACCAAAAACGTAAAATTATTTCGAGATTGGGAACAAGAGACAATCGAAAGAATAAATTCATCAGAAGAAAAAACCTGGATATTAATTAGTAATTCCATGAATAATCTCGTACCCGAAATTTATGACTTCGACTTTGTAAAAGAGATCCGTAAGGATAAAAATATAATTCTTGTTGTTGACGATTCGCATGGAATAGGTGTAAACAATGATGGTATGGGTGCCATTGTAAATCTTCCCAAACAAGAAAACATCGAAAATGTAGTGGTTGCCTCAATGGCAAAAGCACTAGGGGTAGATGCTGGTATTGTTTTGGCCTCTAATAAAATAATCAATAAACTTAAAAGTACAAATACCTTTATTGGCGCTTCTCCGCCAAGCCCAGCCGCACTTTATGCATTTATCCATGCCGAAGATATATATAGAAAGGCCTTAAATAAACTGAAAAACAACATGATCATGCTTGAAAAAGCATCAAATCTTACCTGGAAACACGAATTGGATTTCCCTGTGTATCTACTGGGTGAAGTAAATTTTTCAGAACGTCTTTTGCAAAAGCAGATCCTGATTTCCTCTTTCCCTTATCCAAACCCTACAGACGAAACTTTAAACCGTATAGTGCTTTCTGCCTGGCACGAAAAAGAGGATATTGAAAAGCTAATCGCTGCCATATCTTTTTAAAGCTCTTCTTATCCAATTAATTTTTGAATATTTATAACATGAAAAAACTGCTTGTATTACTGTCGTTAACGCTTCTCTTTGCCAACATAATTTCGGCCCAAACTACCACAGTTTGGATTGTTAGGCACGCAGAGAAAGATAAATCGAACCCACAGGATACCAACCCCAATCTCTCTGATGAAGGAAGAGTTCGTGCAGGAGATTTAGCAACTTATCTAAAAAAGGTAAAATTTGATGTTGCGTTTGCCACGCCAACGAAAAGAACACACCAAACATTAGATTCATTAGTGATTCCGAAAGTGATTGATTATAAAGATATTAAATCGCTTGCAGACAGCATTAAAACCAATTATGTTGGCAAAACCATTATAATAGCTGGCCATTCTAACACCATATTCGAAATTATTGAAGCCCTTGGTGGCAAAAAGCCTAAAGAGGAATTAACAGATGATGATTACGATTACATTTTTGAATTATCAGTAAAGGAAGATAAAGCGAGGGTAAAAATGGAACAATATGGAAGGCCACATCATTTGTAATTTGTGATGTCAAGTGTTACAACTTTACCTTGTAGCGCTAAAATTTATTAAATTTAGAAGATGGTAACATCTTACACCATGGAAAAGGTTAAATTTTTCCATTCCAATGAACTAATGGCTATTGAACAAATTTAGCATTAAGAAGTTAAGAAATTAAGTTTTTAAGCACGTAGAATCAGATCCTGAAACAAGTTCAGGATGACGTTCGTCCTAAAGATCATAACTTGCACCCAACTAATGAACTATTGGCTAATGAACCAATTAACCTTAAAGCTTCTCAAAGGGAATATCCATTAAATCGTAGTTTTTCCAACCTGAAAAATCATAGTGCCACCATTCATTTTCCAGAACATTAAGTCTGTATTTCGCCATTACTGCGATCAGAAAATCACGATTTTTCTTAGCCTCTGGTGATACATTTTCATATTTTGCGGCAGCGGCAGCCGAGAAACTGTCGTAAGGGGTTGGCATTGTTATTTCTTTACCTGTTTTTAAATTGATCAATGTTAAATCTACCGCGCAACCTCTGTTGTGTTTAGATCCCTTTGCCGGATTAGCCACAAAGTTTTTATCACTGGCCTTTTTATAAAACTCAATGGTAACAGCATAGGGCCGATAACCATCGAATATTTTCAAGCCATAGCCTTTTTTATTTAATTCCTTTTGGATTTTTTTTAATGATTCTACTACTGGTTTTCGGGCAAAGGCCCTTGCCTGTTTATACATTACCTGCTGCATAAAATTATTCTTAGTGGCGTAGCGGATATCTAATTTGATACTGGGAATGGCTTTTTTGATTTCAACCAGTTCGTTATTCGGATCTGTTTTTACAGATGCCAGATACTGATTATAAGAACTCACCACCACCAGTTTTTTTATCGCGGAAGGTTTATTTTGGGCGCTAACAACTAATGAAAGGAATAAAAATATCGTAAAGAGATTGAGTTTCATATAATTGGTATTTGGCATAGGTCATTACCGCTGTTAAGTCTAAACCGTTGTCAGTCTGAGTCTTTCGAAGACATTTACATTCGAATAACCAATAAAATGTCCTTCGATGAGCTACCATTGACGTTATTTTGTAATCATTTAAATATGAACGGCTTATACCGATTGCGTATTCCGTCCAACTAGGCCGTAGTACTGTACCCCCGTTCTACTTAAATCCGGCCTAATAAATTTTTCGGGCTCCACCGACACAGCCAACCCACTAACTTTGAAAGAAAAATTTTCAGCCGGTGTTTTTTGTTTCTTTTTGACACCAAAAAGAAAGAGCCCCATCGGCGGCGGTGAGCCGAGGCAATCCTCTGGTGCTTGGAAAAGAAACAATTGTAGGTCACTCATATTGATTTTTATAAAATAAATTATCCCTCAGGACGACATTTCGTTGGTTTATCCGCTAAATTAATAGCCTCGTTACTGCAAAGTTTTACTGATTCGAAACGACCAACAATTCAAGGTCTTTAAATGGCAGATTGAACATATCGGCTAGATCTTTATTGGTACAGTTTCCCTGATAAATATATAGTGCTTCGCGGATACCGGGCGTATTCCATACCATATTCATTAGACCTCCAAATTCACCTATATCCAATAAAATTGGGGCAAAAATGTTCGTCAAAGCGTAAGAAGCTGTTCTTGGCACACGCGAAGCAATATTTGGCACACAATAGTGAATTACATCGTATTTTCTAAACACTGGATTGGTGTGGTTCGTCACTTCAGAAGTTTCAAAACAGCCCCCTTGATCAATGCTTACATCAATTACCACAGAATGTGGTTTCATCCTGGCAACCGTTTCTTCCATTACTATGCAAGGACTACGTCCGTGGGTGGCTCTAATGGCGCCTATTACTACATCGCAGGTTACAATAGCTTTATTCAAAACAATAGGTTGCATTACCGAAGTAAACACCCTGCTTCCTAAATTATTCTGCAGGCGGCGTAAGCGGTAAATGGAGCTATCGAAAACTTTAACCTCGGCCCCCAATGCCAAAGCTGTTCTGGCGGCATATTCGCCCACCGTTCCAGCACCCAAAATGACAATCTCTGTTGGGGGAACGCCAGTAAAGCCGCCAAGCATTAAACCTTTTCCGCCCGTTACATTGCTCAAATACTCTGCAGCAATTAAAATAGAGGTCGACCCCACTATTTCGCTCATGGCGCGTACCACACTGAGGACGTTACCTTCATCGCGAAGATTCTCAAAACACAATGCATTGATTTTCTTATGCATTAATGCTTTCAGGTAATCCTGCTTTAAAGTTCCGGTTTGCAATGAAGAAATAAGTGTTTGCCCTTTATGCATCATCTCTATCTCTTCCAACATGGGCGGTGCAATTTTCACCAGGATATCGGCATCGAAAACTTCTTTTTTGTTATAGGCAATTTTAGCGCCCTGCTCCGCATACTCGGTATCAGAAAAATTAGCCCCCGTGCCCGCTCCACTTTCCAGCACAACACGGTGCCCATTGTTTACCAACAATGCAACAGATAAAGGGGTCAATGCAATTCTATTTTCCTGGAAAGAAATTTCCTTGGGTATTCCTATATATAGACTGTTTTTTTTATTTCTGGTTTCTAGCTTTGCCTCTTGCGTTTGTAATAAACCCTGACGAGCTATATCGGCCATTCCTTCGCGTAATCCTGTAGCCATGTTGAATTAAAATTTTGATAGTTTTAGGTTGTTCAAGGTAAGGAAAATCTGTTAATTTATTGATAACTAATTGTTATACCTTCGAAAATCTGAATAATCTGCGGGTTTCATCCAGTACATTTATCTCAATTTTAATATGTTCTTCGGGTAGTAACTCTTCCACCCTTTCAGGCCATTCTATTAAACAAATGCCTCCACCATAGAAATATTCTTCATAGCCCAGATCATAAGCTTCGTGAATATCTTTTATTCTATAAAAATCGAAATGGAACACCGAACCATTAGCACTCTCGTATTCATTAACGATAGAATAGGTAGGGCTAGAAACCACATCATCAACACCTAAATGTTTACAGAAATTTTTAATGAAGGTTGTTTTCCCAGCGCCCATATCACCCTCAAAAATGAAGATTTTTTGGCCACTGGCAAAATCTGAAAGCTGTTGTGCAACAGCAGGTAAATCTGCTAAACTGTTAACTTCGATATCCATTTTAAAAAAATAAAGGCAAAAGTAATACATAATTGCATTGCTTTTGCCTTTTATAGGTCGTCATTTCGACCGTAGTGGAGAAATCTTTCCCGAATCATCTCGTCAAAGATTTCTCCATTCCACTGTGCTCCAGTCGAAATGACGAATTTATTTATATTCTACCTCGGCGAATACGTCACAACCGGAATAATCATTTCCTCGAGAGAAATACCTCCATGCTGGAAGGTTTCGTTATAATAATTAACAAACTGATTGTAATTGTTCGGATAAACGAAGTAACTGTCTTCCCTTGCAAAAATATAACTGCTGCTGATGTTGATTTTAGGTAACAACGCATCATGAGGGTTTTTAATCAAAAACACTTCTTTTGCATTAAAATTAAGGTTTCTACCTTGTTTGTACCTTAAATTGGTGTTTGTACTCCTATCGCCGATTACTTTAACCGGTTTTTTAACACGGATAGTCCCATGGTCGGTTGTAATGATCACTTTTACCTTTTTCTGAGAGATTTTTTTCAATAAGTCCCAAAGTGGCGAATGCTCAAACCAAGATAAGGTTAACGAACGGTAAGCGGCATCGTCATTGGCCAGCTCCCTGATCATCTGCATATCCGTACGGGCATGACTTAACATATCAACAAAGTTGAATACAATAGCGTTGAAATCGTTCTGCAACAAGTTATTGGTCTGATCAACAAGATCTTTCCCCTGCTCAAAAGTGAGGATTTTATTATAACTGAATTTACAATCTTTTCTTAAACTACGTTTAATGTTATCGGCCAGAAAAGCTTCTTCGTGCATGTTTTTTCCGCCCTCATCATCATCGTTCTGCCACAGCTGTGGGAAACGTTTCTCCATATCCAAAGGCATCATGCCCGAAAAGATGGCGTTACGGGCATATTGTGTTGCTGTTGGCAAAATGCTGGTGTACATATCTTCTTCATCGATCCTGAAATATTCAGAGATTAGCGGATTAATGATTTTCCACTGATCGTACCGTAAATTATCAATCAGAATAAAAAAGACAGGCGTGGTATCGTTAATATGAGGGAAGGCTTTTTTCTTTAATAGCTCATTAGAAAGCAATGGGGCTTTATCTTTTTCTTTAATCCAACCTAAATAATGTTCTTCGATAAATTTAGTAAACTGTGTATTGGCCTCCTGTTTCTGCATGGTTAAAATTTCATGCATTTGCGGGTCGTCGAGTTTTTCAAGTTCCAGTTCCCAAAAAACGATTTTTTTATACACATCCACCCACTCTTCGTAATTCAGCCTGTCGCCAAGCGTCATACCCAACCTGCGGAAATCCTGTTGGTAAGCCATAGAAGTTTTCTCGCTTACCAGGCGTTTGTTATCAATCAGTTTTTTAATGGTTAACAAAACCTGCTTAGGGTTTACAGGCTTAATCAGATAATCGTCAATCTTACTACCAATCGCATCCTCCATTAAATTTTCTTCTTCACTTTTGGTAATCAGCACAACAGGAACATCTGGATTCAGGTTTTTAATGGCCGATAAGGTTTCAATCCCACTCATCCCCGGCATATTTTCATCTAAAAAAACCAGGTCAAAATGAGCTTTTCCAAATGCCTCCAACGCATCGTTCCCATTGGTAAATGTAGTTACATGGTAACCTTTATCATTGAGCAATAATATATGAGGTTTTAATAAGTCGATTTCATCATCGGCCCATAATATTTTAGTTTCTTGCATGTTATTGTAAAAATAGGTAAGTATTGCCTTTTAATTTTGGCAGGTAAATCAAACTATAAATAAAAATAGCAATTTTTGTACCGTATCTATCTATTTAACTATTTTTAACGATTGAACAAGAAGAAAATAATAAATGACCCGGTATACGGTTTCATCAGCATTCCGTCCGAATTAGTTTACGATGTGATCTCACATCCTTATTTCCAACGTTTGCGTTACATCAAACAGCTTGGAATGACTCATTTGGTTTATCCAGGTGCATTACATACGCGTTTCCACCATGCTTTAGGGGCCATGCATTTAATGAGTCTGGCCATAAATCTTTTAAGAAGTAAAGGACATACCATAACTGATGGCGAAGAGGAAGCCGCCATTTTGGCCATTTTACTGCACGATATCGGCCACGGCCCGTTTTCGCACGCATTAGAACATTCTTTGGTAACTGGAATTAGGCACGAAGATATTTCGGCAAAACTAATGCGTGATTTAAATGTGCATTTTGAAGGGCGGTTAACCCATGCCATCGAAATTTTTAATGGCACCTATCCTAAAAAGTTTCTTCATCAACTGATTTCAGGTCAGTTAGATCTCGATAGAATGGATTATTTAAATCGCGATAGCTTTTTTACAGGCGTTAGCGAAGGCGTAATCAGTTTCGATCGGATTATTAAGATGTTTAACGTTTATGATGATGATCTGGTGATTGAGGAGAAAGGCATTTATTCTATCGAGAAATTTTTAATTGCCCGCCGACTGATGTACTGGCAGGTTTACCTGCACAAAACTGTTATTGCTGGCGAAATGATTTTGGTAAAGCTATTAGAGCGCGCAAAAGAGTTATCAGCCGCTGGAGCGGATTTATTTGCTTCACCATCATTAAATTATTTCTTAAAAAACGAGATCAACGAAGCTAATTTCTTTGCGCAGCACGAAAATCTCGAGCATTTTACCAACCTGGATGACCAGGACATTTATGCCGCTGTTAAGGTTTGGACCAAACATCCAGATAAAATTTTGTCTACGTTATGTAAAATGCTTACTTCCAGAAATCTTTATAAGGTAGAAATGGGCAATGAGATGGCCAATCTCGACCGCGTAAACTTTTTACAGGATGCTGCAGTTAATTTATTAGAAATCAAACCCGAGGAAGCAAGGTATTTTGTTTTTACCGATTCGATTCAAAACCGTGCATATAACGCAGGAGTTGGAAATATTAAGATTCTGATGAAAAATAACGATATTGTTGATATTGCGAAGGCATCTGATTTGTCTAATCTCGAGTCGCTGCAAAAAACTGTAGAAAAATATATCCTCTGCTACCCCAGAGGGATTTAAGGTTATTTAACAAAATATTTAACTTTTAGTGCCGTTTTAAGTCTTATTATTGTGTAAAATATACACAGTTTAACCCGAGCAGGTTTTTTTGTTCATATCAATTTAACATATACCTTTGTACGATGCAATTTACTGCCACGCAGATAAGTCAGTTTTTAAACGGTTCCGTTGATGGTAACCCTGATGTAGCCGTTACCGAACTTTCAAAAATAGAAGACGGAAAGGAAGGTTCTTTGTCTTTTCTTTCGAACCCTAAGTACGAAAACTTTTTGTATTCCACTCAGGCGTCAGTCGTTATCGTATCAAAGGATTTCACCCCTACCCAACCATATACCAGTACATTAATACGTGTAGAAAATCCATATAGCGCTTTTACAATCTTGTTGGATAAATATAATGAAGCCATTAATGCCCAGACTGCACAATCGGGAATTGATAAGCTTGCATTTGTTCACCCTACAGCGAAAATTGGCAAAAACGTGTTTATAGATGCTTTTGCCTATGTAGCCGAAAATGTAGAAATAGCAGATGGCTGTAAAATAAATGCGCAAACCTTTATCGGTGCAAATTCTAAAGTCGGCGAAAACAGTACGTTTTTTCCAGGTGTAAAAATTTATCACAATTCAATAATCGGCAGCAGGGTTGTTATTCATTCCAATACGGTTATCGGAAGCGATGGTTTTGGTTTTGCTCCTCAAAAAGACGGTACTTACAATAAAATCCCTCAGATTGGAAACGTTATAATCGAAGATGACGTAGAAATTGGCGCAAATACAACTGTAGATCGTGCAACAATGGGATCAACAATTGTAAAGAAAGGTGCAAAAATCGATAACCTGATCCAGATTGCGCACAATGTAGAGATTGGCGAGAACACGGTTTTAGCTGCACAATCAGGCATATCAGGAAGTACAAAAATTGGCCCTAACAGTGTTGTTGGCGGGCAAGTTGGTATAGCCGGGCACTTAACATTAGCTAAAGGCACCCAGATTGGCGCTCAGGCTGGTATCAATTTTAATATTACAGAAGAAAATAAACAATGGCACGGTAGTCCGGCGCAACCTTTGCGCAACTGGATGCGTGCCTCCGTAATTTTTAAACATCTTCCAGATGTAGAAAAAAGAATAAACGCGCTCGAACAGGAATTGAAAAAGCTTACAGCTGAACTGGAAAAGAATACAATACACAATGAACGTTAGACAAAAAACGATTAAACAAGAAATATCAGCATCTGGTGTTGGTTTACACACAGGCGCTAATGTTACTTTAACATTTTGCCCGGCCCCCGAAAATCATGGCTTTAAATTTCAGCGTATTGATTTAGATGGCCACCCGATTATTGAAGCCGATGCAGATAACGTTACAGACACATCACGGGGTACTACGCTTACCCAAAATGGCGCTAGCGTTAGCACTGTAGAACATGTAATGGCATCCTTGGTTGGTATGGACCTCGATAACGTACTGATTAAATTAGATGGACCAGAAACCCCGATTATGGATGGTAGCTCTATCCAGTTTGTTGATTTACTGGAGGAAGTAGGTACGGTTGAGCAAAATGCAGATCGCGAGTATTTCACCATTCCACATAACATTACCTATACCGAAGAAGATAGAAAAGTAGAAATTGTTGCCATGCCGTTAGACGACTATCGTTTTACATGTATGATCGATTATAATTCTCCTGTTTTAGGCAGTCAGCATGCCGGTATTAATACCATTGCAGAGTTTAAGAAAGAAATTGCTTCATGCCGTACCTTCTGTTTCTTACACGAATTGGAATACCAGTTATCGCATAATTTAATTAAAGGTGGCGATTTAAATAACGCCATTGTAATTGTAGATAAAGAGGTTACGAAGGATGAATTGAGCCACCTGGCTAAATTATTTAACCGCAAGGATATCGATGTTGCCCCACAGGGAATTTTGAACAACATGGAATTGCGTTACCAAAATGAGCCTGCCCGTCATAAATTATTAGATATGATCGGCGATTTAGCTTTGGTTGGCATGCATTTAAAAGGCCACATTATGGCTGCACGCCCTGGCCACGCAGCAAATGTTGCTTTTGCCAAAAAAATTAAAGCAGCGATTAAAAAAGAGAAAAACAAAAAAATACAAAAGGTGTACGATCCGAGTGCAAAGCCATTATATGATGTTGTTCAGATTATGGACATTTTGCCTCACCGTCAACCATTTTTATTTGTAGATAAAATATTAGAGCTTTCTAAAAACCACGTGGTTGGCGTTAAAAACGTAACCATGAACGAGGAGTTTTTTAGAGGTCACTTTCCTGGCGCACCGGTTTTTCCGGGTGTAATCCAAATTGAGGCAATGGCTCAGGTTGGTGGTATTTTAGTATTAAGTACCGTTCCAGACCCAAGAAATTATTTAACTTATTTCTTAAAGATAGATAACGTACGTTTTAGAGCTCAGGTACTTCCTGGCGATACTATTGTTTTCCGTTGCGATTTACTTGAACCGATCAGACGGGGTATTGCCCAGATGAAAGGCGTAGGTATGGTTGGTGAAAAAATCGTTGTCGAAGCCGAAATGATGGCCCAAATTTCAAAAATTAAACAAGCAGAACCCGCGCAATAATGATACAACCTTTAGCATACATACATCCGCAGGCAAAGATTGCCGAAAACGTGGTAATCGAACCCTTTGTAGTGATACATAAAGACGTTGTAATTGGAGAAGGAACCTGGATCGGATCGAATGTTACCATTATGGACGGTGCACGTATCGGCAAGAACTGCCGTATTTTTCCTGGTGCTGTTATTTCAGGCGAGCCACAGGATTTAAAATTTGCCGGTGAAGTTACCACTGCAGAAATTGGAGACAATACGACTATCCGTGAGTGTGTAACCATTAACCGTGGTACAAAAGATAAATGGAAAACCACTATCGGTAGCAATTGTTTAATTCAGGCATACTCACACATCGCGCACGATTGTGAGGTTGGAAACAACTGCATTTTTTCAAACAGCACCACTTTAGCTGGCCATATTACTATTGGAAACAATGTAGTTTTGGCGGGTTTGGTTGCGATACATCAATTTGTTAAAGTGGGTTCTTATGCTTTCGTAACCGGTGGTTCATTGGTACGCAAAGATGTTCCCCCTTATGTAAAAGCAGCTCGTGAGCCACTTTCGTATGCAGGAATTAACTCTGTTGGTTTACGCAGAAGAGGTTTTACCAACGAACAGATTGACGAAATCCAAGAGATTTACCGTGTACTTTTCGTAAAACACAATAACGTAACTAAAGCTTTAGACATGATCGAAGCCGAATTTAAACCAACGGAAATCCGTGATGAAATTGTAGATTTTATCCGCAATTCTAACCGTGGGGTAATGAAGGGCTTCGGAATGGGAAGCTAATTAAGATAGAAGGCTGAAGGGTTTAAGGTGGAAGGTAAAACCCATTGCCTTAAACAAATTCAAATCAATATTCATGAGTGATTTAACGCTAATCAGAACCGATTCAGACAATGCCGATTTTAGGACATTGGTCGCTTTATTAGATCAGGATTTAGCTGTTAGAGATGGTGACGACCATACTTTTTATGCTCAATTTAACAAGGTTGATGCTATTAAAGAGGTGATTGTTGCTTATCATAATGAAAATCCTGTTGGCTGTGGCGCCATAAAGCCTTTTGCTGCAACAGAAGCCGAAGTTAAAAGAATGTTTGTACATCCAGAGTATAGGAAGCAAGGCGTAGCTGCTAAAGTTTTAACTGAATTAGAGAACTGGGCTACTGAACTCGGTTTTACTGCATGTGTTTTAGAAACCGGCAAAAAACAGCCGGAAGCCATTGCCCTTTACCAAAAAGTAGGTTACCACATTACGCCCAACTACGGACAATACATTGGTGTTGATAATAGCGTTTGCATGACTAAACCGCTTATCGCTAAACCTTAAACGCCCTGCCGCAAATGAATATCTCTTTAAATAGTGTTGGCAGAAGGTTTAATAAGGAATGGATTTTTAGAAATTTAAGTGCCGAATTCAGCTCTGGTAACAGTTATGCAATACTGGGACCCAATGGCTCTGGCAAATCGACATTATTAAGCGTTTTAACGGGTAGCTTATCTCCTTCGGAAGGAGAAATTTCATTCTCAGACACCAAAGAGATTTCTGTAGAAAATATCTATAAATACATCAGCCTGGCTGCACCGTATCTCGAACTGGTTGAAACATTTACCTTAAGAGAGAGTATTGATTTCCATTTTAAGTTCAAAAATTTTGCTCCGGGACTCGATTCAAAAAAGCTGATCACCATACTGGGATTAGAAAAAGCAGCGAACAAAGAAATCAAGTACTTTTCATCTGGAATGAAGCAAAGAACCAAACTAGCTTTGGCATGTTGTACCGATACACCAATTTTATTTTTAGATGAGCCAACGAGCAATTTAGACGTTCAGGGAATAAATTGGTACCGCGAACTGATCGAAAATTTTGGAAAGGACCGTCTAACGATAATTGGCTCCAATCAAATACAGGAATACGATTTTTGCACAAAGCAGATACAAATATCAGATTACAAGTAAGTTACACAGAAAACCCACTCCTTACAAAACGTCTGTTTTGTCATACATTTGTATTAAAAATAAATTTTTTAAAAAACATTTTGTAATTCGCAAATTATACTTACCTTTGCACCACCAAAAAGAGAAACAATTATTTAATTTATCTCTTCAAGTAAAAGATCAAATTTTCCGTATTTCGGAATCAAAATATATAGCCCGCAAAGGCAAAGAGTTTTTCATAGTTTAGTTTGAGGTTTAGGTTGATTATGCCTTTGGAGTGGTTCCCAAAGGCATTTCTTTTATACGGGATTTTTTTGGTGAATAGTCAATAAGACAAAAATCTGAATCATCTTGCGAATGCATCAATACCAATGAACTAATGACTACTGAACCAATGAACTACGGTTTTTCCTTTCCAAATCATCATTCCTTTTTTTAACTTTGGTGCTCAAAAATTAACAAAACTAGATTTCAAGATAAAATGGCAAAGGCATCAGAAGTAAAAAGCGGAAATGTACTTCGGTTTAACGGAGAGTTGGTAAGTGTAGAAGAGTACATCCACCGTACTCCAGGAAATT
Organism: Flavobacterium sp. W4I14; assembly: GCA_030817875.1. NCBI lineage: Bacteria > Pseudomonadati > Bacteroidota > Flavobacteriia > Flavobacteriales > Flavobacteriaceae > Flavobacterium > Flavobacterium sp. W4I14. The sequence goes on from JAUSZU010000001.1 coordinate 4,915,152, forward strand.
TAAGGGCTTTTTATCAGGCCCGCATGCGCAACGTAAAAACCGGCAAAATTGTAGAATACCGTTTCCGTACCGACGAAGAGGTGACCATTTGCCGTGTAGAAACCAACGACTATCAATATCTTTATGAAGATGGCGATTATTTGGTGGTGATGGACAACAACACTTTTGAGCAGTACAATATCCCCAAGTTGCTTTTCGGAAACTCCATTAAGTTTTTAAAGGAGGGCATGAATGTAACCATTGCTTTTGAAAGTGATGAACCGATTGTTGCACAATTACCTAACAGTGTAGAATTAGAAATTACCTACTCTGAGCCCGCTGTAAAAGGCGATACCTCTACCAGCGCACAAAAATATGCCACTGTAGAAACCGGAGCAGAAATTAGGGTTCCTTTATTTATTAACCAGGGAGATAAGGTTAAAGTTGACACCAAAACCGGCGAATATATGGAGCGGGTAAAATAGTATAGTTGAAGGTTGAAATTTCCTTAAACCCTAAGCCTTATACCTTAAACCTTTATAGGTTTTTATCAAAATAATTTTACCTTTGCCGTCACGAAAAACTGAAATATAAATCCAATTTAGGATAACACAATATGGCAAAAGCATCAGAAATTAAAACAGGTAACATTCTTCGCATAAACAACGAGCTGGTTACTGTTGACGAATGGAATCACCGTACACCAGGAAAAGGTGGAGCATTTTACACCGGTAAATTCCGCAACATCAAATCGGGCAGAATTGTTGAAGCACGTATGAATACCGACGAGGCTGTAGAAATCTGCCGCGTTGAAACCAATGATTATCAATATTTATACGAAGAAGGTGATTATCTGGTAGTAATGGACAACAACAACTACGAACAGTTTAACGTTGAGAAATCACTATTCGGTTCGGCTATTAAATTCTTAAAAGAAGGCATGAACATCATCGTTTCTATGGAAAGTGAAGAAGCGATTATGGCTCAATTGCCAAACTTTGCAGAATTCGAAATTACCTATTCGGAGCCAGCTGTTAAAGGAGATACGTCTACAAACGCATTAAAAGCTGCAACATTAGAAAACGGTGTTGAGGTGAAAGTTCCAATGTTTGTTAACCAAGGGGACAAAATTAAAATCGATACCCGTACCGGCGAATACGTTGAGCGTGTAAAATAATTTTAAGCAAAATACATGGAAGCCTCTGAAGTGAATTCTTCAGAGGCTTTTTTTATCGTTCTGTCGTCACCCTGACCTGTTGCGCAGCGAAAAGCTACGCAGTAAATTTATTTCAGGGTCTTAATAGCAAAAAAGATGCTGACCACGTAGTAGCTACAAGGCAATCGAAAATACTATTTCTACTTGTAAAATAAATTCAGTATGACGGAATTGATATACTCATGTACCCATTTAAGCATACTAGAAACAAGCATGATTTCAAATTGTTATTAATATTAAATTGTTATTATGTTAAAAGCCGAAATCAGAAAGCAAGCGCTGAAAGAGAGATTATTACTGAGCGACACAGAATACGAAAACCTATGCGAAGCGCTCTTAAATGAGTTTAAATCGCTCAATTTTAGCCAAATTAAAACCCTCCACATCTTTTTGCCCATTACAGAAAAAAAGGAGCCCAATACTTTTTTACTGATCGAATGGCTTAATAAAAATCATCCAGAAATTAAAATCATTGTGCCTAAAGCAGATTTTGAAACCGCTTTAATGACCAATCACGAATATTTAGGTGTAGGCGATTTAAGGAAAAACCTTTATAATATTCTGGAACCACAAAAAGGAAACCTACATGAGGGCGAGGTAGATCTTGTTCTTGTTCCACTTTTGGCTTTCGATAAGCAAGGTTACCGGGTGGGTTATGGCAAGGGTTTCTACGATCGTTTTTTACAGGATACAAATGCTCAAAAAATAGGCATATCTTTGTATCCTGCTATTGAAAAAATCGATGATGTAAATGAACACGACATCAGGTTGGATTTTTGCATTACGCCAACAGAAATTATAAAATTTTAAGCTTACCAGCATGCCACAGGAAATCGTTATCAAAACCGAAAAACAATACGAAGACAATATGATTGCGGTATTCGAGTTACAGGAAAAGGAAGAATTAACAGCTGAAGACCTGAAACAGATTGAATTAATGTTACAGGCCGGAGAAAAATACGAAGCTGAGCATTTGTAGGCTTCCCCGCGAATCGTCACCCTGAATTTATTTCAGGATCTGTTTGCAAAACATCAATCTCAAAATTAATCAAAACAGGAAAGATGCTGAAATAAATTCAGGGTGACGATCTCTCGTTAGGAATTCCGTGCTTTAACAAAATCGCTCACCAGATAAGCAACCAGTTTAGCCGTTAACTTACTCACCCTCCCATCCAACATTCGGGCTGCGCCTTCACAAACATGTAGATAGGAAAAATTCTTTGCGCCAGTCAAAATTAGCTTTCTAATATCGTTAACGGCAAAACCGGATGGTGTTTCGGCACTGGAAAGTACATTTTGAACGCAGTCCAAATCGATTTCCAAGCCTGCAACCGAACCCATTTCATTCACCATGTCAGTAAAGTCAGTCCCGGTTAAAATATCGTCAAAAAACACAGCCTTAAGCTTTGGGTTCTTATCTATTCGATTTAAAATAGCTTCATTATTATAGTTTTGATGCAAGCCATACATGAAATAACTATTCAGGTAGTTTTCTTTTAACGCATAAGAAAATCCGTTCCCGCTGTGTCTACCTTCCAACTCTCTTAAATCAGCATGTGCATCCACATTTAAAACCCCTATTGGGCTTTTATGTGCTAAAGAAGTACCCTTAATTATTGGGTAGGCATTATTATGCCCACCACCAATTACAACAGGTATTTTGCCTGCAGCTACAATTTTTTCAATTACGGGATAAACCAGCTCATCAATCTGTGCTACTTTGTTTCTCAAACCCATTATGGAAGAATCTTCGGGCTCATCAATTTCGAAATGGCCCAAAACCAAAATCTCCTCCCCGTTTAAAAAGCGGTTACTCTGGATATTTAGAAAAGCCACTAAACTTGGCCGCCACATAGAGGCCGCACCTGCAATACCTATGTTTGCACGCACACCGATGTCTTCTGGAATACCTAACAGGACAAATTTAGAACTACTGGCTTTTAATCCTTCTACCGAAATTCTATCACTTGATGAAGCTACCTCATCGTGTTGGTATACATTAACCCCTTCGCCCAGTTTGGTTTCGCCATCACGAGCGATGATCAAATGATCGATATCGCCCTGCGAATATATTTTAAGGTTATCCATTATAAATTTCACCGTTTAAAATAACTGTCTCTATTTGCGTTTCACCAAAACTATACGGCAAATAGGCCATTGAAGGCATCGGTTTAGTGATAAACAGGTTCGCTTTTTTACCAACGGTAATGCTTCCATAGTTTTCACTTATCTCCATTGCTGCTGCACCGTTTAATGTTGCAGCATTTATCGCCTGTTCAGGGAACATCTTCATTTTAATACATGCAAGTGACACCACAAAATTCATGTTTCCTGAAGGTGTTGAACCAGGATTGTAATCGGTAGCCAAAGCAACCGGCAAATCGGCTTTTATAAAGCTTTTGGCATCAGCAAAAGGAATACCTAAGTAAAACGAGCAAGAAGGGAGTAATGTTACAATGGTATCAGCATTTCTTAACGTCCGGATCGTTTCTTCATCACTTTCTTCGAGGTGATCAACTGAAATGGCGCTATTTTGCAATGAAACCTCTACGGCCCCCGAAACAGAAAGCTGATTGGCATGTACTTTTGGTTTTAGTCTGTATTTTGCACCCGCCTTTAATATCTGATCGGTTTCTTCGACAGAAAAAAATCCTTTTTCGCAAAAAACATCAATATAGTCAGCCAGTTTTTCTTCTGCTATTTGAGGCAGCATTTCATTAATAATTAAATCGATGTAACCCTGATGGTTGTTTTTAAATTCAGCAGGATAAGCATGAGCGGCCAAGAAAGTTGCTTTTATAGGAATCGGGAACTGATCTTTTAGCCTGCGGATCACCCTAAGCATTTTGATTTCACTGTCTTTGGTTAATCCATATCCGCTTTTTATTTCAACGGCACCTGTTCCCTGCAAGATCATGTGTTTTAACCTAATAGATGCGCTTTCAAACAATTCATCTTCCGAAGCTTTTTGGAGTTTATTAGCCGAATTTAGAATCCCACCACCTGCCGCGGCAATTTCTTCGTAGCTTTTGCCTTGGATTTTCATTGCAAATTCTTCCTCGCGCGAAGCTGCAAAAACAATGTGTGTATGACTATCGCACCAGGAAGGGAAAATATACCTACCTTCTGCGGAGATATGAGGGGAGAGATTTGAGCTATGAGATGGGATTGAATCCATCTTTCCAAAATCCTTGATCAGATCATCTTCGATTAAAAGCCAGGCATTTTCAAGAACTGGTAACGAATCTAATTCACCGCCACGCAACACTAATTTATCTTTAGAATGTAAGCCCACCAGGCCTTTTATATTTGTGATTAACATTTGGTTAGATTAAGGTTAATTGGTTAAACTGTGCAAATTGGTTAATTGAGTTTTGGTTACAGTTAACCGATTTAAACAATTAACCAGTTAACCAAATACCTAATCGATCTCTAAAAGAACCGGACAATGATCTGAATGTATCGCGTCGGGTAAGATCCTAACATTTTTCAATCGGCTTTCCATAGGCTTTGTGGCCAAATGGTAATCGATCCGCCAACCCAGATTCTTTCCTCTCGAACCGGCGCGGTAGCTCCACCAGGTATAATGGTGCGGGTCTTTATTAAAATGGCGGAAAGTATCGATGAAACCATTATCCAAAAAATAACTGCATCCACTCCCGTTCTTCTGGCAAAAAGCCCGATGAATTGGCGTTTGATTTTGGGTTATGAATATCGATGGCGGTATGGCAGATATTGTAATCGCCACTTACAATTAAATTTGGGATCTCTTTGCGCAATTCCCCAATATACTGATCAAAAAACCGCATAAATTCGTACTTTTTAACCTGTCGTTCATCTCCGCTTGATCCAGATGGCATATAGAGACTCATTAACGAAAAATCATCAAAATCTGCCCTTAAAATTCTACCCTCTTTATCAATCCATTCTTCACCACACCCAAATTCGATATGATTCGGTTTAATTCTGGTCAGAATTGCCACGCCGCTATATCCCTTTTTTTCAGCAGGGAACCAATAATGATGGTAACCAAGTTGCTCAATCAGGGCAATAATTTCTGGGATCTGCAATGGCAAGGCTTTTACTTCCTGCAGGCAGACCATATCAGCATCTGTAGCCTGAAGCCAGCCAAAAAAGTTTTTGGTACTTGCTGCCCTAATCCCATTAACGTTATAGGAGATAATCTTCATTCAGTAAATTTCAAGTGTTGTGGGCGGTAAATTTAGAAATTAATTAAATAAATGCTTAGTAATTCAATTAATGATATTTATTAGCAACCGTCATCTCCTTTGGTTTATCAATGAAATTGGGTTTAGGAGCCCATAACCATTTTATCTTTCAAAAATCCCTGCAGCAACTGTTTCTCTAACTGTTTTGCCGCTCTTCTTTTCAAAACTGTAACTTCCATTTTTACGTCTTGTTTTGGACGGTTGTTTTTATCTGTTGCCAGAGCAGCTATTTTATCAACCATATCCGAACCAACCACAATTTCGCCATAAACGGTATAATTTCTATCCAAATGAGGCGTGCCACCTATCGTTTTATATACCTCACGCTGCCATTCAGGAATTTTGAATTTCAAGCGTTTTTCTTCTACATTATTCAACTGCTGATCGGTAAAAACTTTACCCTGAACCAGGTAAAACTGACTACCACTAGACGCTTTGGCCGGATTAACATCATCACCCTCCCTAGCCGCAGCCAAAACGCCTTTTTTGTGGAACAAACTATCATTAAACTCCGCCGGAATGGTATATTTGGGTCCGCCTTCACCCAACAAGGAGTCTGGCTTGGCATTTTTAGAATCCGGATCGCCCCCCTGGATCATAAAATCTTTAATCACCCTGTGAAATAAAACACCGTTGTAATATCCTGATTTGGTTAATTTCAAAAAGTTATCGCGATGTAAAGGGGTTTGATTATATAGCCTAACTATACATTCTCCAAATTCGGTTTTAATGCGTACATATTGATTTTTAGGCTTTGCAGCAAAGGCTGAAAGCATCGAAAAGGTGCAGAGGAATAATAATATTTTCTTCATTTAATTGGTGTTTAAGGCTAAAGTAAGCTAAAAAATGAAATTCAATAAATAATTACCGGCATTATTCGATATTTTTTCCATTACCTTTGTATTAATGAAGTTAAAACAAAAAATAGCACTTTCTTTGGCTGTATTCTATGCAGTTAGTGTTATGGGTTTGGCTTTAAGTCTCCATTTCTGTGGTGGCAAACTAGAAAATGTTAAACTTTTTAGCAATGAGGTTTCATGCAAATTCTGCAAAGACATTCCTGCCGAAAAGAAAGATGATGGTTGTTGCAAAAACACCCAGGTAACGGTAAAAGTTAAAGATAGTCACCACAGTGAGGCTCAGGTACAAATACCAAAGTTGTTTTCGATCCAACTTTTTCTTCATCCTCCGGTTTTAGAATTTCTAACTAACATTACGCCGAAGTTTTTCAGTAAAATTTCGAATAAAGCCCCGCCACTTTCCTCGCGGATTGCTCTGCATATTTTCAATTGTATTTTTAGGAATTAGGATTTTAAACATCGGCTCGTCAATGCATCGTTTTGCATTTCGACAGGCTCAGTGTGACATTTTCTTAAATTCTAATTCAAAAAAATCATGAAAGCAATAAAAAAATTCGGCATCATTATGCTATTTTTCGCCGTTAAGGTTTCGGCACAACAAATATCTTCAGCAGATTTACAAGTAACCGGTTTAACCTGCTCAATGTGTTCTAACGCAACGCAAAAATCGTTAGAAACGTTAAACTTTATCAGTAGCGTAAAACCCGATCTGAACAAAAATATCTTTGTTTTAACTTTTAAAAAAGACGCTAACATTAACCTTGATCTGGTTCGCAAAAAGGTTCAGGATGCTGGTTTTTCGGTTGGTGGTTTAACCGCAAGTTTCAATTTTAATCAGTTAAAAATAGACGATAAAGGTCAGGCAGTTGTTGATGGCAATGTATATCGTTTTGTAAATGCGAAAAGCAAAACACTTAATGGGCCTGTAAAAGCCAGTATTGTGGACAAAAATTTCATCTCAGGTTCAGCATTTAAAAAACAAGCCACAACTGCTAATTCTGATGCTTATGCGAGTGGTACCGGCGTAGTTAACGGAAAAAAAACGCGTATTTATCACTTAGTTCTTTCTTAAGATGAAAAGGATACTCGTATTGGCGCTGATAATTATCGGCGCCTATACAAATGGTTTTGCACAAGAACTCTATGTATTTACCGAGCCTGCCAGTAATATGCCAACCAAATCGATTGGTGTAAGAATTACAAATGAAGGCATGTTCAACAATCCGGGTTTTGTAAGCAGAACTATTCCTGAAGTAATGATTGGCTTTAATAAAAACCTGATGACCCACGCCCAGGCGTTTCTTTCTGATATGGATGGAAAGTACCGTTTAGAGGGTGGAAGTCTTTATGCCAAGTATCGGTTTTTATCACTGGACGAAGCACATAGCCACCTTAGGGCTGCAGCTTTTGGAAGAATAAGCACCAGCAAAAGGCAAACCTACACCAGAGACATTAACCTCGAAGGTGACAATAGCGGCATACAGGGTGGATTAATTTTCACACAGCTTTTGCACAAACTGGCACTATCAACCACTTTGGGTTATGCACATGCTTTCGAAAACAGCGATAGGCAAATTGCCAGAATGCCACAGCCAAAAAATATGTTATCATATAGTTTATCATCAGGTTATCTGGTTTTGCCAGTGGTTTACAAGGATTACAAGCAGCCAAACTTTAACGTATATTTAGAACTATTGGGAAAAACAGATCCAAGTAGTGGCCAATCTTACTTGGATATAGCCCCTGCCCTGCAAGTGATTTTGAACAGTACCACCCGTATTGATTTGGGTTACCGCTTTCAGGCAACCGGAAATATGGATAACCGGTATACCAAAAACATGTATCTGCTTAGGGCAGAATTTAATTTCTTTAACGTTTTAAAATAAATAACATGAAACCATCGTGGTTTTTCAGATTAATTTTAGCTGAATAAAACCATGTCGCTTCATCACATTAAAAAAATATACAACAGATGAAAAAAATATTAGGAATAGTTGCCGTTATAACCATCGCAACAACAGCTTTAACTTACGCACAAAGTAAAACAGATGTAGCCTTAAACCAGGTATTAACGGCTTATTACGAGGTAAAAAACGCTTTGGCAACTGACAAAAAAGACTTAGCCATCGAAAAAGTAAAAGTTTTATCGGCAAAAGTAAATGCAGTTAACCATAAAGATCTACCTGCCGGTCAGCATAAAATATTTATGGAACAAGCAGCCATCATTAAAAGCAAAGCGGCGCAACTTGCAGGCTCTAATGACATTAAAACACAAAGAAAAGCTTTTGAAGGAATTTCTTATGCCATGATCAAAACCTTAAGGGGTTTAAAGTTTAATAGCCAAACCGTTTACATTCAACATTGCCCAATGGCAAAGGCAAGCTGGTTAAACGAAAAAGAGAACGTCGAAAATCCATATTATGGAAGTATGATGTTTGATTGTGGTGATGTTTCTGAAACCATAAAATCCAACTAATGAAGCTGCATATCAAAAACATGGTATGCAACCGTTGTAAAATGGTGGTTAAAGCTGAGCTGGAAAAGCTCGGCTTTAAACCATTATTGGTTGAACTTGGCGAGGTTACCTTGGCTGAAAACATTTCTGGGGAGGATAAAATCAAGATATCGGATAATTTGACCCATTTTGGGTTCGAATTACTTGAGGATAAGAAAACCCAAATTGCAGAGCAGATTAAAACTGCAATTATTAATCTGGTACACTATACCCAAGAGCCATTAAAAATCAATCTTTCGGCCTATCTCAGCGAGCACTTAAAACTGGAATACACGAGCTTAAGCAGCATTTTTTCGGAGGTGGAAAACCAAACTATCGAGAAGTATTTCATTGCTCAAAAAATAGAAAAAGCAAAAGAAATGCTTACTTATGGTGAGCTCACGCTTAGTGAAATTGCTTATCAACTGAATTACAGTAGTGTTGCACATTTATCGGCACAGTTTAAAAAAGTAACCGGAATTACACCCTCAGCTTATAAAGCAGCATCAACGGACAGCAGGAAAACACTGGACGAGGTGAAATAGCTGTTGGCTCATGGTCGATAGTTCATAGCTGTATACTAACCCCAAATTTCTTATCATACGTCAAGACTGATCGGCTGATAATCAACTACATTTGTATCTAAATAAATTCACTAGTTATGAAACCATCATGATTTTTCAAACCACATTGGCGAAAAATCTGATAGCTTCATCACAGTTAAAACTAAATTATATACTGATGAAAAAATTATTTTTATTTCTGATCGCTACCTCAATCAGTGTAGCATCATTTGCACAAACAAGCTGGAAAATAGACCCAATGCACTCGTTTGTTAACTTTTCGGTTAAACATATGGGCATTTCTTTCGTTGATGGTTCTTTTAAAAAATTCGACGGAACAGTTACCGCTTCTAAACCAGATTTAACGGATGCTAAAATCAGCTTTACCGTTGATGTAAATAGCATTACTACTGGTGTTGATATGAGAGATGGCCACTTAAAAACTGACGATTTTTTTAATGTGGCAACTTACCCAACCATGAAATTCGAAAGCACTTCTTTCAAAAAATTAAGTGGCAACAACTACGAATTAAGTGGCAAATTAACCATTCGTGATGTAACCAAAGATGTAAAATTTGCTGTTGTTTACGGCGGTACAGCTAAAGATCAACAAGGCAACACTAAAGCAGGTTTTGGTGCTACAACAACCATTAACCGCTTAGATTATAATATTAAATATGATCCAACTGGAGCTGGCGTTGCAAAAGATGTTGCCATTAAATTAAACCTTGAGTTTGTTCAAGGGAAATAATTGAGAAGATCGTCATTCCGGGCTTGACCCGGAATCTTTCTCATCAGATCCTGAAACAGGTTCAGGAGGACGATTATTTAAATTTCTATCAGACAAACCCAGTAATCATGTCTACACTATCTCAATTCAGAAGTTTTACTCAACGTTTGCCCCAAACGGATTTAATGCCAACGCTTTTTATCGGTCATGGCTCGCCAATGAATGGCATCGAAAACAATGAGTTTAGCCAGAGTTGGGCAGAACTGGCAAAAAACATTCCCGTTCCGAAAGCCGTGCTGGTGGTATCGGCACATTGGTACACACACGGAACCTTTGTTACGGCGATGGATTTTCCAAGCACCCTTCACGATTTTGGTGGTTTTCCGCAAGCACTTTTTGATGTTCAATATCCTGCCCCGGGTAATCCGAAACTTGCTGCAGAAATTCCGAATTTAATCCACTCCACTTCCGTTGGTTTGGACCATGACTGGGGGTTAGATCATGGTACCTGGACAGTGGTAAAACACATGTACCCAAATGCCGATATTCCAGTTTTGCAATTAAGTATCGATTATACCAAATCGCCTGAACAGCATTACGAAATCGCCAAAGAAATTTATGCGCTCCGTAAAAAAGGGATATTGGTTTTGGGCAGCGGAAACATGGTACACAACCTCCGCATGTTAAGCTGGGAAATGATTAATGGTGGCGGTTACGATTGGGCAATTGAAATGAACAATAAGTTTAAAAATTTAATTGCCAACGGCGATCACAAACCTTTGATTAACTATCGCAACCTGGGTGCGGATGCCATGTTGGCTATCCCTACGCCAGAGCATTATTTACCGCTCATTTATACCCTTGGAATGAAAAATGACAAAGAAGAGGTTTCTTTCTTTAATGACAAAGCGGTTGGTGGTTCGTTAACCATGACATCGGTTTTGGTGGGATAAGCAAGGGTTTAGGGTTTAGGGTAAACAACTTTTCTATAGTGGCTTGTTTGCTTTGTTTATAAAACGCTGATCAAGCCTTAATGACCTTAATTTCTTAATGATAACTATTTAAACGGTGAGGGAATTATCGCACAATCTCAGAGAACCGCCCGCCGCAGATAGAGATTCTTCACTGCGTTCAGAATGACAGCAGAAAATTTTATAAAACTTTATGATTATTCTGTAACGCTTAGGCCCTGTGAAGCGGTAAATTTGTATAAAGATTTTAATCATGACACACACCTATCAACTTACCGGCATGACTTGTGGCGGTTGCGAAAATAAAGTAAAAAGTAACCTGCTCGTTTTACCAGATGTAACTTCTGTTGAGGTTTCGAAAGATACCAATTCTGCTACCATTAGTATGGATAAACATATTGGCTTAGATACACTCCAACAAGCTTTGGGCGGATCAGAAAGCAAATATCAAATTTCTGCCACCCACCATAGCGAAACACTTGAAGAAGCAAAATCGTGGGCCGAAACTTATAAACCTATTTTGTTGATATTCGGATATGTTACCGCAATATCACTTATGGTTTCGTGGCAATCGGGCGGAATTAATTTCATGGTGTTTATGCGCATTTTTATGGCTGGTTTCTTCCTCACCTTCTCTTTCTTTAAAATGCTTAACCTGAAAGCTTTCGCCGAAAGTTATGCCATGTACGATATCGTAGCCAAAAAATTTGGTGCGTGGGGTTACATCTATGCTTTTATCGAACTTGGATTGGGATTATCTTTTGCTTTAAACTTATCTCCTGTAGTCGTAAACTGGGTTACGCTAATTGTAATGACGGTGAGCATCCTTGGTGTTTTGGAAAGTGTTTTAAACAAGAAAAAGATTCAGTGTGCCTGTTTAGGTGCAGTTTTTAACCTACCCATGAGTACCGTAACCATCGTTGAAGATGCCATTATGATTGCGATGAGTGCAGCGATGCTGATTTTGATGTAAGCCTATTGCCGCTTATACCTAAACTCCGATTTTCGGCTTTTACCATTAAGCTCGCCTTCAATCCAGGCGAGCATTTCGGCTTTACCTTGATTTTGATAAACTATCCGCTGTGGAAAATCGTGTGTTTTGTCTTCGAAAACATAGGTCGCATCTTTCGTATTAATAAGTTTGAAACAAGTTTCTTTTCCTTCGTTCTGTCCTGTTACAGTTGAACAATAAAAAGTATCTTTTCCAATCTTTTTGATCTTAAGGGTTTCGGTAAGCGCACTATCACCTTTGGCATTTATTCGATAGCTTTTGCCGCTGAGTGTTTTATCTGGATTTTGCACCCACTGTTCTACTATTTTACCCTTGGCGGTTTGCATTTCCCAAGAGCCTAAAATGAAAGCAAAGGTTTTTGAAGGATTTTTTTGTGCGCTCGCATTGGTGCAAAAGCCAATAACGATTAAGGCCATAAAAATTAAACGAGTTCTTTTCATTTTGCTATTGTATTTGTAATGTGTGCCAAATGATGTTTTCCATGCCAGGCGTACATACCCAACATGTTTGCTAAGGTAAGTTCTTTTCCCTGAGCCGGGTGAATGTATTTTCGCTGATAATCTTCGGATTTCAATGTTTTTAAAAAAGCAACCCAACGTTGGTGTAAAGCAGCCAATAAATCTATAGATAATTTGATATCGCCATTTTTTGCTTCCCCAGTTTCGGCCCAGCGTTCTTCGTAATATGGCCTGATTATGGGAACATCTTCAGTAATGGCTTGTTTGAAACGGATATAAGCATTGATGTGGCTATCGGGAATGTGGTGAATAACTTGCCTCAACGTCCATCCTTCGGGGCGATAAGTTTGGTTTAATTCTTTTTCGGTCAAATTTTCAGTAGCTTTTCTAAGCTGATCAGGCAAAGTTTCTATTTCGGAAATCCATATATCGATTTGCTTTTGATCGAAAACTTCTGGCATTGAAAATTGGCCAATCGGGTATTTAAGCTGCTCTAAATCCATGAACCCAAAATAAGGAGAATTATCGGGTTTTTAACCGCAAAGATCACAGAGAGGAAGGCGCAGCGTACACAGAGTTGGACGCATACTGTAAACACAAAATCTGCGTATCTGGGATACTAAATCTACATTAGTTTTTTTAGCCATTTTAGCAACCCCATTTTTGATATGTAAGGTGGATAAATCATTTTGGTCAATCCCAACTTCGACTGGAAAACCACTGCCCTTTCATGCGAAAAGGTTTTAAAGCCAAAAATACCATGACAGCTGCCTATACCGCTATTGTTTACCCCGCCGAAAGGCAAATTAGGATTACCGATATGTACCAATACATCATTTACACAGGTCCCGCCTGCGCTCGTTTCAGTAATAACTTTATTTTGATTCTGTTTATTGTCTGAGAAAATATAAAGTGCCAAAGGCTTTTCTTTCCTGTTCACAAAATCAATCGCCTCCTGTAGATAGTTGTAAGTAACTACAGGCAAAATTGGTCCAAAAATTTCTTCCTGCATAATCCTGCTACCCTCAGCTACCGAAGTTAAAAGCGTTGGGGTAATGGTTAAATCTTGCCCATTCGATTTTCCACCAAAGGCCAATACAGCACCATCATGAAGGGCTTCTTCAATCAATTTATTTAAGCGCAGATACTGTTTTGTATTGATGATTTTAGCATAATCATTTTTGTTAATTTCCACTTCTTTAAAGAACATTTTTTGAACCGCTGCCTTATAGTGCATTTCAAAATCGGCGAGCTTATTTCCTTTAATTAATACATAATCCGGAGCAATACAGGTTTGTCCGGCATTAACTAATTTGCCCCAGGCAATTTTTTCCGCAGCTTTTTGTAAGTCGCAGGTTTCATCTATAATAGCTGGCGATTTACCGCCAAGCTCTAAGGTAACTGAACTCAGGTTTTTTGCCGCAGCTTCCATCACCACCTTACCAATTGCGGTGCTTCCGGTAAAAAATATATGGTCAAAAGGAAGTTTTAACAGCGCTGTAGAAACTTCGGCATCACCTTCGAAACAGGCAATTTCTTTTGGATCAAACGTATTGGAGATCAGTTTGCTGATTATACCCGCTGTCGCCGCACTCAATTCAGATGGTTTTAGTATAACGCAATTTCCTGCTGCTATGGCAGAAATCAACGGACTCATAATCAATTGTAACGGATAATTCCAGGGAGCAATAATCAGGCAAACGCCTTTTGGTTCATAATAAATTTTATTGCTGGCAAAAAAATTGCTCATGGTCCTGCCTGCCGATTTTGGTTTCATCCAGCTCCGCAGCCTTTTTATGGCGTGATCTATTTCAGCATAAGTAAAAAACAGTTCCGTTACTGCGGTTTCGAAGCGGTTTTTGCGTAAGTCTCGCTCCAATGCTGCAAAAATTTCTTCCTCAGCATTTTCTAATGCCTGTTTAAGCCGCCTTAGTTTTGCGATGCGGGTTTTAGCATCCGTTTTGCGCAATCCGAATTGATACTGCTGCTGTAAATCGAAAACTGATTTTATCTGTTCTTCCATAATTAACAAACGCTCACAATTTTTACCATATCAGCAATTTAAGAAAATATAAGGCTGGTGAGGTTATTTGAAAATTAAATGATTAATCGAGCCGGCTAGAATTGTGCGTTAAATTTAGTTAAAATGCACTCATTTCATTAAAAATTCATTCATTTAAAGCATATTGCACCAAATTTTAATATTCACGATGAAAAGATTGTTTTCTGTTTTCGCATTCATAATTCCGGTAGTTATACATGCCCAAACCTTAAAAACAGATGTATTGGTTATTGGAAGTGGCGATGCTGCTTATTCAGCATCTTTTCAATCGTTCAGATCTGGTGTTAAAACAATTCTGCTTACACAAAAGGAACAGCTTGATCTTAAGAGAATTTCTGAAAGCAAACCCAAAGAAGTAACTATTTTTTATCAAAGCTTTTTAAAAAGGGAGATTGAAAACGCCAAAAACTTAAATGCACCTAAACCAAAGCAAGACAAAAAGAAACCACTAAAAGTGACAGTTGATAGTACTCAGCTTTTAAATGTAATCAATGGTAGTCCTTATACTGAAATTAAACGCTCAGGCAGTAGCTGGGAAGTGAAACTCACCAAAGACAAAAGCATTAAGGCAAAAGTTCTGGTTATGGCCGATAATCCAGAAAAGTTAATGACTGCGTTAAAAATTACGGGCTTAAATCCTGCAACTTCAAATCAATTAAATTATAGCGATAACTTATATAGAACAACAGTAGCAAGTGTTTCGTCCAAAGGGCCCAATTTTTTATCATTATACAGCTTGCTCATCCCCAACCAAGAAAACCTTTTATATATTTCTACCGATCAGTTCGAAATTGGCCCTGCTGCTGGTGCAATCGCAGCCTATGCTGCATTTTTCGACACCAAAACCAGTTTGTCAAATTTAAAAAGGATCCAGGGTGAGTTATTGGCCTATAAACATACGTTAATGCCTTTTGGGGATGTAAAAGCGATTGATTCTAACTGGCTGGCCATCCAAAAAGTGGGTGTAACGGGAATTATCAAAGCAGAAGTAAAACAAGATAAAGCCTATTTCAATCCCGAAAAAGATGTTACCTACGATGAAATTAAGCAGCCGATCAAAGATTATTATTACAAGGCCCAGATCTGGTTCGATGATCATCAGCATATTCCCATCAATTTAGAAAATACCATTGCGATGGTTTGTTATGTCGGCAATAAATCTGTTGAGGCAATCAAAACCGAACTGCAAAAAAAGTGGAACAAAAATTATAAGTTTTCTTCTAAATACGACCTTAAAAAAGTGTTAACCAGACGAGAATTTGCAGTAATCATCAACGAGTACCTAAAGCCTTTCGATGATGTGAATGTGGATAAAACCGGAGGAGTAATCCGCTAGTATTTAACCACAGGTAAACACAGATCTGATATTGTAATTCCAAAATTTCATCTGTGTTCATCCTTTTTATCTGTGGTTAATTAAAAACCGCACTTGTAACATTTCCATTTCCTGCTAAAATTAGCAAGTCCATTCCCTAAATTGCAGCCAAACCTAAAATTCATGAAGAAATATTTACTTTTCCTTTTGCTTTGCGCAGGCGAATATACTTTTGCGCAACAATTAGCGCCTTTAACCGTCGAAAAGATAATGCGCGATCCAAAGTGGATGGGCGTTGCACCGACTAATTTCCGTTGGACTGCAGATAGCAAAACCCTATACTTCAACTGGAACCCTGAAAATAAAGCTAAAGAAGAATTATTTAAAGTTTCGGCAACAGCTACCAAACCCGTTAAAGCGGCAGAAAAGGAAGATGAAAAGCTTTTAAGTTTAAACTATACCTATAACACTGACCACTCGCTTGGTTTAATCGAAAAAAGTGGCGATGTCTATTTGCAGAATTTCAAAAACAATAAAGAAACACGGTTAACCAGCACGCAAGAGCGAGAAAACAGCCCTGTTTTTTTAACCAATGGAAATATCGTTTATCAATTGGGTGATAATTTATTTGAAGTAGATTTAAAATCTGCCGGAACCAAACAGCTCACTAATTTTGTTAAAGGTAAAAAAGCAGGCCGAGCAGAAACAAAGCCGCTTACCGAACAGGATAACTGGTTAAAGGCACAGCAAACCGAATTGTTTGATATCATTAAAAAAAGAAATGCAGAAACCAGAAGCGGTGCCCGTGGTGGAAGAGGCCGTTCTGGCGCAACATCTGCAGATTCAAAACCATTAAAAGAGCTTTATACAGAAGATAAATTTTTAAATGGTGTAACCATTAGTCCTGATGGCCATTTCATTACTTATAAATTAACCACACCAGCGCAGAATAACCATAGCACTATTGTTCCGAATTATATCACATCGTCAGGCTATACCGAAGATATTCCTGGCAGAACAAAGGTTGGGGAAAATGAAAATATTTCGCAGGGCTTTATCTACGATACCCAAAAAGATTCTGTTTATGCCATTCAGACGGCTACTATACCGGGCATTAAAGATCTTCCTGATTACCTTAAAGATTATCCAAAAGAATTGGATACACTAAAAAAGAAAAACGCAGACAGACCTGTAAATTTTTTCGGCCCACTTTGGAACGATAACGGAAGTACGGCAATTGTCGTGGCTACGTCTACCGACAATAAAGACCGTTGGATCTTAAAATTAGATGCCTTAACTGGTAAATTTTCTTTAATAGACCGTCAACGGGATGAAGCCTGGATTGGTGGCCCGGGCATTAGTGGCTTTTACCAAGGTAGCACCGGATGGATAGACAATAACCGCTTCTATTACCAAAGCGAAGCTACCGGATTCTCACACCTTTATGTAGCCAATGTTGCCACAGGCGATAAAAAACAACTAACATCTGGCAAATGGGAGGTACAATCTGTTCAGCTCTCAAAGGATAGAAGTACATTTTATCTTAAAACAAATAAGGAGCACCCAGGGATTACAAACTTGTTTAAAATCAGTGTAAACGGTGGTGAGCTTGTTCAGATTACCGCCATGAAAGGCTTAAATGATATCACCCTCTCTCCTGACGAAAAATACATAGCCATTAATTATTCCTTTATGGATAAGCCAGGAGAGTTATATCTTCAGCCAAATAAGGTTGGTGCCAAAGCCGAAAAAATTACTCAATCTACCTCTGCCGAATTTAATTCTTATAAGTGGCGTCAACCTGATATGGTAAGTTTTAAAAACCGTTATGGTGCAGATGTTTATGCGAGGGTTTATAAATCCGATAATCCACATCCTAATCACCCTGCGGTAGTTTTTGTTCATGGTGCAGGCTATCTTCAAAATGTGCATTTCGGCTGGAGCACTTACTTCCGCGAATTCATGTTCAATAACTTACTGGCCGATAACGGTTACACGGTAATTGATATCGATTATACCGGAAGTTCTGGTTATGGCCGCGATCACCGTACAGGCATTTACCGCCACATGGGTGGAAAAGATTTAACCGACCAGGTTGATGGCGTTAAGTTTTTGGTAGAGAAATACGGCGCTAATCGCCAACATGTTGGCTTATATGGTGGCTCTTACGGTGGTTTTATTACCTTGATGGCGATGTTTAATGAATCGGATGTTTTTGCCAGTGGTGCAGCATTACGCTCAGTTACCGATTGGGCGCATTATAACCATGGTTATACTTCTAATATTTTAAACGAACCTTTTAACGATCCTATTGCTTACAAAAGAAGCTCACCGATCTATTTCGCCGATAAATTAAAGGGCAACCTTTTAATGGCACATGGAATGGTTGATGTGAATGTTCACTTTCAGGATATTGTTCGTATTAGTCAACGTTTCATCGAGTTGGGTAAAAACAATTGGGAGCTTGCCGTTTATCCGGTTGAAGACCATGGTTTTATCGAGCCTAGCAGCTGGACTGATGAGTACAAAAGGATATTTAAACTGTATGAAAATACGTTGAAGAAGTAGCTTTCCCATAAGCTGATCGTCATCTCGACTGAAGCGTAGCGGAACGGAGAGATCTATCTCGTTAGATTTCTCGACTGCGTTGCACTTCGCTCGAAATGACGTCAACGTGAAAATAGAACCCCGCTATATTTCACGAAAATAATATAGTTTTCATCTATATCGTTATCAATAAATACAATTAACAATTAGTGAAACGGAGTTGCTTAACATCTGTTTTAGCCTTACCTTTGTGGCATAAAATTAAAGACAAAAAATTATGGCAATAGTAGGCAAAAAATTCCCGAGTGTTAGTATTGATGCAATGTCAGACATGGGTGATGACTTGAAAATCAATGTGTTTGAAGAAGCTGTAAACAAAAATAGCAAAGTTTTATTGTTCTGGTATCCAAAAGACTTTACTTTCGTTTGCCCTACAGAATTACACGCTTTCCAAGCTGCTTTACCTGAGTTTGAAAAAAGAAATACGATTGTAATCGGTGCATCTTGCGATACCAACGAAGTTCACTTCGCCTGGTTAAATACACCAAAAGATAACGGCGGTATTGAAGGTGTTACTTACCCGATCTTAGCTGATACCCACAGACAATTATCTGGCATCCTTGATATTTTAGATCAGGAAGTTAACTATGATGAAGAAGGAAACGAATCTTTCTCAGGATCAAATGTTTCTTTCAGAGCTACTTATTTAATCGACGAAACTGGTAAAGTTTTCCACGAAAGTGTGAACGATATGCCATTAGGCAGAAACGTTAAAGAATATTTACGTTTAATTGATGCTTATGCTCACGTTCAAAAACATGGCGAAGTTTGTCCTGCAAACTGGGAAGAAGGAAAAGAAGCAATGAATGCAAACAGAACTGGCGTAGCTGAATATTTGGCCGCCAACTAATTAAACAAAACGTTATGTTTTTAGAATTAACAGAAGATAATCTTCAACAATATTTGGCCGATAACTCAAAGGTGATGGTTCAGTATGCTGCATCATGGTGCGGAAACTGCAGAATCATGAAACCGAAGTTTAAAAAATTGGCTTCAGAAAATGAAGATGTAGCTTTCTTGATTGTTGATGCCGAAAAACTTCCAAACTCACGCAAATTTGCAAACGTTGATAATTTACCAACTTTTGCAGCTTTTGAAGGCGGTAGCTTGGTAGATCAGGTACAAACCAACAAAGCAGAAGGTTTAATTGAACTATTTAACAAGATAAAGTAATGAAGATTCCGGTTATAAGACAATTATTTCAAAACACCACTCCAGCACAACTGGAAACAACTTTGGAGGTTTTAGAGGCTTTTTGCGAGTTTAGAGGGGTTAGCGAACACGAAGTTGATGTTGCGGGCGAAATGATTACCAATATCTGTGGTGCCTTAGAAGTACATCAGATGGTAAGCGAAGGTGCTGCCGAAAAGGATGCATTAAATGCTTTCGGCCAAAAGGTAATGGGTTCGATTGATCGATAATCGTTTTAAAGCTTAATCTTGCTTTTCAAAATATAAAATCCCTCGTTGATGAAAATCAGCGAGGGATTTTTGTTTGGTTTTTTACTTCTCGTCATGCTGAATTTATTTTACAAGTAGAAATAGTATTTTCGATTGCCTTGTAGCTACTATGTGGTCAGCATCTTTTTAGCGAGAAAGACCTGAAATAAATTTACTCCGTAGCTTTCCGCTGCGCTACAAGTCAGGGTGAAGACCGAATTTGTTCTCGCGAAAAAAAGGTCTGTGAGGACACGGACCTTGGATTATATTTTAAACCTCGCAGGTTTTCGAAACCTGCGAGGTTTGGCTTAATTAAGCTAAATTTCTACCCGCATTTACAATACCAAATACCGTTCTTACCGCTAACTTTTCTAAAGCGTGCTGGTCTTTTTCGTTCTGATCGTGTTGCAGCTTTTCTAAAGCGAAATGCTGTATCAATACCAATGGTAAAATGATTTTTTCGCGGGTGGCGATTGATTTTTTATCTACAGGATAATTAGCCATTAATGTTGGCTGTCCGGAGAGTTTTAAAAGCATCTCCTTAGCTAATTCAAATTCATTATGTAGTTGAGTCCAAAAAGCACCAAACTCCTTATCTGCGGCCAAATGCGCTGTAATGGTAAAGTCTGATTTGCTCATACTCATCATACAGTTATCTACAATCGTTTTTAAATAATCAGAATCTTGATAAACTTTAAGCACTTTATCCCAATTTCCAGCTTTTTCCTGATTTTTTAAAGCTGTTCCCATCCCATAGAAACCCGGAACATTCTGTTTCAGCATACTCCAGGCAGTAACAAAACTGATGGCCCTTAAATCTTCGAGTTTCATTTCGCCTCCACCGTTTCTTTTAACCGGGCGGCTACTAATGTTAGCTTGCGACAATAGTTTTAAAGGAGATAATTTCTCTAAATAACTCACAAATAATGGGTGCTCGCGCAAGTCGACAAAAGCCTTGTAGCTTTCTTCAGCCATTTCATCAAGCAGCGTTTTATTTTCAGGATCTAACAGAATATTGTGTTTTTCTTTTAATCCGGAAGTAAGTCCTGCGTTGATTAATTGCTCAATATTAAATTCAGCACTTTCTATCGAACCATATTGAGAACTGATGGTTTGCCCCTGAACCGTCAATTGCATGTTCTTGTTTGCAATTTCCTTGCCCATAGAAGCATAAAAACGGTGTGTTTTACCCCCACCGCGCGCAGGCGGACCACCACGTCCATCAAAAAACGCCAGCTGGATATTGTGCTTAGCAGAAACAGCAGATAATGACGTTTTTCCGTTAAAAATAGACCAATTGGCCATTAAGTAACCACCATCTTTGGTGCTGTCAGAATAACCAAGCATAATATCCTGTTTATTTCCACGGCTGGCTAAATGCGCCTTATAGAACGGATTACTATAAAGCGTATCCATAATTGCAGCTGCTCCCTTTAAATCGTTAACGGTTTCAAAAAGCGGCACAAAATCAATAGTCAACGATTCTTTACTCCAGCCGTTCCAAAGGAAAAGCTCAATCAACTGAAGGATATCGCTCGCTTGTTGGCAATTACTGATAATAAAACGGTGACAAGCTTTTTCGCCATTACGCCTTTGAATGCCTTTAATTTCTTTAATTACCTCAATGGTATCTTTTGTCAAAGCATCTGGCTCACTGGCATAAACAACCGTTGCCTCTTTAAAAGAAATCAAAGCTAATTTCTCTGCTTCAGATAATTTATCATAATCAGCAGGATACAGCGAAGAAATTGGCTTATTTGCGCGACAATAGGTATGCACGTTTCTCAGCACACGGCTGTCCTGACGAATATCTAGCGACGCAAAGTAGTTACCATATAAATCTATCTTACGGATCAGATCGTTAACCAGATCAACAAATAAACCTTCGTGTTCGGCTAACAATGTTTCTTTAATTTTATTCAGGTTATCCCTTAGTTCATCAGAAATGTCGTGAAGCTCACAGGTCTGGTCGAAAGCATTCAGATAGAGTACGTCGTGCAGCTTTGCGATATTTTCCTCAACACCTCTAAAGGTAATGCGGCGTTTAATTACCCTGAAATCGCGGTAATAACAACGGAAAAGGATCTGGCGCAACATTTTAGAAACTTCTAAGGTCGTATCGGCATGGATATTTGGATTTCCGTCTCTATCTCCCCCAGGCCAGAAACCCAGCTCTAAAATTTTCTTGGTCTCCAGGTTATATTCGTCCAGATTCTGATCTATTTCTTCCTGAATATTCGCCGCAGCAAAATAAAATGTATTCTCTAAAAACCAGGCTAGGTTTAAGGCCTCATCAACTGGGGTTGGCGATTTTTTGTTAAAAAACGGCGTTTTACCCAATTGCTGCAATAAGGAGTTCATCGAAGTAAGGTCGTTATCACGAATAGCCTTGGTTAAATCGGTAATAATGGCCAATACAGCTCCAGGGTAAAACTGGGTTGGGTGTGCGGTTAAAACCAAACGAAGCGAAAGTTCGTCAATCAACTTCTCAATTTTTGATAACATGGGTTTATTATCGGCATTCTTTTTTAAGATAAATGCCAATGTACTCTGTTCATCAGTGGTATTTAACTTGGTAAAAGAAGCATCTTCCACGGCATCAAAAAGTACCACCTGACGTTCGATATACTGGATAAAACGGAAAAGCAGGTCAACAATATCCTTAGGGTCGGTATAACTGGTATACTTGGCAAAAAATTCTTCGATAATCTGTGCAGGTTTTTCTCCGTTTGCAATGCCTTCTTCACAGCTTTTAAAAAACAGCGGAAGCAATGTTCCGGTATCTTTAATTTTGTAAAAAGGCAAGGTGAGAAATAAACTGTTAAATAGTTCGAATTTTGAGATTACCTCATTATTAAAAATAGATTCTCGTTGCGTAGTTAAACGAAGTTTAGGCATAGCTTATGCAATAGTTTTGTATACCGTAATACTACAAAAAATGCCTAAGGTATTAAAATTCTAAGGCTTACAATTTGGAAAATTGTAGAATAAATTTTAATTTTAGAATCTTATTTGGCCACAATGTGGTTAAGTAAGAACATTTGCAATGTTTAAGGGCATTGCATTGATTGTTAATTTTTTGGGTTAAAACAGCCGATGTAATAAAATACACCGGCTGTTTTTGTTTTTTGCCATTTTTTATGGCATTTCTTTGCAAATATTAATGCACATCAGCAGGAATGTTTGCATTTTTCTTAAACTTTTGAAGATAAAGTAGCGGGATGGAGAACAACATGATCAATCCTGCAACCCAATATGCATCATCATAGGTAAGTAACATGGTCTGTCTGGTTACAATTCCTTCCATCGCTTTTGCAGCCATAATTTTGGCATCGAACAAAGTTTGTCCTTTTGCCATAAAACCTTTAATCAATCCGTTAAAACGATCCACAAATGGTTGGTTATAATCGTTCACATTTGCCAATAAAACACTTCTGTGGAAACCCGAACGGACGTGAATTAATGTAGTTAAAGCTGCGATACCGAACGAACCGCCCAATTGGCGCATCATATTGTTCAAACCTGATCCCTGACCAATTTCTGGTCCTTTTAAATCCTGGATGGCAAGTGTGGTTAAAGGCACAAACAATAAGGCCATACCCACACCCCTGATTACCAGTGGCCAGAAGAAATCGCCAGTTCCTGATTGCAGAGTCGAATTACTCAACATCCAACAGAAAATGAAGAATGCCAACATACCGAAAGTGGCCATAATCTGTGCAGGAACACCTTTTTTAAGCATAATACCAATAAAAGGCATCATTACAATGGTACATAAGCCACCTGGGAACAAGATTTCTCCGGTTTGCAAAGGTGAAAATCCTAGCAAATTCTGACAGAATACCGGAAACACAAACACTGACCCGTATAGCCCGAAACCCAAAATAAATGAGGTAAACATACCCACAGAGAAACTTCTGTGTCTCATAATTTTAAAGTTCACAATTGGGTGGTCAGTGGTCATTTCCCGCCATATAAAAAGCAGTAAGCCAAATACCGAGGCCACAGCCAAAGCGGTAATGTATGGTGTAGCAAACCAATCTTCGCTCTCCCCTTTTTCTAATAATGTTTGTAAACTACCTACTGCAATAGCCAATAATGCAATACCCCACCAATCGACAGGTTGCCCCTGCCCTGATTTCGGGGTTGCCCGAACAAAGGTGTACGTACAGTAGGCCGCGAGTATTCCGACGGGAATATTCACATAAAAGATCCAGGGCCATGAACTGATTTCCAGAATATATCCACCAATGGTTGGCCCAACGGTTGGCCCAACTACTGCTCCTAAACCAAATAAGGCAGTTGCAATACCCACATCTTCACGTGGCCAGGTTTCTATTAAAATAGCTTGCGCTGTTGATATTAAACCACCGCCGGCCAAACCCTGAATAATCCTGAATAAAATAAGCTCATTCAATGAAGTGGCGTTTCCGCACAAAAAGGAAACAAGCGTAAAAACGATGATGGAGGTAAGAAAGTAATTTTTCCTGCCGAATCGGTTACCCAACCAGCCCGACATTGGCAACACGATAACATTCGCTACCGCATAACCGGTAGAAAGCCAGGCCACATCCTCTAGGGTAGCGCCCAGGTTTCCCTGAATTTGTGGAATCGCCACGTTTACGATAGTCGTATCAATCAGCTCCAATAATGAAGCTGTGATTACCGTAAACGTAATAATCCACTTTTTTAAACCTACTTCGGCCATTTTAATATTATTTAGTAGATACTGATGCTTTAACGCTCATTCCTGGGCGCAACTTAGCCAACAGTTCTTTTGATGGATGGATTTTGATTTTTACTGGTACACGCTGAACAACTTTAACGAAGTTACCAGTAGCATTATCAGGTGGTAATAAAGACCCTTTTGCACCAGTAATTGGAGAGAAATTATATACTTCCCCTTCAATTTTTTCGTCTGGATAAGCATCAACCTCAATTTCTACTTTAGAACCTTCTTTAATTTTCTCTAATTGAGTTTCTTTAAAGTTGGCCGTTACATAAATGCTTCCGTCATTTACGATAGAGAATAAAGATTGACCAGCCTGAACCAATTGTCCTTTTTGAACATTCTTTTTAGATACAATGCCGGTTGCAGGGGCTTTAATATCAGTATATGATAATTGAAGTTTAGCAAAATCGATATCACTTTGACGCTGGCTGATTACATTGCTGCTCACCGCTAACTGTGATTGTGTAGTTCCAACTTGTTTAACCGCAGCATTATATTGATCTTGCGCTGCACGATATGCAGCTAGGGCAGATTGTCTGGCCGCTTCTGCAGATTCCTTACTCGCCTTAGCCTGATCGAAAGCTTGTTGTGTGATTGAACCATCTTTCACCAGGTTTTCGTAACGATTATAATCTTTCTGCGCTAAATTTAATTTAACATTTGCAGCTTCAACATTTGATTTTGCCGCATCAACGTTTGCTTTTGCAGTACCGGTATTTGCCTGGGTAGCAACAATTTGCGATTGCGCCACACCAACACCTGCACTTGCACCTTTTTGACCAGATTGTGCCTGTTCTAATTTAACTTTATAATCATTGTCATCAAGCTTAACTAAAATCTGGCCTTCCGTTACGTGAGTATTTTCTTCAAAATTGATATCCTTTACATAACCGCCAACTCGGGCAACAACAGGACTGATATCGCCATCAATCTGAGCATCATCCGTATCTACGTGTTTGCTATAATAATTCCATTCTATAATCCCGAAGATTATGCCTATTACTAGTAAAACACCTAAAATGATGGGTACTACTATGTTCTTTTTTTTCTTTTCAGTTGTCATTGCTGTATTTATTGCGTTATTTTTCCTGTTGATTTTAATAGGGTATAGTAAGCCAAACCTGCGTCCGCCTTAGCTATCTCTAAGTTTATTTTTGCCTGGTACAATAAGGTTTCAGCATCGATACGGTCGGTAACCGAAGCCACATTGTTTTTATATTTAGATGCCAATAACTTATCGTTTTCTGTTGCTTGTGCAATTGAGGTTTCCAATACCTGAATTTTGTTCATCGCCACCTGGTAACCTTGAAAGTTTTTGTTGATATCTGTTTTTACCTGGTCAGATAAGATATCTTTCTGAATGGTAATCGCACTTTGTTGAATTTTTGCTTCACTTACCTTATTCTTGTTTGTCCAAAGGTTGCCGAAATTCCAGGAAATCGTTGCACCTAATGTAACGGGCATTAAATATTGGTTTGTTGGTGGTATAAAATTGCCACTTGGGTTAATGTAATATAAGTTTGCACCAACACCAACGGTAGGCAACGTATTTGCTTTGATGGTTTTAATGTTAAAATCGGCAACTTTGTTCTGCACATCAAGTTGTTTTAGTTCCTGGCGATTAGCCATTGCCTGCCCGATGTATTCATTTAACGAGCCTGGGGTTTTTAAGCCGGCTGTTGGATCAACAATTTTCACTTCAGTATCTTCTGGTAAACCCAATAAAATATCCAGGTTATAATTAATCACTTTACGGTTGCTCTCAATATCCATTTGAGTTAGCGTAACATTTGCCTGTTGCAATTGGAAACGCAACACATCGTTTTTAGTTACAATGCCCTGCTCGAAGAAACGTTGTGCCTGTTTAATCTGTGCGGCAATTGATTCTAAATTCTGATCAACCACTTTTCTGCTCTGCAATACTTTATATAAAGCGTAATAAGTATTAATAACGGCATAAGTAATTTCTTCTTTGCTTTTATCGGCATCTAAACGTGCAACATCTGCCAGTAATTTGGTCGATTCTTTAGCATACCTTAATTTACCACCACCATATACCAATTCTTGTACTGCTGCTGTTCCCACAAAAGCATCGGCTCTTTTAGGCAAGTGGAAAGACGATTCGCTACCGGGTAATGTAAAAGTAGTAGTTGGTATTTCGGCGTGGTTGTACATAAAACTTGCGTTTGCCGTAGGCAAAACATTGTCTTTTACAACCTCCAGCTGTGCAACAGCCTGGTCGATCTTGTTTTGAGAAAGTTTTAAGTTTTTACTATTGGCTATGCCAAGTTCTATTGCCTGGTTAATATTTAATTCTTTCGAGCTCTGTGCAAATAAAGCTGCCGGAATTAATGATGCCGCAAGCATTAATCTTATTGATCTGGGTATCATTTTTTTGTTGTTAAATAAACTGTTGTTAGATCTTGTAAGTGAGCTATTGTCCGCTCCTTAATCATTTTTTTATCTTTCGGATTGTTCAAATCGAAGTTGGAGCATGATATCACCTTGTGGGGAGCAATAACAATGTTGGTTATGGTGCCCATAATGGTGGCGATTACCATCCGAACGTCTACCTTGTTAAAGGTCCCATCTTCAATCCCGTCTGTAATAATGCGATCGATAAGCTGCATGTTGTGGCTCATGGCGTCTTTTATCTTATCGTACATTTCTGGCCTTTGGGTTAAAGAAAGCTCTCTGTGCATCATTTTATGAAATGCCGTGTTATTCAGTATTCTATTTACATAGCCCTCTATAACCCTGTGCAATTTTTCTAATGCCGAAATTTTATCTTCATTGATGATTTTTAACTGAGAAGCAAAACCAGCAATACGCTCGTTCATAATCTCCACAAAAACCCCTTCCTTAGAGCCGAAATAATAATTTATCATCGCCATGTTTGCTCCAGATTCCTTGGCAATCTGGCGGGTGGAAGTACCTTCGTACCCGGTCTCGCAAAAAAGCTTTTCAGCTGCCTCGAGAATGGCCTGTCTTTTATCTACTTTTTCTGTTTTCATTTCTTTTTGACGACACAAAATTAATCAAACGATTGATTAATTTCCAAATGTTTACCTACTTCTTTTACATTATCTTGATAAAACCCTATTTTTAAATGAAATAATCATCAGTCACAATGAAAAATAAGTTCTTTTTAGCCTCAACTTTCTCATTTGCCCTATGGTTCTTATGCTCATTTATTGGTAGCCAGAGGAAAATCCAACAGAATTGGATCAGAATCAATTTGCTCGGTTACCCCACCGAAAGTGTTAAAGTTGCAGTATGGGCAAGCAAAACAGGCGAAATTCCTACCCAATTTGAAATTGTAGAAAAGGAAACCAATAAAATTGTTTATACCTCAACCAATATTAAGAGCTTTGGCAGTTATGGCCCTTTTAGCCTAACTGCCCGATTAAATTTCAGTGATTTTAAAAGTGCAGGGCGTTTCTACCTCCGGGCAAATGGTATTGTTTCTCCCCTATTGTTGATCAATAACGATGTGTACAAAGGTGCAGCTGATTTTTGCCTACAATATATGCGCCAGCAACGGAGCGGTTTTAATCCGTACTTAAAAGATAGCTGCCATACCCACGATGGCTTTGTTTTATATGGCGCCAAAGCTGGCATTAAAGACAGTACGCATTTTGATGCTTCTGGTGGTTGGCACGACGCCAGCGATTACCTCCAATATTCAACTACTTCAGCAAATGCGGCCTATCACCTACTAATGGCTTATCGCGACTTCCCTCAAGTATTCGGCGATAAGCAACTGGCAAATGGTTTGGATGGAAAAAACGGCCTAGCTGATGTTCTGGACGAAGCTAAATGGGGATTGGATTGGCTGTTGAAAATGCACCCACAAAAAAACATCATGTTCAACCAACTGGCCGATGACCGTGACCACATCAGCATGCGGATTCCAAAAGAAGACAGTCAATACGGAAAAGGTTTTGAGCGCCCGCTCTATTTTATTACCGGCGAAACACAGCAACGGGGTAAATTTATGAACAACACCACTGGTACCAGCTCTACTGCAGCTAAATTTACGAGTGCTTTTAATTTAGGCTCGGTTTTATTTAAAGATGTAGATCGTGATTACGCCAAAATACTTGTTAAAAAAGCCAAAACAGCCTATAAATTTGCATTGCAAAAACCTGGTGTAACGCAAACAGCATCCGTAAAGTCGCCTTACATTTATGCTGAAGACAACTGGGTTGATGACATGGAGCTGGCCGAAACATCATTCAATTTCGGAAGGGAAAAGATCGATCAAAAGAAAATAGCACAGGCCTTAAGCTACGCCCAGCAAGAACGCATCACGCCCTGGCTACAAAAAGACACCGCAGCGCATTATCAATATTATCCTTTCATCAACCTTGGTCATTACGAAATCGCTAAGCAAGATTCAACAGACAAAACAGCCATCAACTATTATCAACAAGGCATATCGCAAGTTTGGAGCCGTGCGAAAAACAATGCCTTTTATCGTGGTATTCCTTTTATTTGGTGCAGCAATAATTTAACGGTTGCCTTTGCCATGCAGTGTAGCTGGTACTCGGCACTAAGCGGCGACAAAACTTATGCAGAACTAGATCAGGCTAATTTCGACTGGCTTTTTGGCTGTAACCCCTGGGGAACGAGCATGGTTTATGGTTTACCTCAATGGGGAGATACACCAAGCGATCCGCACTCGGCCTTTACCCATTTAAAGAATTATCCTATAAACGGCGGATTGGTTGATGGACCTGTTTACACCAATATTTATAAAGGTTTAATCGGAATCAAGCTCAATGATACTGATGAATATGCTGACTTTCAGAGTGATCTGGCTGTTTACCACGATGATTATGGCGATTACAGCACCAATGAACCCACAATGGACGGAACAGCGTCTCTTATTTATTTATTAGCGGCCAAAGAAGCACAGGCTAAACCCCTAGCCGACCATAAGACTTATAGCTTGGGCGCGAACATTCGGCGCGATTCTACCCAAAAGAAAATCTACCTGGTTTTTACAGGTGACGAATATGCGGATGGCGGCAAAAAAATAAGTAAGGTGCTGGCACAAGAGAAAGTCAAAGCATCCTTTTTTCTTACCGGAAATTTCTATCGGAACCCTAACTTCCAATCATTGATTAAAAAACTAAAAAACGACGGGCATTACCTCGGTCCACATTCTGATAAACATTTATTGTACTGCGATTGGAATAAACGCGATAGTCTCTTGGTTACAAAAACAGATTTAGAAACCGATTTAAGCAACAATTATCGGGCAATGGCAGCTTTTGGGATTAACAAAGAAGTGGCGGGCTATTTTTTGCCTCCTTACGAATGGTACAACCAAACCATAGCCAACTGGACCAAAACCCAAGGCATACAATTGATTAATTTCACTCCGGGCACGCGATCTAATGCTGATTATACCTACCCCGAAATGGGAAAAAGCTATCGATCGAGTGATGAGATATATCGATCGATTACAACTTTTAACGAAACAAAACCCAATGGTTTAAATGGTTTTATCTTGCTATTGCACATTGGTACCGATGCCAGAAGAACTGATAAATTTTATAACAGACTGGCAGAATTACTTACTTATCTGAAAAAGGCTGATTATAAATTGGCTAGAATTGATAATTAATTAGAATATTGGGCACAATGACAAATTAAAATTTAAAATAAATATTAACTTTGCCTCCAAATAACAAAAAACATGAGTGTACAAGAGAACAGCAGCAATAATTTCAACTGGTTATATTATGCTTTAGGTTTATTCTTCGGAGTTTTAACTGGAGCAATCATTACGCAAAACTACATTTTCGCTTTGTTAGGTGGTGTTTTAGGTTTGTTAACAGCAGGCTTATTTTTAAACGCTATCGTAAAAGGAAGAAAATACTAGTTTTTAGTCCTTTTATACAATTAGATCCTTTTAAGGTTTAAAATTTAATTCCACAGCACATGAGACCGTTATGATTTTACCAATAGCTGTAAAATCATGATTGCTCATCGCTACTGAAAACAAAAACTTACAAATGAAAAATATCTTCATTGTTGTTTTCGCTCTTATTTGTTTTAGCGCAAAGGCTCAACAGGCCCCTACCGCTGAAGTAAAATTTCCTGTTGCAGACCAAGTCCTGCAGATATTGTTTATTTTCCCCTTAATGCCCCAAAGGCAAAGGCTGGAGACCCAACAAAACCGGTTATAAAGATTGTTTATTCGCGCCCACAGAAAAAAGGACGTGATATTTTTGGCGTTTTAGAACAGTATGGAAATGTTTGGCGTTTTGGTGCCAACGAAAGTACAGAGGTTTGTTTCTTCAAAAAGGTAAGCATTGGCGGCAAAAAAATCAAAGCAGGTACCTATAGTTTATTCGCCATTCCAAACAAAGATACCTGGACGATTATTGTAAATAGCGAAACCGATAAATGGGGTGCTTTTAGTTATAATCAGGCTAAGGATATTGTCCGTGTAAATGTTCCGGTTAAAACCCTGGCTAAACCGATCGAATATTTCTCCTTAACCTTTACAGAGATTACCGGAGGTGCTAATTTGATTATTGGCTGGGACAGAACGCAAGTAGAATTACCAATTAACTTTTAGTCGAAAAGAAAGAAAAATATAAAGTCCCGGTTATTGCCGGGACTTTTTTGTTTAAATCGTTTTTTATCTTCCTGCACCTATCAAAAATTTTAACGAAGGCTGGCCTAACGCGAAAAAGGGCTTTAAGATTAATTTGAAACGAGTTTTTTAGCTTGGCTTTCCCCAGTGACGAATACTTTGTAAACCTGGGTGATTTTCCATTCGCCTTCTTTATCTTTCTCAATGATCACAAAATTTTGTTGTGCGCCATCAAATAATTCGTAATTAATATCTACACGTGCAATTACCAAGGCATCGGTTTCGGAAACGATTGAAGAGCTGATGTTACAATCTCTTTGAATTACGCCTTCATTTTTCTTCATTTGGTTTAACACATCACTTGCTTTATGTTTAATTACCCTTACATCTCTATTCGAGGTAAAAACAGCATCCTCACTTAAAACAGCTCTTAACTTTTTATAGTCAGAATTCATATAGCTGTCCATATAATAATTGATAACCGATTTATGGCTTGCAGTTGGTTTTTCAGCTGCAAAAACATTATTTGTGATTGTAATACCTAGTAATAAAATCACCAAAGCTTTTAGTCTCATAATATCTGTGTTTTTTTATTAAAGGTCGGCTGGAACTGATAAAAATAATATGCCGATAACACCATAATACCGAGGTAACTAAAATGTGATAAAAAGAAAAGGTTATGTTATCATTTTTTTAATTAAACGATAGCATAACCTTTCTTCAGGGCTTTAAACTATTATGGATTTTGCTGTCCGGCCAGGCCAGAATTAGCTTCCATTTCTGCCCTAGGTATTAAAAACTGCCATTTAACGTCTCCGGCGGGTATAGTTAATGTGCCTGCAACAGAAGCAGAAACGTAGTTTGGAACAACCGTTCTATCCAGCGGTAGGTTTAAACGTTTTAAATCTAACCACCTGTGGCCTTCTCCCCAAAGTTCAATTCTCCTGTTAAAAAGAATCTCATCAATTAAAGCCTGTCCTGTATTTACCGAAATCACCGCACTTGGGTCTCTTTGTTTAACCAGGTTAAATAAAACCGTTCTGGCAGCAGCCTCACTTCCAGGAGTTTTTGCATAAGCCTCCGCCAAAATCAGGTACATTTCTGAGGTACGCATTAAAGGAACATCGCCTAAAGATGGTCCACCTACTTCTTTAACTGAAAATTTACGGCTCATATAAGGTTGACGAGCAAAATTTGTGGCAGGTAATGGGAAATTTACTGTTGTTGGTACTGGTTCCCACATCTTTTTCCGAACATCAGTCGCTGATATCTGATTATATAATGCAGCATTAATCCTTTTTGGATTGCCACGCATAAAGCTTGTATTTGCGTTGTAAGCGATTTGCGCAAAATATGACCCAAATGTATCACCTTGATCTAATGTCGGCATAGAAGACCATATAAACTCACCTAATGCAGCATTATTAAAGCCCGCCTGATAATCAGTAACGGACAATAGCGGATATTGGTTGGCATCTACAATATCTTTGGCATATTTAATGGCATTGGGATAATCCTGCATAACCAGGGCAACCCTTGCTCTAATACCTTTTGCTACCGTTGCCCCGGCGTGACTCTTATTCGACGCTGCGGCATTGAGCGAAATAGCTGTTTCTAAGTCGCTAACAATTGCAGCATAAACACTTTCTACTGTTGCGCGTGGTTGATTGGTATCGGTTGAGGCCAATAAAAGTGGCACACCAAGCTGATTGTTCGGCTTCGCTGCCCCGTCGTAACGTTTACCAAAAAGCTGTACCAAACCAAAATAAGCGTATCCTCTTAAAGTTAGTGCTTCAGCCTTCACAGTATTTTTATCTGCAGCTGCACCTGAGGCCTGATCAATGTTATCGATAATGTAATTCACATTTCCGATAATTCGGTAATAGGTACGGTACATATACGTTAACAAGGTGCTGTTATCGGTACGATGACTAATCCACGATCCCCCATCTGAAGTATACCAGTTGGATGAGGATATGCCAATATCTTCGCCCATAAAGTCCATGTAAAGCATAATACCACCTACACCGGGTTTGTTTTGCTGCGCATTATCTGGTACAGTGGTAGAACGCTCAAACATATAGCGGTAAACGCCATTTAAGGCATTTTTTGCATTTGCAGCAGAAGTAAATAAAGCCGAATTGTCAACCTGATCTGTCGGTTTTGTATCGAGATAATCTTTTTTACAGGCCGTAATGCTTAATAGGCTGAAACCTGCAAAAAGTAAATATTTTTTATATTTCATGATAGTAGCTTTTAAAGTGAAACATTGATTCCGAAACTAATCATCCGCGAAGGCACATAATTAGTTGTATTTAAGCCCGTGAACGATTCGGTCGGATCCATTCCTTTGCGTTTTGAAATTAAGCCCAGGTTTTCACCCGCAGCAAACACCCTAACATTGCTTAAAGTGGCTCCTTTAATCCAGCTTTGTGGTAAGGTATAAGATAGATTTACGTTGCGGAAAGCAATGTAAGAAGCATCGACCAACCAACGGCTGGAGGTGCCGTTAAACTGGCCGGAACGCCCAATATCCAATCGTGGAATATCGGTAACCTGGCCAGGTGTCATCCATGAGTTTAATGCATCAACGTGCAAGGCCGAACCATAGGTGGTAGCCATTAGCCCCTGATAGTTCTGATCAAAGAATTTACCCCCTATCTGATACGTGATTAGGAATGATAGCCCAAAGTTTTTATAATTAAAAGTATTGGTAACCGATCCGTATAAATCTGGAATGGCAGAGCCGGAATAATCGGAACGGGCATTGTTAATATCCGTAGTTAAAACACGGCCATTAACCGTACGCAGATTGGTTGTTACGCCAGCATTAGGCTCAAATAAAGCCGAACCATCAGTTGGATCTACTCCGGCCCATTGGCGCAGATAATAGGCGTAAATGTCGCGTCCAACTTCAAGTCTTTTCGTTCCACTGGTTACGGTTGGCGTTTCTGCCGGCATTTTGGTGATTTTGTTTTTTAACCAGGACCAATTGCTTAATAAGTTCCAATTGAAGTTTTCAGATTTTAAAATATCACCGCTTAATTGCAGATCGATCCCAGTATTATACATAGAACCAATATTGCGACGGATAGAAGTGATTGGATCAGACAACGGCTGAGGTACCGCAAACAATAAGTTTGATGAGCCACGTTTAAAATACTCAATTTCACCCCTCAGGCGATTTCTAAATAAACCAAAAGCTATTCCGGTGTTAAAAGTATTTACCGATTCCCATTTTAACTCTGGCGTTGCAGCTGTGGCCAATAACAAACCTGGCTCGCTGCCATTGTTCCAGCCTAATTCGTAAAAAGCCTGGTAATTGTAGTAAAGGCTATTGTGTTCAAAAAGGTTTGCATCAACTAAATTATCATTTCCTACTTCACCATAAGAAGCCTTCAGGCGTAAATCACTGATCCAACCCATGTTTTTCATGAAATCTTCCTTGTTAACTGCCCATGATGCTCCCGCAGAGAAAAATGTTCCCCATCTCGATTTTGATGATAAACGCGAAGTACCATCGCGACGGATAGAAGCGTCTACAAAGTATTTCTCCAAATAATTGTATCCCACTTTACCGAAATAAGATTCTACCCGATAAGTATCTTTATATCCTCCTGCATCACTGGGAGTTACAAAATTCGGGAACTCCGTATTTCCATCCAAAATCTGGCTTTGTTTAGTTGCGCTTAACCTGCGCCAATCGTAATCGTAGTTTTCATGTCCGGCCAAAGCATTTACACTATGATTACCAAATGTTTTGCTGTACGATAATACCTGATTGAATGTATAACTCTGCGTTGGTGTGCTCCGTTTGGTTGATGAACCACCAACGGTACTCCCGTCTCCTACAATCGGGTTTCGGTATTCACTGCTGTACGAATTAATGAAATCGATACTGAAGGTTGGTTTAAAAGTAAAATCTTTTAAAAATTTGATCTCGGCATATGCCCTACCATTTAAGGCAAGCCTGCGGCTGGTTACATCGTTTTGCAAAGTTTCATAAATTACATTTCGGCCGGCTAAAGCACCTTGTGGCCTATTAACTGAGCCAGGGTTTCCTCCGTAATCATACCATTGCTCGCCTGTGGTAGTTAAAACCGGATTGCCATTGGCATCAAAAGCATGTATTGGATAAATAGGACCAATAGTTCTGGCAAAATTGAAAACATTCACAAAAGCAGTGGCACTTCCGGTTGAGGCGTCTTGTGCTAAATTTCCGTTCGATAAGCTTCCTGAAAGGTTTACGCCTGTTTTTAACCATGGTCGTAATTGAGTATTGGCATTAACACGGGCATTAAACCGCTCGAAATCGGTTTTAATTAAATAACCATTATCCTTCAGGTAATTCATAGAGAAATAATAGTCCGTTTTTTCATTTTTAGCGCTCGAATTAACATTAAACTCAGTCCGTTTTCCAACACGCGAAGCTTGCTTAAACCAATCGAAGTCATCATAACGCAATTGTGCATTAGGATTCAATTTGCCATCTACACCTACAATCTGGTTGTTTGGCACGTTAAAAGGATTATATATCAATTGACCTTGGATGGTATTGGAAGCTTGCGTAGCTGCCGCAGACTCGCTTATGCCAGTTCCTGTGGCGGGGTAAACCAGGCTGTTTTTTAAAGCCTGCCACATTAAAGGATAGTAATCTAATGCCCCAACCCGATCGTATTCTGGTATGCCTCTTTTAGAAAAACCTTGACTGTAGCTGGCATTTAATGTTGGCGTACCCGATTTGCCCTTTTTTGTAGTAATAATCACCACTCCATTTGCAGCTCTGGAACCATAAAGTGCCGATGAGGATGCATCTTTTAGCAAAGAAATACTTTCTATATCATTGGCATTAATATCGCCAAGCTCGCCATCATAAACTGAACCGTCTAGTACAAAAAGAGGGCTATTCGATGCCGATATAGAACCAAATCCCCGGATGCGGATTGCCGAACTACTGCCCGGCTGGCCGTTTCCGGAAGTTGTTACTACGCCAGGTGCAACGCCCGATAGGACATTGGTAACGTTGGTGATAATCCGATTCTCTAATTGCTTTGCATTCAATGTGGCTACAGAGCCCGTAATGGCCTCTTTTTTGCTTGTTCCATAAGCTACAACAATTACATCCTGCAGGTTTTTAGAAGATGATACCATGCGGATATTTAACGTTTCGCCAGTTATTCTTACTTCCTGCTCGGTGTAACCAACATAACTTAGCACTAAAGTTTGTGCATTTGCTGGCACCGAAATCGAAAAGGTTCCCTGCCCGGTGGTTTGGGTTAATTGTGCGGTCCCTTTAATTTTTATAGATACGCCTGGCAATGGTAAGCCATCATCCGCATCAACCACTTTTCCGGTAATTGTTCTATTTTGCGCTACGGCATTTAAATAAGACAAAACCGTCACCATTAAAATCAATAGTAATTTTTGTTTCATGTTTGGGAATAAATAGTTAGTAATTAATTAGTTCAGTAGGTTCTTAGCAGATGTACACGTAAACCAAATCAATAAGCAATTTAGGCGCTGTGAAAATCCAAAAATGTGCGAAAATCACCATTCTGGATAGAAAGGGGCTTTAAACGAAAAAAAGCAAACCCCAATCCTGGCAGTTTGCTTTTTTAATCATTATTAACCTAAACAGGAAAAAACTTCTACAAATTGTCCTGCAAGAGCTTCAAAAATAGTTTCATCCCAACATTCTAAATATGCAGAAATCACCATTTATACTTTAGTTCAACCTACTCTTTCTATATTTTAGCGGGGTAATATTGAACGTGTGTTTAAATAACCTGATGAATGAACTTGGGCATTCAAACCCTACTAAACCTACTATTTCGTTTAAGGAATAATTGGTAGTTTGTAATAATCTTTTGGCACGGTTTAACCTGAGCTGCATCAAAAATTGGTAAGGACTGATTTCGTAAGCCTCTTTAAACGTTCTTAGCAAATGGTTAACCGATAAACATGCCTGTTCGGCAATGTTTTCTAATGTTATATTTTGATTGTAATTGCTGCTAATGTATTCTTTGGCAAGTGTTAATCTTTTTAAAACCTCTTCGGCGGGTTTTTGTTTTGATAAAGCTGAGTTTATCCAATTTCTGAGCCACCTCTTTATCATAAATTTTATAATAGTTTAAAAGGCAGTGGTACAAGTATTCATTAATCAGCATTTCGTCTTTCAAACCTCTATCGAGCTGATTTTTCAAATGCAGCACATTAAAGCGCATATCTCCTGAAAACGGATAAAGTGATTCGATAAACCGAGGTGTTTCCCCAGCTTCTTTTCCGGCAAGTAAACTTTCATTGCTGTTCGAAAAAGTATGATGAAAATCTTTAATAAAATTTTCACCAAAAGAAACTGAAAATGTATTTACAGGACTTATCGAATCAATTTTGCTGCTAAAATTTGTTCCGGCATTTACTACCGCGAAAGTATCCGGATAAATGCTAAACTTGCGCTTGTTAATTTCGCAATCTTCGGTTCCGTTAAAAACAAACTTAATGGTATAAGCATCGTTCTGTTGCTCATAAAGGGCCTCACAGGTGCTTTCACTTATAATTTTATTTCTATTGCTCAATTCTTTTACGTATCTCATAACATTAATCCTCATTGTAGTTACGCTGTTCCAATATGATAAATTGGTTACCATAAGGATCAGAAAATTCGATACTTAAACCCTCACTTAAGTAAGCTGGTCTATTCTTAAAAATAACCCCTCTCGATTTTAGTCTGCAATAATCTTCCAAACAATCATCGCTGGTTAATACAATTTTATTGGTCTGGTTTTGATGCTTTTGTTCTGACAGGAAAATATTGGTTTCATGATCTGCCTTAACCATAATTCCTTTTTCCTTTTCAGAAATCATTGTCGATTCTGTTGGCATCCCTAAACAATTGGCATAAAATGCATCTGCATCATTTAGTTGCTTTACTTGCACATAAAAGAATTTTGCAGATTGGTTCATTGCCTTGTTTAATTGTATGATGTAAAATTAAACTGAAATTGAACCCATAGCATCACCCAAAAAGGGTGATTTTCGCATTATTTTCTAGCAAGATATATATTAAATAAAGCGCTTTTCTTTGGCTGTTTTAATCGCTTCTGATTTAGAATTTACATCGAGTTTGATGTAAATATTTTTTACGTGGCTTCTTACGGTTTCCTGATCAATAAACAGATCGTTTGCGATTTGAGATTTTGTTTGTCCATTTGCAATCCGATCTAATATTTCGGTTTCGCGTTTAGTTAAAGGAGAATTCAGGTTTTTTTGAAAAGAATGCATTACAATGCGTGCCACATTTGTACTCATGGCCCCTCCGCCCGTGCTCACTTCTCTTACTGCATCTATAATTTTTGAGGCGCTCGAATTTTTGGTGAGGTAGCCTCCTGCGCCCATGGTTAGGGCTTCGAAAACCAATTCAGGCGAATCGAAAACGGTGAGGATAATAATATTCGCGTTAGGTAAAGCTTTTTTGATAAAAGGTAAGGCTTGCAGCCCGTTGGTGCCGGGCATCTGGATATCGAGCAAAATCACATCTGGATGATCGCCCTCTAAGTGTTTCTTGGCCAAATCGTATGATGCATAAGCGTTAACGACTACAAAATCTTCTACATCGCTTAATAACGACTCGTAACCCATTCTTAAAATATCGTCATCTTCGATTAGAACAATTCGTAAATTCTGGCTCATTTTTGTGGTTGGTTTTAATTAAGACGGTTTTAGTGCTATTTTGTAACAGGAATTCTGGTAGAAATTGTTGTAGTGGTACCTTTCCCCTTTATAGAAGAAATCTGAAAGGTCGATTTTATCCGTTTGCAGCGTGTTTGAATATTGTTTAATCCTCTTCCTTTCTGTACCGTTTCAATATCAAAACCTTCGCCATCGTCTGTTGTTAAGATGTTTACTGTATCATGATCGGTTTCAATAACCATAATTAGCACCTGGCTTGCTTTGGCATGCTTTAACACATTGTTTAACATCTCCTTAAAAATTAACGTCAGGTTTCGGTTAAACTCCATCGATAGGTGTAGTTTTTGGTACTTGCTTAACACGCCTTCCATCTTAAATGTTATGCCCGTGTTTTGGAAAAGATCGATTCCAAAATTTTTAATATGCATCAATATCTCAAAAAGATTATCGCTATGCGGATCTAGTGCCCAAAGGATATCTTTAGTTCCGGTATAAAGCAGGCTGGCATTTTCTCTGATCAACCTTATGAGTTCTTTTTGCTCTTTTTCGGTTCCAGCTACCTTTTTATCCAAAATTTCGGATAAAACATTAATCCGGGTTAGTTTATTGCCAATATCATCGTGAAAATCTTCTGCAGTTTGCTTTCTTATTTTTTCTTGTTCTTTTAATTTTAACTTTTCGAACTGATGTTTTTTGCGTTCTCTGGTTTTAAAAATCAGATAAAAAATAAGCCAGATCAGGAATATAAGTACCAAAAATGCGCCAATCTTAAATAAAATGGTATCGTAATACGGCGGTACAATAGTAAAGCTAAACTGTTCTATATTTGATTGCTGGCCATTTGCAATAGCATAAACCTGGAAAGTATAACTTCCAGGCCTTATGGCCGAGTATTCGATCTCCGTGTTGGGTACAGGTTTGCTAAAATCGTTATCTACCCCAACCAGTTTGTAGCGGTAAAGTACACTCTCTGGATTGGTGAGGTAAACCCCTTTAAAACTTATCGATATGTGGTTTTGGCTGTAATTAAGTTTATAAAATTTATCTCCTTTTCCATTCAGATCTACTGAAAGATCTTTTGCCCGATCATTTTTATGAAAAACACTAACCTGTTGAATATGGATAAAAGGATTTTTTTTGTTCCCTGGAAGTACATTGGTTTTGCATTGAATGAGTCCATTTATGGTGCCCACCAGTATGCTGTTTTTGTAATCGATAATTGCGTTTTGGTTACACTCAACAATTAACGGATGATCCCTGAAAACCTCATAACTTTGTTGCTGCTTATTAAAAGTTAATTTGTTAATCCCCCGCCCTGTTCCGGCCCATAAATTATTATTCTTATCTATTGCAAGGCTGTAAATATCGTTTGAGTTTAACCCATCAGCAACAACATAACGTTTAATGGCTTTCGTTTTTAAATTCCAGGTGATGATCCCGTCGCCAAGTGTAGCAAAAATTAAATTATCATTCTGTCGTATAATGCTCAGTACGTAAACATTGGTGAGCGATTTGATATAGAATGTTTTATCTATTTTTTTGTTTTTGATAAGTGTAACGCCATTTGAGGTGCCAAGAAACACGCTATCCTTGCGCAAGGGGTAAATACACGATAAATAGCCATCAAATCCACTTATTCTTTCGGTTTTCCCATCCTTTAAATAAGTAGATGACATGTACCCGGTTATCCAGATCCCTCCTTCCTCGTCTTCAGCTATCGAGCTGTTATCAAATTTCTCTGGTTTTAATACCTGGCTAAATTTCTGTCCGTTATACTTCCAAATGCCTTTACCATAGGTAGAAAACCAAATGTTTTTTGCTTTATCGGCATAAACAAAGTAGATTTTTTTATTCTTAAAGGCGGGGATATCAACGCTTTGTACATCTTTACCATCATACTTAAAAACACCTTTGTTAAAAGTGCCAAACCAGAGGTTATCATTTTTATCTGCCGCTATTCCGCTTATTGGATAAGCCAGGTTCTTGCCCTTAAACCTATTGTAACGGATAAAAGCATCGCCTTCATATTTGTAAATACCATCACTAAAACAAGATATCCAGATATTATTTTCAGCATCGCTAAATATTTCGTTAACCTGGTTATCGCTCAATCCATTTTCGCCGTTAAAATTTATGATCGAGCCGTTTTTATTGATCAAGTAAGCTCCTTTCTCAGAGCCTACCCACATATTTCCACGATAATCCTGCGCGATGGAATAATAGGTATCAATGCCATCTTTTTTAAAAAATGGTTTAACTATTCCGTTCTCCAGCACATAAATTCCGCTACGGTCGGTTAAGAGATAGGCCTTATTCCTTACGGTTTTATCAAATAAGATCTTCCTGATAGATGAAATACTAATGGCTGGCGGCAACTCCTGGTAGATTACCCAGTTGTTATTTTTTAATTGATAAATCCCCTTTCCTGATACAGCGGCATATAGGTTTCCAGCACCATCGCTGTTTATGGTATTGATTTTTTTATCGGCGATGGAATAAAAAATAATTTTATCCTTTTCAATTTTGAAAAGCTTATGTTCACTTATTCCCCAAATAACACCCTGCTTGTCTTTAAGCAAATGGCTTACCCCTTTACCCGAAAACAGTGTGCTTATTTTTCCGCGTTTAAGAACGCTGATACCTGTTTCGGTACCAAAAAGCATTTGGCTCAGGTTATCCTCTGTAATACAGTTTACTGAGTTTGATCCTAGCCCATCGGCTTTGCTGTACGAGGTAAATTGCCTGCCATCGAAATTACTTACT
Source organism: Flavobacterium sp. W4I14 (assembly GCA_030817875.1). Classification (NCBI taxonomy): domain Bacteria; kingdom Pseudomonadati; phylum Bacteroidota; class Flavobacteriia; order Flavobacteriales; family Flavobacteriaceae; genus Flavobacterium; species Flavobacterium sp. W4I14. The sequence continues at coordinate 4,956,884 of JAUSZU010000001.1, forward strand.
CCACCGAAAGTACCAAGCCAAAGCGTCCTGTCTTTTGCCTGATAAATTACCATTACCTGCGATTGAGGCAAGCCATCCTTTAGGCTGTAATTGGTAAAATTATAGCTTTGGGCCGATAGCTTAAGGCTAAAAAGCAAAATGAAAGAAACTATGAAATTTATCTTGATTATAGACAGTTTACTGCACATGTAATACAAAATAAGCATAATTTCTTTCAAAAGCCATCCCCCTTTTGGGGGGATATTTATGATGCGTTACCCATGTATGGATCTGTTTGGGTAATTTCTCCTGTTTCTATTTTACCCGAATAACGGTGTTTAAATGTGGTGTTGCCTGTCTGCAAAATGCTGAAATCGTACCAATTCGCATTTTTAGCCAGATTAAACGAGATGTTTGTACTCGATTTTGGCTTGATTGTTAACGTTTTGCTCCCCGATTTGTATTTGTTATCTACAATTTGAAGTGAAACTAAACTGGCACCTTTATTCTCAATCGCAAAAACCAGGGTACCTGTAAGTTTTTTGCTTACCAAACCGCCCTGCTCTGGATATGCTTTTACCACAATGGAAGGATTTTTTTTGCCGCCTACGAAATGTCTGTAAAAACCATTCGGACCACTTATTGTAAGATCATAAACTTCGTTATCAAAATCATCCAGTTTAATGCTGTCTTTTAAAACATCGCCAGCTTTTACAGCATAGGCCCATGTTTTGCCCGCAACGCCTTTAAATTTGGTAATGGTATTCATGTTGAAAGGCGCACCAACAGTTTCTGTTTCGCTACCGAACAAAGTTTTTGCCGATTGAAAAGTAAGTACGATTTCATTGTTAACCATATTTGCATCAACCATTAAATGATAAGGTAATGCACAAGCATGTTTTGTTCCGTTCTCCTGCTTAGGGGCGTGATTAGATGTTTCTGCAGAAAAGGCTTCGAACTTATTTATTTTTGCAACCTCTGTTTTATTGAGTGCCGTAGGGCCAACCTGGGCAGGTTTATTTTTAGCATTACCAATATTGGTTACTACCGCATCGCGTTTTAACGGTTCTGGAGATTTAATTTCTTCTCCATTATAGGGTCTGAACACCGAGGTTAAATCGCCACAGATATTCCTTCGCCAATCGCTGATGTTGTTACTTTTAATGGTTTTGCCTGTTTTTTTAGCCAGCCATTTTTCCATAAACATTAATGACGACGTATGATCGAAAACCTGCGAGTTTACAAAACCGCCCTTGCTCCAGGGTGAGGCAATAACCAATGGTACACGATAGCCCAAACCGATCGGACTTCCCTTTCTTGCTTCAAAATCAGTGGCATAGTTTATTCCTTCAGATACCTTTCCGCTGGTTGAATCATCAGGGTTTGGCACCACAAAAGGTGGCTGATGATCAAAATACCCGTCATTTTCATCGTAGGTTAACACAAAAATTGTTTTTTTCCAAACCTCTGGGTTTTTAGTTAAAATGTCTAGCGCTTCACTTACATACCAGGTTCCATACAATGGCGAGCTGGTATGATCAGAAAAACGTTGAGGTGCAATCAACCATGAAACCGTTGGTAATTTACCGCTGTCTACATCTTTTCTAAACTGATGGAAAATATCGCCTTTCGGCACATTAATCGTTTCTGACTTCCCTTGGTCATTCTTAAAAGTAAATGGTTCAAGATCGAGATAATCTTTTTGAGAAATGTTTGTAGTAAAGGCTTTATCTACTAAGTTTTTTTCCTTTTGAGATAATTTATCGTATTTCTCCTGAACCTCTTTTGCTGTTAAAGCCGGTTTAACGGTATTATCTCCATTTTTTCTAAAGTAAGCCGATAACTTAACGTTGTGCCTGCTGATATACTCTACAGGATTATCGCCATAATTACCCAACCAATCGTCTATTTCACCTTCGGGAAGTTTCGAGGTCCATAATTCGTTTTGATAAATGCGCCAATCGATGCCATTATCTTCTAATGTTTCCTGAAAGGTTGGCCAATCTACAAACACGTTATTTTGCGATTCGGCCTGATCGTTATTGACCACCGCAATCCGGTTTGCACTTTTTTCTCCGCGAACGGTTCCTGTAAAAAAGAACAGCCTGTTTGGTGTTGTTCCGGTTAACGATGAGCAAAAATGTTGATCGCAAATGGTAAAAGCATCGGCCATGGCATAATAAAAAGGAATATCATTCCGATCATAATAAGCCAATGTCATTGGTGTTTTAACAGGTAGCCATTTATCAAAACGCCCCCCGTTCCGTGCAGCAACCTGATCATTCCAAGAATGTGGTAAACCGCCTTGCCAGGTGATTTTCGTTTTGTTAATGTCTACATGGAAAGGGGCATAGGTATAACCTTGACCATCTTTTTGCAACCAAACTTTGTTTCCATCAGGTTGAATGTGTGGGTGTGGATCATTAAATCCGCGAACACCTTTCATTTTACCGAACATATGGTCGAATGATCTGTTTTCCTGCATCAGGAAAACAATGTGTTCGGCATCGTAAAATGTACTACCCGGTTCAGGGTTAATCGACATGGCTTTTAGCACCGAACTGGGCAAGGTATTGGCCATACCAGTGGCTCCGGCAAACAAGGCCGCTTTTTTTAGAAATTCTCTACGTGAGTCCATAAATTATACAATATAGCTTAGATACCGCAAGTTATAATTTCAGTTGTCAATTAGCAATTTTCAGTCGACAGTTAATTTATGGCGCTGGTCAGTCCGATTCCTTAGTCTGAAGTCCAAAGTCGATGAAGCAATCAATCCCAGCAATAGAACAATTCAGCAATGAAACATTACTATTTTCAATTGACAGTTTGCAATTCTCAGTTAACCAATTTAAACAACTAACCAGTTAACCTTTTCAACAAAGAAAGTTACTTTTGAAACACCCGTACATAATCTACTTTCATACTTGCGGGGAAAATAGAGTCGTCTACTCCTTTTTTTCCACCCCAACCACCGCCTACGGCTACATTTAAAATAAGGTGGAAGTTTTGATCGAATGGCCAATCGCCAGACCCTTTTTTGGTATTTTTAAACGTGAGGTATTTTTGGTTATCAATAAAGAAATCTATTCTATCTGCAAACCATTCTACCGCATAAATATGATATTCGGTATAAGGATTATCAACCTTTAAGGCCTTACCTACCTGTGTTTTGATTACGTGGTTAAATTTTTCGGTATGTACCGTACCATGAACGCTATCTGGATCATAACCTACATGTTCCATAATATCAATTTCGCCGCTCTTTGGCCAGCCGCCGTATTTCCCATCAGTCGGTAAGGCCCAAATTGCAGGCCATAAGCCCCGGCCTTTTGGCAACATGGCGCGAACTTCTACCCTTCCGTATTTAAAATCGAATTTGTTTTTCGTTACCAATCTGGCCGAAGTATAATGGTTGTTTTCCTTGTCTGCTTTTACCGCAGTAATATTCAAATTTCCTTTTTTTACAATTGCATTCGTGCTATCGGCATCGGTATAATATTGAAGCTCATTATTGCCCCAACCTTTTCCACCTACATCGTAACTCCAGTTTTTTGCTAATGGTAATCCGGCATCGTTAAATTCATCAGCCCATTTAAGCTTCCAACCCGTTGCAACAGGTGTTTTTTTAAGCTCTTCGAAGGTCAATTCTGGCTCGTTAGTTGTAATATAATCAACCTGATGTGCCAAAAGCCATTGAATTTCGGGAACAGTATTTACGGTCCAGGCGTTTACCGTTAATCCTAATTTGTGGGCATTTTCAATCCACCCATCTTTTTGGTAAACGCTAAAATGATAGTCAACACCGGTTAATTTATCTGCTTTCATTTGCTCAGCACTGATTTCGCCTTTTAAGTAAGCCACTTTTGCTTTTGGCAAGAGCGCTAAAATGCGTTTACAGTAATCGTAGTCAAAACTGATATACTCTGTCCACTCCACTACCTTGAGTTTCTGAACCATCTCAACACATTTATTGGTCACCTCAATTCCACGTTCTTTACTAACTAATGAAGGTTTGATCTCTAAAATCAGTTTGGTTGTTCTTTGCTTTTTACCTTCCAATAAATAAGCCTCAAGCGTTGGAATTTTTTCACCATTGCTCATCGTTTTGGTCAATAAATCAGCATAGTTTACTTTCTCGATAACCAAACCCTGAAATTCTGGATCGTGATTAATAACCAAAACATTATCTGCCGTCATCCACACATCGAATTCCGATCCATAACAACCCAGCCTTACGGCTTCGTTTAATGAAGCGATAGAATTTTGAGGAAAATTATTTTTCTTCCATGCTCCGCGGTGGGCAATTACCTGGTTTTTGTTCCAGTTAAATTTTTGAGCAAAAGAGGCGGTAAAAATGAACAACATTAGTGCAGAAATAAATACTCGTTTCATATTTGGCATGATTATACAAAAAATCAAAAGTAGATTTTTATCAGAATACTAGTTTAAAATCTATGTAACCTTTGTATTAATAAAAACAAGATAAAGATTTTTAAATTAATGTTCTGCTAGCCGGGTAGTGATTTGTTACACAGACCTCTGTTAAATAAACTCGCTTTACAAAAAATAGATGTGTTTTTTGAAGCGCAAAGCCTGAGCAGCTATGTAAGTTTGTTCCCGTGCTCCGCTATATCCTTTCACTGCGCTACAGGGATGCCGCTACGCCCGGGGCTAAATTACCTCTGATCTGCAAAGAAAACCAACCGCCCCCTTGCACTTGTAGTTTGTAACCCAGGCCTTTGTCAAATAAACCCGATTGGAGCGGAAACCAAAAGCTTTTTCTGCTTTTGTTGCAGCAAAAGCGGGACTGAAAACCGCCATGAAACGCTAAACGTTGTTTTCCAAATTAAAAAATGCCTCTTCAAAAATAGCAAGCTATATAACCCAATTGATAACCGATTTGTAATAAACACGTTATGCTAATATCAGATTTCTTTCAATTGATTAGAACTATTTTTACATTTACGGTGATATGGTGAGCAATAACTACAGCGATTTATTACGGAAGATAGATGAGTTTATCCGCAAATTTTACCTGAATAAAATTTTGCGCGGGAGTATTTATGCCGCTGCCATACTTTTAGGCCTATATCTCATTGTTTTTTTGAGTCTTTATTACCTCAATCCAACCGCTGGTTTTAAAACCTTTGTATTTTTTGCTTATTTACTGGTTGGGGCCTTACTTGTTGGCTTTCTAATTATTAAACCATTACTTTCAATGCTCAAATTGGGCAAACACCTTACTTTCGAAGAAGCATCGGTTATCATCGGAAATCACTTTTCCGATATTAAGGATAAATTGCTCAACACCTTACAACTTCACCGCCTTTCTGAAAATCATCCCGACAACAATCACCTCATTATTGCCAGTATCGATCAAAAAATATTGGAGCTCAAACCTGTCCCCTTTTATACGGCCATTAGCATTCACGATAACCGGAAGTATCTAAAGTATCTTTTTGTTCCACTTTCTATTATTCTACTAATTGCCATTATCGCTCCCGCTATTTTACGCGAGGGCACAAACAGTTTTTTTAAGTACGATGAATACATTGCGCCTAAAGCACCTTTCAGTTTCACAGTTTTAAATAAGAGTTTAACCGTTACCCAAGGTGATGATTTAACGCTAAACGTTAAACTGGTCGGCGATGAACTTCCTGCCGAAATTTACGTTGAAGACGGAAAAAACACCTATAAACTCGAAAAAGAAAACATCAGTAAGTTTAATTATAGCATCAAAAATATACAGAACGATAAAAAATTGATTTTTAAAGGAGGTGGCTTTAGCTCAGCGGTGTTTACGGTTTCGGTTAAACCGCGCCCTGAACTACTAAATGCAACCGCAACGTTAAATTATCCTGCTTATCTGGGCAAAAAACAGGAGTTGATTGCCAATGTTGGCGATATGCTTATACCCGAAGGCACAAAAGTTACCTGGAACTTTAAAACTGGCCAGAGCAGCTCCCTGCTGTTTATTTTAAATGGGGCCGAAAATATTTTAAAAGTTGAGGACAATGAATCGGCCTTTAATGCTACCATCAGGAATAATTCAAAATATAGCATCACACCTAAAAACCAATATGTAACAATCAGAGATTCGCTTTCGCACCAGATTACCGTTGTTAAAGATCAAGCACCGGGTATCAACGTTGAAGAAAAGCCCGACTCTGTGAGCAACAAAGCCTTGTATTTCAGCGGACAAGTAACTGACGATTATGGTTTTAGTAGATTAAGTTTTAAATATAACATCAAAGAAAATAACCGCATTGTGGGTACAGTTGCCAAAAATATTGCCATTAAAAGCAATGCGACAGAAAACACCTTTTTCTATTTCTGGGATTTAAAAACTGCTGCTGCCAAACCTGGTCAGGAAATTGAATATTATTTCGAAGTAGCCGATAACGACGGCGTAAATGGCGCAAAGGTCACCCGATCGGAAATCAAAACCTTTAAACAGCCTACTAAAAAAGAAACTGCCGAACAGGTAAATGCAAGCAACCAGGCTTTAAAACAAAAAATGCAATCGGCCATACGCCTGGCCAATACCATCGAAAAAGAAAGTAAAAAGGTGGCCGAAAGCCTCATCGATAAAAAACAGATTTCTTTCGAAGATAAAAAACAGATTGAAGCACTTTTAGACAAACAAAAACAGCTTGATGAGGCTGTAAAAGAAATAAAAGAGCAGAACGATAAAAATATCCAGCAACAGGAAGACCAAAAGCAAACTGAAGAGCTTCTTGAAAAACAGAAACAGATTAAAGACTTGTTTGATAATGTACTGGATGAGAAAACAAAAGAACTTTTGCAAAAGCTGCAAAACCTGATGAATGAGAAAAATAAAGACCAAACGCAGAATGAACTATCAAAAATGCAGTTGGACAATAAAACCCTCAAAAACGAACTCGACAGAATCCTAGAACTCTACAAGCAGTTAGAATTTGAACAAAACCTTCAAACCGATATCGATCGTTTAAATGAACTGGCTAAAGAACAGAAAGAACTCGCTGAGCAAACAAAAGACAAAAAACAGGACAATGAATCGTTAAAACAGAAACAGGATGCACTTAACAAGGAAATGAAAGATCTGAAAGATGATCTAAAAAAGCTGGAAGAAAAAAATCAGTCGCTTGAAAGGCCCAATCCTTTCGATAATCCTGAAAAAGATGTGCAGGATATACAGAAAGAACAGCAGGACAGTAAAGATGCTTTAGATAAAAAAAATTCGAAAAATGCAAGCCAGAAACAACAAAAAGCTGGCGAGCAGATGGAAAAGCTTTCTAAAAAAATGAGCGATATGCAGCAACAGGGTGAAGAAATGGAAAACAACCTGAACGCTAAAGAGTTGCGCCGCCTCTTGGAAAACTTATTGACCACTTCTTTTGATCAGGAAAAAGTAATGCTTGCTTTAAAGAAAATGACCGCGGCCGATCCTTCTTATACCAGCAACGTTCAGAAACAGCGTAGCATTAAAGATAACCTTAAAACTATTGCCGATAGCTTATATAGTTTAAGCAAACGCGTTCCACAGATAGAATCGACAGTTAACGAGGAGATGAACAAAATCAATTTCAACCTGGATAAAAGTTTGGAAAGTTTGGGTGATAGAAGAACGCCTGAGGCTAACCGTTTTCAGCAATTTACCATGACTTCTATTAATAATCTAACCCTGATGTTGAGTGAAGCCTTAAGTCAGCTGCAAAATATGCAGAAAAACGGTAAGGGTGGCAGTGGAAAGAAACAAAAGCAAGGAATGAAACAGCTTTCGCAGATGCAGGAACAGTTGAATAAAAGCATGCAAAAGGCTCGTGAGCAAATGCAAAAATCGGGAGATAATCAAGGCAAAGTTGGCAAAGGACAAATGAGCCAGGAATTTGGTAAGATGGCTCAACAGCAACAAATGATCCGTCAGGCGCTCGAAAAGATCAACCGTGAAGAGAACAAAGACGGCACAGGTAAAATGGGTAACCTAAATGAAGCCATTAAAGAAATGAAACAGACGGAGAGCGATCTGGTTAACAAACGTTTGCAACAAGAAACCTTAAACAGGCAAAAAGACCTTTTAACAAAGTTACTAGAGGCAGAAAAAGCCGAACGCGATCAGGAAGAAGACGCTAAACGGGAAAGTAAAGCCGCTAAGGAATTCCCCCCATCCTATCAAAAAATGGTCGATCAGTTTAAAAAACAGCAACAAAATGGTAATGATATGCTGCAAAAACTGCCTCCGAGCTTAAATTATTACTATAAAAACAAGATCGCTGAATATTTGAAATCGTTGAATATGGAACGATGATGTTAGGAGTGGCGTCGCCCTGACCTGTAGCGCAACCGAAGCTACGGATTAACCGAGCTTTAAGCGAGCACCAAAGGTAATTTATTTCAGGGCCTTGTCAAAAAGTTGTGAACAATTTCGAAATAATAGAACTGATTCGCAAGTACACAAACCATGGCTTAAAGAGACATAAAATTCATATAGTTTTATTATATTTGATATCATGACAAGCACAGCCATAAGACAAAGATTAATTACTTATCTATCTGATGCGGAGGATAATAAAATAAGGGCAATTTATACGCTTCTTGAAAGAGAAATTGAAAACGAACAATCATTTAACCTCTCGGAGGAACATCTGGATATACTTGATAGAGAACGGGAACTGCATCTAAAAGGTGAAACTAAATCTTACAGTAAACAAGATTCTTTGGATATCATTAAAGGCCTTAAAGCACTGTAATGTACACCATTCAGATAAAGCCAATGCTATTCAAATGGCAAAAGATGCTTATGATTGGTATGAAGAACAAAAAGAAGGATTGGGAGACTTATTTTGTCAGAACTCAGCAGGTGTTATACCAAGTTAGAGAAGAATCCGCTCTTTTATCAAAAACTAAAAAAGAATTATCGTCATTTAGTCCTTAACAAATTTCCATACGTTCTAATATTCGAGATTATAGGAGCGGAAATCATAATCTTTGCTGTTTTTCACACGGCAAGAAGTCCTAAATCTAAGTTCAAAAAAAAGTAAACATCTAATTAGGTGCTGAATTAGGTTCAACGCAACTATTGGAATATTTCTTAAATTTGCAGCCATAAACACCACAATATGCCTGCAATATCATTTTTTACAGAATCAGTGAGCTATAATCTTCCTCAGAAACTTAAGGTAAAGAAGTGGATTAAAGCTACAATTGAAAAAGAAGGCTTTAAATTGCAGGAACTTAATTTCATTTTCTGTAGCGACGAATACCTGTTGGGCATCAACCAACAATATTTAAACCATGATACTTATACAGATATCATTACTTTCGATAACTCAGAAGAAGAAAAACAGATTGTAAGCGATATTTTCATCAGTATTGAGCGAATTAAAGAAAATGCCAAAACCTTCAAAACACTGGAATTTGATGAGGTTTGCCGCATTATGATCCATGGTACGCTCCATTTACTGGGTTACAAAGACAAAGGAAAAGCCGCCAAAAGCCTCATGACGCAAAAAGAGGATGAATATTTAAGCTATAGAGCAGAAGTTGGCCTAATCTAAGTTCTCTTTAGCCACACATCTTATTCATTTTCAGGTATCTACTCGCCTTTTATATTTCGCATGGCAGAACAAACTGACCACAGCAAATGACTCTCTTGTATTTAACTTCCATTCAAGTAAACTATTACTTGCATTTTCCAATGCATAAATCCCGGAGTTTAAACAGGCTTTATTCGGGTAACATTGTCACAACTCCGTCTTAAGTCCGAACTAACTCCGAACCAACCCCGTCTCAACTGTTAACTTCTCGATAAGTTTTTTGCCAGTTCTTTCAATCAGATTCGCAGTACATTTTAATAGGTAATTTTAAATTTATTTGTCAATTGTTTTACACGCCTTCTGGCCCTTGGTCCCGTTCGTCTAACAGTTACGGGCGTTCGTCGACGATTAGACTATACTGGTATAATACACCGAGATTCTCTGCAACATTTCTAATCAACTGCAGTCTTATATTCAAAATAAGAACAATTACATAATGTGCTGGATTTACATCCAGGCATTATATCAAGATAAAGTTTAGTTTTAGTTAATGATTGAAGCAGCGGTGGAGCGAGTCCGACCGCTGTTTTCTTTTACCGAAATAATGCAGCTAATAACAAATGAACTATAGAAAGGATAAACCAATGCATCAATATTCTGCCATTTTTAGCTGATACAGAAGCCCTTTACAATTTGATTATGCCGTTCCAAATATTTTATACTTACTTTTGCACTAATTTTCCTTTATAAATCCGAAATACAAAAAAATTGAGCACACTAATTGCGGCAGAAGGCTTAGGTCATGGTTATCATGACGAATGGCTATTTAAAAATTTAACCTTAGGTATTAACTCTGGTCAGCGCGTGGCGTTGGTTGGAATTAATGGTGCGGGTAAGAGTACACTTTTGAAATTATTGGCAGAAAGGTTCCCTCCGCTCGAAGGTAAAATTGTAAAAAATAAAGCTGTTAAAATCGGTTTTCTCGATCAGGAACCTCAATTTACTGAAGGTTTTTCCATTAGCGACCATATATTCTCTCTTGAGAATAAACAACAACAGTTAATTAAGGAATATGAAGAATTAATCGAAGACCCTAATCCAGATGAAAAAACGCTTAACCGTTTATATGAAGAATTAAGCGAACACAATGCCTGGGAATATGAACATGAGATTAAAACCATTTTAAACAGAATGGGCATTACTCATCTTCAACAGAAAATAGCTACCCTATCTGGTGGACAAAAGAAACGTTTGGCCTTGGCTAAGCTTTTAATTGAAGATCCGGAAATTCTGGTGCTAGATGAGCCAACTAACCATTTGGATATCGATACCATTGAATGGTTGGAGAAATTATTAACTACCGGACAAAAAACAATTTTACTCGTTACCCACGATAGGTACTTTTTGGATAATGTTTGCAATACTATAGTAGAATTAGATAGAGGTAAGATTTTCAACTATAATGGAAACTACGCTTATTATTTAGAGAAGAAATCGGAAAGAGAAGCTTTAGATGCAACGGTTTTACATAAGAACCAACAGCTATTAAAGAAAGAATTGGAGTGGATGAGACGCATGCCACAGGCGCGTGGAACCAAATCTAACGCTAGAATCAATGCTTTTTACGATTTAGAGGAAAAATCCAAGAAAAAGTCTGATAATCAGAGTATTAACCTCCAAATGAAGATGTCTCGTCAAGGCGGGAAGATCATTGAGATAGAACACATTAAAAAAGCATTTGATGGACGTCCGATCATCAACGATTTTAGTTATACCTTTAAAAAAGGAGACAGAATTGGCTTAGCAGGAAAAAATGGAACGGGTAAATCTACTTTACTAAATATCATAACAAGTCAATTAAAGCCAGATGCTGGTAACGTTGATACTGGGGAGACAACCGTTTTTGGATATTACAAACAAGGTGGTTTAACTTTCGATCCAAAGGAAAGGGTAATTGATATTGTAAAATCGGATGCTGAATATATTAAGATGGCTGACGGTTCAGTGATTACGGCTTCTGCCCTCTTAACCTTATTTCTCTTCCCGCCGAAGAAACAACATGGCATGGTAGAGAAATTAAGTGGTGGTGAAAAGAAACGTTTGAACTTAATGAAGGTCTTGATGCAAAATCCAAACTTTTTAATTTTGGATGAGCCGACGAACGATCTTGACATCGACACGTTAAACGTTCTTGAGGAATTTTTAGAAAACTTCCCTGGCATATTAATGCTGGTTTCTCACGATAGATACTTGCTTGACAAAATGAGTGATCAACTATTTATCATGGAAGGTGAAGGTGTGGTTAAAATTTATAACGGTAATTATTCTGAGTATCGATTAAGTTTAGAGCAACCAAAAGTAAAAGCAGAAACCAAGAAAACCCCTGCTCCTGTTGTAGAACAAGCACCTGTTAAAGCAGCAAAAAAATTAAGCTTCAAGGAGCAAAAAGAACTGGAAGATAGTGAAAAAGGTATCGCAGAAATGGAGAACAAAATAGCTTCCCTTAACGAAAGTTTAATTAAAATTGATGCGACCGACTATGTCAAAATTCAAGAGGTCTCCAACGAGATAAAATTGCTTCAGGCCAAACTTGACGAACTGACTATGCGTTGGCTCGAACTTTCAGAATAACAGCAGTGCAATTCAAAGATGTTTTACGCGTTATGTTTCACGTGGAACATTATTAAAAACACGATATATCCTTGAATGTAATTGAAGGGTTCTTCTTGTTAAAACCTAGTAAAACTAATAGTGTAAATACCTCTTAAACGGGTAATATTAAAATAAAACCAATTGTTCCACGTGGAACAATTTAAGAAATAAAATAAAATGTTTTCAAAATACGATTTGATTGTTGTTGGTGCTGGTCACGCAGGCTGCGAAGCTGCTGCTGCTGCTGCCAATTTAGGATCATCTGTTTTATTAATAACAATGAACATGGGCACTATTGCCCAGATGAGTTGTAACCCCGCCATGGGTGGTGTAGCTAAAGGACAAATCGTTCGTGAGGTAGATGCTATGGGTGGTTACTCAGGTATCATATCTGATAAATCGACTATTCAATTTAGAATGCTCAACAAATCAAAAGGCCCTGCTATGTGGAGTCCGAGAGCACAAATTGATAGAATGCGCTTTGCAGAAGAATGGCGTTTAGCATTGGAAAGAACATCTAACCTTGATATATGGCAGGACAGTGTCGTTGGCCTGTTGGTAAAAGATAATACGGTATACGGTGTTAAAACTTCTTTAGGAATCGAGATAGAAAGCACAGCAGTAGTATTGACCAATGGAACCTTCTTGAATGGTATAATGCACATTGGAGAAAAGAAATTTGGAGGAGGCAGAACAGCAGAAAGGGCATCAACAGGAATTACAGAACAACTGGTAGAACTGGGTATGGAAGCAGGCCGAATGAAAACCGGTACTCCCCCACGTGTAGATGGAAGAAGTTTGGATTACACCAAAATGGAAGAGCAATGGGGAGATGAAAATCCAGGTAAATTTTCTTACACTGATACGGAGGTTTCGACCGATCAACGTTGTTGCTGGATCACCTATACCAATGGAGATGTACATGAAACTTTAAAGGAAGGATTCGAAAAGTCGCCAATGTTTACAGGAAGAATTAAAGGCTTAGGTCCGAGATATTGTCCATCCATTGAAGATAAAATTAACCGTTTCGCAGAGCGAGATAGACATCAGATTTTCGTTGAACCTGAAGGATGGAATACTTGCGAAATTTATGTAAACGGGTTTTCTACTTCACTTCCGGAAGATGTACAATTTAAAGCTTTAAGATTAATTCCAGGTTTTGAGCAGGCAAAAATGTTCAGGCCAGGTTATGCCATCGAATACGATTTCTTCCCACCTACCCAGTTATCTTTAACACTAGAAACTAAATTGATCAGCAATTTATTTTTAGCCGGACAGATAAATGGAACTACAGGATATGAAGAAGCAGCTTGTCAGGGTTTCATGGCTGGTATAAATGCACATCAAAAAATCACTGATAAACATGAACTGATCATGAAAAGATCTGACAGTTATATAGGTGTTTTAATTGATGACCTGGTAACAAAAGGAACGGAAGAACCTTATCGCATGTTTACATCAAGAGCTGAACACCGTTTGTTATTGAGACAAGATAATGCCGATATCCGCTTATCTCCTATCGGCCACGAGCTGGGATTAATTTCTGATGAGCGTTTAGAAAAGGTAAATCAGAAAATTGCTAATGCTGATGCTTTGGTTAAGTTCACCAGAAACCAGGGTATCGAAATGAGCGATGCAAATCCAATGCTCGAAAGTTTAGGATCGAGTGTTTTAAATCAAAATGTAAAAATACACAGTTTGGTTGGTAGACCTCATGTTGGTTTACCCGATCTGATTAAAGTAAGCAAACCGCTTGCTGAAGCTACAAAAGATTTAGACAATGAGACAATTGAACAAGCTGAAATCAAAATTAAATATGAAAGTTATTTTGAAAAGGAAAATGAAATTGTAGCGAAGATGCTGAAGATGGAAGACAAAGAAATTAAACCAGATTTCGATTACAATAAAATTGTTTCCATTTCAAAAGAGGCCAGAGAAAAATTATTTAAGATCAAACCACGTACTTTAGGTCAGGCATCACGGATTTCGGGTGTTTCACCTTCAGATATATCGGTTTTAATGGTTTATATTAATAAGTAATTGATTATCAATACTTTACCGATTATAAAACAGACTTAAAATAAAGCGATATAAGCTAAAAAAAAGATTTTTTAATGTTACGATTCCAAAAAGTATAAAAATTCGTCAGAACGTTTAAAATATGCCAAATTTAAAAGCTCAGTATTTTAACCTTAAAAATTTAGCGGTTGTAACCACCTTGCTCCTATTTTTTGGTTGTGCAAGTATCCAAACACCACAAGGTGGCCCAAAAGATACGAAGCCGCCAAAAGTTTTAAGCATGACTCCAAAAAATCAAACGAGGAATTTTAATGCTAAAAAAATTATGATCGAGTTTGATGAATATTTTAATCTTAAAGATGAGTTTAAAGAATTTTCTATTTCACCCGATCAGGAAAAAACTCCGGAGTTAAAAAAGCGGCAAAAAAGATTAGAAATTATTCTCAAAGATTCTTTAGAAAAAAATACGACCTACACTTTAAATTTCGGAAAATCTGTAGCCGATGTTAACGAAGGAAATGTAGTTAAAAATTTATCCTATGTTTTTTCTACCGGGCCCGAAATAGATTCCTTATCATTAAGCGGCAAGGTAATCAATTCGCTAACTGACGAACCTGAGAAGGAAGTTACCGTATTTATTCTGCCTTTAGAAAGAGACACTACTTTTGGAAAAAAACGTCCATCAATATATACCACTACCGATAGTGCAGGAACCTACAAATTGAATAACTTAAGAAAAGGTACCTATAAAGTGTATGCGGTTAAAGAAAGTAGCGGAGGTGGCGATAAAATATATCAGCAAATTTCGGATGAAGTAGGATTTGTAAAAGAGCCTATTGTAATAGATAAAAATATAGAGAACATAGATCTGCAGATATTTAAGGAATTGGCACCAGAATTCCGCGTATTAGACCGAAAACTAAATAATGACGGCAGTATATCAATCATCTTTAACCAGCAGCTTAAAAGCCCTAAAATAACCATTACAGATCCACCAGCTGTTGACGTGGGTAAGTTTGTTCACTTCTCTAAAAATAATGATACTGCGAAAATATGGCTGAAGGATTTGAGTTTCGATTCGGTCAAGGTTGCTATACAAGATCAAGGTAAAGTTTTACAGACTTTAAACTTCACCAGGGGTAAAAAAGATACCTATGCACGCGAGGTTACTATTTCCGATAACTTATTGGGCGGTAAATTAAATCCTTTCCAACAGCTAACGCTAACCTTTCCGTTTCCAATGACTGCTGCAGATCCATCTAAAATCACCCTTTTAGAAGACTCAGTAAAACGGACAACTTTTGAGGTGGTGAAAGACAGTGTAGATTTTCTTAAATATTACATTAAATATCCCTGGAAAAATAAAAGGACTTATGATTTAAAGCTAGCTGCAGGTGCTTTTACTGCCATATTTAACGCTAAAAACAAAGATGTAACCAAACGTTTTTCACTCGAAAGTTCGGACGCTTATACCACCCTGGTATTAAATGTAACTGTTCCAGATACCGCTAAAAGATACGTTGTGCAGTTTCTAAACGAAAAAAAGGACATCATAAAATCTTTTCCAGTCAGCAAAAACGCAAAAATTACTTTTTCTAAATATCCGGCAGGCAAGTATATGCTAAGGGTAATTTATGATGAGAATAAAAACGGAATCTGGGATACGGGAAATGTTAAAGAAGGATATCAACCTGAAAAAGTTTGGTATTTAAAAGCTTTAATGGATTTAAAACCGAACTGGGAAAGAGAAGATCCTTTGGTTATACCTCCCCCAACACCGTAGAAATCGTCATCTCGACTGTAACGCAGTGCAACGGAGAGACCTATCTCGAGAAAGATTTCTCCATTCAGTTTCGCTTCAGTCGAAATGACGGACACTATTGGGTAAACCAGCCCGAATACATGATATAATTATCAGGCAATTTATTCAATAAAGCCCTTTGCTCATCAGTAATGGGCTTTATTTTTTTTGCAGGCGTGCCGGCATATAAATAACCCGTTTCACAAATGGTATTTTCCAATACAACAGATCCAGCTGCAATAATACAATATTCTTCTATAACAGCATGATCCATTATAATGGCACCCATACCTATTAAAACATTATCCTGAACAGTACAGCCATGCACTATGGCATTGTGCCCAACAGATACCCGGTTACCGATGTGCGTAGAAGCTTTTAAGTACGTAGCATGAATTACAGCACCATCTTGTATGTTTGATTCATTTCCGATTGTAATGGCATTTACATCGCCCCTGATGACAGCATTAAACCATACCGAGCATTTGTCACCTATTATTACATCGCCCACTATTGTGGCATTCTCTGCAATGAAATTGTCTTTTCCAATTTCAGGGTATTTATCTTTTACGGGGAGTATTAAAGGCATTTTAAATGTAATATGGTTGATGGATATAATATCAGTTGATGCATCATGCTGAGCTTGTCGAAGCAAATCTTACTGGTCTTCGACAGGCTCAGACTGACAATGGTTAAAAAACCGTATCTACTAACTCCTTCGCATGTTCAGGATAGTCAGTAGTATAATGTAATCCCCTGCTCTCTTTCCGTTGCATAGCAGATTTGATCACCAGATAAGCCGTTTGAATTACATTTCTTAATTCGCAAAGTTTAACTGATACCTTATTCTTTTTATAAAATTCTTCTGTCTCCTGATAAATTAAAAATAAACGGCGATGTGCTCTTTCCAAACGGAAATCGGAACGGACAATACCCACATAATCGCCCATAACCTTTTGTAGCTCCCTAAGGTTATGCGTTACCAATACATCCTCATTACTTTGGGTAACTCCTTTCGAATCCCATTCAGGAATATGATCTGGAATAATATTGTTTTTAAAGTTCTCGATAGCATCCTGGTAAATGCGGTGTGCAAAAACCGTAGCTTCTAATAAGGAATTGGAAGCCAATCGATTAGCCCCGTGTAAGCCTGTTGAAGAACACTCGCCACAAGCATATAAATTTTTTATTGAAGAGCGACCATACTCATCAACCAGAATGCCACCACACATATAATGAGATGCAGGTGTAACAGGTATATAATCTTTCGTCATATCAATCCCTATTGATAAACATTTGGCATATATATTAGGAAAGTGTTTCAGAATATCTGCCTTCTTGCGCATGGTAATATCAAGGTAAACAAAGTCATCACCTGATTTCTTCATTTCATTATCTACCGCACGGGCTACAATATCACGTGGTGCTAAAGATTTACGCTCATCATATTCATGCATAAACTCTTCACCATTCTTCCGTCTTAAAACACCACCAAAACCCCTAACAGCTTCCGATATTAAAAACGATGGATACTCTCCAGGATGATACAAAGCAGTTGGATGGAACTGAATAAACTCCATATTCCTCACTTTTCCTTTTGCACGGTAAACCATTGCCATACCATCACCCGTTGCAATAACCGGATTTGTGGTGGCCGAATACACATGTCCGGCACCACCCGAAGCCATCACAGTCACATTTGCCACAATCTTTTCCACATCGTTAAGCTCTGTGTTAAAGGCATATACACCATAACAGTTAATATCTTCGGTACGTTTATCCACAAACTCACCCAGGTGATGCTGGGTAATTAACTCTAGTGCGAAGTAATGTGTTAATATCTCTATGTTGTTATTCTCATGAATTTCATTCAGCAATACCCTTTCAATCTCATATCCGGTGATGTCTTTGTAGTGCAAAACACGGTGTTCAGAGTGTCCTCCCTCCTTCGCTAAATCATAGAAACCGGAGTTATCCTTATCGAAGTTTATGCCATAATCAATGATCTCCTGAATACGTTGAGGCCCCTCTTTTACAACGATTTCCACAATTTTTTCATCACATAATCCATCGCCGGCAATCAAAGTATCATCGATATGTTTTTCAAAAGAATCACCTTTATCCACCACAACTGCAACACCGCCCTGAGCGTATTTTGTATTCGATTCGTCTTCGTTCGACTTAGTAACGATTAAAACCTTACCAAACTTTGCAGCCTTAAGTGCAAAACTCAAACCCGCTATACCTGAACCAATTACCAGAAAATCTACTTTCCTCATTAATAAAAACATTTAATTATCCACGATGTTAACAACTAGTTGATAAATGTTAACTCTGTGTCTAAATTATCCTAACAAATAAATTTGAATGTTTAAAGCTACTCTAAAAAGACAATTTGCCACAATCTTTTAAGTAATTTTTGAGCACCTTTGTACAAGTAATTAACTTTTTACCCACTTATAAACAATTAACATTCGGGTATTGATAAAAAATGGGCGGCTTTTCGATAGTGCTGAAAATCAAACTCATGATATTAGAGAAATGTAATCTAAATGTTAGTAAACGATTAACAACTTATATAAAAGAACTTTTTTTCGAAACTTGCCAACAATACTAACACACTAATAAACAAACAAGATTTATTTATTTAAAAATACTTATTAATTATTGAGACGTTGAAAGCTTTATCTTTGGCCAACGTCAAAATTCAAAAAAGGAAAATTTTAAAATGAACATAGATGTCTTAGAAGAAATCAATAAAAAAGGTTTCGCAGAAGAAGAAATTGATCCTACGCTCGATCTTTTTGCGGAGATTGAGAAATTAAAAAAGGAAAAGAATGCCATTATTCTTGCACATTATTATCAAGAACCTGACATTCAGGATATTGCAGATTATATTGGCGATAGTTTAGGACTGTCGCAAGAAGCTGCAAAAACAGATGCTGATGTAATTGTGTTTGCTGGTGTGCATTTTATGGCCGAAACGGCAAAGATTTTGTCACCTGATAAAACCGTTTTATTACCAGATGTAAAAGCAGGTTGCTCATTAGCAGATAGTTGTCCGCCCCATCTGTTTAGAAAGTTTAAAGAAAAATATCCAGATCACCTGGTCATCACTTATGTAAACTGCACAGCCGAATTAAAAGCTTTAAGTGACATTGTTTGTACCAGTACGAATGCCGTTCAAATTGTAGAGAGTTTACCTAAAGACCAAAAAATAATCTTCGGTCCGGATCGAAATTTAGGCGCTTATGTAGCAAAGAAAACCGGACGGGATTTGGTATTGTGGAATGGTGCCTGTATGGTGCATGAAATTTTTTCGCAGGAGAAAATTACAAAACTAAAAGAACGCCATCCGAATGCTAAATTTATTGCGCATCCGGAATGTGAAGAAGTGGTTTTGAAAATGGCCGATTATATCGGTTCAACAACCGGGCTTTTAAAATATACCATTACCAATCCTGCTACAGAATTTATTGTAGCTACCGAAAGTGGAATTATCCACCAGATGGAAAAGGCAAATCCAACAAAAACATTTATTCCGGCGCCACCGAATAATAGCTGTGCTTGTAACGATTGCCCATACATGAAAAGAAATACTTTAGAAAAACTATATTTATGTATTAAAAATGGTTTGCCAGAAGTGACTGTACCTGAGCATATTATTGAACTTGCCCGTAAACCGATACAGCGCATGCTTGATATTTCTGCAGAATTGGGATTATAGAAAATAAATCGTCATTGCGAGGAGGAACGACGAAGCAATCTTAATGCGTTCGCTAGTAGCGATAGTTGTAAGATTGCTTCGTGCCTCGCAATGACGAAAAAATAAGTATATGGAAAAAAACAACATCCTTAAAAATTACTCAGGCTTATTATGGCTTTTGGCAGGAATAACTGTTGGAAGTATTGTAGGTTTGATTTTTGGGAAAAGCGTTGAAAGTATAAAACCATTAGGTGATATATTTTTAAACCTGTTGTTTACAGCTGTTATTCCATTGGTATTTTTTGCGGTTTCCTCAGCAATTGCGAATATAGATAGAACAAAAAAGTTAGGCAGATTATTAACCATTATGGTTTTGGTTTTTCTTTCTACCATACTCATTTCGGCGGTTTTAACCTTGGTTGCTACATGGATTTTTCCTATCCATCAACAGTTGGGAAATGCTACTTTACCAACTGAACCAGAAAAAATACAGTCATTTGGCGAACAAATGACCCAACTTTTAACCGTAGGAGAATTTTTCGAGATAGGAAGTAGAAAAAATATGCTGGCATTGATTATTTTTTCAGTACTGGTTGGTTTTTCTACGTTATATTCCGGGAACGAGGGCGATGGATTTAAAAACTTCCTGGTATCGGGCAATGAAGTGATGAAAAAACTCATCATTTTGATTATGAAACTTGGCCCAATCGGTTTGGGTGCTTATTTCGCTTATCAGGTTGGGGTTTTCGGTCCACAGCTTTTCGGAACCTATGCAAAAGCTTTAGGGTTATACTATGGTGTAGGAGCATTTTATTTTATCGTTTTTTTTACCTTATATGCTTTTGTTGCAGGTGGATTTAAAGCGATAAAAGTATTTTGGAAAAATAATATTGTACCGTCTTTAACTTCAATCGGAACCTGCAGCAGTATTGCCACTATTCCTGCGAATTTAGATGGTGCGCGAAAAATGGGCGTACCCGATTACATTACCAACGTGACGATTCCATTAGGTTCAACCTTGCATAAGGATGGTTCGAGTATCAGCTCTATTGTTAAAATTGCTGTTGTTTTTGCCATTTTTGGTAAAGATTTAGTACATGTCGATACCATTATTTTGGCACTGGGAATTACTGTTTTAGTGAGTATTGTAGAAGGTGGAATACCAAATGGCGGTTATATTGGCGAGTTATTAATGATTTCGGCTTACCAATTACCACCAGAGGCACTACCACCAGCTATGATTATAGGAACGCTGGTTGATCCGATGGCTACTTTGTTAAATGCTACTGGTGATAATGTTGCGGCCATGTTAATTGCCAGGTTTACAGAGGGTAAAAATTGGATGGAAAGTCAGGATTTGTCATCCTGACGCAGGAAGGATCTGCAAGCTAGAAATACCAGCTGTTGTAGTTAAAGATTCTTCGCTATGCTCAGAATGACAGTTGATTTTAAAAAATAAAAATTTGGGGCTTCACCTCTAACTATTGCATATGTTTGAAAATAAAGAGCGTACAGATATTAATGAATTAGGAGAGTTTGGGTTGATTAAACACCTAACCACTAATTTTAAAATTAAAAACGATTATTCGGTCAAAGGTGTTGGTGATGATGCTGCTGTTTTAGATGCCAAAGGAAAACAGACCTTAATTTCGACCGATTTGTTGTTGGAAGGAATCCATTTCGACTTGGCTTATGTGCCTTTAATGCACTTAGG
The DNA here is from genome assembly GCA_030817875.1 of Flavobacterium sp. W4I14. Taxonomy (NCBI): domain Bacteria; kingdom Pseudomonadati; phylum Bacteroidota; class Flavobacteriia; order Flavobacteriales; family Flavobacteriaceae; genus Flavobacterium; species Flavobacterium sp. W4I14. The sequence continues at coordinate 4,978,273 of JAUSZU010000001.1, forward strand.
CTACAAGGCTGTTCAGGTAAATTTGAGTGACATTTATGCGATGAACGGAAAAGCAAGTCAGATTACAGTTTCGCTGGGTTTATCGAGTAAATTTCCTTTAGAGGCTGTTGAAGAAATTTATAAAGGGATCGAACTGGCTTGCAACAAATATAACATCGATTTAATTGGTGGAGATACTTCATCAAGCAAGCAAGGCCTGGTAATCAGTATTACCAGTATTGGTTATGCCGATGCGGATAAAGTAGTGTACCGAAATGGTGCTCAAGAACATGATTTATTGTGTGTTTCCGGCGATTTGGGTGGTGCTTATTTAGGCTTGCAGATTTTGGAAAGAGAGAAATTAATCTACCTGGAAAACCCACAGATCCAACCAGATTTAGAAGGTAAAGATTATATCATCGAAAGACAATTGAAACCAGAAGCGAGGATAGATATTATTGCACTTTTAGATGAAATGAATATAAAACCAACCTCTATGATTGATGTTTCAGATGGTTTAGCTTCTGAAATTTTGCATTTGGCAGAACAATCAGATAAAGGAATGACCATTTATGAGGAAAAAATACCTTTAGATCCAATGACTTATGAAACCGCCCGCGAGTTAGGTTTAGACCCAACGGTTTGTGCATTAAGTGGTGGCGAAGATTATGAGTTATTGTTTACCATAAGTCAGGATGATTATAAAAAACTGAAACATGATGTAGATATCACTGTGATTGGACATGTTACGGATAAAAACTCGGGTTGTAAAATGGTTTCTAAATCAGAAAAAGTACACGAGCTGAAGGCTCAGGGCTGGAATGCTTTTAATAAATAAAAATAGGTCGTCATTTCGAGCGGACCCGATAGCTATCGGGTGCAACGAAATCGAGAACCCGAAGGCTCAGCGAAGCTAAATCTTTGTAGGCAGATCTCTCCATTCCACTGCGTTTCAGTCGAGATGACGATTTTACTTTGTAGTCGATATTGCTAAGAAATATAAAATGTTCTAAGTGATAACGACTTTTTTCTTTTAGTCGCTTATATTAGTCTGTAATGGCCGTCATCACAACTCTCTATTCACCAAGAAAGAAAAAAATAAAAAAAAAATCGTTCTATGTAAGTCTAAAAAAATCACTAAACTTGCAAGTTTTTGACTATAATTTTAGAACTAAAAAATTCAAGCAGATTTGCCTATTCTAATCTTCGTTAAGATCCAAATACTTCGTATCAATCTGTTTGGTGGTCTTCGCTCCCAGTTTTTTAATCTTTTCAGAAGTATTGGTTAAATTTCCCGAACCCACTGACAATTTATTAATGGCTTTATCGTAAGCATCCTGGCCATTTTTGATGTGTTTGCCAATATTTTCCATATCCGAAATAAAGCCTACAAATTTATCGTACATACTGCCACTTAAACGGGCAATTTCCATTACATTCCGGTTTTGGCGTTCCTGTTTCCACATGCTGGCTATGGTACGCAAGGTGGCTAATAATGTTGATGGACTCACAATTACTACCCTTCTATCCCAGGCAAAATTGAACAATTCTGCATCTTTTTGAACCGCAATGCTGAAAGAGGATTCGATCGGTACAAACAGCAAAACAAAATCCGGAGAATTGATTTTATATAAATCCTGGTAATTTTTTGAAGATAGTTCCTGTATGTGATTCTTAATAGAGGCTAAATGCTGTTTTACATAGCCTTCTCGCTCTTCATCCGTCTCCGCAGATACCGAACGCTCATAAGCAACCAGAGATACCTTAGCATCGACTATAAGATGTTTGTCATCTGGTAGGTCAATCACTACATCGGGCTGGTACCGACCGCCTTCGGCGGATGTATGCGAGGCTTGAATGCGGTATTCCTGATCGCGCACCAAACCTGAGCGTTCCAAAACCTTTTCCAAAATCACTTCCCCCCAATTTCCCTGCTTTTTGCTATCGCCTTTTAAAGCTTTGGTTAAATTATTGGCATCTTCCTGAATCTGTTTACTTTGATCCATTAATAGTGAAATTACACCTTTTAGCGTATTTCTTTCATCCGATTCGGCTTTGTAAACTTTTTCTACTTTGTCTTCAAAAGCTTTAATATTTTCTTTCAAAGGATTTAAGATGATATCCAAATTAGTTCGGTTCTGCTCAATAAATTTGCTCGATTTTTCCTCCAGTATTTTATTGGCAATTAATTCAAAGTCTTTGTTTAATTTTTCTTGCGACTGCTCAAAACTTAGCTTCTGTTCGGCAAGTTTTTCTTTTTCGGCCAGATAAAAGGACCTGGTACTTTCCAATTCGCGATTGGCGTCGGCAAGCCGGTCGCGCTCAGCCTGTAATTCATCAATTAGGCGCTGCTGTTCTTGTTTAAGCAATGCGGTAATGTGCTCTTTTTCGGCTGATAAATTAGAAACACGTTCGTCGGCTTTGGCCAGGCTTATTTTTAATAATTCATTTTCACTTTTTGTTCTTTCGAAGTCTTCTACCGAGATAATAGAAAGAGCAGCCTGTGGTTTCTTCAATAATAAAATTACCAGAACTATTAAAATAACGATTAGTAAAGCAATACCCGCAATCTCCATAATGATAAAAATTTTAGCAAAAATGAAGATTTAAAATAGATATACCAAAAAATTTTAGTTATTGTGAACGAAAAATAACGAAAAAAAATTTCTATAATTGGGCATTAGTATTTTATAAATGAACGCATTAACAGTCCTCATATCCTGCCCCGATCAAGTTGGTTTAGTTACAAATATTACCCGCGTGCTGGCTGCACACCAATTGAATATTATCGCCATGCGGGAGTTTGTAGACGAAGCCAATAAGTCGTTTTTTACCCGTATTGCCTGTAGCGGAAGTCTGGAGGATGCAGAAAAACTGAAGGAAAAACTTTTAGAAAACCTGCCAAATGCTGCTGAGGTAAATTTAATTACCCAACAGGAAAAACAGATTGCCGTTTTGGTAACCAAGGAGTATCATTGCCTGGCAGAAATACTGATTAAAAACCAATTCAAAACTTTAGGGGCTAACGTGCAATGTGTAATCGGCAATTATGAAAGCCTGAGAGATTTTACCGAAAAATTGGGCATTCCTTATTTTTATGTCGATCATACCAATAAGGATAAAAGTGAATTTGAGGCTGAAGTTAAAGCTATTATCAACCGGTTTGAGGTAGACTATTTAGTGTTGGCTAAATTTATGCGAATCCTCTCTGCCGATTTTGTAAAAGATTATGCAGGTAAAATCATTAATATCCATCATTCTTTTTTGCCCGCTTTTATAGGTGCCAACCCCTATCGGCAGGCTTTTGAACGCGGGGTAAAAATTATTGGTGCTACCGCCCATTTTGTTACCGATAACCTCGATGAGGGACCGATTATTACGCAACATACTAACCACGTAGATCATAATTTTGGTGTAAAAGAAATGGTGAGGGCAGGAAAAGAAATAGAGAAAAAAGTACTGCTGGAAGCTTTAGAACTTATTTTTGAAGATCGGGTTTTTGTAAGTGGGAATAAGACGATTGTGTTTAAGTAACTGATAAGCGTTATTCCACAAATCGTCATTTCGAGCGGACCCGATAGCTATCGGGTGCAACGAAGTCGAGAACCCGAAGGCTCAGCGAAGCTAAATCTATATTAGCAGATCTCTCTCCCGACTTAACGTCGGGACTGTGCTTCAGTCGAGATGACGTAACTGTTAAAAGGATCTTTTAAATTAAAACCAACTCAGCGTGCTTTGTGGTTTTTTCTCTGTGTTCTTTGTGGTAAAAAAACTATAAGTTTTTCAGCAGCAGATTCGCCACGTCTTCTCCTGTTTGCGCACCAATTGCTATACCCATGCCGTTACACCGGGTGGCGCAAAAGATATTTGGCTTAATCTCTTCTATAAGTGGTTCCAGAATTTTTCCGAAAGCCATAATACCGCTCCATCGATAATCGATTTCATAATTGACTTTAGGGAGGATTACATTTTTTAATAAATCTTCCAGTGCTAGCTGAACTGCCTCAGTTTGGCCAAATTCGGTGGTTTCTTCGGCTTTAAAATCGATATTTCGGCCACCACCCAATAAAACTCTATTGTTTATATTTCTGAAATAATAATATCCTTTATCGTAATGGAAGGTACCTGCTATTTTTAGTGCTTTAATGGGTTTGGTAATTAAAACCTGTCCACGACCCGGGCTAACATCAATATTAGGCAATAAGTCTTTTACAAAAGCATTGGTAGTTACAATTAGCCGTTTACAGAAAAAGTTTCCGTTTTTGGTTAGCAATTGCATACCCTCGTTTTCTTCCAGGATCTGATCTACCATACAATTGTTAAATATGCTAACGCCGAGTTTTTGTGCATATTGAATTAAAGCAAACATCATTTTACCACTATCAATTTGCGCTTCGTACCGGTTTTCGATTAAGGTGCTGATATCTTTAAAGCCAAATGTGCTAATTTTCTTATTGGCAAGGGCAAAAGCATTAGCACCAACAATATCGTTAATGATACGGTTATAATGTTCAATTTTGGATACACATGTGTCGGCCAGAAAAATGTTCTTATTTTTAAATAATTCGTATCCTCCTAAACCTTGGTAATCAATGGTTTTATCGCTTAATAAATTGCGCAGTTTAAGCAGGCCCTTCCAGCGTTTTTCTATAAGGAGTGCCAGACTATTTAAGCCAGCACATTCTTCTTGCTCAATCAGTTCAGAAATGCTACCGAAGCATGCAAAACCCGCATTTTTGGTGCTGGCGCCTGTTGGTAAAAAGCCCCTTTCCAGTATGGCAATTTTTAAAGCCGGAGCAGTTTTTTTAAGTTGGATAGCAGCATTTAAACCCACAATTCCACTACCGATAATAATGATATCATAAGTAAAAAACGACTCCTTCTCCCAATATGAAAACGCTGTTGGCATAGTATAAATGTACCATTTTTTAACGCTTAAATAATATGGGAACGCTTTTTGATATGTGTTAAACGAAAAACATACAGAAGAAAATGGGAGTTTATTTAATATTAATCATCCCGGTATTATTGCTGAGCATGTTTGTACAATGGCGATTTAGAAATAAGTTTTCTAAGTATGCCGAAATGCAACTTAGCTCAGGTTTATCGGGCAAAGAGGTGGCAGAAAGAATGCTACATGATAATGGGATATACGACGTGAAGGTGATGAGTACCGAAGGACAACTAACAGATCATTACAATCCATCAGATAAAACCGTTAATTTAAGTACAGATGTATATTATAGCAGGAGCGTAGCTGCCGCGGCCGTAGCAGCCCACGAGTGTGGCCATGCGGTACAGCAGGCGAAATCATATAACTGGCTCAATTTAAGAAGCAGTATGGTTCCGGTGGTAAGTATTTCATCTAATCTTTTACAGTGGGTATTATTAATTGGTGTATTGTTAATAGGCTTTACCGGAAATCCGATTGTTTTGGCTATTGGCGTGGTAGGTTTAGCACTGGTAACCATATTTAGTATCATTACCCTACCAGTCGAATTTGATGCCAGTAACCGCGCATTGGCCTGGCTAAAAAATAATAATGGTGTAATGCAAACACAAGAGGAAAATGCGCAGGCTAAAGATGCGCTTTGGTGGGCAGCCATGACTTATGTGGTAGCGGCTGTTGGTGCATTAGCCAATTTATTGTATTACGCATCAATGCTTTTTGGAAGAAGCAGAGATTAAAGAGATATCTAATTATGAAAAGCACAGAACGGCCGGGTAATCCTGGCCGTTTTTGGTTTATAGAACTTTTCTTTCCAACAGAAATAATTGAGCGTTTTTTGGAAAGCAATTTTGTGGTAAATGGGTAAGCTCCGGTCCTGCTTTTTGTTACGCCGATGAAGAATCGGGCTTCACGTCAATCAGGTTTAGGTGGCGAAGTTAGTTGTACTATTTGGGGTTTCAGGGTGCACAAAAAATTGTAGGCATCATGCTGTTAAACCTTTAATAGTTGCAGCAAAACTGCTTTTTAAACCTGATTGCAGCCGCAGCTCCCGATTGAAAGAGGGACTATAGCGGAAAGCAGGAATAACCTAAAAATGGAACACTGATTTGCTTTTCTACCCCTCACCTATACTAAAAGGTCTCGTCATCTCGACTGGAGTGAAACGAAATGAAGAGATCTCTGGATCAGATTAAACTTTATAGATTTCTCCTCCAAAGGAGTTCCTTTGGAACACTACGGTCGAAATGACGATTTGTGGCAGGATGGAATTAAGGATTAATTTAATTTATAAGGAGCGATTAACTGAAATTCTGGAATATCAACCTCGAATTCAGATCCATCTATATCCCGTTTCATTAAGTACGCACCTTTCATGCTGCCCATATCGGTTTTTAGATTACAGCCTGAAACATATACGTGTGTTTCGCCAGGTTGAATAATGGGCTGTAAACCAACAACGCCCTCACCCTCTACCTCTCTTCGGCTACTATTCGAATCGAAAATAAACCACTGGCGGCGCATTAATTGAACAGCATAATCAGAAAGATTAGAAATTTCTACGCGATAAGCGAACATATAATGCTCGTTGGCCGGATTTGAATATTCTGGCTGGTACACTGTTTCTACTGAAACCTTAACACCGTCTGTAATAGCTGTAACCATGATGATTTACGAATGTATAAAAAAACCTTTCAAAAATCAAGCCAGTACTTTAGTAGCATCATAGTCGGCAAATTTTTCTGCCACTTCTTCTAAAATACTGTAAATGTTGTTGATATCTGGCTCGGCCACCAAACGCATACGGTAAGGTTTAAAATCTGGCAAGCCTTTAAAATAGTTTGCATAATGGCGGCGCATTTCGAAAATTCCGGTTTTAGGCCCTTTCCATTCCAACGATTTATCTAAATGTGTACGGCAAACTTCAATACGTTCTTCAATTGTTGGTCCGGCAAGGTGTTCGCCCGTTTTAAAAAAGTGTTTTACCTCGCGAAAAATCCATGGGTAGCCTATTGCCGCACGGCCAATCATAATGCCATCTATCTCGTATTCCATACGCCAGTTAGCTGCTTTTTCAGGACTATCCACATCGCCATTGCCAAAAATCGGTATTTTGATGCGTGGATTGCGTTTGATCTCCCGGATAAGCGACCAATCGGCCTCGCCTTTATATAACTGCGCTCTTGTTCTGCCATGGATGGTAAGTGCCTGAATACCCACGTCCTGAAGCCGCTCAGCCACTTCGTAAACATTTTTGGTATTATCATCCCAGCCAAGACGGGTTTTAACGGTAACCGGCAAATGTGAAGCTTTAACAACAGCTTCGGTCATCTTTACCATTTTATCGATGTCCTGTAAAAGGCTAGAGCCCGCGCCTTTACACACAACGTTTTTAACCGGACAGCCATAATTGATGTCAACCAGGTCAGGACCTGCTGCAGAAGCAATTTCAGAGGCTTCACGCATGTGCTCGATATCGCCACCAAAAATCTGGATGCCAATTGGCCTTTCGTATTCGAAAATATCAAGCTTTTGTATGCTTTTTGCAGCGTCGCGGATCAAACCTTCCGAAGAAATAAATTCGGTGTACATCATATCGGCTCCGTTTTTTTTGCATACATAACGGAACGGCGGATCGCTCACATCCTCCATTGGAGCCAGTAATAAAGGGAACTCACCTAAATCTATATTTCCTATCTTAACAGACATTTTCTATCTTCAACGATTAATAAAACATACAAAGGTACAAATAATGAATTTTGTAACACCTAACAAGGAGGAAATCAATCCTTTCTTACAATTACTTTTACTTTTATTTTACGCAGTTGTGGGCGGGCTTGTGTTTGGGCTTCTGGCTGTTGTCATCGTTTTAATGATGTATGGCTTAGGAATAGTAAGTAATTTGGACATGCTTTTAGCAGGTGACCCTAGGTATATTGCTGGTTTTAAAGTGATACAAATATTAAGTTCGATCGGAACATTTATTTTACCTCCAATTGCCCTGGCTTTAACGGAAAGAAAAAAAGTAACAGAATTTTATCTTTTCAAGCAACCCAAATTCTTGCTGGTTGTGCTTGTTCTGGCCATTATGATACTGAGTATGCCATTTATGGAATGGACAGTGATTTGGAACCAGAAAATGGTTTTGCCTGATTTTTTGCATAAGATAGAACAGTGGATGAAGGAGAAGGAAGCTATTGCAATGAAAATGACCATTCAATTGATCACTGTACGAAGTAATTTCGATTTCATTGTAAACCTCGTTATGATTGCTGTTATACCTGCAATTGGCGAAGAATTAATGTTTCGCGGAGGTGTGCAAAGATCGTTAAACAGGGCTTTTGAAAACCCCCACGTTGCAATTTGGTTATCAGCCATAATTTTCAGTGCCATCCATGTGCAGTTTTATGGTTTTGTGCCACGTATGTTATTGGGTGCTGGTTTTGGCTACCTGTATTATTATAGTGGAAGCATCTGGTATGCTATGCTGGCACACTTTATAAACAATGCTTATGCGGTTTGTGCGGCTTTTTATATGCAGAAACACCATATGCCCCTTGATAAAGCTGATGAACCGATCGGTTTTCCATGGTATGGCTATTTAATTAGTGCAATAATTACCATAGCTTTGTTCAAAATTTTTAAAGATAACGCATCACGTGAGCGAAAATTGGGTTAAAGTATATACCAGCAGCGATGCCTTTGCGGCCGAGGTATTAAAACAGGGATTAACAGAAGCCGGAATTCCGGCAGTAACGATAAATAAACAGCTCTCGGCATATAATATTGGCGAAATAAATGTTTTGGTGAATAAGGTAGATTTCGATAAAGCCATAGAATACATTGTAGAAAACGAAATTGAATAGTGATGATGACCTTAAACCTTACACCCTTTTACCTCTACCTTAAATGAAAACCAGGGCAATAACCGCTTTCTTTTTTACCATTGTAATGCTTGGCTCTATCCTTCTGGGCAGCTACACTTTTACCATATTTTATCTTGTTTTAAGTGTTTTGGCTTTGTTTGAATTTTACAAGCTGATTAAAAACTCAGGCATTAGGCCACACCGAAATATCGGTTTGGTAGCTGGCTCATTAGTGTTTTTAATGGCCGCTGGCTTACATTACCTTAAATACGATGTGAAGTATTTGCTGCTTTGTATTCCGCTGATTTTCTCAGTTTTTATTACTGAGCTGTATAAGAAAAACAAAATTCCATTCGCCAACATCTCGTACACTTTTGTCGGCTTTGTTTATGTAACCATTCCATTCTGTTTTTTTCATGCCCTGGGCTTTTTAAAAAACTGGAACGAATATAACTTTCATCTTCCGCTGGCATTTTTGCTGATGCTTTGGGCAAACGATACAGGCGCTTACCTTTTTGGTGTAAAATACGGTAAACGTAAATTGTTCGAGCGCCACTCGCCAAAGAAAAGCTGGGAAGGATTTTTCGGAGGCATGTTTACCAGTGTTTTGGTCGCTTTTGGTTTATCATTTCTGTTTACCGAAAGTCCAGCTTGGATTTGGATCGGTATGGCCATATTAATTGCAAGTTTTGGTACACTGGGAGATTTAGTAGAATCGATGCTTAAACGCAGTCTGGATACGAAAGATAGTGGTGGTTTATTACCCGGGCATGGTGGTTTGTTAGATCGTTTTGATGGCTTGTTGCTGTCTGCTCCTGTGGTTTATGCCTATCTGTATCTGATTTTGTATTAAAATTTTACCACAAGTCTTATCTATCGTCCTCGTTTGTAACGAGGACTATGTTCAGTAGTAGCTATTACAACATAATATGCTCTTTCTATCTTTTCACCGGTTTTACTTTGTACCTGCTCTGATTTTTTGAGCCTGTTTTTAATGTCAAATCCCGCTTTTTCTAATAGTTCTTTTACGGTTTCCACTTCGTAAAGTGTAAAGCCATAAGGTGTAAAAGGAAGATTTTCCATAAAATTTTTATCAGCAAAACATATAGCCAAGGTGCCCTCAGGTTTTAGTGTTCGCTTAATTTCGTTGAGGTAGTCGCTTGGGTTTGTCCAAAAGTAGATTGTATTAACCGTAAAAATTTTATCAAATAGGTCATCCTCAAATGGCAATGTAATGCCATTTGTTAGCTGAAAGTGAACCTTTCCTTTTGTTATGAAATCCTGATTGATCTTCTCGGCCTCAGCAATAATGGTTGCAGAAATATCGGCACCGAAATACTGGAGGTTTTCGGCTTGTGATAAGAGTTGAGCAATATGCCCCCCGTTTCCATGACCAATTTCTAAAACAGTTTCATTGCTTTGAAGGTTTAATGCCTCAATTGCAGAAGTCGTCATGCCGATATTATTGGCATGCATCATTTCTCCAGTTTTAATGCCGTGTTCGCCTTCAGGACAACCCAGTTGCTTGGCAATATTTTTTAAGTCTTCCTCAGAAAGTTGTTCCATAATCAAATCTAAAAATTTAAGATTATGATTTTTACATCTTTTTTGGCCAAAGCTTATAAGATTATTTAATTACCTGAACCGGCTTTTTATTTTCATCAATGGCCACAAAAGTAAAATCACCATGAACAGCCAATTCTCTTCCTTCGGCATACATCTGTTCGATATAAATTTCTACATTAACCTTTAAACTGGTATTACCCACATGACTTACCTTACCGATAAGCTCCACAATTGTACCTGCTGGAATTGGTTTTTTAAAATCTATCCTGTCGCTGCTTACGGTAACCATAATCTGACGGCTAAAACGGGTTGCAGTAATAAAAGCAACTTCGTCCATTAAATGCATGGCTGTTCCGCCGAAAAGGGTGTCGTAATGATTTGTTGTATTTGGGAAAACGGCTTTAAAAATGCTGGTTTTAGAATTTTCTATTCTTTCTTCTAGGGTCATGGGTTAAATATAGGTGCTGTAAAAAACTTTGGCAACTTTCTAGTTATTTTTAGTAGAAAATTGCCAAAGTAAAAGGTTTGCGTATGAGAAATGGATACCGGAAACGCAAAATAAATGTGCTTTCAGTATTTCTGGTAATGCAATTAAGTGGTGAAATAACTAAAAGATGTCATCCTGAGTTCGTTGAAGGACAGTTTTTTTAGTTATTTCACGATAAGGGTCTTCGACAAGCTCAGACTGACAACAATCGAAGTCTTAACTTAATAGTGTTGGTTTCTCCGTGGCAAAATAGAATTAATTCACCTGAAGATCTGCAGCAAGTACCGTTTCGGCTTTGCGCATTTCTTTGGCGGCTTCAACCATTTCTATTAAGGCCTTTTTGGTTTCGTCCCATCCGCGGGTTTTTAAACCACAATCAGGGTTTACCCAGAGTTGTCCGGAGGGAATAACAGCCTTTGCTTTTTTGAGCAATTGAACCATTTCTTCCCTCTTCGGAACCCTTGGAGAGTGAATATCGTATACACCTGGGCCAATTTCGTTTGGATATTTAAAATCGGCAAATGCATCTAATAATTCCATTTGCGAACGTGAGGTTTCGATGGTGATTACGTCGGCATCCATATCGGCAATGTTTTGGATGATATCGTTAAACTCCGAGTAACACATGTGCGTGTGGATCTGTGTATCGTCTTTCACGCCACTTGCCGAAATTTTAAAGGCTTTAACCGCCCAGTTTAAATAGTTTTGCCAATCAGCTTTGCGCAATGGTAAACCTTCTCTAATGGCTGGCTCATCAATCTGAATGATTTTTATCCCTGCATTTTCCAAGTCGCAAACCTCATCACGGATGGCCAGTGCAATTTGGGTACAGGTTTCTGATCTTGGTTGATCATTGCGCACAAACGACCATTGTAAGATGGTTACAGGACCTGTGAGCATACCTTTCATGTATTTTGAGGTAAGCGACTGCGCGTAGGCGGTCCACTTTACCGTCATGGGTTTCGGGCGAGAAACATCACCAAAAATAATAGGTGGTTTTACGCAGCGCGAGCCATAACTCTGTACCCAGCCATTTTTAGAGAAAGCGAAACCATCTAGCTGCTCACCGAAGTATTCAACCATATCGTTACGCTCAAATTCACCATGAACTAAAACATCCAGATCGATTTCTTCCTGCCAGCTCACGGCTTTTGCGGTTTCTTTGGCAATTAGCTCGTCGTATTCTTCAACTGTAAAGGTTCCGTTTTTAAGTTTTGCCCTCCAGCTTCTTACCTCAGCCGTTTGTGGAAACGATCCGATGGTTGTAGTGGCGTAACTTGGCAGATTGAGTTCTTGTTGTTTAATTTTTCTGCTCGAAAATTGACTTAAACGTTCTGCATCCTGCTCTTTTAATCCTAAAACACGTTGCTTAACTTCAGGATTGTGGATGATTTTAGAAACTTTACGGTTAGCAATCGCGATCTTATTTTCCTCAAGTTTTTGCAGGGTAGATGCGGGGCTTTCGTTGGTGATCAGTTTTTTTAAGGTAGCTACTTCCGCAATTTTTTGTTTCGCATAAGCCAACCACTGTTTAATTTCTGTCGATAGATTTTGTTCATTGGTTTCATTATCTAAATCAACTGGTGAGTGGATTAGGGAGCAAGATGGGGCGATCCACACTTTGCCCAGGCCTCTTTTTTCTACGGCTTGATTAATGATTGAAGCAGATTTCTCGAAATCATTTTTCCAGATGTTTCTTCCGTCTACCAAACCTAACGAAAGGATGGTATCTTCTCTCAAAGAAGCTAAAACATCCGTCAATTGGGCTTCAGCACGTACCAGGTCGATATGTAAAACATTTACCGGGAGTGAAGTAGTTAGTGCTAAATTATTGCCCAAGCCTTCGAAATAAGTAGCCAAAACAATTTTTAACCTAGGAAAAGCTTTTCTGATCTCTTTATAGGCATATTCGTAAGCTTTCTTGTCTTTTTCGGTAAGATCTAAAGTCAAAAAAGGTTCATCAAACTGAATATATTCTACATCCAAAGCATCCAACCGAGATAATATCTCGATATAAACCGGAAGAAGATTTTTGATCAGATCGATCTTTTCAAAGCCAGTTTCCTTTTCTTTTCCCAATAATAGGTAAGAAACAGGACCGATTAAAACAGGTTTGGTGGTAATACCCAATTGTTTTGCCTCGTAAAACTCATCGATAATTTTGGTAGAGAAAAGTTTAAAAGGCTGGTCTTTGTAAAACTCAGGAACGATGTAATGGTAGTTGGTATCGAACCATTTGGTCATTTCCATTGCTACTACATCTAATCCCTCTTTCTGATAACCTCTTGCCATAGCAAAATAAAGATCAAGCTCTGAATTTCCTTTTTTTAGGATCACTTCGTTGTACCTTTTCGGGATGGCCCCAAAAGTTAAAGAATGATCAAGCACATGATCGTAAAAAGAAAAGTCGTTCGAAGGAATGATATCAATTCCAGCTTCTTTTTGAAGGTTCCAGTTTTCGTGGCGAATGTTTTTTCCCACCTGAAGTACATTTTTGTACCCAGTTTTATCTGCCCAGTAATTTTCGCAGATTTTCTTTAATTCCCTTTGGCTACCTATTCGCGGATAGCCCAGATTTTGCGTTAGCATCTCTTTTAAAGATTAAGTAAATAAATCGTTTAAAAGCCCTCAAAGCAATATTTTATAATGTTTTTTGTTAGAAATAAAAAGGAAAGGTTAGCGCACAAACAGCCTACTCATTAGCAAAAAGCTTAAAGCAAGCATATAAAATGGTTAATTTTATGGTGTACAATCAGACCTGACCAATTACTTTATAACGCGAAAGCACCGTCAATTCAATATAGGCAGGTCTCCTGACTTATTCCCGATCTTATCGCCTTCCCATCCCGGTAAACGGCACAGTGGCATGAATGATAAGACCGTTGTCTTTTAACGAAAAGACAGAATTTACAGTTGCGCGACAGCTCGTGATTTGCACACGATTCCCTATTAATCCCGGTTGTATTCCGGGAACCTGTATCGGTTGATGAAAAATAAAGTTAAGAACTTACATCAGGACAAATGTATGGATTAGGATTTAAAACTTGTAACAAATTTACAGCAAGCAGTTTTTGGTGCTGATTCTATATTATATTTGGTTACCTAACTAAACTCCTTATTATGATAAAAATCTACTTTAAAAGGCTTTGCTTTGCTTTTTTAATGGTAAATAGCTATGCGTTGCTGGCGCAGGAAGTGCCAACGCCAAAAGCGCATTTTGGTTTTGATATCGGCGACGACTACCAACTGGCCAATTATACCCAAACAGAAGCTTATTTTAAGAAACTCGCGGCAAGTTCTGACCGCATTAAACTGGTTGATATTGGCAAAACCGAAGAAGGTAGAAGTCAATATATGTTGATCGTTTCTTCACCCGAAAACCTCAAGAAATTAGACCGTTACAAGGAAATTTCGCAACAGCTGGCACATGCAGAAATTACACCTGAGCAGGCAAAAGCATTAGCCCAGGAAGGTAAGGCGGTAGTTTGGATAGATGGCGGCTTGCATGCCAATGAGGTAGTAGGTGCACATCAGCTGATCGAAACTGCTTATGAATTTGCCTCCAGAAAAGAACCTGAAACCCTGCGTATTTTGGATAACGTAATCATTTTGTTTACCCATGCCAACCCTGATGGACAAGAATTGGTGAGCAATTGGTACATGAAGGAGAAAGACCCCAAAAAAAGAACAACCTCAGGTTTGCCTGTTTTGTACGAAAAGTACGCAGGTCATGATAATAACCGCGATTTCTTTATGTTAAACCTTAAAGAAACGCAGAATATCGGCCGCCAACTTTTTGTGGAATGGATTCCGCAGATTATGTATAACCACCATCAGGCAGGTCCGGCAGGAACGGTTGTTGCTGGTCCTCCCTACCGCGATCCTTTCAATTATGTTTTCGATCCAACGTTATTAACCAGTTTAGATGCCGTTGGTGCGGCCATGCACAACCGTATGAATGTAGAAAACAAACCTGGGTATACCCAACGTGGAGGATCGGTTTATTCTACCTGGTACAATGGCGGTTTAAGAACCACCACTTATTTTCACAACATGATTGGGCTCTTGACCGAAATTATCGGGAATCCTACACCTTCTGAAATTCCCTTAGTTCCCTCGAGATTATTGCCGAACGGCGATTCGCCAAACCCGATTACCCCAAGGAAATGGTACTTTAAAAACTCTATTGACTATTCGGTATCGTTAAACTATGCTGTTTTAAATTATGCGCAACGCTATCGCGACGAATTGTTGTACAACATTTACCAGATGGGTAGAAATTCGATAGAACGTGGTAAAAAAGATACTTGGTCTTTTTCTCCTAAAAAAATAGAAGCCATTAATAATGCGGCAAAAGGAGAAAAAAGTACAGCCGTAGCAGGTGGAGACGCCGATTTTGGCCCAAGACGCCAGATCAGTATGAAAGCTTTCGATACGGTGATGAAGGCTCCTGTAAACAGAGATCCCCGTGGATATATTTTAAGCACCGATCAGCCGGATTTTAACTCTGCTGTTAAATTTTTAAATGCTTTGATTAGAACAGGTATTGTGGTTCAAAAAGCAACCGCTTCATTTACCGTTGCAGGGAAAAATTATCCTGCCGGAAGTTATGTCGTAAAAACCGATCAGGCTTTTCGTCCGCATGTTTTAGATATGTTCGAGCCGCAAGATCATCCAAACGATTTTAAATACGAAGGAGGTGCGCCAATTCCACCATACGACGCTGCAGGATGGACCTTAGCTTATTTAATGGATGTGAAATTCGATCGGATTCTGGATGATTTTTCAGGGCCGTTTGAGAAAAATCCGTACGGTGCTTTATTGAAATTTGAGAATAAATTGCCCTCAGGATCGGGTTATGTGTTAAGTGCAGCACAAAATGATTCCTATACTGCAGTGAACGATCTTTTGAAAAATAAAATTGAAGTTTACCGGTCGACTGAAAATGGCGATTTTTATGTCCCTTCAGCAGGGAAATCAATATTGGAAAAAGCAAACATCAAACTGAAAAGTGCTGCTGTACCAAAAGATAAAATTAAAATCTCTGCCAGAAGAATTGCCCTTTGGGATACCTATGGAGGTTCTATGGCATCAGGGTGGGTGCGCTTTTTAATGGAGCAATATCATTATAACGCAACAGTAATTTACCCGCAGGATATAGATGCCGGGAACTTAAAATCTAAATACGATGTAATTATTTTTGTGGGTGGCGCAATACCATCGGTACAGGGAGGAGGATTCGGAAGCAGGTCTTTCGGACCAAAGGCAGAAGAAGTTCCTCAGGAATTTAGAAATCGTTTGGGAAGGATTACTGCAGACAAATCAATCCCTGAATTAAAGAAATTTTTAGAGGCCGGGGGCAATATTGTGACCATTGGCAGCAGTACCAATTTGGCCTATCATTTAAATCTTCCGGTTCGGAATGCAATGGTTGAAATTGTAAACGGAGAGGAAAAGAGGTTACCTGCTGAAAAATATTATGTTCCGGGAAGTGTTTTAAATGTTGGTGTAGATACAACTTTGCCAACAACCTGGGGGATGGAAAAGGAAGCTGACGTATATTTTGACAATAGCCCCGTTTTTAAGCTCACAGGCGATGCCATTGTAGCTGGAAAGATTAAACCTTTAATGTGGTTCGAAGATGCGACACCATTGCGCAGCGGCTGGGCCTGGGGGCAGGCTTACCTGCAAGATGGAGTAACGGCCTTCGAAGCGAAGGTTGGTAAAGGCAAACTGCTTGCTTTTGGGCCAGAAATTGCATTTAGAGCGCAAACGCACGGTACTTTTAAACTGATATTTAACCAGTTGTACAAGTAGTTATAATTGAATTTGCCATGTTGAGCTTTCTGATCGGTCGTCATTCCCGCGCAGGCGGGAATCGTAATGCAACCTGCAAACATACCAAGGCATTAAGATTCCCAATCAAGTTGGGAATGACGGTTCCTCGAAGCAGATCAATTTATTAAAATTTCCTTGTCATGTATATACATTTTGTACAATAAATTATCCTCAGGATGACAATTCTAATTAATATGGAAGCCGCTATCCTAAACGATAGTGGCTTTTTACTTAAGCCTTACCTTAAGCAAGTATAATCACCTTAATTTTGTGCTATGAAAGTAGAAATCTGGTCGGACGTAATGTGTCCGTTTTGCTATATCGGGAAAAGACATTTTGAACAGGCGATAGAAAAATTACCTTTCAAAAATGAAATTGAGGTGGATTGGAAGAGCTATCAGCTTAATCCAGCGTATCACAATACCAATAACGAATCGGTGTACGATTACCTTTCGCGGAGTAAGGGAATGCCGATTGAGCAAGCTAAACAAATGACAAAACAGGTGGTTGATATGGCTGCAAACGCTGGTTTGAAGATAGATTTTGACACGAATATTCCTGCAAATACCTTCAATGCTCATCGTTTGATCCATTTGGCGGCAAAACATAATCTTCAGGATTTAGCCGAAGAAAAACTGTTTGAAGCACATTTTGTAAACAGCAAAAATATTGGCGAAACGAGTGTTTTGGTTGATCTTGCTGTAGAAATTGGCTTGGCTAAAGATGAAGCTGAATCAGTTCTGAATGGAAATGAGTTTGCTGAAGCTGTCCGTTATGATATTTATGAAAGCCAGAATTTAGGAATCCGTGGTGTGCCTTATTTTGTAATGGACCGCAAGTACGGTGTTTCCGGTGCTCAGCCAGTTCAGGCTTTTACCGATGCGCTTACCCAAAGTTTTACGGAGTGGAAAGAAACTCAACCAAAAACAACGCTAACCTTATTAAATAAAAAGGATGATGCGGTTTGTGATGAAAATGGCTGTGAGATATAGATTTGTTTCCCGCAGATTAAGCTGATCAATGTAGGTTTTTTCTGCGAAAGCCATTTTGATCTGTGGGAATTATTATCCAATTCGTCATGCTGAATTTATTTCAGCATCTATTAAATAGTTATGCGATTAGATCCTGAAACAAGTTCAAGAGGAAGATCGTTTTAGGTCCTTCGACTCCGCTCAGGATGACAATCACAGTTATTAGATGACCGATTTACCTCTCGAATTTAATTAGCGTTGCTGATTTTTCAAGGGCGTTAACAGGTACTCTAAGCCATTTACCCGAATTTCGAACATCGTAGCCAATAAATCGCCCAATTTCCCTTTTGGGAAGCCTTTATCTTTGTACCACAATAAATAACTTTCGGGGATATTGCAGATCAGATAACCTTTATATTTTCCATAAGGCATTTGCATTTTCACTAAATCGAGCAATAAGGTTGGGTCTAACATTTTTTAAGATGGCGATGATAATAATTTTAAAAACGTTAATTCAGTCAATAGACTGACTCAATTAACGTTTTTTAATCGATAAGTGCTAAAGTTTCAATTGCTTCTTCAACAGTACTTATGTTATCAAAAGCAATTCTTAAGGTATTTTTTACTTCTTTTAAATTGCACATACGCGGATGGTTCTGTGCAAAAGTTAAAATCTTGGTAAAGGTATTCGAATCGAAATAAGCAGATTGTTTATCGCTCAAGAAATACCCGCGCAAACTATTTTTCTTGAAACTAATTTTCTCGAAACCCAATTTTTTCCCCAGCCATTGCAAACGCACCACACTCAGCATGGTTTTTACCTGTGGAGGAACCGGACCGAACCGGTCGGCCAAATGTTTTTCAAAAATGGCTAATTCTGCTTCGTTATCGAGTTTAGAAAGCTCTGTGTATAAATTGTAACGCTCAGTAATATTGGTGATGTATGCGTCAGGGATATACAATTCCAGATCGGTATCAACCTGTGTAAAGCCTACAAACGGACGGGCAGGTTCATTTTCGAACAGACCTTTAAACTCAGCTTCTTTTAATTCCTGGATGGCTTCATCCAAGATCTTGTGGTACATCTCAAAACCGATTTCGGCAATAAAACCACTTTGCTCGGCGCCCAATAAATTTCCACTTCCCCGGATATCCAGATCGCGCATGGCCACGTTAAAGCCGCTTCCCAAGTCAGAAAATTCTTCAATGGCACTTAAACGCTTCCGGGCTTCAGAAGTTAAAGTAGATAATGGCGGTGAAAGTAAATAACAGAAAGCTTTTTTGTTGCTCCGGCCTACCCGGCCACGCATCTGGTGCAGATCGCTCAAACCAAACATGTGCGCATGGTTAATAATGATGGTATTGGCATTCGGAATATCTAAACCTGCTTCTATAATCGTGGTAGCTACCAGAACATCTTTTTCTCCATTAATGAAATCGAGCATTACATCTTCCAGTTGATCGCCATCTAACTGCCCGTGCGCAATACCGATCCTCGCTTTTGGAACCAGTTTCTGGATCAATCCACCCAATTGCATCAGATCATTTACACGGTTATGGATAAAGAAAACCTGTCCGCCGCGGTCTAATTCGAACTGAACGGCCTCTTGGATCAGTTTATCATTAAAAACATGCAGTTCGGTACTCACCGGTTGCCGGTTAGGTGGCGGTGTACTAATGATCGATAAATCCCTTGCCCCCATTAAAGAAAAGTGCAGCGTCCTCGGAATTGGAGTTGCGGTAAGTGTTAAAGTATCAACATTTACCCTTACAGCTTTTAACCTTTCTTTTGCGGTAACGCCAAATTTCTGCTCTTCATCAATAATCATGATGCCGAGATCCTTAAACTTTACATCCTTGCTCAGCAAACGGTGTGTACCGATCAAAATATCAACTTTACCCGCTGCGGCCTCGGCCAATGTGTCCTTAATTTGTTTGCTGGTTTTAAAGCGGTTAATGTAATCTACCGTAACCGGGAAATCTTTTAAACGCGACGAAAAAGTTTTGAAATGCTGTAAGGCTAAAATGGTTGTAGGCACCAGGATCGCCGCTTGTTTGCCTTCTGCTACCGCTTTAAACGCAGCACGTACTGCAATCTCTGTTTTTCCGAAGCCAACATCACCACACACTAAACGATCCATTGGATGTGGCGATTCCATATCCTTTTTCACGTCTTGGGTAGCCTTTAACTGATCGGGCGTATCTTCATAAATAAAAGAAGCCTCCAGTTCAGTTTGTAAATAGCTATCTGGCGAAAATGCCGTTCCGGCCTGGGTTTTGCGCAAAGCATAAAGCTTGATCAAGTCCCGGGCGATATCTTTAACTTTTTTTTTAGTAGTTTTTTTTAGCTTATCCCAGGCATCGGTACCCAGCTTATTCATCTTGGGTACTCCGCTCTCTTTGCCACTGTACTTGGCGATGCGGTTTAATGAGTTGATGTTTACATAAAGCAGGTCGTTATCTGCATAAATTAAACGGATCATTTCCTGTGTTTTGCCATTTACCTCAACCTTTTCAAGCCCGGCATATTTGCCGATGCCATGATCGATGTGGGTAACATAATCGCCGGATTTTAGTTCCCGAAGATCTTTTAAGGTAATGGCCTGGCTTTTCTGATAGCCTTTTTTAAGCTTGTATTTATAGTATCGGTCGAAAATCTGGTGATCGGTATAAAATGCCGTCTGGATCTGCGGATCTATAAAACCTTCGCGCAGCATACTATTAATTGGCGTAAACTTGGCCGTTTTATCAATATCCTCTAAAATGGCATATAAACGCTCGATCTGTTTTGGCGAATCGGTGAAAATAAAATTAACAATGCCGGCCTTTTCATTTTCCTTAAGGTTGTGAATGAGTAGGTTGAAATCTTTATTGAATGAAGGTTGTGGCTTGGTTTCAAACTCAAAACGGTTATCTGTTTTATAAAAAAACTGCTTTCCGAATTCGATGATAGGAAAATCCTGAAGATGATCGCCCAATAACTTTTCATCAGTGAAGGCGAATTTTGGGTCAATCCATTCGGGGTTTTGGGTTTTATCTGTTATAGATAAAGCTTTCCAAAGTTCAACGGCTTTTTTAAAGCCAGCTTTAATAATATCAAGGGTAAACTCAACATCTTTAAACCAAAGCTGTGTATCCTGATCGATATAATCGAGGATGCTGATATTGCTTTCGGTCAAGAATTTCGCCTGGACATTTGGCACAATTGTAAGCGACTTAACATCGGCAACCGAAAGCTGACTTTCAATTTCAAAACTCCTGATGCTTTCTACCTCATCACCAAAAAACTCGATACGGTAAGGAAGATCGGATGAGAAAGAAAATATATCTACAATACCACCACGGATAGAAAATTGGCCTGGTTCGTAAACAAAATCCCTTCTGTCAAAATCATAATCAATTAAAAACTCGTTGATAAAATCAATGCCCAACTTGGCGCCTAAACTAATTTCTAAAGTGTTTTTTTCTAAAGCAGAGCGGTCAATAACCTTTTCGGCGATGGCTTCGGGATAAGAAACCACAATTTTACCATATTCCGAATCGTGGTTCAGTTCGTTCAAAACCTCTGCACGGGCCAAAACGTTGGCCGTATCTACCTGTGTAAAATCAAATGATTTACGGTAAGAAGATGGAAACAATAAAACCTGTTTATCTAAAACACTTTCCAGGTCAGACTGAAAATAAGCAGCCTCTTCCCTATCCGGTAAAACGAACAGTATGGGTTTATGTAATATAAAGTAAGAAGACAGGGCAACAACAGCATCGGCCGAACCCACCAATCCCTTTAATTGTATCTTTGGGTTTTTGCTGCTGTTCAACGCTTTGGTAAATTGAGTTACCCTATCGTCGGTTTTGTATCTGTTTATTAAATCGCGAATGTTCAAGGCACAAAAATAAGCTTATCTTTTAATATTAACCTGCAATTTGTGTAAAGGTTTTTTTAACTATTTTTGGCTGGGTTACGGTATTGAAAAACAAAAAAACAAAATAAATAAGATCTTTTGTTAGATTCCATTACTCGTTTTGTCGAAATATTTCCCCCATTCGTCGATTACAGGCAAATTGATGTAACAAAGGTGGTGTTATAACCTCTAAATTATATAAAAAGTGAAACAATGAAGTACATTAAAAGCTTTCCACTAGAACTTTTTTTCTGGGTAGCAGCTTTAGTATTACTGGCAACAACGAATGGCCACGAGCATCACTTCACACTTTGTCCGCTAGCCAATTTGGGTTTTGAGGATTGGTGTTCGGGATGTGGTATAGGCAGGTCAATCAGTCATATTTTACATGGCGAGTTTACCAAAAGCTTTTCCGAACATTGGTTTGGGTTTCCGGCACTTTTGATTATAGTTTATAGAATTTACACATTGATAAAAAATAAAAAAACGTTTAAAATTTCAACCACAAATACATAGCAACCATGGATATATTTCAATCACCTCTAATGTCGTTACCAGGTATAACGCCAGAAGAATTCTCATACTTACAACAAGCTACCACCGGATTAACCGAACAACAATTGCGTAACTTCTTAATGGTTTACAGCAGCAAAAGGAAAAATCCATCAGATATGCTAATTTTCTGTTTAATCGGTTTATTTGCTGTCCCAGGATTGCAAAGGTTTATCATCGGGCAGATCGGAATGGGTATTTTATACCTCTTAACCGCAGGTTTATGTTTTATCGGATCGATCATCGATGTCGTAAACCACAAAACCTTAGCTTTTGAACATAACCAGAAAATGGTTTTCGAAAGCTTGCAGATGGTAAGAATGGGCGGTTTTCAGTAAACAACCTTTTAAATTATAATTTTAACATTCTTTGAGTCAAATAGATAGTCCGTCTCGGTTTTACATCGAGACGGACTTATTGTTTCTATCGAGTAAGCTGTCATGCTGAGATACGAAGCATCTCTTTCATAGCTTGAAGATGCTTCGTGCCTCAGCATGACAAAAATTGAAAACAAAACCTCAAATTTTCTATATTTATCAAATGAAATTAGCTGAAATTACCAATTATTTAGAAAGCATAGCACCACTTAATTATCAGGAAGATTATGATAACTCTGGTTTGATTGTGGGTGATCCGAATATGGAAATCCATGGCGCTTTGGTGGCTTTAGATTGTGTAGAAAAAATTGTAGATGAGGCAATTTCAACAGGCTGCAACCTCATTATTACCCACCACCCAATTGTTTTTAAAGGTTTAAAAAAACTAAACGGTAAAAATTATGTAGAGCGGGTAGTGCTTAAGGCAATTAAGAATAATATTGCACTTTATGCCATTCACACGAATCTCGATAGTATTCACACAGGTGTAAATGGGCGGATTTGTGAGCGTTTAGGCTTAACAGGAACCAAAGTGCTTTCGCCTAAAACAGGCCTTTTGAAAAAACTGGTTACCTATTGCCCGCAGGCACAGGCCGAGCAATTGCGGTCGGCATTGTTTTATGCCGGAGCAGGGAATATTGGCAATTACAGCGAGTGCAGTTTCAATGCCGATGGTTTTGGCACATTTAAAGGCAACGAAGATGCTGATCCTTTTGTAGGTGAAAGAGGCGTTCGCCACCGTGAAGCCGAAGTGCGGATTGAAATGGTTTACCCTACACAGGCTGAACGCAAAATCCTGGTTGCTTTGTTCGAGAACCATCCTTATGAAGAAGTGGCCTACGATATTTACAAACTCGAAAATAAACACCAATTGGTGGGTTCTGGTATGGTAGGCTGGCTGGAATACGATATGGATGCCTATGATTTTTTACATTTGGTAAAAGATAGAATGCAGGCCAAAGTAGTTAGGCACACCGAGGTATTTGGCAAGAGGATCAAAAAAGTGGCAGTTTGCGGTGGCTCGGGAAGCTTCCTGTTAAATGAAGCCATTGCTGCCGGAGCAGATGCTTTTATTACCGCAGATTTTAAATATCACGAGTTTTTTGATGCAGAGGAAAAATTGATGATTGCCGACATCGGACACTTTGAAACTGAACAATTTACCTCAAATTTATTGCTTGAAATTATTCAGAAAAAATTTACTAACTTTGCAATCCGTTTAACGGAGCAAAATACAAACCCCATAAATTACTTGTTTTAATGGAACAAACCGTAGAACAAAAGCTAAAGGCTTTATACGAATTACAAAATATCCACACAAAAATTGATAAGATCCGCCAGGTACGTGGTGAATTACCAATGGAAGTTGCCGATCTTGAGGATGACGTTTTAGGATTAGAAACTAGAATTGCAAAAATCAAAGGCGAACTTGATGATCTTGAGGATTCAATCGTAACCCGTAAAAATACAATTAAAGATGCGCAAGCTGCCATCAAAAGATACGATACTCAATTAAAAGAAGTTAAAAACAACCGTGAATACGATGCTTTAACGAAAGAAATTGAGATTCAAGGTTTAGATATTCAGGTTTCTGAAAAGAAAATTAAAGAACACGGTTTCGAAATCACTTCTAAAACTGAAATCTACGAAGCTGCTAAAGCCGAGTTAGATGGCAGAAAGAAAGATTTAGAAGTTAAAAAAGGCGAACTTGATGTAATTACTGCTGAAACTGAAAAAGAAGAGCAAGATTTACAAAAGAAAGCTGATAAAGCCGAGCCTCAAATTGAGGAGCGTTTATTGGTTGCCTATAAACGTTTACGCAAAAATGCTGTAAATGGTTTAGCTGTAGTAACAATCGACCGCGATTCTTGCTCAGGTTGTTTTAACCAGATTCCACCTCAACGTCAGCTAGATATCCGCCAACGTAAAAAAATTATCGTTTGCGAACACTGCGGGCGTATTTTGGTTGATGAAGCTTTAACGCACGAAGTAGCAGAAGCTTAGTCCGCATCATAAAATTATTAGAACGTCCCGATTTAATCGGGACGTTTTTTGTTTAGACCTATTTTCTGGCGTTTACACAAAACAAGAATATGATTTTAGCGTTTAATGTAGATATTTGTTTAAATGTGAACTACTGTTGCTATCGCGCAGGATCAAACTGAAATATATTCCCGAATGACTAAAATCTTCCCTGTTTTTGCGTTTTCTATTCTTCTCCTGCTTCCAGCGTCTTTATTTGCAAATTTCGATTTTAACAATAATTGCTTAAATGCCTATAAAAGTATATTCGAACTTAAGTTGGGCAATGCAAGGGCTTATATCTCTACTGAAAAAAAGCAGCACCCCAATAATTCCATTATTCCCCTTTTAGAAAACTATGTAGATTATTTTACGGTTTTAACTTCTGAAAGCAAAGCTGATTTTGACCGTTTAAAAGGCAATAAATCTATACGATTGGATCAAATAAGTGATGATGATAAAAAATCGCCGTACTACCTGTATGCACAGGCAGAAATTAATTTGCAATGGGCACTGATCCGTGGTCGTTTTGGTGAATATTTTAATGCTGCAATGGAGGTTAAAAAGGCTAACAGCCTTTTGCAGGAGAACAATAAGAAGTTCCCAAATTTTCACCTTAACCTTAAAGGTTTGGGTTTGATTAACGCGGTTTTGGGCAATCTTCCGGATGGGGCGTTAAAAACGGCATTATCTACCTTTGGAATAAAAGGGAACCTCCAGAACGGATTAAATATGTTCGAAAAACTAGCCGATAATCTACCGAAATCTTCCTACGAGCCTTTTTACGAAGAAGTGGTGTTTTATTATGCCTATGTATTAACAGATGTGGCGCATAGCCCACAGGCCTATGCAAAAACCATAAAATATACCGAAAGAATTGCCGATACCAGTTTATTAAAAAGTTATTTGCAGAGTTATGTATGCATCAAAAACGGGCATAGTGAAGAAGCTATCGCCATTTTGGCCAAGCGACCTGAAGGAGGCGTGTATCAACCTTTTCCTTATTTAGATTATCTGGAAGGCATTGCGCACCTGAATAAACTGGATCTTAATTCAGGAACCTATTTTAACCGCTTTTTGCAGGCAACCAAGGGCGTGAATTTTGTGAAGGACGCTTACCTTCATTTGGGCTGGATCTCTCTTCTGAAGGGAGATAAAGCGGCTTATGCAGCATTTGCAGCCAAGGCAGTTAAAAACGGATATACCTACATGGAAAAAGACAAACAGGCGAAAGCCGAAGCTGCTTCAGGAACGCCAACAATTGATCTGTTAAAAGCCCGGTTACTGTTTGATGGTGGTTATTTGAACAGGGCCATACAGATCCTTGATGATAAGAAAGTAAAGGATTACACCAGCGATAAAGACAAAACAGAATTCAATTACCGATTAGGTAGAATTTATGATGATTTAGGGAAAGACGATCAAGCATTAACAGCTTATCAGGAGACAATTAATGAGGGCAAAAACCTAAAATATTATTTTGCTGCCAACGCTGCAGTGCAGATGGGTAAGGTTTACGAAAGACGGAAAAATAATGCGAAAGCAAAAGAGGCTTTCAATACAGCCATTGCCATGAAAAATCATGAATTTGAAAGCAGTATTGAAAGCCAGGCCAGGGCCGGATTAAAACGGTTAGCGAATTAGAAGCGGTGTATAAAGGCGTTAATGTGCATCCCTGCTCCTACTGAAGCGAAAACAGCTACATCGCCAGGTTTAACTTTATAACCTTTAACTTCGCCTTTTAATACCAGGTCTAATAAGGTTGGTACGGTGGCAACTGAACTGTTTCCTAACCATGAAATCGTCATCGGGACTAAGTTTTCTGGTACTGTATCTTTACCATAAAGCTTAAACAAACGTTTCATGATAGCCGTATCCATTTTTCCATTAGCCTGATGAACAAATACGATATTTACATCTTCAACGCTTAATCCTGCTTTATCAATGGCCTTTTTAATCACCTGAGGCACCTGAACTACCGCAAACTCGTAAAGCTTACGCCCATTCATTTTTAAATAGAGGTTTCCATTAGTTTCATCAGGATGAGCGCTCTTGCCCATGGTTAATAAATTGCCATGGTTTACGGCATGTGTTTCTGTTTTATGTGCTAGTATTCCTCTTTTTTCTTCTGATTCTTCGGCCTCGAAAATTACAGCGCCTGCACCATCAGAAAAGATCATGCTATCACGGTCATGTGGATCGATAATGCGGCTCAAGGTTTCTGCACCAATAACCATAACACGTTTTGCATCTCCGCTTTTAATATAATAATCTGCCTGTATCGCACCTTGAACCCATCCCGGACAACCAAAAATAATGTCGTAGGCAACACAGTCTGGATTTTGAATACCTAATTGTTGTTTTACCTTTGAAGCCAAAGAAGGCAAAATATCTATGCGGTTGCTACCTAAAGGGATATCGCCAAAATTGTGACAGAATATAATATAGTCTAAAGTTTCTTTATCAATTCCTGCATTTTCAATGGCTTTTTCTGCGGCCTTTGCGCCAATATGATTGCTTAACTGCTCGGGGCAGGCGTAGCGTCTTTCTACAATTTCCGTAATCTCAGAGAATTTATCAATGATCTCCGAATTCTCTTTCTCCAATAGATTCCCATTCTCAAAAAACGTAGAATTTAGGAATTCATTACCAGAAATAATATTCTGTGGAATATAACTTCCAGTACCGGTTATTACCGTATTTATTGCTCTGCTCATAATTATAATACCGCATACTAAAACGGTATGTAGTATAAAAATATCAATTATATTCGAGAAACGAAAATAAATTAAATATTAACAGCGCTTATTTTTAAGTGCAAATTTTAATAAGCCTGCTTTCCCAGTCACGTTTAGCTTCTGTGCCATATTTTACCTGTTTTTTCATAGATATAGTATATAAGCCATGTACTAAATATACCCAGTAAAGGGTATATAAATCATTTAGTTGATCGGGTATTTTTACAACAAATTAAACGAAATAAAATGAAAAGTTTCTTGACCATAGTTTTGCTCTTGTTCATGGTACAGGTGGCAAATGCGCAATCGCATGTTTCGAAGAGCGAATATGCCCGTTATAATTGCAGGTTTGCACCTAAAGGCTGGAATAACGCGGAGGGAAAACTGATGTGCCCTGCTTGTGACAAAGAAAATGAGGACGCTCGCAAAAAGAAAATAGCGGATGATAAAGCTGCTTCCGCTGCACATAATTTAAAAAATGAAAAACTTAAAGCAGAAAACGCAATTGCCTTTAAAAAGAAACAGGCAGAATATGCAGCTAAGAATAAAGTAACTGAAGTGCATGTTACGATGGGTAAAACGCCGGCAACCGAGAACAAAAAGCCGGAGCCGACTGTAAAGAAAGGCCCAGTTAAGTTGGGCAAAGATATACAGCTCTATGCCGGTTGGGGAATGGGAATGTTTACCCACAATAGCCGGGCTAATTGTTTTTTAAACGAGAATAAAGATACTGTGCTAAAGAGTAACGATTATTTAGAGGCTTATGCTGTAATGGGCGAAAACAAAAATAATTTTCCAAAAAACATTGGTATAGTGCTTTTAAAAGAAACCAATAAAATATCAAACGGAAGAGAACTGAATGTTGCCGATATAGTTGACCTTAAAGGCAAAAGATATTTTAACGACAATACGATTAGTACCATTTTCCACCTGGCGGATGATTATTTTGTGGTATGCAAAAGCCCAACCCTTCCAGAATGGCGCTCTTATGGAAATAATTATACCGGTTACGAAAACGTTGAAATTTACAACCTAAAAACCAAGAAAAGTATAAAACTGGATAAAGATGCTGGCCGCTTTGTAAGCATATCCATCTATGTTGGTGGTAGAAAAATGCCAGGCGAACCTGATCTTACCCCTTTTCTCTCACGTGTATATACCAATTATGATGAAGATGTGTATTGCCTTAATGCCAATAAGGAAATGGTGGTTAAGAAAATATTAAAAGCGGATAGGTAACAACATTCAACAGTCAGTCTTTTTTGGACAATTAAGTTTTGCAGTACAAAAACTATGATTATGGCAGTAACAAAGTCGTTGCTGCCATTTTTAGCGCTGAGCGGTAATTTCTAAAATTAATATAGTTTTAACTAAAATCATCAATGAGAAATACAAAAAGCTCTTTAGGTCCGTGTGCGCCTAAAACCAATGTTTTTTCGATATCGGCAGTTCTGCTTGGGCCTGTAATGTTGCTGATCATTGATGGGATTTGATTGCCATACTTGTTCTTCAATAACAGAAAAGCATCTTTAAGATCTAAAACTAACTGACTGGTTTTGGCGATCACGATGTGATGATGTGGAAAGATGCTAAGCCTTCTTCCTGCAGCACTTTGGTTAGTTACCATTACACTTCCATTACGGGCAATTAAGGCTTCGCAAAGGGTAATGCCTACCTCTGCCTGTTCAAAATCTTTATCGGTCTGGTAAAAAGGAAATTCATATTTGCTTAAAAACTGTTGAAGTTCTGGTTCCCAGCAGTATATTTTTCGCCATTTAAACTTGTCGGCCAACTGTAGCATGTTTTCAAAAAAATCGATCCCGTCTTCGCAGAAGATAAAGTTGCCAGATATAGCGGTGAGCTGTTCGGCAAATAATACCTCTAGCTCATCTGTATTTTTTTTATACAATTGACTTTCTTCTAAATTAGGATAAGGGTTTTCACGCTTTTCTAATAGTGCTTTCCTTATCTTTTTTAGTATTTGTTCTTTCGCTGTCGTATTATCCTTCATTATAAAAAAAAGCTACCCTAATAATTAAACTAGGGTAGCAAATGTAATAATAGAAATTATTTATTTATGCTTCTACCGGAGTAATATGTCCGGGAGTTCCGCTTTCTCCTTGGCTTTCGAATAAACGTTTACCAAAAATCACTTCTAAATCGTCTTTAAATAAAACTTCTTTTTCGATCAGGATATCGGCCAATTGGATCAATTTATCTTTATTTTCTTCTAATAAACTAATTGCTCTTTGGTATTGGCCTTCAATTAATGCCGAAATTTCTTTGTCGATAGTTAAAGCGGTATCCTCTGAATATGGTTTAGAGAAATTATACTCATTCTGACCAGATGAATCGTAATAAGTAATATTTCCTAATTTATCGTTCAAACCATAGATGGTAACCATCGCTCTGGCTTGTTTGTTCACTTTTTCTAAATCGCTAAGTGCACCGGTAGAAATAGTATCGAACATTACTTTTTCAGCTGCCCTACCACCCATTGTCGCACACATTTCATCAAGCATTTGATGAGGGCGAACAATTAAGCGTTCTTCTGGTAAATACCAGGCTGCACCTAAGCTCTGTCCGCGTGGCACAATCGTAACTTTAACTAAAGGCGCCGCATGTTCTAACAACCAGCTTACTGTGGCGTGACCAGCCTCGTGAATCGCAATAGCGCGTTTCTCGGCAGGTGTGATAATTTTGTTTTTCTTTTCTAAACCACCTACAATTCTATCTACAGCATCTAAGAAATCTTGTTTATCAACTGCCGACTTATTTTTACGGGCAGCAATTAATGCTGCTTCGTTACAAACATTTGCAATATCTGCACCTGAGAATCCTGGCGTTTGTTTTGCTAAAAATTCGGTATCAAGTTCTTCTGATTTTTTAAGCGGAGTAATGTGGACTTCGAAAATTTGTTTACGCTCGATAACATCCGGTAAATCAACATAAATCTGTCTGTCGAATCTACCCGCCCTCAATAATGCCTTATCTAAAACATCAGCACGGTTGGTGGCAGCTAAGATAATAACGTGTGTATTTGTGCCAAAACCATCCATTTCAACTAAAAGTTGATTTAAGGTGTTTTCGCGTTCATCATTTCCACCCATTACACCATTTTTACCACGCGCGCGGCCAATAGCGTCAATCTCATCAATAAAGATGATACATGGCGATTTATCCTTTGCTTGTTTAAATAAGTCACGAACACGAGATGCACCTACCCCTACAAACATCTCTACAAAATCAGATCCTGACAGAGAAAAGAAAGGAACCTGAGCCTCGCCTGCAACAGCTTTAGCCAGTAAAGTTTTACCGGTACCAGGCGAACCAACAAGTAAAGCACCTTTAGGGATTTTTCCACCCAGATCGGTATATTTTTTAGGGTTTTTTAGGAAATCTACAATTTCCATTACCTCTGTTTTTGCTTCTTCTAAACCTGCAACATCGTTGAAAGTAATGTTTACCTGGCTTTCTTTATCAAATAAAGTCGCTTTTGATTTTCCGATACTGAAAATCTGACCGCCACCGCCGGCACCACCTCCCATTCTGCGCATCATAAAGATCCAGAAACCGATTAAAAGCAATACAGGTAAAATGATACTTAAGAACCAGCTTGCTAACGGATTGCTGCGGCTGGTTTTTTCTGCCAGTATCCTTGGTTGGTTAGCCGGAAGGTCTTTTTGCGAATCTGCAAGTTGTTTATCAAGACCATCCATTGTGCCGGCATTGAAATATACAACAGGGCTAGCATTGTTACTGTTTACATTAAACGTGCTATTGCTTTTATAAGCATCGTATAGTTTCTTTTTCTCTAAACTATCTTTTTTGATGTAAACCTCTACCCGGACTAAATCATCTGATTTATAAGCAACAACTTTCTGAACATCACCTTTAAGTAACATCTGTTGTTCAAACTTTTGGTAGGTAACCTCTTTACCGCCATCGGTAGTAAATAAAAACTGTGCGGCTATAATCGCAATGATAATGGCTGCATAAACCCAGAAAATATTAAATTTTGATCCTTTCTGTGGTTTTTTGGGAATATTTGGAATTCTTTTTCCTTGTTTTTCGTTGGTATTTTGATTGTCGTTCATTTGTCTTTGTCAAAATGGTTCTAAAGGTTATGCGCTTTGATAATTTGTGCTTTCAGCATCCCCCCAAAGTTCTTCTATGCCATAAAAGTGGCGCTTTTCGGTTTTAAAAATGTGCACAACCACATCGAAATAATCAAGAATAATCCAATCTGCTGATTCAAAACCTTCTTTATGTCTTGGATCGGCCTGAGTGGCCTTATATATTTCTTTTTCTACACTATCGGCAATAGCTTTTACCTGCGTACCAGAATTGGCGCTCGCAATAATAAAGTAATCAGCCACTGAAGTATGAATATTTCTAAGATCTAACCGCACTATATCTTCTCCTTTTTTCTCCTGGATGCCGTGAACAGCTAACTCAGAAAGGTATGTAGAAAGGGCTACTATTTTCTTTTTTACCATTAAAATGCTTTAATTTTGGAATTACAATATTATAAATTCAACACTTGCAAAATAACACTTTTTCGACACTATTTGTTGGTCAAAATTTAATCAAATTAAAAGAAGTTGATTCTACTAATAACTTTTTAAAAGATTTGGTGTCAAAATCCGCGCCATTAGCCGAAGGGACTGTAATTATGGCAGATAATCAGTTTGCCGGAAGAGGACAGCAGGAAAGTGTTTGGCAAACACAGGCAGGAAAAAACATAAGCACAAGTATTTATTTAAGACCTTCGTTTTTGCCCCTTAATAAACAGTTTTATTTAAATATAGCTGTTAGTTTAGCCGTTAGTGATGCTTTATCTTGTTTTGTGCCCGAAGGGATAAAAGTAAAATGGCCTAATGATATGTATTACCAAAATAAGAAATTAGGTGGAATATTAATCGAAAATACACTGACAGGCAATTCTATTAAATCATCAGTAATTGGCATTGGTTTAAATATTAATCAGTCCGAGTTTTCGGATAGTATTAGCCAACGCGCTACTTCCGTCGTTCAAATTTTACAAAGAGATGTGTCTTTAATGGATATTATGGATAAATTATTCATATTTATGGAAAAATACTACTTAATTTTGAGGGCCGGGAAATATAGTATTTTACAGAATGATTACCTTTCAAGGCTTTATAACTTCAATACTCCAGCATTGTATTTGCAAAATGGAGCGTTTTTTGAAGGTACTATAAGAGGAGTTGAAGATGATGGTAGGCTAACAGTTGATACAAAGAATGGCTTAAAAGTCTTTAATTTTAAAGAAATAGAATTTACACACACAAAATAAACACACAATGAAAAAAATCACCCTGGTGCTTTCGATGGTACTTCTTACCATCGCAGGTGCATTTGCTCAAATCGAAAAGCCGGTTACCTGGGCTTATTCTGCAAAGAAAATAAGTAAAGATGAAGCCGTTATATATTTAAAGGCTACAATCGAAGATAGGTGGCATATTTATTCGCAAAATGTGAAAGATGGTGGTCCGGTAAAAACTACATTTACTTTTGCCCCTTCTAAGGATTTTAGCCTGGTTGGTAAAACAATTGAGCCTAAAGCAATTGTTAAATACGAAAGTACATTTAAAATGAATGTAAGTTATTTCGAAAAAGTAGTAATTTTCCAGCAAAAGGTGAAATTAAATAAGGGTACAACTGCTGTTAAAGGAAAAGTTGAGTTTATGGTTTGTAACGATAAACAATGTCTTCCGCCAGAAGAAGTTGAGTTCAGCGTTCCGGTTAAATAGTTGACATCAAAATATTTACAAGCAGTCCCGAATTTTCGGGACTGTTTCTTTTTAAAGTAAAATCTACGTGGAGTAGTGGTTTAAAAAAAATCGTTTCTAAAATTATTCTTAATTTCACGGTTTCAAAAAATACACACACAAAACACACAAATGAAAAAGGTTTTATTATTGTTGTTAATGGCTTCAATGTTTATTGCATTGCCTGCCGTTAAGAGTTATGCCCTGGTAACACAGGATACCACAGCAACTGCTCCGCCCGATGATATTGTTTTTACCGAAGTAGGTTCTGCACAGGATAGCGCAGCCAACAGCCAGGTAAAAACGGAAAAAGATACCCTTAAAAAGGATACAGCCAAAGTAGAAAAAGCTGCGGTAGCTGGTAAGGAGGCCCCAAAACAATCGCTTTGGGTAACCTTTGGTTTAGGCCTTTTGGCCGGTATTGCCGCTTTTTTTCTTCCATGTATTTTTCCCATGGTTCCGCTTACAGTTGGGTTTTTTACCAAAAGAGCCGAAAGCAGAGCAAAAGGAATCAGAAGTGCCATTATTTACGGCTTATCAATCATTGTAATTTATGTTGGTTTAGGCGTAATTATTACTTTGATCTGGGGCGCCAGTGCATTAAATGAAATATCTACCGATGGATTTTTTAATATTTTCATCTTCCTTATACTGATTGTTTTTGGCGTATCGTTTTTAGGTGCTTTCGAAATTACCCTGCCAAGTTCTTTTGTAAATAAACTCGATGCAAAATCGGACGCTAAAGGTTTAAGCGGGATCTTTTTTATGGCAGCAACCTTAGCGGTTGTTTCCTTTTCTTGCACCGGCCCACTGATTGGAACCTCGTTAGTTGCCATTAATACCGACTTGCTAACGCCTGTTGTGGTCATGTTTGGTTTCTCATTATCGCTAGCGGTAATTTTTACCATGTTTGCCATTTTCCCTAGTTTAATGACAGGATTGCCAAAATCTGGCGGGTGGTTAAACTCTATTAAAGTATTTCTTGGCTTTTTAGAGCTGGGCTTATCTTTAAAATTCCTTTCAACAGCCGATTTAGCTTATCATTGGGGTATATTGGATAGAGAGATTTTCCTGGCCATTTGGATTGTACTCGCTTTAATCTTAGGCGTTTATTTATTGGGAAAAATCAAATTTTCTCATGATAGTGATCTTCCTTATGTTTCAGTGCCAAGGTTATTTATTGCAACCGCCACTTTCGTGTTTGCGATATATTTAATTCCGGGCCTATGGGGAGCTCCTTTAAAAGCCGTAAGTGCACTGGTACCTCCGCTTTCTACTCAGGATTTTGTGATCGGACAAGATAGTGGTGGTGGATCAAACCAAACAACAACAACCGGCCACACTAAACGTAAATATGCTGAATTCCTGCACATTCCGCATAATATTGATGGATTTTTTGATTATCAGGAAGCGTTGGCTTACGCAAAGGAGGTAAAAAAACCGTTATTTCTTGATTTTACGGGCCATGGCTGTGTAAATTGCCGCGAAATGGAGGCAAGAGTTTGGTCTGACCCGAGGGTGCTTAAAAAATTGAAAGAAGACTATATTGTTGTATCGCTTTATACAGATGATAAAACTGATCTGCCAGTTGCTGAACAATTTGATTCTAAAATTTTAGGCACAAAAGTAAATACGGTTGGTAAAAAATTTAAACATTTGCAGGCCGAAAGATTTAATACCATTTCGCAACCATATTATGTACTTTTGGGTACTGATGAAAAAGAATTAGTTTCGCCTCCTATCGGAGTAGAATTTAATATAGATAAATATTTGCAATATCTGGACAATGGATTATCAGAATTTGCTAAGAAACAAACAAATGAATAAGATTAAGAATATTGGTGTTTTAACCTCTGGCGGAGATTCGCCAGGCATGAATGCCGCAATCAGGGCCGTAGTAAGGGCCTCAATTTATTATGATATCGAAGTAACCGGGTTTATCCGTGGGTACGAAGGGTTGATCAACAATGATTTTATCCCTATGGACCGCAAATCTGTAGCAAATATTATCCAGCGCGGAGGAACCATTTTAAAAACCGCACGCAGCGAAGCCTTTAAAACTGTTGAGGGCAGAAAAACAGCTTACGAAAGCCTAAAAGCCAATGGAATTGATGCTTTGGTTGTAATTGGTGGTGATGGAACATTTACAGGCGCAAATATTTTTTCAAAAGAGTTCGATTTCCCAATTGTTGGTTTGCCTGGCACTATTGATAACGATTTGGCCGGAACAGATTTTACCATTGGTTATGATTCTGCCATTAATACCGTTATCGACGCGGTGGATAGGATCAGAGATACAGCCGAATCGCACGACAGGCTTTTTATAGTGGAGGTAATGGGCCGCGACTCCGGGTTAATTGCGTTAAGAAGTGGAATCGGTGTGGGCGCCGAAGCCATTATGATTCCGGAAGCAAACATGAATGCAAACGATATTTTGCATAAACTGGAGCATAGCCGTAAAGATAAAGCCTCGAAAATTATTATCGTTGCCGAAGGCGATGATACCGGTGGCGCATTTAAGGTTGGCGAAATTCTACAGGAAAAATACCCACATTACGATACTAAAGTTTCAGTTTTAGGGCATATTCAACGTGGTGGAAAACCAACCTGTATGGATCGTGTGTTGGCGAGCCGCTTAGGGGTTGCTGCCGTAGAGGGTTTAATTAATGGCGAAAGCGGTGTTATGGCTGGCCAGATTAACCGTGAAATTGTTTTTACGCCCTTTGATCATGCCATTAAACACATTAATGCAGAAAAAGTGAGCTCTAAATGGCTTAAATTAATCGATATACTTTCGTTTTAATCGAAAACAGGTATAAAAAGAAAAGTCTTTCCCGCACCGGAAAGACTTTCTTGTTTTTGCTTAGTTTTCGCAATAAGCAATTTCTTAATCTGCTAAAATTACAGCAGTACCATTGGCACTCACCATTAACATGCT
The DNA here is from genome assembly GCA_030817875.1 of Flavobacterium sp. W4I14. Lineage (NCBI taxonomy): Bacteria > Pseudomonadati > Bacteroidota > Flavobacteriia > Flavobacteriales > Flavobacteriaceae > Flavobacterium > Flavobacterium sp. W4I14. The sequence goes on from JAUSZU010000001.1 coordinate 5,014,252, forward strand.
GCCGCCGCTGCCAACAGTTTCATAATCTAAATCTACACCAACAATTGCGTTTGCGCCTAATGCGGCTGCGTACTGTTGCATTTCGTTAATTGCTGTATCTTTTCCCTCTCTTAAAACGCGTTCATAAGAACTCGACCTGCCTCCTACTATATCTGTTATGCCTGCAAATAAATCTTTAAAAATATTTGCGCCAATAATGGTTTCTCCGGTAACGAGACCTATATATTTTACAATTTTTCTGCCCTCAACTGAAGGCGTTGTGGTTACTAACATGGTTTCAGTTTTAATAATTAGAACAAATTTTTTTAGAAATGTTACATTTTTTTAGAAAAGCCCATTTTGGATTTTCTAAAAGGGTTTTTACTTCCAAAACCAAAAAAAAGATGGAGGCTCCGAAAATAAATTTATGTAATCGCTTATGCTTTTGCATCACTATTTAAAATTACCGTTATGAGACCATCTAAAACCTTACTCATCCTTCCCCTATTATTCACTATGTTTTTTGTTCAGGCACAAATGCCTGTTTTAAAGGTACAGCAGGCAGAAACCAGCGAGCAAAAAGATGCTGTTAAACTTAAGAAGTTAAATATTGATGTGCAGATTACCGGAAATATTGCGATAACGGTAATGACGATGACCTTCCACAATAACAGTAACCGAATTTTAGAGGGCGAATTAACATTCCCCATGCCCGAAGGGGTTAGCATTAGCCGTTACGCTTTAGATATAAACGGAAAGATGCGTGAGGCTGTTCCCGTAGAAAAAGCGAAAGCAACAGAGGTTTTCGAAAGTATTGAGCGCCGTAGGATAGATCCGGGCTTGCTGGAGAAAGTTGAAGGAAATAATTTCCGCACGAGGATTTATCCCTTACCAGCAAATGGCAGCAGAACAATAATTGTAGGTTATGAAGAAGAGTTAAGTTTTAATCATAAGAACGTTTTAAAGTATCATTTGCCATTAGATTACAACCAGGCCATTGAAAAATTTTCGTTAAAAACTACCGTTTTCGAAAGTATCATCAAACCAGAACTGGGTGAACAGCCAGACGGCAGTTTTGATTTAAAAGCCAATGGAAATACTTATGTTGGGGAGATCAATAAAGCCAATTATCAGCCTAAAAATGGTCTTACGATTAATCTTCCAAAAAGAAATGACCTGACCGAAGTGCAAATGCAAAAAGCATCAACAGGTTATTATTTTCTGGCTAATGTTTTTCCTAAAACCGAAAGTCGTCAAAAGCAGTGGGCGAACCAAATTGGTTTAATCTGGGATACATCGTTAAGTGGCCTGCAGCGCAATACCGAGAAGGAAATAGAACTGCTGGATTTGATTATCAAACAAAAACAAAACTTAACCATACAGTTAGGCTTGGTTAACAATGGCTTTAAGAATGCAGGCACTTTCGTAATCTCGAACGGTAACTTTTCTGCGTTGAAGGAGAAATTGAAAAATTTAGTTTATGACGGTGGAACGAATTTCAGCGCGATAAACGCAAGATCGATACCCGCCGACGAATATATTTTATTTACCGATGGACTTTCGACATTCGGAAAAAATACGGTCAGCTTAAATAAACCGGTTCATTGTATCAATACAGCACTTAAAGCTGATTATAGCACATTGAAATTTATCTGTATGAAAACGGGTGGACAATTTGTTAACCTGAACTCCATTTCGGTAGGCGACGCTTTTAAACAATTGAACCAGCAAAACCTTCAGTTTTTAGGGATTAAAAATGGAGCAGATGTTAGGCAGACTTATCCTTCAATGAAGGTAAATGTAAACGGACATTTCTCTTTAGCCGGTATCATGAATGCGTTTAATACGGAATTTACACTGCAGTTTGGTTTTGGAAATACTGTTGTTTCAGAACAGATTGTTCGGTTAAATGCTACTGAGCATACTTTAAGCAGCATTGATGTTAGCCGTGTTTGGGCACAGAAGAAAATTGCTGAAATGGACATTCAATATGAAGATAATAAGGATGATATTAGTGTTTTGAGTAAACAGTTTGGTATTGTTACCCGTAATACCAGCCTTATTGTTTTAGAAAACTTAGATGATTATTTACGTTATGATATTGTGCCCCCTGTTGAATTGCAACAGGCCTATAATGCGGTTTTGAAGCAACGCAGAACAGCTATTTTGGAACGTAAGCAAGATCTGATCAATGCTGCGGTAGCCATGACCAAAGAACTGAAAACCTGGTGGAATACAGACTTTTACTATAAAGAGCAAGGAAAGAAGAAAGAAAGATACCCTGATCCAGGCCAAAGAGATGTAAATGGAGATCCGACGGCTAATATTGTAATGGCTGAGCCTGTTGGGGAGGGACCTAGAAGAGAAGCCGCTGCACAACAGTTACGTGCAAGAAACAGAGCTGAGTCTGCAAGTCAGGTAAGAATGCCCGCGCCTGTTGCAAAACAAGATCAGGTAAAAATTGCGAGTGAAGATAAAGCCCTCAATGAAGTTGTAGTTGTGGGGTATGCTTCTCAACGAAAAACTTCTGTAACGGGATCAGTCACGACCATTAGAGGCAATGCTTCAAGCGCTCTCGCGGGTAGGGTTGCAGGTGTTCAAGTACAAAATGTAGATGCAATAAGGATGCCGCCACCAGTACAACAACCCGCAATTGTTATCCCCGAATTTAAAAGCGATAAGGATTATATGAAAAACCTGGTTGGAAAGCCGGACAGTGCTTATCAGGCTTATTTAAAAATGCGTTCGAGCTACATCAGCACGCCTATGTTTTATTTTGATGTGGCCAATTGGTTTTACCAGCAGAAAGATAGTGTTAGGGCGCTGACCATTTTAAGTAATATTGCAGATCTGGATTTGGAGAATGCCGATTTATATAAAACTTTAGCCTATAAATTAAAGCAGACCGGAAATTATAAAGATGAACTTTTTATTACCCAAAAAGTTTTGCAGTGGCGACCAATGGATGCGCAGAGTTACCGCGATTACGCTTTAGCACTGTCAGATAACGGGCAATACCAGGCTGCATTAGATCATTTATATAAGGTACTTACCCAAAGTTATAACAGTCAGATTGCTGAAAGAGATCAAGGAATTGAGGAGATTGTGATATCGGAAATCAATAACCTGATTGCAAAACATGGCAATAGCTTAAGTGTCAAAGGGGTTGATAAAAGGTTAATCCAGCCTTTGCCTGTAGATGTGCGCGTGGTACTCAACTGGAATAAAAATGATACTGATATCGACCTATGGTTAACTGACCCAACTGGCGAAAAAGGGTTTTATGGAAATTCGAGAACAAAAATAGGTGGTAGGATTAGCAACGATTTTACATCAGGTTATGGCCCTGAGCAATTTATGATCAAAAAAGCAATAAAGGGAAAATATAAAATCGAAGTTAACTATTATGGCGATAGTCAGATTAACATTAGCGGACCAACAACAGTAACAGCTGAAATTTATACCCGGTACGCAACAGGCAAACAACAGAGAAAAGTGATTGTATTGCCTATGGCTGCTGCAAGTAGCGGAGGCAACCTGGTAGGTGAATTTAATTTTTAAGGATTATATTGATTAATTGCATTCATGGGCGTCGACTTAAGTCGACCCCTATGAATTAATATTATAGTAATAAACCAGCTACTTCCTCCCAGGTATTTACGCGTTCATATTCTGTTACAAGCAAATTGTGTGGCGAAGAAAATAATAACGGACGGCCGGCAAAATTCACAAAGTTTTTAATGCGGTCGTCGATTATAATATCAACATTCACAATTTTATTTCCGCAGAACATCATGTGCTGCCAATCGATGAAAGGAAAATGTTCGGTCATCCAATCGTACTTATCAATCAATGAATTTCGGAACTCCATCGCCGCCGAAACAATATAAACATCATATTTCTCCTGTAAAGCCTTAATTACCCGTTGGCTATCTGCAATAACCTCAAGATCTCGGAAAAAGCCGGGTTCATTTATATATTCGAACCATTTCTGGTTAACATCTTGCGGAACATGGTGATAGATTTCGTTTCCGGCATCAATTTTTAAATCTAAGGGAACGTTAAAATCCCGGTTATATAGTTTAATAAATTTTCCAAGGGCATCGGCAATTACCTCGTCCATATCAATTGCAATTCTTTCCATTTGTACCTGCAAATATTTCGGCGCAAATATCCTGAAAACAAAGAAATTAAACTATGTTTTTAATTTACAGTATTTTAGTTATCTTTGCAGCCCCGCAGCATGAAGCTCCGGGAACTATGTTGAATACATAAATACAAAAAGAAATGGCAACTAAAATCAGATTGCAAAGATTCGGTAAAAAAGGAAAACCTTTTTTCCACGTTGTGGTAGCAGATTCTCGCTCTCCACGTGATGGTAAATTTATTGAGCGTTTAGGTTCTTACAACCCAAACACCAATCCTGCAACCATCGAAATTAACTTCGAAAAAACTTTAGCTTGGATTAACAGTGGTGCACAACCAACTGATACTGCTCGTGCTATCCTTTCTTACAAAGGTGTTTTGTACAAAAAACACTTAGAAGGTGGTGTTAAAAAAGGCGCTTTAACTCAAGAACAGGCAGATGAAAAATTTGCAGCTTGGTTAGATGCTAAAGCAGGTAAAATTTCTGGTAAATCAGAAGGTTTAGCTACTTCTAAAGCAGATGCGCGTAAAGCGGCATTAGCAGCAGAAGCTAAGAAAAAAGAAGATAAAGCAGCAGCTATCGCAGCTAAAAATGCACCAGTTGCAGAAGAAGTTGTTGAAGAAGAAGTTACTGAAGAAGCACCAGCTGTTGAAGCTGAAGCAACTGAAGAGGCTCCTGCAGCAGAAGCTACTAAAGAAGAAGGAGCAGAATAATTTTAATTATTTTGTCTCAAAAAATAGCGTTCCGAATTTCGGAACGCTATTTTTTTACCCCCAACCCCCTTAAGGGGGCTAGGGAATATTAACTTTAAAAGCCCCTATAGGGGTTTGGGGTATGAAACACGAAGAAGCATTTTATATTGGTTACGTTACCAAAACGAGGGGTTTAAAGGGAGAAGTTCAGGTGTTTTTCGAATTTGATGAGTACGAACAACTCGAATTTGATGTGGTATTTGCCGATATGAATGGTAAGCTTGTTCCATATTTTGTGGCTTCAGCAAAATTACAAGCCAATAAAACAGGCTATTTTAACTTTGATGACGCTGATCATATCGATAAAGTACAGCCGCTGTTAAAAAAGAAATTATACCTGCCCCTATCGCAAATGCCTGAGCGCGATGAAAGTGAGTTCTTCTACACTGATTTTAAAGGCTATTTAGCAATAGATGAAACCTTGGGCGAATTGGGCGAAATTTTGGAAGTAAATGAGTATCCGCAGCAGTTTGTGGCTACAGTAGTGTATAAAGAAACCGAAATTCTGTTCCCGCTAAATGAAGATTTTATTGTAGAGTACGACGAGGATGAAAAAACACTAACCCTTGATTTACCAGAGGGTTTGCTGGATATTTATTTGGAGAGCTAAAATCAAAAACATTTACGCGTTTTACTATTGCTAAGCCTGTTTTGTAAAAAAAAACAATCTTTTAGTAAAATATACTAGATATATATTAGAATACCTAATTCAGGTTTGCAGACTGACAATCAGTACGATCGAATCAGGAAGTGTGTTCCTTCAATCATGTTGGCACTTAAAATGGCCGGGGTTTTTTGATAAGCCCGTTGAGGAAATATTTGAGATGGATGACGACGATTAACAGATAATGTTTTTTAAGGAAAAATTGTTAATTTAGGTCTCATACTAACCAAAATTAACATGCTCAAAAGAATATCAAAAATTGCCATAATTTTCCTTACAACGCTAACCATCTTTTCTTGTAAAACCGTACAACAGGCTAATTTAAAAGAAATCAAGCCATTTGTTGGCATCTGGAACGATACCACCAACCCTGGGAGTAAGATCGTTTTTAAAGCGGATGGAAGTTTTTACAATATGACCAATGAAGGTGGTGTACAGATCATCACGCATAGTGGCACATTTAAAATTTTATCAAACAACATGTATGTGCTAAATATTTCGGATGCAAGGTCTGATGCTACTTACGATCTTAAAGGCAGGCAATATGCAAACTATTACACCTTAAGCAATGACAAAAAAACAATGAAAGTAAGCGGCGTTGTTGACGGACGGAACGGTAGAAAGCCCTTGCAATGGGCGAGTGATCTGATAAAGGTTAATACGCTGGATTAATATTTACCACAATATATTTCAATAATAGCCAAAATTGATACTGAGTATAGCAAAATTTTCCTTCAGCCTAAAGACTTCAGCCTAAAGACTTACCTTTGCATTATGCGTTTCGATATTATTACAGTTTTGCCTGCTTTATTAGAAAGTCCATTTGCTCATTCTATTTTGCAACGTGCGCAAAAAAAAGGCATAGCCGAAATTGTTGTCCATAACCTGAGGGATTATGCCACCAATAAACAAAAAAGTGTTGATGATTACCAATATGGCGGCGGAAGCGGTATGGTAATGAGTATTGAGCCTTTTGCGGCCTGTATCGAAAAGCTTCAGGCAGAAAGAGCATACGATGAAATTATTTTCATGAGCCCCGATGGTGTTACTTTAAACCAGAGCACGGCCAATGAATTATCTATTAAAAAGAACATCATTATTTTGTGTGGCCACTATAAGGGCATAGATCAGCGTATACGCGATATCTTTGTTACAAGAGAGATCTCAGTTGGTGATTATGTTCTAAGCGGAGGAGAGCTGCCTGCAGCGATTGTAGTAGATGCTGTTGTGCGTTTAATTCCCGGTGTTTTAAACGATGAGACCTCTGCCTTATCTGATAGTTTTCAGGGAGAACTGCTTGATGCTCCTGTTTATACCCGCCCTGCTGACTGGCGTGGATATAAAGTACCAGATGTTTTATTAAGCGGCCATGAAGCTAAGGTGAACGAATGGAGGCACGAACAGGCATTGGAGCGAACTAAAATACGCCGTCCCGACCTTTTAGAGTAAAATTTCCTTGTAAATTATAAAGGTAAATTCTATTTTAGAAGAAACGCTTCTAGTCCCCGATAATATGCCCAAACAGATTGTTATTTGTGATGACCATTTACTTTTTTTAAACGGCATTTCCGAATTGCTTAAAAATACCGGGAACAACTATGGCATTTTTAAATTCAGCGATGTACATTCCTGCAGGAACCATTTAATGCATAACATTGCTGATGTTTTCATCTGTGATTTAAATATTAACCACTTTGATGGGTTTGTGTTGATTGAAGAACTCAGATCCCAGCTAAAAAACACCAAAATAATTGTTCTCACTGCTTATTACGAAGATTTTCTGATCCAAAAGGCAAAGAAGCTGGGTGTGAATGCTTTTCTCAAAAAAGAAACACCTGCCGAAGAGCTTATCAGTATTATCGAATCAAATAAAGACACATCGTTTTATACCAATAAGAATTATAAAAAAGGCGAGAGTGTGTATAGCGCCATTGATGGTTCAATTGTCAATAAATTTCGGATATCCAGACAGGAAAAAGAGATCATTAAATTAATCATCAAAGGATTAACCAGTAAAGAAATAGCTGAAGTATTATTTATCAGTATAACAACCGTAACTACCCATCGTAAGAACATCCATCGGAAGTTGGAAATCAATAACAGCAGTTCGCTCATTAAGTTTGCTCATGAGAATAATCTACTTGATTAGCTTTCTGCTATTCCCGCTACTCTCTTGTGCACAAACCACAACCAAATCAATATCGGTAGTATCCAGTTACGCTATAGACCAAAATTCGTCGTGGACGAGCGAGACGCTCCAACAACAAAAATTTCAGCCGTTTAAGCAGAATAGCAAGGTTAATATCGGCTATAACAAAGACGCTGCCGTATGGTGCAGATTTATTATAAAAAATATAAACACTTCAAAAAGCACAAAAACGTGGCTATGTTTTAACAATAACCATATCGATAGCCTAAGCCTTTATGATGGTAGATTAGTTAAAACCATTGGCGATAGGACGGTTGGTCGGAGTCCGTTTATTGAAACCCTGGCATTTGAGCTTAATTTGCAGCCAGGTGAAGAAAAATTACTTTGGGTACGGGTTAAAAAAGAGACTTCCTATTTAGATTTTTCTTATAGTTTGGAAGATCAGGCTTATTTAGAAAGCAAATCATCTCAAAAAACAGCACTGACATCTTTTTTTATCGGCATGGTGTTTTTGCTGCTCATGATCAATGGGATATTGTTTTTCATGACTAACAACAAGTTATATGGTTATTACATAGGCTATTCAATATTAACGGTGTTTTACACGGCAATCACAACCAATTTCGCCAAGCACGTTTTATTTCCCGGGTTTAGGTTTTTTAGCGAGGGCCGGGTTTACACTGGAGCACTTTGGTATATTGCCCTGAGTATTTTTCTTGGATATTTTTTAAAGTTAAAAGAAAACCAGCCCGTTAAGCATAAGTTAATCATAGTGCTTGGTGGCATAAACTTTTTGTTGATTTTAATCTCTATTTCCTTATTGGTGTTTTATAAGGGTTTTGAATTTCGTTACTTTTTTGTGTTAGGCTACATCATATTCCTGGCTTCTATCGTCGTACTTTTCTGGGCGGCATTAACGCATCTAAAAATTGAAAAAACCCAGGCTATTTATGCGCTTCTTGCTTTTGCTCCACAGTTTGTATGGGGCGCTTGCTTAATTTTAAAGACATTTGAAATTATTCCAAAATCGCTGGGCGATAATTGGATGTTGTTTATCGGTCTTTATGAAGTGTTTTTGTTCGGCTACGTTTTATCAAGAAATTACATCGATATTTTTTTGAAGAACAACGAGCTGATGCAACAGGTTATTTACGAAAAAGAAAGCTCATTGAGGGCCATTAGTGAGGTTCAGCTACGTGAGCGGAGAAACATCGCTAACATTATTCACGACAATGTAGGGAGCAAGATTGCGCATATTATTCATCTCTTTGACATGAAGAATGCCGAGCTTGCCAAACAAACCATAAACGAACTGGCCGAAGATATCAGGGAAATATCTCATAAAATACTGCCGAAAGCACTTGATGAAGGTGCTTTGATATCTAGCTTACAAAGCCAGATATCAAGCCTGAACGCAGGCTTAACTGATGCAAAAATTGAGCTTTTCTGTTATGATTTTCCTGATAAAATTGATGAAAAATGGATTTACGATTTATATCTTATCGCACTGGAAGTTATAAATAATGCCATTAAGCATGGTAACGCTGAGTTAATCACCATCGAACTTTATAAATATCCCAAAAATTACCATTTTCAATTTACGGATGATGGGCTCGGCTTTGATCTGCAGAAAACAAGCAGGGGCTTTGGGCTCGAAAATATCGAAAAGAGAGTAAATTATTACAAAGGTAATTTCGAAATCAGTAGTGTTAAAAACGAAGGCACTATTATTCAGATCAACATCCCATCCAATCGCTAGTCTGTACTTTTTTCCTGAATTCTGTATATGTAAATATACCCTTTATTGGGTATTTCTGTCCGGGTATCTTTAGCATACTTTAGCTTAATAAAAGCAATACACTCTTTAAATTAATGCAAAATGAAACAATTACTTACGGCAGTACTAAGTGTGCTGGCTATTGCGGGTTATGCGCAAGAATTAAGTCCAAAAAAGAACGAAAGTGGAAAATATGGATTTGTAGACAAGGCGGGAAAAGAAGTGATCCCTTTTAAATATGAAAAGGCCGGATACAGCTTCCACGAAGGATTAATTGCGGTTAAACTAGATGGGAAATATGGATTTATAGATGAAACAGGGAAGGTAGTTATCCCATTCAAATATGATGATGCCATTTACTTTAAAGATGGTTTTGCGCAGGTTGAGTTAAATGGGAAATCGGGTTATATCGATAAAAAAGGTAAGGAAATCACCGCCCTAAAATACGATGTTGCCTTTGATTTTTATGAAGGTATCGCCAAGGTGAGGCTAAATGAGCAATATGGTTTTATTGACGCTACAGGTAGAGAAATTACGCCTTTAAAGTACGAAGATGGGAATAACTTTAAAAACGGTTATGCAAGTGTAAAACTAAAAAACAAATGGGGTTTTATCGATAAAACGGGCAAAGAATTTACAAAGTTTAAATACGACTATGCAAAAGATTTTAATGATGGGGTTGCTCCTGTTGAAAAGAATAAACTCTATGGCGCCATTGATAAAAACGGAAACGAAATCATCCCTTTCAAGTATAGGTTCATCGCTGATTTTGAGGGTGGTTTGGCTAAAGTTGGGCTTAATGGCAGAGAGGGTTTTATAAACACAACAGGTGAAGAAGTGATCCCGATTAAATACGATGCGGTTGGCAGTTTTGAAAATGGAGTAGCCAGGTTTAGATTAAACGGCAGATGGGGTGCAATGGATAAAACAGGTAAAGAAATTACACGATAAACAAATATGGACATGAAAAAATTAACAGTATTATTTTTTTTGCTTTATGGATCTTTCGCCTTTAGCCAGGAGACTTACGAGAACAAGAAATTAGCGCTTATTAACGATGTTTTTTATAAAAGCACCCGGCAAAACATTAACTCCTTTATGAGGGATAAAGGTTTTGAAAAAGGGGATGTTGAAGAAGGAGAAGGCGATGTTAAAGAAATATTGGCCTTCGATTCCAAATTCGATATGATGGAGGTGTCTTACGCGAAAAATGATAAAATTTCGACTATAGTTTGCATTTTTTCAGGCGCAATTAATGTGGCATTTATCGACATGGAGCTAAAGAAGAAAGGATATACAGCTAAAATGGTTAAACAATCTATAGATGGACAGCCGGTTAATAAAAATATCTGGAGCAAATCTGGAACGAAGTACAATTTTGTTACTTATGCTGATGAGAAAGAAAAAATAGGCGTTTTAGGTTATGGCGTGTACTAGGCGGTTGTTAAAACACTGGCCTGCTTAATTAATAAAAATGAAACTCAAAGGCGCAGAAAAACAATTCTGGTGGCATTTTGGACAGATTACCGAAGCTAAAAACATCCCTACAGAACTGCCTGGTTTTGCCAGCATTGATTCTTTGGTTGATGATGAGTATTTAGCCATGCTTTTGGCAAAAGTCTCGGTTATGGGCAGTATTTATTTGAAAGAAACGAGGGTGACCGATGAGGGGGTTAAATTGATCAGCAATGTTAAGCAGCTTAAAGATTTAACGCTTATGAAGCATGAAAATATTACTAAAGCGTGTTTGCCTTATCTGAACAAACTGACCGATCTGGAATACCTCGATATCTGGAGTACTAAAATCCGCTTAGAGGATATAACGGTTTTAAAAGATTTAAAAAACCTTAAAGAACTGCATATATCGCCTCACGACGTGGGGGTGGAAGAAAGTTGGGACACCATTTTAGAAAAGATAATAAAAGCGGAAGAAACCTTGCCTAATTGTATTATTCATACTTGATATCATCAATAGGTAAATATTTTACCTCAGGATATTAAACACTAAATTTCGCTATATATTAGGGAATAAGTGCTCTCCTGATCTTTTGGAATAGAAGCATTTAACACAATCGAATGTGGAATTCATAAAGAATGTGGAAAAAATTAAAATAGGTTTTTTTTTCTCAAAAAAAATCCCTAATATTGCAATCCGATTTTCACGGGATGAAATATCGATTTAATAGCTTAAAATCATGGATTTAGTAAAATTTGTTGAAGAGCAGGCCATCGCGAAAAAAGATTTTCCTGCGTTCAAGTCTGGCGATACAGTGAGCGTACACTATAAAATTCGCGAAGGTAATAAGGAACGTATCCAAATTTACCAAGGTGTTGTAATACAACGTAACAGTGCTGGTGCTAACGAAACTTTCACAGTTCGTAAAATGAGCAACGGTGTTGGTGTTGAGCGTATTTTCCCTTTTAGTTCTCCAAACATTGAGAAAGTAGAAGTGAATAGCTATGGTAAAGTTCGTAGAGCGAAATTGTTCTATTTACGTGCTTTAACTGGTAAAGCTGCTCGTATCAAATCTTTGAGAAAATAATACTCCTTATTATAAGATATAGCCTTCACGATTAATTTCGTGGAGGTTTTTTTGTTTGTACCTTTGTTAAATGTTAGATTCTGCTTTTTTCGACCAAGTGTTTTGGGGCAATACCGTAAAAGCCTATTTCCTTTTCGGAGGCATACTTTTTTTAGGCTTAGTTTTTAAAAACATTGTTTCTAAGCTGTTAAGCAGGTTGCTGTTTAAGCTTTTCAGAAACTTTTCAAATCAATCGCATAACGATGCTTTTGTTGCCTTATTGGTAAAACCCATTGAGGTTTTTATTCTGTTAACAACACTTTATCTATCCATCAACCAGTTAAAACACCCGCTGGAGGTAGCTGTATTCCATTACAGCAAATTAATTGGTAAGGTTAAAGAGTTAATACCTGTAACAATCGGCGATTGTATTGACCGGATATTTTTATTTGGGATCATTCTATCTATTTTTTGGATTATATTAAGGATAATCGACTTCATTAGCCATGTGCTTCTTTATAAAGCCTCACTTACCGATAACAAGTCAGATGATCAATTGGTTCCTTTCTTGAAGGAGCTGTTTAAAACGATCGTAATCTTTATCGGTTTTTTCACTCTGCTGGGTTTTGTTTTCGAGGTTAATGTATTAACGCTGATTACAGGATTGGGTATCGGTGGTATTGCCATTGCTTTGGCGGCTAAAGAGAGCTTAGAAAACTTAATAGGTTCATTCACTATTTTTTTAGATAAACCTTTTACTGTTGGCGATCTGGTAAAGGTTGACGGTGTGGAAGGAACGGTTGAAAAGGTAGGTTTCAGGAGTACGAGGATCAGAACTTCTGAAAAAACGATGGCTACCATACCTAATAGGGGTATGATTGATGGTGTTTTAGAAAACCTTTCGCTCCGGAATTCGCGTAAGGTTTCTTTTATTATCGGGCTTACTTACGAAACCAATTCGGAATCACTTAGAAAAATTATTACCGAGATAGAAAGTTACATCAATAATCATCAAGGTACCAGTGATGATGGAAATGCTTCCTTTAAGAGCTTTGGCGATTCGGGTTTAAATGTAGAGGTTAACTATTTTGTAACCGTATTAGATTATGCCGAATTCCTTAAAATCAGACAAGAGATCAACCTTGAAATTATGGATATCGTTATCCGTAATAAGTCGGATTTTGCCTACCCTACACAACGCTTAATCAGCGACAGGCCAGCTCCGGCAGGTAATAGTGACGAGGTAGGTAATGATGCTATGGATTAAATAGTGGTTAGAAAGCAGTCCATTTTAAATGACTTCTTTTAAGGCTCGTATAAAACAAAAAGCCCTCCCGATTTTATATCGGGAGGGCTTTTTTATATCTGCTATGTGGCTTAGCTTAAAGTAGCTAGGGTAGTGATGCCACCCTTTACAACCTGGTTAAGTTCTACGTTCACTTTTGTGCCTATGGGTAAAAACACATCAACCCTTGAGCCGAATTTAATGAAACCAAATTGCTCAGCCTGTACTACCTGATCGCCTTCTTTAACATACCATACAATTCTGCGGGCTAAAGCACCTGCAATTTGACGGAACAATACAGGGGTACCATTTTTATGTTCTACAACTGTTGTAGTACGTTCATTCTCTGTTGATGATTTTGGATTCCACGCAGCAAGGTATTTGCCCGGGTGATATTTGAAGAACTTTACTACTCCAGAAATTGGATTACGGTTAATGTGAACATTTATTGGCGACATAAAAATCGAAACCTGTAAACGTTTATCTTTAAAATATTCTCCTTCTTCTGTTTCTTCGATTACGACTACTTTGCCATCTGCCGGGCAAATAACCAGGTTTTCGCCCGAAGAAAAGCTGCGGCTCGGGTTGCGGAAAAACTGTAGTACAATAATAAATAATGCAGCTGAAAAGATATAAATGAACCAGCGCAACCAGGTTATGTCATGGTATTTATAATCGACTACTGCGTTGATTACGAAGATAAACAATATGCTTAAGGCAATGGTAGTGTAGCCTTCTTTATGTATGGTCATTGTTTTAGAAATTATTGGGCAAAGGTGCGAAAAATAAATTAATCCAATCTAAAAATTATGCCTCGGTTGCTCTGTAAATATCAGTCAGGTTTCTGCCAAGGCCATTATAATCTAATCCGTAACCCACAACAAATTCGTTAGGTATTTCAAAACCAACGTATTCCAATTCTTCAATTTCATATTTTAAAGCACTTGGTTTAAGCAAAAGAGAAGCTACTTTAATTGAAGCAGGATTTTTTTCTTTGATCGTTTTTAAAATATGCGTTAAGGTTAAGCCTGTATCAACAATATCTTCCACAATGATAATATCTCTGCCTTCGATCTTGTCAGGCAGTCCGATCAATTCTTTTACATTTCCCGAACTAGCTGTTCCTTCGTATGAGGCCACACGCATAAAAGCAACTTCGCAGGGTACGTTTATTTCTTTGATTAGATCGGCCATAAACAAAAAACTACCATTTAATACACCAATAAATAGCGGGCATTTACCCTCATAATCAACATTGATCTGGATGCCCAGTAAACGGATCCGTTTGTTTAAGGTATCGTTCTCTAAAAATATCTCGAATTCTTTATCCTCTACTTTTATTTTGTGCATGCTGCTGTTGAAAGGTTATTGTTGTTTAATTGTATAAATCGGTTAACTGGTTAATCGTGGGTTTTAACTAAGAACTGTAAACTACCAATTGCAAACTTGATCATGGTTAATTGTTTAAATCGGCTAATTATCGCTAGACGCCCAACGCTAAGCCCCAAACTAATTTTGGTTAATTGTTTAATCATTTGGCTCAACTGGTAACTGCCAATTGGCAACTGAAACTGATTACTACTGAGTTTTTTCCAATTCCTTTTGTCGTCTTCGTTCTTCCCTACGCTCCTGCCTCAATTGTTTTTTTGTTTTAGTGGTATCGGCTGGCGTGGTTATCTGTTTGCTTGTGGTGTCTTTTTTAGATCCGCCACCAAAAAGGCGTTCGAAGAAACTTTTGTTTTTATCGTGTACAATTACAACCGGTAAGCCATCTCCGTCATCATCAAATGCTGTAGTATCAATAACAGCCGTATCAGGTGCCAAATATTGGCGTAAACCTTCTCTTAAGCGTACATTATAGAAACCATAACCAGAAGTATCGCTCGCCACTAAACCTCTTCTTGCCATAATATTTCCCATAAACCTAAAATAGTTGAACATGTAAGGTTTTAAACTACCATCAGCCATGAATTTATACATCGATGCTTTTGGTTTAGGAACAATACTCGCCAGGAATAATCCATCACCGATGGTTAAATCAGCAGGTTGTTTTCCAAAATAATAACGCGAAGCCTCGCCTATTCCATAAATATTCTGGCCTAGTTCCATAATGTTGAAATACACTTCGAGCATCCGTTGTTTGCTTACCAGGTGATTGTGCTCAATAAGCCAAACAATTAATATCTCCTCGGCTTTACGGGCCAAGGTTTTTTGACGGCTTAAATAAACATTTTTAACCAGCTGCATACTGATGGTACTGCCACCGCGTTTAAATTTCTTTTCTTTAAAGTTTACGGCGATTGATTTACGGATCGATTCTTCAACAAAGCCGTTGTGGGTAAAAAATGATGGATCTTCTGCTGTTAAAACTGCATTGATAAAATTTTTCGATATTGACGATAAAGGTGTAAAATTTGGGTTTGATGGGCCTATGGTAATATCACGCATCGGTTTGCCATACTCATAAGGTGTATAAACAAACGGGCTGTTTATTTTTTGCAGATTGGTTTTGCCCCATTGTACAATTTTGAAATCAACTGGTGTTAATGTAGAACTAAAACGGACACTGTCTGGTACTTTAGTGTCTAAATAAAAATTTAGATTATACTTCACCTTGCCCTTTACTTTTAATCCTTCCAGCGATTCGAACAAGCCCTGTGGAAAAGCATCTAAAACCCCTTGTGCATCCTGTTCTTCGGCATTTAACTTTAACTCATATATTTTGTTCTTTCCTAAAGTATATTTAACAAAAGGGTGGATCTGTGCATTTTTTAGGTAGGCTGTTGAAGTGCTGTCTAAGGCGATGAAATTAGGGCCAACTAAAATATCGGCATCCAGTTTTGCGCTTTGCACAATGATATCGTTCGAAGCAATGCGGGGCTGATTAATTAGCATGTTTTTTACCGACCACGAGCCAGAAATTTTATAATCGTCGCCACTGTATTTTGCATTTTTAAGTTCGGTTTGTAAGGTATCAAAACTGATTTTTGCGTGTAGCTTATTGTTTAGGTAAGGTAATTCCAGTTTTTTTCCATCGGCATAAGCAGTAAAGCTCAACTCTTTGCTGCCTGGGTTTACATAACCGTTTACATGCCAGGTAGATTCGTTATTGTTTACATCAATGGTTGATTTTAAATCGCCGCCATCAATTGTAGCCGTGGTTGCAAAAGTCAATTTGGCCGTATCGTGATCATTTAATTTAAAAACCATGTTTTTCACATCCATATCATCAGGGATTTTGTATAAGACCTGATTTAAGATATTACTGGCTATTTCTGGTAAGTTCGCTTTTCCATTGGTTTGGGTGCTGTCCTTTTTCTTGCGCTTTAAGATGAAATCGATATTTGTGGTCGAATCTTTAAGTACAACACTTACAAAACCATCGTTCAGTTTTACTTCTGAGAGTTTTACTTTGCCAAAAATGAGCGGGAAAAGTTTTACACCAACACTGAGTTCGCCAATATTAGAAAGCGTATCCCTATCATTAGGAACAACAGAAATATTGGTCATTTTTACGGTGCTAAGCCCTGTAAAACCGGCCGATCCTATTTTTACCTCCAAACCATAATCCTTGTCGGCCCTGGCAATTGCTTTGGCCACCATTTTTTTAAGAAGTGCTTCTCTTTTGCTATAGGCTACCGCACCCAATACAATACAAACAACTAAAAAAACACCTAAAACCCAGGCTCCGATTTTTAAATATTTTTTGGGGATCTTAATTTTTGGTATTCGCATATAGTCGTTAAAATGGTTAATTGCTTAAACGTAACAATTAAATGTTTATTTCGTGTTAAAATTACAGTTAAAAAGCCTAAATAAAAGTATTTATGGCTATGTTTTGTTAATTTTGAATTTAAATTAATACCATGCAGATTAGCCCGCAACAAGTTTTAGATGCGCTTAAAAATGTTGAAGATCCCGATCTTAAAAAAGATCTGGTTACTTTAAACATGATTAAAGATTTACAGATAACAGATAACCAGGTCAATTTTACATTAGAGCTTACTACACCAGCGTGTCCGATGAAGGAAATGCTGAAAAATGCCTGTACAAATGCCATCAAGCATTTTGTATCGCCAACGGCAGAGGTAATCATCAATGTAACTTCGAGGGTTACCCAGCCAAGCAATTCATCATCGTTAGATAACATCAAAAACATCATTTTGGTTTCATCTGGAAAAGGAGGGGTTGGTAAATCTACTGTAGCGAGTAATCTGGCGGTTGTATTGGCTAAGGATGGTGCCAAAGTTGGTCTTATCGATGCCGATATTTATGGGCCGTCGGTACCCACCATGTTCGATCTGGTTGATGCCAAGCCAGGTGCCGAAGAAACAGCGGATGGTAAAACCAAAATTTTACCGATCGAGAAATACGGGATCAAATTATTGTCGTTAGGTTTTTTTGCAGATCCGGGGCAGCCAGTGCCATGGCGCGGACCAATGGCATCCAATGCAGTAAAACAATTGTTTAACGATACCAACTGGGGAGAGCTGGATTATCTGATCGTAGATCTTCCACCGGGAACGGGCGATATCCACATCACCATTACGCAGAGTTTCCCAATTTCGGGAGCGGTTGTGGTTACGACACCTCAACAGGTTGCTCTGGCCGATACGCACAAAGGTTTGGCTATGTTCAGGATGCCGGGAATTAATATCCCGATTTTAGGCGTTATAGAAAACATGTCGTATTTTACACCTGCAGAATTGCCAGAGAATAAATATTATATCTTCGGAAAAGGTGGCGGTACCGAACTTGCAGCACGTTTTGATGTGCCGTTTTTAGGTGAAATTCCAATTATCCAGAGTATTTCGGAAGCTGGAGATAATGGGAAACCGGTGGCCTTAAACCAAAATCCTTTGCTTGATGTTATATTTGGAGATATTGCAAGTAAAATTGCCCAACAGATATCCATCAACAATGCACAAATGGCGAATTGCTAAAAAATTACTATTTTTATAAATTAAAATATATATAATGAATTTAACAGAACAAGTAGAACAGGCATTGGAAACTATCAGGCCGTATTTAAAGGCTGATGGAGGTGATGTTTCTGTTGAAGAAATTACATCTGAAGGAACGGTAAAGCTTAAGCTTTTAGGCAACTGCGGTTCTTGCCCGATGAGTTTCATGACTATGAAATCTGGTATCGAACAGGCAATTATGAAAGCTGTTCCTCAGATCACTTCGGTAGTTGCCGTTAACATGGCCGAGCAAGAATAAGCTTTAACACTATTTAACAAGGAAGTTTTATTAATAAAATTACTTTTGTCTTAATGAGATATTGTGTTGCCCTAATTTGCCTTATTTTTTCTGTAACCACTTTTGCACAACAAAAGCCGGCACAGGATAAACTCATCCAATTTTCTGGGATTATTACCGATATCGATAGCTCAAACGTGATTCCTTATGTTACCATCACCAATCTTTCTGCGAAGAGTAAAAGGGTTGGTGCTGATTATAGGGGGTATTTTACCTTCATTGTAAATCCTGGCGATACCATCTTGTTCACGGCCATTGGCTATAAGAAATTTTCTACGGTAATTCCAGAAAGCACACCGGACAGCAAGTACACCATTATGGTTAAACTGAAAGCCAATGTGATCGATTTACCGTCGGTGCGTGTTTTTCCATGGGCAACGACAGAAGAATTTACCCGCGAGTTTTTATCAATGAAACTGGCGGATGATGATATGGCCATAGCCAAAAAGAACCTCTCACGCTCCTCAATTGATGGTTTAATCCAAACTTTACCGCGTGACGGACAGGAAATTGGAAGTCAGAATTACCGGTATAATTTTGATAGGATGATTAATAAGAATATGGTGCAAACCAATCCTCTACTTAATCCTTTCGCCTGGGGCAAGCTGATGCAGCAGATTTTTGATGGCGATAAGAGTAGGACGAATTAGTCCCATGGCGTCGTCATCTCGACTGAAGCGAAGCGAAATGGAGAGATCTATCTTTTAGATTTAGCTTCGCTGAGCACTTCGTGGTTCTCGACTACGTTGCACTCCGCTCGAAATGACAACCGTAGTAATTGCAGGAATAAAAAAAGGGAAAACGTTTCCATTTTCCCTCTAATATCTTACATCAAAACTTATCTTTTCTTACTTTTATTCGGAAACTTCATTTTGTAATCTGTTTTGATGTTTCCTTTCGAAATCGCATCCAGTTTGCTTTTAAGCATGGTTTTGCGAAGAACACTTACTTTATCGGTAAATAATTTTCCTTCAATATGATCGTATTCATGTTGGATTACACGCGCTGGCATTCCGTCTACATCCTCGGTGTGTTCTACCCAGTTTTCGTCAAAATAGGTAATTTTGACATTCGGCTTGCGCATAATGTTTTCGCGGATATCAGGAATACTTAAGCAGCCTTCGTTAAAACTCCAGGCCTCTCCCGTTTCTTCCAAAATTTCGGCATTGATAAATACCTTTTTGTAGCCCGGTGTGCCATCTTCATCTTCACCTGTATCAACAATAAACAAACGGATAGGCAAGCCAATTTGAGGGGCAGCTAAGCCTACACCATTTGCATAATACATGGTGTCGAACATGTCGCTGATCAATTGTTTTAATCCTGGATAATCTTTATCGATATCGGTTCCTACCTTTTTTAAAACAGGGTCGCCGTAAGCTACTATTGGTAATTTCATTGTATTATATTTATGTCGCCCGTCATTGCGAGGCACGAAGCAATCTTAATGCGCTGGGTTAACTAGCGATCGTTGTAGGATTGCTTTGTGCCTCGCAATGAAGAAAAGTCAAACAATGCAAACGCATTTTTTTTACAAAAATAAGAATTATTCCTCTATTGGGCAGAAAGTAAAGATATTCAGTTGCTCAATATTTAAAATCTCATCCGTAACTTCTGCCATTTGCTTGGTGGTAACCGCATTGATTTTCTCAAAAACAGTTTCCAGCGAATCGATTTTGTTGTGATCGATCAGGCTTTTGGCCATCGAAATGATTAAACCGATCCTGTTTTCCTCCCCTAAGGCAATCTGTCCGATAAATTTGTTCTTAGCTTTTTGTAACTGCAATTCATTTAAAGGATGTTCTCTGAGCTTTTTGATCTCCTTAAAGATTAAAGAGAGTGCTTTGGCTTGCTTTTCTTTATCTGTTCCGAAGTAAATGGAAAAAATACCTGTATCGCTTAATGGAGAAAAATTGGACTCGATGGTATAGGCAATCCCGTATTTTTCCCTGATCTGCAGATTTAATAGCGAACTCATTCCATTACCGCCAAAGTAATTATTCAACAGCATTAAAGGCACCTTTTGCGATTGATGCGTAGAATATGCCTGCCTGCCTAAAATACAGTGTGCCTGCATAATCGGCTTGTAGATGGTAGTATTATTTTGTGCGATTATACCTGGTTTAATCCTTTCTTTGTTTGGATTATTCTCTTCAACATCAGCAAAATGTTTGCTCCCTTTGTTTACAACACTATTTAAGGTGTAATTGCCTAAAACGGCCACTACAATTTCGTTTGTGCGGTAATTAGCTTTTCTGAAATTAAGTACATCCTCCCTGGTAAAATGCTGAACAGATTCGGTTGTACCCAAAATGTTGTTGCCCAGTGCATGGCCAGCGAAAAGCATATCTTCAAAATCATCGTTTATGGCCTCTTCCGGTTGATCTAAATAAGAAGAGATTTCATCCAGGATTACACTTTTTTCTTTATCCATTTCCTCTTCAGGAAAGGTAGAGTGGAACAGAATATCGTTGAAAAGATCTAATGTTCTATCTAAATATGGATTCAAAAAAGAAGCGTGCACGCAGGTGTATTCTTTTGTAGTATAGGCATTTAAATCTGCCCCAACACTCTCTAAACGGTTTAAAATCTGGTTGGTACTTCGTTTTTCAGTACGTTTAAAGATCAGATGTTCGATAAAGTGTGCCAAACCCGCTTTATTTTCAGGCTCGTCGCGCGATCCTGTGTTGACGATGATGCATGCGTGAGATATGGCAGAGGCAGAGGGCACATGCAGTAAGCGTATGCCGTTTGGCAAAGTGTGAACATTGTATTTCATTGGGGGGCAAAGATAAGGCTAATTGCTTACAAAGCCTCTGTATCTGGGTATTGCAATTGTAAAGCGGAAATCAATTTATTCCTGGTAGGCCTTTTGAGTATCAAAAAAATAAAATTAGCTGCACCGAATATCAAAAAGAATGAATTATGTGTCATAAAAAAACCAAC
Organism: Flavobacterium sp. W4I14; assembly: GCA_030817875.1. Taxonomy (NCBI): domain Bacteria; kingdom Pseudomonadati; phylum Bacteroidota; class Flavobacteriia; order Flavobacteriales; family Flavobacteriaceae; genus Flavobacterium; species Flavobacterium sp. W4I14. Next base: position 5,035,735 of record JAUSZU010000001.1, read on the forward strand.
AATATTGAAAAGAGCACCCCCTTCCAGCATTGCCGAACTGATGATAAACGCACTTTGATACATGTTAATCTTGGTATCGGCAGGAGCCTTTTTGTCGATTTTTACCATTAAGTTTCTGTAAAAAAAGATGCTCGCCGAAATGGTGATCAATCCCATAATCGGGAATATTGGGTTAAAAGGAGAAGTGGTTTTAGGATTGGCATCAAAAAACATGATTTCGCGGTTGAGAAAGATGGTTACTAATGCAAAGAGGAAAACGCCCGAGCATAAAGCAAGGTGGATAATTTGGAGTGTTTTTAGTTTGGTATTCATTGTGGGATGTAGCTTGATTTAAATTTTAAAAAGGATGGTCGTCATTCCCGCAGTGGAGAGATCTGTATATAGATTTAAATAAAAGTATCGTCATTGCGAGGTACGAAGCAATCTTACAACGATCGCTACTGGCGTGCGCATTAAGATTGCTTCGTCGGCTGAAAAAGCCTTCTCGCAATGACGAATCTATTGAAAAATTATTTCGTTATCCCTTCTAACGAGAATAAAAACGCCCAGCGCAATGAAACATCTTTTAAATAATCGAAACGGCCTGATGCGCCGCCATGGCCAAATTCCATATTGGTTTTAAGCAGTAAAACGTTCTTATCGGTTTTCGTTGCCCTTAATTTAGCTACCCATTTAGCAGGTTCGAAATATTGTACCTGGCTATCGTGTAAACCCGTAGTAACCAACATGTTTGGATAGGCCTTTTTCTCTACATTTTCATAAGGAGAGTAGCTTTTCATATATTCGTAAGCTGCTTTTTGCTTAGGATTGCCCCACTCATCGAACTCATTGGTGGTTAATGGGATGCTTTCATCCAACATGGTGTTAATTACATCTACAAAAGGAACATCAGCAATAATACCGTTCCATAAATCGGGAGCCATATTAGCCACAGCGCCCATCAATAAACCACCTGCGCTACCGCCATGTGCATACAAATGGCCTTTTGAAGTATATTTCTGATCAACAAGATACTCGCCTGCTGAAATAAAATCGGTAAAGGTATTTTTCTTTTTCATCAATTTACCGTCTTCATACCATTGGCGTCCCATTTCCTGTCCACCACGGATATTGGCAATGGCGAAAACAAAGCCACGGTTTAATAGACTTAATCTTGGCGAAGAGAAGTTTGCATCTGTACTCGACCCATAAGATCCATAAGCGTAAAGCAGCAATGGTGCATGTCCGTTCTTCTCAAAGCCTTTTTTGTAAACCAAAGCAATTGGGATTTTTGTGCCATCTTTTGCTGTCGCGAAAACGCGTTCCGTTGCATAATCTTTAGGATCGTAACCGCCAACAACTTCCTGTTGTTTCATTAGTTTTTTATCCTTTTTCTCGAGGTTGTAATCGTAAACTGAGTTCGGTGTGGTTAAAGAGGTGTACGAATAACGCAGTGTTTTGCTATTATATTCTGGATTTGCACCAACGCCAGCAGCGTAAACCGGCTCATCAAACTTGATATAATAATCGCTACCATCCTTCTTCAGTACGTGTAGCTCGGTTAAGCCATTTTTACGTTCTGATAATACCAGATGGTCTTTAAATTCTTCTCCATATTCGAGTAAAACATCTTTCCGGTTTGGAATCACCTCTTTCCAGTTTTCTTTTTCTGTTTTATCCAGCGGGCATTGCATCAAACGGAAATTTTTGGCGTTCCAATTGGTTACGATGTAAAATTTATCGTCAACAGCTAAAATATCATATAAAACATCTTTTGAGCGGGGTGAAAATACTTTAAACGCTGCCTCTGGATGATCGGCATCAATCATTCTATATTCGGTAGTTAATGTTCCCTGTGATGCAATAAAAATAAAACGGCCATTTTTCGATTTCATCACACCGATATAGTTGCTGTTGTCTTTTTCATCATAAACTACGGCATCTGTTTTAGCATCGGTGCCAAGCGTGTGTTTTTTAATTTTTTCGCTTAATAGTGTAACGGGGTTTTTCGAAGTATAGAAAAGTGTTTTATTATCATTTGCCCATGCTACGCCACCTTCGGTATTGGTAATGGCATCCTTTAACATTTCGCCAGTTTCTAAATTTTTAACATTGATGGTATATTGGCGGCGCGAAACCTGATCTACGCCAAAAGCTAAAAGTTTATTGTCGGGACTAACACTAAATCCGGTTGCGCTGTAATAGGCATGGCCTTTTGCCAGTTGATCCACATCCAAGAGTATTTCCTCCGCGGCTGATAAGCTCCCCTTTTTACGGCAATACTTGAAATATTGTTGTCCATCTTCAGTTCTGGTGTAATAGAAATAGCCGTTCCTGAAAACAGGAACAGATTCGTCTTTTTCTTTAATCCTCCCTTTCATTTCTTTAAACAGATCTGCCTGAAATTGATCTGTACTTTTCATCATCGTGTTGAGATAGGCATTTTCGGCCTTTAAATAATCGACAACTTTTGTGCTGTCGGGGCCTTTTTTAAAATAATCGATCATCCAATAGTAATTATCTACCACGGTATCGCCGTGTATAACTCTTTGGTGCGGAATAATTTCTGCTACTGGAGCTTTGGCATCTGGCCACTTAATCGCTTTCATTTCTTTCTTTTGAGGGTTATTGCAAGCCGTAATTGCACTAAGTACGATTAGGCCAGGTAAGATACGTTTCATAGCGGTTTGAATTTAGGTTGAATGCAATTTAATAATTTAGTTCAATAGTTCATTTGTCATTGGTTCATTAGTGGCATAGAGGTTAACTGGTTAATCGGTTAACTTGTAATAAGCAAGTGGTACTTCTGACCTCCGTCACCTGACTTCGGACTTATAAAATAGTTTATTTGTGATTGGTTAGTGGCATGGAGGTTAATTGTTTAATTCGGTTAATCGACTCCAAACGCCAAACTCCCAACCCCAAACTAATTGCCATTTTTGTAAAAATCCATTATGCCCATAGATAATCATCTGAATTAGAAAAATTGATGGTAAATTGCCACATCAAATTGCTTGAAAATAATAATGAAATTAGGGTACAAAAAAATAGTTGTTAAAGTTGGTTCGAATGTAATTACACAGGCGAATGGTTTGCCTGATGAAGGCAGGATTAAACATCTTGTGAATCAGCTGGCCGATATAAAAAAACTTAGTATTGAGGTTATTTTGGTTTCTTCAGGTGCGGTGGCATCAGGCAGAAGTTTGATCAAGGTATCTGAAAAACAAGACGCCGTAACTACCCGCCAACTACTAGCAGCCATTGGTCAGGTTAAACTGATTAATACCTATGCTAATTTTTTTGCGGCGCATGAAATTCAGTGTGCACAGGTTTTGGTTACCAAAGAAGATTTCCGCGACCGGGCACATTATTTAAACATGAAGAACTGCTTACAGATTTTGCTTCAAAATGAGGTAATCCCTGTGGTGAATGAAAACGATGTAGTTTCGGTTACTGAACTGATGTTTACCGATAATGATGAATTGGCTGGATTAATTGCTTCGATGTTAAATGCCGATGCCTTGATTATCCTGTCGAATGTAAACGGCATCTACAACGGCGATCCGAAAGTTGAAGGATCGGCTGTTATTGAGGAAATTAATGGTTCAGTTGCTAACCTGGCTTCTTTTATACAAACGGGTAAATCGCAATTTGGCCGTGGTGGAATGATCACTAAGTCGACAATGGCACAGAAAGTAGCAAAACTGGGTATTACAGTTCATATTGCTAACGGAACGCAAGATGATGTGCTCACTTCTTTGCTAAACAATGAACTGGTGCATACACGCTTTGTTCCCGAAAAAAGTAAATCGGGCAAGAAAAAATGGATTGCCCATTCTGAAACTGCTGCTACGGGCATTGTGAAATTAAACGATGGCGCAAAAACAGTATTAACCTCTGGTAAAGCCACCAGTTTATTGCCTGTAGGTATCATCGAAATACAAACAGACTTTTTAAAAGGTGATATTATTAAAATCATAGATGAAAAAAACAATCTCATAGGACTCGGAATAGCAGAATACGGATCAGATAAAGCCAGAGAACGTATCGGACAGAAGAAACAGAAAGCGCTGGTGCATTACGATTATTTTTACTCGGCTATTTAAGGTTTACCGCAAAGGACACAAAGAGAAGACGCAAAAGAACGCTGAGGCAGTATGAACCAAACGAAAGGGCATCACTAGCTTTGCGTTCTCTGCGAAAACTTAGCGCGCTTTGCGGTTAATAATTAACAAAATGGATTACAAACAATACTTCGAAAAAGCAAGGCAGGCAAGTCGTACCTTGGTTAGCCTGAACAAAGAAACAACTGATGCGGTGCTCACAGATCTTGCTGCTGCTTTAATAGCAAATACAGATGAGATTCTTGGCGAGAACGTCAAAGATTTAGCTAAAATGCCCATCGAAGACCCCAAATACGATAGGCTGAAGTTGAGTGCAGTACGTATTGCCGACATTGCGAATGATCTTAAAAATATTGCAGGTTTAAGTAGTCCATTGGGTAAAATTCTTTCAGATAAAACGCTGGAAAACCAGCTTCATATACAAAAAGTTAGTGTGCCTTTAGGTGTTGTGGGTGTGATTTACGAAGCGCGTCCAAATGTTACTGCTGATGTATTTTCACTCTGTTTTAAAACCGGGAACGTTGCTGTGCTTAAAGGAGGCAGTGATGCTGAATTTTCGAATCTGGCTATTGCAAAGGTGATACACGAGGTTTTAGCTAATCACAAAATCAATCGCGATGTTTTAACTTTATTGCCAGCCGAAAGAGCCGCAACCGAAGCTTTATTGAATGCAAGAGGTTTTGTTGATGTTTTGATCCCGAGGGGAAGTCAATCGTTAATTAATTACGTTCGCGAAAACAGTAAAATCCCAGTTATCGAAACCGGAGCTGGGATTGTACATACTTATTTTGACGAGACTGGTGATTTGGAGAAAGGGAAAGCAATTATTTTTAATGCAAAAACCAGAAGGGTAAGCGTTTGTAATTCGCTTGACTGTGTACTGATTAATCAAAATCGGCTTGATGATCTGCCTGCGCTTTTATCTCCCCTGGCTGATGGCGATGTTGAGTTATATGCTGATGAAAAAAGTTTTGAGTTATTAAAAGCTTCTTATCCTGAGCAATTGTTAAATCAGGCTAAACCTGAACATTTTGGTACAGAGTTCTTATCTTTAAAGTTAGCTGTTAAAGTAGTGGCTGATTTAGCTGAAGCTTTGAACCACATTGCCGATTATAGCTCTAAACATAGCGAAGCCATTATTTCTGAAGATGCTACGAATATTGCCCAATTTTTAAACGAAGTAGATGCTGCTGCGGTTTATGCCAATGCCTCTACCGGATTTACGGATGGTGCACAGTTTGGCCTTGGCGCCGAAATTGGCATTAGCACGCAAAAGCTCCATGCCCGTGGGCCAATGGGGCTGGAAGAATTAACCAGTTATAAGTGGGTGGTAGTAGGTGATGGACAAGTGAGGGGCTGATCGGTTTTATTGTCATTCTGAATGTAATGAAGAATCTGCAAACGATGGAAAGCAGTCATTAAATTTGTCGCCGTCGGTAAATGTTAGCGCAGTGCAACTAAACTTAGAGATTCTTCGCTGCGCTCAGAATGACAGCACAATATTATAATTCAAAGACCTCTCCCCGTTCTGGCACGGCAACATTAAAGCCATCTTCTTGTAAAGCCAATGATAAGCTTTTGAGGCTTTTATCTTCACCATGAACCAAGAAAACTTTTTTGGGCTGTCCTGTCTGTTTAATTGTTTTCACTAAATCGTTATGATCGCCATGGCCACTGAGCAGATCGGTTTGGTGTATCGTGGCGTAAACCATCATTTCACGGTCTTTAATGCGGACAATAGGTGCTCCGCTTAATAGCTTGTAACCGAGTGTTCCTTTGGCACAGTAGCCAATAAAAAGAATGGTACAATAATAGTTCTGAATGTTGTAGTACAAGTGATCCTGAATCCGCCCGCCTTCTAACATGCCTGCAGAAGAAATAATAATACAGGGATCGAAATAATTGGAAACATCTTTACTTTCTTTCATGGTTTGAACGTATGCAAGATGCTCAAATTCAAACTCATCGCCCATGGTTTGGTAAAAATCTTTCGCCTCCTGATTAACCAGGTTATGGTGCTTGCGATAAACCTCGGTAGCTTGGATGGCCATGGGGCTATCTACAAAAATCTGAACAGGCGGCAACAGTTTTTTGGTGAAAATCTGGTTCAAGGCAAATACGAGTGATTGCGTACGGCCAATACTAAATGCAGGAATAATCAATCGCCCAGGACTTTTAATACAGGCTTCGGTAATTTCCTTAACTAATCTTTCCTCTAAGGTCTGATCTTTGGTATGTATCCTCCCGCCATAGGTTGCTTCGCTTACCAGGTAGTCGACCTCTGGCAGCGGTTCAGGGTTAACCAAAACCGGATAATTCTCTCTGCCGATATCGCCTGTAAAGGCAATTTTCTTCTCTATGCCATTATCATTTATGGTTAAAATAGCTGCAGCAGCGCCAAGTAGATGGCCAACCGGCACAAAGGTTAGGCTAATATCGCCGTTGATCTTGAAAGGCTTGTTAAAGGCAATGGTTACAAAACGATCGATCGTATCCATCACATGTTTGTGCAGGTACAAAGGTTTTGGTCCGCTAAAATTGCCACGTTTAGTTCTGGGTTTTCGGCCTGCTTTCCTTAAGAAAAGTTCTACAGAATCGAATAATAGTATCGACGTAAGGTCGGCTGTTGGTGGTGTACAGAGCACCTGGCCTTCAAAACCCAATCGAACCAATGTAGGTAAATTACCAGAGTGATCGATATGGGCATGAGTTAAAATAACCAGGTTTATACTTGCCGGATCGAAAGGGAATTGTTGGTTTTCTTCCTGGTAGGTTTCCTTCTCATAATCTAATCCACAATCTATCAGTATTTTATAATGTCCAACTTCTAGCAGGTGCATACTCCCTGTTACCTGTTGTGCTGCGCCCCAAAACGTTAACTTCATCTTCTTATCTATCGCGTAAGTTCTTTAGCCGTAAAGTAATATAAATGATGGGATTTTTAAACAATCAAGCGTAATTTTTTAATTATTGTTTAACCACAGCGTTCACCGAGAAAGCTCATAGAGCGACACAGAATTAATGGCAATTCTTTTATCATGTAAATTCAGACCTCTATCTCTCCTGAATTTGGGCTTATTTATAGTCCATTTTCTTCCCTAAATTTAAGTCCCCTCAATATTTCACTTTTTGCTTCTTCCGAAAAATCTTCTAAATCAGCTGTTGTAATGCTTTTATCTACAAGCATAGCAATTACAGTATCTAAAAACCATGAATTTCTAAGCCCGTCGTATCTTCTGGCGATGTGTTTATCGAAATCTGTTACAGCGGTAAAAATTTTATAATAATCATCTCTATTATCTTCAGGCTGTTGCATTTTCCATTGGTCTAAAATTTCAGAAAATGCCTGCATTTCTTTTTTTAGTTCCCGTTGTAAAGCTATTTCGAATAATTTTCGGGCAACTTTGTTGTCTGCTTTAGAAAAACTCATGTTCTTGTTAAAATTATAATATAAAGATAAGAATGTCTTATATATCTAGCTCGACTTAAGCTCAACAAAAAGATTTTTTATCTTTGCAAGAAATATTAGTCATGCAAGAACCTTTTGATATAGAAATCGGACCAATTAATTATTCAGTTTTTCCTGAAGGAAATGATTCATATACTATTTTTAAAGATGGAAGGGAATATATTCAGATTCAGAAAGATACTTCATCTATCTGGTTAAAAATGGATTATAAAACTGAACTTCCAATTTTTGAAGAAGACGAGGAAGTGAATGCTATTGGCCAGGCCATTGAAAAATATGTGCCTGAAGAAGATGAGGAAGAAGACGAGTTATAATAAGTAATCCTCAACAAGGTTTGGCTTAGCCAAACCTTGTTGAGGATTTAAATTTAGGCAAGGAGCTTTAATAATTCTTCTGCAACTTTTTCAGATGAAGCAGGATTTTGTCCGGTAATCAATAAGCCATCAACTATGGCATAGGGATTCCAATCAGCTATCTTACTATAATGTCCACCATTTTTTATCAACATATCCTCTACTAAGAAAGGCACTACGTTTGTTAATTGTACAGCTTCTTCTTCGGTATTGGTAAATCCGGTTACATTTTTTCCGTTCACCAGGTATTCACCATTTATCTTTACATCTTTAAGCACTCCCGGAGCATGACATACAAAAGCAACAGGCTTGTTGGCGGTATAGAATTCGGTAATGAGCTGTTGTGAAGTTGCGCTTTCTGCTAAATCCCAAAGTGGTCCGTGGCCGCCAGGATAAAAAACTGCATCATAATCATCCATCATTATATCGGCCAATGGGATGGTATTTTTTAATTTGTCCAAAAGAACAGTGTCTTTGTCCATTCTTTTCGTCGTTTCGGTTTGGAAAGAAGGATCTTCACTTTTAGGGTCAATTGGTGGCTGACCACCTTTTGGTGAGGCCAATACAATATCGATACCTTTGTCGGCTAAGGCATAATATGGCGCTGCCAGTTCTTCTGACCAAAAACCTGTTTTTAAACCTGTATTTCCTAATTCGTCGTGGCTTGTAAGCACGAATAAAACTTTCTTATTCATATTTTTTTGCTAAGTGTATCACAAAATTAGTGCTCTTGAATAGGGCAGCAAAGGATTTCAATCACAAATTTAATGTGCGCAAAATCACACTTTTGCGGAAAGCCTGCTTAAGGTTTCTCTGGAAATGCCCAGGTATGCTGCAATTATTGTTTTAGAAACCCGTTGCATCAATTGCGGATACTGTTGAGCGAGTTGTTCAAAACGCTCTTTTGGGCTTGTGGTTAAAAGTGATAAAACTCTTTGCTGTAAAGCTACATAGCCTAAACTGTTTTTTATCCTGAAAAAATGCTCCATTTTATGGCTTTCACTGCATAGCTGATCTAAACTATCCTTGCTAATGGAGAGTAGTTCGGAGTTTTCTAAGCAACTGATGTTGGTAATCGATTTAACATGACCATAAAAAGCCCTAAAATCGGAAAGCCACCAGTTTTCCATCGCAAACTGGATAATGTACTCTTTACCATTGGCATCTGTAAATGTGGCCTTTAGTAAACCTTTAACTACAAAATAAATGTGATTGACAAATTCGTCTTCCTGGATGAGGTACTGGTGTTTTTTAAGCTTTTTAGGTTTGAAATGTGCCGCTATATGCTCAAACTCCTGATCGGTGAGGGAAATGATTTCTTCGAGGTGTGTTTTTAATTCAGAACTCATGCCATAAATTTAACTAAATTAAGCATGAAACTCATTTTTTGATTTTGGAATGAGGTAAGGCGGAAAAAATAAGGCCCGATTTTTTACTGATCGGGCCTTCTGTCTTTTAATAAATGGTTTACCTTGTGCAATTTGCGGTCCAGGTACCTTTCGAATTGGTTACCAAGATTTTTAATGTACTTGCATTAACGCTTATACCAGTTAATCCATCGCCAATACTTGTATAAGTATCACCCGAACCCTGGAATTTTACGCCTGTAATATCAGGGATACCTGTACCAAAAATAAAGTTATAGGTATCACCAGTTTTAACTACCCTTACCTTGCCGTCATCATCACTAATGTCTTTTGAGCCATCATTATAAGTAATGGTTCCAGTATAAGTACCCACAAAGAAATCCCTATCTGCAGGATCGGTATCTTTTTTACATGATACCATTACGGTTAATGCTATTAAAAGCATGCTGAAAATTTGAACTGTCTTTTTCATCTCTTTCACTTTTTTATTTTAAATAGGTAATAAATGTAACATGGCTATGACAATGACTATGCCAAAACGAATTATTGATACTTAAAAAATGGTGAGATAACAAAATAAAAACTACAAAATAATATGTATTAAATCGTTGTTTAATAGTGTTTTACAAGTCTTTGTTGTCGCGCTTTTCATTCATGCTACCCATAGCAGATTTTTTACAGTTGCTAGCGCACATAAACAAATAAAACTGTTCAGTTTAGAAGAAAACGAAATTGTTATTGAAAATTGATATTGAAGAAAAAAGAAATTTTTTACCGCTCAAAGTAATCAAAAAGCAATATATTTCGCGTTATTCTTTGGTATAATTTGAAGGCCCGTTAATGTCTACTGTTTCCCCTAAAAAGTGTGGTTTTCTTCCAATTAAAATATCAATTGTAGATTTTACAACGGCAAAATATTCTCTAAAAGAAGCATATTTGTAGCCCTGATACGTTCCTTGATCGGCAGCAAAGCCATATGATTTAACGCCCAATTTATTCCCGATATTGATACACCGGTTTAAATGATATTTTTGTGAAACCAGAATGGCTGTATCAACCTTAAAGATATATTTAGATCTATATAAGGTAGAGTAGCTATCAAAGCCAGCATAATCAAGATAGATCTTATTGGTATCAACACCGTGTTGATAACAGTAAAGTTTCATCACCGTTAACTCGTCATGCGCATCGCTACCGTTATCGCCAGATAATAGGATTTTATCAATTTTATTGTTTTTATAAAGCTCGATACCAGCATCAAGCCTATCTTTTAAGTATTTGCTCGGTTTATTATTGTTAATGCCTGCTCCGAAAATAATGGCTACTTTGGTTCCTGGTGTGTCTTTTTCTTTTGAAAAAATTAGTGGATCAGTTTGAGATTTTACCAATAAATTTATGCCCAATACTGCAATAATACCCAATAAGGAAGCATAGATTAACAATTTTATGATTTTTTTAGTCTTCATGGATTAAACGGTAGTAATTATTTATCTCTTAAAGATAGTTAAAGGCAAAACGGATTATTACATGTGTTTAAAAATTGATTTTTTGCAAATCTTTTTACCCTGCCCAGCCATCCCTATCCAAACTCCTATAATTAATCGATTCGGCCAAGTGCTCGAGTTCTACATTTTCACTTCCGGCTAAATCGGCAATGGTTCGGGCCACTTTTAAAATCCTATCGTAAGCACGGGCCGATAATCCTAACCTTTCCATAGCGGTTTTTAATAAAATAGTACCTGCTTCGCTGATCTGGCATACTTTACGCACCATTTTCGGGTTCATTTGGGCGTTGCAATGCAACTCCTCTTTATCAAGAAAACGCTTGTCCTGAACTTCCCGAGCTTTAATTACACGTTCCCTAATGCGGTTGCTTCTTTCTGTGTCAGCTGTGGAGGCTAATTCTGTAAAATTAACCGGCGTTACTTCAACATGAAGATCAATCCTGTCTAGAAGCGGTCCGGATATTTTACTCAGGTACTTTTGAACCACACCTGGTGCGCAAACACAATCTTTCTCCGGATGATTGTAAAAACCGCATGGGCAGGGATTCATCGAGGCTACCAGCATAAAACTGGCAGGATATTCTACCGAAAACCTTGCCCTTGCAATCGCCACTTTACGGTCTTCTAAAGGTTGGCGCATTACCTCTAAAACGGTACGCTTAAATTCGGGTAGCTCATCTAAAAACAAAACGCCGTTATGAGCAAGGGATATCTCTCCAGGCTGTGGGTTTATTCCCCCGCCCACTAAAGCAACATCGCTAATGGTATGGTGCGGGGAGCGGTACGGTCGGATGGTCATTAATGCATCGGCAGCAGAAAGTTTTCCGGCAACGGAGTGGATTTTTGTGGTTTCTAAAGCTTCGTTTAAGTTTAATGGGGGTAAGATAGTTGGCAGGCGTTTGGCTAACATGGTTTTGCCTGCCCCTGGCGGACCGATTAAAATAACATTGTGACCACCAGCTGCTGCAATTTCCAATGCTCGTTTAATATTTTCCTGGCCTTTAACGTCGACAAAATCGTGTTCGTAATTATTAATGTTTTTTAAAAATTCTTCTTTGGTATTAATTTTAACCTGTTCCAGTGTTTCACTCTTATTAAAGAAAGCAATTACCTGAGCCAGGTTTTCTACGCCATAGGCTATTAAATCGTTTACAATGCCAGCCTCGCGAACATTTTGTTTCGGTAAGATGAAACCTTTAAAACCGTCTTGCTGTGCTTGGATTGCGATTGGTAAGGCGCCTTTAATGGGTTGAATGGTTCCGTCTAAAGAGAGTTCGCCCATGATGAAATAGTCGTCCAGCTCATCGGCAGGAATTTGCCCTGATGCTGCTAAAATGCCGATGGCTATTGGGAGATCGTAGGATGAACCTTCTTTTTTGATATCTGCAGGTGCTAAATTGACTACAATTTTCTGTTTCGGCATACGGAACCCCGAAATATTAATGGCGCTGGCCACACGTTGAAGACTTTCTTTTACCGCATTATCTGGCAGGCCTACCATATAGTATTTTGTACCTGCGCTAATATTCACTTCGATTGTTATGGTTAGTGCATTTACACCATAAACAGCACTCCCGTATGTTTTTACAAGCATTGATTTTAATTAAAATAAATTCGGATGTAAATTATTCGGGATGAATATTGATTCTAATATACAGATTATTTAAAAAAGATCAAGTTTTAGTATCTATTAGCGAGTCGGTTCTACCAACGCTGTTAAATAAACCTAATTGGACGAATGCCTATTCCTTCTATAGGCAGTAGGGAAAGCAGGGCTGAAACCCCCTATGGAGTACTGAGCCCCCATTTCCAAAACCTATAAAACAAAAAATCCCGACCATTACTGATCGGGATTTGTATTTTCACGAAGAATAAGGCCTTACATCCTAAACCCTCTACCCTAAGCCTTCTAAACTATCTGCCAAATGGCATTTTAGGCATACCTTTCATCATTGCTGCTGCGGCTGCCGGGTTAGAAAACTGCTTCATCATTTTACGCATATCTTCAAACTGCTTAATCAGCTTAGTAACTTCTTCTACCTTGCTGCCCGAACCTTTTGCAATACGTAAACGACGGCTTTGCTGGATACTATCTGGGTTTTCTTTTTCAAACGGAGTCATTGAGTTAATAATTGCTTCAATTGATTTAAAGGCATCATCCTGAATATCTACGTTCTTCATCATTTTGCCTACCCCAGGTATCATACCCATCAGATCTTTCATGTTACCCATTTTCTTGATCTGCTGAATCTGGTTGTAGAAATCGTTGAAATCGAATTTATTCTTGCGGATTTTTTTCTGAAGTTCTGCTGCCTCTTTCTCATCGAACTGCATCTGTGCACGTTCAACAAGTGATACCACATCACCCATACCCAAAATACGCGATGCCATACGGTCTGGATAGAAAACATCAAGTGCTTCCATTTTCTCGCCGGTACCGATAAATTTAATCGGCTTGTTTACCACCGATTTAATTGAAAGCGCTGCCCCACCGCGGGTATCGCCATCTAATTTGGTTAAAACAACTCCCGTAAAATCAAGCCTGTCATTAAATATTTTGGCTGTATTTACCGCATCCTGACCGGTCATCGAATCCACTACGAATAAAATCTCGTGCGGCTGGGTTTTGGCCTTAACTTCAGATATTTCGTTCATTAAAGATTCGTCGATCGCTAAACGACCTGCGGTATCTATAATGATGACGTTATTTCCATTTTCTTTACCATGTGCAATACCTTCTAAAGCAATGCCAACAGGATCGTTTGATGCACGGTTAGCGTAAACTGAAACACCAACCGAGGTTCCTAAAACTTCCAGTTGATCTACAGCCGCCGGGCGGTACATATCGCCTGCAACCAATAAAGGTTTTTTACCCTTGCCTTTTAAATGTAAAGCCAGTTTACCTGCGAAAGTAGTTTTACCCGCACCGTTTAAACCCGCAATTAAGATAATGGTAGGATTTGCTTTAGTATCTAACTCTGTAACTTCGCCACCCATTAACGCTGCAAGTTCATCGTTCATTATTTTGGTAAGCAATTGACCCGGAGAAACTGCCGTAAGCACGTTTTGCCCCAAAGCTTTTTGCCTCACATCATCGGTAAATGCTTTTGCTGTTTTATAGTTAACATCGGCATCTAATAATGCTTTACGGATCTCTTTCATGGTTTCTGCCACGTTGATTTCCGTAATGCTGCCTTGTCCCTTTAGTACTTTAAATGCTCTGTCTAGCTTGTCCTGTAAATTATCAAACATCTTTTTTTAAGCTAAAAGCTTCATGCCGAAAGGCAAAAAGCTGGTTGTTTTTAATAAAAGGCAAATGTATCAAATTTTGCTTGTAAATCTTAGCAACTCAAAGTCAAAACTTTAGGAAGGTGAATATTAAATTTTTCTTTTGGTGCAACATTTTGTTTAGGGCATGGTCTTATACCTAACTAACCTAAACGAATGAAACGCTGTATCCTCCTTTTTTTTATATTTATTTGTGCTTTTTCCCAAGCCCAGGATATTTCGAAACAGCGCCAGCTGCAAGCAAAAAGATCGCTGCAAATCCCGAAAATAGACGGTATTTTAGATGATGGGTGTTGGAATAATGTTCCAATTGCTACTGATTTTATTCAGATCAGGCCAAATCCGGGAAAGATAGAAACTCATGATCGGCGTACAGAAATGAAGGTGCTTTATGATGATGTTGCGATTTATGTTTATGCCCGGATGTACGATCACCCTGACAGTGTTTCGCACGAATTGGTGTCGAGGGATAATATTGGCAATGCCGATTTCATTTCAATTATTGTTGATCCCTTTTATGATAAGATGAATGGGAATGGCTTTTTCGTTACCGCTGCCGGTGTTCAGTTTGATGCTAAATACTCGCAGGTTGGTGATGAAGATGCAAACTGGAACGCGGTGTGGGAAAGTGCTGTTAAAATTGATGATAAAGGCTGGACCTGCGAAATGAAGATCCCTTATTCGGCCCTGCGTTTCTCTGGTAAGGATATCCAGAACTGGGGTTTGAATTTTAGCCGCAGGATACAGCGGAGCAATACGCAGACATTTTGGAATTTTGTAGACCCTAAAGTAAACGGTTTTATCAACCAAGAGGGGCTGTGGATGGGCATAAAAGATGTTAAACCTCCGTTAAGATTATCTTTTTCGCCATATATTTCAGCTTATGTAAACCATTATCCGGTTAATTTGCCCGGGGTAAAAAACACAACCTCTCGGTTTAACGGGGGGATGGATGTTAAATACGGCATCAACAATAGTTTTACGCTGGACATGACTTTAGTACCCGATTTTGGGCAAGTACAATCTGATAACCGGATATTAAACCTCACTCCTTTTGAAGTGAAATTTAATGAAAACCGGCAGTTTTTTACAGAAGGAACAGAATTGTTTAACAAAGGCGACCTGTTTTATTCGAAGCGCATCGGTTCTATTCCATCCTATTATAATTACAGCGGGGTAGGCAGCAGTGATAAAATTGTAAAAGATCAAACTGAAGCTAAGGTATTAAACGCCACAAAAATTTCAGGACGGACAGCAAAAGGCCTGGGGATTGGGATATTTAATGCCATTACCAATAGCATGGAAACCGAAGTAGAGGATGCTCAAGGTAACCTTCGTATGGTAGAAACGCAACCGCTCACCAATTATAATATTCTGGTTTTCGATCAGTCGTTAAAAAACAACAGTTCGGCTACGTTTATCAACACAAATGTACTTAGGCAAGGTTCTGCTTACGATGCCAATGTAAGTGCGCTGCTTTTCAATTTAAACAATAAAGGCAATAAATATTTCGTAAATGGCGGGGGCAAAATGAGCTATTTACGGGGTGAGGAATCGAGCACGGGTTATAGTTACACCTTACGGTTTGGAAAACAGAGCGGCAATTTTACCTGGAGCTACAATCAGGTATATGCAGATGATAAATTTGATCCATCAGATATGGGTTTCTTTACCAATAACAACTTTTTAGATCAGCGGATTGGTATTGGTTATAACGTATACAAGCCAAGCAAATGGTATAATCAATTTGAAAGTTGGCTTAATCTAAATTATTCTCGCAGGGCAATACCGAGTGCTTACCAAAAAATCGGTACAAACACAGGCTATTGGGTTCAATTTAAAAATCAATGGTCGGCAGAGTTTGATTTAAGTGTAGATAGAAAAGGAAACGACTTTTACGAAGCCCGAAATGGACAAATGTATCAGGTGCCAGGAAATTTTGGTGTTGCCTTGTATATAAATCCCAACCGTGCTAAAGCCTATAATTTTGGTGGAAATGTTCGTTATTTTGAGCAAAAACTTTTTGGCGGCAAACAGTATAACTTTTACTTTTTCCAGAACCTGAGGTTAAATGATAAGATTGCTTTTGGTTTAGACCTGAACTTTAACCCGAACTACGATTATGTAAACTGGGTAACCGCACAAGGTGATCAAGCTATCTTCTCTAAATACGACCGCAGAACGGTAGAAAACTCATTTGATGCTAAATACACCTTTACCAACTTAATGGGGCTAACCGTTGTACTAAGACATTATTGGAGCGATAGAAGAAATAAAGAGTTTTACCTGCTACAGCCTGATGGCCATTTAACCGATTACGAAGGGCCAGCACTAACCGGGATGGATAGAAACTATAATGTGTTTAATATTGATTTGATTTATACCTGGCAGTTTGCTCCGGGCAGCACCCTTTCTGTTTCGTACAAGGATGCGGCCGAAACTTATGATACTTTTTACACGCAACGTTATAATAAAAATTTGAGCGGAATTTTAAATGCCCCCCAGAATAACAGCCTTTCGGTAAAGGTTTTGTATTATGTAGATTACCTCGATTTAAAGAAAAAAAGGAAAAAGGTTTAAGTTTTGGCCGTTCCTGGCCTTGGGTTTAAACCCAAGGCTAGGAAATGTGCACCCTAAGACTAAAGACGGTGAACTAAGGACTAACCTTGCCTTGCTTTACCAGGGCTTACGCCGAATTTTTTACTAAAGGCACTGCCGAAATGCTGCACCGAAGAATAGCCCAATTCGTCGGAAATATTCTTGATGTTTTTGCTGCTATCGGCCAGGAGTTCTTTGGCCCGCATCAATTTATAATCGCTTAAATAGCCAAAAACGGTATTCTGGAAAACCTCTTTAAAGCCTTGTTTCAGTTTAAATTCATTTATGCCCGCAACCTTTGCCAGTTCGGTTAAACATGGCGGGTGATTGGCATTGGCTAACAGGTATTCTCGTGCATAATAAATGCGGTCTTTATCGTAGGTCGATTTAATAGTAGAAGTGTCGGTTTTTTTTGCTGCAAGTTCAAAAGCCTGGGCTTGTAATGCCAAAAGTTCGAGGCATTTAGACTGCAAAAACAAGAGCTTTAATCCACCGGTAAACTGGCAGTTCATAATATCATTTATACAACTGTGCATGGCTAAGCTGATGGGCAGGTTTTCTGATGAAAGCTCTACCGAACGGTTGTTCATGATTTTGTCGGCAAAGTTTTTTAGCAAAATGCTGCTTTCGCCAGTTAAATCAACAAAACGTGACCTTTCGAAATTTACCTCGAAAAATTTATGCGGCCCCCCTACCGAAAATTCTGCCATCCCATCAAAATCAGGACTATAAATAATATTATGCTGATTGGCTTTGATATCCAGGCGTTTGTTGGTGAGGTAATTTTCCATAATCCCGCCGCCTGTAATTGAAAAATGAAGCTCAACCATATCTGGCTCATCAAAAGATTTAATGCGCAGGCGGCTCTTTTTCACGAGCATATCGCCGTAAACAATGTAAATACCCGAAAAAGCGATCTCTACAATCTCTGCATCGCCAAAGGGAAAGCTGTATTTGTCCCTTCTTTCGGTTACCAGTGCCTGATTAAATTCGTTATTGTCGAACTTGTTACCAACAATATAGTATTTATCGTCACCATCGAAAATGTTTAAAGCCATAAAATCCTTTTGATATAAACTTTAATCCTTTTGGTATAAAAAGATGCGTTTGTTAGACAATTACTTTTGTTCAAAGTTACTAAACAAAAGAATACGATGCCAAAATTACCATCATGGCTGGCCAACACTATGGAAAAAGTGATCAGCAATAAAATATATCAGGTAGAAGTTGTTGAAACTAAAATGTTGAGCAGCAACTTAAAGTGCGTTACTTTTAAAGGCGATTTTTTCGATGTCAAATTTATTCCTGGGATGGAAGTGCTATTTAGGGTTAATGCCAATGAATATAGGCATTATACTTTATCTAGCTTTGATGAAGCGCACGAAACCTGCGAGGTTATTTTTTACTTAAACAGACAAGGGCCGGGTCATAGCTTAGCTGTGAATATCCAAAAAGGAGACCATTTGAAACTTATTGTAGATCGTGCGAAGGTAAAATACAATGAAGAATCCAATCAGCATTTCTTTTTTGGCGACGAAACCAGCCTGGGCCTGTACGAATCGCTTGGAAAAAAAGTGATCGACGAAGATGTTGAATACTTTGGAGTTTTGGAGCTTCAGGAAGAAAACCTGAATTCTGTTGATCACCTTAAGTTATTGATCGATACCGTGCCTTCTGATGTAAATGCCCCGGCAAAAAATGCCATTAACTGGATGGAAAATATGCATCCATTATGCTGGGAAATGTGGCAAAATGCTACTTTTTATTTAACTGGCAGGGCCAAATCGGTACAACAATTTAAAAAATACCTAAAGCAAAGAGGAGTAAGATTCAGGCAGATTATCACGATGCCATATTGGGAAGTAGGTAAGGTTGGTGGCGCCTAAACCTATCTGGGGAAGGTAAAGCCAAAACCCAGCGCCAGAGTTTGGTTCGCCTGTATTTTGTTTGTGCCCGTATCATCATCAAACAACAATACACCAGTTAAGCTGGTATTCATGAATCTGTTAATTTTTGCTGTTAAAGCAATATCTAACCTGTGGTCAATTTTACTAGCCCTAAAATCCTTGTATGGAATGAACATTGCATATCGGGCTTTTAGATTTGTATTGGTAAAAATATCCTTATCGAAAGCACTTACAATTTGAAAAGCCAGCTCGTTTTTAAAGTTTTTTCCTTTTTCAACTGCATAAACCTCGTTTTTATTGTCGTAAACCGCTGTGTCGAGTACAAAAGTCTGTCTGGCTGTACCTGTACCAATCCGGGTTGAGAAATATTTAACAGGTTTATACTCAAAACCGATAGATTCGGTTAAATAACCTGGTGCCATAAATTTAGAAATCAAAACCTGTTGCTCATCTCCATTCCCATCCCTAAAGTATCTGAAGCCTTTATCAAACTGAGATTCAAAACTTACCGATCCAAAAAAGAACCAGCTTTTGGAAAGTTGGAAAGAGGCTTTATTATCCCAAAAAATACGGTCGTTGGTTTTCTTTTGCAACTGATCTTTATTTTTGATTTTACCATATTGCAAAACAAGTTCACTGATATAACTATAGCTGTTTTTATTATATTCTGCTTTCCAGTTTAATAAACCGCCAACTGCCACAGAGTTAGTACCCCCGCCTTTCCAGTTGTTACTGAACTGCGCCTGGTTAACATTGATGCCGATGTTGGTTCTTGTTTTCCAATAATTAATCTTGGCGTTTACCACCAAAGGCTTAATTTTTACGGGTTCAAAGTTTAATGGTCCTTGTCTGCTCGGCAAAGGGCTACGCTTTAATTTTATATTCAGGTCTTTTGTATTGATCGGAATAGTATCAATTTCCTGTGCATATAATTTTGTAGAGCAGAAACTTAGAATCAGGATTATGGCAGCTAAACAGTTCTTCATTACCTACAAAGAAAAAGAAAAATTTTAGAGATAAAAAGCATTTAACAAAATGATTGTCAGATTGACAATTGAATGGAAGCTGAAAACTATTGTTTCAGATCTTTTTAAACCAGCCGTACCAATTACCCTTTTTTAGGTATTTTAAATCATTTTCATGTTTATAGGCTTCCTTTTCAAAAACGATGTTGCGGTAGGCTAAATCATGGTTCCGGCATTTAATAAGATTAACCAGATAGTTAACCAGATATAAAATATAAAAGGGGAAAATAAGCAATTCCAACTGCTGGCGTAAATGGATTTTTTCGTGGTTAATAATGATTGGGTCGCTTTTAAACCGCGACGATTTTAACAGGATAAATGGAAAGATTGCCATGCCCGCTGCCGGGAGTTTTTTAACAATGATGATTGGCGGCCTCACAGCTTATCGATGGTTATTTTAGGTAATGGAGGCAATTGCAGTGCTTTTGGGTTTAACCTGTAGCTTTTATAGGCATTTCTGATAAACTGGTTAAAGGAATAATCAGTGGCATCGAGCACAAACTGGTAAGTTGGGCGGTATTGCTGCATAAAATCAGTAAGTTCAGCATCTTTTATGCCTAGTACCTGGCTAACCAGACTGGCGCTGAAACGATAATCGATCAAGTCTTCACGATAATCTTTTTCGAGGATTTTTTGCAGGTGGCGGGCATTTCTTCCTTGCTTGCTTAACAGATTATAGATCGCATCGATGCCTAAACCAACACCGCCGTTACCTAAATTCAATAAATCTTTACTACTTCCTTTCATGGTTTGGTAACGATATTCCTGAACATTTTTTTCGTATTGCTGCTGCGGACTTAATCTTTTTTGTTGAATAAGTACATCGCGCAGTCTTATGCCCAACGATCTGAGTTGAAAGTATGCGGCAGTTTGTCCCTTAAAAACAATTGTATCTACCCCGTAGCCCGATAAAGCTGCAACCAAGGTATCCCCTGGTAAAGCAAAAGTGCTAAACTCGCCTTTCGTATTGTTGTATAAACCATCGCCTGTGCGGATGTTATAGATATAAACCTTGGCCAAACGCTGCTTGGTTTCTTTATCAATAACAATTCCCTGCACAGGTTTATTTTGTGCATGAAGCGACGTAGAGAAGCCGAAAGCAAGTATAAAGGGAATAAAAAATTTCATTAAGTTACAAAACTACAAATATCTGGCAGGCTATGTTTGTAGTTAACATTATTTAACCTTAAGTATCTGACCTAGTTTAATGGCGTCGGTACTCATTTCGTTCAACATTTTTAACTGATCAACTGTTAAATTAAAACGTTTTGCAATATTGTAGAGTGTATCTCCTTTAACAACGGTATAAGTACCATCGGCAAGAATGGGCTTAGCTCCAGCGGGTGGGGTTTCCACTGGCGTAAATTTAGCTTTTTCCTGCGGGATATTCTGATTGATCTCTGAAAAGACACGATCCTCCCTGGCAATCTTTTGCTTTTCGCTTTCCGGTTGATCGTATTGGTAAAGCTGGTATTTTTCGATGGTATTGATTAATAAATCTGGATATTTCGGATTGGTGGCATATCCGGCTGTTTTTAACCCCTGCGCCCAACTTTTGTAATCGTTCTTATCCAATTGGAAGAGAAAGCTGTAACGTTTGCGCTTTAAAAATTCAGAGTGATCCCTGAACGATTCACGGGCATCCTTATACACCCTAAAACAGTCATTTTTTTGATCATCGTCCCGGAAGTAGTTTTTTCCCTTCCAGTCTGATGTACATTTAATACCAAAATGATTGTTTGCGTATTTGGCCAGGTCGCTGTTTCCACTGCCTGATTCTAAAATTCCCTGCGCCAATGTAATACTTGCAGGGATTCCGTTTGCATTCATTTCTTCAACTGCCACTCCTTTAAACTCATCAATGTAACTTAAAGTATTGTAACTTTTGTACGAATTGTTGTTGGCTTTGTTGGCTGCTTTTTCTATTTGTTTGTTGTTTTTAGAAAATTTCCGCGTACCGCAAGAACTAAAAAATATGAGTGTTGCGGCTATAAGGATGTAATGGCTGTATGAACGCATTGATGTTATGATTATGTTTAATCGGTTAATTTGTTAGAATTGGTTAACTGTATGGCTTTATCGACTTTAGACTCATGGCTCCGGACTCACGGCTCAAAACTTCAACTTCTGTCCAGGTTTTAAGTTCGCTTTTCTTATGCCGTTTTTCTGCATGAGGGCTTTAACGCTGGTGCCTTTCTTTTTGGCAATTATACCCAGGTTGTCTCCAGGTTTTACGGTATAAGTTTTAGCCGTTCTTCTGCTTTTGCTGCGGCGGTGAACCGGTGCTGCATAAACAGGTTCTTCATATCCTTCTGGCCTTTCATCATATTGGTAGAGTTCGTATTTCTTAATTAACCCGATTACCTGGCTGGCCCAGCTTCTACTGCTGGCATAACCGCAACGGCGGATTCCGTAAGCCCAGCCTTTGTAATCGTATTGATCGTATTTTTCAAAAAGATTATTAAAAGGCTTGCGGGTTTCCATAATTTCTACAAAATGGCTGTAAGATTCATCCGCATTTAAATAATCGCGATAGGATGAACGGATTTCGGCATTGTTATTCGGACCTTTTACTCCAAAATGATTATTAAGGTGTTGTGCAATTTTACTGTTTCCTGCAGCCGATTCGTGTATGGCAACAGCTAAAATAACGCTGGCTGGAATTTTATGATCGTGCATTAAACCCTGTGCATATTCTACATGTTCTGCAATATATTCTTCCGTATCTTGCGCGCTTGCAACAATCCCTGTTAAAAGGAGCAGACAAAAAGTAAAGATTTTTTTAGTCATGGTTTTTATTTTTCCGTCATTCCGAGGCACGAAGCAATCCTACAACGATCGCTAGTCAACCCAATGCATTAAGATTGCTTCGCGCCTCGCAATGACGATTTTATTTTTTTCTGATCACAAACAAACCATCGCGAACAGGTAATATCAATTTCTCAACCCGTTCATCTGCAGCTATTTTATCATTAAAACTAGTAATATTTCTGGTGTCTTTATCCTGTTTCTCCTGCAGTACTTTTCCACTCCATAGTACATTGTCCACAATGATAACCCCGCCAGGACGAACGCGATCAAAAATCAGATCATAATAGGTGCCATTATTTTTCTTATCGGCATCGATAAAAACAATGTCGAAAACTTCATCTAAACCCGCTATTGTGGTGGTGGCATCTCCTAAGATGTAGTTGATCTGATCATTAAATGCAGATTGCGCAAAGTTGTGGCGCACCATATCTTCCAATTCCTCATTAATATCCAGCGTATACAACAGGCCATCTTTGGTTAAACCTTCTGCAAGGCATAACGTAGCATAACCGGTAAAAGTTCCGATTTCTAAAATCCTTTTAGGGGAAATCATTTTACTCAGCATGCTCAAAACCCGGCCCTGATAGTGGCCAGATAACATGCGGGGCATTAAAACTTTAAGATTGGTTTCGCGGTCTATCTGTTGTAGCAATTCACTTTCAGGCTCGCAATGGGCAATTAGTAAATCCTGTAAATCGTCGTTTATTAGGCTCATTTGTTGGTTATAAACGGTTACTTTCCATAAAATATTGTAAAATGATGGTTGCAGCAATGGTATCAACCCTGTCTTTATCTCTTCTGTCCATTTTTTTTAGGCCACTTTGCATAATGACCTGATGGGCGAGTTTAGACGTAAAACGTTCATCTACCCAGTGCCTGGGGATTTCGGGGAACGATTTTTTTAGCAGCGTAGCAAAACCCTTTACATGTTGTGCCGAATCAGACGGAGAACCGTCCATCTGTTTGGGATCGCCCAATACAAAAGCCTCCACCTGCTCGGTTAGCATATATTTTTTAACGTATTCAATCACATCTTTCGGGTGCACCGTATCCAGTCCTGTCGCGATAATCTGTAAGGGATCGGTTACCGCGATGCCGATGCGTTTTGTTCCGTAATCAAATGCGAGGATCCGTGCCATAAATATAGTTAAGCGTTGGGTGTCTGGCGTAAAGCGTTTAGCCCCGTTTAAAAAATAAAAGCCAAAGGTAAGGTTTTTTAGGAAATGGGTTTTTTAGCAAAAAGGCTTCTTCAGAGCGAGTTTAAAGCCTATTGCAGCGGCATCCCAATTAGTTCAATTGGGATATAGCGGAAAGAGGGGCCGAACCGAACAAAAGCATTACCGGAGCCTGCTTTTCTAAAAAATAAAATGTCGTTTTAATCTAAAAAATACAGATTCTGAAGCAAGTTCAGAATGACGAGGCTGTGAATCTCATATCTATTTCTTATTTTGCACCAAATGCAGTTTAAAGAAATCATCGGACAGGAAAGAGTGAAGCAACAATTGGTGCAAACGGTTAAAGAAAACCGCATTAGCCATGCGCAACTGTTTTTGTCGCCTGCTGGTTCTGGCGCTGTACCGCTGGCTATTGCCTACGCACAATACATTAATTGCCTTAACAAAGGCGAAAATGACAGTTGTGGCGAATGCTCTAGCTGTAGAAAATACGAACGGTTAATTCATCCCGATCTCCATTTTTCCTATCCTTTTTTTGCTTCTGCGAGTGTAAAAACAGCTGTAGATGTGTTGGAAGAATGGCGGGGCATGTTAATGCAGGACCCTTATTTCGATATGGATATCTGGCGCTCTAAACTCGATGCAGCGAATAAACAGGCTAATATTAATATTGCCGAATGCCACGATATTATTAAAAAACTAAGTTATAAAGCCTTCGAAGCCGAAACCAAGGTTTTAATTATGTGGCTGCCCGAATATTTGGATAAAGCCGGAAATGCGCTGCTTAAATTAATTGAAGAGCCACCCGCAAATACTTTATTTATTTTAATCGCACAAAGTCAGGATCAGATTTTAACCACCATTTTATCCAGAACGCAAATTGTGAAAATCCCAAAACTTTCGTCGGAAGAGGTAACCGGATATTTATTAAGTGCGAGTGGATTAAGTGAGCACCAGGCTATTGATTACTCATTTTTGGCCGATGGGAATTTAATTGAGGCAAAAGCACTGGCTGCCGATACGCAAAGTGATAGTTCGGGTACATTTACGGCCTGGTTGCGGATGGGTTTTGGTAACAAAGTGCCAGATCTGATTGAGTTTACCGACGAGGCAGCGAAGTGGGGAAGAGAAAACCAGAAGAATTTTTTAAAATATGGCGTAAATTATTTACGCGAATGCTGTTTAATTTTAAGTGGTGCCGAAGAATTGGTGAAATTACCTCCCCTTACCTTCGAAACAGCGAAAAAACTCAGTACACACGTACTTACCTTGCCTATGGCAGAGGCTATAATAGGCGAACTGGAAAAGGCACATTACCACATTGAAAGAAACGCAAACCCGAAAATTCTGTTTTTAGATGTATCTTTACAATTGGTAAAAATTATCAAGTTTAAAACGCTCCCTGCGGGGACTCAATATATATACAATTAATATGGGATGTGGAAGTTGTTCAACAGGTGGTGGTTGCACCCCTAATGGATGCAAAAGTAATGGCTCATGCGGCACCGGTGGTTGCCAAACAATGGAAGTTCACGATTGGCTATCTAATTTGGATATGCCTTCTAATTATAAACCTTTTCAGGTTACAGAAATCAAATTTAAAGGCTCACGCAAAGAGTTTTTCCTCAATAACGATAACATTTACCTCGAAATTGGGGAACTTGTTGCCGTTGAAGGGCCAACTGGTGGTTTTGATGTAGGCCACGTTTCGCTTACGGGTGAACTGGTAAGGATCCAGATGAAACGCCGCAAAACGGCACTCGATCAGGTAACCAAAAAAATCTACCGTAAGGCTACAGAAGCTGACGTAGAAAAATGGAATGCCGCTAAGGGGATGGAGTGGGAAACCATGCACAAAGCCCGTAAACTAGCCTTGGATCTTCGTTTACAGATGAAAATCAGTGATGTAGATTATCAGGCCGATAAAACCAAAGCCACTTTCTTTTACACAGCAGATGGACGTGTGGATTTCCGTGAGCTCATTAAAAAAATGGCAGAGAGTTTCCGTATCAGGATTGAAATGCGCCAGATCGGGATGCGTCAGGAAGCTGGCCGTTTAGGCGGAATCGGCTCCTGCGGCAGAGAATTATGCTGCTCAACTTGGTTAACCAACTTCAAAACCGTATCTACGGCGGCGGCGCGTTATCAAAACTTATCACTAAATACTTTAAAGCTTGCGGGGCAGTGCGGTAAATTAAAATGCTGTTTAAACTACGAGCTGGATACTTATTTGGATGCTTTAAAAGATATTCCTGATAGAATTGAAAACCTTGATACTGAGGCTGGTTATGCCCGTCACCAAAAAACCGACATTTTCAAAAAAATCATGTGGTTTAGTTACATGGGAGATGAAAACTGGATTCCTGTTAAGGCTGCGCGTGTAAAAGAGATCATGGCGATGAACAAGGCGGGCAAAAAAGCGCCTAACTTAAAAGAAGAGGCCGTTCAGATTGCTGCGCCGGTTGTGGTAGAAAAATCTTTCGATTACGAAAATGTAGTTGGTCAGGATAGTTTAACCCGCTTAGATGAACGCTCGCGTGGTAAAAACAACCAGAACAAAAACAATAATCAGAAAAACAACCGCAACAACAACCAAAATAAAAGAGAAAGAATTCCTACCGGAGAGAAAAATGCAGGGCCTAATAATAAAACTCAGCAACCTCAACAGGGCGTGCAGAAAGCTCAACAAGGCGGAAAACAACAGCCTAATGGACCAAAACCACAACAAGCAGTACCTAAACCACAGCATGTAAACGGGCCAAAACCTCAAAACAATAAGCCAAAACAGCAGCCACAGGTGCAAAAGCCTGTAATAAAAGCTGAAGGAAATGTAGCGGCCGAGAGCGTTAAGCCAGAACAGAGCAAAAACAAGAATAGAAATAACCGTAGGAAAAATAATAACCGCCGAAACAATAATAATGGCTCAGAAAATAAACCTGCTGCTGAATAAAAGACAAGTATTGTTGCTTGGGTTTTTATTCATTACTTCACTATTTGTTGGCTGTACACCCAACGTAATCGATAGTAATGTAGAAATTGCCAGCCGCAGGTGGACCTACCGTAACCATATTGCGACACCGTTTGAGATTAAGGATAATACAAAGGCCTACAACATTTATTTTAAGTTTAGACATACCGCCGATTATAAATATGCCAATATTTTTATCCTTGCCCATTTTAAAGATGGTAAGAAGACGATAACCCGGCGTTATCAATACAAACTTGCCAAAAATGATGGCGAATGGCTGGGTAGTGGTTCCGGAAATGTGTTTAGTTACACCCTGCCGATGTTAACCAATTATCATTTTCCCCAAAATGGCAAGTTTGAGATCGAAATTGAACAGAACATGCGCGATAATCCGCTTTTAGAGGTAAGTGATGTTGGTTTATTGATTGAAGAGGCAAAATAAGTTTTGTTTCACTTAGAAACTCATTGATTATTTAATTTAATGTCAATATTTATTTGTCTTTGAGTGTGTTTTTCGAAATTTTATTTGGAAAAATTAGCTCTCGCACTTAATCTTTGTAATAAAATTGTTATTATTGTTTATAAACCTATGAACTATGATACGAATTTTACTCAAAAACATCCTTCCCCTCGTCTTCTTTTTAATTTCTACTCAATTATTTGCTCAAGGCTTAAAAGGTAAGGTAACCGATTCCGCAGGCTTAGCTATTCCAGGTGCTACTGTTCAGGTAGTTGGCTCAAAAATTGGAACATCTTCTGATGGAAATGGACTCTATGCCTTAAAGTTTCCTTCACCCGGGGCTTATAAAGTCCGGATTTCTTTTACCGGTTATCAAACTTCCGAAGTAGCTGTTCAGATTGATAATACCGTAAAAACAATGGATTTTGCATTGCAGGATGCGAAAGAATTGTTAAGTGATGTAGTTGTGGTTGGATCAAGATCAACACCAAGAACGAACATTGAAAGTGTGGTACCTGTTGATCTGATTTCTACAAAAGACGTTAAAGTATTTGCTCAGACAGATTTAACGCAGATTTTAAACTTTGTGGCGCCATCTTTTAGCTCTAACCGGCAAACCGTTTCTGATGGTACCGATCACATCGATCCTGCATCTTTACGCGGTTTAGGACCAGATCAGGTTTTGGTGCTGGTAAACGGAAAACGCAGGCATACTACAGCATTGGTAAACATTAACGGTACTTTCGGGCGCGGTTCTGTTGGAACCGATTTAAATTCCATCCCGGTTTCGGCAATAGAACGCATTGAGGTACTACGTGACGGTGCTGCGGCGCAGTATGGTTCGGATGCCATTGCGGGGGTAATCAACATTGTGTTAAAGAAGATAACGCCGTATAGTTTCTCTACCTCTTTTGGTCAGTCTTCATCAAGTGCCCTAGGTCGCGATTTTAGCGATGGCAGAACCTTTCAGGCTGATTTTAGCAAGGGATGGGCATTTAAAAATGATAAAGGTTTCATCAATTTTGCGGCACAATACCTCCAAAGAGGCTATACGAACAGGGGCGGCTTAGATACCCGTCCGTTATTATATTCCGCAAGCCCAACTAAAGGTTCAACAGAAACTGAGGCTGATTTTCAAGCCCGTTTTGCAAGCTTAAAGGCTGCTGATGATGCAAGGGCAAGAGCAAATGGCTTGGATAGAAACAACATGCGCGTGGGTAACTCCGACTCAAAAAACGGTGGTGGTTTCTTAAACGGACAGTTTAATTTTGGCAAAACCACTCAATTGTACTATGCAGCTGGCTTTACCCATAAAACAGGTAGTGCAGCGGGGTTTTATCGCCTGCCAACACAAACAACACAGATTGATTTATCCATCTATCCTAATGGATTTTTGCCTTTCATCGATACTAAGATTAATGATTATTCATTCTCTGCCGGATTAAGGGGTAAAATAGGCACTTGGGATTACGACCTAAGTAATACAAGTGGAGAAAATACCATTGAGTTTAATATTGACAACACGGTAAATGCCTCTTTACCAACAGGCACAAGCCCTACTTCGTTTTATGCAGGAGAATTGCTGTTCAGACAAAACACCAGTAATCTTGATTTAAGCAAAAAGCACACTTTTGACAGTGGATTTTTAACTTCATTAAATACCGCATTTGGTGCTGAATTCAGGATAGACAATTACCAGATCAAAGAAGGTGAGCTTTTGTCCTATTCAAATGGCGGAAGATTGATCGGAACATCTCCTACGGCATCAGGTGCGCAGGTATTCCCTGGCTTTAAGCCAAGCAACGCATTAGACAAATCGAGGCACAACGTTGGTGCTTATGCCGATCTTGAAGCTGAGTTTGGTCCCCGGGTAACTTTAGGGGCTGCTGGCCGTTACGAAAATTACAGTGATTTCGGTTCTAACTTCTCATATAAATTTACGGGTAAGGTTAAACTTTTTGGTGATATTTCGCTGCGTGGAGCTTATTCCACAGGATTTAGGGCGCCATCTTTACACCAACAATATTTCAATAATGAGAGTACACAGTTTGTGGGTACCAATGCTACTCAGGTTTTAACGGTAAATAATGCAAACCCTATTGTGGCCCAATTTGGTGTAGGCGCATTAAAACCTGAAATATCTAAATCGGGAAGTTTAGGTTTAGCAGGCAAAATCGCCAAAACCTTTACTTTTACCATCGATGCTTATAACATTGATATCAGCGACCGTATTGTTTTCTCCAGTCAATATGCCCGCGAACGTGTTGGCGGTGTTTTAGTGCCAACCGGTGTAGTGAACCAAATTTTAAATACGGTAGATCCTACAGCGCAAATTAACAGTGTACAGTTTTTTACCAACGCCATTACCACCAATACAGCAGGTATCGATGTGGTTTTAACCAACAGGTTTAATTTAGGCGCAAAAAGCAGTCTGATTTTAAGCGTTGCTGGTAACGTTAATAAAACCGTGGTGAGAAGTATCCAGGGTTCTGATAAAATTGAAAGTGATCCTACATTAAAGGCTAAACTTTTCGATCGTTTAGAACGCTCCCGTTTCGAAAGTTCTGTGCCAAAGAATAAATTGAATATCACAGCAACCTATAATGTAAATAAACTATCGTTTGTGGCCAGAACAGTCCGTTTTGGCGAGGTTACCTATTTAAATGCAATCGATCCTAACGTTGCTGCCAATGGCTTACCAACACAATTGGATCAGACTTTTGCGCCAAAATGGATAACTGATTTCTCGGTAAGCTATGCCGCAAATAAAACCTGGTCTGCTACGGTAGGAGCCAATAATATTTTTGATATTTACCCTGATAAGTTATATATCGATCCGCGTAATAATGAAAATAATTTGAGCGGAAACGTTGCGGGCAATTATTCAGGGGGATTAGACAATACCTCGAATGGAAGGTTTTTGTACCCAAGAGCCGTTAGCCAGTTTGGTTTTAGTGGTAGGTATGTATATGGCAAAATTGCCTGTACATTTTAACTATATTCCAAAATTTAAAAGCTTGCTGGTTTAAAATCAGCAAGCTTTTTGGTTTTTAACCATAAAATTAGAAGTAAAATATTATAAATATTGGAGCAAACTTTCCAGTTTCATTCCTCTTGATCCTTTTAACAATACCAAATGATCCTGAACCGGGTTTTCCTGTAAATATGCTGCTGCTTCAGCCGGACTTTCAAAAAATGTGCCCTTAAAACTGTCTTTAAATGAATAGAAATCCTTCCCGATAAAAATAATTTGATCCAAGCCGCTTTCATTTGCCTGTTTCGCAATGAGTTCATGTTGTCCGTGAGATTCTGGTCCAAGCTCAAACATATCACCCAAAATGGCAGTCTTTTTATTAGCCGATAATACTGCGATATTTTTCAGTGCAGCGGTCATGCTGCTTGGGTTTGCATTATAAAAATCACAGATTACCGTATTCTTTTCTGTTTTGGTTAATTGAGAACGATTATTTTTTGGCTGATAATTAGCAAGGCCATTGTTAATTTCTTCGGGAGTCATGTCAAAGAAATCGCCAATGCAGATTGCAGCAAGAATGTTTTCGAAATTATAGCTTCCTGTTAAATTGGTTTTAACCGATGATGAAACTTCGTGGTTGGTCCAATCTACCTCGATAAAAGGATCGCTGCTTTTTAATTCGCCTTTAATGGTGTTACCATTTTCTGTTCCGTAATAAATAAGTTTGTTTAAGCCTGCAGCGGTGCTCATTTCAAGCAAGTATGGATTGTCTCTATTGATAAAAGTATAACCATGGGTTTCTTTTAAATAAGCATAAAGTTCTGCTTTCCCCTTTTTTACCCCTTCAAATCCGCCGAATCCATCTAAATGTGCCATGCCAACATTGGTAATAATGCCATGTGTGGGCTCAGCAATGGTACAAAGCAGTTCTATTTCCTTTTGGTGGTTTGCTCCCATTTCGATTACCGCAATCTGCACCTCGCCAGTGATGGACAAGATAGATAACGGAACACCAATGTGGTTGTTTAAATTGCCGAATGTGGCAAAGGTTTTGTATCGTTCTGCTAAAACAGCATTTACCAATTCTTTGCTGGTTGTTTTGCCATTACTACCTGTTAAACCGATTACCGGGATATTTAATTGTTCGCGGTGATGGCGTGCCAGATCCTGCAAAGTGCTTAATACATCTTCAACCAATAGGCACTGACTATTTTTCGCATACTTTTCTTCATCTACAACTGCATACGCTGCGCCCTTTTCAATAGCTTGAGCAGCAAATTCGTTGGCATTAAAAAGATCTCCTTTAAGTGCAAAAAAGATACAACCCGGGCTAATGTTTCTTGTATCGGTAGAAATAATTTTATGCTGTAAGTAATGCTGATAAAGGGTTTCTGTATTTGTCATTTTAAATGGATTGCGAAGGTAAAATTAAGAATCAAGCTCAAATAAAACACTCTTTTTTGAATCTTCACTATTTCTTCATCGATTTTCCGGAGAAAAGTGAGTACATTCATTTGCCGAAAAGAAAATTTAGGTTTGCTTATCGGTCATTATTAACTAAACTAGACATAAAAAATGAAGAAACTATTACAAAGTTTGTTCGTTCTGCTGCTATTTGCATCTATTGCAATGGCGCAAGAAAGAACTGTTGTGGGCACGGTTACATCAAAAGAAGATGGTGCTCCAATCCCGGGGGTAAGTATAAAAGTAATTGGTACCAATATAGGCGTATCAACTGGAGCAGACGGGAAATTCTCCTTAAAAATTTCGTCAGATGCAAAAAGTTTGCAATTCTCTTCATTAGGATTCTCTACACAAACTGTAAGCATAGGTGCTTCTAATATAATTAATGTTGTATTACTCCCGGATTCTAAAATTTTAGGAGAGGTGGTAGTAACAGCCTTAGGCATAAAAAGGGAGAAACGTACGCTTACCTACTCTACACAAGAGGTTAGTGGAGGTGCTTTGGTAGATGCAAAGGAAAACAATTTGGTGAATGCCTTAGCCGGTAAAGTGGCTGGTGTGCAGATTACAAACTCAAGCGGTGCTGCCGGAGGATCTTCAAAAATTGTAATCCGGGGAAATACCTCATTAACTGGAGAAAATGGAGCGCTTTTTATTCTGGATGGTGTGCCTATCGATAACTCTGAAGCAGGTAATCCTGATGGTGCACTAAGTGCCGGGGGAACATCCAACCGTGCCATCGATATAGACCCGAACATTATTGAAAGTGTAACGATATTAAAAGGAGCTGCCGCGAGTGCCTTGTACGGCGCTGCCGCAGCCAGAGGCGTAGTAATTATTACAACCAAAACAGGAAAAGGAAAACCTTCTGTAACCTTAAGCTCTGGAATAACATTTGATAACCCTATCTTTCCTGAGTTTCAAGATAAGTATGCCCAGGGAAGCAATGGTGTTTATGTTGATGGAAATAATGGCCAGCTAAGTTCATCTTCATGGGGACCGCTTATCGATGGTTTAATGGTAAACGGACAACCGGTAGAGAAACATGATCCCAGAAAGGAGTTCTTTAAAACAGGTTTTACAACAGATAATACTTTAGCAGTAAATGGTTCAACGGATAATTCAACTTATCTCGTTTCCTATTCCTATTTAAAAACTAACGGAACAGTGCCATCAACAGATTTTGGACGACATTCATTATTTACAAAATTTTCTAATAAAGTCACAAAAGATATCACTGTTACCGGGCAGTTTAACTATGTTAATTCTGTAAATAACCGTTTGGCTGAAGGTAATGGATTGGCCAGCCCGTATTGGACTGTTTATGCGGCTCCTATCTCGTGGAATCCATTCCCAACCACAAACCCTGACGGCTCACAACGTGTATACCGGGCAGCCAGAAACAATCCATATTGGTTAGTAGATAATACCAAGTTTGTATCTGCAGTTAACCGCTTTTTACCTGTACTTACAGTAAGTTATAATCCTTTGCCATGGTTAACCATAACCGAACGTGGTGGTGCTGACATTTACAATGATAACAGTAACTACCATGAAGCACAAGGAATAGTAGGTGGAGAATCTGAAGATGGTAAGATGTATAACCGTGAAATAAATTACAAACAGTTTAATAATGACATTATTGTAGAGGCCAAAAAGAACTTTAATGAAAATTGGTTTGGTAGCATACTTGTAGGTAACAATATTCTAAGCAATTCTCAAAGGATTGTGTTTGATAAAGGAGTAGGTTTATCGGCGGTTGATTTTTACAATATTAACAATGCCTCTACTCAATTATCTTCCATAAATAATTACACCAAAAGAAAAGTTGGCTATTATGCACAGTTAACAACAGAATATAAAAGAATGTTATCATTTTCATTAACAGGTCGTTATGATGGTACTTCGGTTTTGAGTCAGGATAAAAATTATTATCCATATGGTTCAGCATCGGCAGCCTTTATTTTTACCGAGCCACTTCATTTAGAAGATAATGCCATATTAAATTTTGGTAAGATCAGACTGTCATATTCGTACGTTGGAAACGATAATGTAGGCCCTTATGCACTAACTACACCTTATCTTCATCCTGTAATTTCGAACATTGAATTCCCTTACGATAAAAACAATGGGTTTTTAATGACCAATACGTATGGTGATCCTAATCTTAAAAATGAAGGATTAAAAGAGTTTGAAACGGGAATCGAATTAAAAATGTTTAAAAGTAGATTAAGTATAGAAGCTACATATTTCGACAAAAAAAGCATTGATTTGATTACCACTACTCCCAATTACGCCATCATCGGGTTTTAATGCAGCCACCATTAATGCAGCAAGTATGTACAATAGAGGTATAGAATTAATCCTTAACGGCACACCAATTAAAACAAAAGATATCACCTGGAATATTGGACTTAACTTCTCAAAAATTAAAAATGAAGTTACAGAACTGGGTAAAGATTTGGATAATATCCAGTTTGCCGGCTTTACAAACCCAGGTATTTTCGCCTATAAAAACCAACCTTATGGAGTAATATTCGGTTCCAGGTATAAAAGAAATAATGATGGCAAAATGTTGATTGATGATGAAGGTTATCCAATCATTGACGATCAACTTGGTGTAATTGGAAATACAACGCCAAAGTGGAATGCTGGGCTAACAACAAGTTTCTCTTATAAAGGATTGAGCTTATCTGCAGTATTTGATATGAGGTATGGTGGTGATGTTTATAATTTAGATGGTCACTATTTAGATTTTTATGGAACAACCAAAAAAACTGAAGATAGAACAGCAACTAAAATATTTGATGGGATTAGAGAAAGTGACGGTGCTGTAAATACAACAGTAGCGAAGCTTGACCAGGGATATTACCAAAATAATGAGAGCGTGGTTGATGAAACTGGTGTAGAAGATGGTACCTATTATAAATTAAGACAGTTAAGTTTATCCTACACCTTTAACCCATCGCTTTTAAAGAAAACCCCATTTAAAGGATTGAGTATAGCGGCTACAGGCAGAAACTTATGGATTTATGCCCCCCATTATACAGGTTCAGATCCAGAAGTGAGTTTGTATGGAACAGGTAATGGCGCAAGTTTTACCAATTTTGTTACCCCGACAAACAGGAGTTATAATTTTGCAATAAAAGCAACCTTTTAATCTAATCAAAAATGAAAATCATATATTATTCAATAGCCACTTTATTACTGCTTTCTTTTAGTAGTTGTAAGAAATTCCTTGATATCAATCAAGATCCCAATAATCCATTAAAAGTACAGGAGTCGTTAATTTTAACCCCTGTTGAGCTTTATACCACTACGCAGATTGTTGGGGGGTATCCTTCAATAACAACCGCTTATTGGACACAGCAGCTCGCCTTAAATCAGGAATCGCCAAATATCGATACCTATCGCATTACCCCAACAGATGTAAACAATACCTGGAGCTTTGACCTTTATCCTGCTATTTTTTATAACCTGCGTAATATGATCAGCGATGCGGATAAGAAAAGTAATACCAGTTATTCGGGCGTAGGCAAAATATTGTTGGCTTATAACTTAGCTGTTTGTACCGATTTGTGGGGTGATATACCTTACACCCAGGCTTTTAATGCTTTGGATGGACTTAAGCCAATTTACGATTCGCAAGAAAGTATTTATAAAGTTATTCAAACAACTCTTGATGATGCTATTGTGAAGCTAAATACACCAAATACGAATAAGGCTATGGGTGGGGATGATCTCATTTACGGTGGGGATTTATCTGCATGGAAGAAATTTGCCTATACGCTTAAAGCAAGATATTACTTGCGTTTAAGCAAGGCTGCAGGCTATAGCGCAGCTACTCAGGCAGATTTGGCACTTACCGCGCTTCAAAATGGATTTACTTCAAATGGTGATAATGCAATGATAACCTATGCAGGAGGCCCAAAAGCAGAAAATATATGGTATCAAAATACCCTGCCAGGCGCTGGAGGTGTTGTTTTGTCCTCGTATTTTGTTAATACTTTAAAATCAAATAACGATCCAAGGTTACCAATATTAGCAAACCCAGGTTCAGGGAACGACTATATTGGTAGAACGAGTGGCACAGCTGCGGCAACAGACCCGGCTACCTATGCTACCGTAGGTTATTTTTATGGAGGGTATGTTGACGAAGATAAGATCAAACAGGGCATTGCACAAGCAGCCCCGGTTTATCTTGCTACCTATGCTGAAGCATTATTTATTAAAGCAGAAGCTACGCTTTATAAATCGGGCGCGGCAGCCGCTACACCGATATACAATAGTGCCATAAGTGCAAATATGGATATGCTAAAAGTTGATGTAACAGATAAGGCTGTTTATTTGGCAGCTCATGCAACACTTGATGCAGTTACTCCCTTAAAAACTATAATTGGCGAAAAATATATCGCCAATTTTTTATCTCTTGAAGTCTATAACGACTGGCGGAGAACAGGATATCCTGCCTTATCTGTTGTTCAAAATGCATTTAAGCCTTATATTCCACAACGCTTTCCTTACCCTTCGCAAGAAATTACCTCAAACCCACAGCCACAACAAAGTATCGCTACTTCGACAAAGGTTTGGTGGGCTAATTAGATTTAGTTTTCACATGGCAGTTCGAAATGGCACTGCTATATGATCTGATTTTATGATAAAATAAAGCTTCCAGTAATGGAGGCTTTATTTTTATTTAGAAAATTGTAATTGGCCACAAAAATGATATGATATAGGTATTCAAATCATTTTTATTTTATGTATTATTGGTTAAACAATTATTTTTTCATGAGATACGTTCTGTTCTGCCTTGCTTTATTCATTAATCTAAGCGTTTATAGCCAAATACAAAGTCCCGATGATTTTTTGGGCTATGAGTTAGGCTCACATTTCACCCCTCACCATAAAGTAGCCGATTATTTTAGGCGAACTGCTGCAGTTTCTGCTAAAAATATAAAGCTGATAGAATATGGTAAAACCAATGAAGGCAGACCGTTAATGGTGGCAATTGTTTCTTCACCAGAAAACATAACCAAACTCGAACAGATTAGGAACAACAATTTAGCTTTGGCAGCAGGCACCAATAATAGCATCGATTTAATAAATCAGCCTGCCATACTTTGGTTAAGTTATAATGTGCATGGTAATGAGGCAAACTCAACTGAAACTTCAATGAAGATGCTTTATACCTTAGTTTCAGGCAATAATAAACCTGCAACAGAATGGTTAAAAAATACAATAGTAGTGATTGACCCTTGTTTAAATCCTGATGGAAGAGACCGTTATGTAAATTATTTTAATAGCGTAGTAGGGAAAACACCGAATTCCGATCCATTATCGAGAGAACACATAGAGCCATGGCCTGGCGGCAGGCCAAATCATTATTATTTCGACTTAAACCGCGATTGGGCCTGGCAAACACAGGTTGAAAGTGTGCAAAGGTTAGCATTGTATAACCAATGGATGCCTCAGGTACATGTCGATTTTCATGAGCAAAGCTATAATGAACCTTACTATTTTGCACCTGCAGCAGAACCGGTTCATCAGGACATTACGCCCTGGCAAAAAAGTTTCCAGGTGGTAGTAGGTAAAAATAATGCCAAGTATTTTGATGCAGAAGGATGGCAATACTTCACCAAGGAACGATTTGATTTGCTATACCCCTCTTATGGAGATACTTATCCTCTATATAACGGATCAATTGGTATGACTTATGAGCAGGGGGGAATCAGGGCCGGGTTATCTGTTGTAACGAATGATGGTGATACGTTAACCTTAAAAGACCGCATAGCACACCATTTTACAACTGGGATGTCGACCCTGGAAGTAACCTCTTTAAACCATAATAAATTATTAGAGGAGTATAAAAAATATTTCCAACAAGAATTGGCCAATAGTCCAGGCATTTATAAAAGTTACATCATCAAAGCGACTAATTTGTCACGCTTAAAAAAACTGGCTGAACTGCTAACCAAAAATAAAATCGAATTTGCTTTTGGTGGTGATAAAACAGGAAGAGGTTATGACTATGATACCCAAAAGGAAGAAAGTTTTAGCATCGCCCGTAACGATTTAATTGTTAATATTCAGCAGCCAAGGGCAGTTTTGGCTAACGTGTTATTAGAGCCCCAAACTCTTGTAACCGACTCTAATACTTATGATATTACAGCATGGGCCCTACCCTATGTGTACGGATTAAAAGGTTATGCCAGTAAAGAAAGTATTAAAGGGAAATATTCAGCCATTGAAGAGCCAAAGATAATCAGTAATGAACTTGAGAAGCCCCTGGCCTGGTTGTTTAGCTGGGGAACAAGCGAAGATGTTCAGGTTTTAACGGCGCTGCAAAAAGAAAATATAAAAGTCAGACAGGCCGATCAGCCTTTTGCTGTAAACGGTAAAGACTATCCCGCCGGAACCCTAATTGTGCTGAGGGCAGAAAACGAAAGGTTGATCAAAGGGATGAAAGATAAGGTTGCATCGATCGCCAAAACCTTAAATAGGCCAATTCAGGCAATTAGCAGTGGTTTTGTAGAAAAGGGAAAGGATTTTGGCTCAAACGTTTATCCATTGTTAAAACAGCCTAAAATTGCCATTGTATCTGGCATGGAGGTTTCTTCTCTCGCTTTCGGCGAAGCTTGGTTTTTTCTTGAACATGATCTAAATCTTTCACCAAGTATTATTAATGCTAAAGATCTGAATAACCTCGATATTAATAAAGTAAACACCCTGATTTTACCAGATGGAAGTTATAGTGCTTTTATAGGTGATGGTTTAACCGCATGGCTAAATAAAGGAGGAAGATTGATTTTGATGGAAGATGCCATCGAAAGTGTATCCGAGAAAAAAGGATTTGATATAAAAAAGAAGGAAGCGGTTGTGAAAAAGGATGAAAAGCCAGAGGCAAACAAACTTCTTTTCAAGAATAAAGACAGAGATGATTTCGAAACCACCATACCAGGTGCAATTTATCGGATCAATCTCGATGCTAGTCACCCGTTTTCCTATGGCTTGGGTAAAACTTATTACAGTTTAAAAACAGACCGTAAAATTTATGAACCTTTTGTTAAAGGCTGGAATGTGGGTTTAATTAACGAAAAAAGCTTAATGGCCGGTGTAGTTGGTAAAAAAGCAAGAGAAGAGCTTAAAACCGGACTTTTAATCGGTGTACAAGATTTCGGGCGGGGCCAGGTAGTTTATTTGGCTAACGACCCATTGTTTAGAAACTTCTGGGAGGGTGGGAAAACCTTATTCGGGAATATAATTTTTTGTGGATATTAAGAAAGAAACAGCAACAGCCAATTTCATTCTCACTTTTACCATATTTTTCAACTGCGAAATTCTATTAGTAAATTTTAATATAATTATCAAGCGCAAAGTCCATTATAATGAGTTTTGTTAATATGGTTCCCGCCCCTAAAGTGTTGAAAAAAATACATCTAATGTAATCTAAT
Organism: Flavobacterium sp. W4I14; assembly: GCA_030817875.1. Classification (NCBI taxonomy): domain Bacteria; kingdom Pseudomonadati; phylum Bacteroidota; class Flavobacteriia; order Flavobacteriales; family Flavobacteriaceae; genus Flavobacterium; species Flavobacterium sp. W4I14. The sequence goes on from JAUSZU010000001.1 coordinate 5,074,653, forward strand.
CAGTATTTGAAATGTCAATTAAACGTCATTATAACTGGTGAATTAGTTAAATTTTGTTAAATTGTTGCTCGTCTCCCTTATATTTAGCGCTTTAAACAGATAAATAATCATTAACTAACTTTAATTTCATGAAAAAACTTCTACAAAGTTTGTTCATACTTTTGTTTTTTGCATCTACCGCAATAGCTCAAGACAGAACAATTACTGGTACGGTAACGTCTTCAGATGACAAACTGCCGATACCTGGAGTAAGCGTAAGGGTAACAGGGACACAAATCGGAACCATTACAGACGCGAATGGTAAATACTCCGTTAAAGTTCCTTCAGGTTCGAAAACCTTAGATTTTTCTTTTATCGGTTATCTGGTTAAAAACCAGGTAATAACCGGATCAAACACAATCAATGTCACTTTAGAAGCTGATGCTAAAACGCTTTCAGATGTTGTGGTAATAGGTTATGGTCAGCAGAGCAAAGTACTCAGTACCCAAACTACGACCACAGTAAAAGCTGAGTCTTTTAAAAATATGCCAATTCAAACACCTCAGCAAGCTTTACAAGGACAGGCTGCGGGTGTTAATATGGTTAACTCTTCAGGGGTTTTAGGTTCTGAGGCCCAAATCACTATACGTGGTGGTTCATCCATTGCGGCTGGAGGTAGACCATTGTACGTTGTAGATGGTGTTCCATTAAACTCAGCTGGTGGTGAATATACTCAAACTCAGGGCGGGTCTTCTGGTTTGAATCCTTTAATCAACATTAGCCCGAACGATATCGAAAGCATGACGGTTTTAAAGGATGCTTCTGCAGTTGCGATTTATGGCTCACGTGGTGCAAACGGGGTAATCTTAATCACCACTAAAAAAGGAGCTGCTGGTAAAACGAGAATCACCGCAGACTACCAAAATGGGTTTTCTTCTCCAACTTCCTTAGATGAAATGATGACTGCAGATCAGTTCCGTCAGTTCAGAACAGATTATTTAAAAGCAAACAACACAGCCGTGCCTGCTTATCCAACTACAAGTTTCGACTGGATTGATGCAATTGTGCGTACTGGTAAATCAAATACCGTAAACGTAAACGCGACTGGTGGTGATGAGAAAACACAATTCTACTTAGGAGGAACTTATTCAGACGAAAGTGGTTATACCATTGGAAATAACTTGAAACGTTTATCAGGAAGACTAAATCTGAACCATAAATTATCAGATAAGTTTACTGTTGGATTAAACTATAATCTTTCTCATGTAGATATGGATCGTATTGGTACTGAAAATAATACTTATGCGCCAATTACAGCTGGTTATCTGCAGTTGCCTTATGTTACGCCTTTCGGACCAGATGGTCAATTCCAAAATACAGGTTTCGTTGCCAATGTTATTGCAATTGCTGAAACTGGTATCAATAAAAACTATTCTGATAGAAGTACAGGAAATGCATTTTTAGACTGGAAAATTTTACCTGGATTAAAATTCAAAACAGATTGGGGTATTGATAACTACGGTATTGATGAAAAATACAGAGAAACAGATTTGTTAACTCCTGGAGGTTATGCCTATAGAACCCATTATACTGATAATAAATGGATAAGTAGTAATACATTAAATTACGACAAGACCTTCGGTAAGCATACTATTGGTGCATTAGCGGGTTATAGCTTTGAAACGGCTACATTGACTAAAATGATGGTTGAAGGTTCGGGTTTTGTGAGTGATGATCTTCCAAACGTGGGCTCTGCTTCTACACCAATTACAGCTTCTGAAGAAGTATTTGATTGGGCGCTTCAGTCAGTATTCGGACGTTTTAACTACGATTTTGATAAAAAATACCTATTTGAAGCATCATTAAGAAGAGATGGTTCTTCAAGATTTGGTCAGAACAAAAAATACGGTACATTTTATGCTTTATCTGGGGGATGGTTGATTTCTAACGAAGCATTCTTTAATAAAGACAATAAAATTGCTCAGAATGTAAAGTTAACAGCAAGTTATGGTACTGCGGGTAACGATAATATTGGTTTTTATCAATATTATGGAACATTCTCAGCTGGATCAAACTACTTGGGTGAGGCTGGATTAACACCAAATGTAGTTCCGAACCCAAACTTGAGCTGGGAAGAAACTGCACAGTTAGACATTGGTCTTTCTGCCAGATTATTCAAAGCCATTGATGTTCAGTTTAACTTTTACGACAAAAAGACTACTGGTTTATTGTTAAATGTTCCGTTCCCGTATACTACTGGTTATGCATCTGCATCACAGAACGTAGGTAAGATGAGAAACAGAGGTTATGAGGTTACGATCAACTCGGATAATATTGTTGGTCGTGATTTTACCTGGAGAACTTCATTTAATATTGGATTTAATAAAAATACAGTATTGGAATTGCCTGCCAATCCTGATGAAGAAGGGCGCAATTTTGTGGCCGGAACTGGAAGTACTGTTCAGCGTGCAATTACCGGTTACTCTAAAAATTCTTTCTACTTAATCCGTTATAACGGAATTAACCCTCAAACGGGTAATGCAGAGTGGTTGAAAAAAGATGGTTCAGTAACTACTACACCAGTTGCGTCTGACCGCGTAATTGTAGGAAAAGGTGATCCTGATTTCTCTGGTGGTATTACCAATACTTTTACCTATAAAAACTTCGATTTATCAGCATTCTTTAACTTTAGTTATGGTAATGATGTTTATTTAGATGGTTTACAGTTTGCAGATAACTTTAGTTCAGGCTCTTATAACAAAAGTGTTAAATTATTAAATTATTGGAAACAGCCAGGAGATAATGCTTTTGCTCCGGCGTTAAATAGTTCAACCAGAACAACTTTCCAGCAGGTGTCTACGAAACAATTATTGGATGGCTCATACATGCGTTTGAAAACGTTATCTGTTGGTTATAGTTTTCCTAAAGAGTTTTTACAAAGATCAAAACTTTTCTCTAGCATAAGACTTTATTTCCAGGGTCAAAATATCTGGACCATTAAGGATAAAGACTTCAGAGGTGATCCTGAGATTTCTGCGAATGGTGCTTCTAGCCAGGTTCTTGGTCAGAGTTTCTTTGCTTTACCACAGGCAAAAACCTTTACTTTCGGTGTAAATATTGGCCTTTAAAAATTGAAAAGATGAAATTAAAATATTATATCATAACCTCAGCCCTGGTATTATCGTTATTTGGGTGTAAGAAAGAATTGGAGAAATTACCACAACAAGATTTGTCTGATCAACTTGTTTTTAATTCTCCAGCAACAGCTCTAGGAGCTTTAAGAGGCGTGTACAGTACGGCTCAAACTTTTGATTTTTATGGAAGTTTACCACAAGTGATAGGTGACTACATGGGGAATAACGTTGATTTTGTAGGTACATTTCCAACCCTACAAGAGCTAAACACTTTCTCTAGTGTATCAACAAACGGAAATGTGGCTACGATGTGGCAGATTCACTATCAGGTGATTACCCGTGCAAATACAGTTATCTTTAAGATCAATGATGTCCCTGGTCTATCAGCAGCAGAAAAATCGCAATATGCCGCTGAAGCGAAATTTTTACGTGCATTGGCTTATTTCCAATTGGCTAATTTCTTTGCTCAGCCTTATCAGGTAAGCTCAGGAACGAATCTGGCTGTGCCTTTAGTTTTAGAATACTTCGACGGAACGATTAAGTATCCATCAAGAAATACTTTAAATCAGGTTCATGCACAGATTGTTCAAGATTTAACTGAAGCAGCAGCGGCCTTACCTCAATCATATACCGATGCCGCTGAAACCCGTGGCCGTGCAACTAAAGGAGCTGCTTTTGCGCTTTTATCAAGATTGTACTTATATAGAGAAGAATGGGCTAAAGCAGAAAGTGCAGCTAGAAGCACCTTAGCGCAGGGTATTTATGATACTGCACCAAACTATGCCTTCTATAGTGGTAACACTAGTGAAGATGTATTTACGATCCAAAACAGTGCTATTGATAACGGTAGAACAGGTTCTGGTGGTTGGGCTTCATACTACAATCCGGCAGCATTGGCCGGACGTGGTGATGCGCCTTTTTCTCAAGACTTAATTAATGCCTATACATCAGAGCCTGGCGATAAGCGCTATGATTTGAAGATATCGGGAACTGCAGCAGATGGTTTACCTCACTTGTTTACTTCTAAGTTTCCAGATGCGGTAAACAATTCTGACAACTCACCTGTAATCCGTACAACAGAAGTGTATTTAAATCTTGCAGAAGCATTGGCTCGTCAGAACACAATACCAAATGCAGAAGCAATCACAATTTTGAATACGAGAATTAGAAATAGAGCAGGATTACTTCCTAAAGCTGTAGCTACTCAACAAGCCCTAATTGATGCTTTACTAATCGAAAGACGTAAAGAATTGGCTTTTGAAGGACACAGCAGAATGGACTTGCTTCGTAATAAGCAAGCGCTTAGAGCTGGTAATGCAGCAGCAGCGTTTGGCGGTGCTAAAACCATACTACCAATTCCTCAAAGAGAGATTGATAATAATCCTGGCTTACAAGGTCAACAAAATACAGGTTACTAAAACAACCTATAATTAAGATTAAGCGATATCATATTAAGTTATGATATCGCTTTTTTATTTTAATTTTTGCCAAAGTATTACATGCCTAAATACAAAATCACATGATTCGGTCAACTGAATAATTATGACCTAAATTATGCGGTTTATATCATGATAAAAATATTCGGTATACAACGAGTACTGTTAGTAAAAAGATGGCTATAATAATAGAAAATCTCTTTTAATGTTAACAATAACTTAATGTGTAAATTTTCATGAAAAACTGTGTTTTTTTTGGCACAGTTTTTTCACGTTTTTATAATTGATATTATGGTCAATAATTGGCAATTTTCGCCTATTTTGGGATAAAATATGCCCATAACCGCCTATAATATTCTACATTTTGTGGAAAAACCTCCCAACTTCGCCTTTTTAATCAGACAGGTTTATTGTCAAAATAAAGTCATTATTCTAACTGGATTAGTTAAATTTTGTTAAATTGTTGGTTATCTGCGTTATATTTAACGCTTCAAATAACTATATCATTAACTAACTTAAATTTCATGAAAAAACTTCTACAAAGTTTGTTTGTATTGATGTTTATCGCAATAAGTGCGATGGCTCAGGACCGAACAATTACTGGAACAGTAACATCTACTGAGGATAACATTGGCCTTCCAGGTGTAAGTGTTAGAGCCATCGGGTCACAAGCAGTAGCCGTAACAGGCGCTGATGGAAAATACTCCCTACGGATCGGCTCTTCAGTTACAGCAATCCAATTTTCATACATTGGCTTTACAAGCAAAACAGTCAACGTTACTTCGTCTAATATCCTGAACGTGGGATTAGCTTCTGACTCAAAGAGTCTTGCTGATGTTGTTGTTGTGGCTTACGGTACTCAGAAAAAAGAATCGATTACAGGCTCTGTTTCTAGTATTAGTTCAAAAGATCTGGAGAAAAGAACAGTTACCAACTTAACTGCTGCTTTGCAAGGCTCTGCACCAGGCATTTCTGTGGGCGCTTCGAATGGACAGCCAGGAAATAATGCTACAATTAGAATCCGTGGTTTTGGCTCTCTATCTTCATCTAACAGCCCCTTAATTGTATTAGATGGTGCCGTTTATGACGGTAGTGTTGGAGATATCAATCAGAATGATATTGAAAGTATTTCGGTGTTAAAAGATGCATCTTCATCAGCATTATATGGTGCCAGGGGCGCCAATGGGGTGATCATAGTCACTACTAAAAAAGGAAGAGGTGGCGATCCGTCTATTAATGCTAATTTCAGCCAGGGTTGGTCTACAAGAGGAATTCCTGAATACGATCGCTTAAATACTTATGAGTATTATCCAGCAGTTTGGCAAGGAATTAAAAACAACTTTATGTTTACTGCTGCTACTAAATTAACAGATGCAGCTGCTTCAGCAAGAGCGAGTGCGGATGTAGCAACCAATTTGATTTATAATCCTTTTAATGTTCCAGCAAACCAACTGGTTGGTTTAGACGGCAAATTAAATCCCAATGCCTCACTTTTATATGATGATTTCGATTGGTACGATCAAATGGAGAGAACGGGTAAAAGAACTGATGCTAATGTAAGCACTTCTGGAAGCACTGAGAAATCTGATTATCTAGTTTCATTAGGGTATTTAAATGATCAGGGTTTTATTTTGAAATCAGATTTCCGTCGCTTCAATGCAAGGGTTAATGTAAACACAAAGTTAAAATCATGGTTAAGAACAGGGTTGAACTTATCTGGAACAATGTCAGACGCAAATATCGCATCTGATGCTTCAACGGGTAATGGATCTAGTTTTGTTAATGCATTCCAATTCGCTCGTGCAATTGGCCCTATTTATCCAGTTCATGCTTTTGATGCTACAGGAAATCCTGTAATGAATACGGTTACAGGTGAGCAATGGTATGACTATGGTATCCATCCAGGTGCTATCAACCGTCCTTCAGGTGCATCACCCGGCCGTAACGTAATTTACGAAACTATGCTGAACGATAACGCGTTCAGAAGAACCTTAATCAGTGCTAGGTCATTTATAGAAGTGAAGTTTTTAAAGGACTTTACTTTTACACCGAACATCAGCATGGATTTAAGAAATAACACTAGCGATCAATTTCAAAATTCATTGGTAGGTGATGGAGCAGGTACTAATGGTTATAAATTTCAAAGCACGAGTACTACCAGATCATACACTTTTAACCAATTGCTTACCTATAATAAAACAGTAGGATTGCACACTTTTTCTGCCTTAGTGGGCCATGAAAATTATAGCTATAATTTCCGTACTTTCTCAGCAGATAGGAACAATCTTATTGCGCGAGGAAATACAGAGTTCCCTAATTTTGTAACTGCTGTAGGTTCATCGGGAAGGGCAGATAACGACCGAATTGAATCTTATCTTTCTAAGTTTTCTTACAACTACAATGATAAATATTTCTTAGATGCATCTCTAAGACGTGATGCTTCATCTAGATTTGCACCTCAAAGCAGATGGGGAACATTCTTCTCTGTTGGTGGATCATGGGCTATCAAAAAAGAGAATTTCCTAAAAGAATCAACCTGGATTGATGACCTAAGACTTAAAGTTTCTTACGGTCAGGTTGGTAACAATGCACTTCTGTACACTGATGGTACCGCGAACTATTATGGTGACCGGGCGTTTTTTGATTTGGGCTTAAACTCAAATACTGAAGGAGGAGTGCTTTTAGCCTCGGTGGCTACACCAGAATTAAGCTGGGAGAAACAAAATACACTGAATACAGGGGTAAGTTTCTCATTCTTTGGAAGAAGATTATATGGAGAGTTGGAATTCTACAATAAAAACGTAGAGGATCTGATTTTCAATATACCACAACCTTTATCTGCAGCAGTACCATTTGTGCTTAGAAATACCGGTACGATGTATAACAGAGGTGTTGAATTACAGTTAGGTGCAGATATCTTGAGATCCAAAGATTTTAGTTGGAATATCATTACCAACTGGAGTGTGTTCAAAAATAAAATTACTGAATTACCTGCTGAAACACCACAAATTATTAGCGGTACTAAAAGAAGAGAAGTTGGCCATAGTATTTACGACTATTGGTTGAGACAATATGCAGGAGTTGACCCAGCGGATGGTGCTGCGTTGTATGTCCCAGATCCAGCTCAGACTATTGCAGCTGCCAACATAAGAACAATAAATGGTGTTCAGTACGTAACTACTCAATCTAATGCGAAGTTTGACTATTCAGGTTCGGCAATCCCAGATTTAATCGGTTCAGTAAATAACACTTTCAGGTATCAAGATTGGTCACTATCTTTCTTGATCAATTATCAAATCGGCGGTAAAGCTTATGATGGTGTTTATCAAGGATTAATGAGTACTGGTTCTTACGGAGGTGCACTTCATAAAGATATCTTAAACTCATGGACACCCAGTAACACTACATCTGATATTCCTAGGGCAGATTATGGTAACTCAACCAATATCAATGCTACTTCATCAAGATGGCTAATCGACGCTTCTTACTGGAACATCCGTAATGTTAACTTAGCTTACTCATTGCCACAAAGCTGGTTGAGCAAGATAGATGTTAAAAATGCACGTTTATTCGTTACTGCAGAAAATTTATACCTGCATTCAAAAAGGAAAGGCTTAAACCCTAGCGAATCATTCGACGGAGTAACCGCTAATACTTATCCTCAAGGCCGCAGTATTAGTGTTGGTATAAACTTATCATTGTAATATTCAAAATTAGTGAAGAAAGAGATATGAAAAAGATTTTAATATTTGCAGTTTTATTGGTTGTTTTAATTGCACCAAGCTGTAAAAAGGAATACCTTCAAACTCAGCCAACCAATCAGGTAAGCTTAGAGGAAGTTTTTTCTACCACGACGAATGCCACATCAGTACTTAATGGTATTTATTCCTATATGTTCACGAGAACGACAGCAACAACCGTTAATGTGCAGGGCAAGCCAGGGGTAGCTGGTATATTGTTAGGGATAGATTTTATGGGAGAGGATTTACATCAAGCAGCCGCTACTTGGTTTACCTCAACAGGCGAAGGTAACTATCAGGCGCCCCGAATCGATACCCATGCGAGCAACCTTTATTATTACCGTACTTTTTATCGTATGATTAATAATGCCAACTATTTGTTAGAATATATTGATGCTGCTACAGGATCGGATGCAGATAAAAATAGAATTAAAGCTGAAGCCTATACCATTAGAGCTTATGCTTACTCTTATTTGGTTCAGTTTTATGCTACAAGATACGATGCTGCAGCAAAACCGAACAACCAGCTGTCTGTTCCTTTGGTATTAACTGTAGCTGATGTAGCTAAACCACGTGTTTCAGCAGAACAAGTTTATGCTCAGATCATTTCTGATCTTGATAAAGCAATTGCTTTGAATTTAACCACTAAAGTGAACAAAACCCATGCTGATGTTTGGGTAGCTAAGGGTTTAAGAGCAAGAGTAGCTTTAACCATGCAGGATTATCCTAATGCGATTAAATATGCTAAGGAAGTTATAGACGGAGGGAAATATCCATTAATGAGTCAGGCCGACTATCAGAGCGGATTTAACAGCAATGGACTATCTGAGTTTATGTGGTGCGCTATGCCAACTACTGAACAAGGTGATACTTTTGGTTCTTTTTATGCACAAATTGCATACAATGCCAATACCACTTATATGAGAGGCACTCCTAAAATGATCAACTCTGCATTGTATAATCAAATTTCTGCAACTGATGTGAGAAAGAAAATGTGGGAGCCAGCTCCAACTGCAGCGAACTTTCCATTGCCTACAACTGCTTTTACCAGAAGAAATTTTATGAGTAGAAAATTTTCTGTAAAAACTGTAGGTGATCCCTCTTTAGGAGACACGCCTTGGATGAGAAGTGCAGAAATGCATTTGATCCTCGCTGAGGCTTATGCAAGGAGCAGTCAAGATGGATTAGCGCAAGCAGCACTATTTACTTTGGTTTCTAAGAGAGATTTAAGTGCAGTACAAAGCACTAAAACAGGCACAGCGCTTATAGATGAAATCATGATTAACCGTAGGGTAGAATTGTGGGGAGAAGGTTTCAGGTATTTAGACCTGAAACGCCTAAACTTGCCATTGGATAGAACGATAGCGAATGTTCCAAACTATATATCAACTTCGGTAGCAGAAGTAACATCAATCCCTGCTGGAGACCTAAGATTCTTATTCCTGATTCCGCGTGATGAGCTTAACGCCAATCCAAATATTGGCCCGCAAAATCCGTAATAAACAAATAGATAATTTATTTTTGAAGGAGGCTTATAACGGCCTCCTTTTTTTTTTAAAGGGGTTTGAATGTTTAATGTTTTTTTGAAATACAATGCCAAATTAGAACTACAAACGCTCCCTAACTGTATGGATGATGTTGTTCTAAACAAATAGCCTTAAATACTCAAAAATAGGTGTAAAAAAGGTTCTTTTTTAGGTATCTATCACAAAGCTAGGCAATACTTGCAGCTCTATCTCAACGAATATATATTCTTTAGCACGAAATACTTGAGAATAAATTATTCTGCAGATTTATGATAGCAGTAGTTATTAACTTTACAACACTTAATTCAATTTAGCTGTAATAGTATTAAAAATGCCCATTATTTGATTTTTTTTAATATTTATTCTGCTTTTTAGTTGTGTGTTTTCCTAATAATCGATTTTTTTTCTGTTTTCTAGGAAAATATTGGACAATTTATTTTATAAAGTTTGCATCAGGGAATATTTAGTTATATATTGGAATAATTATTAACTAAACTAAAAAATTTTTATGAAAAAACTTCTACGGAGTTCGTTCGTATGGCCTTTTATTGCAAAATCTGCAATTATATATGATCGAAATATTGAGAAAATCCCTATAATGCGTGATGATCCATCGTTATTTTCTGATTTATTATTGAAATGAAATTACAATTGATAGAACCACTTCAGTTGTAGATTACGATAACATATTTTATCCATTCAATTAACAATATTGTTTCTTTTAACTTAAAAAAAGGATTTTTAACGATAGGGGTTAACCGCTTCTTTATAAAGCCATTGATTTATATTAAATAGTGCAAATTTAAAAATGTAAAATTTGCATTACAGAACACTAAATCATATATTGGATTATTATTAACTAAACTAAATTATTTTTTATGAAAAAACTTCTACAAAGTTTGTTCATATTGCTATTTATTGCCACCTCAGCAATAGCGCAAGATCGAACAATCACTGGAACAGTTACGGCTCAGGAAGATGGATTACCCCTTCCCGGCGTAAGTGTAAAAATCAAAGGTGCAACTGGCGGAACCACTTCAGGTGCAGATGGTAGGTATTCACTTAAAGTCAACAACCAAGCAACCGCACTAGAATTCTCTTATATCGGTTTCTTAAGCCAAACAAAAGCTATAGGCGGTAGTAGTGTGGTTAACGTACAGTTAAAAAGCGATTCTAAAACTTTATCAGATGTCGTAGTAACAGGTTATACCACACAATCAAAAAGAGATGTTACCGGCTCAATAGCAAGTGTAAGTGGTGAAAAACTTAAAAACTTACCTGTTCAGAGTTTTGAACAAGCATTGGCAGGTAAAGCAGCAGGTGTAAACATCATTCAGCCAAACGGCGTACTGAACAATCCCCCAGTTTTTAGGGTGCGTGGTTTTAACTCTATCTCTTTAAGTTCTTACCCATTAATTATTGTTGATGGTATACCTGTATTTACGGGCGATCAATCGGCTAACAGTGCTGCGGGTAATGCATTGGGAGACATCAACCCTGCTGATATCGAATCAATCGATATCTTAAAAGATGCGGCATCATCTGCAATCTATGGTTCTAGGGCGGCCAACGGTGTTGTCGTGATTACGACTAAAAAGGGTAAACAAGGGGTAACTAAAATTAATTATGAAGGTTGGGTTGGTACTACAAAAGCCCAAAACCTTACACCATTGTTAAATGCCGCCGAATATGTTCTGATCAAAAATGAATCAAGAACAAATAATGGCCAGGCTCCAGCATTTTTTCTACAAACAAAATCGGATGGTTCGCAAGTAGAAACCAATTGGTATGACTACGCTTATAGAACAGCCACATCTCAAAACCATGCCTTAAACTTTTCTGGGGCAAATGAAAAAACTTCATATTATGTATCATTAGGGTATAGTAATCAAGAAGGTTTTATCATCGGAAACTCTTTTGAAAGAAAAAATGGCCGTGTAAATATTGATCATAAATTATTTAAAAACGTAACTATTGGTACAAACTTTTCATACAGTAATACTCTAAACCGTGCGCCCAATACAGGTTCTTTACCTGGACAGGCTTTCTCAACAGTTGGTTTGGGTAGGTTGGCAATTGTATTGCCTCCAAACGTAGCGGCATATAACGAGGACGGTTCTTATAACATAAATGCGCCGGCAGGCTCTGTCGGTTTAGGTGCAAATACCATTGCATCAAACTATCCGAACGCAGCTGTATTGGTAAACGAAGATAAAAATACATCAGAAAGCGATCGTATCATCGCAAATGCTTATGCTTCAATCCAGATAGTAAAAGGCTTAACTTTTAAAACGACTTATGGTTTAGATAACCTTAAAATCGATAACAATTCATTTGTTAACCGTTTACAGGGTGATGGCTTTTCTTATGGTGGTGGTGCTACAAGTAATTTTGTTAAGAATAGCAGATGGAACTGGTCTAATACTTTAAGTTATAACGGCTTATTTGGCGATCATACCTTGGGTGCATTTATCGGTGCAGAAGACCAGTATACCAAATCGCTAGGTTACGGTGCAACCAGACAAGGGGTAATTGATCCTTTCATTGAAGTTTTTCAGGGAGCCTTTGGCGCCATTACTCCTGCTGGATTAGTGCAGGGCGATAATGCATTCCGCTCTTATTTCGGTAGTATCAATTATGATTATAAAAAGAAATATTATTTAACTGGATCTTTCAGGCGTGATGGCTACTCTGGATTATCAGCTGAGAATAAATATGGTAATTTCGGTGGCGCATCAGTAGGTTATGCCGTTTCAGAAGAAAATTTCTATAAAGATCTCGGTATTAGCAAAGTATTAACACGTATCAAATTGCATGGAAGCTATGGAGAGGTTGGAAATATCAATATCGGTAACTACCCAGCGCTATTCTTATATAATCCAGGTTTATATGGTTCTTCACCTGCACTGTCTTTTTCACAAGCAGGTAATCCTGACTTAAGGTGGGAGACCAGTAAAAAGGCCGATGTTGGAATTAATTTAGAATTTTTAAGCGGACGTTTCTCATTAGATGTAGATTATTACCACAATGATATCGATAACCTGGTTCAGAACGCACCTCAGGCACCTTCAAAGGGCGTTCCGGGAAATGCAATCACAACCAATGTTGGTAAAATGTACAACAAGGGGCTTGAATTTACATTAAATTCAAGAAATTTTGATGGTGATGATTTTGGTTGGACAACCAGTTTTACTTTCAGTACACTGAAAAATGAGGTTACTGCATTGGGTAATAATAATGCAGATTTATTTGGCGCGACCCAATTAGAAACCGCAAATATTACAAGGGTGGGCTACCCTATCGGATCGATCTATACGGTTGAGACTGCAGGTGTTGACCCAGCAACTGGCGAGCGGATTTTCGTTAATAGGTTTGGACAAAAATTAAGGTTCAGTTTTGGCCGTGCTACCGCAGCGCGTTACCAGTATCTAGATGGCCCGAATGCAGGCCAAAATGCCCCAGCAATTGATGCCGCGTTAGATGCCACAATAACCGGACAATCAATACCAAAATGGTTCGGCGGTTTAGACAATAATTTCCGCTATAAAGCTTTTGATTTAAGTTTAGGGTTAACATTCTCAGGTGGTAACAAAATTTATTATGGATCACAAGCTGGTCTTCGTGATCAACGTTTTTGGAATAACGATGCAGGAATGTTAAATAGATGGACTACACCAGGGCAGATTACAGATATACCCCGTGTTGTTTATGGTGATAATACTTCAAATGGATCTGCTTTTGCACAATCACAGAATGTTTTCTCTGGTAATTTCTTAAAAGTTAGAAACCTAGCTTTGGGTTATACGCTGCCAAAAACACTTTTAAGTAAATATGGCATTTCGAACGTTAGGGTATATGCGCAATCTAGCAACCTTTGGATTATATCAGATTATCCGGGGCCTGATCCAGAGGTTTCTGTAAATGGTAACTCTACCACAACAGGAAACAGTGGTAACCTGGCGCCAGGCGTAGATAGAAACTCTGTGCCATCTGGTAGAACATTTACTTTTGGTATTAATGTTGGATTTTAAAATTAGAGATCATGAAAATTAAAATAAATAATAAAATAAAATATCTTTTTATAGCCGCTCCTTTACTCTTCGCGTCATCATGTAAAAAGGATTTTTTAACCACAGCTCCAGATACATCTTTGCCAATTGAAGATGCGTTTTCCAATCCTGACAGGATTCTTTCGCAGGTAAACGGTATTTACGCTGGTGTAAAAACTGGCCAGTTTTATGGTGGAAGGTATTTAATCTATAACGATATCCGTGGCGAGGATTTTGTGGTAAATAAACCCAATGGGGTAACGGGTTTAGATACCTGGAGGTTTAACCTTGTTTCCAATACCAATGAGGTTGTTAATTTATGGGGTGCAATTTATGCTGCAATAAACAGGGCTAACCTGGTTATCGAAGGTGTAAATGCTAATGCCGCTCTACTTACCCCCGCTCTAGCAAAACAATACATTGCAGAAGCCAAGTTTTTGAGGGCTTTATGTTATTATAGCGCATTACAATTATATGCCAAACCCTATATCACAGATAATGGTGCCAGTTTGGGTGTACCCTTAAGGCTTAAGGGGGAAAAGGATCTGACTGGTAACGATTTAAAGAGAAGTACTGTTGCGGAAGTATATACGCAAATTTTAAAAGATTTAAATGAGGCAGAGCCAGACCTGGCATTAACTTTACCAACAACGGCAACATCCATAAGGGCTTCCAGAAATACCGCCATTGCCTTTAAAACCAGAGTATACCTGGCGATGGGTAATTTACCGGCAGTAGTTACCGAAGCCAACAAAATTGTTAGCGCAACAGCACCGTTCAAAGCAACAACAGGTACACCCTTACAGTTAGAAGCTAATATTGCTACTGTATTTGGTGGCGCTTATACAGGTAACGTTACAGCTACCGAAGCTGCATTGTCTTTTCCCATGGCTGATTTAGATGCACCGGGCACGCAGAATCAATTGGCTTATTATTACAATGTTTCTCCAAACCAAGCCGGCGGTAATGAAGAATATTTCTTAAACCCTGCAGGTATTTTGGCCAATCCTGTTTTCGCAGCCTCTTCTACCGATGCAAGAAAAAGCTTGACTGCCATTTCTGGAGCAAATACCTATTTAACTAAATTTAAGAGACCGTCTCCATATACAGATTATATTCCTGTAATTAGATATGCTGAAGTTTTATTAAACTTAGCAGAAGCTACTGTGGTAACCGATCCTGTAAGATCTATTGCGTTATTAAACGCAGTTAGACAAAGATCCAATCCAGGGTATGTGTTTTCAGCAACCGATTTATTGCCTGCTAATTTGAAAAATACTATCCTTACCGAAAGAAGAATCGAATTGCTTGGGGAAGGTTTTAGATCTCCAGATGTAATGAGGTTGGGTGCTGGCTTCGCGGCGAAAAGTGGATCTCAAGGTACTGCTCCTGCAATTCCATTTAATACTGCAGGTTATATTTGGCCAATATCGGCTAATGAGGTTCAAAACAATAAATTAATTGTTCCGAATTAATTTTATGCCTTAATAAGAAAGCCCATCGAACTTCTTCGATGGGCTTTCTGTTTTATATCGCAATCGTTATTTCTTATCCACACTATACTTACACTGGCCAATAAAAATCAGTTCGGAGAATATAATGCCTAATTCATTTCCGGGGCCATCATCTTTTTATGTATCCAAATAATAGCCATCATTTTCTTTAAAACCAGGTCTACCTGCTAAAAGCGAACCTGTTTGTTATAAACGCTTTAATATATATCAACAGCTGAAAATTTAAGAGTGTAAAATTTGCATTACAGAATACTAAGTCATATCTTGGATTATTATTAACTAAACTAAATTATTTTTTATGAAAAAACTTCTACAAAGTTTGTTCATATTGCTATTTATTGCCACCTCAGCAATAGCGCAAGATCGAACAATCACTGGAACAGTTACGGCTCAGGAAGATGGATTACCCCTCCCTGGCGTAAGTGTAAGAATTAAAGGCGCTTCGAACTCTGGCGTCTCTACAAATGCCACGGGTAAATTTTCTATTAAGTTAAGTGCAGATGCCAAAGTGCTGATTTTTTCTTCAGTAGGCTATTCCACTCAAGAAATTGCTATTAGGGGCAGCGTTGTAAATGCATCTTTAGAAACAGATTCAAAGTCTCTATCAGAAGTTGTGGTAACGGCGTTAGGCCAAAAACGCGAAACCAAATCATTAGGTTATGCGACTACTACGATTAAGAACAGCGATTTAACCGCTGGCCGCTCAACCAATGTGGTTAATGCATTGGCAGGTAAAGTAGCTGGTGTAAAAATCTTATCAACAGGTGGTGCAACAGGTGCATCATCAAACATTAATATCAGGCAAGCCACAACCTTTACCGGATCGAACCAACCGTTATGGGTACTGGATGGTATTCCGATTGATAATGGTGGAGGAAGCCAGAGTGTTAATACAGGAAGTACCAATTCTAACAGGGGCATTGATTTAAACCAGGATGACATTGAATCTGTAACCATTTTGAAAGGGCCTGCTGCTGCGGTGCTGTATGGTTCAAGAGCTGTTGCGGGGGCAGTAATTGTAACTACTAAAAAAGGTAGCAAGGGCCAGGCCGGAAGAGTAGAGTTAAGCAGTAACTATAATTACATAGAGGTTAATCGTTTGCCAGATTATCAGAACGAATATTCACAGGGAACCAATGGGTTATACGATTCGTTCTCCCAAATGTCGTGGGGAACAAAGATAACCGGACAAACAGTTACCAATTATCTCGGTAATCCAGAAACCCTTACCGCTTATCCAGATAATGTTAAGGATATATTTAAAGGAGGTTATAACTTACAGAACAATGTTACTTTTTCTGGTGGTACCGAAAAAACAGCCTACTACTTTAATTATGGAAATTTTAAAGAAAGTGGATATATGGATAATAACACTTTGGCTAAAAATAACTTTACTGTTAATGCAAGTACACAATTGAGTAAAAATTTAACCATTAGTTCTTCAATTCAGTACATCCACAATAATTCTGTGGGTACGCCTGTCGGTAATGCAAGGTCTAATCCTTTATTTGATGGTATGACTTTGCCCAGAACATATAACCTTGCAAATTATCCATTTGAAACAGCAGCAGGTTTAAATAATATACCAACAAGTCGTGTTCCCAATGCAGGTTATACTTACTACAATATTTTAGGATCAGATAATCCATTATGGTCTATCAAATATGTTCTATTTAAACAAAAAATAGACCGTGCCATTGGTAATGTTGGTTTAGATTATAAAATAGCAGACTGGTTAAGTGCCAATTATAAAATTGGTATAGATCAATATACAAATGTATCGAAAACAATTAATGAAAAATCATCTAACAATAACCAATCGGCAAGCAGGGCTGGTTCTATTATTGATAATACCACCAATAGACGTGAGGTAAGCTCGTATTTCAATTTAGTGGCCAACAAAAGGTTTTTAAAAGATTTTGGCGCCAGATTTTTATTAGGTAACGAGATTAACTACAGAAGAACGGATCAATTGCAGGTAACTGGTAACGGTATACAGGCAGCGCATAACTACAATATCTCAAATACCTTAACGTATGTTCCGTTTCAAGCCATAACAGAACAAAGCCTGGTTGGGGTATATGCCGATATTAGTTTAGATTATAAATCTTTTGCATACCTGTCGTTTACAGGTCGTAGAGATGTTTCTTCAACCTTTGCCCCTGATAAAAGAAGTTATTTTTATCCTAAGGTTGATGCCAGTTTCATTGCAACAGAGGCTTTTCCCGAGTTGAAACAAAATGATATTTTAACTTATTTGAAAATCAGGGCCAACTATGCAAAAGTAGGTAGAGAAGCTCCAGTTTACAGTACCGGCACCTATTTTGGTACTGCAGGCCCTTCTGATGGTTTTGGGCCAAATTTAATCTTTCCATTTAATGGCGTAAATGGTCAAACTTTTTCAAATGCAGCTGGTAACATTAATATTAAACCAGAATTTACGGCTTCAAGGGAAGTTGGTTTAGAGGCTAAGTTTTTAAAAGACAGGTTGAGCATCGATGTTGCTTATTATAGTACCAAAAGTACCGACATTATATTTTCTGTTCCCAGTGCGCCTTCTTCTGGCTTTAGCAGTACTTTGCTTAATGCCGGAACTTTAAAAGCTCATGGTATTGAGTTGTTGATCAGTGGAACACCGGTAAAATCTACTGATTTTAACTGGGATCTATCTGTAAACTTTACTAAAGGAAGAAACGAAGTGGTAGAGCTGGCACCCGGTGTACCTTTTATCGGTAATGGTGGTTTTACGAATCCACAAGGCCGTATCGTTACTGGTTATCAATATGGAACCCTGTTTGGTCAGGTATTTAAAAAACTTAACGGGAAAGATGTTGTGGATGCGAACGGTAGGTTGAGTTCTGGCCAGATCAATACTGCAGAATTACAGCCGATCGGTGATCCAAATCCAAAATGGACCGGTGGTGTAAATACAACCTTCTCTTATAAAGGTTTATCATTAAGCTTATTTGCCGATATCCGTTATGGCGGCGATATTTATTCTAGAACAATTACCGACTTAAAAAGATATGGTGTTGCTGCAGAGACAGGAAATAGAGATCGTTTATATACGCACAATGCAGTATATGCTGATGGTACGCCAAATAATACATTAATTACAGCTGAACAATATTATAGCGATTTATACTCTTCAGCAGCGCAAGAATATGCGGTTTTTGATGGTTCCTGGATCAGGTTACGCGAAGCTACATTATCTTACCGCATCCCAAGCAAATTGTTAAACAAACTGAGCTTTATAAAAGGAATTAATGTAGGTTTAACAGGAAGAAACCTTTTGATGTATGCGCCTAATTTCCCTCACCTGGATCCAGAAAATAACCTTTTGGGTGTTGGTAACGGGCTGGGGATTGAGTATAACGGCCAGCCTCAAACAAGAACCTATGGTGGATTTTTAAAATTATCATTTTAGTATTAGGAGAGTTTAAATATGAAAATTAATATAAAGAAAATAGTTTTTGGATTGGCATTAGCCATGACAGGACTGAGCTCGTGCAAGAAATTTGTAGACATTAATGATGATCCTACGCGATTAAAAGATCCCGATGCCAGTTTGGTTTTGCCGGCAGCGCAGGGTAGGCTAGGGTTTACAATGGGCTCCGATATACATCGTTTTACTGCCTTATGGGTACAACAGTTTGCTGCGCAGGGAGGTGGTGCAGCCCAACCAA
Organism: Flavobacterium sp. W4I14; assembly: GCA_030817875.1. Classification (NCBI taxonomy): domain Bacteria; kingdom Pseudomonadati; phylum Bacteroidota; class Flavobacteriia; order Flavobacteriales; family Flavobacteriaceae; genus Flavobacterium; species Flavobacterium sp. W4I14. Next base: position 5,093,717 of record JAUSZU010000001.1, read on the forward strand.
CGCAATATGATAAATATGCAGTTGGTGAAGGTGATATCAATAATACCTGGGAAGCTACTTTTGCAGGTACCTTAGCTGATTTACAGAAAGTGATCGAAAAAACCAAAGCAACAAGCCCAAAATATGCAGGTGTTGCAGAATTGGTAAAAGCTTATGTTTATCAAACCCATGTTGATGCATTTGGAGATCTGCCCTATTCAGAAGCCATTGGTTATGAAGCGAATTTAAAACCCAAGTTTGATGGATCTTCATCCATATATGATAATCTGTTTGGTTTAATTGATGAGGGTATCGCAGATATCAAAAAGGCATCTTTATTGGCGCCTGCAACCGATGACTTATTTTATGGTGGCGACATGGATAAATGGGAACGTTTTGGAAATGCTTTAAAATTAAGAATGTATATCCACTACTTTTCTACCAATGGAACAGCCGCAGATGCAACAAAAGCTAAAACAGGCATAACCGCTATATTGGCTGGCAATAAACTGTTAAGGGCAAATACCGACAATTTTCAGATGCGTTTTTTAACTTCTGCCAATCAAACCAACCCTATTCACCAATTTGAAGGATCAAGACCAAACCAGTTTTTCCCGAGTAAAACATTGGTTGATATCATGAATGCCAAGAGCGACAGTAGAAGAAATTCATTTTTCACCTTACAGGGAACTGCATATGTTGGCGCCACGAATGGCAATGGTGATGTAGTGGTAAGTACTGCTTTTTCGCGCATGAGTACTTATCTCAGAGGGAAACTTTCAGCAGGGGCATATTCTGGTGAGGCACCAATAAGAATGTTAACTTTTGCTGAGCAAAATCAGATTTTAGCCGAATATTTTGCCAGAACAAACGGAGGAAATGATTTACTTACTGCAGATACCTATTATAAAGCCGGTATAAACGCTTCATTTGCAAGTGCAATCGAGTTTTCAGATGCCACAGAAGCTGCGGCTGTAACCGCTGGTTTAGCTACTTATCTGGCTTCAACAAATGGAACTTTGGCAACAGGCAATGCCCTGCAAAAAATTATCGAAGAAAAGTTTGTATCCAACTTTGGGGTTGCTATAGAACCTTGGACAGACTGGAGAAGAACAGGATTTCCTGCGCTATCGCCAGTATCTCCTGCAACAGCCATTCCGCGTATATTACCATATTCATTCAACGAAAGAAGCTACAATCCTAACACACCGGCCCGACCTTCAGTATTTGTAAAATCTGTATTTTGGGATAAATAATTATAACTATGAAAAGAATTTTAATCATATTATTTGCATCAATTTTAGGCTTGGCCTCATGCAAAAAAGACCCAAAGCAACCTGAAACGCTTGATACACCGGCTACCATTACTTTTGATGGTAACTTAAATACGGTATCGGGTACCTATTCAAGTTATGCTAGTGCTACTCCTACCACAAAAGGAACAGGAACTGTAAATATTGTAATTACCTATAGTGGAGATGTAAAAACACTTTCGTTTACCACGCCAACAGGTACAGTTATTAACAACCTGGGTACAGCTACAGTGAGTGGCGGTTCTTACACTTTTACTAAACTGGTAAAAGATTTACGTGGTGCGGCCGATGCGCCACTCCCAACTTCTGGTACAAGTGGAGCAGTTGTTTTAACGGTTACGGCCACCCTCGGCAGTGGACAGACGGTAAAACGCTTTTTTACCATTAACATTACCGGGTAATTTGTTTAAAAAGAAAGGCCTGTAAATTTTCCAGGCCTTTCTTTTAAATTGAAGAATTTAAGCTTATTTCTTATCCACACTATACTTACCCGGCCCAATAAAAATCAGCCCGAAAAATACAATGCCTAATTCTATTGCATGACTGGCACCGCCTAATCCATCTCCTTTACCAAAATGAACCAGCGCTGCTATAATCATCGTAAAGATTAATAAAATCAGTGCTGAGCGGAAAAACAATCCTACAATTAGCAAGAAACCACCAAAGGTTTCGGTAGCGGCGGCCATAAAGCCCCAAAATATAGGTAAAAAGTCTATGCCGATTACCTTCATACTTCCTCCTAAACCAGTCCAGCCGTTTGGGCCGCCTGCAAGTTTCGGGAAACCATGAATAATAAACATTGCGCCTAAACCAATGCGTAACAGTAACAAGCCTGTATTGCGGTATTTTCCTAAGTTATCTAAAATCGCCATCCTATAAATATTTAAATTGAACGTTATTTGTTTCTATTTTTAAGTTCACTTCAGCACCTAAAACCATACTGAGGTTGTTATCGATATGTCCCGTTGGGAAATTAAAGCAGACAGGAAAATCATAGTCCTTAACAATATCCCAAATTACCTCATCAGCCGTTTGCCCGAAAGAAATCTTTTCTTCTTCAATTTCATTAAAAGCACCAATAATCAAACCCTTTAAGGCTTTTAGCTTACCTGCTCTTTTTAGCATACGCAGCATGCGGTCTATACCGTATTCCTGTTCACCAACATCTTCCAAAAAGAGAATTTTATCTGTAAAATCCATTTCCGAAACCGAGCCCTGTACCATGGTGAGCAAACTTAAATTGCCACCAATTAAAACTCCGGCCGCCTCTCCTGCCCTATTTTTAAAGGTGCTTTGGTAAGCATAGGTCTGTTTTTCGCCAAACAAAGCCCGCTGTAAAGAAATTAAAGCTTCTGTAGTAGATTCATCAAAAGTATACGGCATTTGCGCGTGCATACACTGGGTATTACATTGCGCAATCAGGTGCGATAATAGTACGGTAATATCGCTAAAACCTACAAACCACTTAGGGTTCTTGTTAAATGCTGTAAAGTCCAGGTCATCAATAATCCTGATGGTACCATAACCGCCACGGCCCGAAATAATCGCTTTAATAGCCGGATCATCTAAAAAACGTTGAATATCTTTGGTTCTTAACGCATCAGTTCCTGCAAACTGGTGATGACTGGCGTATACACTTTCGCCAACAATAACCTCCAGGCCCCAGCTTTCTAATCGTGCTATGGCATGGTCTATTGGTTTGGGTAATTTCTTTGCCGGACATACCAGGGCAATCTTATCTCCTTTTTTTAAATACGGGGGCTGCTTAATCATCTTCAAAACACTTATCTTTGCCAAATTAATAAAAATTGTTTTGGATAATAGTAAAATTAAAAGATATACCGTAACTGCAGCGCTTCCATATACCAATGGACCCGTTCATATTGGGCACCTCGCTGGTGTTTACATCCCTGCAGATATTTATGCCCGTTATTTAAGGTCGAATAAACGTGATGTAAAGTTCATCTGTGGATCTGATGAAAATGGTGTGCCCATTACTTTAAAAGCCAAAAGAGAAGGCATTACGCCTCAGGAAGTGGTAGATAAGTACCATAAGATTATTGGCGATTCTTTTAAAGAATTCGGCGTATCTTTCGATATCTATCACCGTACCTCATCGCTTACCCATCACCAAACCGCTGCCGATTTCTTCGAAACCCTTTACAATAAAGGTGTTTTTACCGAAGAGGTTACCGAGCAATATTACGATGCCACTGCAAAACAATTTTTAGCCGATCGGTACATTACCGGTACCTGCCCCAAATGTGGAAATGAAAATGCTTATGGCGATCAGTGCGAAAACTGCGGCTCTACGCTTAATGCGACCGATTTAATCAACCCGAAATCGACCCTATCTGGCGATAAACCAATTTTAAAGGAAACCAAAAACTGGTTTCTGCCACTAGATAAATACGAAGACCGTTTACGTACCTATATCGAAAGCCATAAAGAATGGCGCCCAAATGTGTACGGCCAATGCCAAAGCTGGTTAAATGCAGGTTTACAGCCCAGGGCCATGACAAGGGATTTAGATTGGGGCGTTCGTGTTCCGCTTCGCGATGCCGAAGGTAAAGTGCTTTATGTTTGGTTTGATGCGCCTATCGGATATATTTCTGCAACCAAAGAGCTTTGCAACTATGCCAAGCTCGATGTGTGGAACCCTAAGGCCGAAGAATATTATATCAGCAGTTACGAAAACGATAAATGTGGTTGGGAAGAATACTGGAAAAGCGACGAAACCAAACTGGTCCACTTTATCGGTAAAGATAACATCGTTTTTCACTGCATTATTTTCCCTGCAATGTTAATGGCGCATGGCGAATATACCTTGGCCGATAATGTGCCGGCAAACGAATTTTTAAACTTAGAAGGACAAAAAATATCAACTTCCAAGAATTGGGCGGTTTGGCTAAACGAATATTTGAGGGAGTTTGAAGGCAAACAAGATGTATTGCGTTATGTATTAACCGCAACTGCTCCCGAGACCAAGGATAACGATTTTACCTGGAAAGATTTTCAGGCCAGAAACAATAATGAATTGGTGGCCATCCTGGGTAACTTCGTAAACAGGGTTGTGGTACTTACGCATAAATACTTTGGTGGTTCGGTGCCTACCTGCATGGAAATTACGGATGTAGATCAGGCTGTTATTGATGAACTGGCCGGGTACCCTGCTAAAATCTCTGCATCTATCGAGAATTATCGCTTTAGAGAGGCCTTATCAGAAGTAATGAATGTTGCCCGTTTAGGAAATAAATACCTGGCCGAAACCGAGCCGTGGAAACTCATTAAAACGGATGAGGACCGGGTGAGAACAATATTGAATGTTGCGCTTCAAATTGCCGCCAATATCCAGATCCTGATTGAACCTTTCTTGCCATTTACTGCAGAAAAGTTAATGAAGATGCTTCAAAACGGTGGCCATGATTGGGATGATGCAGGTACGGTGAGTTTATTAAAACGTGGCCACGAGATTGGCGAAGCCGTGCTTTTGTTTGATAAAATTGAAGATGCAGAGATCGACTTCCAGATTGAGAAACTAAACCAAAGCAAGGCCAGTAATGCAGCCAGTAATGTAGTTGCAGTTCCGGCAAAAGAAAATATCCAGTTTGATGATTTCTCGGCAATGGATATCCGTGTAGCCACCATTGTTGCTGCCGAAAAGGTAGAGAAAACAAAAAAACTGTTAAAATTAACGGTAAATACCGGTATTGATGAAAGAACAGTGGTTTCAGGCATCGCTGAATATTATAAACCTGAAGATATTGTTGGCAAACAGGTAAGTATGATCGTAAACCTTGCCCCACGCGAAATCAAAGGGATTTTATCACAGGGCATGATCCTGATGGCCGAAAACGCCGAAGGCAAACTCACTTTTGTGGCACCTGTAGAAAAGTTCGCAGAGGGTAGTGTAATTAGATAGTGTTTGCATGCCGTAATTAAATATAAAGCCATTTGATTAATTTCAAATGGCTTTTTTTATTGCTTATCCTATGCAATAATCCTAAAGGAGTCTTTTATAATTTATGTTTTTAAAGACAATTTCCTTAAATAAATGCATGTTAAAATGAATTCTCTTGCGACAAAACTTTTGTTATATTTGCGCAACAAATGGTCCCGTAGTTCAACGGATAGAATAGAAGTTTCCTAAACTTTAGATATGAGTTCGATTCTCGTCGGGACCACTTGGAGAGGTAAATCTCCGCACTAAACGGCTTTTCTGCAACAGGAAGGCCGTTTTTGTTTTTACTGATCTTCTTATATGGTGTGTTTCCGACAACCAAAACGACAACCGATTTTCCGTTGTCGTGGTTGCTCAATTCACTTATACGGCAGAGATTAAATTAAACCTAAGAGAGCCTAACGCAGAAAAAGAAACGCCAATTAATGTGATCATTAGATTCAATGGTCAAAAGCTAGTTTACTCGAGTGGTAAACGGATTCATCCCAGTATGTGGGACAACCTATCGCAGAAAGCAGCTTTTGAGATAAATGGATATCGGTTAAAAACAAACAGATCTTAGAATTAAATACCAGATAAAGCGTTGTTAACCTCATGCGTGAGTTTGACCTGTGTAATTATTTTACTTATAGAAATCTTAAATATATCTGTTTTACTTGCCTGTAATCAGTTTTACGCAATAGCTAATTGATTTTATTCGTTTTACAAAGACTAGATTTGTTTTACTTATTGGAAACTCTTTCATACCATTTTTATTGATTTCGTATTAGTTTTACTGAATTATATTGGTATTTTATTAAATTTACTGAAAGAATATACGTTTTACTGAAAAAAATGGCAAAGAACAAAGTAGGCAGTGAATGGTTAAAAGAGCATTTGAACCTGGAAGGATACGGAGTAACAAAACGGTCTTTTATCGGGACTCAAAATAAGATAGAGATGGCAGCTGATGGCACCATAGATCAGCAGTTTGGGCCAAAATATGCTCCTGGCGGTAATACGGTACCAAGCCATCTAGCGTTCCTTCTAAAATATGAGGATGTTAATCTTGATTTCCTAAGTGCGGTATTTGCACGTGCAGATCGAAAAGAACTGGATAAGTTTATTTCCGCTAGCCCTTCAGGTAAATACAGCAGGAAGCTGGGGTTTCTTTATGAATGGTTGACTGGTAAACAACTTGACCTTACTGCTGAACCCAGCGGCAACTACGTGAATTTATTGGATGAAGAACAATATATTACAGGAAGGCAGATCAAGAATAGCAGGTGGAGAATTAATGATAACCTCTTAGGAGGGCGAAAATTCTGTCCGATTGTCCGTCGTACAAAGGCCATAGAGGATGTCTTAGATATTGATTATAAAGCAGAGATTGAAGAACTAAAAGAAAAGTTTTCCCCTGAAGTCTTTAAAAGGGCAACCCAATATTTATACAGGAAAGAAACCAAGTCCTCATACGAAATAGAGAGTGAAAAGCCGTCGCCTGAAAGAATCGACCGTTTTATAGCCATTTTGTATAAAGCTGGAACTGCTCCGAGCGCAGAAGTGCTTGATGTCAAAAGCCTAACTGAATTGCAAAATGCCATTGTCGATCAACGCTATGCTCAAAAAGGTTTCCGAAATTTTCAGAACTTTGTTGGACAAACCAACCATCGCATGGAGGAAATTTATCATTATATATGTCCTCCGCCTGATATGGTTAAATCTATGATGGAGGGTCTAATTGAGTTGGAAGAAAAAACAACTGGTGAGCCTGCTGTAGTGAGGGCGGCTATCATCGCGTTTGGCTTTGTATTTATTCATCCATTTGAGGATGGTAACGGAAGAATCCATAGGTTTTTAATTCATGATATGCTGACCCGGGATGGACTGTCTGAACAAGGTTTAATCATACCTGTATCTGCGCACATGGTCAACAATATGAGAGATTATGATGCAGCGTTAGAGAGTTATTCCAAACCCTTAATGCAGAGAATAAAGTTCAAACGGGACGAAAGAGGAGAAATAATAATCACTAATCCCAAGGAAGTCGATGCGTATTTTCGATACCCTGATCTAACCCTACAATGTGCTTATCTTGCTACGACCATACAAGCGGCAATTAAGCAGGACCTGTCCGAAGAACTTCATTTTTTAGAGCGTTATGACGAGTTAAAGCGGGAACTGCAAAACCTAATTGATATGCCAGATAGAAGACTAAACGATGTTATTATCTTCTTACATCAAAACAAAGGTGTTTTTCCAAAACGTAGGAAGAAAAATTTTGAGGAAATCACTGAGGGAGAGTTTGCTAAAATGGAGAAAATCTATAACGACATCTTTGATAACAACTAAACCAGGAATGCTTTGAATTAGGCGGCATATAGTGGGTATTTCACGATCTTATCTACAGCGTTCATTCTAAGATATTTTCAATTCGCGGATCGCGAATCCTTGTTGCCCGGATATGAACTTCTTCATATGAATATGAAAGAATAGGTGATAATATATCTAGCGGAACAGTGGTAAACTATATAGAGCGGAATATCCACTGTTGCCATTCCAGCTGTTTCGTTGCTATGTTCTTTATGTTTCTTATTTGACTGGAATTCGGAAATGTGTGCCTGTTGCGACTAATTATTTTCTTGCCTCAGTCTTTATGCTTTCCTATTTGACTGGATTTATGACCAACGGTTCGTCTAGAAATTACAGGCGTTGGTCTAGTGGTTACCAATGCTGGTATAATACAGGGTTTTTGCCTGCAACGTTTGATGTATGGCTGCGTCTTAATAACAAACAATAGCAAAAACCTAAAATATAAAAGATATGAAAACCCTAGCAAAAACAATATTCGCAGCAGCATTAACAGCAGTATTATTTACTTCATCAGCTATGGCAACAATTGCCGCTGAGCCAGTTAAAGCAGAAACAAAAACGCCTTCATTATCAAAATTCAACAGGATCTGGGTAAGCGGCAACGTTAAAATCATCTTAACACAAGGTGACAAGCAAAATGTAGTGGGTGCGAGCAACTATGACGCTGCAAAAACCTCAGTATCAACTGATGGAAAAACCTTATTTATCAATTCATTGGAAACTAGTCAGGTAACACTGAATATTACCGTAAAAGATTTAGAAAGAATCGAAGCTTATGGTCAATCGGTTGTGGTAACCAGCAATAATTTCGATGTAAAATACCTTCAGTTATTTTTGGGTCAAAGTGCTACAGCGAAAATCAAAACAACAGCAGGCAGTTTATATACCATCGTTAAGGATGATGCGGTATTAAAATTAAACGGTACTGCAGATCAAAGTACAATGATTGCCAGTAACATGAAAAATGTAAAATTAGCTGACTTTGCCAGTCTTAAATCAGCATCATATGCTTCTCAAGCGATTATGGAAGCAGAGCAAAATGCAATGAATTTAGCAAAATAGAAAATATCAATCAGATAAGCTAAAGCTACCCATGTGGGTGGCTTTTTTTTGTAAAATGCTGTTACTTGGATAAACGCTGTAAATTTGCATCTCGCCAAATATTTTTCTCATAATACTTATTATTAATGAGCTGACAAATAATCAAAAATTGGTGCGATGGGGCCAAATAATTGGTTTGGCCAACTGAGCATTAATATTAATTACAACTACATCCGTGGGTCTGCTAACGAGAGGCTCAGCCCTTGGAATTATATTTAAGCTTGATTAAAGCGCTTGGCTAATTCATTCGAAAAACTGATAACATGCAGGTACAGTTTCATATCTTTTAATTAATTTTTGAGTTTAGGCAGAGATTGCCACCAGTCAAGCAGTTCGGTTTTTAATTTATTGGTTATTTTAACCTGCTTGGCGCTTAGCTCGGTAGTTTCATTTTTATCTTTCACAATGTTATAAAGCTGTACATCAGCGCCATCGCTATTCATAAGCAATTTCCATTCTCCAGCGCGCACCGCCAAGCTTGGGCTTCTATTGGGTTTGGCAGGATATTTAAAGGCAATATCATTTCTGCCATACTCCCAGAACATATTTTTTTTCCTCAGTGATGATTTTCCAGCGAAAACCTTACTCCGGTCTAACCCATCTCCCTGATAATCTGCAGGCAACTTTACCCCGGCCATGTTGGCTAACGATGGCAGTAAATCTACCGCATTTACTTCCGAGCCCGCATCTGTTTTTCCCTGCGGAATATGCCCTGGCCAACTAATTAAAAACGGCATTCTGATCCCACCCTCGTATAAAGAAAGTTTAGTGCCCCTTAAACCACCAGTCCGGCTCCCTTTAAAACTTGGTAAAGGGCCATTGTCACTGGTGAAGATAATGATGGTATTTTTGTCTTCACCCATTTTTTTTAAACCGTCCATTAACCTTCCCACCTGCTCATCAAGTTCCTTCAGCACTAGTTTAAAGGCCTGCTCAGATTCTTGTCCCAGAGGGAACTTACCAATATATTCATCTCCAACATTGGGTACCCATGGTGTATGTACATCATCTGGCCAAAGATTTACAAAACGTGGTTTATTTTTATTTTCCTTAAAAAAATCGAGTGTTTTATCAACAAAATATTTGGTTCTGTCCCAGCGCTTTATGCTGTCTTTGTCCGACCAGATCCAATCTGTAGCAGTAAGCAGTGGGTCTGGCTGTGGACTTTCATAAGTACTGGCGTGGGCATCGTAACCATATTTTTCAAAAACGGGTGCATGCTTCACATCTCTTCCGCCGCCCATGTGCCACTTACCAAAATGACCGGTTGCATATCCTGCAGACTGGAAAATCCGGGCGATAGATGGCGCTTCAGGATTTAAGTAATCTGCTTGTTGTGCATTTTTATTATGCTTTTTATTATCGAGATAAGTACTAAAATTCCACCTTGCGGGGTACATACCCGTAAGCAAGCTGGTTCTTGATGGCGAACAGATTGGTGCGCCACTATAATATTGGTTAAGCATTAATCCGTTTTTCGCCAAACGGTCTATATTGGGTGTAGGCACAAAATTGCCGCCGAAGGTACTTACATCGCTAAAACCCATATCATCAACAAGAATAATAATGATGTTTGGCCTGTTGTTTTGAGCAAAAGCAGAATAGCTAAACGCAAGTAGAAAAAAGGCAAATAATAGCTTTAAATATTTCATATTAATCTTTTAGCTAAGGGCTTAGGCCATCCATCTCCGTGGCCAGGCGCCGTATTGATTAAAATTTCTTATCCCCATTGTGTAAATTATCCGGAATTTTTGAACGGATCTCCACGCCGATAATTTTTCCGGTATTGCCATAAGTGGCTACCAGTTCTTCTTTAGAAAGAATTTTTAGGCTTTCAAAAACCTTGTCGTCTATTGCTGACAGATTTCCTTCATAATCTTTAACTAGTAATCTGTTATTGAGAATATATTGAATGCTCGAATCAGCAGGGCTGGTTAAGCACAATTGCCTGTAAGCTTCCGATTTATTTTTAAAATAGCGTTCAAAACGTTTTTTGGCAAATGCAATACTTTCTAAATAGACTAAGCCATCCTGTGCCTTATCGCCTAAAACATCAGTTGCATCTTTTCCGTCAAGTATTGTTAAAGAGGCAATCAGCTTTGGGTTAAACCGGACGAAATCTTTTTTTGCTGTTAATACACTATCGATGAAGAATATGGGGTTTTCGCCAAGTTTAGGAACTTCTTTTTTAGGGCTTTGAGCAAAAACTGCAATACAAATCGTTAACAGGCTTATTATAATAAATAATTTTTTGTACATTTTTTAAGCGCTTGATGATCAGCAATAATAATAAATATTCTCTTAAAAATGTATTTCTAACCGATCAAATAAGGCAGTGCCTATTGGCGTTTTTTTTCATTAATCAGCATGGTAAAGCGATAAAGCCAGGTTATTGGTTAGGGATGAACGCCTCAGGCTAAACGTTGGTGTTCCGAATTTTTGCCCTTATAGCCAACAGCCTTAAAAGAAAACGGGAACCATCAAATAGACGGTCCCCGTTTTAATCTAAATTAACGCTCTCGGTATATAATACGGGTATTGGGAGAAATTATTGCCCTCCAGGTATAATAATTTAAAAATTTTCCATCTGTCAAGGTATCCTTTTTCCAAATAAGCAAAATAAAAACTCGGAGTATGCATAGACGGTATCTGCTTTAACTTCTAATTTCCCTGCGCATAAAAAGGTAATAAGCAATGGCAAAACAACCTGTACTGGCGGCAATCATCCCGCTTAACTGGGGCCATACAATCATCAGGCTTTCTTTTACCGGCAGCGGACTTGGAATGGCCCCTGCCATTTGCTCCATGCTCATGGGGCCGAGGCTCCGTATCGATGGCATCAACAATGTGGTGGCCGCATCGGTATAAAGCTGGTTGGGTGCAATGCGCAGTAGATCTAAAATAAATTCATTGTAACCCATTACCTGTGCCTGCGTAAGGTAGGCAGGGTCGGGTAAAAAGGCCCTGATAACCAGGTTAACAATAATCGGATAAAAAACAGTAAAAAACAGCCACAGCCCCAAAGCGCTCAGCGCAGCAGTTGCAGGCTGCCTAAAAACAATAGAAAGCAGGATAGATAAACTTAAATAGAAAGCAACGTACAGAAGGGTTACAAAAACAAAACCCATTATTCTGATCAGTTCCTGTGCTTCCAGCCTAACGCCCGTTAGCAGCAGCCCCCCACCAATCATAAGCAGGGTGAGCGAAAGAAAAAGCATGCCCACAATCAGTATTGCGCTGCTAAATTTAGCCAGCAGCAGGTTGTCCCTGTAAATCGGCTGTGCCAAAAGCCGGGTTAAAGTTCCGTTGTTCTGCTCCGAATTAATGGCATCAAAGCCCATGCTTATGCCAAGCAACGGTGCAAGAAAACTGAGCAGCACATGGAAAGGCGGCATGGAGTTATCTGTCGATGTAAGCAGTTTCAGGTACATAAAAGCATGGTCGGGATCGTTTGTGTTGGTAAAGGCCGTTCTAATGTTGCTTACCGAAACATATAAAGAAGCCACAAAGGTTAACAGCACCAGACCAACCAATACCAAAAAGCGCCAGCTCCTGATATGATCTGCAATCTCTTTTCTGATGATTACGCCAAAGGCCCTGTTCGGCTGAGGCTGGCCTGTATATCTCTTATCTTTTGTGCTGCCCAAAGAAAGCGCGCTTGAAGATACCGCTTGATTTTCCATGATTTAGATTTTCATTAAAACTACTTTCAAAATATTTCTGATAGATCTCATCGAGGCCATACTCCTTACGGCTTACCTGTAAAATGCCGTAACCCTTTTCTACTAAATGGCGCACAATGCGGGGGGTCATATCATGCTGGGTGGTAAACTCCAGCGTATCAGCAGCAATGCCAATGTCTGTAACCCCTTCCCATTGCCTCATTTCGGCCTCCAATGGCCAGGGCTGCTCCATTAACTGTGTTGTTTTAATCGTGGTAACAGCCCCCTCTTTGCCAAAAAGGTTAGCGGAAAGCGAGGCAATATCGCCCTGGGCCAACAGTTTCCCGCCAACAAATATGCCCACACGGTCGCACACCTGTTGTACATGGTGCAGGTGGTGCGAAGAGAGCAGAACAGTTAAGCCCTGCTGCTGGCTCAGGGTTTTAATCAGGCTTAAAAAATCCTTTACCCCTGCAGGGTCTATGCCAAGTGTTGGCTCATCGAGAATAATTACCTCAGGGTCTTTAATCAATACATCTGCCAGGCCCAGCCGCTGTTTCATGCCACGCGAAAAAATGCCGGCTTTTTTATCCATGCTGCCCGCAAGCCCCACTACATTAAGCACTGCTTTGGCCCGGTCTTTTAATGTGCTTTCGTCCAGGTTGTTCAGCCGCCCCAAATAAATTAAATTTTCGAGGGCCGTCATGTGGTTATAAAAACCCACACTATCTGGCATATAGCCCACCTTTTGTTTTACTGCAATGGGGTTTTTGGTGGCATCATATCCACAAACCTGCGCAGTGCCGCTATTGGGGTCGGTTAGTCCAAGCATCATCAGTATCGAGGTGGTTTTGCCCGCGCCGTTTGGCCCCAGCAATCCAAAAATCTCACCCGGGTATACTTCCAGGTTCAGCTCGTCAACCGCCTTAAAGGTTCCATAGCTTTTGCTTAGGTTCCTGAGTTGTATAATAGGTTCCATCTTATTGTGCTGTTAAAGAATGGATTATCTTCTGCCGTACCTGCGTATAAGGTAGTATACACTGCCAATGGCCAGCACAATCACCAGGATACCGATCCAGCCAGAAAGCAATGAGGTTTTAACAAACATGCGGAACGCCAGCTGTGTGTTTGCATTGGCGCCAGAAAGGCTAAAGGTTGCAGCATAATCTCCGGCTATGGTTTTATCCGGAACTTTTAGAAAGGCAGTAACGGCTACGCTTTTTCCGGCCTCAAGTTTACTGATCTTGGCCGGCTCAAAACGCACTTCCCAGCCGCTGGGCAGTTGGCTGTTTAGGTCCAGATCGTTCAAGGGCAATGTGCCGGTGTTTTTAACCTCCAGTTGCAGGTCTTTATGCCCGCCAGAGCTCACCTCTTCACTCAGCCTTCCGCTCGGCGTACTCATGGCAACACCATACGAGCCTTTTACCACCGCTTCGAGCTTAAGTAAAAGGGTATCATTGGCCGCAATGGCTTTAAGGGGGATACTGTATTTTTTAGGTGATGCATTTGCACTGGCATTAATCTCCACTGCAATTTCCTGGCTTTTGCCTGCATCCATATTAAGCGAGGTAACCTGGCTGCCCTCTACTTTGTAACTCACCACCCAGCCCTCGGGCAGTGCTGCCTTCAGCTCGTAAATGGCCTGCTTGTTGGTGCCGTTATGGAGGGTAGTGCTGTACCTGAAAACCTCATTCGTGGCCGCCTCAATATTAATCAGCTTGGCCGTAAAAGCCGATGGGCCAGCCTTGGCTTCATTTAATTGTTGGGCAATAGCGGCCACTGATGGCGCAAAAAAGATGATGAAAAAAAGCGCAAATCGTCCTGATAAGCGCAAACGGTTAAATGGTAATGTTGATAACATGATCTAAAATCAAAAAATAAATAATTGCTCTAAAAAATGCTTTCCTGTTTGTTTATCTGATTGGAGGTTCAAAAAAAAACAACAAAATAATATTTTCAAATTCCTTTAACATTTTTTAACAATTGGCCGGTTCAGAAGGCCAGCGCTGTTGGCTTTTCGCCATTACAGCGGTTACAAAAGCAGCGCTTTAAGTTAGCGCTGTTTCCCCGAAACTGTTGCAGCAAATTCATTGATGATGAGTAACCGTTCGTCTAGAAATTACAGGCGTTGGTCTAGTGCTTACCAAGGCTGGTATAATACCATGTTTTTGCCTGAAACGTTTGGTGGGCAGCTGCGTCTTAATAACAAAACAATAGCAAAAACCTAAAATATAAACGATATGAAAACTTTAGCAAAAACAATATTCGCAGCAGCATTAACAGCAGTAGTATTTACTTCATCAGCCATGGCAACATTTGCCGCTGAGCCAGTTAAAGCAGAAACAAAAACTCCTTCATTATCAAAGTTTGATCGGATCTGGGTGAGTGGGAATGTAAAAATCATTTTAACGCAGGGCGATAAACAATACGTAGCAGGTACCAGCAACTACGATGCTGCAAAAACCTCGGTATCAACTGATGGAAAAACCTTGTTCATCAATTCATTGGAAACAAGTCAGGTAACGTTAAACATTACCGTAAAAGATTTAGAAAGGATCGAAGCTTACGGTCAATCGGTTGTGGTTACCAGCAATAATTTTGATGTAAAATACCTGCAGTTATTTTTGGGCCAGAGCGCTACAGCGAAAATTAAAACTACAACAGGCAGTTTATATACCATCGTTAAGGATGATGCCGTATTAAAATTAAATGGTACCGCCGGCGAAAGTACAATGATTGCAAGTAACATGAAAAATGTGAAATTAGCTGACTTTGCCAGTCTTAAATCAGCATCATATGCTTCTCAAGCTATTATGGAAGCAGAACAAAATGCAATGAATTTAGCAAAATAATAAATATCAATCAGATAAGAAAAAGCTGCCCATTGGGCGGCTTTTTTGTTTAGGGAGTAATTTAAAGCATATTCCGTATAATGCTAAAACCCTAAGATTGTAAGTTTTAAAAATGGGTATAGGTTGTGGTTGTTACATCCATTCTTGATCTTGGTTTTAAACGGGTAATTATTATTTTTGACCTGCAGCACTATGAAAAAAATCTCTACTGCTTGGGAATACAATCAGAAAACCGGGATTAAGTTTATTCATTATAAAATCAATAATCCTGGTTCCAGACTACACCAAGATAATATGCTATGAAAAATACAGCAACAACCCATTTAGATAGCCTTAAGGAGGCCAGCCAGGAGTCCTATAAATTGACCGCCGCCCTGGTTTTGTTTTTTTCGGTTTTCGTTTTTAGCACTACCCTTGCGCAATCCACAGTGGAGGACCGCATCAGGCAAGTTGAGAACGGACTCACCGAGAACATCCAGACCAGTGATTCCGCTCCATCTAATTTGCTCGAGCGGATGAAACATTTTAAAGTACAGGGGCTCAGCATCGCGGTAATTAAAGATTATAAGGTCGATTTCGCAAAAGGCTATGGCTTTGCAGATACAGAAAAGAAAATTCGGGTAAGCGATAAAACGCTTTTTCAGGCAGCATCCATCAGTAAATCGCTGAACAGCCTGGCCATATTGAAGCTTTTTAAAGACCGGAACCTCGATTTATATGCAGATATCAATACTTATCTCAAAAGCTGGAAATTTCCTTACGATTCGATTTCGAAGGGCAAGAAAATCAATATGGCAAACCTGCTTAGCCACACTGCTGGGTTAAATGTGCATGGTTTTGGAGGCTATGAGGCAGGTAAGCCGTTACCCTCAGTCATACAGATTTTAAACGGCGAATCTCCGGCCAATTCTGATGCGGTACATTCACTTTTCGTTCCCGGTACCCGCCAGGAATATTCCGGAGGGGGAACAACCATTTCCCAGCTGGTACTTACAGATATTACCGGGCAACAGTACGAAAACTATTTAATGGAGCAGGTACTAAAGCCGTTGGGTATGCTCAGCAGTACTTTTGCGCAGCCGCCATTGGGCATCAGGCAGGAACTGCTATCTGCAGGATACGATGGGGATGGAAAAGAGGTGAAGGGGAAATATCATATTTACCCGGAGCAGGCTGCCGCTGGTTTATGGACAAACCCCAGGGATCTGGCCAAATATATCATCGAAACCCAGCTTGCCTACCAGGGTAAATCGGCTAAGGTTCTTGATCAACAGACCACAAAGTTACGCCTTAGCCCATACATGAATAAAAATGGCGCTGCATTAGGTGTTTTTGTGGAGGATTATGATGGGATAAAGTACTTTGGGCACGGCGCAGGGAATGCTGGATTTACTGGTGGATACTACGGGAGCTTTGAGGGTGGAAATGGTCTGGTAGTGATGGTTAATTCAGATAATGGAGAAATTGTTCAGGAGCTGATCAACAGCATTTCCAATGTATATGGTTTTAAGGGCCTGAGCAAAACCAAAAAGGTTACCCTCGCTGACGTTCCTGACCAGGATCTAAATAGCTATCTTGGCAACTATCAGCTTACTCCCCAACTTGTATTGACCGTAAGCCGCGAGGGTAAAAAGGTTTTCGTGCAGGCAACCGGGCAGCCCAAAATAGAAGCCTTTGCAGAAAGTAGTAACAAATTTTTCTTTAAAACCATTCAGGCAAGTATGGAGTTCGTAAAAGATCAGAATGGATTAATAAAAGAAATGATCTTTATACAAGGCCGGACCATTCATGCGAAAAAATTATAAATTCCTCGCCTAAATATTTAGGCAAGGAATTTACAATATTAGGCGAAGAGCCGCTTTCTTGTTAGCTAGGTCATTGTAGAAAAGTTTCCCCAATGGGGTATTTAATACTCAGTTGAATAGCCGTTTTCTCATTAGCCAGCAGGCCAGGCCGAGTACCACTGCCAGCCCTATATACACCATAGCCAAACGCGGCTTTCTGCTTTTATCAATGTGCTGCAGCTTCTTTTTTAGCTGTGTGCTTTCCAGGTTGCGCTTTTGGTGCTGAAGCTGGAGGCCTGTTTGCTGTTGCCGATGAAGGAGCTGCCTTTTACCAACTTTTCCGCTTACCAGCACTTTTTCGGCCACTCCTTCGAAACCATTTTCAGCACTGTAGCGGAATTTCCCCACCGGGGTAATTTGTACCACATATTCGCTATTACTGGTATCGAGCAGTAAGGTGTTTGCTTTCGCCCAGCTTTGCAGGTTACTATCTTCTTGGTATTGGCTGTTCGATTGAAGGTTTTCCGTATGCAGTGTCTTTTTGCTTTTTAAGCTACCGCAGGCCGAAAGAAGCGTGCTACAGGCCATCAAGAGGATTAATTCATTCTTCATTGTCCGCTCCTTTCTTTTTGGTCCAATCGGCAAAGTATTTGATGGCTTTTAAGGGCCGCCGTTTGCGGTATACGCCATCGCCTTCCCTGCTGCCTGCTATATTGGTATTCCCTTCAATGGTAATAAGCCAGTTGCCTTCCTGCCGCTCTACCAGGCCACAGTGGGCAATGCGTTTCAGGTGGCTAAAGTAAATGCCGAATACCACTGCGGGCCTTATCTCTTTGGTGCGTTTACTTAGCGGAAATAAGGCCGGGCTCCAGGGGGTACGTGGTGCGGGGTAACCAGCCTGGCCAAAAACCCAGCTTACAAAAGCCGCACACCAGGGGCTGCCTTGTTCAACACCTGTATAACGCAGGTACGCAGCTACCCGTGGCCCATCGTTATGGCCTGATACTTCGCGCACGCCAAGTTCGTTTTTTGCAATGCACAACAGCTTGGTCCTATCGGGAATTGCCCTGTTTATGTTATAGCGGCCAGGCAGGCTATTCCCGCTAAAAAGAGCAAAGCAAACGATGCCCAAAAAAATCTTAACTGTTGCCATGATGTGAGTTGTTTAAAGCGTAAAACCATATCCGTTAAATTAAGCAGGCCAAGGCCGAGCCAAAAGCGGTACAAGAGCCACCAGGAAATTTGCAATAGGGCCACATAACATAACAGGGCCAGCAAAATCAGCTGCCAAATGCCTGCATCGAGCAGGGCAGCGGTGGGTTCGAAGGTTCTTAATAAATTAGGCAGTGTAAGCCAGCCCAAAACCAAAATGGTGGCCAGCATCAGTTTTTCGAGTATTTGCCTTGTCGGCATCAGCGCCGTTAAAGCCAGTTTTAATGTTTTCATATCTTTTCTTTTTAAAAAAGCCCAAACCTGCGGCTTTGCAAGGTTTGGGCGGTTTAATTAACTAGTTAAACTAAGGAATGTTATAAGTGCCCAGATACTGGCTGCTTGATACCGAAGTGGCATCGCGCTTAACCGCAAAAGCCCATGCGTGAAAAACATCACCTGTAAAGCCGGCACCAATTGCCGCGGTATAGGTAAGTGCGCCGCGCTGTGCCTCTTCGTATACCAGGTACATCTTTTTGGTATCGTTAAAGAGCACTACCGTTAACAGGTCATCGGTAAAGGCGCTGTAGCGGTTTAAAATGCTCTGCCAGTTCAGTACCAGGTCTGCACCCTGCAAACCCGCGTTAAGCCCATGAAAAACCGAGAGCGAACCTTTGCTCAGCACCACCTGCGAAAAATCGATAGTATAATCAGGATAGTCACCTACAATGGCCTGGGTTAAAAAGACCCTTACTGCGGCATTGTAACCTGTAAGTTTGCTCAGCTGTTTATCTTTAAAGCCAATGTTTAAAATGTCTTTAATAGGACTCAGGTACATCGGTGCCAGGGCAAATTTGCTGCGCTGAGCCAATTGTGGTTGGGTACTGGGTTTACTGCTCTTTTTGGGCAGGCCCCTTAGGTAATCTACACTGCGCCAGTTGCTGCCAATTATACTGCCTACTTTGCCCGAGAATGCGCCATTTGCGCCTTTTGAATACGTTGCCATAATTTTTGTTTTTTAAGTGAAAAAATGTTTGTTTAAAAAAGGATTTCTGTTTATACCGGTATGTTTAAATCCATGTCCAAACGTAGCGGCTTAGCAGCACTGGCGCCCCATTTTGAGCTAAAATGAGCTAAATTGAGCTAAATAAGACCGTTTTTGAGCTAAAATGAGCCATTGGCATTTAAAGGGCGGCATTGCAGGGACCCATACGCTTGTGGCGGCCCAATACCTTTAAATTTAACCATGGGGCACGAAAAATAATTTAACCACAGATAGAAAGGATGCACACGGATATAAAAATCTGTGTTTATCTGTGTGCATCTGTGGTTAAAAATTCTCAACTTAATTACATTGGGTGGCGCCCTGCTTAAGGGCAGCATAACCATCGGCGGAGGTGCCATTCTGCGAAAGCAAGCTCCGGCTTTACCTTTTAGGTAAAGAAAAGGTAACTGTGGGGTAACCCTGGGGTTATCCTGGGGTTAACTTGGTAGCAACAAAGGGTAAACAACAGGTAATGCAGGGGTAATTAAATACGGCCCTTTTGGCTGCGGCTTATAAATTTTATTGGTTTCTGTCTATTTTAGATGAAGTAGAAAATGGTCATCATCACATTCCTAAACAAAGGATATTTGTAGGAATGGTTGCCGCCAGTTGGTATACCATTAATTATTTCCACATTAGTTTCGGCAAGCAAGATCAGTTGCATGATAAAGTAAAAGAAATTGCAGCCGTTGAAGGGATAAGTATTGATGAGGACCGAAACAAGATTAAGCAACGCCTGAACAGTAGTGACCTACTGGCTACACAAAAGTTATTATGGCATTTTGATAAACAGGTTCCGCACCGTTTTTTAAGCACCTGGTTTCCATCCATTGCAGAAAACCGAAGTGCCACCTATCAGGCATCACAAACTTTTGAAAACAATTGTCTTTATGCGGTTGATCAAACGCATATTACCATTAATCCAATCTGGATCGATTACCTCAGTAAGAATTCAGGGATTTTAAAAAGCTTTTGTTACTGGAAACTAAGTTTGTATTTGCAGAAACACAATCCCAATGTACCAGATATTCCGGACAAGTTAATTAAGCCTGCAAAAAGAAACAGCTTGGTAAAACAGCGTAAGGTTTGGGATATGGTAATTGAAGAGTTAGGCGGGGTAGATTGCATCTACACAAACCAAAAACTATACAAAGATAGCTTTGCAGTAGAACACTTTATTCCCTATGCTTTTGTTTCGCATGATCTGCTCTGGAATTTGATACCTGCAAACCCCTCCTTTAACAGTTCGAAATCGGATAAGCTACCCCGTATGGATATTTACTTTGATACTTTTTATCACTTGCAAAAAACTGCCATCGAAATTATCAAATATAAAATACCTAAAGAAAAGCTACTGGAAGATTATCTGAGCATTTTTCCTGACCTGGAAAGTGTTAAGGAATTGCCAGAGGAGTATAAGCTAAAGTTTAAAACAACTATTGAGCCCTTAATTACGATTGCCCGAAATAATGGGTTTGAGTATATGGTTTAATGAATATGTAATTTCGCCTTTATTCTATACGACCCAGGGCAACCTATGCCTATGTGTGCCAGATTTAGTAAATAAATTTCTGTTTGAAACAGGGATAAAATAGACGATACTGATACCATGGATCTTAAGGATATTATCTCTGCGATAATAATAGAAAGCCAGTTTTTATTTGATTTAATATACTTCAAAGATGCTCATTAATCATGCAAACTTGAGCATGATTACGTAAGATTTTATCAACCACTTTATTGTTCTTACTCTTAAATCTGCATAAATGGGGGTTAAATGTTAATAATAAGGATTTAATTATATATGTTTATATGCATTTGATAGATTTAAATTACGCTCATGATTATCAATCTTCCTACTTGTTATCCTAACCGAAAACTCGGTTATCGACCTACGTTTCATACTTAACCCTTATTTTAAATTACAAATTAATTCAATTAAAATAATTAATTATTATCAACTTTATTAATGGAAAAAAAAACTCTCTCAAATTTATTAGAAGGTAAAATCTTTCGGATACCAGACTACCAAAGAGGCTATGCTTGGGATGAAAAACAATGGAAAGATTTTGTTGAAGATATAGACGCCTTAATCGACGATAAGATACTCAGCCATTACACAGGTACAATTGTTATTTATCAAGCCCCGGAAAAATCTACTGAAAATTATGGAACAAAAAAACTAGAACTGGTTGATGTTGTTGATGGTCAACAAAGACTGACTACCTGTAGTTTATATTTATCAATCATTATAAATGAACTAATCAGAGTTGGTGAAAATGATTTTGTGGCAGAATTACCAATCTATTTATATGCTGGTTCAAAAAGTAAACTACGCCTAAATAATGATACAGCTGATTTTTATTTTGATTTGATCACAAAAGGTGTAAACCATGTTAAAGCAAATACTGTTCATCAAAAACGACTTTTATCGGGATACCATTATTTAAAATCTCATATCCATGAACAGATACAAAAAAGAGCAGAGGATGGAATTGCATATTTAAAAGAATTATTCGACGCCTTAATTAGAAAGTTAAATTTCTCTTTTTATCCAATTGAAGTTGAGAGTGAAATTGGAATGACCTTCGAGCTAATGAATTCCAGAGGTAAAGATCTTTCAGCAATGGAATTATTGAAGAATTATCTAATGTATTGGATATATCGCAATATTCCACAAGAAAATGAAAAGGAAGATTTTACCAGATTAATTAATAAAACCTGGAAGGAAGTTTATACAAACATAGCAAGCTGTAATGGCAGTGAAAATCAATGTTTACGTATTGCTTGGACCCTACATGTGAGCCATACACCTAAACATTGGGATAATTACCGAGGCTTTAAATCTGAGGACGTTATACCACTCAGGGATTTCTCGGTAAAATCCAAGGAACAAGTCAAGGCGTTCATAACTACATTTGTTAATGGATTAGGACTTATTTCAAAACATTATGCATCAATATTAAAACCAGACAATACCGATATATCTTTAAAGGAGTTAGATCTACTAGCAAAAATTAAAAATGCGGGAAATATAGCGAATTATTTGCCATTAATGGTGGCTGCTAAAATAAAGAATGAATGTAAATCAATAGAGGTAAATGATTATTTGTCATTTTTAAAAGCACTTGAGAATTTTTCCTTCCGAGTATTTCTTTGGGAAGGCAGGAGAAGCAATTCAGGATTATCTAAATTTTATCGATGGGCTGATGATATTTTTAAGGATAAGTTTCCTATTACAAACATTACCGAGTGGATTTATGGAACCTTGAATTGGTATTCGAATGAGAATGGGTTCAGAAAAGAACTCTATGAAGACTTTTTTGATTGGTATCAGTATAGTAGGTTGTTAAAATACACATTATTTGAGTACGAATTATTCCTTCTCAATGGTAGAAATAAGCCAAAGCTAGGGTGGGATGAGATAACCGATGCAACAATTGAACATATTCTTCCACAAAACCCTAAAAACGATTCATTATGGCTCCAAACATGGAATCCTGCCGATATAAGAAAGTATCAACATGATATATCTAACTTAGTGCTTACCAAAGATAATTCCCGTTACCTTAATTTCGAATTTAATCGTAAGAAAGGAGAAGCGGGTAGTGGCTTTTGTTATGCTAACTCAGATATAAGACAAGAAAGAGAAATTTCAGATTTTTCTGATTGGACTTCATCAAGCTGCGAAAGTAGAAGAGTGAAATTATTAGATTGGATTGTCAAAACTTGGGGAGTTGATAAACATTACGAAATAATACTTGATGAAATGGTGGAGGAGGAAGAGGATTTAGATTTTGCAGAAAGAGAATAGTTTATTCAAATTTAGGCTGATTTTAAATCAAAAGAAAGCATGGGTTAATTATTATTTTTAACTCGTGCCTTCTTAAAAAAGGTAACTGCATAATTGCAGAGATATGCTAATGTGATGCGAAGTATTTCTTTTCTCGCCATTCCCAAGGCAGAATTCCCTCCGCCTCCTGCCATAAACCTATTTTATTTTTCCATGCGGTGATTTCCAATGGTGCATACAGCGGATCGCTGGAGTATTTTTTTTAAAATGTCAGGCCATCCCCAGTTTAACAATTTCCCCGTTCAATTAAAACCTGGCATTAACGTGGTGAAACCGTTGGTTAGCGTGGCGAAACAACCCTTAAACGCCGAAATAATTGCAACCACAAATCTTCATTCAACTGTCAGAGACAGACACCGAATTATTCCCATAACAAAAGATAGAGCAAATGGCCCGCCCGCAGGAAAGGCCAAAGCTACCTTTCTAAAACCTCAACAGCGGCAAACCCGGTATTCTTGGAAAAACTCATCCGGTGCACAAAATTCCGCATAGCATCAGAACAGTCAATACGTTCAAAATTCAAACGGTCTAGGTTTTCTGTAATAAATTTGCATGATAATATCACTTGGGGCTTAATACGGCCGGTAGATGCATCCAATAGATCTGCAATGGCATTAACATATACACAGTCGATAGGTAAAAGAGCAAAGGTTTCCCTTGCCACCCTGATGGCCGCGCTGCACACATAGTCCTGATAAAGTTCGTTAAACCTGGAAATGGTCATTTTTTTATTCGATAGTTTACCCGTGGTAGTAGTGGTAAGAACATAATCGGGAACGATATCCAGAGAATTTACCGATAGGTTAATAGTTAAACCAGTATGGTTGATCACGCAGTTAACCTGAGTACCAAGCTGACTGATATTGGTAAAGGGTTCAAAAAAAGAAATGGCATCCCGTTGGGCTATTGGATCATCTAAAAGCACGCCCTGTGCAATCCTTTTTACCGTTTTCCAGTCCTCAAGATCTTCATTATACTTTTGTACGTTGCCATTGAATTCTGAAAGGTCAGCCTGCACTGCACGATCGAACGCCAACTGGAGTTTAGCCTTTTTGCTTATCTCCGTGCCGAACAGTCTATCAAAAAACGAAGCCTTGTACAGATTGAGCGCAGCGGCAGCAACCTCTTCCCTGTTTTTCGTTTTCTTAGGCTTGATCGGTTCAGGTTCGTTTAAAAAGCTGTTCCAGTTTATTTTGCTGCTACAGGTTTTATGCACCGAAACCAGTGTATTTACGTAATTATTATAAGTATATACCGCAGTAGCATTATCGCTTCGGATCTGCTCTTTAAGGTTTTGCTGATACCGTTTGGCCTGCTCCCTGGCCTGCCTTGCATTAGCCCGTGCGGCTCTTTTATAAGATGCATTTGCCGATCGGACAAAGCTGTTTAATGTTGCCATATCAATAATTTAATTTAGATTCTGGTGGTCGTCTCAAAAAGCAATGACCCCATGGACAAAGTTATACCAGCCGCCCCGTTTTTGCATAGGGGAAACCGTAAAGAACCAACTGTCCTATCAGTTAACTTTGCCCCGTTAACTGTTAAGGGAGGAAAACAGGATCAATCCAGGTATCTGGATCAAAAGAAGAATCCGTGGGTCCGCACAGAGCGGAGAACAATAGAAAATAAATTATGGCTACTAGTGTTCAGATTTCGTGTATTAATAAAGACGACCGTTATAATGAATATGAACGGATTACGCATGTAGGTGGCATTCATAGCAATCAGCGGTGGAAACTCACTTTGGATGATGCTATCAAGAGTATCGAAAACGGAACTTACGCGTTTTATACTTCGGTAAACGGCCATGTCAGGAAAGTGGTTGTAGCAACACGTTTGGGTAAAAAATACCTTAGAACGGAAGCAGACAGCGACACGCCCGACAACCTGCTGAGCTTACCGGAATGCCCTTAATCTAAACGATTGCCCATCTATTGGGCAATCGTTTATCTTTAGATATTATCGTTAAAAATAGAGATGTACAAATGTTTGATGGATTACTGTTGACCAACCTTAGGATCAGTGCTCTTTTCCAGGAAAGATTAAAGGTATATTTAAGTCACATCCAGCAGTTATTGTATCAGATGTGATAATCGTAAGTTTTTTAATGATCGAAAGTAAATTCTAATTTAGATATAAAAACATCAAGACCCACCGCCTTGGTGGGTTTCAATGAGCATACCGCTAGTCCTTAGGTTTATGCTTGTGTGGCTTTAAAGGTGGGTATTGCTCCTTTTTTTCAGGGGTCACCCTTCTTCTGCGGTCCAGATCACCATCTTCCTTCTTAGGTTTCGGTCCTGGTTTGATCGCTTCAACTGTTCTGATCATAATATTTATATTTAATCGATACTGCACCATGCAGTCCTTCAAATATAAAACCCTCAAAATAACTTTTTTTAGGGTTTTCCGTAAAGGGAAAAATAAGGTTGGCGGTTAATAACAAATCTTGCACGCCCTATACTTGTACTTATTTATTGCATCGGCCTTACTAACTTTTATAATCTGGTGAGTACATGCCTGAATACCCTTACAACCATCTTTTGACTTATGATAGGCAATTGAGGTCGGACTGACACAGATGTACACCATTTCGGCCTGCCTACTCCCGGGCAAGTTGAAGTGGACAAATAAAAGTAACGGTATAAATATTTTCATAATCTGTTTCGATTGAATATCAAGCGTGAGTTGAGGTAGTAAAAAAGTGTCTTAATTGGAAGGCCGCTTTACCAAGCTATTCTAGCCTGCGCACTCGACATCCTGAAGGATTTAAAATCTGATAGTTCAGTATCATTCTACAACTGGTAGACTGCAAATATCGGAATATGGTCTGAAACCATCCGAGCCTTTGCAATATCCGGAAGTAACCTGTAAAAATGGATTACACCGGCAACCTTCAGACTCAACTTAGCGGAATCGTAGTAAAAATTATCAAATTCCGAAGCTAGGCATCCGTCGCCAATACAGCGTTGCCTAAGCGTTGTCTTCTGTTTTACCAAAGCGCTTCTGAAGCCCATCGACTTTAGTGGATTGAACACACTGTGAGACTGCGGCAGGTTAAAGTCACCACAAAAGATAAGATTATCAACCGGATAGCGCGCAGGCAAGAACTTGAAATATTTCACTTCTGTTTCTGGTTGCTTCGACCTGGTAATTGCATGGAAATTTACTAAAGTTATTGTTGTTTCACCAACCCTGAACCGTCCATAAAAAGGCTCGCGTTCGATCTCCAGTCCGAAGCGGTCCTCTAGCCATCCCTTGCCTATGCGTGAAACCTTTGCGCTCTGCCAGAAAAAAGCATAACGTTCAGCCTTGTGTGCAGAAGATCCCGATGTGACTGCACTGATCTCATATTCCCATTTTACGCCTTTTCTATTCAATGCATCTGCCAGTCGAGCCACAGCCTTAGGCCCGTCAGGCCCAGCAACTACTTCCTGGACAGCAACGACATCATAAGGATTCAGTGTCCTGGCGATCATTCCGATCTCTGCATCGCTCTTGGAAATACCTAAATCTTTCAGGTTCCAAGATATAACACTAAGCTGGCTATGAGCAAAACCATTAAAACTGAAGACAGAAAAGATAATAATCAGTGCTGCGCTTCTAATAGTGTGGGATTTTTGGGACATAGAAAATCTTTTTATCGGGTAATTTTGAATTTAGGTGTAATCTGTATGGTGAAAGTTCTGCTGTTTTTTTGGTGCGAGCGGCCAAAGTAACCACTTCCCACAACCAGAATTTCGCAGTTTGCAAATATGCTGAAATCAAAACCTTTCGACTCCCAGTATTTTTTAAGGGCAAGGCTCCTTTTATAGCTCGTAATATATCCCAGATCAGGATTGGTGATCCAGTTGTTTTTGTAACGTTCAGTGTTACCTTCTACAATCAGTAAATAATTTATGTCCTGATCGGATGAAAGTTCCTTCATTTTTCTGTAAAGTACAGCGCCTGCATTTTCAAGTTCAGACAGACTCTGCTTACCGATCGTATTGATATCAGCGCTGTGGGGCTTAAAGACTACATCTACTAAAAGCTTGTAACGGTTGTTACTGGGATCGAGATAAAAGTATCTTTTGTCCAGCTCTCTTAATGCCTTGTCAATCTGTCTTATTCTGTCCATTTCCATTTTACTTGCAGCGAGCTCAGCATTTTTTGCCCGAAAGCTGATATAGGATATAATAAAAAGGAGCAGCATGACTACAAAAAGACTAGTCATCAGATCTACATAACTCGGCCAGAAAAAATCCCTTTTCGATTGCTTCGCCATTATACCGCCCTCTGCTTTTTCCTAAATATCTCCCACCACTTTCTCGGCATCTCTTTTGAACCTGGCTTTCTTCCCCCTACAGCTCTGCCAGGTTGTTTGCCTGGCGGGACCTCCAGCTTGGTATTATTGCTATCTATAAGCGTTATCAGAACATCGAGTTTTTCTTCCAGCTTTTTGGTACTGTGATCTGCCAGCTTATCATTGAGTCCCGCTGTGTTTTGTCCGATTGCTTTGAGGTAGCTCAGGTTTTGCATCAGGTTATTTTCTGCATTAAAATCAAAAGCCTTCTCAAAATCTATTTCGATCTTGTTCTTAAGTACTTTGATGCGCTCTAGAGCAGCGTTCAGGTAGCCTTCAACTTCATTCCCTGACCTTGCTGCATAATCGTTGATCAGGTATTCCTTTTGTTCGATAGCGGTAAGATGTTTCTTGACTACCCCAAGCATCTCACCGCCCAATAGATCTGACTGCTGCAGATCCCTGCCAAGATTATTTATGCCGTCTTCAAAATTGCTCACACGATCTATGAGTCCCGAAATACGTTCACTAAAGAGGTTTGCCTGCTCCAGATTTTTGGTCAGTTTCTGTTGTTCTGCAATGAAGGTCACCAGCGTGGGACCTACCTCTTTGATTTTATCAAAAACTTTGATATTGGCCTCAGCCATACGGTTATAACCGATTTTTTTGAGCTCCTGCAGAAATTCCAGCTGCACCGTGGTATTTTCATTAACGGCACCGATCTGCGTTGCCATACCAGTTACCGTAGCCCTTAAGTTTTTGATGTTTTCGTTAAAAGAGGTATCAAAAATATCCAGGTTTTTACCGAACTTGACATTGAAATCAGCGATATTGGATCTGAATTGGTCTAATGCTGAGTAAAGATTGTTATCTAGGTTTGGCAAAAGTTCTGCCTGTAGGAAATTCAGGTACCGGTTCCGGCATACATCGCGCACAGCAACAGCATTTTTAAAGATCCTGGCATTTAGATTTGTTGTCAGCGCTAGACCAAAAAGACTCACTATCATTGCCAAAACGACTCCCCTGATCAGCTCCTTAATGATTACATCGGTATCATTTAGGCTGAAGCCATCAATTGCAATGGAGGCAAGTCCCAAAATTACCCCAATGAAGGTTCCCATCAATCCTAAATATAGCGGAAGCGACAAACTCGAGGAGACCTTGTTCTCCTGAGATTCAACACTCCTGTCAGCAATACTTTTGATAATATTGAAATCTGCTGATCCTTTGTTCTTACTAAGATAGGCGTTAGTGGCCGATAGGATTACTTCAAATGCTCCATTTTTATGACTGATATCAAGCTGATCAACATAGATTCCCTGTACTTCTTTCTGCACAATAAAATCCGCATGCAGTTCTCCAGCCGGAAAAAGACGGTAGAGATCGGATATTTCCATTAATGACCGATAGTAACTTTTCATCTGCAGAAGCAGTATAATAATTAGGGCAACCCCTTCAAGATAGACCATGTTTTTTCCTGTTAAATAAATTCCACTTTCAGTTTCTCTGTGACAATCCACTTGTCGCCATCTTTGCGCAGCTTACCAAGGTTGTGCTGTTTGATGGTTATCTTATGACCACTTGGCACATTAATCAGCTCGCAGACAGGTGAGAGCACAAATTCCCTTGAGGTATAGGCGCGCTGGTAAACAGAATCCTCTCCAAGTATCGAAAAGGTGGCCTCATTTGGATTGTTAGTTGGCACTTTTAATTCAAAAACGCTATTAAAAGCACGCTCATCGCTAAGTGAACTAAAATCAAACGTATTGTCGGCACTTGGTTCAATCGAAAATTTACGGATCTTTGGCGTAAATTCTTCAAGCTGCTCTTTAGTGACCTTGGAAAGATCGAAGATTACACCAATCAGCGGATAGAAGAAAAGACTATCGGATACTTTTTCCTCGTAGGAGATCTTTTCCTTCCTAATGCCGTATCCCTTCTCGAAATTCGCATCGATCTGCTGCTCTATAAAATTCCTGACCGATCCAATGCTAAAGTCAATGTTCAACTGGGTCTTAAAATTCACAACATCATTGAGTCCTTCAATAATATCGAGCATATTGATGATGTTTTCCCTGACACTAGGCTTGATCTCAGTGATCTTGTTCTCTACATCAGTATATGTATTGACCGCGCATTCTTTTTCAAAGGCAAGCGTGGTGCCCAGATAGGAACTTGAACGGAATTCAACCTCCTGTTTTTTGAATATCCCTCCATAAGAGGTTGCTTCTTTACGGTTCTCTGCAGGTAAGATAATCTGCGGAGGTTTGACCTCCTTTTCAAATACCTTTCCAAAGACATAAGCGGTTATCTGTGCAAGCGTACGCTCATTTGAGATAAAATCGATATACTTGCTGCCGTTTCCACTGAAGATTACGCAGCTGGGCTCCTGATAATTGTTTGCCTTGAGCAACTGGGCCAGGTGATATACGACAGAACAGTAGTGTAACAGGTAAACAATTTTAAATTCGGGATCGCCAAGATAATCGGTAACCCTTGTCCTATCATCGTTTGTCAGCCAGAAGTTGATGATTTCATCCGTAGACTTTTTCTCGTAGGCGGGCATCGCCACTTTAAGAAAATCATCTGCAGCGATGCGGTCAGCTAGTCTGGTTTTTATCTTCTGATAAAAGCCATTGTCCTTTGCGTCATTGCTCAATTGATTGTAGCCATTGGACCAAAGAATATTTCCTGCGAAATTGAACGAAGTGCCTAGCCTTGGCAGTTTATTTACAAAAAGCATCGCATCGGTTGATCCCCCGCCTATATCTATGGAAAGTACCGCATCGTTGTTTTCTATCCTTCCGGTGCGCTCCAGAAAATAAAACGGTGCTTCAGATTCATAAACCCTTTTGGGCGCACGATCGGCCTTCAGTACCTTTTTCACTTTTTCGGACCATATACGTTCGTACAACTCGATTGATGCTTCAGAAAGACTTTGGGGAATAAACCAGTTTAATCTGGTGAGTTTTGGATCGCCGTTATTCAAAAGAATTTTGTACTTAAAAAGCATGCAAAGTTCCTCAATAAAGCCTTCAACCCTGGCCCTGGATCCCAGATCTTTTAGGCTTGATATATTCCATTTCAGGTTGGCCACTATTTCCTGGTTCTCGACGGCAGTTGCATCTATCTCTGTTTTTTGATAGCCAAAATGAATATTCATATCACTGAAAAGGCTGAAACTGTTGATATTTTTTTTCTGATAAACAGCAGTCCTGAAAGGCATTGTAAAGATGCTCTTAGGTTCTGCAGGCAGAAAGACAGGCGGCACAAATTCATTGCATGCAACTACCCTCATGAGCTGACGTGTAGTAGTCTCCCTCCAAAAAGTTTCCGATACGGCCGATCCCCCGGATGCAGGATGAATCTTCTGTAGCATAACCATCTGAAGTTCATTTAGACCGATATCAAAAGGCTTTGGCATGGAATGATGATCAGGATCATCCGTATAGGCGACAAAAGTATTAGTGGTGCCAAAGTCAACAGAAAAATCGAACTGTTTATCACCGATATACTTTTCTTTCCATTTAGGTATCACCAGACCGCGGACCGCATCAAGTCCTTCCACTCTTTGAAGGGAAATGCTGATCAGATCAAAATGACTGCCGTTTATCTGATAGTAAATTGAGGCCAGGCTATCTGGAGTTTCAAAGGCGCGCCTCACTTCACGTTTTGCATTGTAAAGCCCGCCATCAGCCGAAATTTGTTCGATCCCATTGTTTTCTTTCCTAAAAAATTCCAGTCCAAAACCATCTGTGCGCATTTGTGCCGGGTTCAAACTGCCATCAACCGATAAACTTACTTTATAAAAGTCATTAAACTCTTTTACCGCTTTCCCCTCACTGTTCACAACCCTCAAAAATGGGAATATGCCCAGCATGAAACTATAATCCAAATCCTTGCCAACACCCACGATCTGCCCTTCAGTTTTGGTTTTACCTTGCAGAACGTAATCTTTAACCCTTGGCTTTTCCAGATTGCCATCATCATAAATGACCCGAATGCGTTCGCCGATAAGCTCGTAGGTGAAAAATTTCGGGATATCGGAAGAATTAATACGTGCAAAAAATTCGGGGTTGATTGGAAGCAGGTAATCAAATTTTCTACCCTCAGGGTCAATTTTGTATTTTGGGGTATAAAAACAGTTGTCGTTAAGTCTGTACTCGACACGGATAATATGATCGTTAAAAATCTCTGTTGCATTCACATCTGCATTGCTGTTCAGCGCAACCCCCCCGCTATTGAATACACCGCCATTAGAAGCTACATTTGCTTTTGTAGGGGAATTTTTCACAACGACCCGATCCGCCCCTTCGGCAACCATATAGTCCCAAAGAACCTTTGACCGTCCATCTTTTAAATACCTGTTCTGATCGAAAAGACCGACCAAGTAACTTTTGAAAGCATCGCTACGCTGAGAAAAAGGAACAATTTTTGAAAAATATGCACTTCCATTTGCCGGGTTTATCAGGTCAAAATCCGTATTGTACCTATTGCTCCTGAAACGTTCTCCCGGTTTCTCTGACCTTGACCTATCTAGGTTGGAACTTGTAAACATTAAGGTAAAAGGTGAACTCCCTGCAATCACCAACCCATTATATTTAATTATTGAAACGCCGAATTTCCCATTACCGAAGTCCGAATCGATAAAAGTATCTAAGGTCTTTGCTAGCACCTGTTGCCCATAACCTCCGTTATAAAGGCCCTGTAAATCATCCTGTTCCCAGTTGACAAAGCTCAGTAAATCCCCTTGCGAAAGATGATAATCCGAATTGAAGGTAAGTTCAATGGCATCCAGGCAGTCTGATACAAGTTCCCGATAGATTTCCGAAGCCCTGTCCTGCCCCTCCTTGATGTCACGTGCCACCAATTTAAAGGCGGTATCAAATGTGTGCATTCTTGAAAAAGGTGATGGCACAGCATTCAGAGCGTTTGTAGTCCTTGCGGATTTGTCTTTGAGCTGACTGATTGCCGACTCGCTTAATTTACCGGTATATCTCCATCCCGTATTGGGATCTCCCGTTGCATCAAATATATTTAAGATACTCATATTAGTTTGCTTTAATCTTTTTTCCATTTACCGTCCTAATGGCCTCCTCGGCAAGGACAATATATCTTGTAGCTTTCAGGGAAGAGGGAATTGCCGAAAAATCCCTTCTTACCGATTCCATATGGTTGATAAAATTTGAAGTGTCGTAAACCGTCTTAAACAATCCAAAGCCGCTCTTTTCGGGCACTTCGTAGCCGATCACCATGTTGTGCAGTCTTTCATCCTTTATTGAAAGGTTGAAAGGGTAAAACCTGCGGTCATTTTCTCCCAGCCCATTTATCCAGGGTTGAAAATAGCCCTGATTGAATTCTTCAATATCCCTGATAAAGCTGCTCCTGAAAAAATCCTTGTCAAACCCTTCATTATCTTTGATCGCTGCTTTTTCCATCCCTTTGATATAAGGGTGGATCTTATTGAAAGTGTAATAGTTGATAAGCTCCGATCTGATCTGCGCATTTAGTTCATCACCGATATTGCTAAAATCTACATCCTTTGTGCCCATTTTCAGTGCATATTGGTACTGGTTTTCCTCTGCCACATCGAAATCCCTTCCCAAAAAATCCAGTATGGCGGAGGCTCCGACCAACTCTACCACGTGGGCCTTATTGTTCTGCTTGGTTTCATCATTCACATACGGCACGGTCTGCTCATGCGGATCGGCAAGATAGTATAAGGCGTTTACCTCCCTAAGGTTATGTTCATAATAACTCAGCGCAGCCTTGGTCTTAGTAATAAAATTGTTCGAATCAATATCTTTATGTTCCGAATCTGCATCGGGCTCTGAGAGCTTGAAATAAGGCATGATTGGCAGCGCACCAATTGATGCACTTTTGATTTCTTTGTTCTTACTCTTGCGCAGATTCTTGATCAGCAATGGAAGTCCAGAAGCCCCAGTCCCACCAAAAACTGAACTGATGACAAATATCTTATCGCCCTTGTCGAATATTTTTTCAAAACTCCTGTACCAATCACTGTCTTCAAAACTGTTGAGTACTACCGCACCGATATTGGGATTCCCTTTAAAACCTACGGAAAGTTTAGTATTTAAGGTCTGTTCATTGTACAATAAGTCTAAAAGATCCCGGTTGCAGTCATCATTTTCAAGTGAATTGTAGGATAGAAACTCACCGAAAGTTTCATCTATCCGTTCATCGAAATCAAAGCCCTCCTTAAGCCCGCTCTGCGCACTTTCAGATAGCGACTGCATAGTTGCATGAAAAAAAATACTGGCCGAGGATGGGTGGTGCCCACTATACAGGTGTTTGTGTATTTTCGAATAGAGGCGCAGCATGTTCTTACATTCCTTAAGTTCAGGAAGGTCCTTATGAGGATCAATGATAATGGGTATGATACTATAACCGCTGGTTCCTACCCCGGCGGCCAGCAGCATGGTCAGTGACTTGAGCACCCTTGCTCCAGTTCCACCAATGGCGAAAACAAATAATCTTGGCATATCTTTTTTATTTAAAATGGTGTTGTACTGGCAACTGAATATTTTTTGAAGATCAGCGAAAGCACAAAAAAGAGTACCGCTGAATAGACCAGGTTCACAAAGCCCAGCGAAAGGCAGTATTTAAAAGGATTCAAGCTGCTGTATGTCCTTGTCATAGAAATGCTTATAAACAGCACTGAGGCTGAAATTACAAGTGAATTGGCTAGCAGCGCGCTGAACCAAAACTTTACCCGGAATGCGTAGCCGGCCCCGCCCTTACGGTTGAGTATAAAATAATAGACTACGGCCATACAAACTGTAACCGCTATGATCACCAAGCCAGAAATGGCATAAAGATCATTCCTGAAAACATTGCGCATCCTGGTCGCCTGGGCGATATTATTATTGTTCTGGGCAAGAAAGGCAGACCAGCGTAGCCCTGCCAGTTTCTGTACAAAATTGTCGTAAATTGAATTCCACATCTTGTTCTAGTTTTTGGTTATAAAAATCCTTAGTGGTTGGTCGTATGCCAATGCTGTTTTATCCTTACCCAGCGCAGCCTGAAGCCCACTGATCATTCTCATAAGGCCAAAAGTTTTCTGCCGTTTTCCGTCTTCTATCTCCAGGTTGATCTCATCTATCCAGGCTGGCATGGCCCTCTCGATATTCAGCTTGAGCTCGGTGCCACCGCCGATCTGGTCGATTTTGATCTGGAATAGATGTGTCAGCCCCAAACGGGATACAATTGCTTTATCTCCATTGTTCGAAACTTCAGGAACCGTTTTGATCTGCAGAAGTTTTGCACTTGCCTCACTTGCCTCCAGGGCCATGTGTTTTTTGAGATAATCTACAGACTGCATGTAACCGGGAAGACCGGAAAGATCGACTCCGATCCAAAAATTAAGCCCTGCTTCATCTTCATCGGTGTATTCCCTGTATGTATAATAGCCTCCATTCTTAGAACAGGCTACAGGAAAGGCATTCACAACCTGGCTAAGCGAAGGCAGGATGCTGTAGTTCGAAGTTGGAAGGACCACACCAAAATCCACCTGGTTCACCTTGCCCTCCAAAACAGCTTTGATAATTCCGGACACTGCTTTTACAGGCTCGGCCTTCCCAACTATCCAGATGTAATACGGACTTGCATCAACCCTACCCTTATTGTAAAAATCGGAGGTCATCTGGAGCAGCACACTTGCGCGCTGCACCCCTATAAACCGTTTTTTAATATCGGTTGTAATCTGCCCGAATTGGGCTTTGTTGCCGTTTTCTGGCGAAAAGATAAGATCCGATACCAGCACAGAGACAGTCTCATTGTCTGCCTTGCTAAAGATGCTGTCGAGCATCTCTGGAATATCAGTCGATTTTGCAGAAACAAAACCACCGGTATTTAGCGGTCGCCTAAAGTCTTTAATATCAATCCGCTGGAGCGTTTCCGACTTTGAGCGGACCTGAAAGATATCAAAACCTCTTTTCATCCTACTGTCTAATTCTTCGGCCATTGACCAGATCTCCTTCTGAAAATCCGTCCCCTTGGCAGACATAAAACCTGCCATGCTTCCTGAGGTCTCTACAAAAAGATTTACTTTCGTATCAGCAATTCCCCCTACAGTTTTATGTTCGGTGAGCAGGCACCCGTTGTTCTCTATAACCTGATCGACAACACCACCCTTCCCACCGCATGAGGCGGCAAGTGACAGTATGCCCAGGAAAATACAAACTAACTGTATGCGTATGTTTCTTTTCATCTTGTAGCACTGTTTAAAACCTTAACTTGTCCTCCGCTCTGCTCAGCGGCCGATAATTGTCTTTTCATTTGTTTCATATTTCTACTTTGTTTAATTCATACATTGGAACCGGGAACTGTTAACCTGACTTTTCACGAAAAGCAAACAGTGTCCCGTATTCACCCGAGGGCTGAGCGTTATCTATCCTGGATCACCAAATATTTTTTACAGGGTATAGAGCCACTGTCCTTTTCATCTCTTTAGCTAGTTTATGGTAAATTAGTTTGGGTTTGTTCGAGATCGTTAGGCCAAAATTAACCGGACCGATACGGGTTTTCTTACGGGATCCCGTAAAGAGAAAACTATTTTAATATTTTTTGCGGGCGCAATCAAGCTGCCCTGATGATGAGGCAAAAATGCCCCTGACCTTTGAAGTTCAGGGGCAGTCGATATCGATATCAGCCAGCAAATGCCTATAGTCCAGGCCTGCAAGGGAGTACTTTTTTAAACTAAGAAAATCAGATGATGCCGTAATCCCGGCAATAGACAATAAGCTGTTCATTATTGGAAAAGCCGAGGCCTTCACGCATCTCTTTTAGCCTCTTCTCTACCGTACTCAGACCTGAGGGCGAGATCCCATTGGCATCGAGGAAGGAAGGTATATTTTTTTGCTTGGTCCCTTTGGAAAGTTGGGAAACGATTGTAATGTCCAGCTTGTCGAATTCAAAGGTATTATGATGATGATTGGTCTTTTTGATCTCCAGGGGCATGTATGTCCGTCCCTTAACGATTGTTTCGACCGCGGATGAAAGTTCTTCGGCATCCCTTCTGCCCTTTTGCACGAAGGCGTTGATTCCAAGTTCCTGGTATAACGAACGTATTACTGCAGGACGACCTTCTGCAGAAAATACAACAATCCTGATATCACCCTGCAGGGCCTTAGCCGCTGTGATAAGGTCTTCACCGCCTTTAAGTTTCTGTTCCCTGTGGTCCTCGGCAAATGAAAGGTCTGTAATAAGCAGGTCGAAAGGGTCACCTGACTGCAGTGCCTTGCGGATATGCATAAGAGCATCGTCACAGTAATAAGTGTACTGTCTCTGGGAAATCCCCAATGATTCCATAGTCTTGACGATAGAAATACTCGCCATTTGTTGGTCTTCAGCTATTAATACTTTTTTAAACATAGGAGATAAATTTTAAACAGGAAAGCTAATCTGGATTTTTAGGCCCTGCTCTCCAGGAACGGCTTCAAAGGTAATCGATCCCGAAATTGCTTTAATACGGTTTCCCGTACTGCGCAGGCCGTTGCCATGAACAATTTCTTCTGCCATTCCCTTTCCATTGTCCCGGTAGACGATGTTTACTGTCCTTTCCACACGCTCAAAACGCAGAACCACATTATCGGCACCGCTGTGTCTGCTCATATTGATCATCAGTTCCTGAAGAACCTGTTCGATCTCGTAGAGAATATCGGCTGTTGTCCCTAACCAGATATCCGGGCCGTTGCCCACGATGATGACTCTGGTCTGCTCTCCGGAAAACGAGCTTAAAAGTTCCCGTATGTGCACCTCAAAAGGCTGCTCAGGAATAATCGGCCGGTTATAGGAAATATCTCTTGACTTTTCATAAAGCAGTTCAATTTTATCCAAAAGAGTTTCTGTGTTAACATGTATGCGGTTCTGTATCTCCTTCATCATCCGATAAAGGCCATTGGCTACTACATCGTGCACATGTTTTGACGTCTTGAGTTCACTCTCCCTTATCTTCTTTTCAGTTACCTGAGCGAGTTTACGTCTGCGCCTGCGAAACTCGGCCAGTCCCAAGGATAACAATATCAGCGACACAAATACAGTTATACCCATCTGATAGTTCTTTGCCGTATTCTCTTTTTGCAGCAACAATTTATCCGCTTTGTTTTTCTCGCTCTCGTAACGGATCAGCGCAAATTGGTTCTTAGCCCTGCTCCTTGCGGTCTGTAGACTGTCATCCAAACGTTCATACGCCTGGAAATAAGGTTTTGCCTGCCCGAGAGAGGAAAGCCTGATCAGCTTTTTGAGGGCTTGGAGTTTATCATCCCCGCTGCCCAGCTGTCTGGCCACCCGATACATGCTGTCGGCATACGATAAGGCTATTATAGGCGACTTTCCTGCATAATAGTCTGAGAGATGCGAATAACTGGCATTCAATCCCCATAGGTCTTTTTCCCTACGCCGTATTTCCAGGGCCTCCCTGAATTTTCCCATAACCGGTGCTGAAGGGTCCTGTTGCCAGCTGGCCCTTGCGATATTGGAAAGGGTCCTGGCATATTCCCGTTGGTTCCGGCTCGTACCGGATAGCACTTCGCGGTAAACGATAAGTGCCCGCCTATAATCCTTCATATCCTGGTAGGTCTTTGCCTTGTTATTCAGGTACACTCGGGTATCAAGGGAGTCGTTTGAAAACCTGATCGCATCATCATAAAAACGCAAAGCGTTGGCATAATCTTTTAATTTATAAGTGGCAATACCGAGGTTGTTATAGTTTGAGCGGATAAAAACATGCTGGCTACTATCGCTAGGCCTGAAATAACCTATTGCTGCAAGAGAGAGTTCCTGGCCCCCAAAGTAATCACCCTTATCGGTGGAAATGATCGCCATATTGAGCAGGCATTTCCCTGCGCCAAGGCTATCCCGTTCCTGAAGGAATACCTCTTTCGCCCTGTTGAAATATAGGAAGGCGCTGTCTGCTGCCCCCTTTTCTCGGTATTCGAAAGCCCTGTCATAGGCAGGGTTAATAGTGGTCTTTTTGATATCTACCTGTTGCCTGCAGCAAAAGATCAGCAAAATGAACGGTATTAGGGGGCTGGCGGAGCGTCTCAAATTATCGGGGATTTCCCCTAAATTAAAGAATATATATCATAGGCCCAAAAGCTGATTGAGCCAAGTGCTGAAAACAAAAAAAGGCCACCCAAAAGAACGGATTGGTCCTACTGGCTGGCCTGAAATGAAAAAAGGGACGCTTGCGTCCCTTTTAGATATTTATCCTCCGATCTTCGGTGGCGGTGTTTGACCGGTCTCACCACCGGTATCATCATCATCGGTTCCACCATCCTCATCAGTCCCGTTTTCAGCGCTACTGACCTGAGTGGTGCCGTGGCAATTAGAAGTTGAAGATTCAGCTGGGTTCACTAGGCCCAGAATAAGTGCAATAAAATAAGGTAAAAACATGGTTCCTAAATTTTAAAAGTTTCGAAAAATCAAGTCCCCGCGACCATCGCGGGGACAGTTACAATTTTTTCAGAAGGCCTTCTGAAATTTGGAAAGCTTGAGATCCGGTGTACGGAAGCGAGTGGCAGCTTTCCGTTTTACCCCAGGTACCGTACCCCGGTCTCATGTTTTTATCAATCCTTTATTTCCTTTTTCCCAGCAGCTGACCAGGGGATGTATTTGGTTGACTCTGCAAACATACAACCCGTAAAAACCTCATTACAAGTGATTTCCGATCTTTCCGTTTCTTCCGTCTGGATTTCCGATAATGCTTTGGCAATTCCGGAAATTCACTTACATTGTGCACTTTAACGCATCAGAAATGTTTGAAGAATATAAAAAGAGGATACTGCAGCACTGCCATACCCTGCGGTCCAAGGGAATACTGTCAAGCAATATTTCACTACCGACTCCTGGGAGACTCCGAGAAGAGTGTGGAACGGTTTATTGCTCAAGGCAACTGACAGATTCGGATAAACAGGTACTTCGCGATTTCTTTGGCCCCTCAGATAGCACCAAAGATTTTAAAATGATAATAGCAGGTTTTGACATCGATAAATTTCGACCACTGAACTATTATCTTAAAGATTCCAAAATAGAAACTGATGCCAAAAATATCGAGCTTTTAGCATGGCTTACCGATTACAAGCCAAGGCCATTTAAAGAAGACGATTTCCGTCAAGCCGATGGAGGCAAAGTAAATAATACCAGCGTCTTCATCAGACAGTTAACAAAATGGATCAAAAAATACCGGAAAGAAAACGCGCTAATTCTGTTCGTACTAGGCTTCATTATCTTTTTGCTGACGAAAATATCCCCAGGTAATCAGTGCATGTACTGGGCCGGTGACCACTATGAAACCATTGACTGTAACAAACAGGTATTCGGTGTACAGAGTATTGCCCTAGATACCATGAAACTCAACCATTTTAAAAAGATCACCAAGCCCGACACCATGACTACCTATTCAATTGGAAAAGTCTGGTATATAAAAGGTGATGGCCCTAAACCAGAATGTTTCACAGCAGATGGAATGCACCCCTTACACCCCGGCAGGGACTTAAGGCCTTTGACGTTAACTATACTTAGAAAATACTTCGGTGTCACACAACAGGATAGTATCCAAAGAAGAATAAATTAAGAGGATTTCTTCGTGTAAATAAATGAACTTTCTACACGATAACTGCGGCCATAATTCAGCTTTGAAAAATATAAGCGCCAATTAACTGCCTTTAGACGATTACGAATTCCTTAATATTTTATTCGATTAGAATTTCTTCAGGGCAATACAATGAGTAGTTTCACCATAGGTCTGGTCAAGCTTTTTCATCACCTTATAAAGTGCGATGACGGCCGAAAGATAGATGTTGCTTTTCCATTTTTTGTTGTAGGCGGCAAAACCGCCATGGATCATTTCATTTCGATCATCCTTGAACCTTCGCACCAAAAACTGCAGTTCCACTTTGATAGAAACATAGACTGATTGCTTTTCAGAGTTTACCCAAGGGGCGATATTCTCCAAGGCAGCGTTTGTCAGCACCGAGGCACGCTCCTGTTTCTCCGAATCAGTTAATGTGGTATCAGCTAGTATAACAGAAATGTTCCTTGAACGCTGCAGGATTTCCTGATGAAAACTTTCGGCGGCTTTTAGTTTTTCTTTGGTGAGGGTGAGTTGCGGATCATTAATATGTTTGGATAGGCTGATGGCGGCAAAGAAATCATAAGGGATATCGTCTTTCCAGTTTGGTTTCATGATCAGGGATTCCATGGACTGAAATTTTCGGATA
Organism: Flavobacterium sp. W4I14; assembly: GCA_030817875.1. Taxonomy (NCBI): domain Bacteria; kingdom Pseudomonadati; phylum Bacteroidota; class Flavobacteriia; order Flavobacteriales; family Flavobacteriaceae; genus Flavobacterium; species Flavobacterium sp. W4I14. The sequence goes on from JAUSZU010000001.1 coordinate 5,134,291, forward strand.
AATTTTACGGCCTGATCAACTGTTTCTCCTGGATTTTGGCGGAGGTATAGTTGAGTGCACATTGCTCTAACCATTCCTTCAATCACCACCATTAGCAGAATATTACTGTTTGCTGCTTTCTGATGGTCAAAATTTGACACAACGCTGGCTAGCAGTTCGCCGTTATAGTCAGATGAGCTGGCAAGATAAGGCAAGATGTATTTCTGGATAAAAGTAATTTTCTCACCGCAATAAATCCCAAAGGTTTCTGGATCCCTGAGGCCTAAGGCAACTTCATAGTGGTCTTTGACCGTGCCATCTTTGACCCAGTAAAAATCATTGTCTATGGAATAGCATAGGGAGTACTTGGCGATGTCAAATGGCAACATGCTCTCCGTGAAGTATTTGAGGAGATGCGCTCCAAAAGTGTATTTTTTCTCCTTTTTACTGGTCATAAAATCAACCAGGCTTTCGGTCACATACTTTTTGATGGCCTCATCGCTAAGCTCTTTATTGATGCCAATAATAATTTCCTTCAGGTTAGCGATATTGCTTTCCACTCGTTCCTCTTCCCATTTGGAAGTTAGTTTGGATTTGATGGATTTGTTTTCCTCGAGAAAGCGGTTGGCCATTACCCTGGTTTCCCGGAGCTTTTGTTTTCTTTCTTTAAATAGCTTTGCCTTAAGATCCTTCATACAATAGCTAAAGTACCGAAGTAATTCTTTATATAAAACTATGTCAACTAAGCATTGATGAAACTGCTAATTGCCTTGTCAAAACCTGCTTAGGTTTTTTCTTACCGAAGAGCCAATTGAACATAGAGCGTTAATATAATAAGCGGATAAAAAGAACAATAAAATAATTTATGTTCCAGCCAATAAAAATCCATCAAAATTAATTCGTGTGGTGCACAGGGATTTATTGCTAAACCATTTGATATATAAGCTGATGGAACAGGTTGGCCACTGCATCTGCCACAATTAACAAAAATATGCTTACCAATGAATTTGTTTAACAGCCGGTAGGAAAAGTTTCATGGATATAAATACGCTTGGGGTAATAATATAGGTTTAGCAACTGGCATAAGTCAGTAGAAGCTCCTTTTAGATCTGTATCCAATAAATTGAGTTTAAAACCCAAGGCTGGTGAGGAATCAACGGAAACGGATAGCCGTTCGTCAATAATCTGTATATCTGTTATTGCGCCCCATTGGATAAATCTTGCATGCTCATAATAGTGAATCCCTTCGTCGGATACCGTTAACAGTATTGTTTCTGCTCCCTGCTTAGATCTGTAAGCTAACACCTGAATAACCAATAATGTAAATATAAGTACTGCTACATAATAAAAAAGCTGATGTATAACGTCTTCTTCTTCGGCAACATAAGAAATGATCATCAAGATAAAGACGCTAAGCAAACTGATAGCTACCATAACGGAACAACCAACATAGTTGCGCACTCTTCTATGTAAGACTATTTTATCTTTCATCAGAATTCATTGATTTCCATATTCTGGGGAGACCATAAACTTTTGTAAATCAGTTCTCGGCACAGCTTAAACAAGGGATCTATATCCCAGGATACTTCAATTTTAGGATCATCACAGCGAGCAGCCTTATAAACTTTATTGACCGGCCACTCCTCTTCTACAAGATTTAAAAATACATAACCATATTCTCCGTTCTAAAATTAAAAAAAAAGAAGCTTAATCATAATAATTTGTTTCCCGCTCTTTACCATCGATAAATATAACCTACTCTTCAAGAATATGTGAATCACCTAAGCTCTTGATCCGACTTTTATGGATCGGAAGAAACTGGAATTTGGCAGGCCATTAAACCCCAGTATTAACGTGGTGAAACCGTCGGTTATCGTGGTGAAAGGAACATTGAGCACCGTTAAATAAATGGAATAATCTAATCTTATTTTAGATTCGCCGTGAGCAATCGCCCGCCTGCATCGGAGAATCATAACCATTTTTTACCAAAAGCCGTTCCAGATTTGAATCGGCTTTTTATGCAGAAAGTTTGGTGCTTTTATAGGTGACTCTTTACTGTTTTACGTTCTGTGGCTTAATAAGCCCTCAGATTTTATGATATTTGTTAGATCAACATTATAGCAACCATTCTGTGAAAATCGCAAAATATTACCTGGCCGCTGTATTCGCTTATGCGACCTGGGGCTTTTTTAGTTTAGTTTTAAAACCTTTGAGCGGATATTCTTCGGTGGATATTTTATTTTACCGCATTTTTAGCTGCGCGATACTGATGCTATTCATTACCGCCTTGTTTAAACGTGCCGAACTGGTTAAAACCTTTTCTAATTTTAAGGCCTTACCTGCTAAGAAGAAACGAAATATGCTTTTGCTGAATGTAGGTGGAAGTGTCTTTTTAAATATCAACTGGTTCTCGTTTATTTACGTGCTTAACCATGTAAGCATTAAGGCTACCTCGCTAGCCTACCTGGTATGCCCCATTATTACCACATTGCTTGCTTACTGGCTTTTGCACGAAAAGCTCAATAAAGTACAATGGGCAGCCGTTGCATTAAGTATACTTGGATGCTTAATGCTATCGTATGCCAATATTATGGACATGGTTTACGGCATTGTTATTGGCTTTACGTATGCCGCCTACCTAGTAAGCCAGCGTAAAAGTGTTGGGTTTGATAAGTTTATCCTGCTCACCTTTCACATTTCGCTTTCAGCGCTGATGTTGCTGCCCTTTTACCCTGCCTATGGCGGACCGGTACCTACAGCGGCACAATTTTGGTTACTGATAGAAATTATAGCAGTTGGTTTTACCGTGATTCCACTCTTTTTGAATTTGTATTCCTTAAAGGGCTTGAACTCATCAACAGTGGGTATGTTGCTTAATATTAACCCAATTATTGGGTTTGCTATAGCAGCTTTGGTATTTCATGAGCCCATTACCCCATTACAAATGTCGGCATATAGTATCATTTTCGTATCGGTTGTTGTTTTTAATGTGCATTCCCTTTTTAAAAAAAAGCAAAGACAGCTGCCTGGTAGGGATAATCTGGATTCTGCGACAGAACCTGGTTACTTAAAAGAGTAAAGATAATTCTGCTTTTTATTGTAAGCGCATAAATCAGGCAGGCAATTAAACCTTAGTATTAACGTGGTGAAACCATTGGTTCCCGTGGAATAGTTACTGTTGCTTCTACTAAATTTTTAGATCAAATCTACCTTCAGTAGCATTTATGATTTCGCAGCCCTGTTTTTCAAGAACAAACTCAAAGGAACCAGAAATTACTTTCTCAGTCAGGTCCAATTTGGTAATTTTCAGGACACCTTTTGGAACAATTTCATGGGAGCTGTAAGTGCAACTTTCTGTTTTATAAAAGCTCACAAGAACTTTGTCTTTATCAATAGAATAGGTTCCTGTTTTACTGATATTGTAACTGGCGATCGCTACGCTTTGAAACTGGTCTCCATCCAGATACCGATGTGCAGTAATATTCAGGGTTCCTCCATTGAAATTTGCATCATATGTAATGTTTAGCTTATTCTGGAGCAACGCTCCTTTTGGCAGCCATACCCTTCCATTGAGTACAAAGCCGAAGGTGTTAGCGCCATTCTGGGTTAATGCAGGCAATTCCTCCTCTTTGGTTAATGATGTTTCTTTTTTGCATTTCACGCCGCTCATAGAAAGGCAGCAGACTGAAATGATCAGTAGTGTGAGTTTGTTGATTTTCACGCGTTTTAGATGTGACATAAAAATAAACAAAAAAAGTTATGGATTGAATTTTTTAACGTTAAGTTTTTGTTAAATCATTCCATTAATAGATACACTATTATTCAGAATACTCGGCAGCTATGCTTAAAGTCCTTTTCTTATGCTGTAAATACACGATAAAACAAGAAAGCGGGAAAAACCAAAGGCTCTTCCCGCTCATCTAAATTAACGCTCTCGGAATATAAACGCCATCGCTGGCAAAATGTTTTGTGCGATTTAAAAAAAAATGAACTAATCTATCTCCATCCAAGTCCCGGTGCAACGTGTTCCAGAATGGCAGATAGCACATGGATGTTGTAATCTACGCCCAAGGTATTTGGAATGGTCAATAATACCGTATCCGCTTCCTGTATCGCCTCATCGGCAGCCAGTTCCTTTATCAGCTGATCGGGTTCAGCAGCATATCCCCGACCGAAAACCGCCCTCTGGGTTGGCTCGATATAGCCAAAACTATCCGCCCCCTTTCCCCTGCTGCCCGAAATAATACCTGTCCTGATCGTTCATCAGCGCAAATATTGAACGGCTGACAGAAACCCTTGGCTCGCGATCATGTCCGGCTTTTCTCCAGGCCTCCTTATACAGCCTGATCTGCTCGGCCTGCTGGATGTGGAAGGGTTTACCGTTTTCATCAAACTTCAAGGTAGAGCTTTGCAGGTACATCCCATGCTCTGCCGCCCAAACAGCGGTCGCATTGGAAGCGGCTCCCCACCAGATGCGCTCGCGCAGTCCCTCTGAATATGGTTCCAGCCTTAACAGTCCCGGCGGATTCGGAAACATTGGGTTTGGATTAGGCCTTGCAAAACCTTCGCCTTTCAATCTTTCCAAAAACTCCAAAGCCTTTTGCCTACCCATATCAGCATCGTTCTCTCCATCCTTTGGTGCAAAACCGAAATGCCGCCAGCCTTCAATCACCTGCTCGGGCGAACCCCTGCTGATGCCCAGTTGTAACCTGCCACCAGAGATGAGGTCGGCCGCACCGGCATCCTCAACCATATATAAAGGGTTTTCATAGCGCATATCGATAACGCCCGTTCCGATTTCGATCTTAGCAGTTTTTGCGCCAATGGCCGAAAGCAGCGGAAAGGGCGATGCCAATTGCTTTGCAAAATGGTGTACCCTGAAGTACGCTCCGTCAAGGCCGATTTCTTCGGCCGCAACGGCAAGGTCGATTGATTGTAGCAAAGTATCACTAGCAGTACGCGCCTGATATGAGGGATGTTCCGACCAATGCCCGAACGATAAAAATCCGATTTTCTTCATTTCATTAATTGCTAAACCCAAAGTTACCATTACTCCTATAGCGTAAAGGTCATTGTGTAGTCATAACCTCTACTACCTTCAGCAAACAATAGCCCGGGCTAATTGTTCCAAAGTCAGTCATGTCAAGAAGAAAACAGATACGGTCAAAGGAGCAGTTCGCTGCTGCGCTCGAACTGGAAAGAGCGGGCGATCATGCTGCCGCATTAAAACTCTACCAGAAATCTGCAATGACAGATCCTGCCAATTCCCATGCTTGGAACAGGCAGATGGTGCTTTTGCGCAAAGCTAAATCAAAAGAAGCTGAGGTTAAGCTCATCAAACTGGCCATAGCCGAATACCAGAAATCCCACGAAACCAAACAACAAGATTGGCTGAAAGAAAACCGGGCCAAGGCAGACAGCACCCGGGAACTGGCCCGTGTACTCGGTCTTTTGGAACCAACAGGCCTTCCGAAAAGGGACGACACCATCATCGAGAAATGGCAGACCAGGCTATACCTGCTTGAATATCGCATCAAAAATGCACGGAAGAAGAAAACCTCGTCCAAAAAGCCTGTAAGCAAATCGCCAAAAAGTGCAGCTCCTTCACCTAAAAAGCTTAATCAAAACGCCGCTACTAAATTCAAGCCAGCAAAAAAGCAATAAGATCAATCCAAGCTGATCTCCTTCGCCAGCGATTCCGGCAGATGCCCAGCATACTAATAGGTATCCCTAACGATCTGGCGCAGCATATTCAGGTTGGCATGCGCCTCTCCCATGGTATTATTGAAGTACACGAACACCTTTTTGCCTTCCGAAAGCCACTCGGTTACATAGCTTGCATACTCATACAATACGTCGTCAGAATAGCTTCCCCTATAGTTTCCTCCCGGACCATGAAACCTGAGGTAGATAAAATCAGGATGGCTTTCTCGCACAGGAGAACTGGCAGGCGACTTATCGTGGACCACCATACCAAGCTCAAACTCGTCCAAAAGCTCATACACCTCATCTATATATAAAGAAGCATGCCGAAATTCCAAAGCGATCTTCCACTCACCAAAAGGATTATTATCCCTAAGCACCGACATCAGAAAGCGCAGCTGCGCAAAATGAGAAATCCTTATGCTCGGGGGGAACTGTACCAAAAGACAACCCTTTTTCTCCTCAACATGCGAAATGACCGAAAAGAACCTGGACACGAGCTCTGGATCAAAGGCTAAGTCCTTGTTATGGGTAATCTCCTTGAAAAGCTTAAATGTAAAACGAAATTCCTCGGGCACATCCGCCGCCCACCTTTTCATCGTGGAAACCTGCGGTATCTTATAAAAGGAAGAATTGATCTCGATAGAATCCATCAGCGAGGCGTAATAGCACAGCCTGCTCTTCTCCTGGAATTCTTTCGGGTAGTGCAATTTATTGGGAACCGGTAACAGTAGCCCGCTGGTACCCGAGTAATAGTTTTCAAAGGCTATGTCCATATTCTCCAAACAACCAGGACAGAAAATTGTTGAGTGGGGCCAGATAGAAGAAAACAAATCGCGTCCGAATGCTATTTATCAAAATAACAAAAAATCACCGAACAGTTTTAAGCATGCTTAACAAATGCAGTAATGAATTTCTCATTAGGCAGTAAAAGTACCGGCCTGTCTTTTCCCTTTTCTCCACCAAAACACCAATCTTTTCAACATTTCATTATTTACTAACATTTTTAGTATTATGTTTGTTATTAAATTATAGAAGTTAATTGATATAGCTAATAATTTTAGTAATTGAGATGGAGACTAAAAGCGAATTGGTACATAAACTGCAACAGGATATCCTAATGTGGCAGGGCTTAAAGCCTGCTTCTGCCAGTAAGGCGGAGCAGATTGGCCTTGGTGCAATTGAAGATGCTTTTCCCGGCGGGGTGTTTCCAAAACGGGCTATCCATGAGTTTATTACTGTTTTTCCGGAAGATGCTGCTGCCAGCGATGGCTTTATTGCCGGGCTGCTAGCTGCTTTAATGAAAGATGGAGCGGCCTGCATATGGATCAGTACGGCCAGGCGTTTGTTCCCGGCAGCGCTAAGTGCTTTCAATGTAGCGCCTGAACGGATCATTTTTATGGATGTTGATACAGAAAAGGATGCCCTTTGGATAATGGAGGAAGCATTGCGGTGTGAGGGCTTAGCTGCTGTGGTGGCTGAGGTTGATGCCTTGAGCCTGGTTGAATCGAGAAGATTACAGCTTGCAGTGGAAGAAAGTGGTGTTACCGGATTTATCCTGCGCAAAGATGCGCGAAGAATGGCCAGTACCATTGCTACTGCCCGATGGCAGATTAGCCCATTGCCGAGTGTTTTGGAAGAAGGCATGCCAGGCCTCGGTTTTCCACGCTGGCAGGTAAACCTGCTGAAGGTAAGAAACGGGGTTCCGGGAAGCTGGATAATGGAATGGGCCGGAGAAGGCTTTTTAGAAGTAAAACGGGTATTGCAGCAAGATGGCTGGAGAACAGGTGAAAACAGGCAGATTGGGTAAAAGATATGCAAAGGCGTTTTGTTTCTATATGGTTTCGCCAGTTGCTGGCGGATTGGCAGCTTATCCGCCGTCCTGAACTCTCAACGGTCCCTTTTGTATTTGCAGCGCCCGATCATGGCCGGATGATGATTACTGCGGTAAGCCCTTTGGCAGCGGAAGCTGGAATTGAGCGGGGCATGCGTGCTGCAGATGCCAAAGCAATCTGTCCGGGCCTTGAGGTGCTTGATGATAAGCCCGGTAGATGTGAAAAACTATTAAGGGGGCTTGCAGAATGGTGCATCCGCTACGCACCTATTGTTGCCATTGATGAATTTACCAAGGATGGTTTGCTGTTAGAGGTAAGCGGCTGCCCACACCTTTGGGGCGGCGAGCGCGAATATATAAAAGAAATTGTTTCCAGGTTAAAAAGTAAGGGTTATACCGTTAGGCTGGCCATTGCCGATACCCTTGGTGCTGCCTGGGCAATATCTAGGTACGGGAAAGTTACGCCACTTATTCCTAGCGGTGAACATGCGGAGGCTTTACTTCCTTTAGCACCCGAAGCCTTGCGGTTAGCGGAGACTGTACTTGTTAAGCTGCGCAAGCTTGGGTTTTACCAGGTAAAAAGTTTTATCGGTATGCCGAGGTCTGTTTTGCGCAGGCGTTTCGGCGAGGAGTTTTTATTACGCCTGGCCCAGGCGCTTGGAACCGAACAGGAAACTTTGGTGCCTGTGCAGGTGCCAGTCGCTTTCCAGGAAAGACTGCCGTGTTTAGAGCCGATAAGAACACGTACGGCAATTGAAATTGCTATCGCTAAATTATTGGAGCGTCTTTGTGCTAAGCTGCAGGCAGCGGGCAAGGGCCTTCGCAAAGGTATTTTAACGGCTTATCGGCTTGATGGGCAATTGGTAGAGGTTGCTATCGGCACCAATGCAGCAAGCCATAGTGTGAGCCATTTACTTAAGCTATTTAAACTAAAGATAGACCAGATCCGCCCCGGCCTGGGGATAGAGCTGTTTATTTTAGATGTGCCCAAAGTAGATGAGGTAGCGCCAGAGCAGGAAGCCATTTGGACGGCAAAACCCGGATTGGATGACCAGAGCGTAATAAGGTTATTAGACCGTGTTGCAGGAAAAGTTGGCCCACAGGTAATTCACCGTTACCTGCCTGCTACACGTTACTGGCCGGAGCGGGCGGTAAAAAATACTTTTTCGGTAACTGAAAAGCCAGCCGCTGATTGGCGTTTAGATATGCCCAGGCCAACCGAGCTTCTTCCTGTTCCTGTTGCCATCGAAGTAATGGCGCTTATTCCCGATCATCCGCCAAGGTTTTTTATATACAAAGGTGTTCAGCACCAGGTGGTAAAAGCAGATGGCCCCGAGCGGATTGAGCGCGAATGGTGGCTGGAGCGGGGAGAGCACCGTGATTATTACCAGGTTGAGGATGAGCAGGGCCGCAGGTATTGGTTGTTCCGATCGGGGCATTATGATAGCGAAAAGCAGTTTAAATGGTTTATACATGGATTTTTTGCTTAAAAATATTTATGGGATATAGTGAGTTGCAGGTAACTTCTAATTTTAGCTTTCTGCGCGGGGCATCACATCCCCACGAACTGGTAGAGCAGGCGGCTGCTTTTGGCTATGAAAAGATTGCCATTACCGACAGGAATACACTGGCAGGCATTGTGCGAGCACATGCCGCAGCGCGTGAAAAAGACATTTCGGTTATTCCGGCCTGCAGGCTCGATTTATTGGATGGCCCAAGTTTACTCGCTTACCCGACCGATCGTGAAGCTTACGGGCGATTATCTGCACTGCTTACTTTGGGCAATATGCGGGCAGAAAAAGGTTCCTGCCACCTCTCGCGTGCAGATGTTTATGCACATTCGAAGGGATTAATTTTTACGGTAGTAATGCCGGGCGTGCTGAACCGCAGGTTTGCTTTTGAGGATAGTTTTATTGCTGCGGTAGCAGAATACCGCGAGGCTTTGGGTAAACAGCTTTATGCAGGTGCCACAAGAAGTTATTCAGGGAATGATGATAAACTGATTTTCAGGATTGCCCAGCTTTCTTCCAGGTACGGGATTAAGGTGGTGGCAACAGGTGATGTACATTACCATGATCCTTCGCGCAGGGAACTGCAGGATGTATTAACCTGTGTGCGTGAAAAGTGCACGATTGAGGAGGCTGGATTCCTGCTGCACCAGAATGCAGAACGTTACATGAAGCCGGTAGATGAAATGAAACGGCTTTTTAGAAGATACCCTGAAGCGATAAAAAATACGCTGGCGATTGCCGAGGCCTGCACTTTTTCGTTGGATGAGCTGAAATACGTTTACCCAGAAGAAATTAACAAGAGCGGCAGGCCACCATTGGAGGAACTGGAATACCTGACCTGGAAAGGCGCACATGCGTTATATGGTGAAGTGATCCCTGAAAAAGTGGTGAATATGGTGCGCTATGAAATGGAATTTGTTAAAAAGATGGATTACGCAAATTATTTCCTTTTTGTGGAAGACATTGTACGGGAAGCACGCAGCCGTGGCATTTTATGCCAGGGACGTGGTTCTGCAGCCAATTCGGCTATCTGCTATTGTTTAGGCGTTACTTCGGTAAACCCCATGAAGTTTGAGCTGTTATTTGAGCGCTTTATTTCCTCTGACCGTAACGAACCACCTGATATTGATGTCGATTTTGAACACGAACGCAGGGAAGAAATTATCCAGTATATATATGATAAATACGGACGGGACCGTGCGGCTATTGTTGCTACGGTTACCCAGCAACATCAAAAGGGAGCAATCCGCGACGTGGGTAAAGCGATGGGTTTATCGGTAGATACAATTAACAGGCTTTCGGGCTCGTTATGGGAATATACAGACGAATGGTTTGAGGGTAAACGGGTAGTTGAACAGGGGCTGAACCCAGAAGAGCCACACCTGAAAAAAACACTGGAGTTAACGGCGCAGATGATGGGATTCCCCAGGCAGTTAGGGCAACATACCGGGGGATTTGTGGTAACGCAGGGTAAATTAACCGACCTTTGCCCCATTTTAAATGCCCGGATGGAAAACCGTACCAACATTGAATGGAACAAAGATGATATTGATGTTTTGGGCTTTTTAAAGGTAGATGTCCTGGCTTTGGGGATGCTTACCTGTATCCGCAAAACATTTGATCTGTGCCGCGATCATTATGGCAGGGAACTAACTTTGGCCAATATTCCCCAGGATGACCCTGATGTTTATAATATGATCAGCGCAGCCGATACTTTAGGGGTATTCCAGATTGAAAGCCGTGCGCAGATGTCGATGTTACCCAGGTTAAGGCCAAAATGTTTTTACGACCTGGTAATAGAGGTGGCCATTGTTAGGCCCGGACCGATACAGGGAGATATGGTGCATCCGTACTTGCGCAGGCGGAATGGCGAAGAGCCGGTAGTGTACCCTTCGCCCGAACTGGAAGAAATATTGGGCAGGACATTGGGCGTACCGCTGTTCCAAGAACAGGCCATGAAGATTGCTATTGTGGCGGCAGGCTTTACCCCTGCTGAAGCAGATGGGTTGAGGCGGAGCATGGCAACCTTTAAATTTAAAGGACTGGTTAATCAGTATGAAGAGAAACTTATTAACGGGATGCTGGCCAAGGGTTATTCTTTGGAGTTTGCCAAAAGGATTTTTAAGCAGCTGGAGGGATTTGGTAGCTATGGTTTTCCCGAAAGCCACGCAGCCAGTTTTGCACTGCTGGTATATGTATCCTGTTGGTTAAAGCATTATTATCCGGATGCCTTTGCGGCTGCTTTGTTAAATAGTATGCCCATGGGATTTTACCAGCCTGCACAGATTGTAATCGATGCGCAGAAACATGGCGTTGAAGTACGGGAGGTGGATGTAAATTATTCTACCTGGAATAACCTTTTAGAAGGAAAATCGGGTAGGTATTTTGCGATTAGATTAGGTTTTCGCCAGATTAAAGGCATCCGAGAAGAGGAAATGGAAGTTTTGGTTTCGTGTCGGGCTAATGGCTACCGCAGCATTACCGGGCTTAGAGATGCAGGTGTTTCACTTGCTACGCTCGAACGCCTGGCCGATGCAGATGCATTCCGGTCGATGGGGCTTGACCGTAGAAAAGCGTTGTGGGAAGTTTCAGCATTGCAGGATATGCCAACAGAACTGTTTAAAGGCCAACCATCGGAGAGCCTACTAGAGACACAGGTAGAATTGCCACTGATGGGAAATGGCGAACATGTGGTGCAGGATTATGCTACGGTTGGATTATCGTTAAAGGCGCATCCGGTAAGTTTTGTACGGGATCAATTGGATATGTTACGCATCCGTTCCTGCCATGCAATCAACAATGAGGCAGCTGATGGGCAACTGGTAAAAGTAGCGGGATTGGTGCTGGTACGGCAACGACCAGGTACGGCTGGCGGAGTTTGTTTTATCACTATTGAGGATGAAGGGGGTTATTCTAACCTGGTGGTATTTGAAAAGCTTTTTGAGACCTACCGTAAGGAAATTCTGCATTCGCGGCTGTTGATGGTAGAAGGACGCTTGCAACGTGAAGGCCAGGTGGTACACGTGATTGTGAGCAAGTGTTTTGATTTTACAAAGATGCTGGGCAAACTTTTGCAAAGGGAAACAGATGATCTGCCTGTGTTAACGCTATCGCGTGGTGATGAAAAAGCGACACTTGGTGTGGCCCAAAATAAACGAGCACAGGTTCGGGAGGATGTGAACAAGAAAGCTAAAGATGCTTTTCATGTGGGGAGGAATTTTAAATAGAGAACAGCGAAATGAGGTGGAATGCTGGCATCAAGAGTGGGGGGTTGTTTACCTGACAGCGTTTTTATAAAATTATATTCTTTAACAAAAAAAAATTATCTTAGTTTAATTTATAGCTGGGGAGAAATATCACGATCTTTTCAGCAAATCCATCTGTTAATCTCTTAAACACAAACAAATGCGCCTCATCCAATACTTTTCAATTGCTTTAATAACCATGTTTTTCTCAATAGATGTTTTCGCTAACGACCCAGAGGGTTGGAAGGCACTTAAGGATGCTATTGAGAAAACGGCATTTAATGATGTGTCGAAACTTCAGGGGCGCACCTTTGACCTGGTGATTCCAGGCGGAACTAATGAGTATCAGCTAGGTGTCGAACCTGAAAATGCATTTAGGGTTGAACGATTGGCGCCAGATAAGTTCCGGCTTACCGTTATCAGTCCGCAGGCACTGGTCAAACAGGGGCCGCTGCTTAGTTATCATCCAATCGGTTGGTCATTAAAAAAGAAAGATCCTTTTACTATTAGCATTGAAGGGGCAGCTACCTGTAGTTATGAGGTAGTCTTCCGCCAAACTGGAGCTGGCGAATTAGACCTTTCGAAGTTTGAGGCCGATTACGATATCACTTATGAAATATCAAATCAGAGTGCTATATCGTCGATAAGTCGTCAGGGAAAAGGATATCTTATCATGAGGGTTCCTAATGCACAAGGAGAAACCAAGATGCGGCTGAGGATGAAAAAGAAAAGCGGTGATGAAGATTTAATGACAGGCTGGATTGTGATCCCTGCATGTAAGACAGGTGAAGTACCGTTGGTGCCAAAGCCACAGGATATTCCGGTGACGCCCAGCGTAGCTCCTGAGCCTGCTTCGGGTATGATTACGCTAAAAACCGAGGGAATTAGTTTTTGTCAGGAATCAACTGGGCTTTACTGTTCAACGCTAACTGTAAAGGCTACCAACATCGGAAGCAGAACCGTGAGGTGTAACTCAATCTGGTTTCATATGATCGATGGGGACACCGTAATCGGGAAAACTCAGCGTTGGGTAGAATTGAATGCGGGCCAAAGTACAATATTTGAGGTTGTTATAAAATCAACCTACAGGCCCGCAAGTTTTAGTTTTGATTGGGTCAAAACGGATTGCTTTTATAAGTAAACCAGTATTGTATATTTTGGTTGGTCAAATTTAAGATTTGTTGAGTTTTGAATAGGTCTTAAATAAGGGAAAAGCTATGGTAGCTACCCCCAAGCTTTTTTATCAACTATGTTGTCTATAAAGTGTATTTAGCGGCTAAGCCATGGTTTAACCCAAATGCATCGCACCTGGATTAAACCATTACTTATTTCATTGGCCCCAGTTTACCTGGATGTTATTTTTTTGGGCGTAGGTTTTACCTTTTTCCATTAAGGCATTAAAGTTTTGCTCAAAACGGGCACCATATTTCTGGTCGATGCTGTTGATAATTTCATCTTTGGTACTTTGGCTGCCTTTGCTGTCGCACAGTTTAGCGTAAGCCAGGTATTCGTTTTTATAAACGGGGATGACCAGTTCGTACAATTGCTGCGAAAGGGCTTTAATTTCTTTTTCTTCATCGCCAGAGGCGGAGAGCTTTTTTACCTTTTCGAGCGATTGTTCGAGGTATAATATTTTGTTGTTGAGGTTGGTGGCGGCTTCGTTGCCTTTCTTTTTACTGGATGGGATATCGGGATATTCTTTGGTTTCGTCGTTGATGTGGCGGGCCAGGTCGGCGCTGGCAAAATCGTTGATCATATTGGTGTTTAAGATGGCAATGTCGAAGAAACGTTCTGGCGTTTCAGAACAGGCTGAGAGGAAAAGGGTAAATAGGATTAAAAGTGATACTAATGGTTTTGGGGATAGTGCTGGTAATTTGTTCATGATCTAAATGGGTTTTCCTTATGAAATTTAAGCTTCGGTAGGAGCAAAGATTGAGCCGAATTTTTAGTCCGAAGTCGGGAGTTGAGCATCACGCCATCATGAATTAACGAAATGGCAGGGCTTTTTGCCACGGAAACACGGAATGCACGGATATTTGAGCGAGATTGTGCTGAATTGGGACGGAAATGAAAATCTTTTGATTTGAACCATATAAGATATAGAAGTTTCATATAAGCTCGGGGGGCTTATATTTTCTTAAATTCCTCATATGGTAATGCATTGAGCTTTGTCGATCAACACGCCATTATGAATTAACGAAATGGGAGGGCTTTTTTGCCACGGAAACACGGAATGCACGGATATTTGAACGAGATTGTGCTGAATTTGGACGGAAGTGAAAATCTTTTGATTTGAACCATATAAGATATAGAAGGTTTATATAAGCTCGTGGGTCTTATATTTTCTTAAATTCCTCATATGGTAATGCATTGAGCTTTGTCGATCAACACGCCATTATGAATTAACGAAATGGGAGGGCTTTTTTGCCACGGAAACACGGAATGCACGGATATTTGAGCGAGATTGTGCTGAATTGGGATGGAAGTGAAAATCTTTTGATTTGAACCATGTAAGATATAGAAGGTTCATATATAAGCTCGGGGTTCTTATATTTTCTTAAATTCCTCATGGTAATGCATTTGAGCTTTAAGATTAGCTTCGCTGAGCACTGCGTGGTTCCCGCCTGCGCGGGATCCGATAGCTATCGGATGACGACTGCTTTTTACGCCCAGCTCTGTGCCTTTGTGCCTGCTCTTTGTGCCCTCTGTGGTTAAAAAATGAAATTGGGTTGGCGTTTGGCCAACAGTTAACCAATTTAAAAATTAACCAATTGAACTAAATCCCCTCCCTCAAACTATATACTTCTCCTTCATAAATCCTTGCCAATAGTAGCACGGCCATTTTGCTTCTCTGCCCGGTTTGGCAATAACACACTACTTTTTTGTTTTTTGGGATAACTGCAACCGACTCACTAAGTTCGTACAGCGGAAGGTTGATACCCCCAATATTGCTATCTTCATGTTCATAGCTTTCGCGCACATCTATTAAAAAAACTTCATTCGCATTGGTTTCCAGCCAACTATCCAATGTTGTTTTATCGATTTCTGGTAGGGCTTTGTCGGTTTTGGCGGGCGCTGGTTTTGTGGTATCAGTTGGTTTTTTAGCAGCAATTTTAAATACCAGCACGGCATTGTTCAATGCATTAACAGTCATCAGTTTGCCCGAAAGTGTTTCGCCAATGCCACAGATTAATTTTAAAGCTTCATTGGCCATATATAGGCCTATTAGGCCAGGTAAAATGCCAATTACCCCTCCTTCTACACAGTTAATACTTTCAGTTGGCGGTGCCGGATAAAGATCTCTGTAGTTTGCGCCGCCCTGGTGGTTAAATACCGCAACCTGACCTTCAAACTGTAAAATAGAGCCAAAAATAAGTGTTTTGCCTATAGCCACACAGGTATCGTTTACCAGGTAGCGGGTGGTAAAATTATCCGAGCAATCGACTACCAGATCATAATCCTCGCAAATATTCACCGCATTATCGGCCCTAAAACGTTCGTGATAGGCACTGAACACCACATGCGGATTAAGCAATTGGAGTTTCGCAGCGGCAGTTTTTGCTTTAGGTTGCCCAATATCGGTATGGTTGTATAAAATTTGCCGGTGCAGGTTGCTCAATGCTACCACATCATCATCTACAATCCCGATTGTGCCTACGCCTGCTGCGGCCAGATACTGCAATACCGGGCAGCCCAAACCACCTGCGCCGATAACCAATACTTTGGCGGCTTTTAGCTTTTCCTGTCCGGCGGGGCCTAGTTCAGGCAGGATCATCTGCCTGTTGTAACGGTTCAGTTCTTCTTTTATTAACATGATTTTTGGATCAAACTCATATCCCAATCTTTCCAAATAGGCTCGTAACCCTGTTTTCTGATCATGGCGGCAATTTCCTGTGCCGAACGTTCGTCAGATATTTCGAACTGCTCTAACGATTGTGGTTCCACTTCGTAACCACCGGGATTGGTTTTAGAACCCGCACTAATGGCGGTAATGCCGAGCTTAATGACCTGGTTACGGAAAGCTACGGTTTCGCGGGTAGAAATAGACAGCTCTACTTCGCTATTAAATAAGCGGTAGGCACAGATCAGCTGCACCAATTCTTTATCGTTCATCACCACTTTAGGTTCTAAACCGCCGCTAAAAGGCCGCAGCCTGGGGAAAGAAATACTGAATTTACTTTGCCAATATTGTTTTTCGAGATAAGAGAGATGCAGGGCCGTAAAAAATGAATCTGTTCGCCAGTCTTCCAGTCCGATTAAAACCCCAAGCCCCATTTTGTGGATCCCGGCCTGCCCCAGGCGGTCAGGCGTTTCTAAGCGGTACAGGAAGTTTGATTTTTTGCCTTTTGGATGGTGTTTCCGGTAATCATCCTGATGGTAGGTTTCCTGGTAAACCAATACCGTATTTAACCCGTGCGGAATAAGGGTTTCGTAGTCGGCTACATCCAAAGGCTGCACCTCCATGGATATATGCGCAAAATGTGGACTGATGAGGTCTAATACTTTTTTAAAATAATCGGTGTGTACACTTTGGTTGGCCTCGCCTGTTACCAGCAGCACATGGTCGTAGCCCATACCCTTAATTACGGCCACTTCCTGCATAATTTCCATTGGGTTGAGCGTTCTGCGCCTTACCTTATTGTCATAACTGAAACCGCAATAGGTACAGATGTTATTGCATTCGTTGGAAAGGTAAAGCGGTATATACATTTGGATTACCCGACCGAAACGGTCTAAAGTTAAGCGCTGACTGATCTGCGCCATATCTTCGAGATAAGGCAACGCTACGGGAGAAATAAGTGCTTTAAAATCTTCCAGGTCACGCTGTGTATTATTTAATGCCCGCTCTACATCTGCAGCCGTTTTATCGTAAATACTGGCCTTGGCATCGTCCCAATTGTAAGCTTCGAATACGTCGTTAAAACTCTTCATCTAAAAATGCGGTTAGTGGGCTGCTTGCTGCAGCATAGTGTGTTTGGGCGCCTAATTTAGACTCAAAAGCCATTCTGCCGGCCTCTACAGCCATTTTAAAGGCAATGGCCATATGGGTTGGATCTTTGGCTATGGCAATGGCGGTGTTCACCAAAACGGCATCGGCACCAATTTCCATGGCTTTGGCCGCATCAGATGGTGCGCCTATGCCGGCATCAATAATGACCGGAACCCTGCTTTGGCTGATGATAATCTCTAAAAAATCGATGGTTCTTAATCCCTTGTTACTGCCAATGGGAGAGCCAAGCGGCATTACCGCTGCCGTGCCCACATCTTCCAAACGTTTACATAAAACGGGGTCAGCATGGATATAAGGCAAAACCACAAAACCGAGTTTAACCAGTTCTTCGGTGGCTTTTAAGGTTTCGATCGGATCGGGCATGAGGTATTTCGGATCTGGATGGATTTCCAGTTTGATCCAGTTGGTTTCTAAGGCTTCGCGTGCCAGTTGAGCGGCAAAAACGGCTTCTTTTGCATTGCGTACACCAGAGGTATTGGGCAATAAATTAATGTGCGGATATTTGAGGTGATGAAGGATATCATCGTCCTTGCCTTTTAAATCTACACGTTTGAGCGCTACGGTAACCAGTTCGGAGGCCGAAGCAATTAAGGCACTTTCCATCTCTTTGGCAGAGCTGAATTTTCCGGTACCGGTAAAGAGGCGGGAGCTAAAGGTTTGATCTGCTATGGTTAACATATCTGTAATTTTTAAATCGAATGAATACTGAACTTGCTGTTTATTTCTTCAAGAACTGCGGCTGTTTGTGTTTGGTTGGTGAGCGCTGCCGAGATGGCAATTCCGTAAATTCCGGTTTCGAGTATAGCCGGAATATCTGCGGCTTCAATGCCACCTATGGCAATAATGGGGGTGCTGATTCCAGCTTTTCGCACTTTTTCCATTAGTTTTTGGTAGCCTGCTAAACCCACAACCGGGCTCAGGTTTTCTTTGGTCCGCGTAAACCTAAAGGGGCCAAGGCCAATGTAATCGGCACTCTCTGCTACCCTTTGCAAAATGTGTTCGAAGGTATTGGCTGTGCCGCCGATGATCTGGTGTTTGCCGATAATTTTTCTGGCTTCCGGAATGGGCATATCCTGCAGGCCCAGGTGTACACCATAACTATTTACAGCTTTTGCCAGGTACGGAAAATCGTTTACGATAAGCTTGGCGCCATACTTTTCGCATAAGGCCTGCGCGGCTTTTGCAAAAGGCAGGATTTCGGCTTCGGCCTGGTTTTTAATGCGGAGCTGGATCCATTTTCCGCCAGCTTGGAGCACCTGCTCAATGGCATCGATATGGGTGCCTGTTTGAGGCGCTTGCGAGATATATTGTAAGGACTGAATCATATTGATGTTTTTAAAACGGTTGATGGTGCGCCAGGCAATGTTGCTGTGCTTTTTTAAAATTGATTAAAGCCTGATCGGGATCGTTCCAGATGTAGCCCAACAGCGCAATACCATCGAAATTCATTTCTTTTACCTGATCGATCTGGCTGAGGCCAATGCCGCCCAAAGCGATTAATTTAGTATTGCTGTTAGGCTTGTTTAACTGAAAACCGGGAGGGATAACCCCCATGTAACCTGGTTTGGAGAGGCTGTTGAATACCGGGCCATAAAAACTGTAGTGATAGGCCGCAACAGCATCAATAGCCGATAATTGGTGGATGGATGTGCTTAATACCTGGTTTTTAGGCAGTATAGTAGTCGCTAAGTTTTTTCTGAAACTTTCGGTATGGTGGATTCTATGGATATTATAATCGTTGGCCAGTGTATGGAAATGGTGTAAAGCAATGCGGGGATGATATTCAGGTAAAATCCCTTCCACAATTTTGCGGTAATCGGCCTCGCCGACATTTTCCTTGCGCAAATGAAATACCTGTAAACCGGCTTCGAAAAGCTGGTTTACAAGGTGGCATTCTTCCTCAAAAAGGGTCGGCTTGGCAATTACAATCAGTTCCATAATGGCTTAAGAATAAATTTCGCTTCCTTTTTGGGTAAACTCTTTCGATTTTTCCCGCATGCCCTGGGCTAAAGCCGCCTCTGCTTCTACACCTTGTTTTGCGGCATACTCCCTCACATCCTGCGTAATTTTCATGGAGCAGAAATTCGGACCGCACATGGAACAGAAGTGTGCAATTTTTGCACCCTCTGCAGGTAAGGTTTCATCATGGAATTCTTTTGCCGTATCGGGATCGAGTGAGAGGTTAAACTGATCTTCCCATCTAAACTCGAACCTGGCCTTGCTTAAAGCATTGTCGCGGTATTGCGCGCCTGGATGGCCTTTGGCTAAATCGGCTGCATGGGCGGCAATTTTATAGGTAATTACACCGTCTTTAACATCTTTTTTGTTTGGCAGGCCCAGGTGTTCTTTCGGGGTTACATAACAGAGCATGGCTGTGCCAAACCAGCCGATCATGGCAGCGCCAATGGCCGAGGTAATGTGGTCGTAACCTGGCGCAATATCGATCGTTAAAGGGCCTAAAGTGTAAAATGGCGCTTCGCCGCAATGGTCGAGCTGTTTTTCCATATTGGCTTTAATCAGGTGCATGGGTACATGCCCAGGGCCTTCTATAATCGTTTGTACATCGTGTTTCCAGGCTATTTTAGTGAGTTCGCCAAGCGTTTCGAGCTCCGAAAACTGTGCGGCATCATTGGCATCGGCAATACAGCCGGGCCTTAAGCCATCGCCTAACGAAAAGGCCACATCATACGCTTTCATAATTTCGCAGATCTCCTCAAAATGGGTATACAGGAAGTTTTCTTTGTGATGGGCCAGGCACCATTTGGCCATGATGGATCCGCCACGCGAAACAATACCCGTAATCCTTTTAGCGGTTAAAGGCACATAACGGAGCAGTACACCGGCATGGATGGTAAAATAATCTACACCCTGTTCGGCCTGCTCAATCAACGTATCGCGGAAAATTTCCCAGGTGAGGTCTTCTGCTTTTCCGTTTACTTTTTCTAAAGCCTGATAAATAGGGACGGTACCGATAGGCACCGGAGAATTGCGGATAATCCATTCGCGGGTTTCGTGGATATTTTTCCCTGTTGATAAATCCATAATGGTATCGGCACCCCAACGGCAGGCCCAAACGGCCTTTTCTACTTCTTCTTCGATGGTAGAGGTTACGGCCGAGTTACCGATATTGGCGTTAATTTTTACCAGAAAGTTTCGACCGATAATCATCGGCTCGAGTTCGGGGTGATTGATATTGCAGGGAATTACCGCCCTGCCGGCTGCTACCTCTGCCCTTACAAATTCGGGTGTGATGTAGCCTTTTGGTGTATTTGCGCCAAAGCTATTGCCCTGGTGCTGGTGGTTCATTACCTCATGCTGATCGCCCAATTGCGCGTTTAACAGTTCGATCTGTTGGTTTTCCCTAATGGCGATATATTCCATTTCGGCCGTAATGATCCCCTTTTTGGCATAATGCATCTGAGATACATTGGCACCAGCCTGTGCTTTGTAAGGTTTGTTGGTGAAGTTAAAACGTAGGGCATCAAGTTTTTCATCCGCCAGGCGCTGTTGCCCGTAAGCAGAAGATAGTTCAGGAAGTTCTACCACATCAAGCCTGTCTTTAATCCATTGTTCCCTTAGGCGTGGTAAGCCTTTTTTTACATCAATAACAGCATTCGGGTCGGTATATGGTCCGCTGGTATCATAAACCGTTACAGGCGGATTAGGCTCGGTTAAGCCAAAGCCGTTATGGATTTTGGTTTCCGATAAACTGATTTCGCGCATGGCCACCTGGATATTGTGGATTTTTCCAGGTACAAAGATTTTGCGTGAGGCCGGAAAAGGACTACGGCTGATGACCTCTTGGTTCGGTGTTTTTTCTTGTTTCATATTGGTAGAATCAATTATTGAGGGATTGATTGAGTGATTGAGTGATTGAATGATTGAATGATTGAATGACAGAAAGGTGAATTGGCTATACTTTCATTCAATCATTCAATCATTCAAAATTCATTCATTTTTATCCTCCCTGCGTGGCTTTTATGAGTATAACCTGATCGGCTGGATTTAATACGTAGGTTGCCCAGTCTGATTTAGGAATAATGGTTTGATTTACGGCTATGGCAAGGCCATTTGTTTCCGTTGAAATAACAGCAGCAAGCATCTGTTCGATGGAACAGGCGGCGTTGAGCAGATAGTTTTGATTGTTTATAGTTACTTCCATATTTTAAAAAATTGGAAAAACTATAGAGATTGCCCCAAATGGAGATCGAAAAGACAGCAATGTAAGATTGCTTTCACTTTTCCCTTCGGCAGTACTAACTGCATCAGGTTCAAAGGGTATTTCTCAGCACGTAGGCACCCCTAAAGTTTTTTGTAAATATATGCGATTAAATTTCTAATGCAAATAAAAAATGATATAGATAAAATCTATTGATTAAAATTTACATATAGAATTACCTCATCAACTCGTCATCTCGATCCGATAGCTATCGGATGGAACGGAGTGGAATGTTCTGAAGGAACTCCTTCGGAGGGAGAGATCTACCCAGGCAGATTTAGCTTCGCTGAGCCTTCCGGGTTCTCGACTGCGTTGCACGCCGCTACCATAGCCAGAACCTATCAGTACGGCGTCATTCCCGCGCAGGCGGGAATCTTAAAGCGCTTCCATCACGATTATTCATAGGCTTTCTTCTCGTCAAAGGCATTCATGAGCACTGCGTGGTTCCCAATCAAGTTGGGAATGACGATTCCTCGCAGCCTATAATTCGCTAAAAATCTGTCAATCATATTGATTTTTATACAATAAATTATCCCTCGAAATGACGACACTTTTCTCCCAAACCTCGGAATAAAGACCGTGAACTAGCCTACCGCCTTTTGCAAAACGCAAAAATTCCTTAGCTTTGCACCATCACCAAAACACCCCATACATGTAAGATTCATTTCTTTTCAGAAAATAGATAACAGGCAGAGCGGTTCCGTTCCTGCAATTATTTACCATAAAAAAAGAAATTTATGCTTATTCTACAAGGGGCTAACTATATCCATCCCAATGGAGATTTACTGTTTTCAGACTTAAATCTTACCATCAATAAATACGAAAAAATTGCACTCATTGGCCATAATGGGTCAGGGAAATCGACACTTTTAAAAATTTTGTCGGGTAAACTCAGGCCAACTACCGGCTATGTTAAAACGGAATCGGTGCCTTATTATGTGCCACAGCTTTTTGGTCAATTTAATGATTTTACCGTTGCGCAGGCCCTCAAGATTGAAGACAAACTAAAAGCGCTGAACGAAATCCTTAACGGAGAAGTGACTGACGAAAATTTGACTATCCTCAATGATGACTGGACCATTGAGGAACGTTGCGCGGAAGCTTTGATTTATTGGCGGCTGGAGGGTTTAGACTTGAACCAAAAAATGGATAGTTTAAGCGGGGGACAAAAAACCAGCGTATTTTTGGCCGGCATCGCGATACACCGCCCGGACATTGTTTTGATGGATGAACCGACCAATCATCTGGATCTCGAAAGCAGAAACAGGTTGTACGATTATATCCGATTAACCAGAAATACTTTGGTGGTGGTGAGCCACGACCGTACTTTGTTGAACCAGATTGAGAAGATTTGCGAATTAAGTAAGCGGGGAATAACCATTTACGGCGGAAATTACGATTTCTATACTGCGCAAAAGAAAATTGAAAATACTGCTTTGAACAATGATTTAAAAGCAAAAGAAAAAGCACTGCGCAAGGCTAAGGAAGTGGAGCGGGAATCGATAGAGCGGCAGCAGAAGCTTGATGCCAAAGGGAAGAAAAAACAGGAAAAAGCTGGATTGCCGACCATTTCGATGAATACGTTAAAAAATAATGCAGAAAAAAGTACGGCAAAATTAAAGGCTGTGCATACCGAAAAGCTCGATCATATTTCTGCTGAATTAAGCCAGCTCAGGTCTGCACGGCCCGATGCAGACAAAATGAAGATCGGTTTCAACCAAGCCAGGCTGCACAAAGGAAAAAGTATTGTTGAGGCTAAAGAGGTCAATTTTGCTTTTCAGGATCAGTTACTTTGGAAGGAACCGCTCAGTTTTCGGATTTTTAGTGCGGAGCGTTATGTGATAAAAGGCCGGAATGGATCGGGCAAAACCACCTTGATCAAGCTTATTCTGGGGCAGCTCCGGCCCTCGGTGGGAAGTTTAAACAAAGCAGACATTAGCGCTATGTATATTGACCAGGATTATTCGTTGATCGATAACCAACTTACAGTTTACGAACAGGCCCAGCAATACAACTCGGGGGCATTGCAGGAGCATGAAGTAAAAATCCGTTTAAACCGGTTTTTGTTTGGCAAAACCGATTGGGGCAAATCTTGTTCGGCCTTAAGTGGCGGTGAGAAAATGCGGTTAATCCTTTGTTCGTTAACCATCGGCAACCAATCGCCCGACCTGATAATATTGGATGAGCCTACCAATAACCTCGATATTCAGAATATAGAAATTTTAACGACAGCCATTAACGAATATCAGGGAACACTTCTGGTGATATCGCACGATGAATATTTTCTTAAACAAATCTACGTGGAGCATAGCATTGATCTCTAAAATAAACATATAGGCTTATCTTCGTATAAATTATTAAAACCAGTATACCTATGCAAAACCTGTTAGCACTACAAAGCGGCGAACTTAAAGGAGCAGTATCGTTAAAACTTTCTGAAAACCTGACGGAGTTTCCAAACGAGATATTCGGGTTGGCCGATACTTTGGAAGTGCTGGATTTATCTTTTAATAAATTAAGTGCATTACCGGCAGATTTTGGCCGTTTAAAGAAACTGAAGATTTTCTTCTGTTCAGAAAACCTTTTCACGGTGATGCCTGAGCAATTGGCCGACTGCCCTTTATTGGATATTGCAGGTTTTAAGTCTAACCAGATTACAACGGTGCCTGCAAAATCGCTGAATCCTAATCTGCGCTGGCTGATTTTAACAAACAACAACATTGCCGAATTACCAAAAGAGATTGGGCAGTGTACGCGGATGCAAAAGCTGATGTTATCGGGTAACCGTTTGGTGCAATTGCCCGACGAATTAAGCAATTGCCAAAATTTATCGTTACTGCGGATTGCTGCTAATAAACTGCATGAGCTGCCCCAATGGATTGCCATGATGCCTAAACTTTCGTGGATTGCATTTTCGGGGAACAACTTTAGTAAAACACCTGCTGTAGAAACGCTTTCGTTAATTAATTGGCATGATTTAGAGATTAACCATTTATTGGGTGAAGGTGCATCGGGTATTATTTCGAAAGCAAACCGGACTATTGGTGATGAAACCCAGGAGGTAGCCGTTAAAATATTTAAGGGCAATGTAACCAGTGATGGCTTGCCGGAAGATGAAATGACGGCCTACATTGCTGCGGGTTACCACCCCGGTTTGGTTAATTTAATCGGGCAGATTGCCCTGCACCCGGAGGATAAAAAAAGGACTGGTGATGGACCTCATTCCGCATCATTTTTATAACCTGGGTAATCCACCGAGTTTGGAAAGCTGCACCAGGGATGTTTTCCCGGAAGGCATGCAGCTGTCAGAAAAACAGTTATTGAGTATTGCCAAAACCATTGCCTCCTTAGCTGCGCAATTGCACGAGGCGGGGATTATGCATGGCGATTTATATGCACACAATATCCTGATTGATGATGAGGGCAGTACCTTGTTCGGCGATTTCGGCGCTGCAAGTTTTTATGATCAGGCTGATGATGCGTTTGCCTTTGCGCTGGAGCGGATAGAAGTTAGTGCTTATGGTTACCTGCTTGATGATTTACTTTCTTTAAAAAACGAAACGGTAAGCAGCGCATGTTTGAATGCTTTGACTGCGCTAAGAGATGCCTGTTTAGTTGCATCGCCATTAAACCGGCCAGGTTTTCAGGATTTGGTTGAAGCGCTGGCGAAGATTTCATTATAACAAGTTGTTAACCTGAGTCCCTAGAAAAATCGTCATCTCGATCCGATAGCTATCGGATGGAGCAAAGCGAAATGTTCCAAAGGAACTCCTTCGGAGGAGAGATCTGTTAGCTACACTTAATCATAGATTTCTCCGCTACGGTCGAAATGACGACCACTTTATAAAGAAAATATTAATTCTGCTGTTTTTTTGCCCAATCTAACCTGCGCTGATCTGGTGTGGGTGTAACCTTGAAATTTTCAAATGTGGCGTTAAAACCCTTGCCATCAGGACAGGCGGCCACAAGGCCCACCATTACAGGAGCATTATCCTTAAAATAACACGTACGGATCATGGTGTATTTTTTATCATCCAGCGAGTAAAAAATCTCTACTGCATCAAGTTTTCTAACGGCTTTCATCCAGATAGATGCTGGTGCCTGTGCCAATTCTACTACGCTCCAGTCGCTTGTTTTATGCGTAACCACCGCACTTACATTTTGTTTGCCATTTACAAATTCTACTCCCGCCTTAATCCATTCATCTTCATTAATTCGGAGCATAATACCCATCTGATCGAAGGTGGTTACGTAGTTGCCGGTAATTTTTACTTTTACCTCGAATTCACCACCATAAGTGGCATAATAAAAAGGCGCATCATCCACGGTAAAGCCATAATGCGAGATCCGCCAGTAATCTGTTTTGGCCGGAACAAATAAGCTAAATGTGTTTTTATCCTTGATTTCCCACTTTTCAGGTTCGTTAAACCAGTTCATTTTGGCAAGGCTCTGGGCAGCTGATTTTTGTGTGTTCAATATCGCCAGTAAGGCCAGGGCGGTTAATAATTTAAGTTTCATTTGTGTGTTAGCGGTTGGTTTTGTGTATTGCAAACTTAATGCAGGCATCAGTTTTTGGAAAGGACATAGATCACTATTTTAGCGTGATTATTATCACGTTTACCGGATAAGGGCAATTGTCTCAGGTTTATAAATCTTCAATAAACAGTACATTTGTGCTGTTGTATCAGAAACATGGAAACAAATTTTTTAAGGGCGCATATTGATCAGATTGTTTGTTTAACAGATGAAGAATTTCAATATGCTGAATCTTTTTTTACCAAGCGGAAATATAAAAAACACCAATACATTATTCAGGCAGGTGATGCAGCCAGTTGCGAACATTTTGTACTGAAAGGAATTGTGAAGTCTTCTTATACCGACCATGAAGGCAAAGAATACATTTTACAGCTTGCCATGGAAGAATGGTGGTTCTCAGACCCGAACGCTTTTAACACCGGAATGCCGGCAACCTTAAATGTAGATTGTATTGAAGATACCGAAACCCTTTCTATCTCTTTTGAGAACAAGGAAAAACTTTGCGCCTCTTCCCGGAAAATGGAATACTTTTTTAGGAAAAAGTACACCACAGGCAATATGGCTTTGCAAAAACGGGTATTGGCGCTACTGAGTAATAATGCGGGCGAGCGTTACAAGCAATGGCGCAATCAATACCCATCTTTACAAAAGAGGATTTCGAAAACCCTTATTGCGTCCTATTTAGGTGTTACCAGGGAAACTTTAAGCCGTTTATCGCAATGATTACAAGAAGTACCGTCTATTTTAAATTGATTAGCGGCCAAATACGATCATATCTGAACTACTTTTGAAAGATGAGGTA
Organism: Flavobacterium sp. W4I14; assembly: GCA_030817875.1. Lineage (NCBI taxonomy): Bacteria > Pseudomonadati > Bacteroidota > Flavobacteriia > Flavobacteriales > Flavobacteriaceae > Flavobacterium > Flavobacterium sp. W4I14. The sequence continues at coordinate 5,161,131 of JAUSZU010000001.1, forward strand.
CTCCAATGTTTGATCAGAAACATTAATACCGATTATTTCTCTTTTATCGTTTAAAAGAATATTTCCGGGCAAAGCATTAATACCAAAGCTTTTTGCTATTTCAGATTCAAAGCCTTCTTTTATCTGAACCTGTTTCCACTTGTCAATATCATCTTCTTTGCCTGCTCTAATCATATCAACTAAATTTTTATCGAATGATATGCCTATAAAGCCTAAATTTTTATAGTTTGCTGACTTAAGCGTTTTGTTATGTGACCGACAAGGGCCACACCATGATGCCCAAAATGACAGATAAACGTACTTCTGATTTATAGTCTTAATCGCCAATTGTATTTCAGCGTTTTTAAGGAGCGTTGCTTTGAGCTTTTCGTCTTTAAATGCCGCCTCTTTGATAGCAATGTTCCCTTTAATTTCCTCGTAAATACTAACCGCTTCTCTTGGGTTTTGATGAAATAAAAAAGCTTTAAGCTGATCAATCGACCAATCATCAAATGAATTAATAATATTCAAATATAAGACCGGGGCATAAACAGTCGTGTCGTAAGATAGTTTCTTGATAAACTCAAATCTATCTTTCAGATTAAGGTTATACCTTTCGTTTCGGATATCTGCCCGCGAAGCTATCTTGTTGTAATCTTGATATTTAAGCCTAAGCTTTTCATCATTTTGATGTAGTATTTCATTAGTTCTGTCTTCAATCCTTTTAATATCAGCTTGTGCTTTAGAGCCTCTTGATCGATTGATAAAAGCCATTTTGTTTGTTGATGGGAAAAAATATTCAACTTCGACATGGCTGCTTTCTGGAGATAGATAGAAGGGTACGAATGAAGTATTGTCAGGATCGAAACGTACTATGCATTCAAAATAATTTTCATTTTTAAATGTAAATACGAACTGACCATCCTTAATTCTGTTAGGGGATATTGATGTTCGAACTTTGTCTCCCAGTTTTTGGAGATAAAGTTTTGGGGTTTTATGGTTGAATGAGGTGTCTGTAATCTTAATATTTACCCAAACAGAGTCAGTAAAAGCTTTACCATTCAGTGCTGAGGATGCAAGTAGTAAGGTGAGGCATAACGTTATTTTTAGATTTTTCATTCAATAAAAATGGCGATTCAAATTTTTCATCTCATATATTTAACACTCTTTAACTGTTTTTTATTATCAATCTGTTGCTGGATAAACATAATCAACAATTCTGACAAAATTTGTGCTGCCTATTTACTGAAACTAACAAACATTCAGGCAGGATACTAAAAATCCAGAGTAGTTATACCCTGGATTTCAACTGCGATTAACTATTTAGCATTGCTAAAATTAACCATCCATTGGATACCGAACCTGTCTTTAAAGCTACCGAAGTAATCGCCCCAGAACATATCGTCCATTGGCATTTCAATGGAGCCACCTGCTGAAAGGCCGTTAAATAGGCGATCGGCCTCTTCGCGGCTCTCGGCATTGAGGTTAATGTACATGTTATTGCCTTCTTTAAGTACATGCCCTGCCGATGGTACACAGTCGGAGGCCATTAAAACCGTATGCTCATTAATGGGTAGGGCGACATGCATTACACGGTTTTTTTCCTCCTCGGTTAATTTAACCGATTCGGGTGCATCGCCCATTTTTGCAAAGAAGGTAAATTCTCCTCCGAAAACCGATTTATAAAAATTAAAAGCTTCTTCGGCCTTGCCGTCGAAGTTTAAGTAAGGGTGCATGCTTGCCATAATCTTATTTATTTTGTTTACAACTAAGTTACTGCACCTTTTAATGGTAAAATGGGTGTACTTGAGACAAATGTAAGGGCGTTTTTGACATCGTCAAATTAATAAACTGTGTGTTTCCACCTTGTTGTGGTGGCCTTAATTTGGGTGCCGAACTTGAGAAAACATTGTTCTTAAATAGACCAGAATGTTTTATTCATTTTACAATAGTTTTTGGATAAGTTATTATTTTACAGATGAATAAAACTGAACGGAAATAAACCCCTTATCTTTTTCATATTTGTATCAGGGTATTAAACATTTAATGAAATAATTCTCAATCGTCCCAAAATAATTTTAGATTTGAGTAAACACGTCCGCTTTTGAGGGCGTGTTTTTTTTGCAAAAAAAAAACCTTTCATTGCTGAAAGGTTTCGCGTTTTAATCTAAATCGTCCCGTTGATTTAATTTTAACATTATAAATATAGTTATCAACATGTTAACATCAAATTAAAAGGTAAAAATACCCCTTTATGGGTAGTGGTTTTCACTACACCGCGAAAATAAGAAATAGTGCGAATTGCTCGATTATAGCCTATTTACGAAACGCTTACCATCAGCGACAATAATTTGGACATTATCCAACAATTTAAGACCGGGGGTTCTATTAAATAATATAAATAACTATTTTGCATAAACCTAATTTAATCAGCTCTATGAAAAAAATCTTCTTGTTTATTTGTGTTTGTTTTGCAGGCTGTGCAAATGCACAGTTCAAGTTTAATGGCGATTTTGAAGAATTAAATCCAACCACAAAGAAACCGTTATCATGGCTGCTTTCGTTTAATAAAGACCAAGAGAAAGCCTACAACGTTACTTTAGACAGCACGGTAAAGCAATCGGGAAAATATAGCCTATCCATCAATAAAGTAAGCGGAGAATCCGATTTTGGTGTAATCGATTTTCCGATTAGCCAGGCTTTTGAAGGTAAAGTAATCGAGTTGAAGGGCTACATTAAAACAGAAAATGTAAAATCAGGCTATGCCGGTTTATGGATGCGTTTTGATGGGAAAGAAGGCAAAACCCTGGGATTCGATAATATGAACAGTAGAGGTGTTAAAGGAAGTAACGATTGGCAATTATATACCATTAAACTGAATTACGAAAGCGATGGGGTAAAAGCAATACATGTGGGCGGTTTATTGGTTGGTGATGGGAAAGCTTGGTTTGATCACTTGGAAGTTTTTATAGATGGGAAGCCAATTGCGAAGGCGAAGTTCAGGAAAATAGAATTGGCGAGGGCAGATTTAGATACTGCTTTCAATACCGGCTCGGGCATAGCGAAGATAGCGCTCAATGAACAAAAAATAACAAACCTTGTTTTAGCAGGGCAATTTTGGGCCTTTTTAAAATACCACCATCCTGCGGTTGCCAAAGGAGATTATAATTGGGATGCTGAACTTTTTAGGTTTTTGCCCTCGGTAATCGTAGCCAAAAACAATCAGGAACTTAGTACAGCATTAGAGCTATATCTGGATAAATTACCAAAGCCTGAAATTTGCAAAAGCTGTTTCAAAACCGCCTCAGGAAAGCATGAGATTAGCCCTGATTACGGTTCATTACTTAACGGCTCGGTATTAAAAAAATCGCTTAGCGACAAATTAATCTACATTAAAAACAATCGTAATACCGGTCCGAATTACTATGTCGAAATGGATCCAAATATTGGAAATCCTAAGTTTAAGAATGAGAAAGCATATGGTACAATGGTTTATCCCGATGCTGGCTACCGTTTACTCTGCCTTTACCGGTACTGGGGAATGATTAATTACTTTTTTCCATATAAAGATATTATTGGCGAAGACTGGAATCAGGTAATTGCATCTGCATTACCTGGTTTTGTTGAAGCAAAAAGTGAAAAAGAATATAGTTTAGCGGCAATAAGTTTAATTGCAAGGGTTCATGATACACATGCTAATATATGGTCGGGTAGTAAAGCCCTTAACGATTTTAAGGGTAAATTCGCAGCCCCTTTTCAGGCTAAATTTATAGAAAACAATTTAACAATTACCGCTTTACATACCGATACACTAGATGTAAAAGAAAAACTTGCAGTGGGCGATATTATTGTGGCAATTAAAGGAAAAGATATCCCTGCATTAATTAAAGAATATTTACCCTTTACGCCTGCGTCGAATTATGACACCCAGCTCCGCGATTTACCTGTAAATTATCTACTGAGAAGTAATGATACCAGTATCAAAATCAGCGTAAAAAGAGGCAATAAATTTTTTGAGTACGAGGTGCCGATGGGCAAGCTGTTCTTAGCCTATAAAAATCCTGTTGCAGAAAAGGCTGAAGCATTTAAACTCCTCAATAATGACATTGGTTATGTGTATCCAGGGAAATATAAAAATACTCAACTGCCAGAAATCAAAAAACTTTTTAGCAATACAAAAGGCATTATAGTAGATATGCGCTGTTATCCATCAGAATTTATGCCTTTTACTTTTGGTAATTATATTAAAAATGGAAAAAGTGCCTTCGTTAAGTTTACAACAGGGAGTACAGCCTATCCAGGTGCTTTTAGTTTCACTCCAGAATTACAAAACGGACAATCATCTGGCGATTGGTATAAAGGAAAGGTTGTGGTGATTGTGAATGCAACAAGCCAGAGCCAGGCTGAATATACCACCATGGCTTTTCAAAGTTCGCCTAACGTTAAGGTAATTGGAAGCATCACAGCAGGTGCTGACGGAAATGTTTCATCTATTATTCTGCCTGGAGGACTAAATACAATGATATCCGGCATAGGTGTTTTCTATCCTAACGGAACACCGACCCAAAGAGTGGGGGTAAAAATTGATTACACCTTATACCCAACAATTAGGGGTGTTTTGGAAGGCAAAGACGAATTGCTGGAGAAAGCCATTTCGGTTTTAAACGCAGGTTGGTAAAAGCATTATAATTAGAAATGGCAGCTCAATGTGCTGCCGTTTTTAATTTTTCCAATCATCGATACTCCATTTATAAGCGGGCAAGGTTGCTAACAACAAACTAGCGGCACTTACTGCGAAAACAGAATAATTAAAAGGGGCCCTGTAATTTGCAAAGACTAGCATAGAGAGGGCAAAGACAAGTGTTAGCAAAAAACTACCGGTAGCCGCCAACTTAATTTTGTATCCAACGATAAGCATTATCGCAAAAACCAACTCGGCAGCGGTGGCAATAATAGCCATTACATTGGCTAAGGGCCTTACTAAAAAGGGCATTAAAGTGTTGGTATAACCTAAAAATACCGACCAATTGCCCCAGCTAACCGTTGGCGAGCCTGGTGTGCCCAGCCAGCCAAAGCGATCCATAACGGGTAGGATAAAACCGATGCCCAAAGCGAGCCGAAGAAATAATTGAGGGAAATGTGCGCTGTTTTTCATTTTGCTGGATAATTATTTAAACAGCAAATTAATACCTGCGGTTCACAATTTTCTTAAACTAGATTAAGAAATGAATGATTTAATCTATTGTTTAGGTTTTTCCTATTGTATTTGAAAATATGCTATAATCTTCCAGACTAGTTTGTAGAAAAAGAAACAATATTAGATTCAGATGTATTTCCCTCTGCATCTCTGCTGACTATTTTCCAATAATACCTTGCTTTTGGATTTACCTGTACTTCTTCAAGGCTATTGCTTAGCACTTCTCTTTTATATATGCCCGGTAATGCTGTGGTGCCAAGGTAAATGTCATAATTAACAATGTTCTGATCTGCATCACTTCCTTTCCACATTATTTTTATTTTGCCATTAACTGCATTAATACTTTGACCATCGGCTGGTACAAGTTCATCGGCGGGAAATGGTGGGTAAGAAATTGTACCTGTGCCTGCATTATAAAATTTCCATGAGACACTTTGCGAACTTGTTTCGTTATTTGCTGTTTTGGCATTAACAGACCAGCTATATGGAGTATTCTTTAACAAGGTTACGACGGCTTCATTTTGTGTTGATATTTGAGTTATAACCTCATTTGTTTGAAGATTTTTTACCATAATGGTATAGCTATTTGCATTGGTAACTTCTACCCATTTAAATGTAATTGAACTTTGCGTACCTGAAATATTAGCTCCTGATATACAAATTGCGTTTTGTTCAGGAAAAAGAAGTGTTGCTTTTTCAACCGTTATATCTGGCTCTGATGGCTCTTTTTTACTGCAAGACGTGAAAAGAATAACAGCCAGAAGGAAAAATATTAAAATTTTCATTGCTTAATTATTTTAAAAATTGCTTTAGATTTTTCTGTAGTAACTCTGATTAAGTAAATACCTGTAGGAACTGTATTCATTTCCATAGCTAAAAAATTTTCATTGTTCGTGAAGGTTTTTGACATTATAAGTTGCCCCGCCAGGTTGTTGACCTCAACTTTTACTTTTGGCGAATTTTCTCCTCCAAGGTCAATATTCAGGATATCTTTAACTGGATTCGGAAAAATATTAATCCCGTCAATGATAATTCGCTTTTGATATAATCCCTGGCAAGTTTTATCTGTAGTAATTTTTAAATCATTAATGCCTTTTTCAAGTTTTATATCGAACTGCTGCCCACTCGTTTGATATTTTTTGCCATTGATATCGATATAGTACAATTCTCCACCTGATAGGGATAGTGTTAATGATTGGTTATCTTTGTTCACTGTGGAATAAACTGAAAGGTCTTTGGGTTCTGTTATGTTTAAATTATAGCATCTGCTAAAATTGGTATTTCCTTCAATGGAAATGCAGAGGCTGTAATTTCCGCTATTAAGATCTTCTATCTTCAGGCTATCAGAGAATGTAAAGTTGTAGGGTTTTTGGTCAGAACCGGTAAGTAAAACCAGGTATTTGTTAGTTTTTATAGCTTTAATTTTTATAATGCCGTTTGTACTTCCTTTACAACTTACCCCATTTATTGTTATTTCAAAATTATTTGCTGGGATAGTGGGTGCCTTGGTTATCACAACATCTAATGAGGCAGCCTTTTTCATATTCAGACCTAAATCTGTTTCAACCACAGTAATTACGCCTGTGCCCGCATCACCCCATGATGCATTTGCTGTATTTTTGTTGACTGTTAGCGTGCCACCTGTTATAGACCAATTGTAGCTATGGTCTTGATTTAGTTTTGTGGAATAACTTATATTTGCTGATTGGCTAAGAACGCTATCTAATCCTATTATTTTGGGTGTTTGAAAATCTTTCACCTCTATTTCCAGCGTACGACTTTCACCAGCAGCGCAGTTATTTAAAGCAGTTGCTGTTAGTAAATATTTGCCTGCTTGTTTCCAGGTAATATTTGCCATATTGTTTTGATATTCAATAGTTGCAGGAGCATTAGTGGTCCAGTTATAATTAACTTTATTAATAGCCGGAGTTGAATAGGTATACTTTATCCCAGCTGCAACGGTTGACTCTCCGTTTATATATCCTGTATTTACAGGCTTAGGATTTCCTCCATTCAGTAACAGAATATTCCCACGTCCGCCTATGATATAAGCTTTTCCATTAGAAATTTTTATCTGGCTTATATTTTCAGAGATCTGAGTGATAAATGTCCATGTTAAAGCACCGTCGCTTGTTTCATAAATTTCACTAATGCCTCCTCCGTTGTTTCCAATTGCGTATCCATGTTGATTGTCAAAAAAGGCAAAACCTGTCAAGTTCATTGAGAGCTGGGTTCTTATTTCTGTAAATGTTTTTCCACCATCGACTGTTTTGAATAAAAGCCCACCGTTACATCCAATCAGTCCGGTTTCGGAGTTGAAGAAATACAACGAAGATATAAATGGGTTATCTAAAATTGTAATAATTTCCCATGTTGCACCCTGATTTACAGTTTTATAAAACTTGTTTCCAAAACCAAAAGCAAAACCAGTTTGATCATTTATGAAATTTATGCTTCTCCAGCTAAGGTTTTCATTTGATTGAAGGTTTTTTTCCCAGGTTTCGCCGCCATCTATAGTTTTATAAATAGTATTATATGTAGAAATAAAGCCTACCTTATCATTGATAAAGGTTAAATTACTTGCAGCGGTGTAATTTGGAAAATTAGCTTTAGACCAGCTTGTGCCTCCATCAACTGTTTTGTATAATCCGATAGTATTAGCGTAAAATCCTTTACTTTCATTTAAAAAAGCGCATGAAGAGATCTTGCCGTAAGAATCACTAATAATCTGCAGTTTACTCCAGGTAATACCTCCATCCAAAGTTTTGTATGCACCGCTACCCAATACGTAGGCTGTCTTTTCATTAATTAATTCTAAACGGTAATGGTCGTCATTTCCAAGTAAAGACCGCACGGCCCACGCTTCAGAACCATTTTTAAGGGCGATGGCTCTGCCTTGAGAAGAAGTATATCCTAAATTAACCCCATGGCCAACCATACAATACTTGTTTTTACTTTTATTATAAGCAAAGCCCAAATATGAACTTGAGGATGAAAAATCTTTAATCCAGGTTAAGCCGCCGTCAGTTGTTTTTTGTAACAGCTCATTCCAACCACTTAATATAAAACCTGTTTTCTCGTCAGTGAAAACTAACCGAGTAGGATTAGAAACACCTGCATTACTGATTTTGCTCCAGATTGAGCCCCCATCCTTTGATTGTAGTATATCACCCGATGAGGTAACGATGAAACCCAGGTCTTTATTAACAAATGTTATTTTACTTAGATTAACCGCAAAACCCAGATTTGATATGACTATGTTTTCCCATGTTAGTCCACCATCTTTAGTTCGTAACAGCTGGCTAGAACCACAAATAAATCCAGTGTTTTCATCAATGAAATAGGCACTCGAAGGAGGATTGCCAAAATTTTGTACGGTGAGTTTTTTCCAGTTTTTTGCGCCATCGGTTGTTTTATAAAGTTTACCTTCTCCAAATATGTAACCGACAAGAGATGAAACAAAATGCATGTTATTTACATATGGGTAAGTTAAATCAGGGACTTTAATTGGGAACCAAGAATCGCCGCCCGTTTCCGTTTTTAGCATTGAACCATAGTATCCAATGGTGTAACCAATTTGCTCATCTGTCATTTTTATACTTATCAACTGCTCACTAATACCCGAAGGAATTATGCTCCAGTCCTGGCCATCATTTTTAGAAGCAAGAATTTTTCCCTGATCGCCTACTGCAATTATATTGGTGTTGGTATAAGCAACATCATCAAGGGTATAATTTAGATATTCAATGCCTGCTATGCAATTTCCGCTAACAATGTTTTTTTGAAGGTTGCTAATGAGGATCGTAATACTTTTTTCAATCGTAGTATTCGTATTATTAGCGCTTACTCTGACGGTATAAGTACTTTTATTTTCGAAATCGAATATTTTATTGGATTTCAGTTCTTGTCCATCAATTTTGAAATCGTTATTATCGGCATCTCCTGCTCCCTGGACAAATGAGTAAGTATAATTTTCGCTAGTTTTTAGAGATGAAAAGTTTCCGATAACAGAATTTAATGGCATCCCTTCGGCCAGTCTATTATTAGAAAGGTTAAATCCTCCAACACTATCTTTAAAAGCGATCTGTTTTGAGATGTTTCCCGGGTTATACTTATTTATTGCTGTACCATTTGTAGCGCCTGTAAGATTGACATTAAAGAAGCCTTTGCTGTCGTCACTGCTCTTGATATTCAACAAACCACTACTTTGTTCGTCTTTTATTGGTAAATAAAGTAAGTTGAAAGTAGTTTGCTTTCCGGGTAAAATACTTTCAGCTGGCCTTCCATTAACATAAAAAGAATTTCCTGTTACATTGATTTCGCTTAATATTAACTCTTTGTTACCTAAGTTTTTTATCGTAACAATCGAATTAGCTACGCTGTCGGTCTTTGTGCTAAAGCTAATCGTTGCATTTTTTTCAAGTTGTTGGTATCCTGAAGTTATTTGGATACTTGCTTCGGGTTGGCTATTCCATAATGCCGCACTATATTGATCAGCAATTGTAAAATAAATAATTCCATCGGAATCAAATAATTGGGTTGGGTTTCTTGGGGTGCTAAGCTCTTGTTTTGCTGTTATGCCGTCGAAACTCCAAAGCAGTCCATCGTTATTAAAGAAGATTTTTTGATTTGATACTAATTGTTGTTTTTCGGGAGCGAATTTTGCGTCAGAAACTTTTACCGTTCCATTTTCTGTGCCGTCGCTTGTATATATCTGAAATTGTGAGGTTACACCAAAATATAATTTATTGTTAAGGGAAATGAAGTTTTGCATATAAGAATTGCTTGAATGCGAAGACCATTCAAAGCCTTTAACAAATCTGGTAGCTTCTGGTGTGCCATTACTAAACCAGAGTGCGTCAATCGCTTTATCATTTGCATCTACAGTCCTAATTGAGAAATAAAACCCCGAACCAACCTGAGTAATGTTATCAATATCATTATTGCCATAGGTTACAGCGTTAAAAGACTTTAATAATGTAAAACTGTCGTCTGTAGGATTTAGCTTGTAAAGCCTGATGTTTTGGCGGTAGGAAGTATTTGTTATATAGACCAATTCACCATTAATGTTTTTGAGTAAATCAACCGTATAGTTATCATCGGTTGTTACTTTTTTCGTTCCAGCAATTGACCCGTTCGTTTTCCAAAGTGACCTATTGCCAGATGCCGTGAAATAAATAGTATGACCTATTGGGGTGAATTGACTATACCCAAAATAATCATCTTCCGCAAGTTGAACAGTGCCTGCATTTGTTCCATCGGTTTTCCAAAGCCCCCTATAATTTCCTAGTTTAACGGCTGTAAAATAAAGTATATCGTTACAAACTGTAAATTGTGATGGAGAAGAACTACCGGAAATATTACGTGCAGGATTTATATCCTTAATCATAAATGTACCTGTAGCAGTCCCATCAGATGTCCATAATTCTGCGCCATTAATGCCGTCATTTGCTGAAAAATAAATTTTGCCTTTAAAGACTGTTAAATTTGCAATGTTTGATGACAGCGGGCCCGGTTTAATATCTTTTACCAAAGAAGTTCCCTCCAAAGTTCCATTAGTTTTCCAAAGTTCTAAGCCGTAATTGGCATCTTGTGCCGTAAAGAAAATGGTGTTGCCTACTTTTACGAAAGAAGTTGCAGCAGAAAAATTTTTAATAAATTGCTGAGCAAAAGTCTGAGCGGAGATAAATACAATAATTACTACAATAGTAGCACATGCCTTTTTAAGTATATTGGAGCGCATTTGAGATGGTTAAATGCCTCAAAGTTATATGAATTTAATTAAATTCTGTTATCAACTTTAATAATCTCGTCAAAAACACTCTACTTCCCAAAACCGCAACCAGTTTTCGCCTGCACCAAGTTTTACTATGCCCTCTTTGTGTGTTAATTCCTGATCGTGGTTAACACCATCGGCAACACCGCACCAGGGTTCTAAACAAATAAAAGGGGCATCAGTAGCGGCCCAAATGCCAAAGAAAGGGAAATCTTCGAAATGGAAATGCAGGCCATAATCGTTTTTGTTGTTGAGCAAGCTGATGCAGTTGCTCTGCAGGGTTTTAAAAACCAGCGCATCGTTATAAAACAAATCATGTTTAAGGTTTAACCTGTGGCCACCCAGTTCAATGAGTGCGGTATCATCGGCTACCAAGCCATCTTCGAGTTTCCAGAAAGTTAATTTCTCATCGGCATTAAAAGCAAGATAATAATCTTCATAAACAGTATTGGGCGTATTGGGCACCGCAAATGCCGGGTGTGCACCAATTGAAAATAAAAGCTCGGCAGTACCTGTGTTTATTACCTCGTAAGTTAAGTTCAGTTTCCTGTCGATTAGCCGGTACCTCAGTTTCAGCTCGAAATAAAAAGGATATACTTTTAAAGTATCTTCGTTCTGGGTTAGGGTAAAAACGGCTTCGGTTTCACTTATTTTTTCGATATTAAAAACATGATCGCGGGCGAAACCATGGCGTGGCAGCTCGTAGCTTTTACCTTGGTAGGTAAAACTGTTGTTTTTTAATGAGCCAACAATAGGAAATAAAACCGGACTGTGTTTTGCCCAATATTTAGGATTGGCATTCCATAGATATTCCAGCTTGGTTTCTTTACTAAATAAGCCTTGAAGTTCTGCGCCTTTAGCCGCCAGGCTAACTTTTATATAATCGTTCTCGAGAGTTATCATTACAATTTAAAAGTAACAAAAAGATGCATTTTAAAAATATCTTTTTTATTAATTTTGATCACTACTTAAAGCTTAAGCAAATGAAAAGCTTAAAGTGCTATTTATTTTATTACCCGCGCATTTACTTTCGCTTAAAATAATCAGAAACCTATGGCGATAGATTTAACAAAATTATCAAATGCAAAAGTGAAGGCCGCTATTACCGCATTGCAAAAAGGCGATGAAAAAACATGGTTTTCTTTATTTGCTATCGATGTTGCCTTTTACGACGACGGAAACCAGATGAAATTTAATAACTTCTTTAAGAAAGCGCTGGGGCATGAGCGTTTTATCTGTATAGATAAAGTTGAAAACAACGGATTGGAGGTTTATGGCCATTTCCACTCCGACCAATGGGGTGATTTTAAAACCTGCTTTAAATTTAAGGTAAACAAAGAAGGAAAAATAGCGAGGTTGGATATTGGGCAAGCCTCCTATTGATTTTGGAGTCTGGAGTTGGGCGTTTGGAGTTGGATACAGCTCCGAACTCAAAACTGCCAACTCCGAACTGTTACAACTATCCGCGCTCTTCCCAAATACAGGCGATGTTAATAATGGTTTGTACGGCTTTTTCCATATCCTGTACGCTTACCCATTCTTGTTTGCTATGAAAAGCGTGTTCTCCGGCAAAAATATTGGGGCAGGGTAAACCCATGTAGGAAAGTCGCGAGCCGTCTGTTCCGCCACGGATACTTTGTTGTTTTGCCACTACACCCGCCCGTTCAATGGCTTCAATCCCATATTGCACAATTTTAGGGTGCTGATCCAAAACCTGTTTCATGTTACGGTATTGCGCTTTAATGTTAATTTTGTAGGTAGATTTTGGATATTTAGCCATCACCTTTTTTACGGTTTCTTCTAAAAACTGCCCGTGTTCGGCTAGTTTTTCATCGGTAAAATCTCTGATAATAAACTGTGCTTCTGCCTCTTCTACCTGCCCGCTCATATTTACCGGGTGGATAAATCCTTCTTTTTGATGTGTAGCTTCTGGTGTGAGTGTATCTTTTGGAAGCGAATCTAAAATTTCAGCAAGGATCTTAATGGCGCTTTCCATTTTTCCTTTTGCAAAGCCTGGATGCGTACTTACGCCATAAATTTTAAGGGTTGCGCCATCGGCAGAAAAAGTTTCATCTTCAATAGAACCCAGCGTTTCTCCATCTATGGTATAGCCAAAATCGGCACCTAATTTCTTTAAATCGGCCTTGTCTACGCCGCGGCCTATTTCTTCATCAGGGGTAAAAAGTAGCTTTATGGTTCCGTGTTTTACATCAGGATTGCGCATTAAAAAGGAGGCTGCTTCCATAATTTCTGCTAGCCCTGCTTTATTATCGGCACCCAATAAAGTTGTTCCACTTGCTGTGATAATATCGTTACCAATCTGGTGTTTTAGGTCTTTATGTTCAGACAGCTTTATTATGATATTGTTGTCATCTGGCAGAATTAAGTCCTGTCCTTGATAATTGTCATGAATAATCGGGTTAACATTTTCACCGCTACAATCTGGCGAGGTATCCATATGCGAACAGAAGAAAATTACGGGTAACGGCTTGTTTGTGTTTGACAGGATCGTACCATACACATAGCCGTTATCGTCCATTTCGGCATCGGTAACGCCAATTTCTAACAGTTCCTGAACCAATTCTTTACCTAAGTTTTTTTGTTTTAGGGTTGATGGGCAAGTTGGAGAATTTGGATCAGATTGGGTATCAATCTTCGCATATTTTATAAACCGCTGCTCCAGGGATTTGTTAAAGTTGGTGTATGTGTTCATAATTCAAAGGTAAAAGTTATAGATATTCGATAAACATATTATTTTTGTAAAAAAACGATATGATTTTTAATTTGCTGAGAGCTACTTACATAACCCTTCTGCTTGTTTTTATAGGAAGTTTTTCTTTTGCCCAATCTAATTACTTTAAAATGTCGTATGGTTTTGGAGGCGGAATAAACAAATCTTATACTGATGTGTACAAAGGGAGTTTTGGTTACACAGCCTATGGCGTATTCGATTATCATATCACGCCGTTTGTAACCATGGGTTTAGAAGGGCAATACGGCAGGATTCAGGGTGGAGATATTGAAACCGATCCGCACAACCGCCAGTTTGTAAACCAATATACCGCCATTACAGCCAATGTAAAGCTAATGCTTGGTGAGGTGGTGAACTACGATAAAAGTGAGTTTTTATACAATTTGAGGGGTTTGTATGTGGGTTTGGGTATAGGGGTAGTTAACAACAAGATTACCGATATTGTGCGGTATAAACCAAGTTGGGCAGCAGTGAATCCCGGATATGGGCCTTTCCCTGGAAAAGATAAAAGCCTTAATATGTCGGTACCCTTAAACTTTGGTTTTAACTATTACATCAACGATGGTTATGGCTATATGAGGTACGTTATCAACATTAATGCACAATCGAACTATACTTTTGGTGAAGGTTTGGATGGTTATAACGATTCGAGCGCCAAGTTTGAGAACTATTCGCCGGATGTTTACAACGTTTATACCATAGGCTTTAAATATATGTTTGGAACGATTAAATCTTATCGTAAAACACTTTAATAACATCATTTCATTTCTTAGATTTAAGGCATGAAAAAATTCTTTGTGTTTTGTTTGCTTTCGATGAGATTAAAAGCTGCTGCACAAAAAACACCTTTCGAGCTGAGCGGAAAAATTGAAACTTCCACTTATACTGCTGCTATAACCTATTACGAAAACCTGACTAAGACTTATCCAGAGGCCAAATTATTAACCTATGGAAGTACAGATTTTGGTAAGCCTTTACATGTATTGGTTTTGTCGCGCGATCGGGTTTTTGATCCTTCGGAGCTTAGAAAGCAGAATAAAAGGATTTTATTGATCAACAATGGCATTCACCCGGGCGAACCAGAGGGGGTAGATGCATCTATGATGCTTGCCCGCGATCTGCTTAAGGCAGGTAAACTGCCAAAAGATGTGGTGATCTGCATTATTCCCCTGTACAATATAGATGGCAGTTTTAACCGTAGCGGAACATCAAGGGCCAACCAGAACGGCCCGGTTGCTTATGGCTTTAGGGGCAACAGCAAGAACCTCGATCTGAACCGTGATTTCATTAAAACCGATTCGAAAAATTCAGCAGCGTTTCAACTCATTTTTAACACCTGGCAGCCCGAAATATTTGTAGATACGCATACCAGCAATGGTGCAGATTATCAATATGTAATGACACTTATCCCTACACAAAAAGATAAGCTGAACCCGATTCTTTCTGGTTATTTAACTAAAACATTGTTGCCCGATCTATATGCCGGAATGGAGAAGATGGGTTACCCGATGATTCCCTATGTAAACTCGATAGGCGAAACGCCAGAAAGCGGAATAACCGGATTTATCGATCCCCCACGTTATTCTACCGGATATACCACGCTGCACAATACCATAGGTTTTATGCCCGAAACGCATATGCTAAAGTCGTACGATTTGCGTGTGGATGCCACTTACAAGCTTTTGCAGACCTATATTCGGGTTGTAGCCCGTGATGCCAAGGTTATTGGAGAGAATAAGCGGAAAGCCGATGAATTTGTGGCTGTACAAAAGGAATTTCCTTTGGAGTGGAAACTGAATAAAACCGAGGTAAACGATCTGACCTTTAAAGGCTTCGAGGCCGGGCAAAAACCCAGTACGGTAAGCGGCGCTGATCGTTTATATTACGACCGCGGTAAACCTTACACCAAAACGATTAAAGAATGGAACAAGTTCGAATCTGCGGTGTCTATTCAAAAACCGGTTGCCTACATTATTCCGAAAGCCTGGGACCATGTTATTGCCCTGCTTAAACTGAATAATGTTAAACTGCGGGAACTTAAGGCCGATCAGAAAATTGAAGTAGAAAGTTATTATATCGGCGATTTTAAAACCGGAACAAGGCCCTATGAAGGGCATTACCTACACTCAGCCGTAAAATTGAATACTATAAAACAAAACCTCCAGTATTATACAGGCGATTTGGTGGTGTATGTTAACCAACCTGTTAACCGTTATATTATAGAAACACTGGAACCACAGGCTACTGATTCTTATTTCAACTGGAACTTTTTCGATTCAATTCTGGATATGAAGGAACATTATTCAGCATATGTTTTTGAAGATACCGCAACAGCGCTCCTTAACAATAATCCAGAACTAAAGCATAAACTGGAGGCGAAAAAAGCTTCAGACGCCGAATTTGCGAAGAATGCAGCTGCACAACTTGATTTTGTATATAAAAATTCTGATTATTACGAAAAAACACACAATAGATATCCGGTAGCCCGTTTGGTTACAGACGTAAAACTTGATTTAAAATAACCCCCATGGAATACTTCAATATTGCACCAGTTGCCTCCGTAATTTTCGTTTTTACCATTATTACCAGCCTATACGCTTTCTATGATCACTCCCTTTACGGAAAGTTTATGCTGCATCCGTATAGTGTTTCGAAAGGACAGAATGTATATACCCTGATTACCAGCGGCCTTGTGCATGCCGATTGGATGCACCTGTTTTTTAATATGTTTACCTTTTATGCTTTTGCCTTTACACTGGAAAGATTAATGGGGAGCTGGCAGTTTGGATTACTGTATTTTCTGGGGCTGGTGCTGAGTGACCTGCCTACCGTTATTAAACATAAAGATCATTTTAACTACAATAGCCTAGGTGCATCCGGGGCAATTAGTGCCGTGCTTTTTAGCTATATTTTGTTTAACCCGATGTCTAAAATTTACATCATGTTTATTCCCATCGGGATTCCTGCTGTAGTTTTTGGGATTTTGTATTTAATTTATTGTGCTTATGCTTCCCGCAATTCAAGAGATCACATCAATCATGATGCACACTTTTTTGGCGCGCTAACCGGATTAATCTTTACCATCATTTTTGTTCCGGGGATTTTGCAGAACTTTATTGCAATGTTAACAGGAGGGAGATAGTATCCTTTGGGAAGAATCGTCATTCCCGTGAAAATGGGGATACTAATGCAAGAAGTGATATGTTTTTTGGCTTTAAGATACCCAGTCAAGCTGGGTATGACGAAACACCAAAAACTACCCAGCCGTAGGCAAATAAGGTTTCTCGAAGAAACTCATCGGCTCATCAGGATTTTTAATAATTTCGAATACCACATAACCCCATGGTTTCCAGAAGTTTTCCAATACCTGGGCATATACTTTATGTTGCCAAACATCAAAAAGCGGTTTGGTCATGTTTCCGCGTAAAGGCATAGCTTCGATATAAGTAGTGCCTTCTACCGGCATAAAAGTATATTCGGGTAAACGGTTAAACAGATAGGCAGAATAATAAAAACGCGCACTCAGCTCTTCAAACTGTTCGGCGGTTAAAGCTTTTCCTTTTATTTCGTTGATGATGTCCTGATGATAGCGTTTGTTAGTACCATTATCCTGTAAACAGGCGATGATCCCAAAATCTTTCATTTTTAACGAGAAGGTTAAAGTGTTTATCTCATCACGGAAACTGAATGGTGTTTCTCCGTTTTCTAATTTCACTACCGTGATAGACCATGGTGAAAAGTCTTCAAACTCCAGGCTGGTATACAGGTTCTGCATCATGAAATTCAGATTGGCAAATTTCATCATTAACGATTGCGACATATTTAAACCATCGGCAGTCATTTCCTTACGTAAAGCCGAATGCATTTCGATATATACAAAGCCATATAAAAACTTGCCGATCCAGTTAAAAAGATCCAGTTCGGGCAATGCAGAAACGGCATCGTACCCCGTTGCAAAGGCTGTTTCGATCTTGTGTTCAAGCGGGGTTAAAAACTGCTCGTTTACCTCGCTGTTTACCGGGATAACCAAGGTGTTGTATGAACGGATACTCTCATCCAAAAACTGGATCTGCTCTTCGCCGCTTAAGCCAGCTTGCGCTAACAACCATTTTGGAATTAACGGCACCTGAACAACAGGGGAATTAAAGGTTTTGCCGCTTAGGAAGCAGATTTTGTATAAAAAATCGAAGTTTTGGAAAGGATTGTATAAGCCGGTATTCATCACTGCAATATTAGCCATTATATTTTTAGGGCTTTGCAATGATAATTTATTTTAACGCAGGGATTACAACCCTAGTCTTGCTAGCTTTAGACACTACCCCCGCAGAGTTGTATCATAATTATAGATTTGTCATCCTGAGGGTTAATTAATTGTTTAAAATCAATATGAGTGACGTACAATTGTTTTTTCTTGGCCTACGGCCCAGTCTTGCCTCGGCTCGCCGCCGCCGAAGGGCTCTTTCTTTTTGGCATCAAAAAGAAACAAAAAATGCCGGCTGAAAATTTTTCTTTCGAAGCGAGTACGTTGGCTTGGACAGTGCAGCCCGAAAAATTTGTTAGGCCGGGTTTTAGTAGAACGGAGATACCGTGCAATGGCCTAGCTGGATGGAATGCAAAAGCGATTAAAATGCTGATTTAATAGTGATTTGTAAAATAACGTCAATTGTAGCTTGTCGAAGGACCCGCTTAAATGCGTTAAGATGTTTCGACAGCTCTCCACACCATTCGAGACTGTCAATGGTAGCGTAGTTGAAGGGCATTTATTTGCGATTTATCAACCTCAAGAAGTCTTCGACTACGCTCTCCACAGGAGTCCTTTGGACAGACTGACGACCGTGGAGCTTAACTTAACGACATTGGGGGGCGGGGGTGGTTAAGTCCTAGTAATTATTATAATAATAACTGATATCATCAACCAGCTGGCTGTAAATGGGTTTGGTAAATTCTAAAAACAAAGCACTTGGTGGTGGAGGCAGTTGTTCCCTCCTTCTGGTAATGGCCAATTGTTGTTTGCTCAGTGCCCTATCATCACCTTTGTAGGTTGCCCAATTATCTCTCCAAACATAAGTTCCAGGGAATTTCTGCTGGCGTACCAGTTTTTTTGTGCTCCAATCGGTAATGCTCATGTCCAATAAGCCCGATGAGGAGATGTTCTTTTCGAAAATACTTAAGGTAGCTTTTACTGTACCGTAAATTGGTTTTTTCTCACGGGTTTCGCCAATTACCACACTATCGCGTTTTAACCTTTCTACCCTTTCTTTTACATAGGTCTGGCCTACCACAAAATCGTCGAAGTTTAAGCTTAATACCTGATCGGGAACAATTTTTTGATCTGTTGCCTGTGTTTCGCCATAAAAAATCACAAACTTATTTCTCGAGTAATTTCCAATAAACTGATCGATCTGTTGCTGAAAATAATCAGCACTTAATTTGTACATGCCGCTGTTTACGATAATCGGCTGAACCACAACCCTGGTTACCGCTGTCCAATAAGCATCTTCCATTTTAGCCTTGGCATCTTTATAATTTGGCTGAAGATTCTGTGTTTTCTCAAATTCGTAATATGCCTTTTTTGCCGACTGGCGGTTGTTTTCTCTCAAATAACCTAATCCTGAGTTATATCTTGCCGCTGCAGCATTGTATTTACTATCAGCAAGCTCTTTGATATATTTTGTCGGACCTGGAACAACCGCTAAACAGGCCGGACAGCTATTGATCTCATCAGCCAATTGATTTATTTTTTGATAATCGTACATTACCGATTCCCATCTAAAAAGGTCGTTAGATGCCTTTGCCTCTTCAATTTTTCTTAAATGATCCTGTAGGGCCAAATCGTATCCCGTTTTTAGCACTTGCATGGCTTCGCTGTTTTTTGGCGAGTTTTGCAATCTGCTTACCGCTTTGGCAACCGAAGCATCATAATCACCTTTTTGTAAGGCTTTTTTTCCTGTGGTGCATCCCCCAATAATTATTAAGGATAAATAAATAAAATACCGTAATCTTGAAATGTTTTTCATGGCAGTGGTAGTTGCGTTAATAAAACAAAGATAATTTGTAAAGCGATAATTGCCTTATTTATTTAGAAGACGATTGATAATGAAAATTAGTTGCAGACAATTTGAATTAGAATTAAAACACCCTTTTTCGATCTCGAAATTTACCCGTACCAGCACCCCCTTAATGCTGTTAAAGATAGAACATGAAGGTGTAACAGGTTATGGTGAGGCCTCTATGGTACCTTATATGGGCGAGAGCTATGAAAGCGCTGCGGCATTTCTTAGCCTTGTAGATTGGGATAAAATCCAATATCCATTCGATTTTGAAGAAATTATTAGCTATCTGGATAGTCTTGCTCCAGGCCAGCCGGCCATTAAAGCGGCTATTGATATTGCCCTTAACGATATCCAGGGGAAGCTGTTAAATAAGCCCTGTTACGAAATTTACGGCGCAGATCCTGCTAATATGCCGGTAACTTCTTATACCATTGGAATAGATACGCCTGAAGTAATCCGCGAAAAACTGAAAGATGCCGAAGCTTTTAAAGTGATCAAAGTTAAACTGGGGAGGGATAACGATCAGGAAATTATCGAAACCATCAGGAGCATGACCAATGTACCCTTATATGTGGATGCTAACCAGGGTTGGGCAGATAAAATTAAAGCGATCGATTTAATTTATTGGCTGCATAACCAGGGTGTGGTATTAATTGAGCAGCCTATGGATAAAAATAACCTCGACGGGAATGCCTGGTTAACCGAGCGCAGTCCGATTCCTTTATTGGCTGATGAAGCCGTACAGCGTTTAGCCGACATGGACAAACTGAAAGGCGCTTACCATGGCATTAACGTAAAACTGATGAAAAGCTGTGGCATGTACGAAGGGCATCAGATGATTTTGAAGGCCCGTTCTTTTGGAATGAAAGTGCTGATTGGCTGTATGAGCGAAACCAGTTGTGCCACTTTGGCCGCAGCTGCTTTGGCTCCCTTATGTAACTGGGCTGATTTGGATGGGCCATGGCTAACCAAGAATAACCCTTTTACTGATCCAGCTTTCGAAAACGGCAAGTATATTTTAAAAGATCTGCCCGGTTTAGGCCTGCAAGGAGTTACTTCTGATCTCTTTCTTTAAAGTAGAGTTGGAATGATTGAATGACAGCATTATCGAATGATTGACGGAGCCTGAGCGAGATATGATAGATGAATTTTGAATAGGCGTTATATCATCGTATTTACTCATTCAAAACTCACTCATTCTATCATTAAATTGCTACTTCTGATCTTTTTCTTTAAAGCTTTTTCTGATGTCTTTGGTAAGTTGGTACTTAAAGTAGAACAAACAAGCCGTTGTGCCTACCAAAAAGCCAGCTGGAAGATATTTAGCATTGTTATAACACCAAACCAATCCGAAAATAGAAAGGATAATGGCCAGGTTATAGAAGATATTTAAAGCAAATTTTTTACCCACGGTAGAAATGATTGAATGACGAAATTAGAGAGTGATTGAGTTAGAAAATTTTGAATGATTAGATTATTGAATGAGAGAATGAATTTTGAATAAGCGATAATAACTTCACTCATTCAAAATTCACTCATTCTATCATTAATATACTGGCATGTTGGGATCAAAAGCTTCTTGCCAAGCTAAAATACCGCCTTTTAAGTTATAAAGATTGTCAAATCCGTATTGTTGCTCCAACTGCATTACTGCTGCTGCGCTTCTTTTTCCACTGCGGCACTGGATAATTACCGGTTTATCTTTCGCAACCTTATCAGCCTCAATTAAAATTCCACCTAAAGGGATATTCTCGCCTTCAAGATTGGAAACCTCGTATTCGAATGTTTCACGAACATCAATCAATTGAAAATCTTCTTTGTTATCGATTTTCTCTTTTAGTTCTTGTACCGATATTTCTTTCATTTTATTAAATGTATTTATGCAAATATAGGAAAATCAACTTTACGCTCCCCATCAAAAAAATGCCATAAAATTTTGTGTGCAACTGTAACAACTTTAACCCTTAGGCGTTTAATTATAAATAGTTACAAATGGACAAACTGAACCGTTTCTTTTGGTTTTGCTCTGGCGCTCATATCCCGACACTGGAAAAGTATCCTTCAGAACAAAATAAATATACTGGCATTGGCGCCACCATCTTTTTTACAGGTTTATTTGCTGCCCTTTCGGGTGGCTATGCCATGTATTTTGTATTTAAAGGGGATGATCTGGCGGTAATTTTTGCCATTGTTTTCGGCTTTTTATGGGGGGCGGCCATCTTTAATATGGACCGTTACATCGTATCGAGCATTAATAAAAGTGCAAGTACCAATAAACAGTTGTTACAGGCTACACCACGTATTCTGTTGGCCATTATGATTGGTATGGTAATTTCGAGACCAATAGAACTTAAAATTTTCGACAAGGAAATTAAAGAACGCCTAAAGGTAAGTTACCTAAACGGTCAGCGTTCAAAAATTGATACCCTGAACAAAGCCTTTGAGAAAAAATATCAGGTAGAATTTGGCAGGTTAAATCAACAGAAAGCTACCAGAGATTCACTTGAAAAAGGAATTAAAGCGGATAGACAAAAACTCAATTTCGAGATTTTTGGAAACAAAACCACCGAAACATCGGGAGTAATGGGCTACGGACCGTATGCCAAACGCAAGGAAGCCGAAATTGTACAACGCACGGCTGAATTAGATTCGCTAAAAGCCGCCATCAATAAATCGGAAGGTTTTGTAGATAAACGCAAAGAATTTGATGGCCTGTTTACCGAAAAACTGTACACTAAAAAACAGTTAGACAGTTTATCGGATATTGCGGGTTTTGCCGACCGGAACTGGGCATTGGGGCAGCTTAAATTTAATGTAGATGGTACACGGGATAACAATACGGCAATTGCGGTTACTTTTATCGGGCTGCTGTTTATCTTTTTTGAATGTTTGCCTGTGTTTGTAAAACTGATGAGTGCAAGAGGACCTTATGATTATGCTATAGCGGATGGAGATGAAGTATCAATTTATCATTCTAAAAAAGACAAGGATTTCCATTTTGAAGTAGCAGACAATATTCACGAAACGAGGGTCGATTCAGAATCATCTAAAAAGAAGGAAATTATAAAAGGAAAAGCTTACCGCGATCTCGAAAAACACGATTGGGATAGCGAGGGCTAAGGGGAAAGGTAAGAAGGAAGTTGGGAGCGGATGGCTCATAGATCATGGCTTAAACTATTAAACCGAAAAAAAATCAACTGTGAACATTAGGCTATCAGTTATTGACTATCAGACCATCAACTATTATCCATCGTACATTTTACCTCAAACATCTTCCATTTTTATTAAATTGCCCTTATAATCCCGATTCTTATGAAGAAATTTTTAGGTGCTGCGGTATTTGGTCTACTATCGTTTCAGGCTTTTGCCCAAAATGAGATCAGTTATACGGTTTCCTTTCCAAATGTTATCCATCATGAAGCTGAAATCAGCATGTTTGTCCCGAATGTTCCTGCGGGTAAACTAAAGGTTAGAATGAGCAGATCCTCCCCAGGTCGTTATGCTACACATGAGTTTGGAAAAAATGTATATCACCTCAAAGCTTTCGATGCATCAGGCAAACAGCTGGCGATTAAACAAACAGCAGGCGATATTTATGAAATTCCCGATCATGGCACCAGTGTAAAAATAAGCTATACCCTTTTTGGAAATTGGATTGACGGAACTTATGCTGGTTTCGACGAAACCCATGCACACATGAATATACCGGCAACTTTTGCGTTTCCGGTAGGCATGGATAACAGAGCGCGACTGGTGAAATTCAATTATGCCGAAAAACCGGACTGGAAAGTAGCTACACAGCTTAAGCCAATGGCCAATGGGACTTATTTTGCGCCAAATCTTCAATATTTTATGGATAGTCCTACCGAAATTGCCAATTATAAAACGGCAAGCTGGCAGGTTAAAAATACCGATGGTAAAGTACAGACCATCCATTTAATTACGCATGCTAACGACGATCAGAAAACCATCGATAATTATGCTGAGATGCTTAAAAAAATGGTTGATGAACATTTTGCCGTTTGGGGAGAATTTCCCACGTACGACTACGGTAATTATTATTTTCTGAATGATGTATATCCGGAGAATGCAGGCGATGGAATGGAGCATAGAAACTCCACTTCTATTGTGCAGCGCACGCCAAAAATTGCCGGTTATGAATCGAACCTTCTGGGTACTTTTTCGCACGAATATTTTCACAGCTGGAATGTAGAGCGTTTAAGACCGAAAACTTTAGAGCCTTTCAATTTTGAACATGCCAATATGAGCGATGAGCTTTGGCTGGCTGAAGGCTTTACCCAGTATTATGGCAATCTGTTATTAACAAGAGCAGGTTTAAAAACTACCGATAATGCCATACAAACTTTTAACGGCTTGGTAAATGCTGTTTTACTGTCTCCAGGTGCAAAAAACTTTTCGCCCATTGAGGCCAGCAGGTACGCGGTGTTTGCCGATGCTGGTGTGGCTATCGATCAGACCAATAAAGGCAATATTTTTACCTCCTATTATACTTATGGCGCTGCAACAGCCCTGGCTTTAGATCTTCGCTTAAGAACCGAATTTAAACTCAGCCTTGATGATTATATGCGTGCGCTTTGGAAAGCCTACGGCAAGCCGGAAATTGCCTACACTGTTCCTGATTTAGAAAAAACCCTCGCAACGCTGACTAAAGATCCTGCTTTTGCTGCCAATTTCTTTAAAAAATATATTTACGGCACCGAAAAGAACGATTATGGCAAGCTGCTTTTAAATGCCGGCCTTGTTTTGCGCAAAGCAAATCCTGGTAAAGCTTTTGCTGGCTTTGGCAAGATTAACCTGCTGGATGGGAAATTAATTTTAGGGCAAACGCTGATGGGTACGCCAGTATATGAAGCAGGTTTAGACGTTGATAATGTATTGCTAACCATCGATGGTGTGACAATAAAAGATGTGGCTGCGGTTGCGGCCATTACTGATGCCCATAAACCAGGCGATGTACTGAAGGTTACTTATCTATACCGTGGAGAAGAGAAAACGGCTCAATTAACCTTAATAGAAGATCCGGTTTTAGAAATTGTTCCGATTGAAAAAACAGGTGGGAATTTAACACCAGTTATGCAAACTTTTAGAGATAAATGGTTAACATCGCAGGTAAAATCTAAATAGCACTAAAAAACTTATTATATGAAGAAAATATTCTTTTTTACCCTTGTTGGGATGGCAAGTTTGCAGCTTAAGGCGCAAAGCATAGATAAAATCATTACCCGCGAATACACCGATCACCTGATTAAAACCTTAAGTGCCGATGATATGCAGGGGCGTGCAACCTTTACGCCTGGTATTGATAAAGCAGCTACTTTTATCGAATCTGAATTTAAAAAGATCGGTTTACAGCCATTAGCCGGGGAGAAAACTTTCCGTCAAACCTTTAATAAATATCAGGTTACCAATCTTATTACAAGTGTTAAAATAGATGGACAGGAAGTTGCCCCAGAAAATTTAATTGTTTCAGGCGTAACTTCTGAAAGTGTTACACTAGATAAGTCAAACACCACTGTTGTTAAATTAGATCCAGAAAAAGCATTTGTGCCTCAGTTAAGGGCAATGATGGGTGCTGAGAAAAATCAGATTGTTTTGGTTGACGGTAAATTTACCGATCTGTTTAACCGCTATAGAAGTTACTTCGGTAAACCGGCAACTGTTGATGAGAAAGATGTTAAAGCAACTACAAGCGCTGTGCAGGTTTTTGTTTTGGGTAAAGATGCTGCAGCAGATTTTTCGGCAACATTTAAAAGTAAGGTTGATAAAATGCCTTTATTTAATGTTGCAGGGGTAATTCCAGGTAAATCAAAAGCAAAAGAAATTGTGGTTTTCTCAGGTCACTATGATCATTTAGGCTTTTTAAAAAGTGTAGATGGTGATAGTATTGCCAATGGTGCAGATGATGATGCTTCAGGTACGACGGCTATGATTGCCCTTGCCAAGTATTATAAAGCACAGAAAAACAATGAACGTACTTTAATCTTTGTTGCTTTTACCGCTGAAGAAATTGGTGGTTTCGGTGCAAAATATTTCTCTGAAAAACTAAATCCTGATGATGTAGTGGCCATGTTCAATATTGAGATGATTGGTAAGGATTCGAAATTTGGCAAGAATACCGCATTTATTACCGGTTATGAAAGATCTGATTTTGGGAAGATTTTGCAGAAAAACTTAGCTGGAACTGAATTTACTTTCCATCCAGACCCATATCCAGATCAAAACTTATTTTATAGAAGTGATAACGCAACTTTAGCTGCTTTGGGCGTTCCGGCACATACCATTAGTACCGATAAAATTGATATCGATAAATTATACCATAGTGTAAAAGACGAATATAGTTCTTTGGACGTAGAAAATATCCTTTCTACCATCAAAGCCATCGCAAAGAGCGCAATTACCATTGTAAACGGAACGGATACCCCAACGAGGATTCCGAAGTTGAAGCAATAAAAGTGGTTAAATAGGAGTTTGTATCATATAGGTTTTGTCATCCTGAGCTTGTCGAAGGATCTGTTAATACGCTTTAAGGTGTTTCGACAAGCTCAACATGACAGTATCTGAGGTTCAATCTAGATCGTCATTTCGACCGAAGTGGAGAAATCTTTTCCACCAGTAAAAAGATCTCTCTCCCGACTTAATGTCGCGACTGTGCTTCAGTCGAGATGACGAAACAAAAAATGGCCAGTGAAAAAATCACTGGCCATTAGTATTATAGGTCTTCGTAAGCAGATTACTTACTCAAATACATTGATTTGTCTTTGTAAAGCTTGCGGAAGTAAGGATCTTCTAAATCTTTGATGAAACGGATGGCCTCGCCGGTAGATTTCATTTCAGGACCTAATTCTTTCGCTACCTCCGGGAATTTCTCGTAAGAGAAAACCGGTTCTTTAATGGCATAACCTTTAAGCTTGCGAACAATCGTAAAGTCTTTCAGTTTTGCTACACCCAACATAATTTTAGCTGCGATGTTAATGTATGGAACATCGTAAGCTTTAGCGATGAAGGGAACCGTACGCGATGCCCTGGGGTTTGCCTCGATTACATAAACTTTCTCATCCTTAATGGCGAACTGAATGTTTAATAAACCACGTACATCTAATGCTTTTGCAATTTTGATCGAGTATTCTTCCATCGCTTTAGTTACCGTTTCTGATAAGCTGAATGTAGGTAATACGGCAAATGAATCTCCTGAGTGGATACCTGCAGGCTCAATGTGCTCCATCATACCCACAATGTGTACATCCTCACCGTCAGAGATCGAATCAGATTCTGCCTCTTCTGCCCTGTCTAAAAAGTGATCGATCAGCACACGGTTGCCCGGTAAATCGCCCAATAGTTTTACAACTGCTTTTTCCAGGTCTTCATCGTTGATTACGATGCTCATGCCTTGTCCACCCAGTACATAACTCGGACGGACCAATACAGGGTAACCTACTTCGTTTGCTACAACGATTGCTTCTTCAGCATTCTCTGCAACACCATATTTTGGATAAGGTATATCTAATTCTTTCAACAGGTCTGAGAAACGGCCACGGTCTTCAGCAATATCCATATTCTCGAAAGATGTTCCGATAATCTTGATGCCCTCTTTCTGTTAGTTTCTCAGCCATTTTCAAAGCAGTTTGTCCACCCAATTGAACGATAATGCCCACTGGTTTTTCCAGCTCGATAATTTCGCGGACATGTTCCCAGAAAACCGGCTCGAAATATAATTTATCGGCCATGTTAAAGTCTGTTGAAACCGTTTCAGGGTTACAGTTAATCATGATGGCCTCAAAACCTGTTTCTTTTGCTGCCAATAAACCGTGTACACAAGAATAATCGAATTCGATACCCTGGCCGATACGGTTAGGGCCCGAACCCAATACAATTACCTTTTTCCTGTCGGAAGGAACAGATTCGTTTTCCTCTTCGAAAGTAGAGTAGTAGTATGGTGTTTTGGCCGGGAACTCCGCAGCGCAGGTATCAACCATTTTATATACCCTGTTTATGCCCAAAGCTTTACGGCGATCGTAAACTTCATCTTCCGTAACATTGCCTAACAACCAGGCGATCTGGATATCAGAGAATCCTTTTTGTTTAAGGGTTACAAAGAAATCTTGAGGGATATTGTTTAGTGAATATCTTTTTAGTTCAGTTTCAAGCAATACAAGCTCCTGAATCTGGTTTAAGAACCATTTATCGATTTTAGTGACCTTACGGATCGACTCCAAAGGTACGCCCATCGTCATGGCATCTTTTATTAAGAACAGACGGTTCCATGAAGCGTGCTCCAAACCATCCATAATTTCTTCAATATTACGCACCTGTCTGCCATCTGCACCTAAACCAGCACGGTTAATCTCTAAACTCTGACAAGCTTTTTGTAGTGCTTCGATAAAAGTACGGCCAATTGCCATTACCTCTCCAACCGATTTCATCTGCAGGCCAAGCTCTTTGTTAGCGCCTTTAAACTTATCGAAGTTCCAGCGGGGTATTTTAACGATTACGTAATCTAAAGTAGGTTCGAAATATGCTGAAGTGGTTTTGGTAATCTGGTTTTCAATTTCATCCAGGTTGTAGCCTATTGCTAGTTTTGCTGCAATTTTTGCAATTGGATAACCAGTTGCTTTACTTGCCAAAGCTGATGAACGTGATACACGTGGATTAATTTCGATGGCGATAATTTCATCGTTTGCCGGATTAACCGAAAACTGAACATTACAGCCGCCAGCGAAGTTGCCGATTGCACGCATCATTTTGATCGCCTGGTTACGCATATCCTGGTAACAACGATCAGATAAGGTCATTGCCGGAGCAACAGTGATCGAATCTCCTGTGTGGATGCCCATCGGATCGAAGTTTTCGATCGAACAGATAATGATTACGTTATCGTTGCTGTCTCTTAACAACTCTAACTCATATTCTTTCCAGCCTAAAACAGCTTTCTCTACTAATACTTCATGTGTTGGCGAAGCTTCTAAACCACGTTTTAAAGCGGCATCGAATTCTTCTTTTTTGTGTACGAAACCACCACCAGAACCACCTAAGGTGTATGATGGGCGGATTACCAATGGGTAGCCGATTTCCTGTGCTGCTTCTTTACCTTCTAAAAATGAGTTAGCAATTCTCGATTCTGCAACACCTACACCGATATCAACCATTAACTGGCGGAAAGCTTCGCGGTTTTCGGTTTTTTCGATTGCAGCAACATCTACACCAACTACTTTAACACCATATTTTTCCCAAACACCACGTTCTTCAGCTTCTTTACAAAGGTTTAATGCAGTTTGGCCGCCCATGGTAGGAAGTACCGCATCAATTCTAGGTAAATCTGCAGAGTCGATGTGCTCTTGTAAAATAACCTCTATTGAATCAACAGTTAACGGGCGCAAATAAACATGGTCACCGATAACCTTATCCGTCATAATTGTAGCCGGATTGGAGTTGATAATGGAAACGGTAATCCCTTCTTCTTTTAAAGAAAGAGCCGCTTGCGAACCCGAGTAATCAAATTCACAGGCTTGGCCAATAATAATTGGTCCAGATCCGATAATCAGTACTGAGCGTATGGAAGTGTCTTTAGGCATGATAAAGCTTAAACAATAATTAAAATTCTAAAGTGTTGGTTCTTTTGAAACCCTGAAAGCAACGAGATTTTGTGCTTGTAAGAAGAAAAATCCCAACTGTTCTGTCGGGATGCAAAGATACATCTTTAGCGTGATTTTAAGACGTTTTTTTTAAAATAAAAAAGAGCACTATTTAAGTGCTCTTTTTAGATTTTTCTTTTGCGAAATGAATTATTGCTGTAATTTAATTTCGCCTAAATCTGTTGTGGCGCTATCTTTTACGGCAACCTTTTCTATTACAGCATCTTTGTATGGTGCATTGGCTTTTACCACAACGGTATAAACGCCTTCTTTGAGGTTAGTAAAAGTAAAAACACCTTGGCTAATCTGCGCTTTTAGCGTGTCTGTCGCCGCTACAAGCGAAACAGCAGAAGCCGCATCCACCGGTGTAATTTTTCCTATTATCCCACCCAATTTAATATTTGTAAAGGCAATTGAACCTAAAGCAAATACAATTATAAGAGATAATACAACACATAACTTTTTCATGGTATAACGTTTTAGTTGTTGATGTCTTAAATAAATAACACCTTTTAGTACAAATAGTTTTAAATAATGAACACTAATTTTCAGATTGTACTATAAATTATACACGGCTGTCAAAATCAAATGTACGTTTTTATTGTAAATGTTAATTAGTGTTAAAAGAATTTAGTAAAAGTGGCGCTACAGGTCAGAATTAAGTCACGAAGTTGTGATATTAAAAATATTGGCAATAATGTTGTAATAAGCAGAACATATATGCGTTTTGTATATACTTTAGACAATGATCTAAAGCTTCCTCCGCGGATTAGTTACCCGCCATGAGGATTTCTTCATAAATAGTTTGTTTGGTTTATTATCCGGTTAGAGGAGCCCTCCTCAACCGGATTTTTTCTTTTAAGGCTTTTTCTTTTACATTTGACCGTATTCAGAAAATATATCGTGAATAAAAATATTAAAAAGATCGCTATTGTTGGCCCCGAAAGTACGGGAAAATCTACTATATCTCAATTGCTGGCAAAATATTATAAAGTTTCATGGGTGCCAGAGTATGCCCGCTATTACTGCGAAAACCTGGTTGCCGATTATACGCTGCAAGATGAAGTGAACATGTATTACGGGCAGGTAGCTTTAGAGGATGCCATTTTAGCAACTACCGAAAGCGATTTTATTATTTGTGATACGACTTTTATTACGGTAAAGATCTGGAGCGATGAAGTATTGGGCGAAACACCACAGCCAGTGCTGGATGCACTGCCTAAGAGGCCGTACGACCTGTATCTGTTAATGGACATCGATTTGCCCTGGCAAGATGATCCGCTGCGCGATTTCCCCGATAAGCGCGAATATTTTATGCAGGTTTGGCATAAGGAACTGAAAACACTAAATGCGAATTATAAGGTAATTGGTGGATTGGGTGATAAAAGGTTCGAAAATGCAATTAAGGCCGTAAACGATTTTCTTGGTGTATAAGAAAATAGATGTTTCCTGACTAAATTCATGACTTTGTTTGAAATTTGCCAAAAGCTTAGGGCGCTCATTTCCCATTATAATAAAGCGTTTTTTTAGGAAATGAAAGGTTAGTATTTCATAGGTACTGCAGTCCCGCCATTCGCTAATTCCGATGAAGGATCGGAACCGCTGCTGTCGGGTTTAGATACAGGGGGTTGCTAAACGTGGTGCCTAAAACACAAAACGTTCCTACGGAACGAAAAATAAAACATTTTTTTTCTACCTAGGTGTCGTCCCCATGGGACGGGAAAGGTAAAATAACCACAGGCCGTCCCATCGGGACGATTGCCTGGTAGCCGATTGTATAATTGGCGTTTTCGTTCCGTAGGAACGTTTGGTGGTCATCCATTAATATTTATACCTGCCTGGCCATTTAAACCCAATCAATGCGGTGTATTATATTTTGATAAGCTTGCTTGTTTCACAGGTTTCATCGGAAGCAGAAGCGGGACTGAAATCCCCTAGCACACAGAACCACTCATTTCCCCGATTTAAAAATAACAGATCTTTCCATTGTACTGTCAATTTTTGTTCAATTAATCTAGAAAGCATCAAAAAATACGGTTATTGTTAAATATTTTCTACATTTGCCCCATCATTAGGGGTGCCTTGTTTAAATAAACACAAAAATAGGCTGAGATCATACCCATTTTGAGGTGAAAGGTAGAAGGTAAAAAGGTAGAGGGGTAATGCCATCAACCTTAAAACCCTCCAGCCATCAACCTCGAATGCACCTGATCCGGGTAATGCCGGCGTAGGGATTGGAGTTATGGAAGTTTAACTGAAAATCGGCAATGCCCCTTTTCCGATGGGTTTAACTAAAAACAATAAAATTGAAAAATTTACTTTTTGCAGCGCTTGTTGCAATGTTGCCTTTCTTTGCATCGGCACAGATTACTATTACCGGTAAAGTAACAGATCAAAACCAGCAGCCTCTTCCTGGTGCTACCGTTAAATTAAGAAACCAAAAAACGGCGGTAGTGAGCGATGCCTCCGGAAATTACAGCATCACTAACCTCGTTAACGGAAAATACACGATTGTGGTAAGTTATATAGGTTATAAAACAATTGAAAAAGCTGTAGAACTTAAACAGAATGCTACGCTGGATTTTAGCCTCTTGCCTCAAAATTTCCTGGCAGATGAAGTAATTGTTCGTGCAACACGGGCAACAGAAAAATCGGCCACTACCTATAAGAATATTGGTAAGGAAGAAATCCAACAGAATAACTTCGGACAAGATCTGCCTTTCATCCTTCAGAACACACCGGGAGTTGTAGTTAATTCTGATGCTGGTGCTGGCGTAGGCTACACAGGTATCCGTATCCGCGGTAGCGACAATAGCAGGATCAACGTAACGGTTAACGGTATCCCAATCAACGATAGCGAAAGCCAAGGTACGTTTTATGTAAACATGCCCGATTTTGCTTCATCTGTAGATAACATTCAGATTCAGCGTGGTGTAGGTACCTCAACCAATGGTGCAGGTGCATTCGGTGCGAGTTTAAATATCCAGACAACTGCCAGCGAAATGGAGCCTTACGCCGAAGTAAACAGCACTTACGGCAGTTTCAATACCTGGAAAAACACGGTTAAGGTTGGAACAGGTTTGATTAACAACCGTTTTAGCTTTGATGGCCGTTTATCAAGAATCAGCTCTGATGGTTATGTAGACCGCGGTTCATCACTGCTTAAATCATATTTTCTCTCAGGTGCCTACCACGGCAATAAGGACCTGCTGCGCGTGAATGTTTTTTCAGGGAATGAAAAAACCTATCAATCATGGAACGGTATTCCACAATCACGTTTAGAAAATGATGTGGCTGGAATGAATGCCTACATTGACAGAAACGGATTGGGTGCAGATGACGCCGCTAATCTTTTAAATTCGGGAAGAACTTACAATAGTTTCTTGTACAATAACCAAACGGATAACTATACACAGAACCATTACCAGTTAATTTATGCCAGACAGCTTTCTGATCAGTTTTCTTTTAACGGCGCTTTACATTATACTAAAGGCGAAGGTTATTATGAAGAATACAGGGCACAGGACGAGCTGAAAAATTATGGATTAAATCCGGTTGTTATTCCGGGGGGCACACCGGTTACAAGCACAGATCTGATTCGCCGCCGCTGGTTGGATAATGATTTTTATGGTGTTACCTATGCCTTTAACTACGTGCCTCAAAAGAATTTAAACTTTACTTTGGGCGGTGCATATAACGAATATAAAGGTGCCCACTTCGGGCAGGTAATTTGGGCCCAATATGCCTCTAACGGAAATATAGACAGGCATTATTATGATAACGATGGTTTCAAAACCGATTTTAACGTTTATGGTAAAGTAAACTATAGCCCGGTAGAATCGTTAAGCTTATTTGCCGACCTACAGTACCGCCGGGTATATTTCGATGTTGCCGGAACGGAAAACAAACTGAACACTTTGGCTATTAACGAAACCTTGAATTTCTTTAACCCGAAATTTGGCGCAACCTATTTTATCAATCCACAGAGTAATGTTTATGCTTCATTTAGTGTGGCCAACAAAGAGCCTAACCGCGATGACTATACAGATGCTGCTGTAGGTATTTCTCCAAAACCTGAGCGTTTGAATGATGTAGAGTTAGGTTACCGTTTTAAAAATGATAAATTTAATGTAGGTGCAAATGCCTATGGTATGTTTTATAAAAACCAATTGGTGGTTACCGGAAAAATAAATGATGTTGGCGGAAATTTCCGTCAGAATGTAGACAGAAGCTACCGTTTAGGAATTGAGGTAGACGGTTCATACACCATCTCTTCTCAATTTGTATTAAACGCCAATGCAGCATTGAGCAGAAACAAAATCAAAAACTTTACCGAATATTATGATGACTATGATAACGGTGGACAGGTGGTAAACAACTATAAATTAACCGACATCTCCTATTCCCCAAATGCTGTTCTTTTTGGGGAGCTTGTTTACAAACCTGTTAACGGTTTTGCTGTAGCCTTACAGAGTAAATATGTAAGCAAACAATACCTGGATAATACGCAGAATAACGATAGGACCATTAACGGTTACTGGGTAAGCAATGCACGTTTGGGTTACGACTTTAAATTTGCAGGTGTTAAAAACGTAAACCTTGGTTTATTGGTAAACAATATTTTCGATAAGAAATACGAAAGCAATGGTTATACCTATGGTTACCAGGCAGGTGGAAGCAGGGTAACCGAAAACTTCTTTTACCCACAGGCGGGAACTAACTTTTTGCTAAGTTTGAATGTGAAATTTTAATCTGTTATTCAGAGTTGACAACTTTCCAGGCAAATCGCCTATTAAAGTTGTCAACTCGAACCATTAATTGTTGGTTCACTAAACAAGATCCTATTGAGATGGCTGTGCGCCATATAGTATGAAACTGAAAAAGGTTAAAGCTAAAACAGGATCGTCATTGCGGAATACACTTGCAATGGCGATTTTGTTTATATTGCCCTCCTGATCTTAAAATCTGATCATCTTAAAAATCCTGTTCACCCAGTATGAAATATATAGAGAGACTTCATTACATTACACACGATATCGCCCATTTAAGCCACATCGAACAGGCACAACAAGCCTGCGAGGCTGGTGCAAAATGGATCCAATACCGTTGCCTGAGCAAAAGTGATGAAGAACTCTTACAGGATATTAATGCGATAGCCGAAATCTGTGATGACTGGGGCACCACCTTAATCGTTACCGATCATGTTCATTTAAATGGAAAGGCCGATATACAGGGTTTTCATATAGAAGATATGGATGCCAATTTCATTGCCCTGCGCAAACTGGTAGGCCATGATATTACCCTTGGGGGATCGGCAAATACAATAGAAAATTTAATCAGAATTGCCCAGGAAGGAGCCGATTATGTTGGTTATGGCCCATTTGCAGAGACTGAAGCCAAACCCAATAATTATGCGCTTCTAGGTGCCGAGGGTTATCAACAGGTGATAAAAGAATTGAAGGCTATGTCCATCCATATTCCGGTGTTGGCTGTGGGTGGGATAAAAACCTACGATGTAGAAGCTTTAATGCAAACTGGTATTTATGGTATAGCCGTCTCCGGCGCCATTAATTTTGCAGATGATTTTATTGAAGCCTATCAAGATTTTTACACATTAGTTAAAGAAAGCGCTGTTAATTAACATTTTATAATTTGAAGCCCATAGGATAATTTTTAGTTTTGGATAAAACCCAGCTAATATGTCTGAAAACGCTCTTCAAACCAATGCACCTTGGAACATTTATAAAAAAATCTCTTTCAGGTTCTTTTTCCTCCTCTTATCTCTTTTCATCATACTGTATAACAATGGCGCTTTTCCATTTTTCTACTATGTAATGCAGTACCCGGCCATGATGCT
This sequence comes from Flavobacterium sp. W4I14, assembly GCA_030817875.1. Lineage (NCBI taxonomy): Bacteria > Pseudomonadati > Bacteroidota > Flavobacteriia > Flavobacteriales > Flavobacteriaceae > Flavobacterium > Flavobacterium sp. W4I14. The sequence continues at coordinate 5,196,395 of JAUSZU010000001.1, forward strand.
AGAAAGTTTAATCCCATGGCTATATGAGCATATTTTTCAAAGTGATTTAAAAATTCATATGAGCGGAAGTGGCGATACTTCCTATAAATGGGCGTTGTTGCTGTTTATTTTTTTGGTATCGGTAGTGGGCTGCATCCTTTGGTCGGTTTTCGACCGTAAACGCAAGAGCTACAATGCTGCCTATTACTGGCTCATCGTTCTGGTACGCTTTTATCTGGCTTTTACGCTTGTAATGTATGGGGCTATTAAAGTGATCAAGCTCCAGTTTTACGATTCATCTTTAGACAGGTTGCTCACTCCTTTTGGTGATGCCTCGCCCATGGGGCTGGCCTGGAGATTCCTCGGATTTTCTAAAGGTTACAATATTTTTATGGGGGTTATCGAAATTTCTGCAATTTTATTGTTATTCCGCAGAACGGTAGTTGTTGGCGCATTTCTGGCGCTGGCTGCGACAGCACACGTAATGTCAATGAACTATTTTTTCGATGTTCCGGTAAAGCTGCTGTCTACAGCACTGGTGGTGATGTGCCTGTTTATTTTAGCCCCCCATTTTTTTAAGCTATATAGATTTTTTGTTAAATATGAAAGCCAGCAGCTCGAAAGAATGTATCGTCCAAGGTATAAAAAACGATGGCACTTTATTTTGGTATATATATGTAAATATCTGTATATAGCTGCTTCAATACTTTTCTTATTCCCATCATTAATGACGCGATATAAAACTTACGGCGATGGTGCACCTAAACCATTTTTATATGGTATTTATAATGTTGAAACCATGAAACTAAAAGGTGAAACCTTAGCGCCTTTAACTACTGATAGTACGCGATGGAAACAGATGATTATTAATTATTCAGGATATGTTAAGATAAAGAAGATGAACGATAGTTCCGTTAATTTCACTACTGTTTTTGATCAGAAGAAAAAAGAATTGTTGCTAAAATCAACAGATAAAGACTCCACTAAATATGTTTTCAACTATAATGTTATTGGAAAAGATAGGCTGATTCTTTCGGGCCTAACAGCGAAAGATTCCATATCGGTAAGTTTTAAGCGAAAAGATCTAAAAGATTTTAAGCTCATCAACAGGGGCTTCCATTGGGTGAGTGAATATCCATACAATCGTTAATCATTTTTACCCCTAACTGATTCTTCCTATACCGTACTTAAAGCGAAATTTCTATATTCGCAGTATGTCTTCACACCATATTGTAAAAGAAAAACAAGAGCCAGCTTTATACATCGATGAACTTGGGAATTTTAACGAAGAGCTTTTGGGCCAACTGCTCGAATGGAGCCCTACGCTTTTGGTTAACGGAGAAAATTACGATAAGATTTTTTCTTTAGGCTTAAAGGTGGATGTGCTGGTAAACGGGAACGGACAGGAAACACAAGAGGATACAAAAGTTATTCAAGGCCCTGTTGATGCTTTAATGGTGGCAATTAATTATCTGTACGAAGAGAAATATCCCGCGGTTAATATAATTGCGAAGAAATTTGATCTGGAGAAGTTTGCCGGATTTGAAGACAAAATTAACCTGGTGGTGTTTACTGAAAGAGCGAAGCACTACCCCATAAAACCGGGATTCTCCGTTTGGAAACCTGCAGGAAGTGAATTCCTGATCCATGGCAACCGGTATATCGAAGTAAGTAACCTGATGCAGAATGAAGAAGAAATTTTTACTGTTGTTAAAGATGGCTTTGTAGAATTTACCTTTTCAGGACAACCAATTTTTATTAGCGAACCAATATGATTACCCTCAGAAAAGCAAAAGAAGAAGATATAGAAATTATCAGGGATATTGCCGTGGCAACCTGGCCATCAACCTACCTCGATATTATCGGGCAGGAACAGATTGATTATATGTTGGATAAAATGTACAACAAAGGAGAACTGCTAAAGCAATTTATGGAAGGGCATAATTTCCTGATTGCAGAGGAAGGTGAAAATCAGTTCGGTTTTGCAGGATATTCTATTGTTGGACACGAAGAGCGTATTTACAAACTGCATAAGCTTTATGTGCTGCCATCTGCACATGGCAAAGGTGTTGGGAAAATCTTAATTAACGAGGTTTTTAACCAGGTAAAAGATGCGGGGGGGAGTGCTTTACAATTGAATGTGAACAAACATAATAAAGCCAAAGATTTTTACTTAAAAGGAGGTTTTACCATTAAAGAATCAGTAAAGCTTGATATAGGCGAAGGTTACTTTATGGACGATTATATAATGGAATACAAATTCTAATCTATACTTTTCAGGCTCAAATAATATTCGTGTTCGTTCTTGTCAAAATGCTCTATGGCGTAGCGCAGCATGGTACGGGGCATTATTGCAACATGTTTTTCTAAGAAAGCCATTAGCTGAGCTTTATTTTTTGTGCCTGCCTGCCTAATCCAACCGCCAACCGCTTTGTGGATCAGGTCTTCGCGATCATTTAAAAGGATTTGCGCAATGCCAAAAGTGTCAGCCAAATCGCCCTTACGGATAAAATAAGATGTGCTCACCATTGCTGTCCGGCGCTGCCACATATCTTCTGAAACGGCTAATTGGTATAAAATATCTCTTGGTTTATCAAATAAGTAACTGCCCACTACAAAACATGCGGCACGGTCTACCAGATCCCAATTGTTAATCCGATCGTGCCGGTTAAGGTAAAGTTCATAAAGGGCTTTCTTTACATCTTCAGTTGTTTTTTTATCCCTTGCCCTAAAATCCATTATGCTTACTGCACCTGCCCGATGTTCATGAACCGGACTTTCTAAAAGCTTTTCTATTTCCTGAACAGGCATAGCCACAAAAGCCTTGGCGATTTCGAAAACCTGCCCCATCCGAATGCCGATAAACTGGTCTCCAGCCCCGTAATCACCCTCCTCAGTTTTAAAATAACGGGCAATCTTTTCCAGTTCTGCGCTAGATTGGTAGGTGCTTAATTTTTCAATAAAAGCAGCAGCGGTTAAATTTGTGGTTTGTTTGGAGATTTTCTCGACAGACATTTTGTTCAGGTTTCCAATTTAAATATACACAAAACAGAAAACCCGACCAGCATAATGTTGATCGGGCTTTCACAATTGAAGGGTTGAGTGTTAATTTTTCATACGGCCTTGTTCTGCTTCGGTACCCGTTGCACGGCGACGGGCTGGTTTAATTTCGTTTTTACCGAAGCGGTAGGTAAAACTGATTCTACCAATTTGAGTTTCATTTTTTTGATGTACTGAGTAAGTTAAACCCGGATAGGCGCTTGATAAATTGTTTTCAGATATATTGAATACATCAGATAAGGCCAGCTTCAAACTTGCTTTTTTGTTGAACAGTGATTTGCTCAAACCAGCGTCCACATAATAACGGGCTTTTAAACTTAAGGTTCCATAATCAAGCGGTGATTCGTAACTGCCATTTATTTCTGCCGTAAAACCATCCATAATGGTAAAGGTTTGTTGCGATTTAAATTGGAAAGAGGTTTTTCCGGTTTTTAAAGCGCTTCCGGCCAAATCTGGAGATTTGAAACTGAGGTAAAAAACATTTAAGTTATTATTGGTCTGCCACCATTTCGTAATCTGAACAGGTACGTTTAAATTGGCGTTGTAGCTAATGTTGGTAGCAATATTTGCATTCGTTTGGTATAACGATTGATTCGCTGCGTCGGGCAAAATTACCTCTGCAATTACATCATTAATTCTGCTATAGCCAATTGAGAGCATATATTTTTGCAATAGGGTATAACTAAGCTCAAAATTGTGTGTATACTGTGGGTTTAGAAATGGATTTCCTTTGCTATAGGTAAATTCATCTAAGTAATAAATAAAGGGATTTAAAGCATCGTAACTTGGGCGGTCTATCCTTCTGCTATAAGAAAACCCCAACTGATTGTTTTTTGAAAGCGTTTGTTGAACAAATAACGTTGGAAAGAAATCCCAGTAATTTCGTTCTACAACTGTGTTTGTGGTAATCAGATTTCCTTTCGAATTGGTTTGCTCAACCCTTAAGCCAATCTGTACGCTGGTATTCTTAAATTGTTTGTTTATATTGGTATAAGCCGCATTTACATTTTCATCGTATACGAACTGATTGCTTCGTTTTACATCGTTCTGCCAGGTATTACTTACCAACTCTTCCGCCTGCAAGTCATTGTCGGTTTTAACCCAGCTGCTTTTAACCCCGGCTTCGAGTTTAACGGTTTTGTTAAGTGATACATTATAGTCGACTTTAAATGCTTTAATGTCAATTATCGATGGGGTGTTGTTCCGGGTATACCTGATCGGGCGGATTCTGTCTCCATTGGGAAACCGATAATCGTTCTCATAATTAGAACCATCGTTTCCTTTGTATTTGGAATAATCTACATCTGCCGAGATTTCTGAACCGGCGGTATCCAGAACCGATTTATAATTTAAGTTATATGAAACATTATTGTATTTGTTTACCTGCAATGAATTGGTTATCAAGCTCGAATCTACCTGGTTAAAAGATGGGCCAATTAAAGTATTGTTTCCCGCAACTTCATTTCCATGATTAAAGTAGCCATTTACCAATACACCAATGGTATTCTTTTTATCAATAAAATAGTCTATACCTGCCTTAAAGTTATTGTTCTGTTGCTTTCTATGGCTGGTGCCCACTTGCATAAAATAAGTATCTGGTGTTCCGTTCGAAATACGGTCGATGGCAATGAGGTTATCGCGCTCATTTCTTCCATAATTATAATTGCCGAAAAGATTTAATTTTTGCGTTCTGTGGTTAAGGTTTAAGCCGGCATTTCCCCTGAAGTTTTTGCCATAACCGGCTGTTCCACTTAAGCTGCCATTGGTTCCGCCGTTTTTACTTTTTTTGGTTTTGATGTTGATAATACCAGAGTTGCCAGAGGCATCGTATTTCGAAGACGGATTGGTAATCAGCTCAATGCTCTCAATTTCCGAACTCTGCATATTGCGGAGCAGGTTCGCCACATCAGCACTGCTCATATAGGTCTGCTTGCCATCCAATTGAATGAGTACACCTTGTTTACCCATCATCGAAATCTTATCATTCTGATCTACCGTTACGCCTGGTGCTTTTTGCAAAACCTCCAGCGCAGTAGAGCCTGTCATAACCGAACTATTGGAAACGTTCATCACGATCTTATCCATTTTTCTTTCGATTAATGGTTTAGTTACAGCTACATTCACTTCTTTTAAGTTTTGAGTGCTTGCGGTGAGCTGTGCCGTTCCGAAATCTACCTTTTGGTTGTCTTCTGTTAAAATGATGGTTTTGCTTTTAAGTGTTTTGTAACCCATGTTACTGGCTTTATAAAAATAACTTCCCTTGCCCGAAACATTAAAATTAAATGTTCCGTTTGGATCGGTAAATGCCGTTTTAACCACGCTCGAATCGGATGCTTTAAAGAGCACAACAGTAACATAATCTGCAGGTTTTTTGGTTTCATCTAAGATTACGCCGCTGATGTTCGGTTTAGGATTTGTTTGCGCAAACCCCGCTGTAACGGTAAAAAGGAAAGTAACAATAAGTGATATTTTGTACAATGTTTTCATTTTTAGGTGTTTATTCTTAAAAAATGGGCAAAAAGATTTCCATAGCGCATATGCGCGCTTGCCATTCAATTGCTTGCTTATTTTAAAGTTTAGTACGGAAACGAAAGGTTTCCGCTTGTTTAGTTATAGGTAAGACGACCGTTTTTTAAAAAGGTTACAGGGATTTTAAAAAAGTTGGGAGGCCGTTGTCGTGTAACTTAAATTGGGGCGTTATTCTGAGATTAATTTATTGGTATACAGGGCTGGGGAATTTAAGTGAAATAATATCGTCATTTCGACTGAAGCTCACCGATCCTTCGTCGGTAGCGAAATGGAGAAATCTCTAAACTTTTCGGTAATAACATAGTTCAAAGATCTCTCCACTCCGCGTTGCTTCGGTCGAGATGACGATATTTCTATCGGAGTCTGTCAATTGTAGCATAGTCCAAGGGTTTTTAAGGGGCTTAGGCATTTAACCAATCAACCTGTTTAAACAATTAACCAATCTCACAAATGAACCAATGAAAATGAACCAAACAAAAAAGCCACAGATAAACAAGCTTACACCTGCATATCTATGGCCTTAAATTCCTAAGTAAAAAATCTTTTATTTTACACCAAGTACATCAACACCTTGTTCAAAAACAACATCGACCGGAATATTCTTTTTGGTCAACCGGTCCAGATCTGTTTGAAGTTCTGTATGGATAACCGCTTTTTCTTTTTGTGCTTTTTCTACCGCAGCTTTGTCGCCGTTACCCTGAAGGGTAAGAATGAATGCGCTTAAATCGTTCATGGCAGTTGCAAATTTTTCGAAGTTTACTTTATAAGTACCTTTAGCTGTACGCTCGAAAGCACCTTTTTCCTGGAAGTAATTAAAGCATTGCATATTGGCTTTTCCATGCGCTTCAGAAACGCCGAAACGAACAGAACGCAAAATACCAGCCATAAATGTGGTGTAATAATCTTTTATATCACCTTTCAACTCTCCCTTTTTAAGTAAGCCTGTTACCATATACAGGCCTAAAATATCTGCTTTGCCTTCTTCTAACCAGCTGTACTGTTCTTTTAACGCAGCACGTACAAAACCTTTTCCGGTAATGGTTTTTTTAATCCCTAAACCATGAGCTACTTCGTGAAACATTACGTTTGCAAAAAAAGCATCAAACTTAATGTATTGTTGCTGATCGGCTTCAATTAATTCTTTTGAAATCGGCACCAATATCTTATCAAATTTCGCTTGCATTGCATTTTTCAGCTGTGAACGGCGTGTACCTTTTTCCTGTTGGATTTTTTCATCATTCGGGAGATTAACAGCGATGGTTTTCGATCCGGCATTACAGTCTCCTGCATAATAAACCACATCATATGCATTTAACTCAGAGTCGGTTCCAGGTGTTTCGGTTTTATATTTCGCCGCAACAGGTAAGTTTTTCTGTAATTCAGGAAGCATTTTTACATACTTCGCCAAACGCTTGCTCCACTCTTTATCTTTGATTAAAACATAAGCTTCGTAACTGGTACGGGCATTAAACAGTTTATCCTCGTAGTTTTCAATGGGGCCGATAATAATGTCCAAGCCATTGGTTTTCATATCTAACCAGGCATAATCACTTGCGGTAAAATTATCCGTTACCAAAGCATCGGCCCTTAAGTTTAAATATTTTTTTAAACCGGCATCTTCGGCAATTAAAGCTGCCTGTTTTAATAAGGAACTTGCTTTTTGTAATTCTGAAGCAAATAATACATGATAAGGTACAGTTGATAATTTGCCGGTACTATCTTTTTGAATAACCGAATATGCGCCAAATTTATCGGCAAGGTCCGATTTCTCTATGGCTTCTTTTGTAATACCGTACGGATAAAAAGATGCTCCCTCTGGTTTGGCACCAACACCTTCAACAAAAGGTTTATCATTATTTAGCCTATCCCAGGGACCATAATTGATGTTAACAAAATCGCGTGTTTTTTCATCTTTAATAGTTGTCAGCAAGCTATCTCTTTGTGGGTAGGCTTGTTTCCAATATAATTGATCCATAATTTCTGCTGCCTGAATTAATAAAGGCAAGATTTTACGGTCGTTAACACTTAACTCGTTTATATTGGTGGTTAATTTTACCCTTTCGTAAATAGGCAAACGTTGTGCAACATAATTGGTCAGACTATCTTTTTGTACTACTACAGCCTTTTCATCTTTAGATTTATTATTGCCGGTACAAGACGATAAGGCGCCTACAGAAATAGCTACTACCGATAAAAACAGGGTTGATTTGTATAAATTCTTCATATTAAAGTATATGGCTGCTAAATTAGTAAATTTTGAAAGCTTTGTATAAAGTTTGATGCATTGGGTGAAGTTTAAGATAACTTTGTAACTTCAACTTGCTAACCGTTCATACCATGTTATTTTCCAAGTCATCGAAATCATTATCTATTTCCGCTTTCACTCTTGTACTTATTTTATCTGCCTGCGGAAGCAGCAAATATGCTGCAACAGAAAAAATCTATAAAGAAAAGGCAAAGGATTTTTCGAAAATAATCAATACCACGCCACCAGTCGGTCAGCTTTACGATTCGTTAGGAGCAACAAACCAGGAATGGATTGGTTCTGTAAATTTTGGGATACGTAAACCGAATTTTGTGGTGATCCATCACACTGCGCAAGATAGTTTGGCACAGACCATAAAGACGTTTTTCTCAACTAAGGCAGGTACAAGCGCCCATTATGTGATCAGTCGTGATGGTAAAGTAGTGCATATGGTGAATGACTATTTAAGAGCAAACCATGCTGGTGTAAGTAAATGGGGGAAAGATACCGACTTAAACTCTTCATCGATAGGAATTGAATTGGATAACAATGGCTTAACTGACCCATGGCCTGATGCGCAGATCAATAGCCTGCTAAAGCTGTTGGCCACATTAAAGAAAACCTATGGCATCCCGACAGCGAACTTTATCGGTCATGCCGATATAGCACCTAAACGGAAAAATGATCCTAAAAATTTCCCCTGGAAAAAACTGGCGGATAAAGGTTTTGGCTATTGGTATGATGATGTGCTGAAAAACCCTCCTGTAGATTTTAATACCGAAATGGCCTTAAAATATATTGGTTACGATACCAGTAATCTCCCTGCAGCAATCACCGCTTTCAAAATTCATTTTATACAGAGTGATATTACACCGACTTTAACACCGGTAGATATATTGGTACTGTATAATGTGTATACAAAATATTAAGCGGAATTGCGTTTGGCGGTTAGCGTAATTAAACTCATATCGCGCAATCTTTCTCCTGAACTTGTTTTACTGCGTAGCTTTCCGCTTCGCTATAACCCAGGATCTTTAAAAGTGAAATTAGCCCGAGGTTGATGTTGCAAAAAAGATCTTGGCACTTCATCTCTTACGGTTTTTCTTTTTTATTCAAAGCTTTATGTTAGATTTGATTACCAAACAATCTGCTAAGTATAAATGCGAATATCAAATAAAATGAGGGGAATTGTAAGAACAGTTTTATCCTTTCTCTTACTCTATTCATTTATCAAAGTCTTTTGTGAAAATGTAATTATAAAATTTAACGACCCAACAGAAGTAGTCTTGGGGCGCATATGTGGGGCAGCAATTGTTTTGTGGTTATCTGTATCCATGTTTTTAAATGGTTTATCCGAATTAAGATCAAGAAAAATAAAATACAAAACTTATTTCGCCTCCATAATTTCCTCTATAACATTCGGTTATTTTTTGATAGAAGAAATATTAGATAGGAAAGATATATTGGTGATAATATTCGGAGCCTTGGTAATGCTATCATTTGGTTACCTAGCTGTTTATGATTTTCTTTATTTTAGGAAGATTGATAAAGATAATCGTATTGATGATCAGCTTTTAAGCAAGCCCCATGAACTATAGTTTCTGCAAACATTAACCAATTAATCCCAAAAATTTCTCTAAAAAAAACACGGATAAATCTGTGTTCATCCGTGTTTATATGTGGTTTAGAAAAGCTAATTAATTCGGCTTCTTAAACGTATCTTTTAGCGTAACTGTACGGTTAAAAACCAATTTATCTGTAGTAGAATCTCTATCTAAACAGAAATAACCTTTACGGATAAACTGATAACGGCTTTCCAGATCTGCATCTGCAAGGGCCGGCTCGATATAGACGTGAGGTAAAACTGTTAAGCTTTCAGGGTTTAGGTAGTCTTTAAAATCTCCTTCCTCAGCATCTGGTGTTTCAGAGGTAAACAACCGGTCGTACAAACGGATTTCGGCAGTTTTGGCATGCGGAGCACTTACCCAATGAATGGTTCCTTTAACATTTATGCCGCTGGTATCATTTCCGCTTTTCGATTCTGGGATGTAAGTACAATGAATTTCGGTAACGTTTCCGTTTTCATCTTTCACAAAATCTTCACATTTAACAATGTAAGCGAATTTTAAGCGTACCATTGCACCAGGTGCCAGGCGGAACCATTTTTTTGCCGGTACTTCCATAAAATCTTCACGCTCTATCCAAAGTTCGTTGCTGAAAGGGATCACACGCGTGCCACCACCATCTTCAGCCTCTGGATTGTTTTCGCCGATTAAATCCTCTGTTCCTTTTTCGTAATTTGTAATTATCAGTTTAATCGGATCTAAAACCGCCATTACACGGTTAGCCGTTTTATTTAAATCTTCACGGATACAAAATTCCAATAAACTTAGCTCAATTAAATTCTCGCGTTTGGCAATACCAATACGTTCGCAAAATTCGCGGACGCTCTTTGGTGTAAAACCTCTCCTGCGCAAACCGCTAATGGTAGGCATGCGCGGATCGTCCCATCCATTTACTAAGTTTTCGTTAACGAGTTGAAGTAACTTACGTTTACTCATTACCGTACTGGTAAGGTTTAAACGGGCAAATTCATATTGTTTCGAAGGAAAAATCTCTAGTTTTTCGATAAACCAATCGTACAGTTCACGGTGCGAAACATATTCCAATGTACAGATAGAGTGCGTGATGTTTTCGATACTGTCGCTTTGGCCGTGCGCAAAATCATACATCGGATAAATGCACCATTTGTTACCGGTACGGTGATGTTCGGCATGTTTGATGCGATAGATAATCGGATCGCGCATTAACATATTCGGACTGGCCATGTCGATTTTTGCTCTCAAAATATAAGCGCCATCGGCAAATTCGCCATTTTTCATTTTCGTGAAAATGTCTAAATTTTCTTCAATGCTGCGGTTGCGGTATGGGCTATCCTGTCCTGGTTCTGTTGGCGTGCCTTTTAAAGCCGCAATTTCATCCGCAGAACTCTCGTCAACATAAGCTAAACCTTTTTCGATTAGTTTAACCGCAAAACCATACAGCTCATCAAAATAATCTGAGGCATATAATTCATTTTTCCAGTTAAAACCCAACCATCTGATATCTTCTTGCTGACTGTTTACATATTCTGTTTTTTCTGTTACCGGATTGGTATCGTCAAAACGCAGATTGGTATAGCCGCCGTATTTTTGTGTTAGTCCGAAATTTAAGCATATTGCTTTCGCGTGGCCGATGTGTAGATAACCATTAGGTTCAGGCGGGAAACGCGTAACCAAAGTTTCATACTTACCACTATTTAAGTCGTTCTCAACAATTTCTTCAATAAAGTTCAATGACTTCTCTTCACTCATAAAAACCTGTAAATTAGGAATGCAAATGTAAAAAGATTGAGCGGATTTATACAATGATTATAGGTTTATTAGCCCATAGTTGATAGTTGATTGCCCAGAACTTCATTATAGTGCTGTGAAAGAACAAATATGTTAGTATTATAGGCTAATTTGCCATTGAAACCACGGCTATGAATAATCAGCCATCAACCATTATCTGCTTTTTTCCTATTTCTCAATTACCTAATAAATTCGATACATTTACGTCAACTTAATATTCATTTATGAGCAAAATATTAAATCGGCCTATCCGTGTTTTAGTAGCTAAAGTTGGATTAGATGGTCACGACAGAGGGGCTAAAGTAATTGCAACTTCCTTACGGGATGCAGGCATGGAGGTAATTTATACCGGCCTGCGCCAAACGCCGGAAATGGTGGTAAATACAGCGCTTCAGGAGGATGTTGATGCCATCGGGATTTCTATCCTATCGGGCGCACATATGACGGTTTTCCCAAAGATTATTCATTTTATGAAAGAAAAACAGTTAGATGATGTGTTATTAACCGGCGGAGGGATTATCCCTGAGGCAGATCGGTTAAAACTGGCAGATATGGGTGTTGGGGAGCTATTTCCTCCGGGAACAACAATGGCAAGTATTGTAGAATATATTCAGAATTGGGTTACAGAAAACAGAAATTTTTAAGTTATGGCATACCAGAATTTAATCTCAGAGATAAAAGAAAACATTTTATACGTTACCATCAACCGTGAAAAAGCGCTGAATGCTTTAAACAAAGATACTTTGGCTGAACTGGCGGATGTAATTGCTTTCGCAGGCAAAACCGACGAGGTTAGAGGCGTTATTTTAACCGGAGCAGGTGAAAAGGCCTTCGTTGCAGGAGCCGATATTAAAGAGTTTTCTGATTATAGCGGCAAACAGGGCGAAGAATTAGCAAAACATGGCCATGACCACGTTTTTAATGCCATTGAAAATTCTTCAAAGCCATTTATTGCAGCAATTAATGGATTTGCTTTGGGTGGAGGACTGGAGCTGGCTATGGCCTGCCACATACGCATCGCATCAGATCATGCGAAATTAGGTTTACCTGAAGTTACTTTAGGTTTAATTCCCGGTTATGGCGGTACCCAGCGCCTTACACAGTTGGTTGGAAAAGGTAAAGCAATAGAAATGATTACGACTGCAAATATGATTACGGCTTCGTATGCAGAAAAAATAGGTCTTGTAAATTATGTTGTTCCACAGCCTGATCTAATTGGCAAGGCTGAAGAGCTGCTGAATGTTATTAAGCAACGTGCACCGTTAGCTGTTTCGGCTGCAATAAAATCTGTAATTGCGGCTGTAAATAACAGCAATGGATACGCTACCGAAATTGAAGAATTTAGTAAATGTTTCGAAACTGCCGATTTTAAAGAAGGCGTAACTGCATTTGTTGAAAAGAGAAAAGCAAATTTTTCTGGAAAGTAATATGCTCGTGTAGTATTAATTTTATATATGGTGTAACGAAAGTGTTGCAAAAATTTTTCAATGCAATTTTTTTTGAGTAATTATGTTAATTAATTATTAACCCTAATGTGCTTACCACTACGTATGGGTTTTTATAATAACAACGCTACTCATGAAAAAGAAGATACTCATTGTTGACGATGAAATCAGCATCGGTTTATTGCTCTGCAAATTTTTAACTAAAAATGGATTTGAAGTTTCGAATGTAACAACTGGTAGAACGGTTTTACAAATTCTTGAAAAAGAGAAATTCGATTTGGTATTATGCGATTATCGTTTGGATGATACAGATGGGAAGGAAATTTTAATCCATATTAAGGAAAACTATCCGGGCACCAGTGTGATTATTATTACAGGTTATTCGGATATTAAGCTCGCCGTAGAATTGATAAAACTAGGGGCTTACGATTATATTGTGAAACCGCTCTATCCAGATGAAATTTTAAATACCATAAATAAAGCCCTTGAAACGCAAGAGGCTTTAAAATCACCTAAAAATTTTGAACGCGCTGATGGTAATGTTATTTCCGATTTTCTAAATGGTCTGGAATATATAAATGGGGAGAGCAATGCATCAGCACTTTTACTGAAACAAATCCAACTCATAGCGCGAACAGGATACACGGTCATTTTAACGGGGCAAAGTGGAACAGGGAAAGAATGTGTTGCTAAAACCATTCACCAAAATAGTTCGCGTAGCAAAGAACCTTTCATCGCCATGGATTGTGGTTCTTTAACAAAAGAATTAGCCGCCAGTGAATTTTTTGGGCACGAGAAAGGGGCATTTACCGGAGCAACCTTCACCAAAATTGGTCACTTTGAGCAAGCTAATGGCGGTACGCTATTTCTTGATGAGATCGGTAATTTATCGTATGAGATCCAGGCAACTTTACTCAGGGCAGTTCAGGAGAGGAAAATAAAGCGGATCGGAAGTACAAAAGAGATTGATCTGGATGTGCGGCTTATTGTAGCTACCAATGAAAATTTAGTAGAAGGGATTCAAAAGGGGATATTCAGGGAAGATTTATATCACCGCTTTAATGAATTTTCTATACACGTTCCATCATTGAAACACCGGGATAATGATATCCTTATCTTTGCTGAACATTTTCTGGCCACGGTAAACAAAGAATTGAATAAAAAGATCAAAGGCTTTTCTGATGAAGTAATGAAATGTTTATTAGCATACAATTGGCCAGGTAATGTACGCGAGCTGAAGAATGTTATCAGGCGGATTGCTTTATTAACAGATGGTGATTGGGTCGAAACTCATGTTTTACCATTAGAGCTTCGAATGACTGATTACCCTAAGGCACAACATGAAAAAAAAGCGCTTCTTTTGCCGCTAAAATTAAATAATGATAAATCGCTTAATTTACGGAATACTGCTAAGGAAGCCGAATATACTGCTATTTTAGAGGTGCTAAAAGCGGTTAATTTCAATAAAACCAAGGCGGCAAAAATCTTGAATATAGACAGAAAGACACTTTACAATAAAATCAAATTTATTGAGGTTGATGATGGAGCATAAATTTTAAATCTGGAAAAACAAAATCAGCCATTTTAGCATTTAAAGAATACCCTTATTATCTAAATATGTCAGTATTCTCTTATAAGCAACGCAATAACATTAACCTGGTCATTATTATTGCGCTTGGGGTGTTAATTGCGTATTCTTTGCAAAGTATTTTTAGTGCTATTTTAAGTACTTTGGTACTTTACACGATAATGCGGCCGGCGTATATCCATTTGGCAGAAAATAAGGGCTGGAATAAAAGAGTAACGGCTATTTTCCTTATCACCATCAGTATCATACTCATTGTAATGCCTTTTTATGCATTAAGTAGTATGGTTATCAGTAAAATTTCGGAACTGCGGAACAATGAAGTGTTTTTCAGGAATCTGTTGGTTAAATTACAGCATCTCATTCCGGTTAAAATTAATCAGGATTTTATCCAGGAAGGATTAAACCGCTTGGGGAATTGGGCCACTCAGCTTTTCCCATCCTTAATATCGAGTGCAGTAAATATTATATTAAGTTTACTGGTGATGTACTTTTTACTCTACTTTATGTTAATAGAGCGAAGAAAATTCGAGTTTTCGTTGATTAAATATGCACCTTTCAGAGAACAGAATGCACTTCGTTTTGGTGATGAAATGCGAAATACAACTTATGCAAATGTATTGGGGCAGGGGCTGATCTGCCTCGTTCAGGGTTCGCTTTTGAGTCTTTCTTTTTATGTTTTGGGCTATAAAGACCCTGTATTTTGGGGGGTTATTACAACATTTATTTCTTTTGTGCCCGTTTTGGGGCCACCGGTTGTTTTTGTTCCGGCTGCGATTTTGCAGATCGCGGAAGGGAATAATTTTGCTGGCTGGGCCATGCTTATTTTTGGTTTTGTAGTCATCATCAATATCGATAATGTGCTCAGGTTTATCATTGCAAAAAAAGTTGGCAATATTCACCCCATAATTACAGTAATTGGCGTAATTATTGGTATCCCTTTATTTGGAATATTGGGCCTTGTTTTTGGCCCGCTACTGTTATCTTATTTTATATTGCTCGTTAAGATTTACGAAACCAGTACGCTTGCATCAGAAAGATTGGAAAGAATTAAAACAAATAACGAGCATACGGAGTTATAAATATAGCTTAACAATAAATAATGTAGTAGTTTTATATTGTACATAATTGTTAAACCCTTAAAATACATTAATTATGAATGATAACTCAAAAGTTGTAGTTGCGCTTTTAGCAGGATTAGCTGCTGGTGCGGCTCTAGGAATTTTGTTCGCACCAGATAAAGGTGATGAAACCCGCGATAAATTAAGCCAATCTCTAAAAGATTTGGGCGATTCTATCAAAGATAAAGCTGCTGATGAAATTAACAACCTTGCCAGCTTAAAGGATAAAGTGGTAAGCTCGATCAAAACGAAATTAAGAAGCGTAGAAGAAGAATACAGTGACGACGTAGAACACGCTTAATAAATAAAATATTGCATAGCCGGGCAAAGCCCGGTTAAATATCAATCTGAATTATGCAGGAAAATAAAGATAAAAGCATTGAAGATCTTGTAGACGATGCCAAGGGGTTTTTAGAGGCCAGGGTTGAGTATACAAGACTTTACCTGGTAGAAAAGGTCTCTAAAGTTTTTGCCGATTTAGTAACCAGTACGGTAGTTATTGTTTGTTTTATATTAGCCTTTTTATTTGGCTCAGTAACTTTGGCGCTTTATCTGTCTGATCTTTTGGGTAGCTATGCCGGAGGCTTTGGTTGTGTTTCCTTGTTCTATATTCTATTGGCATTAGGTGTTTATTTAACTAAAGATAAGTATATCGAAAAGGCAATTATTAATGTAGCCATTAGAAGATACTTTGATAAACTTGCAGATAAGGAGGAAGATGAAAAGGTATAAAGACATCCGTAATCTAGAAGACCTGCAGGCTAGAAAATTAGAACTTAAGGTTGAATACACCCTTAAGCAGAATATGCTTAAATCGGATACGAAAGCTTATTTTAAACAATTTACCTTAGGCGCGCTGATCAAGCGGTATGCTACACCAAGCAACCTGTTTAAAGCAGACGAAAAATTAAATATCAGCGGAACTGCGATGTCATTGCTTTTGCCAATGTTTATGAATAAAACCCTATTTAGAGGCGCTGGTTTTTTAACCAAAGCGGCTGTAGGTCTGGTTTCAGGAAAAATTGGTAAATCACTTGATGCGGAACATTTATCGGCAATTTTTAATTCTGTGAAAAGCTGGTTGGGGAAAAAGAAAGAGAAAAAAGATAAAAAGTTTATCGATTACGGCATTCCGCCTGATAGTGAGACTTACTAGTTAAATGGTTCATCAGTCATTAGTTCATTAGTGAGTAAGGTGCAAAATGACCTTAAACTTAAAAGCCTCAGAATTCTAAATTCTGAGGCTTTCTTGATTAAAACTTAGCTGATGTATGCCTTGTTTTATGACTATGCTATTTCTGCTCCCAGCCCGATGAAGCAATGACCATTGAACCTATAAATCTGTTTTAATCTTCAATTCTTTCAATTGCTTCTCGTCAATAGTGCTTGGACTATCGATCATTACATCTCTGCCTGAGTTATTTTTAGGGAAAGCAATCACATCACGGATTGAATCTAAACCTGCGAAAATTGAAGTTAAACGATCGAAACCAAAAGCAATACCGCCATGTGGAGGCGCGCCGAACTCAAAGGCATCCATTAAGAACCCAAATTGTTTTTGTGCTTCTTCTGCGCTAAAGCCTAAATGTTTAAACATTAAAGCCTGTAATGCGCTATCATGGATACGGATCGATCCGCCACCAACTTCAGTTCCGTTGATCACCATATCGTAAGCATTTGCACGCACGTTTTTAGGATCGGTATCCAATAAGGCAATATCTTCTGGTTTAGGTGAAGTGAAGGGGTGGTGCATGGCATGGTAACGCGCTGTTTCCTCATCCCACTCTAAAAGCGGGAAATCCAATACCCAAAGGGCAGAGAAGGTGTTTTTATCGCGTAAGCCTAAGCGGTTGCCCATTTCTAAACGAAGCTCATTTAACTGTTTACGCACTTTATCGGTGGAGCCAGCTAAAATCAACAATAAATCGCCTTTTTCTGTACCGAAAGCTTCGCTCCACTGTTTAAGGTCTTCTTCGTTGAAGAATTTATCTACTGAAGATTTAATGGTTCCATCTTCGTTATGGCGCGCATAAATCAAACCTGTAGCACCAATTTGCGGGCGTTTGATAAAATCTGTTAATTCATCTAACTGCTTACGTGTATAACTTGCTGCGCCTTTTGCATTGATACCTACTACCAATTCTGCATTATCAAAAACCGGGAAACCCTTACCTTTTACCAAATCATTAAGCTCTACAAACTGCATCGCAAAACGGGTATCAGGTTTATCAGAGCCGTATAAACGCATCGCATCTGCATATTGCATACGCGGTACTTCCGGTAAGTCGTAATTGCGTACTTCTTTAAATAAAGTACGGATCAGACCTTCGAAAGTGTTTAATATATCTTCTTGTTCGATGAAAGACATTTCACAATCAATCTGGGTAAACTCAGGCTGACGATCGGCTCTTAAATCTTCATCTCTAAAACATTTAACAATCTGGAAATAACGGTCGAAGCCCGAAACCATCAACAATTGTTTGAAGGTTTGTGGAGATTGAGGCAAAGCATAAAACTCGCCTTCATTCATGCGGCTAGGTACCACGAAATCTCTTGCACCTTCTGGTGTAGATTTAATTAAAACAGGTGTTTCTACCTCGATAAAATCTAAAGCATCTAAATAACGGCGAACCGATTGTGCCATTTTATGACGCAAAACCAGGTTATTACGAACCGGATTACGGCGTAAATCTAAATAACGATATTTCATGCGCAACTCATCGCCACCATCCGTTTCATCATCAATCATGAAAGGCGGTAATTTTGCAGCATTTAAAATTTCCAAAGCAGAAATTTTAATCTCCACATCACCAGTTGGCATTTTTGGGTTTTTGTTGCTTCTTTCTACAACAGTACCAATTGCTTTAATTACAAATTCGCGGCCTAATGAACGTGCTGCTTCGCAAAGTTCACGATTTTCGTCCATGTTAAAAACCAACTGAGTAATACCATAACGATCGCGGATGTCGATAAAAGTCATACCGCCTAAATCTCTTGATTTTTGTACCCAACCACATAGCGTAACACTTTCGCCTAAGTTATTTAGGTTTAATGCACCACAAGTTACTGTTCTTAACATATATTGTAATCTAAATTGAGCGGCAAAAATACCGATTTTGTTTTAAAGTTAATGCTATAACCAAAGGTTTTTGAAGCAGGTTTTTTGAACTCTAAAAAGTTTTCAATTTGAAAACTTTTGTGTATATTTGATCAATGAAAATTTTAGTGAAGAAAACTATTCTGTATTATGTTAAAACTTATCCTTTAGCGGAAATACCATTACTGGTTTGGTTTCATGAATTTAGCAAAATACAGTTCGATAATTTTAATCGACTGAAAAGTGTATATGGAAATGCAAGTATTGTTGCGAACAACCGGGTTGTTTTCAATATTAAGGGCAATGATTTTAGGTTGGTTGTATCTGTAAATTTCACACAACAGGCATGTTATGTGATCTGGTTTGGAACACATAAAGAGTATGACAAAATCGATGTTGAAACGGTTGCCTTCGACACTAAAATTTTAACAGATAATGATCTATAGCGATGAATTGGAAAATATTAAAAAACGAAGCTGACTATAATAAAGCATCAATAAGATTGATGGAGATTTTTCATGCAGCACCCAACACATCTGAAGGAGATGAATTGGAATTATTACTTGTTTTGGTAAAAGATTTTGATGAAAAAAATTACCAACTACCAGAATTGGATGCTTTAACCGTAATTAAGTATAAAATGAAGGAAATGGGTGTAAAAGCCAAAGATTTAGAACCAATTATAGGGAGTAAAGGACATGTATCAGCGATATTGTCAGGAAAGAGGGATATCACTTTAAAAATGGCACAAAAGCTTAAAAACTATTTTAGCATCCCATCTGATGTATTTCTACACTCAGCATAATTAATATTTCTTTACCATATTTAATTTATGCTTTTGATTTTAATCTGCTTAAAGTTTCTTGTGAGATATTTAAATAAGAGGCAACCATTTTGTTCGGCATACGCATGACCACGCCTGGATTTTGCGCAAGTAGCTGGCGGTAACGCTCTGTGGCATCAAGCGTTATAAACGACATTAAGCGATTGGTATTGGTTACGTAGGCATATTCCAAATAATGGCGGTAAAGTTTCTCCCACTGAGGGATGATTTTAAGCAGATGATAGAAGTCCTTTTGCGAAATGTAATACAGGTCGGTATCTTCTATGGCCTGCACAAACTCCTTTGAAATTTCGTTGGTAATAAAACTGACCAAAGCCGTGGCGAACTGCTTTTCGAAAGCAAAATGCCTGGTAGCTTCAGTCCCACCTTCTGTTAGGAAAAAAATCCGTAAGCAGCCTTTATCAACAAAATAAATGCGTTGACTCGTTTCGCCAGGGCTGATGATGAATTCGTTTTTCTTTACCTGCATCGCCTTGAAAAAAGACAATACCTGTTCCAGATCCTCATCGCTGATGGTGATTTTTTCTCTGATATAAGTGGAAAGCTGTTCGTGCATTTAATTTAGTCTTAACCAAATGTAACAATGTTTAGGCTTTGGAAGTGATCTTTTCGGCCAGTTTCCGTGCATTGGGAATAATGATAAAGGCCGCAAAATAAGCAACTGGTAGCATAATACTCCATGCTTTTAAGAATTTGATAAACCAATCTTCGCCAAAACCATAGTTGCGCATTAAACCTACAAACGCCATAATTAATGTCATAGGGATAACCACGAAAAGCGTGTTGATGTATTTAAAATGTTCTTTTTTCATTTTTGATCTGTTTAATTTATAATGTTACAAAGGTGCAGCCATTAAAAATCTTAAACTTTGACGTAGGTCAAAAAAGGAAGAAAACGTAAATAACCTTTAGAAGTAATATTTGATCCGAACCCTACCAATTGAGCACATTGAAACGTTACAAATTGTTTAATCTGATCCTTCAAGAACCTGGTATTGACAGGTCCAATAGAAAAATCGTCATCTCGATTGGAGTGCAACGGAATAGAGAGATCTTTGGACTTTTATAAAAATTGAAAATTTAAAGATTTTGCTTCGCAGAGTCTTCGGGTTCTCCATTACGGTCGAAATGACGATCTTTCTATATGAATTATCTCATTAAGAACTTTCAGGTTTTCCTGTTGATTTTTGTGAAATGGATCATTTTTTTGGATAGCAATTCTATATTTATGGTGCTGCCTACCTATTTTAATATTTCTCTTCCAGCACGATTTCAATAGTGATTACTTTCCATTCGCCTTTAATATTTTTCCAATGGTAAATTTCCTCGGTTTGGATAGTTTGTTTTTTAGAAAAAATAAGCAGATTTGGCTTTAAAATGACTGATTTCCGGGCTATTTTTTCGGTAAAAACTTCGTTTTCAAAAGAAGATTTAATGCGGTAATAACTGGTGTGGATTTCTTTAATATGGCCAAAATACTTTTTTAAATCAAGTGTATAATCGCGTTTATTAAGCGCTATACCTTCTGCAGGGGTATAAGTTAAGCTATCATCAAACATGGCAGTATAGGTAGTTATATCCTTACTTTCTAAAGCCTGATCTGCTTTTTTGTGTAATTCGTTTATTGCTGAAATGATTAAATCGGTTTCCATGGTATGAAGTTAATTGTTTGTTTCAGGGATTTCAAATTTATGATGGGCAAGTAGCTGATTTTCCACAGATATCAAAACATGAAATTGCTTGTTTAGTATTGAGTATAAATTATTTTTAGGTTTTGGAAATGAAAGGTTAGTGTTCCATAGGTGCTGTAGCCCCGCCATTCGCTAATTCCGATGAAGGATCGGAACCGCTGCTGTCGGGTTTAGTTAACAGCGGTTTGCTTCAGGGCAACCAACCTAAGTTAATAAACCCGATTGTAGGGAAGAGCTTCCGATCCTTCATCGGAACTCGTACCAGAAAGCGGGACTGAAAAAGCCAAAAGCAAAGAACCGCTCATTTCCCATTAATAATAAATTATTTTTAGGTTTTGGAAATGAAAGGTTAGTATTTCATAGGTGCTGTAGCCCCGCCATTCGCTAATTCCGATGAAGGATCGGAACCGCTGCTGTCGGATTTAGTTAACAGCGGTTTGCTTCAGGGCACAAACTTTGTTAAATAAACCCGATTGCCGGGAAGAGCTTCCGATTCTTCATCGGAACTCGTGCCAAAAAGCGGGACGGAAAAAGCCAAAAGCACAGAACCGCTCATTTCCCATTGATAATAAAATGTTTTTCTTTTTAGGAAATGAAAGGGCAGTGCTTGCATGCCTGAAGTTGCTTCGTTCCTCAGCATGACAGCACATTTAATTGTATCTTAATACTGTATTAACATATTTCTAAACTTTTTTCTACCTTGATGCAACGTTTTAAAATCCCTTATGTCTTATAATCAGAATATTCGAAATTTTGGAAGCCGTATACATCGATAAAAACCTAGAGCTCGTAAAAAAATGCATGCAGGGCAGCCGCGCAGCACAGTTTGAATTGTACAAACTGTATGCAAAGGCTATGTATAATGTGGCGCTGCGCATTTTAAATTACGAAGAAGAGGCAGAAGATGTTTTACAGGAAGCGTTTTTAGATGCTTTTACCAGAATTGTAGATTTTAGGCAAGAAACCACTTTCGGACTTTGGTTAAAGCAGATTGTGATCAACAAATCCATTAATTATTTACGTAAACGTAAGATGGAGTTTGTAAGTACCGATGAGCTATCGGAAGTGCCTGATGAGGATAGTTTTGATGACAGTGAAGTACGGCTGCAAGCTGATGAAGTTAGAACAGCCATTACCGAATTGCCAGATGGCTATAGAGTAGTGTTGAGTTTATACCTTTTAGAGGGGTACGACCATGAAGAAATTGCACACATTTTAAAAATAAGTGAAAATACAAGCCGCACACAGTACATGAGGGCGAAAAAAAAGTTAAAAAGTATTTTAGAACAGAAAGGGATGAGAGATGAATAATAGATTAGAAACCTTTGTAAAGGAGAACCGTAAAGCTTTCGATGTAATGGAGCCATCGGCAGGACTTTGGGCAAAGATTGAACAGGAATTAGACAACAAGAAGAAAAAAAAGCCGGTAAAGCTGTATTTATGGATGAGTGCAGCAGCAGCTATCGTGGTGGTTTTCGGTTTAGCCTGGTTATACGTAGGAAAATTACAAAACAAAGATTTAGAAATAGCCGACGTTAGCGCTTCATATGCAAAAAAAGAAGTCCACTTCGCTGGTTTGATTACCGAAAAAAGAGATAGTTTGGCCATTTTCGCTTCTGCGAATCCAGAGTTGTATAAAAAATTTACTGCCGATCTGAAAAAGCTTGATGAAGATTACGAAAGATTAAAAGCAGAGCTGCCAACCTCGCCCAACCAAACATTTGTGGTAAAGGCCATGGTTAAAAACCGCGAAATACAACTGCAGTTATTAAAACAACAATTATTAATTATTAACCAGGTTGACGATTATAAAAGGGTTAATCAGATTTAATTTAAGCGGAATTACGCCTAAGTAGAATGTGCAATAAATAGTAGCCAATCGGTCTTAATACCTGATTCAACATATTTGATACAAATTAAGGAACGCTCACCACATTAAATTATTTATTACCGGCCGGCAGGTTTTAAGTAATTAAATGTTTAAAAATTAACAACATGAAAACAATAAAAATATTTTTAGCCTTTATGGCTTTAATCGCCGTAAAAACCAATGCGCAAGAAGTTGCGGTAAATACTCCATCAGAGCAAGTAATTGTCGGAAATGTAGAGAAATCTTCAACACTGGCGATGGTTAGCACTTCAAAGCATAAGCAAACGGCAAGCGATGCCGAACGTTCTAAATCTTTTAGCAAGAGTTTTAGTGTAGATAATAATGATAAGGTTAATTTAAACAACCAATACGGATCTATCACCATTAAAACCTGGGATAAGAAAGAAGTACGTGTTGATGTAGATATTAAAGCTTACAGCAGTTCGGATAATGATGCGCAAAAACTGATTGATGGGATAAGTATTGATGCGAATAAAAACGGAGATGTAGTTACTTTCAGAACGAACATGGGCGATAGAAACGGGCGTTATGGCCGTGGGATGAAAAATGGAGTAACCACCTGGCGGAGGGAAGTGAAAGTAAATTATGTGGTGTATATGCCAGCCGTAAACCCATTAACGGTTTCACAAGAATATGGCAATGTAGAATTGGGTAATTTTTCAGGTCCAACTTCTTTAAAGGTAGAATATGGCAATCTGGTTGCTGGCAATTTAAGCAATGTAAATAACTACATCAATGTTCAATATGGTAAATGCGATATCCAGGATCTGAATGCTGCAGTGGTAAAACATGAATATAATGGTCCTGTAACCATTGGGGCTGTGGGTACTTTACAACTTGATGCCGAGTATGTTGCTGTAAATATCAATACCATCAGGAGATCAGCCGATATTAAGGTAGAATATGGTAAAGGTTTAACCATCGGCACTATTGGCGGCAATCTACTTTTAAATGCAGAATATGCCAAAGTAAACATCAACACGGTTAAAGGTAATACGGTTGCTAAACAGGCCTATGGCGATCTAAATATTGCATCAGCGGGTAAAATTGCGGTTACAGCAGAATATTCGAACGTTACATTAGGCTCACTTAATGGTGATGCAAACATCAACATGGATTACAACCGCCTTAGCGTAAACGAAATTACTCCAGCTTGTAAAAACTTCACCTTTGGTGGTGAATACGTAAGCGTTGGATTGGGCTTTGCCGACCGTTATAATGCTAATTTTAATGTTTCTACTTCATATGCAGGCTTTAAATATGGTTCAAACGTAACATCAAACCTCGTAAGCAAAGATGATGAAACCAAAAAATATACTGGCAAAATTGGTAGTGGCGGTGCTGCAAACGTATCTGTTAAAACCGAATATGGTTCAGTGACCTTTAAATAAAATTTTTCAAAACCAAACAAGCTATAAAGTCCGGCCATATTGGTCGGACTTTTTTTATATTTAGCGCTGATGAAAATTTACCTTATCCTACTGTTTTCTATTTTTTCTTTCACAGCACTGGCTCAAGATGCTCCTGTTAAATGGGCTACGCAGGAAACTTTTTTTGAAGATTTAATCGGTAAAGAGTTACCTCCCTTTAACGGTTTAACCATCAATAAAAAACAACTCTCCAATACCGATTTAAAAAATCAGGTAGTGGTGATTAACTTTTGGTTCGAAAAATGCCCCCCTTGTATAGCTGAAATGTCCGAGTTAAATAATTTAGTGGCTAAATATGGCAAAAAAGCGGTAAGGTTTATCGGGATTACCCATGATAGTCCCGCCAGTGCCAGGCGCTTTCAGAAACGGAACGGTTACAGATACGAAATTATATCATTGAGTAAAGATGAGATCAGGAAACTAAATATTAATCACGGCTTTCCTTCAAATGTTTTGGTAGGAAAAGATGGAAAGATTATTTACGCTACAGCTAATATTTCCTTTTCTGACCCACAGTTTAAAACTAAATCGGTACTTTTTGAGGAGAAGTTAAAAAGTGCATTAACAGGTAATTAGTAATTTTCGAAGACAGGGACGAAACGATAAAAACTTAAAGGATATATTCGTCATTAATAGGCTTAACAGGCTCTGGGATCTCGTCTTCTTGGAGCATCTGCAAAAGATTGATTTCTATTGTTCTCGTAATCTGGTTAAGCGGAACACCGGCTGAATTGTTCTCGAAAGGATTAATCAGGCTCATTCCATTAATCTGTGTAGATACAAATACGAAACCGATTAACCAACCCAAAAATATGGCAGCAGGCCCTGCATCCTGACTGATTACCAAAGTAAATGTTACCACAAATAACCAGATAAATACTTTAGTGAGGTAGGAATAGGTAGTAGGAAATATGGTGTTTTTAATGCGTTCGCTCATGCCCATCGAATCAGAGAAACGGGTTAACATCTCGTTGATTTCGATAAAGCGAAAACCATCAATGGCATTAGCTTTTGACAATTTTTGTAAATCTCGCGATTGGATATTTAAAATGGCATTATGTGTATTATTGTGTTTCCCAATTTCCTTTAAATCTGCCTCAGATAAATATTTGGTATAAATTTCGTCTACCGTTCCCCTCAAACTTGCCTTTAACGCATATAAAAACGCAATGTGCCTGCAAATCATACGCTTTACGCTTTCCTCATCCTCATCTACATAATTGATCAATGCCCTTGCAAAAGAGCGGGAATCGTTTACCAAAGCACCCCATATTTTTCGGGCTTCCCACCACCTATCGTAAGCCTGGTTATTGTTAAAACCGATAAAAAAGGCGATAGCTGTACCTAAAACCGTTGGAATAATGGATGGAATGGAGAAATGATGCGCAATTAAATATTCGCGTACAAAGTAAGCCGCAGTACAAGAGGCAATCATGATCAGATCAACGTGCCATGTATTTCTTAAAATTCTACTTAACCTGATGTTTTGTATTAAAAGCATATAATCTGAATGGGAAATAAATTCGTTACGGATGAAAATACAAAACTAAAGCCAAAATGTTTGGTAATGTAACAAATTAAATGACAGACAGTACAGGTTGCCGATTGTCATGCAAATGTTTATCTTGGGAAACCAAATATTCTTATTTCTTATGAGCGACACTTTACCCAAGAACAATATTTTTAAAGTAATCGGCGCGTCTTCTTTAGGTACGCTGATTGAATGGTATGATTTTTACATTTTTGGAAGCCTTGCAGTTATCATTGGTCATCAATTGTTTCCAGAAGATGCAGGGGCATCCGCCCTGATCAACACTTTGGCAATTTTCGCGGCAGGCTTTATTGTTCGTCCCTTTGGCGCATTGGTTTTTGGCAGACTTGGCGATTTGATTGGCAGGAAATATACTTTTTTGCTCACGCTGGTGCTGATGGGTGGATCGACATTTTTTATCGGCTTAATCCCATCCTACAAAAGCATTGGTTATGCCGCACCAATTTTGGTTTTAATATTAAGGCTGATTCAAGGATTAGCCCTTGGCGGAGAATATGGTGGAGCTGCAACTTATGTGGCAGAGCATGCACCTAAAGATAAACGGGGCTTTTTTACCAGTTGGATTCAAACTACAGCAACCTTAGGACTGTTCCTTTCATTAGGGATTATCGTAATCACAAAAAATATTTTAGGCGCTGAAACTTTTGGCGATTGGGGCTGGAGAATTCCTTTCCTGCTATCCATTGTGCTCGTTGTGGTATCGATTTACATCCGCATGAAAATGCACGAATCGCCAATGTTTTCTAAATTGAAAGCTGAAGGAAATATTTCAAAAAACCCTTTAAAAGAAAGTTTTAACAACAAAGCGAATTTTAAAATGGTACTTCTGGCTTTATTTGGTGCTACCATGGGGCAAGGGGTAATCTGGTATACAGGTCAATTTTATGCACAATCATTTTTAGAGAATACGTGTAAATTAGATTTTAACGACTCGAGGTATATTTTACTTTGGGGAATTGCTTTTGCCACGCCATTTTTTGTGGTTTTTGGTGCCTGGAGTGATAAGGTTGGCCGGAAATGGATTATGCTGAGCGGTATGCTTTTGGGTATTCTTTTCTATCGCCCAATCTATCAAACGTTTTTGGATGATACCGATTATACAAAAATTGAACAGACTGATATTTTATCTGCCAGCCCAGCTCCGATAACTTCTGTTTTAATTGCGAATTCAACTGATAGCTTGCGAACGGTTTCTACTAAAATAATGCTTAAAAACGGTGCATCCTTTAATAAGGTGCAAACCGATACGGTTTCTGCAACCAAAGGGATTCTCTTGGGCAAAGAAGTCATAAAAGATAAAGTTTTGCCTACACCTATATTCTGGAAATTTGTCGGTTTAATTTTCTTCCAGATTTTGCTGGTAACGATGGTTTACGGGCCAATTGCGGCTTTCCTTGTCGAGCTATTCCCGACTAAAATCAGGTACACCTCTATGTCTTTGCCTTATCATATCGGTAACGGCGTTTTTGGTGGACTTGTGCCGTTTATTGCGACACTAATTGCAAGCTTTTCAGGTTCTACGCCATTATCAGGTCTATGGTATCCGATAGGTATAGCAGCATTGAGCCTGGTTATTGGCACGATTTATTTATCGAATAAAAGAGACGAAAATATTAACGACTAGATACGAAGAAGATGAATACGTTAAAGAAATTTTTAGGCTTGGTTTGGATGGTTTTAGGGCCATTAACAATGACATTTTTGTTTATCCAGGCGATCGATAAAGTGGGCTTGACCCACTCGGATATCGAGCGTACCAATACCATTCTCCAATGGGCAATTATCCTGTTTATCTTCCTCCCGATCAGTTTGGGATTGATGATATTTGGATTTTATGCCTGGAAAGGAGAGTATGATCGCCTGCCGGAAAGTTCGGAAGAATTGTAATTTATAGGCTGTTCGGTAATATCTTTTAATTAGCCTTGCGGTTGATGTTTTTTAATTCATTGTAAACCAACTGCGCAACGGCTTTGGCACCTTCTGGTTGGAAGTGGGTATTATCTTTTTGTCCTTTTGGATAAGCCTCGTATTTGGCTGAATCTAAATTCATAAAGTAATGTTTGCTTACAAATTCATTGCCTTTTATCGTGAAAAATGTTGTTGAAAGTGAGGTTAGATCTATAATGGGCGCATTTAATTCTTTGGCTACATCTTTCACTGCTTGTGGATATTCGCCATGTGCACTGCCCAATTTGCCATCTTTCCATGGGTAATTGCGGGTAACCGGGGTGATCAGGATTGGTACAGCACCTTTAGCCCTCGTTTCTTTCACGTACATCCTTAAAAAATCTTTATAGCCGGGAATATCAACATAACGTTCAGGTTTATCTTTTGCCGCATCGTTGTGCCCAAACTGGATCAATACCAGGTCGTTCTTTTCCAAGGTTGATAAAACTTCCTTCCACCTTCCCTCTTCAAAAAAAGTTCTGGTACTTCTTCCCCCTTTTGCTTTATCAATAACCAAAGCGCTGTCGCTTTTAATCAGCCTGTTTAATTTTTTTAAACTGTCTTTTTTTAAGAATTGTTGAAAAACCTGCCCCCAACCTGTAATGGGATACTTTTTCTGCAGATAACCTTCATCTAGTGTATAATCTGCCACGGTAGAATCGCCGATTAAATAAACCTTAACAGGTTTGGGTTTTACAATGAAAGACATCAGTAAAACGGTGCCAAGGGCTGCGATAAGGTATTTATGTTTTTTCATCTTGTTATTTTAATGCTTGTACACGGAACCAGTCGTATTCGGCAATTCCTGAATCATTTGTTTGGGTATCTCTGGTGGCAAATATCCCCATTTTTGCGCCGATCCATTGGCCTGCGGTGGCCTGGAACTCATCTCCAACATCCGTAAAACGGGTACCATCTTCACTGTAACTAAACTGGCATTTTGCACCAATAGTAACTTTAACCCTGAAATATACCGAACCCGATTTTAGCTTGGTAATTTCCTTTTCATTTTCGGTTTTTCCCTTGTCGGCACTTTGGCAAACACCATACATCAGGTACAACCCGTCTTTTTTGCTTTTGATGCTAATCTGTGCATAACTTCTTCCCATTACCAACAAACCCGTTTTTTCGTTTTCCAATTTTGGGTTAGGTTTAAACAAGAGTTTTGTTGTTATCATAAATTCATCAGCAGGAAATTTCTGCATCAACAGGTTCGGAACATCCCAAAGGTTTTTGGCATCGTCAGGAATTTTCGAAGTGTATAACTTTAATAAACCCTGGCCTGCATCAGTAAATAGCCAGGTTGGTTGCGGATTGGCCTGCCATTGCCATTGTAAGCCCAGTTTTGGCGTGGTAAATTCATCGCTTTCTTCAGGTGTTTCTACCGGATATGTTTTGCCCACATTTGGTTTTTTATAGGTGATAACCGGTTCGCCTTTACCGTCGCCATCTGCATCAAGCCCAATAACAGGCCAGTTATTGATCCATTTCATCGGCTGCAGGTGCACCACGCGACCATAAGCATCTTTATCCTGAAAATGAAGAAACCAATCTTCGCCTGTTTGCGTATTTACCCAGGCGCCCTGATGAGGGCCATTTACAGAAGATTTCCCTTGATCCATGGCTACTTTCCTTTCATACGGGCCGTATATATTTTTACTTCTCAAAATTAATTGCCAGCCTGTAGAAACGCCCCCTGCTGGTGCGAACAAATAATAATAGCCGTTGCGTTTATAAACTTTTGGCCCCTCAATGGTTGGGTCGAGTTCGTGGCCATCGTATACAATTCTGCCGGTTTCTGTAGCTGCAGATCCGTCGCTGCTTAATGGAATAATGGCCAAAACACTTTTTATGCCCGCACGGCTGCCTGCGTAGGCGTAAGCGAGGTAGGCCCTGCCATCCTCATCCCAAAACGGGCAAGGATCAATTAATCCTTTACCTGCGGCAACCAATTTTGGTGCAGACCAGGCTCCTGTTATGGTTTTAGCTTTGGTTAAGTAAATGCCAAAGTCAGGATCAGGATAATAAATATAAAATTCGCCATTGCGGTAGCGGATAGAAGGTGCCCAAACACCATTGCCATGCTGGGTTTTTTCGAAATGCTCAAATGGAGGCTGGCGTTTTAAGGCATGGCCGATTATTTTCCAATTGACCAAATCTCTCGAATGCAGGATCGGCAAGCCCGGGATGGCATCAAAACTGGAGGCGATCATATAAAAATCATCTCCCACCCGGATAGCGTCAGGGTCAGAATAATCGGCGTTGATAACCGGATTTTTATAGGTTCCGTTACCTTGGTCGGAAACCCAAACTTTAGATATGTACCCATTTTTTGGAGCGGGTTGGGCAAAGGTATGTGTGCTAAAACTTAAAACAAGGATTAAACTAAGTAGATATTTCATTATACAATGATGTTTTTAATATTTGGTCAGTTATTTATTTAGCGTTACGTCATTCCCGCGCAGGCGGGAATCTTAATGCGGCTTGTGATTGGAGGCTGTATCATATTGTAATTCATTTCGAATTTGTCACGTTGAGCCTGTCGAACGCCTTGTAAGGCATTTAATGCAGGTCCTTCGACAAGCTCAGGATGGCAATGTTATATTTATGATGCAGACGCATGTATTTTATCAAATTAGCCTACTAACAAGGTTAAGTCTTTTTTTATTTTTAGGCAAGTTGTTATTGTGCAATCGTTCCCGACATCGTTTGCAATGTTTAATCTTGAAAAAACTTCTTTCTGATGAATATTAATGGTTAAAATTGTTCATCATATATTTTAAAAACACGGCTGCGTTACAAAGTTTATACTTTTACGTGGCCGATTTTAATTTAAGCCTAACCAAATTGATATGAAAGCAATCATCCTATTTTTTCTGATAACCGTTTCATCAACAGTTTATGCCCTAGATGTTAAGCCCGATTTTGTGGTAGCTGCCGATGGAAGTGGAAACTTTAAAACGGTACAGGAAGCGATACATGCTGTGCCCGATTTCAGGAACAAAACAACCATAATTTTTATCAAAAAAGGTATTTACAAAGAAAAGCTAATCTTGGCGGCCTCTAAAAAGAATGTGAAATTTATTGGGGAGAGCCTAAACGAAACCATATTAACTTATGATGACTATGCCCAGAAGAAGAATGCTTTTGGCGAAGAAAAAGGCACTTCAGGTTCCTCCAGCTTTTATATTTATGGCGAAGGCTTTTCTGCAGAAAATATCACCTTCGAAAATTCATCAGGTCCGGTGGGGCAAGCCGTTGCGGTTTGGGCAGGCGGTGATAAATTAATTTTTAACAACTGCAGGTTTTTAGGTTTTCAGGATACACTTTATACCTATGGTGGCAATAACCGCCAATATTATAAAAACTGTTACATCGAAGGAACGGTTGATTTTATTTTCGGAGCTTCTACGGCCTGGTTCGAAAGCTGCACCATTTTCTGCAAAAAGGCGGGTTATGTCACCGCGGCATCAACTGCTGATACTACAAAATTTGGTTATGTATTTAACAAATGCAAAATCAAAGGAGATGCACCAGCCAATAGCTTTTATTTGGGTCGCCCATGGAGGCCTTACGCAAAAGTTGCTTACCTCAACTGCGAACTGCCTGATTTTATCCGCCCTGAGGGTTGGAACAACTGGGGTAAAGCGAGCAACGAGAAAACGGCCTATTACGCTGAATATAAAAGCACCGGAAAAGGGGCCGATCCAAAAAGCAGGGCAAATTGGTCGCATCAATTAACAGACGAAGCGTATAAAAGTTACATTTTGGAAAACGTTTTCCGTGGGTGGAATCCCGGGATGAAATAAGTTGGTTAAATAATTGATATACAAGCGTTAATCAACTGTTTGATTGCGATTTTTTGCATCGTTTTCCGGTAACGATTGCATAGATTTCTCTTCTATTTTAGGTGCAAACAACGTACACTTGTTATTACAATAACCAAGTATAATTTAACAGCACAAATAATGAAACATATTTCTGGTGGTTTATGCCGTATTAAAGTAGCGCTGGCATGCTTAATTTTATCTTCTGCAAGTGCTGCCATAGCGCAACAACAGCAAAGCCTACCCGTTATTCAGCAGGTTAAATTTAAAAAAGATACCACTAGCATTATCAGCTTTGGAGCAAAGGGCGATGGGATTACCTTAAATACGCAGAGCATCAATAAAACCATAGCCAGTGTAAGCCAAAAAGGTGGTGGTGTGGTTTTAATTCCATCAGGCTTGTGGTTAACTGGTCCTATTGAGTTAAAAAGTAATGTAAACCTACACCTTAAACGCGATGCAATCCTTCAGTTTACCGACGACTTTAATCAATACAAACTGGTACAGGGAAATTGGGAAGGTCAACCAGCGTGGAGAAACCAGAGTCCGATTTCGGGTGTTAACCTCGAAAATATAGCGATTACCGGAACCGGGATTATCGACGGGAACGGTGGTGCCTGGCGTATGGTTAAAAAAGATAAATTGACCGAAACACAGTGGAAAACCCTGGTGGCCTCTGGTGGCGTAGTGAGGGCTGATGGAAAAATGTGGTATCCATCTGAGAAAACCGTTAAAGGTTCGAATACTAAAAATGCCGGCGTAATTGAGGCTGGCAAAACAGCAGCCGATTATGAAGATATCAAAGATTTCCTTCGCCCGAATCTGTTGGTTTTAACGGGTTGTAAAAAAATTCTTTTAGAGGGTGTTACCTTTCAAAATTCACCAGCATGGAATTTACACCCTTTGCTTTGTGAAGATTTGACCTTAAGAAACCTACAGGTAAAAAACCCCTGGTTTGCACAGAATGGTGACGGAGTTGACGTAGAATCGTGCAAAAATGTACTGATTGAAGGCAGCACTTTCGATGTGGGTGATGATGGGATCTGTATTAAATCGGGAAGAGATGAAGCAGGCCGCAAACGTGGCGTACCTACAGAAAATGTAATTGTTCGGAATAATGTGGTTTACCATGCCCATGGGGGTTTTGTAATCGGAAGCGAGATGAGCGGTGGTGCGAAAAATATCTGGGTGTACGACTGTTCTTTTATCGGTACCGACATTGGTCTTCGTTTTAAAACTACCCGCGGCCGAGGCGGCGTTGTAGAAAATATTTATATCAACAACATCAACATGATCGATATTCCGGGTGAAGCGATTCTGTTTGATATGTATTATGCTGCGGTTGATCCGGTTCCTTTGGCAGGAGAAAAACGCGAAGCCATTAAAACGGTAACGGTTCCGGTAACCGAAGCTACCCCTCAGTTCAGAAACTTTTACATTAAAAACGTGGTAGCCAATGGCGCTGAGAAAGCCATATTTTTCAGGGGATTGCCAGAGATGAACATCAAAGATATCCACCTGGAAAACGTAACCATAAAAGCGAAGAAAGGCATTGAAATTATTGAAGCCGCTGGCATTTTCCTTAAAAACATAAACGTAATTACAGCAGACACCAGTCCGGTTGTAATGATCCAGAACAGTTCGAACATCAATATCAGTAACTTAAAATACCCTGATAACAGCAAGGTTTTGTTTGACGTGTCGGGAGAAAAAACAAAAGCTGTAAAAATTAGTGGAACAGATGTTTCTAAAGCAAAAATAGCTTCACTTTTAGGTATAGAGGTAGATAAAAAAGCACTGGAAATTTCAAAATAACGAACATGAAGAGATCAATTCTATATACAGCAGCTGCGCTCATCGGTTTTTCTATTTTAACACAAAGTGGATTTGCCCAAAAGAAATTGTCAGAACAGTTAACCTTAACAGCAATGGAAAAACTGTTTCAGGATACTACACTGTTAAAAGGTGCCAAAGGCCCTAAATGGACCTACGACATGGGCGTGGTACTGGAAGGTGCTGCAACGGTTTGGCGGAATACCGGCGATGGAAAATATTTCAAGTACATCCAAAGCTCAATGGATGCCTATTTGGATAAGGAAGGAAATATCAATACGTATAAACCTGATGATTTTAATATCGACAACATTAAAAATGGCCGTTCGTTATTATTGTTATATAAGGTTACCGGACAACAAAAATACCTGTTAGCAGCAACTAAATTATACGATCAACTGCAAAAACAACCGCGTACCCAGGAAGGTGGCTTTTGGCACAAGAAAATTTATCCCAATCAAATGTGGTTGGATGGTTTGTATATGGGCGAACCGTTTTACGCGGAGTACGCCAAACTGATGAAAAAAGATGCCGCTTTCGACGATATTGCCAAGCAGTTTATCCTGATGGAGAAAAATGCCCGCGATGCTAAAACAGGCTTACTTTATCATGGATACGATGAAAGCAGAGCGGAGCAATGGGCCGATAAAAAAACGGGCCGTTCAGCAAATTTCTGGGGCAGGGCGATGGGTTGGTACATTATGGCTTTGGTAGATGTGCTGGATAATTTTCCGGCCAATCATCCACAACGGAAAGAATTGATCGCCATTTTAAGCCGTACGGCAACCGCTGCAGTAAAATACCAGGATCCAAAATCAGGTGTTTGGTTCGATATTTTAGATATGCCGGACAGAAAAGGAAATTACCTCGAAAGCTCCGCGTCGAGCATGTTTGTATATGGATTAGCCAAAGGTGTACGTAAAGGTTGGTTGGCACCATCATTTATGACCGCTGCAAATAAAGGTTACGCAGGCTTAAAGAAAGAATTTGTTGAACAAGCCGGAGCAGAAAGAATTAATTTGACCAAAACCGTTTCGGTATCGGGATTGGGCGGAAAACCTAAATACCGCGATGGAAGTTTCGACTATTATATCAGCGAAAAAGTAATTACTAACGATCCGAAAGGTGTAGGGGCATTTATTTGCGCCGCTTCAGAAATGGAAATTGCCGCGCTCCCTAAAACAGGTAAAGGTTTAACCGTTACGGTTGATAATTTCTTCAATAACGAGTATATGACCGGCCCAACCGGAGATAAAATCCCCTTTCATTACGTATGGGAAGAGGATGATAACAACGGGTTTTCATTATTCGGTAAAGTCTTTAATGATGCAGGCGTTAAAACCGCTACTCTTAAAACTGCACCAACAACAGCAAACTTGAAAGGAAGTAACATTTACATTATTGTAGATCCTGATACGGAAAAAGAAACTGCGGCACCAAATTTCATGAATGCGGCATATGCCAAGCAGGTTAGCGAATGGGTTAAAGCGGGTGGCGTATTGGTGCTCTTGTTAAATGATGCCGGTAATTGCGAAATTTCGAAATTCAATGTACTGCCAGAAACTTTTGGTATCCATTTTAATGAAGACAGCCGCAATAAGGTTCAAGGTTCGAACTTTGAACAAGGTGCTGTAAAAATCCCTGACGGAAATTCAATTTTTAAAACAGCTAAAAAGGTTTACATCAAAGAAATTTCGACAATAGTAGCAAAAAGCCCCGCCGTTTCGGCCTTAACAGATAATGGCGATGTGCTTATCGCAACAGCAAAATATGGCAAAGGAACCGTTTTCGCTGTGGGCGATCCCTGGTTTTACAACGAATATATCGATGGCAGAAAATTGCCTGCAGATTTCGAAAACTTTAAGGCAACGAATGATCTGGTAAACTGGTTGATTAAACAGGTGCCGGGTAAAAAGTAGGCATACATAAATTAATGTTAGCCACAGAGGTACGGAAAAGGATTTAACCACAGATAAGCAGGATTAGCACAGATAAATAATATTGGCCACAAAACACAGAGACACAGAAATAGCTAATGGTCTGTGGGGACACAGACCATGGATAAAAGAGAGAAAAATACTCCGTGTTAGTCCGTGCTTCCGTGGCAAAAAATAAGATAATCAGTGTTTGCACTTGCAAAAAACTAACAAACAGAAATGATGAAAACAAAAATATGGTTAACCCTGATCTGTACAAGCTTAATGCTATCGTGTTATGCGCAGCAGCCTACCGATTCTACTGCAGAAAAAATGCTTGTATATCAACTCGGCAATGGCGGTTGGCCTAAGCAGTTGGAAGATAAAAGCGTGGTTAACTATGGTGCAACCTTAACACCTGAGCTTTTGGCCAAGGTAAAAGCCACCAAAGATCTGCATGCCACATTCGATAATAAAGCCACCAGCAGAGAAGTGGTATACCTGGTTCAAGCTTATAAAAAAACAAAGAATAAGGCCTATTTAATGGCAGCTGAAAAAGGATTGGATTATATTTTATCCGCTCAATATGCCAATGGTGGCTGGCCTCAGTATTATCCTGATAAAACTTTGTACCGTTCAGAAATTACGTATAATGATGATGCAATGATTAATGTGCTCAATATCTTACAGGATATTGTTACACAGAAAAATGACTTTGAAGTCGTAAACCCAGCATACATTAAAAAAGCAGAGAAAGCCATTGTTAAAGGGGTTGATTGTATTATTAAAACGCAAGTAAAGCAAAACGGCGTGCTAACCATCTGGGCTGCACAATACGATAAAGACTCGATGTTGCCGGCAAAAGCAAGAGCATTTGAGCCGGCTTCGTTAAGCACAAGTGAGTCGGTAGGTATCGTCCGGTTCCTAATGAGGCTTAAAAACCCATCACCAGAAGTAAAAAGTGCAGTTGCCGCAGCGGTTAAATGGTTCAATACCTATAAAATTTCAGGCTACCGTTTCGATAGACCAAGT
Source organism: Flavobacterium sp. W4I14 (assembly GCA_030817875.1). Lineage (NCBI taxonomy): Bacteria > Pseudomonadati > Bacteroidota > Flavobacteriia > Flavobacteriales > Flavobacteriaceae > Flavobacterium > Flavobacterium sp. W4I14. The sequence continues at coordinate 5,232,811 of JAUSZU010000001.1, forward strand.
GATCCTAAAACCAATATTAAAACCGCGGCTTTGGTTGCAGATCATACAGCCAATACCTGGGCGCGTTTTTACGATATCGAGAAAAACACTCCGATTTTCGGTGATCGCGACAATACAATTAAAACAAAATTGGAAGAGTTAAGTCCTGAACGGCGAAACGGTTATGCCTGGTATGGTAACTGGGGACAGAAATTAATTGAAAAGGAATACCCGAAGTGGTTAAACACAAACGGAAATAAATAATTATAAAAATTGTCATTGCTAGGAATAAAGCAATGATGGAGATCGCAAGGATATGATTTTAAACAAAGAAAATTTAGCAAACATTAACGGCGATAAGGTTACTAAACCAAGTGCCGAAATTTTGGCTTTACCAGAAAAAGTAATTCAGTTTGGAACAGGCGTTTTATTGCGTGGTTTACCAGATTATTTTATTGATAAGGCCAACCAGAATGGTATTTTTAATGGTCGTGTTTTAGTAGTTAAATCAACTTCAAAAGGTGGTGCCGATGCATTTTCGAAACAGGATAATTTATACACGCTTTGTGTAAAGGGGATCGAAGATGGTGTTAATGTAGAAGAAAATTCAATCAACTCATCAATCAGCCGTGTTTTATCGGCTTCGCAAGATTGGACCGAAATTTTAAAAGCTGCCCACCAGCCAGAAATGCAGGTTGTAATTTCGAATACAACTGAGGTTGGGATTGTTAAAAGCGAAGATAAAATAACCGATAATCCACCACAATCTTACCCGGGGAAATTACTGGCATTCCTGCATGAAAGATATACTGCTTTTAATGGCTCGGCCGAAAGCGGAATGGTGATTGTACCTACAGAATTAATCAGTGATAATGCTGATAAATTGAAAGAAATTTTATTGGATCTGGCCATCCAGAATAAATTGGGCTGGGATTTCGAAAACTGGTTAAAAACGGCTAATCATTTCTGCAAAACTTTGGTTGATAGGATTGTTCCCGGAAAACTTCCTGAGGCCGAACAAAAAGCGATTGAAAGTGAACTGGGTTATGAAGATGAACTCATGATTATGGCCGAACCCTTCAGACTTTGGGCTATCGAATCGTCAAGCGAAAAAGTGAAGGAGATTTTATCCTTTGAAAAGGCCGATAAAGGTGTTTTTATTGTTCCATCGATCGATAAGTTTAAAGAACTAAAACTGCGTTTACTTAATGGTACGCACACCATCAGCTGTGGATTGGCCATTTTAGCTGGCTTTAATACCGTAAAAGAGGCTATGGCGAATGAAGATTTCTCAGCCAATGTATTAAAACTGATGAAAGATGAAATTGCCCCTGTTGTGGTAAACGAAGATATTACCTATGATGAAGCGATTGCCTTTGCAGAAAGCGTAATTGACCGTTTTAGTAATCCATCCTTAGAGCACCAGTGGCAGGCCATAACCCTAAATTTCACCTCAAAAATGCAGATGCGTAACATGCCGTTAATCAGAAGGTATTACGCTTTAAAAAATGAAGTACCTCAACTTACCGCTTTAGGTGTGGCAGCATATATTCTTTTCATGAATGTGAATAAAGATGGTGATACTTACACGGCCAGCGCAAACGGAAAAACCTTTCCGATACAGGATGAATTTGCAGAAATTTTACACGAATACTGGAAAAACCCTGAAACGGTTATAGATAATACCCTTGGCGACAGACGTCTTTGGGATAAAAACTTGAATAACTATCCCGGCTTTAACGCGGCCGTAAAATCTTACGTTGATTTATTACAGAACAAGGGTGCAAAAGAAACTTTAAGTAACTTGCATTCAGAAAGAACAATTTAAAATGGTTACTAGAATTTTAAAAATCCATCCTAACGATAACGTGCTTGTTGCCCTGCAAAACCTGGCAAAAGGCGAAACCGTTATTTACGATGGACAGGAATATATTTTACAGGATGATATCCAGGCTAAGCATAAGTTTTTTATGCAGGATATGAATGCAGGTGATCACATTATTATGTATGGTGTATTAGTAGGGAAAGCGCAGCATTTCATCCTAAAAGGTGGTTTAATGGATACAGAAAACACTAAACATGCCTCTGATCCATATGAATTCCGTCCGTACAATTACGAATGGCATGCACCAGATGTTTCTAAATTTGAAGGCAGAACCTTTAACGGTTATCTCCGTAGTGATGGCCGCGTGGGTACTGCAAATTATTGGTTGTTTATTCCGACTGTTTTCTGCGAAAACCGCAATCTGGATGTGATCCGTGAAGCTTTGCACAATGAATTGGGTTATGCCGTAACCGATAAATACAAATCTTACGCCCATGAGCTGGTTGAGGCTTATAAAAACGGCGAAATCCTGGAAGAAGCTGATCCAAGTTCAATTGGAATTGCAAATCCGTCAGCCAACCGCGTTTTTAAAAATGTTGATGGCATTAAATTCTTAAATCACCAGGGTGGTTGCGGTGGTACCCGTCAGGATGCTGCTGTATTAAGTAAATTATTGGCTGCTTATGCCGATCATCCCAACGTTGCGGGCGTTACCGTATTGAGCTTAGGATGCCAAAACCTACAGGTTAAAGATTTTATGGACGATTTAAAACACCGCAGTCCAAATTTCGATAAACCTTTATTCATTTTTGAGCAACAGCAATCGCAAAGTGAAGAGCAATTGGTGAAAGAAGCCATTAGAAAAACTTTTATCGGTTTAACTGAAATCAATAAGATTGAACGCCAACCTGCCCCTTTAAGCAAATTGGTTTTAGGTGTTAAATGTGGCGGTAGCGATGGCTTTAGTGGGATCAGTGCTAATCCGGCAGTAGGTTATACATCTGATTTACTGGTGGCTTTAGGTGGCACTGTACTTCTTGCCGAGTTTCCTGAACTTTGCGGCGCAGAACAACAGTTAATCGACCGTACAAAAGATGAAACAGCAGCACGTAAATTCATCCAGTTGATGACTGCTTACAATCAATCTGCAGAAAATGTAGGTTCCGGGTTTTTCATGAACCCATCACCTGGAAATATCAAAGATGGTTTAATTACCGATGCGATTAAGAGTACCGGTGCAGCCAAAAAAGGTGGAACATCCCCAGTTGAAGATGTTCTGGATTATACCGAACCTGCGACCAAACCAGGATTAAACTTAGTTTGCACGCCGGGAAATGATGTTGAAGCCACTACAGGAAAAGCAGCTTCTGGAGCAACATTAATCTTATTTACAACAGGTTTGGGTACGCCTACCGGAAACCCGGTTTGCCCAACCATTAAGGTTTCAACCAATAATGCATTAACCAAACGCATGGGCGATATTATCGATATCAACTGCGGGCCGGTAATCGAAGGTGAAAAAACCATCGAACAAATGGGGGAAGACATTCTGGAATATTGCATTAAAGCAGCCAGCGGCGAAGTAATTCCTAAAGCGGTATTACTTAACCAGGATGATTTTATTCCATGGAAACGGGGAGTGAGCCTTTAATGAGCCTGGAGTCATAAGTCCCAAGTCGTGAGTCTTGGAACCTGATTCCGTGGTCTGTGTCCTCACAGACCACCAAGGGAATAAAACATAAATTGAGTTCCGATCTGTGAGGACACAGACCGGAGATAAATAAAAAATGAATAGATAAGCGGTCTGATCATCTCAAATCTCTTATCTCAAATTACATAGCATGAAACCTTTTTTAGACGAAAATTTTCTTTTGCAAAGCAAAACTGCTGAAAAGCTTTATCACAATTTTGCAAAATCATTGCCGATTATCGACTACCATAATCACCTTATTCCGGAGCAGATTGCCAATAACACTCAATTTGCCAACATCAGTCAGGTTTGGCTTGCCGGCGATCATTACAAATGGAGAGCCATGCGTGCCAATGGTGTTGATGAAAAATACATTACAGGTGTAGGATCTGACTATGAAAAATTTGAGAAATGGGCAGAAACTGTTCCCTATACTTTACGTAATCCTTTATACCACTGGACACATCTGGAACTTCAACGCTATTTTGGTATAACTGATTTACTTTCAGGTAAAACGGCGCAGAAAATTTTCGACGAATGTTCTGCAAAATTGCAGACACCTGAATATTCTGTACGTGGTTTGCTGGCCAAAATGAACGTAGAAGCCGTTTGTACTACCGATGATCCTTTGGATAGCTTAAACTATCACCAACAATTGGCAAGAGAGGGTGCAAACCTTAAAATGTTGCCGGCCTTCCGTCCGGATAAAGCGATGAACAGTGACGATATTGAAGGTTTAAACGAGTATATTGATAAATTGGAAAGTGTTGCAGATAAAACCATCAGCAGCTTTCAGGATTATATCGATGCTTTAAAAAGCCGTCACGATTACTTTGCGGCAAATGGCTGTTCAGTTTCTGATCATGGTTTAGAGCAGATTTATGCTGAAGATTATACCGAAGCAGAAGTTGCATCGATCTTTGATAAAATCCGCAGCAAACAACATATTTCTTACGAGGAAAACCTGAAATTTAAATCGGCCATGCTGGTTTATTTTGCAGAATGGGATCATGAAAAAGGTTGGGTACAACAATATCACCTGGGTGCATTGCGTAACAATAATGCCAGGATGTTAAGGCAGTTAGGTCCTGATACCGGCTGGGATTCCATCGGCGATTTTAGTCAGGCTCGAATGCTTTCTAAATTCTTAAACCGTTTGGATAATCAGGATAAGCTGGCAAAAACCATTATTTATAACCTTAATCCTGCTGATAATGAATTGATTGCAACCATGATTGGAAACTTTAACGATGGTTCGGTTGCGGGTAAAGTGCAATTTGGTTCGGCATGGTGGTTTTTAGATCAAAAAGATGGCATGATCAAACAATTAAATGCACTATCAAACATGGGGCTGCTAAGCCGTTTGGTGGGTATGCTTACCGATTCGCGCAGCTTCCTTTCTTTTCCCCGTCACGAATATTTCAGAAGGATCGTTTGTAACCTGTTTGGAGAAGACATTGAGAACGGCGAATTACCTAACGACTTGGAGTGGGTTGGTAAAATTGTTCAGGATATTTCGTACTTTAACGCAAAAAATTACTTTAAATTTTAACCAAAATAGGGCTTTAAAGAGGTATTTCGTTGGAATCAAATCATTTCAATCGTTTTCCTTCCATTTTCATACCGTTGCAGAAAACAGCATGAAATACGCCGATTAGATACAAAAATGAGCACCCAAATATTCGCTTCATCAAAAAAAGGAGAAAAAGTTTTAAGCTTTGGTGAAATACTTTTGCGCATCTGTCCCGATATGGACGGCCAGTGGTTAAAAGAAAATAAACTACCATTTTATGTGGGCGGTGCAGAGCTCAATGTAGCAACAGCGCTGGCACTTTGGAATGTTCCTTCAACTTACTTATCGGCTGTGCCTGACAATTCGGTAACCCGTGAAATTGTAGATTATCTGGATGCACGGAACATTGATACCACGCCTATGGTTTACCATGGCGAACGTTTGGGGTTATACTATCTTCCGAAAGGGAAAGACCTTAAAAATGCAGGCGTAATTTACGACAGGGCAAATTCGGCTTATGCCGATTTAAAGATTGGACAGATTAACTGGGATGAGGTTTTTGAAGGTGTGAGCTGGTTTCATTTTAGCGCCATATGCCCGGCAATCAATCAATCCATTGCTGATGTTTGCCTAGAAGCTTTAAAAGTGGCAAGTGCGAAAAATATTACCATTTCGCTCGATTTAAACTATCGCGCCAAGCTTTGGAAATATGGTAAAGATCCGATTGATGTGTTGCCCGAACTGGCTAAATATTGCACCCTGATTATGGGCAATGTGTGGGCCGCCAATAAAATGTTGGGCACTGCACTTCACGAAGATTTAACACCAACTGAGGGTTATGCAAAGGAAACGTTACTGCAACAGGCAACAGATACTTCTAAAGAAATATTAAGTTTGTTTCCGTCTTGCAAGGCGGTTGCAAATACCTTTAGGTTCGATCATGGCAAAGGTATCAGGTATTATACTGCCATTTATACTGCTAATGAATTAACAGTTTCTGAAGAATATGTTTCTGAAGAAATTTTAGATAAGGTGGGTAGTGGCGATTGTTTTATGGCTGGCCTGATTTACGGCTTTTACAACCAATTATCGGCCAAAGAAACCTTGAATTTTGCCACTGCAGCAGCATACGATAAATTATACATTCCAAGCGATGCTACAACCAGTACTGTAGCCGATATAGAAAAAAGAATAATACGCAATGATTAGCAACAAGCACAAAATTTTAGATGCCATTTTAGAGCAGGGCATGTTACCCCTTTTTTACCAGGATAGCGAATCGGGGAGCGTAGAAATATTACGCACTTTGTATAAAGCCGGTGTTCGTGTTTTCGAATATACCAACCGAGGTAAATCGGCTCTGCCGAACTTTAAAAAGTTGAAAGAAATCCGTGATGCAGAGATGCCCGATCTTTATTTGGGCATTGGAACGATTAAAACGCCTGCCGATGCAAATGCATTTATCGAAGCCGGAACAGATTTTATTGTAGCACCGATCATAAATCCGGCAGTTGCCGAAATTGCAAACAAAATTGGCATGCTTTGGATCCCTGGATGTATGACGCCGACTGAAATCAGTGTCGCTCAAGAGCACAAAGCCATGTTGATCAAAATTTTCCCTGCAAATATTTTAGGCCCTGAATTTATTTCATCGATTAAAGATCTTTTCGCCGGACAGCTGTTTATGCCAACTGGTGGTGTAGAAATTAATGCCGACAACCTAAAAACCTGGTTTAAATCAGGCGTTTGTGCTGTGGGTATGGGCAGTAAATTAATCAGTAAAGATGTGATGAGTAAAGGTCTTTACGAGGAATTATTCGACAATACAAAATTAGCGCTTGACTTAATTCAGAAGAGCAAATAAAAATTTAACACACCCTAACCAAATGAACCAACCCAAAACAAGCAAATACAGATGGACCATATGTTTGCTGTTATTTCTAGCTACGACGATAAATTATTTAGATAGACAGGTACTTTCGTTAACCTGGACAGATTTTATTAAACCAGAATTTCATTGGGACAATAATGATTATGGAAATATTACTGCCCTGTTCTCTATTTTTTATGCAATATCGATGCTTTTTGCAGGTCGTTTGGTTGATAAACTAGATACCAAAAAAGGCTTTTTATGGGCAATAGGTGTTTGGTCTGTTGGAGCCTGTTTACATGCCTTTTGCGGCATTGCAACTGCCGGAATCATCAATGGAAACTGGTTTGTAGGATTTGAGGGTGCTAAAGAAGTTATTGCCCGTGTGAACGATACCGGATTAATTGTTTCGGTAAGTGTTACCCTGTTTATTTTTGCCCGGTTTGTATTGGCTGTTGGAGAGGCAGGAAATTTCCCCGCTGCGATTAAAGCTACTGCCGAGTACTTTCCTAAAAAAGACAGGGCGTTTGCTACCAGTATTTTTAATGCAGGAGCTACGGTAGGTGCGTTAGCTGCACCGATTACCATCCCTTTTATTGCAAAAGCTTACGGATGGGAAATGTCGTTCATTATTATCGGTGCACTTGGTTTTGTATGGATGGGACTATGGGTGTTTGTGTATAACAAGCCAGAGTTGCATAAAAGAGTTAGTCCTGAAGAGTTGGCCTATATTCAGCAGGATGTGATCAACGATCGTAAAATGGCTGATTATGTAGAAGAGACTAAAGAAAAAGTTTCTTTTATCGACTGTTTTAAATATAAACAAACCTGGGCTTTTGCTTTTGGTAAATTTATGACAGATGGGGTGTGGTGGTTCTTTTTATTCTGGACTCCTGCCTATTTAAAATCGGTATATGGAATGGATTCTACGCAAAGTGCCCTTCCTTTATTTGTACTTTACATGATTACCTTACTGTCTATTATCGGCGGATGGTTACCAACCTATTTCGTTGATAAAAAAGGCATGAACCCGTATGAAGGTAGAATGAGAGCAATGCTGATTTTTGCATTTTTCCCACTTTTAGCCTTAGCGGCACAACCTCTTGGGCACATTACCTATTGGATTCCGGTAATCATTATCGGTATCGCAGGTGCGGCTCACCAGGCATGGTCGGCAAATATATTTTCAACCGTAGGGGATATGTTTCCTAAAAAGGCAATTGCAACGATTACAGGTATTGGCGGTATGGCAGGTGGATTAGGCTCTTTCATTATCAATAAAGGCTCTGGTTTATTGTTTGACTACACTGGCAAAAATGAGATTGTTTTTATGGGCTTTAAAGGTGAAGAAGCAGGTTATTTTATTATCTTCTCTATCTGTGCGGTATGTTACCTCATCGGCTGGACCGTAATGAAAAGCTTAGTGCCAAAATATAAAGTTATCGAACTAAAATAATTTAAAGGCCGGGGCTTAAGGAGCATAAGTAATCCTGATACCCGGCCTTTTTACAACAATAAATCTATACTTAAACTATAGACTTAACATTAATTTAACCCTAACAACAACCCAAATTGAGTACATCGCTAAACCTCGAAAGTATTTTCGTTGAAGAGAGCCAGATTCCAGATGAATTTAGGCTCAAGGAAGAAATCAATCAAAAAGAGTTTCTTTCAAATGGAGAGATGAAACCATGGAATGGACCATTTAATGAAGTGTTTTCTCCGGTATGCGTAAAAACCCCTGAAGGCTTAAAACGAAAGCGTATCGGTAGTTTTCCCGTTTGTACAGAAAAAGAGTCGACAGAAGCTTTAGATGCAGCTGTAGCGGCTTATGATAATGGCCGCGGACAATGGCCAACCATGAGCGTTGCTGATCGGATTAGCTGTGTAGAAAACTTCACCCACAAAATGATTGAGCAAAAGGAAATTGTTGCGAAATTGATTATGTGGGAAATCGGTAAATCTTACGCCGATTCGGTTAAAGAATTCGACCGCACGGTTGAGTATATCTATGCCACCATCGATGCACTGAAAGATATCGACAGGCAATCGTCACGTTTTGAAATAGAGCAGGGAATTGTGGCGCAGGTTCGTCGTTCTCCACTGGGTGTGGTGCTTTGTATGGGGCCGTTCAACTATCCGTTAAACGAGACTTTTACTACGCTTATCCCAGCTTTGATTATGGGCAATACGCTTTTATTTAAACCACCTAAACACGGTACTTTATTGCACTACCCGTTATTGGAAGCTTTCCGTTCCAGCTTCCCTAAAGGCGTTGTAAATACCATTTATGGCCGCGGCAATACCATTGTGCCTGGACTAATGAAATCGGGAAAAATTAATGTGCTTACCTTAATCGGATCTAGTAAAGTAGCCAACGAACTGAAAAAACTGCACCCTAAAGTAAACCGTTTAAGGGCAATTTTAGGTTTGGATGCTAAAAACGCGGCAATCGTTACTAAAGATGCCAATCTGGATTTAGCGGTTGCTGAAACGGTTCTGGGGTCGCTTTCTTTTAACGGACAGCGTTGTACCGCGATTAAAATCGTTTACGTTCACCGTAGTGTAGCACAGGAGTTTTTAAAACGTTTATCTGCCGAAGTAGAGAAATTGAAATTTGGCATGCCATGGGAGAAAGGCGTAAATCTTACACCGCTGCCTGAGCTGAACAAACCAGAATATTTAAAAGAATGTATTGATGATGCAGTTTCGCACGGCGCTAAAGTGATCAATAAAAATGGTGGACAAACTTTGGAGACTTTTGTTTATCCAGCTATTATGTATCCGGTAAACAGCAATATGAAACTTTACCGCGAAGAGCAGTTTGGTCCGATTGTTCCTGTTGTTCCGTTTGATGATCTGGAAGAACCTATCGAATATTTAATTGGCTCGCCACACGGCCAGCAGGTGAGTATTTTTAGTAATAACGCGGCAGTGATTTCTTCATTAATCGATCCTTTGGTTAACCAGGTAAGTCGTGTAAATATCAACTGCCAGTGTCAACGTGGTCCTGATGCTTTCCCTTTTACCGGTCGTAAAGACAGTGCTGAAGGAACGCTTTCTGTGGTGGATGCATTGCGTTCGTTCTCGATCCGTTCGTTGGTAGCAACCAAATTTACGGATGATAATAAAAAGTTATTGAACGAGATTGTTAAAGGAGATGATTCGAACTTTTTAAGTACGAAGTATATTTTTTAATTGGATTATAAAACTAAGCCGCAAATTCGCAGATTAAAACCTCTGAATTTGCGGCTATTTTGTTTAATATTCTTTAGCTGACATTCTGAACGCAGTGAAGAATCCTTAAAGGATGGAACAAAGTTCGTAACGTTAACAGCAAAGCCAGTATGTTAATTAGCGTGTGTTGCTCATCGCGAACAGATCCTTCACTGCGTTTAGGATGACAAACTATTTTTTTACTTTAAACTCTTCACCAAGTTCAACTTTAACTCTTTAATCCCTTTCACCACTAAACCGGCAACTTGTTTTGCTCCTTCCGGGCTTAAATGTGTATTGTCTTTCTTGCCATTTGGATAGTTCACATTCCCCGAATCAACATAATTGAATAATTTAATGGATGGCTCTTCACCTAAGCGGTTTAATAAACTTTCGGTTTTCACCAGCATATCAATTAAAGGAACACCTAAAGAATCGGCCACCTGGCGGGTAATTCGAGGATAATCCCCATGAGAATCGAGTAAAACCCCGTTCTTGAAACTTCTGCGAGAGATTGGTGTAAGTAAAACAGGAAATGCTTTTTTACTTCTGGTTTCTTTTACATAATTAACCAGATTGATCTTGAAATCTGCTAAGGATACACCGACAGCTGGTTTATCAACTTTCTCATCGTTATGCCCGAATTCGATAAAAACATAATCGCCTGGGTTTAACTGAGCCAATATTGGGTCCCAGCGTTTCTCTGCCCTGAAAGATTTTGTACTCCTTCCATTCAAAGCCCGGTTATCAACGTTAACATCAGCCTTAAAATAAGATTGTAATGCCATGCCCCAGCCTGTTTCCGGATACGCTTTTTCTTCTTTATTTGCTGCGGTAGAGTCGCCAATGATATAGAGTTTTGTTTTCTTTGGGACGAATGTAAAAGAAAATAAAACGGCTATTGTTCCTGCCGCCAAAATTTTAAAGAAATTCCTGTTCATGTTTTTATCAGTTATTTGATTTAACTGGATTCCATTGATCCGTTCCACCTAATATATTTTTTAAAGTATAGTTTTTTGCCTCTTTATCTGTTAATTGTTTTGTCCAGGGCAACCTTGTTTTAGGTGACGCGCCATCGCCCTTACTTTTATATTCTGCATAAAAAACGGTCAATTCCTTATTAGGGAACATCAGATCACCTTTCCATGGATTCCAACCTTCGGGCAAAATATGTTTCCCTAGATTGCAGCTGATGAATACCGTTTTTGCATAAGGCCTCCAGGGTCTACCGAGATAAGCTTTCGTTACAGTTTCATCTGCAATGAGCGTACAATTTATAAAAACAAATCCAAACTTTTGCCTGGCCGAGGTTGATGCTGCTGTAACATATGAGTCACTTAAGTTTTTGATGGTACAATGTTGAAAAACAACTGTAGCCTTGCCGAAAATAAAATCGGTTGTTCCCTCAATATAACAGTCCTGGTAGTATTGCCTGCTATTTTCGATCGCGGCATACAGTGTATCCTGATTGCCCAGAAACCTGCAGTTTTTTGCGCTAAAACGATCGCCTTCTACATGTAAGGCTACCGCCTGTCCGACTCTTCCAGATGAGTTGATAATGGTTAAATTTTCAAGCTGGATATCATTTCCCTGAACAAGTACCGTAAATGAGGTATAAGTGCTGAATTTAGCATTGCCAAAAACATCCTTACCAGATGCATTGGACTTCCCTGAATAATCATCAAAGGTGATGATGGTATTTTCAGTATCCTCTCCAATTATAGAGATTTTGATCTTCCAAGAGGGAATAATTAGCTTCTCCTTATAGGTTCCGTTTTTAACATAAATTTTAACTGCTTTCTCGCCTAAATCCCTCACCGAATTAACAGCCTCCTGAATGGTTCTGTAATTTCCACTGCCATCCTGTGCAACAGTTATTTCTGAAGGATATTTGGGGTCCTGGGCATGGGCGTAAAGAATAGAAAAGGTACTTATAAAAAGTAGTGTGATCAGCTTAAAACAGGATATTTTTTTCATTTTGGTCAATAAAGATCTGAATTTAATTTTATTTAATAACTCCTGGATTGTCATTACCCAAGAGTCGTCATCTCGAGCGCAGTGCAACGTAGCCGAGAGATCTATCGGGGCAGATCTCTCCTCCTAAAGGAGTTTCTTTGGAACACTTTGCGATGCTCTGGTCAAGATGACATTTTTTCGATTGAATCTGTAGATATGTATCCTATCGAGAGATATTTTCATTAAAAAAGGGCAGATTAAAACCTGCCCTATAATTTTTGTTAGTATGTCCACCTTGGATCGCCGATCGGACCACCAGTGCTTCCCGCACTTCTTAAAGGCGAACCAACAGCTATGGTAAAATCAGTTGTTGTAGCTGTCCAGCCTGTATTGATAGATTGGTTACTGGCCAAAGTTGCCGGCCCAAAAGTTAAAGCAGTACCATTTGTTAAGGCAGTAAATAAGTTGAAATAATTACTGTTCGAAATTTTTATTGAACTCCCTGCCCCAGTACCTCTAATCGCTGCCGCCACTACGGTACCAGATTTTGGGGTATTTGCGAATATGCTGTTCTGGATGCTGAAATTAATAGGATTAGTACTCGCATCGAGCAATGCATATTTTGTACTACCACCAAATCCGTTAATTGTACAATTACTAAAATTTACAACGGGTATCGCTGCCAAGATTAGTTTACTGGCGATAACTAAACCTGCTCCGCTGTTGTAAAATGTTGATTTTGTAACTGTTAATGTTTTAAATTCAATATTGTCTAAATGGAAGGTATAATACGCGGCAGACGAGTTTACTCCAAAATCGTAGATTATCGAATTATTAACGGTAATGCCTGAAATTTTTTGATCACCCGTAACGGTTCCTCTATTGGCTCTTAGAAATGATGTATTTGCTGCATGAACGATACAATTATCTACTATGATGTTTGTAAACGTTGCAGCTGCACCTACAACTGGCGAACCGATAAGATTTAAAAAATAAGCTGCATTTAAAGCTGTTCCATCAAACTCAATACCCGAAAGCGTTACGCCAGCCCCTGTACCCTCTAAATCAATTTCTTTATAATTTACCTTTGTATCGGTTGGGTTGCCTGATGTTGATTTTATGGTAATGGTCTTTTGGGTAATGAAAGTGGTTGCCAACAAGGTATAAGTGCCTGGGTTTAAACCAATAATTGCCCCATTTGCCGCGCTGGCAATCGCTGCAGCCAGGTCATCACCAGGATTTAATTTTACCGTATATGTGGTTGGCGCAAGGGTATTAAAAGTGGCAATTCCTTTGCTTTTTGTTCCTGCAAATAGTTCGGCAGTATATTTTGTCCCTGCTGTTAATCCTGTTATGGCTTTTAATCCTGCCGAGGCATCAGTGGCACTCAGTGTTATCGTGGTTGCCGTTCCGCTTTCAGGGGTTAAAACGATGGATGTTAAACCAACGGTTGGGGTATAACGCAGTGTAATGTTATTTTCCTTAATTTCATTATCTCTTATGGCTGCAAAAAGTTGAATCCCGGTTAACTGAAAAGCACTGCTACGTATATATTTCGATTCTGGCTGGCTTTCAGTTGCGTTGGCTTTAACCCTTGCATAATACTTGGTTCTTACCGCTAAATTCTCTTCAGTTACCGTTACACCGGCTGTATCAGCTGTCGTGGTGTAATTTACTGTAGCAAATAGCGAATCCGTAGAGAAATCGATACTGTATTTAAAGGTTTTTCCAGTCGACATTAAAGGAGCTGTCCAGATTAATTTCGCTGAAGTTTCACCAGCGGTAATTTTTACATCGCTTGGCTTAAATATCCGTGCTGGTTCTGTTGGAATATCTTCTTCCTTTTTACAAGAAGAAATTGCCGCAACCATCAATAATAAAACGACGAATTTAAACCCTAATTGATTTATAAATGTTTTCATAATTAATATCTAATTAATAACCAAAATTTTGAGCCATACTCGGATTTTCGATCAATGTTGTTTTAGGATATGGGAAAAGTTCCTTTTTATTTGCTTCGAAGTAAAAAGCAATTCCCGTAGAAGTGCTGGTTATGGCATTTTCTTCTGTAACAGCCTTTCTCCAGTTTTTAGTGGTATATCCGCTCGGGGCTGTTGAAAGATTTAATCCTGGTGAAGCAAATACATTATTTGGTACACCACCATAGAGATCGAGTGTGGCTACTTCGTTTACACTTGTTCCCAACAGGTAATTCGCCTCTTTGGCATAAACATAATTCGGTACGCTGGTATAATCGCCGGTTCCTGCAATCAAAGCACGTATTTTATTACGTGTTTCTTCAAATTTACTGCCCAATAAATTCCAGCGGATTAAATCATATTTACGGATGCCCTCTCCTCCAAATTCCAATAACCTTTCTTTCACAATAGCAGTAAAAAAGCCGTTTTTATCCGTTGGTGTTACCGGGATTTGGCCTTCAAAACCAGCATAGGCACGTTTCTGTACTTCCTGCAAGGCATTAACTGCTGTAGCAGATGGTGCGCCGTTAATTTCATTATCAGCCTCTGCATACATTAACAGTATATCGGCAAAACGTAACATTGGCCAGTTTACCCCGAAAGTTTGAGCAGCAGAAGCGTTGTTAAAAGTTGTCCAAGATTTGCGGAATTTTCCATCCGTCATGTTAGACAGGGTATTGATGATTTTTTTTGATGTTGCGGTAATTTCGAAAACGCCGATGGTTACATCCCTGCGGCAGTCTTTGGTGACATCAAATTCATAAAAGTAAGTAGGAATAGCATTCATCCCACCGCCACCTGAACCAAAAGTAGATGCAGAGTTAAAGCGGATACCGTTATAATAACCTAATTTGCTATCGGTAGAAGCATTGCCACCAAAAGCAGCCACTTCAAACATCAGCTCGTGTGCATCATCGTAGCGTGTTGTGGTATGCAAGGTCTTGAACACATTTTCATAAACAGGATTCAGGCTATGCTCCGAACGGTGGTTCATAATATCCAAACACTCATCAAAAGCAATTTTATAATAAGTTAAATAATCAGCACTGCGTTCCATCGTATGGTTGGCCGACCTTAGCGAATAGCCGCCTCTGGCTAAAGCAATACGAGCTCTTAAGCCTTTAATTGCACCTTTGGTATAACGGAAACTGCCGTATTCTGTGATTCCACTTCTCCATGGCACCAGGTCCTCAGCCATTTTTAAATCTGCGATGATCCGATCATAGGTTTTATTGCGGTCTATATTTGGGCCATACAATGTTTCGGCATCTGCAGAAGGCACGAAAGACGCAGGAACATCACCCCAGTTACGGATCAATTCATAAAGAAACTGTGCTCTTAAGGTTAAAGCTTCACCATAATAGCGTTTCATAATCGTTTTGTCAGCCTCAGAGCCATTGGTATAAAGACTAGAGGCCGGGATAAATTTGATGCAGATATTTGCACGCTCTACCCCTGCATATAACTGTAAAAATGGGTTGATCAGGTCGGTATTGTCTGAACTTGCACCGTACATGCTAATTCCTCTTCGATCGGAAGAGCTATAACTTCCCGACGTTTTAAAGTCATCGGCGGTTAAACCAAAGAGTGTAGATATGCGGCTTCCATAACCATTATCACCACAAAGACGGTTGTAAACTGCAATAATTGCCGCATTGGTATTTGCTGTACTTTCAAAAACAACATCCGGACTGGAAGTTGATGGCGATTGTACATCTAAATATTTTTTACAAGAAGTAGTTATGCTCAATGCTCCAACAGCAATTACCATTAAAGCCGATTTTATAAATTTATTGTTCATTTTCTTTAATGTTGAGGTTAAAATACCATGTTTATGCCAGCAAGGATGTATCTGCTGCGCGGATAAGCAGCGTAATCTATACCTGGCGTAAGTGGATTCGATCTTCGGGTGTTTGCTTCAGGATCATAACCTGTATAGCCCGTTATTGTATATAAGTTATTAACTGTTCCATATACCCTTAATTTTGAAATGAAACCTGTTTTTCTGATTAAACTTTGTGGTAAGGTATAGCCAAGTGTCAGGTTGCTGATTCTTAAAAAAGAGCCACTTTCAATAGCGTAAGAAGTTAAAGCATAGTTCCCCCCTGTTGGTGTCCATAAGGAAGTATTGGCGTTCATGGCAGTTAATAATGCCGGATCTGTTACCTTTACACCATTGGCATCAAAGTTCTGCCAGCGATCGTTCATCACCGCAAGTAAATTGTTGTCTTTTACATTGTACTGCGACGTAAACTCTATTTTGTTGGCATTGTACACCTTGCTTCCATAACTAAAATTTACAAATACAGTTAGATCGAAATTTTTATAGGCAAACTGATTGTTGAAACCACCCATGAATTTCGGCTGCGCTGTACCTAAAACCGTTCTGTCGTCATCCCCAATCATCATACTTGATGAAGAAGATAGTTTTTGAACCTTCATGTCGCCTGGCTGAGGATCACGGTTACCCAATAATACCCTGCTATTTGCAACAGTTGGCTTAAGTGTATAGGTATAAGCACCAGTAGTTGTATTTTGGACGTAGGTGAAATCATCAACAGTATATCGTCCGTCCGAAACAAAACCGTAAAACTGACCAACCGGCTGGCCTACTTCGACTTTAAAATCGCCTAAGCTGTTTACCCAGCCAGATTGTGTGATGTATGAATTTACGCCATTTTGCAGTTCGACAATTTTGTTCTTGTTGAATGAAATGTTGAAACTGGCATTGTAACTAAAGTTTCGTGTTTTAATCGCCTGGTAATTCAATTGCAGTTCGAAACCTGTATTTTGGGTTTTACCCACATTTTGCTGTTGTGTAGCGTACCCCGTAGTTTGTGGTACATTTGCATTTAAAAGCAGGTTTTTTGTTCTGTTGTCGTAATAATCCAAATTAAGCGATAACTTGTTTTTAAATAAATCGATATCAATACCCAGGTTTTTAGAGATATTGGTTTCCCAGGTAATGTTCGGGTTAGATAAAATATTTCCTGTAGCTGTACCTGAAATTAAACCAGTTGATACTGATCCATCTGTATCAGCATAACCACCAGTGGTAGAGCTTAGGTAGAACAAAGTTCTAAATAAATCCTGACCGATGCGGTTGTTCCCTGCTGCACCATAACTAAACCTAACTTTAAAGTTATCTAACCAATCGAGGTTCATATCTTTTACAAATTTCTCTTCCGTTACCCTCCAGGCAACCTGCGCCGATGGAAAATAACCCCATTGTTTCCCTGCCGCAAATAATGAAGAAGCATCTGTTCTGAAGTTTACAGTGGCAAGGTATTTATTTTTAAAGCCGTAAGAGGCCCTGCTAAATACTGAAAACTGTCTGGTGCCGGAAATTAGTGAAGTTGGTCTATCCTGAATGGTATTTGCAGGAGCGCTGCTCACAAAAGCATCATCAGGGGAGATGTTTATGGGTAAAAATTTAAGTACCGTTGTTCTCGAATCGATATCGACCATGTTGATTTCCTGGCCCACCAATAAATCTAAACTATGGTCTTTACCCAGATTTGGCTTATAGTTAATGGTGTTGGTATTGATAAAAGATTTTTGGGCTACCGTGTCCAGTTGGATGGCCGGTAAACCCGCATTGTTTCTGGCCACATTACTTACCGGACCGTTAAAGGTATTGATGTGCCTATTGGTTCTGTTATAACCCACGGTACTCTTTATCGTTAAGTTTTTAAGAATTGAATATTGTACATAACCGCTCGAAATTAAATCGTTGCGGTAATCATATTTCAATTCCTGGTTGGCCAAAGTAATCGGGTTAGTTAATCCGGTGGTTAAATAATCTGCATCGAATAGGTCACCAGAATCACTTCCGCCAGAGTAGGGCTGATAACGTACCGAATTTCTTAAGCGATTAGTACCTTGCGAACCTGTAGAGCTTGTTCCCACCCCATCAATACGCTGACCGCTGTAACGGGCATTTAGGCCAATCCTGAATTTATCAGAAAATTTATGGTCTAAACGCATCGAAGCAAAAGTTCTCCGATAACCAGAATTAAGCATAATGCCATCTTCTTTTGTATTATTTACAGAAACATTGTAAGTGGTTTTAGAAGTACCGCCTGATAGATTTAAAACCTCGGTATTGCTCCATGCCTGACGGCCGAAAACTTTGTCCTGCCAATCGATATTTGGAATATTTTTGTAAATGTCAAGATCTTCAAACGTGCCATATTTTTTGGTAAAAGTATCTTTTACTTCCTGATTGGTGTTGTTGTTATAGAGCTCATATTGATATTTGATAAACTCAGAAGGATTCATTACATCCAGTTCGTTTACAATCTGCCGCGCACCCGCATAAGCATCAAACGAAACAATCAGTCTTCCTTTTTTACCACTTTTTGTGGTAATAATAACTACTCCATTAGCACCTCTGCTGCCATAAATTGATGTTGATGCCACGTCTTTTAACACATCAATAGACTGGATTTCGTTCGGCGATAGAATGGATAATGCATTTTCAACCTGGATTCCATCTACAATGTACAATGGCGAATTATCACCCGTAAGTGAGCTGCCACCACGCACTTTAATTACAATTTCGGCGCCTGGGCTTCCTTCTGTTGTGGTAACCGATACACCTGCCAGTTTACCAGCCAAAGCCTGGGCTGCGGTGCTTACCGGGAACTGATCAATATCTTTCCCGGTAATGGAAGATACTGAACCCGTTAAGGCTTCTTTACGCACAGATCCGTAACCGATATTTACCGTAACCTCTTGTAAAGTGTTGGCATCTTCTTCAAGTGTTACATCTATTTTGTTTTGCTCACCTACAGCAACATTTTTTGTTTTATAACCTACATAGGTAAAAATTAGGGTAGCGCCTTTAGCTGGAATGGTAATTTTGTAAACTCCATTCGCATCAGTACTGGCTCCAATTTTCGAATCCTTTATTGATACACTCACGCCTATTAGTGGCTGCCCATCAGATTTATCCTTTACAGTTCCTGTTAATTGTCTGTTTTGTGCTTGAGCAACAGATAATCCAAAAAAAGAGAGAAGTGCTAAAAAGAGTAAAACTCTGCTCATAGTTATTTATTTGAAGTAATTTGGTTTTTTATGATGCTGCAATCGCTTGCAGATAGAATATAATTCTATTTCGGAATGTTATAGTTAGTTTATATTTGGTTACGTTGATGTAACAATTTTACAAACTAAAAAGCAATTGAAACCAGATTTAACTAAAAAACTGTGCAAACGTTCCCAAAAACGTAGATGCGACGTTTATTAATATTAGCGATTGAATCCCCCCTTAAAGAGATATTTTTTGTAACTTGTACGCAATACGAAACATGAGATTTGAAACATCTACCATAAAAGATATTGCTAAAGCATTAGGCCTGTCTACCTCTACCGTTTCCAGGGCTTTAAGAGACCGTTACGAAATTAGTGAGGAGACGAAAAAACTGGTTTTGGCTTATGCCGAAAAGGTTAATTACCGCGCTAATCCAATCGCCAGAAGTTTAAAGGAGCGCCGTAGCTATTCTATCGGCATTATTGTGAGCGAAATTGCCAATAACTTTTTTTCTCAGGTGATAAATGGTATCGAATCTATCGCTTATGATAAAGATTATCACGTCATCATCTCTCAAAGTCACGAATCTTATAAGCAGGAGAAACTGAATGTTGAGCACCTTGCATCACGTTCTATTGATGGTTTATTGATTGCGCTGTCGTCTGAAACACAGGATATTGATTACCTACGGAGTTTATATGCCAAGGGCTTACCAATTGTTTTTTTCGACCGTGTGCCTAAAGATTTTGAAACCCATAAGGTAATCGCGAATAATTTTAAAGGTTCTTTTGATGCCACAGAACATCTTATTTTATCAGGAAAGCGAACTATTGCTCATTTAACCAATTCCGAAAACCTTTCGATAACGAAAGAAAGGTTAGAAGGTTATAAAGCGGCCCTGGCTAAATACCATATCGAATTTAGACCTGAGCTGGTTAAATATTGCCAGCATGGTGGTATGCACAGCGCAGAGCTGGAACAGGCGGTTAAAGAACTTTTGCCGTTACAACCAGATGGGATTTTTATTTCGAGCGACCGCTTAACCACAGGCTGTATTATGGCACTAAAAAAAACCAATCCTGAGGTGGCACATAAAATTGCGATTGCAGGTTTTACTAATTCTAACCTGGTCGAATTATTTTCACCATCTCTAACCTCGGTTAAACAACCCGCATTTGAAATGGGACAGGTGGCTACCGAATTGTTAATCTCGATGATAGAAGCCAAAAGACCCGTAACTGAATTCGAAACAAAGGTTTTAGATACCGAATTGGTGAAGAAGCGGTGAGCGCCAAGTGGTTGGCGATCTGTGCAAGGTGTTTAGCGGTATGCGGCTGTGCACGGCACGCTAAACTTCCAACTCCAAACTTATCATCCATCGTTAGCGCCAAACGCGCTACACCAAACTCCCTACAAATTATTACCTTTGCAGCATGGTAGAAATCACATTAAAAAAGGGCAAAGAAAAAGCGGCATTACAAAGACATCCATGGGTATTTTCCGGAGCATTGGAGAAAGTTAAGGGAAAACCTGAAGATGGTGATGTAGTAAAAGTTTTTGCTTTCGACAATGAATTTCTAGCCTATGGTTATTACAACAGCAATTCGCGTGTTGCCGTTCGTCTTTTGGAATGGGATGAAACGCAAACCATTGATAACAGCTGGTACCAGAACCGCTTAAAACAGGCTATTGCTTCACGTCAGTTTATTTTAGATGAGCACACTAATACCTGCCGACTGGTTTTTAGCGAAGCTGATTTCCTGCCAGGTTTAATTGTTGATCAATATGCTGATTTTCTTTCTCTTCAGATTTTAAGTTCAGGAATCGAAAAAGTTAAAGCAGAAATCGTAGAAATTTTAAAAACTGAATTAAATCCAAAAGGGATCTTTGATAAAAGTGATGCTACTGCCCGTACCCACGAAGGTTTACCCATCGAAAACGGATTGCTCTGGGGCGAAAACCCACCAGAATTTTTGGAGGTAAAAGAAAATGGAATTATTTACCACATCAATATTGCAGAAGGACAAAAATCAGGATTTTATTGTGATCAGCGCGATAATCGACACATTTTAGCCAGTTATACAAAAGGTAAAAAAGTTTTGGATTGTTTTAGTTACAGCGGTGGATTTAGCTTAAATAGTTTGGCTAATGGTGCTGCAAGTATTACCAGTGTTGATAGTTCCGCTTTGGCTGTAGAAACATTAAAACAAAACGTAGCCTTAAACCAATTCGATGCGGATAAAGTCACAGCTATACAATCAGATGTAAATAAGCAACTCCGGACTTTCAAAGAATCGGGAGAATTATTTGATGTGATTGTGCTCGATCCGCCTAAATACGCACCATCGCGATCGGCATTAGACCGCGCGGCAAGGGCCTATAAAGATTTAAACCGTTTGGGCATGTTATTGTTAGAAAAAGGGGGCTTATTGGCTACTTTTTCTTGTTCGGGAGCGGTTGATATCGAAACCTTTAAACAGATTATCGCCTGGGCGGCACTTGATGCAGGCAAAGAAGTTCAGATTATTAAACAATTCTGCCAACCAGAAGATCATCCGGTTCGGATTTCTTTTCCGGAAGGAGAATACTTAAAGGGATTGTTGTTAAGGGTGCTATAATTATCCCTTACCGATCTACTTAAAGCACAAAGACACAAAGTACCAGGGTATTTTGAACATTAACCAAGTGTTATTGTGTCTTTGTGATAAGCTGAAGGAGGAATTTAATTAGCCAACCATCACTTTAGCGGTAATGGCCAGTCTATTCCAGGCGTTAATGGTAACTATAGCCATAATAATCTGTGCTAGTTCCTGCTCGTTAAAAAAGCTTGCAGCTTTTTGATAAGTTGCATCAGAAACATGGTGGCTAATTAAGGTTACCTCTTCTGTTAAAGCCAAAACAGCTTCTTCTTGTGCCGTGAATAAGGTTGTTTCTCTCCAGGCATTTAATAAATACAAACGTTGTTCGGTTTCACCTATTTTACGGGCATCGGTTGAGTGCATATTTAAGCAAAATGCACAGCCGTTAATTTGCGATGCACGCATTTTAATCAGTTCTAAAAGAATTGGATCTAGTTTGCTGGTTGATAAATATTTCTCTAAACCGTACATGGCTTGGTAAGCTGCAGGTTCTACTTTTGGGATATCAATTCTACTTTCCATTTTATTTGTTTTTTGATTATGATGTAAAGGTCTGCAACTTAACGAGCAAAAAACTTAATGTAGTTTAAGAAATGAATTTTCTAACCGTAAAGGGCACATTTTTTTGCTTCGGAGGTACGGATTAATACGGAGTGTTTCCATAGTCTGTGTCCTCACAGATCATTTGTTTTCTTTTTCGATACCCGTACTATATTTATCTGTGCTTTCTGTGTCTCCGTGGCCCATGTTAAATGAGACTAGCGCTGTGTGTTCTACGGTTAACAAAACCCTATTTCTTCGCCCTGATTTTACTCAGAAATTCTGGAGTAAAGCCGAGGTAAGAAGCCAGCATATACTGTGGTACACGCTGAACAAATTCAGGGAATAAACTATTAAAATGACGGTATCTTTCCTCCGCTGTTTGGCTGTACAGGAATTTTATCCTCCGCTGTGAAGCTTGATGGTTTTTTTGCAAGATCAGTCTAAAGTACCTTTCCAGCTTAGGGAGTTTATGGAACATTTCATCATAATGGTGATGTTCGATGGCAATCACCTCGGTGGTTTCTGCTGCCTGGATATAAAATTCAGATTGCTCATGAAATAGAAAGCTGGTTAGATCGGTAATCCACCAGTTTTCGATGGCAAACTGTGTGGTCTGCTCAGCGCCCTTTATATCAATGAAATAAAGCCTCAGGCAGCCTTTTACTACAAAATAATTCGCCCTGCAGGTTTGCCCTTCTTCTAATAAAAAAGCTTTCTTTTTAACGGAAAAAGATTTGAGTAACGATGCAAGGGTTTCTTGTTCATCGCTATTCAAATCTATAAATCTATTGATGTGGTTATAAAGTGCACTATACATAGCTATACTAATGATTAGCTAAAATAGGTATAACAATTAAAATTCAACTCAACCGGATTATATAACTTATATATTAAGCGGCGGAATATTTGCCCTTACATATCCGCGGCTTTTAAAATATCGCTGGCATAATTACCCCAATCTTTTAAGGCGCCTTTTAATATTTCACTAAGCTGTTTTTTATTAACAGGTTTTCCTTTTGAGGGTGTCTTCAGCTTTGCATCAGCTATTTCTACATCTTTTACTGTTGTGGCGAACCAGGTAATATGTTCGCGTGGTAATGCCACACCTAATATCATGCCCGGCAATCCGCTAAAAGTTTCTGGGCCTCCTGATACAGGAATACTTTCTGCGTAAAAAGCTACAACATAGATTGAATCCATAATCAGGGCATTTGCTCTACGGCAATCGTAACCCGCAATAGTTCTAAATTCGTCGGTTATTTTCCAGTTTATCTTACGTGTAGAATCTTTTACCAGATAAGTTTCTTCGTAGACTGATTTTTGATTAATACTAGTGGCGGTTTTTAGGTTGGTTAAAATGATATTACTCTGTTTGGCAGAGGCAAAATTACTCGCCCAGTTGTTAGAAACACTTTCATCAGCCAGTGGGTTAAAGAAAGTCTGATCGTTTTTAAAAATAAGCTCGCTTTTTAAAGTTTTAAACTGCGGATTGTTTTTTTGGTACTGCTCTAATGCTTGTGCACTCCAAAAATTATCAGGATATCGTTTTGCCTGGTCTTTAAGCAGCGCATATATGTTTATCTTTTTTTCAAACTCAATAGTACCTTGGGTTACAAACCTTGCGTTTTGTGCCATTGCATAATTTATAGTGCAAGTAAGCATCAATATGGCGTATTTTAATTTCATTTATAATGTTTTTAATAAATCTTATTTTATAATTTTTTCAAAAATAATGAGGTGTTGTATTAATGATTATAAATTATTTTTGAGGTGCACCTCCACCCATTTTATTAAAATCCCACACCAAAGAAAACATAAAGTAACGACTGATATTATTGTAATTGGTTTGGGTAATGATATTGGAATATGCATATCTTCTAAAACCTCGGTTTTGATTAAATAAGTCATTACCTTGGATGGTGAACTTCAGATCTTCCTTTTTGAAAAAAGATTTTGTAATTGAAGCATTGATTACGATCTGTTCAAAACTGGTATCAAATGCCTGTGATTTTGGCGTATAAGTATACTCACCATCCGCGCGAAATTTAATTTTCTTTGGCAAAGTAAAGCTCATTCCTCCATAACCCTGCCATCCCCATCCTTTATTAGGACGGTCTTTCTGTAAAGAAGCTATCTGCGCATTATAGCTCGGCCCTAAATTAAGATAAAGTTCACTTTTATCATTATATCTATTAATATCCAACGAAGGGCTAAAACGGGTAGTTGTTACTTGGTTTAATTCAACCTCGTTACTGAGCTGACTTTTAACATAGCTATAACTGGTATTGCCACCAGCGTTTAAATTTAGACCGATACTGGAGTTGAATAAAAATTTAAGCTTTCTACCAATACTACTATATATATTATAATTAATAGGTGTTTTGTCTGATAAATTAACTGATTGGGCAATTGTTTTACCTGAAGCATCTGTTTGGGTATTGCTTACAATAGCTTTGTTTACTAATCCGAAGCTAGCCCCAACATATATAGATTGTTGGCTTAAAACTTTATAAGAATTATAGTTTACATTGAAACGGCTATCAAATGATGGTTCCAAATTGGGATTTCCTAAAGGTTGGTATAGTGGATTATCGTTTACACGTACGGGCTGTAGCTGATTTACAGAGGGCTGGGTGGTGTTTCCGTTATAACTGATGCGGAAAGATTTTTGAGCAGAAAATTTGTACTGATAGCTGGCTTGCGGTAGCCAGTTTACAAAGCTTCTTTTGTAACTTTGACCTGAAAATTGTTCTAACTGATCGAAATTTACGGCGCTCACTTTACCGCCAAAACTGATTGTTGTTTTCGGCTTTTTGTAATTAAAAATTGCCCCTCCCTGATTAATGTACTGTGTAGCTTTAAAATCGTTGCTAAATTCTGGATCTAATACATCGTAATTTCCTGGGGTTGATTGATTGAACGATTTACGGTTAGAACGGCTATCGTTAATCCCGAATCCATAGTTTAAAACTAAAGCAACTGATTTACTCAGAGGTTCATTATACGTCAGGTTAGTGCTAAGAATAGAATTGCGGGTATTGTTTGTTTTAAACTGATCAGTTACCTCACCTCCATTTTTTACACCAGATTCATCGAAATACTTCACATCCGAATATAAATACCCAACACTATTTATTTGATTTAGTTTTTGACTAATGTTAACAGAATAATTACGGCCTAATTTTTTGAGCTTTTTGGTATAGAAAGCAGAAATATTAAAAACTTGCTCTTTACCATCATTGCTGTTCGACTGATCATTGCTGTTTAGTATAGAGTTGTCTCCTCTCAAGCCTTTACTGTTAGAGGTTGATGTATTGTCGCTATTTTTAAGCGTTCCATCAACTGAAACCTTAAGATTGCTTGTCGTATCTAATTTAATGGTATAAGTAGCATCTAGTTTCTGTCTAAACACATTTCTGTCCGAATTTTCGTCGGTATTGGTATTGATAATTCCATTGGGTAAATTATTTTGACTGATGGTATTTTTTGTTGTTTTAATGCCTAATGCGCCCAGCTTATAATTGGTATTAATAGTTTCCTTGTCGCTGTTCCATTTGTTATCATAATGGGCCCCACCAGTTAATGCTCGCGGTATGCCTTCGCCATAATAACTGCCGCTTTCAAGCTCGTCTCCTCCACCATAACTAAACCACATACTTCCATCATCGCTCATCTGCATATTATCACTTCCAGCCCCTAATTTATTATTATCTTGCCAACTTAATCCTGTTGTACCATTGTTACCAGCAGTGCCATAAACAGAGAACTTTTGTTTGCCCTTAAAACGGTTAAACAATACCTGCCCCTTATAAAAATCATCAGTGCCGTATCCCGCATCAACCTTACCGAAAAACCCGGTTTTTTTATCTTCTTTTAACTTAATATTAATGGTTTGTGTTTTCTGCCCGTCATCAACTCCGGTAAACGCTGCCTGATCACTAGATTTTTCATAAAGCTGTACTTTATCAACCATATCTGCTCTCAAATTTTTAGTTACCAATGTTGGGTCATCGCCAAAAAATTCTTCACCGTCTACTAATACTTTCGGAACAGTTTTACCTTGGGCTGTGATTTTTCCGTCTTTATCAACTTGTATACCAGGTAGTTTCTTCAACAAATCTTCTACTTTGTCATTTGGCTGTATGCTATAACTTGAAGCATTAAATTCAGTGGTATCACCCTTAATTTTAATAGCAGTTCTTTCTCCTTTAATAATTACATCGGCAAGAATTTTGGCCATGCCTGTAAGATTAATCTTTCCATAATCTTTAACCTGAGTGGTAGAATCGAGCGTAAAATGATCTACAAAATCTGCATACTTAGGGTAAGAAACCAATAAGATAAACTTCCCGTTTTTAATTCCGCTAAGCTCGAATGAGCCATTTTCTGCTGAGCGGATAAATTTTACCAAGGTAGAATCTTTTGCATTTAAAACAGCAATTGAGGTTCCGGATAAAAGCGTTGTCGATGCGGTATCAATCGTTCGGCCTTTAATGGTATGGAGGCTTTGTGCTTTCGAATAAGTGGAGATAAAAACAAAAAGGCACAACGAGAGTAATAGGCGTTTCATAGATAAGATTTGGTTTTGTTTACCGAATATAAAACTAATATATTAGTTGTTTGTAATGCTTTAACCTTTTTTAACAATTTAAAAACAGACGCTTAGTCATTAAGCACAAAAGATTATATCTTTAATAAAAAAATCAGATGAAATTACCCTCTCTACAACAGCTTTACAATGGGTTTGTAACTGTAATTAAGCGTTTTCCCTTACAATTTATTTTTGCGGTTGCCGCCACATTGTGCTGGTGTTATTATATCCATATTTCTGATTATCGGGACTACTCAGAACAGAACGAGAATTTAAAAGATCATTTAATAAAGGCCGTAGCCATTTTAAACCTGGCACTTGCGCTCATGCTGGCACTCGATTTAATTTCAGAACGCAATCAATACTCATTAAAGAAAAAGTGGTTACTGCGTTTAGGAGGTTTGCTGGTCAGTATTTTGCTTTACTTCAGCCTTGATCCTACAAACTATTCGGCAGATCTTTACCGCATTTTCTTATTGGCATTTGCCTTTCATTTGCTGGTCGCATTCGCGCCGTTTATCGGTCAGGAGAAAGTAAATGGATTCTGGCAGTTTAATAAAGCGCTTTTCCTTCGATTTCTAACTTCAGCACTTTATTCGGCGGTACTATATGCAGGCTTGGCAATGGCCTTGGTTGCCATTGATGGATTGTTTAAGGCCGACATAAAGTGGCAAACATATATGACCTTATTTGCCATCATTAGCGCTGGATTTAATACCACTTTCTTTTTAGCAGGAATCCCTACTGATTATAAATTGCTCGAAGAAGATCATAGCTACCCAAAAGGTTTAAAAATATTTGCGCAGTTTGTACTGATTCCACTGGTAACCATATATTTAGCGATTTTGCTGGTGTATGAGATTAAAATTGCTGTTTTATGGGAGCTGCCCAAAGGTTTGGTGTCAAGCCTGATTTTAGGCTACGCAGTTTTTGGGATCTTGTCGTTACTGCTGATTTATCCGGTTAAAGAAACGGCAGGCAATAGCTGGATTAAATTGTTTTCGAGGTTCTTTTACGTGATGATGATCCCATTAGTGGTGCTTTTATTGCTTGCCGTTTGGAAAAGAGTTGGTCATTATGGTATAACAGAAAGTCGGTATATTTTAACGGCACTGGCATTATGGCTTGCCGGTATAACGATCTATTTCCTTTTTAGTAAAAGACAGAATATTAAGGTAATCCCGATAAGTCTGTGCATCATTTCGCTATTGGCTACTTATGGTCCGCAGAGTGCTTTTTCTCTGTCTAAATATTCGCAGCTAAACCGTTTAAAGCGGATAATGAACAGCAAGAAAAAAGATGATATTAAAGAAAAGCCAGCCGTAATCAGATACCTGGTTTATACACATGGATTAAAAACGCTGCAGCCTTTTACGAAAAAAGATCTCAGTAAAATCGAGGAAAAGATAGATGGCGCAAATAATTACCGTTATAGCATGCGGATGGACAAGGTAGATACAGCATTGGCAATTTTTAAGATTAAAGGCGATTTGGTATACGATCATGGTGTGAGTGTTACCCTTCAAAATGATGAAAACCAGGTTTTAAACATTACAGGCTATGATTACCTGATAGACCTAAACGGATACCCGGAAGAAAAAGTAACACGTATTTACGGCACAGATTTGACAACAAATAAAATCAGATCAAAAATTTCGTTATTAGTGAACAATCAGCCGGCACTGCACATCGATTTAAAGCAAGTGTTCGCTCAAGCCACTCAAACATATAAAAAGGGGACATTAAAGGCTTCTAAAAAGAAACAGGAATACCTGTACCCGGCAAAGCTGATGAGTATATCTAAAAATATTAATGGGTATAATTACACTATTGTGGTTACTTCATTAGAGGGCACATTTTACGAAAATGATCATAATGATAATTCGTGGTTTGAGGCAAAAAGTTACCTGCTCATTAAAAAACTTTAAGTTACCCTATTGTAGTAAATGGCCGATCGTTAAGCAGATCGGCCATTTTTGTCTGTAGATGTTTCTAAAAATAAACACCATTTCGTATAGGTTTACCGAGTTAAGATCGATTTTACAAATCAAATTTTATCCCTTGTGCTAAAGGCAGCGTGTTCGAATAATTGATTGTATTGGTTTGTCTGCGCATGTAAGCTCTCCAGGCGTCTGATCCGCTTTCCCTGCCACCGCCTGTTTCTTTTTCTCCGCCAAAAGCACCACCAATTTCTGCGCCCGAAGTGCCAATATTTACATTGGCTATGCCACAGTCAGAGCCTTTAGCCGATAAGAACTGCTCTGCCTCTCTTAAATTCAAGGTCATAATGGCCGATGATAACCCTTGCGGAACGGCATTTTGCAAAGCAATGGCCTCATCTAGTGTTTTGTATTTAATCAGATATAAAATCGGTGCAAATGTTTCGTGCTGAACAATCTTAAAATCATTCTGAACTTCGGCAATACATGGCTTTACGTAACACCCGCTTGTATAGGCATCGCCCGATAAAACGCCGCCCTCTACCACAAAATTGCCGCCCTCTTCCTTGCATTTTGCAATCGAATCTAAGTATGCTGCAACCGCATCGGTATCAATCAGTGGTCCCACATGGTTATTTTGATCTAAGGGATCTCCAATACGCAACTGTCCATAAGCTTTAATCAGTTTAGCAGTAAAAGTATCATATACACTTTCGTGGATAATTAGCCTCCTGGTAGAAGTGCAACGCTGGCCCGCGGTACCAACAGCACCGAATACCGCACCGATTAAACTCATATCTAAATCGGCATGTTCTGAAATGATGATGGCATTATTACCGCCAAGTTCCAGCAAGCTTTTTCCCAACCTTGCGCCAACGGCAGCGCCAACAGCCTTACCCATGCGTGTAGATCCTGTGGCAGAAATTAAAGGGATACGTCCATCATTTGTCATGAGTTCGCCAACTTCCCTGTCACCTAAAACCAGATTACAAACCCCTTCGGCTATATCGTTGTCTTTAAAAACCTTAGCAATAATATGTTGACAGGCGATTGCGGTTAGCGGTGTTTTTTCTGATGGTTTCCAGATGCAAACATTACCACAAACCAATGCCAAAGCGGTATTCCAGCTCCAAACCGCTACAGGAAAATTAAACGCAGAAATAATACCTACAATCCCTAAGGGATGCCATTGTTCGTACATGCGGTGGCTTGGGCGTTCGCTGTGCATGGTTAAACCATAAAGCTGTCGTGATAAACCTACTGCAAAATCGCAGATATCGATCATTTCCTGCACTTCACCAAAACCCTCCTGTAAACTTTTCCCCATCTCGTAAGAAACCAAGGTGCCTAGCGCATCTTTATTTTCACGTAACGCATCACCAAACTGGCGTACAATTTCCCCTCTTTTTGGAGCCGGAACCGTACGCCATGCTGTAAATGCTTCCTGTGCTTTATGTACAACAGCATCATAATCAGCAGCACTTGCAACCTTGACCGAAGCAATCAGTTTGCCATCAACGGGAGAAAAACTTTCTAATGTATTTGCATTAAGTTCACCGCCCCAATTGCTGCCCGTACTATAAGCGGCATTGCTTGCATTAATGCCCAGTTTGTTTAAAATGGATTGAATATCTGTAGTCATATATCTAACGATTTACACAAAAAAACAAAAAATTAACAGAAAGGAGGTCAAATTCTGGTCTTTAAATTATTTCCATAATCAATATCTTCCTTTAAGCATAACCTGGTGTAAATAAGGCTATAAATTGCACTTTTTGCTTTGCAATATAAATAGCGTAGTTTTCCAAAAAAATAATGATATCAAATTAGACTTCAGTTATTATAAATAGAATGATGAAAATAAAATTATTGCTCATTGCTTTTTTAGGATTCAGTGTTGCCCTTTCGGCACAAACAAAAAAGGCTGGTAACTCGCTCTTGTGGGAAATTTCTGGGAATGGGTTAAAAAAGCCTTCTTATCTATTTGGCACTCATCATTTAATAGGAGCTAAATTTGCAGATACGATGAAGGTTCTGCAGGAAAAGTTTAAATCTACAGACGCAGTAGTGGGCGAAATTGTAATGGATAGTACTATGCAAACTAAAATGGCGCCGTTTTTAGTGATGAAAAATAATACGCTTGATAGTTTATTAACAAAGTCAGAATACAAGGAAGTAGAAGATTATTTCAAAAGCAAACAACCAGGTTTTGAATTAAAGCAACTGAACAATTTCAAGCCAGCAGTAGTAGCAATAACAATGATGCTTTATGAGAGCCCAGATATGTTAAAAGATATAGGTAAAGGTATGGATGAAAGCTTTCAGAAATACGCCAAAAAAAATGGAAAAGCTTTATATGGTTTGGAAACAGCCGAATTTCAGGGGGCACTTTTATTTGATAGTGATCTGCAAAAACAAAAGAAAGCATTGCTAAAATCGATCAGGGAAGTAGATAAAAGCAAACAAAAATTGGAGGAACTAAAAACTTATTACATCACGCAGGATATAGATAAATTAACTGAACTCTTTAAAAATCAGGATGAAGAAAACAAAGAATTTATGACCGAGCTATTAAAAAACCGAAATAACCGGTGGTTAGCTCAGTTGCCTGCCCTGATGCAGAAGCAATCATTATTTATCGTGGTTGGAGCGGGTCATTTAGTGGGTACTGAAGGTTTAATAAAAGGGTTGCAGCTTAAAGGTTACATTTTAAAGCCAGTAGCAACTAATTAAATATTTCAATGTGTTTGTAAAAAACAAAAGAAAGGGAGTTACATTTGCGTTTTTACTCTAGCACAAATAGCGGTGTTTAAAGTAAAACTAATTTGTAAAAACATAAAAATGAATAAAAAAATTATTGCCTGTGGTGTGATGCTGGCATCTGCTTTTATAGCTAAGCCACTTTTTGCACAGGAACAGCCCGTAGAAAAGTCGAACAACTTAAATGTTTACCGTGTAACTGCAACTAAAGTTAACGATCTGGTGCATACCAAACTCGATGTATCTTTTGATTATGCAAAGCGATACCTATATGGTAAAGAATGGGTTACTTTAAAACCTCATTTTTATCCTACTGATTCTTTAACCCTCGATGCGCAGGGAATGGATATTAAATCTATTGCATTGGTTGGCGTAAAAGGAAATACCCCGCTTAAATATGTTTATAAAGATAATAAGCTGTATATCACCCTAAATAAAAAGTATACGAATACCGAAAAGTACACGGTGTATATTGCTTACACCGCTAAACCAGATGAGTTGAAAGTAAAGGGGAGTGCGGCCATAACCGATGCTAAAGGTTTATATTTTATCAACCCAGATGGTACCGATAAAAACAAACCAACACAGATCTGGACCCAGGGTGAAACAGAATCGTCTTCAGCATGGTTTCCAACTATCGATAAACCTGATCAGAAAACTACCGAAGAGATTTCGATGACGGTAAAATCGAAATATACTACACTTTCTAACGGAAAACTGGTGAGCCAGAAAGCCAATGCAGATGGAACAAGGACCGATACCTGGAAGATGGATCTGCCACATTCGCCATATTTATTTATGATGGCAGTAGGCGAATTCAAAATCACAAAAGATACCTATAAAAGTAAGGAAGTAAGTTATTACCTGGAGCCAAAATTTGCGCCCTATGCCAAGCAGATTTTTGGCAAAACACCTGATATGATCCAGTTTTACAGCAATTTGTTAGGAGTAGATTATCCATGGAACAAATATGCGCAGGTGGTAGCCAGAGATTATGTTTCGGGC
This sequence comes from Flavobacterium sp. W4I14, assembly GCA_030817875.1. Classification (NCBI taxonomy): domain Bacteria; kingdom Pseudomonadati; phylum Bacteroidota; class Flavobacteriia; order Flavobacteriales; family Flavobacteriaceae; genus Flavobacterium; species Flavobacterium sp. W4I14. Next base: position 5,265,352 of record JAUSZU010000001.1, read on the forward strand.
GCAATGGAAAATACTACAGCTACTTTACATGGCGAGCAGGTGCAAAAAACAGATCGCGAGTTGTTGGATGAAAATGAAGAAGGAACCATTGCCCATGAACTTTTTCACCAATGGTTTGGTGATTATGTAACCGCAGAGTCGTGGTCTAACTTAACCATGAACGAATCTTTTGCCACCTTTGGCGAAGTGATCTGGCATGGGCATGATGAAGGGCAGGATGCGGAAGATAAATCGCGTTACAGTAAACTGCAGTCCTATTTAGGATCGACCAAAAAGGGTGAAAGCCCTGTTTTGGCGCGTTTTTATTACGGCGACAAGGAAGATATGTTCGATAACATCAGCTATGCTAAGGGATCGATTATTTTATATGCCCTAAAAAATCAAATGGGAGATGCCGCTTTCTACAAATCACTTAACCGCTACCTCACCACCAATGCCTTTAAAAATGGCGAAACACATCAATTGCGTTTGGCTATGGAAGAGGTTACCGGAAAAGACTGGAGCCCTTATTTTAATCAGTGGTATTACAATGGTGGCCATCCGGTTTTAAGTATCGATTATGGTTACGAAAACGGTAAGGCAACAATTAAGGTTAAACAAACACAGGATTCGAGCGTGCAAACCTTTACGCTGCCGATCAAAATTGATATTTATGCTGGAGGCAAAAAAATCAGGAAGGAAATTCTGATCAATAGCCGTGAGCAGAATTTTAGTTTCGAGGTAAGTGCTAAACCCGATTTAATCGATTTTGATGTAGATAAAATTTTAGTTGGCGAAACGAATGACAATAAAACTGCTGAAAACTATTATTTCCAATACAAAAATGCGCCTAGTTATGCCAATAGAATTGAAGCCATACAATTTATTATGCAGAGCAAAGCCAAAAGCGGCCAGCTGGTGTTGCTAGAAGGTTTAAAGGATAAATCTGCAGATTTGCGGGCTTTAAGCATTGATGGGATTAACCTGGATGATGCTCAGATTAAAGCAGCAGCTTTACCGGTTTTACTTCAGATTGCCAAAACAGATAAAAATACTGAAGCAAGATCAGCTGCAATTGTGAAATTAGCTGAAACTGGCGATCAGGCTTATAAAACTTTAGTGTTAGAAAGCTTAAAAGATAGGTCGTACAAGGTAATTGCTGCGGGTATTGATGGTCTGGCCAAACTGGCCCCACAAGAGAGCATTGGGGCTTTAGCATCGTTAGATGAAGATACGAAAGCACATATAGCACCTTCTATTGCAACGTTATATATCAACGAACCAAAAGATGAGTATCAGGCATTTTATGATAACATTATGCTTACAGGTGACAGGAATAGTGTTTTTGCAGTAGTTGGTCAGTATTTTCAGTACCTGAGAGCCAACAATAATCCTGTAGTTACCGAAAAAGGTATTATAAACATTGCTGGCGCCATTGAAAGATTAAAATTACAAACCTATTTAAATAAGCAACTTGCGGGTGCTTATACTGCAGCTGCGCAGGCTAAAACCCAACAGGCTGCTGCAATAAGCGGAGAGGCTAAAACAAAACTGAGCAAACAAGCTGATCTGTTTAAAAAAGGTGCAGCTGATCTGGAAAAATAATAATAATTAACATAGTTATGTGTCGATGCGTCATTCCCAACTTGATTGGGAATCTTAATGCAGTGAGCTTTAAGATTCCCACCTGCGTGGGAATGACGATCGTTCTTTTTACAATCTGCCAAAGCTCGCTATTTGTCCTTTAAGGATTACATCCCTCTTTTCTCCTGGTATCGATAATATAAACAATTTGCCAGCCCTTGTCTCCTTTTACCAGCTGAAAGGAATTTACCCCACAATGACTAAATTTTTCGCCGAGATAAAATTTATAGTCCGTCCAAACAGAAGCCAAAGGACCATCGATTAATATTTTGGTAAACACAATACGCTCATCATATTTTTCCTGGTGTGGAGCGCCGATAAATTTGATAAAGTCTTTAACAGATTCTGTACGTATACCTGTTTTACCTTCTTTGTTCGTAATGGTCTGCATGATTGCTGCTGGTGCAAAGGCAGTTCGGGTTAAAGTGCTGTCTCCAGTCTTCATACCGGTAAAAAGGTTATTTATGGTTTTTTGGATGGCACTTTCTTCATCGCTTTGCGCAAAAGAATTTGTAGCAAAACCTAGTAAAAACAGGGCAAAAATGACTAGTCCTTTCATGACTTCTTAATTACGTATATACCATAAATTTATAGTATTTTTGTCAAAGAAGGGAAAAGGAACCGCGATGTTGCAAAAAATCTATCGATTATCCACACATCTTAATCACAGTCAATACGCTTTATAGTCAGCTATTTACGCTGTTTTTGCCAGTTGATGTTAATAATTATTTTAAAAACGGATAATTAAAACTTGTAAACTTATAATGTGTTTTTCTGCTAATTGGCACGGTTCTTTAATAGTATAATATATGGAAGAAGAATTCTTTTTTGAATCCAACGAAGATGCACAACGCTCGGTAGAACGTTACGAAGAAATGCTCCGCAACCAGGATCAGTATTTCTTCGATGCAGGGGCATTCGAATACATTGTAGATTTCTACATTGAGAAAAATGATCCGGTCAAAGCTTTGCAGGTTGTTGATTTTGCAATCAGTCAGCACCCTTATGCAACAGTATTTTTAATCAAACAAGCTCACCTTTACATTTTAACCAATAACAACGAAAAGGCTTTTATTGCTTTGCAAAAGGCCGAGCTTTTAGAACCGTCAGAACCAGATATTTATTTGCTCCGCGGTAATATTTTTCAAAATACCGAACGTTTTGACGAGGCTTTGGAAAATTATGAAAAAGCTTTGGGCTTGGCCGAGAGTACTGATGAGATTTTATTACAGATGGCTTATGTTTACCAGAGCATGAGCGACTATGAAAGCGCCATTACCTATATTAAGCTTAGTTTAGAGCAGAATATGGAGAACCAGGACGGTTTATATGAGCTGGCTTTCTGTTACGATGTGTTAGATAAACAAGAAGAAAGTATCAAGTTTTATCAGCAATACATCGATACCGATCCGTATTCTTATGCGGCATGGTATAATTTGGGCAATAGTTTCCATAAGTTGAATCTTTTCGAAAAAGCGATCGATGCTTACGATTATGCGATCCTGATCAAAGAAGATTTTAGCTCTGCGTATTTCAATAAAGGTAATGCGCTGGTTCAGCTCGATAAATATGATGAGGCGATAGATGTTTATAAACAGACTTTCGAATACGAACAGCCTAATGCCGATACTTATTGTGCCATTGGCGAATGTTACGAGAAACTGGAGAAAATGGACGAAGCCCGTTCTTACTATAAAAAATCGGTAAAAATGGATCCAAAAATGGCAGATGCCTGGTTTGGGATCGGTGTTACGCTGAATTTTGAAGAACGTTATTTCGAATCGCTTCACTTTTATAAAAAAGCAATAGATTTAGAGGCCGAGAATCCTGATTTCTGGTTTGCAATGGCCGATGCTTATTATAAATTAGGCCAGATTGATGAATCGATTGAAGCTTACGAAAAGGTGTTAGAGTTTAATCCTTTGGATATTGAAGCCTGGTTAGATTTTAGTACCGTGCTTTACGAGCAGGGAAAATTGCTGGAAGCATCGGAAACGATGGCAGAGGCGATCAAGAATAATCCGGAAGCAGCAGAACTGTATTACCGGATGGTAGCTTATCTTTTTGCCCAGGGAAATTATAGCGATGCACTGGGATATTTGGAAACGGCTTTAACAACCGACCCTGATAAACACTATATTTTATTTGAATATTTGCCACAATTGCAGGATAATAGTGCCATTTTGAACGTTATAAACAGATATATTAGGTAACGACCTTGTGAGAAAAATTTAACAAATAAATCTCAAAATTTTTTTCACTTTTGTACGCATATGAATTATCCATTATTAAACGTTCCCGAACGTCCAGCTAAACCACGCCAAAAAGGCTTAACAATGGTTATGGATAAGGGATTGAGCCTACGCCAGGTTGAAGATTTTATTGAAGTTGCCGGCGTACATACAGATATCGTAAAATTAGGTTGGGCAACATCACACGTAACACCAAACCTTAAAGAAAAATTAGCTTTATATAAAAGTGCAGGCATTCCTACCTATTTCGGAGGAACGTTATTTGAGGCCTTTATCATCCGCGACCAGTTTTCAGATTATCAACGCGTTTTAGACCAGTACGGAATGGAATATGCAGAAGTTTCTGATGGTTCTATTGAAATTGAGCACGATAAGAAATGCGAGTTTATCCGTGAACTTTCTAATCAGGTAACTGTAATTTCGGAGGTTGGAAGTAAAGATGCTGCTAAAATATTTGCCCCATATAAGTGGATTAAATTGATGCAGGCCGAAATTGAGGCGGGATCGTGGAAAGTAATTGCCGAAGCCCGCGAAGGCGGTAATGTAGGTATTTACCGTGGAAGCGGTGAAGTACGTGAAGGATTGGTTGATGAAATTTTAACCCAGATTCCTGAAGAAACCATTATTTGGGAAGCCCCTCAAAAAGAACAGCAAGTTTGGTTTATTAAATTAATCGGTAGCAATGTGAACCTTGGTAATATTGCCCCGGCAGAAGTAATTCCTTTAGAGACTATTCGTTTAGGTTTACGTGGAGATACTTTCGATTATTTCCTGAACCAAGTAAAATAAAGACAAATCCGTCATTGCGAGGCACGAAGCAATCTGTAGGTAGTTTATTCTATCGCATTAAGATTGCTTCGTGCCTCGCAATGACGTAAATACAGTTATGAAAACATACGGCTTAATCGGATATCCACTTTCTCATTCTTTCTCGAAAAAATATTTCACAGAAAAATTTCAAAATGAGGGCATAGCCGATCATCAATATGAGCTTTTTCCTATTGCCGATATTAAATCACTGCCCGATCTGCTAAATGAAAATCCATCACTATGTGGGCTTAATGTTACGATTCCGCATAAAGTTAATGTGCTTTGCTATTTAAACGAAGTAGATGAAGCTGCAGAAAAAATTGGGGCGGTAAATTGTATTTCGATCAAAAGTTTTGAAGGTGCAACCTATTTAAAAGGCTACAATACCGATGCATTTGGTTTTGAAGAATCGCTAAAGCCATTGCTAGGGCCGCAACACGCAAAGGCACTTGTTTTTGGCGATGGTGGAGCGGCGAAAGCGGTAAAGTACGTTTTAGAAAAATTAAATATCCAATATCAGGTTGTGGTACGAACGGCTGTTCAGGGTGCTATTTTATATTCAGAAGTTACGCCAGAGATTTTAGCCACGCACCAGTTATTGATCAATACCACGCCCCTGGGGATGTCGCCAAATATGGATACCTTTCCCGAAATTGATTATAACTTAGTTGGGCCAGGGTATTTAGCTTACGATTTAGTGTACAATCCGCTTGAGACGGTATTTTTGGCTAAAGCTGCTGAGCGCGGTGCAGCGATTAAAAACGGTTTGGAAATGCTGTACAAACAGGCAGAAAAAGCCTGGGCAATTTGGAATAAATAATTTAACTTATCGTCATTGCAAGGAGGAACGACGACGCAATCTTTGATAAAATGTTATGAACCTAAAACAACTGATCTGCCTTCCCTTTGTACTGCTTTTGTTTATAACAGCTTGTCAGAACCATGACTATAGCCCAAAACCTAGGGCATATTACAGAATCAACTACCCAGAGAAAAAATATCAAACTTTTGAAGGTATTGCTCCATACAGCTTTAAATATCCGGTGTATTCAAAAATTGAAGCTTACAAAGGCTCTGATGCTGGCAATTATTGGTATAATCTCCATTTTCCTCAGTTTAATGGTTATATTCACATTACATATTACGATGTTAATGGAAAAAATGAATATAATAAATTGGTGGAGTATGCCAGAGAACTTGCCTTTAAACATACCATTAAAGCAAGTGCCATAGATCAAAAGCTCATCAATTACCCCAATCATAAAGTTTACGGCATTTATTACGCCATAGAGGGGAATACCGCATCATCAGTCCAGTTTTTTTTAACCGATAGTGCCAAACACTATTTTAGAGGGTCGTTATATTTTAATGAACGCCCACAATACGACTCTATTGAACCCGTTGTTAAATTTATTAAAAAGGATATCGATACCTTGATTTCTACCTTTAGGTGGAAAAATTAATTTATTATTTTGTTATCCTGCTTTTGGAAACAGGATTTTTTCTAAAATTTTATGATTACAATAAAAACCTTCACGTTTAACGCCTACAGCGAAAATACCTATGTGCTTTATGATGAAACCAAAGAATGTGTCATTGTTGATCCGGGCATGTACGAAGGTTTTGAGCAAAATGAATTGGCGGCTTTCATTAAAAATGAAGGGTTAAAACCGGTCTTATTGCTCAATACACATTGTCATCTCGATCATGTTTTCGGCAATAAATTTGTGTTCGAAACCTATGATTTAAAACCACAGTTTCATGCTGGCGAACTGCCAATTTTAAATGCAGTTCCTGGCTATGCACCATCAATGGGTTTTACACGTTACGATGTATCTCCTCTGCCCGATACCTTTTTGCCTGAAACAGGGGCAATTTCTTTCGGCAACAGTACACTGACCCTAATTTTTGCTCCGGGGCATTCTCCGGCACACCTGTGTTTTTACAGTGCGCCTGATCATATTTTAATAGGTGGTGATGTGCTTTTTTATGGGAGTATTGGCCGTACCGATCTGCCTGGAGGTAACCATCAGCAATTAATCCAAAACATTTCCGATAAACTTTTTGTCTTACCTGATGAAACCAAAGTTTATCCTGGCCATGGACCAGCTACAAGCATTGGTTTTGAAAAACAACATAATCCATTTTTTTAGCAGGATTAAAGGTTCATAATTGTGAAAGGCTTTACAACCTGAAGCCTTTTACCTTAAAACCCTCAACCTTTTATTTATCTTTGCCGCTGTGAATACATCGTTTTATATTGCCAAAAGGTATCTATTTGCCAAAAAATCTACCAATGCCATTAATCTGATATCGGGTATATCAATGGTAGGTGTGATGGTTGGTAGTGCTGCATTGATTATTATCCTTTCGGTATTTAACGGTTTAGAAACAGTGGTATTGAATATGTTCGATACTATTACCCCACAAATTGCCATTACACCGGCTAGGGGAAAAACTTTTGATCCAAATACAAGCTATTTCAATCAGCTCAGAAAAAATAAAAATGTTGCCGCTTTTACCGAGGTGCTGCAGGAAAACGCTTTATTAAAATACAACAACAAACAAGCTGTTGGAATGGTTAAGGGCGTAAGTTTAGACTATTTGAAGAACACTAAATTAGATAGTACCATAAAAGAAGGCCATTTTATACTGCACAATAGAAGCGGCGATAATGCGGTAATTGGTTCTGCCCTGCAGAGTTATCTGGCCGTAAATACTGTCGACCCCTTTACAGAATTGGAAATTTATTCACCAAAGAAAGATATCGCTGCAAATAGTTTAAACCCTGCCGACGATTTTGTGGTAAAGAACATTCGGGTAAGTGGTGTTTTTGAAGTACAACAAGATTTCGATAATGGTATTATAGTGCCATTAAATTTTGCCCGCGAACTTTTAGGCGAAGAGAAAAATGTGTCTGCAATAGAGATCAATCTCCAGCCCGGTGTCGATGTAGACGATTTTCAAAAAGAGGTAATCGAAAAGGCGGGTAAAGATTATGAAGTCAGAAATCAGGCAGAGCAAAATAAATCACTCTACCACATTTTAAATACAGAAAAATGGGCGGTTTATATTATTCTTACTTTTATCCTGATTATTGCTATATTTAATATCATAGGGTCGTTAACCATGTTAGTAATCGATAAAGTGAAGGATGTAGCCATTCTGAGCAGTTTAGGCGCAGGCAAGAAATTAATCAAACGTATATTTTTATTTGAGGGAATGATGATCACCATGTCTGGCTGTGTGCTGGGCTTAATTATCGGCCTTATATTTTATTATTTTCAACACACTTATGGCTTTATCAAAATGGGTGATGAAGTAAATAAAACACTGGTAAGTTCTTATCCTATCGGATTAAAATGGAAGGATTTTGTTTTAGTTTTTTTTACTGTAGGCATCTTCTCATTTTTGGCATCTGCTTTGTCATCCAATTTAAGTGTTAAAAAGATAGATCAAATTAATCAAACTATATAAAATGAAGTTATTTAAACAAGCAATTGTATTTGTTGTGCTCCTTGGCGTAGCCGCTACAGCTTGTAGAAACGATAAAGCCGAGGGAGAAAAAAGTAATCTGAAAACGGTTAAAGGTTTGTATAGTTTTGGCCCTGAAATGAAGTCTTTTACATTATGTGAAGATGGACGTGAGTATTGGGTTAAAGACAGTATAAAAAACTTAGAGCTCTCTTATACTAACCTGGGGTTCGAAAAGCCTTACGAGCCAGTATACGTAGAATTAGAAGGTTATTTCGCAAAGTCTGATACCGCTACAGTTTCACCTGATTTCGATTCTACCCTGGTGGTGATGAAAGTGCTTAAAATCAGTAAAGAAATCCCTGACGGGCCTTGTGCGCAGTAACTCATCGAAAACCAACATAGATCGTCATGCTGTCCCGAATCTTCGGGATCAAATGCCTTGGTTCGTGTCTCCATAAACTAAACCAATGGTATAGATAAATAGCTTATACAATTGTTAGATTAAAAGCCTAGCGTTTTAAGATAGTTTTTTTCTTGAAGCGCAATTGCAGTGCTAATCGGTTACGGCATTCCTGCTTTCCGTTACAAGTCCTCTCCCGATGAAGGATCGGGATGCGGGCTTTACACTTCAATCAGGGCTAGTTTTCAGCGCTTTTACTGCTATTAATGATTTGGAGCGCAATTTCGCAACGCCCTGCAACCGTAAATAGTTGCACCTTCTTTGCCACCTAAACCTGATCGTAGTGGTTCCGATTTTTCATCGGAAGTAGCGGAGAGCAGGGCTGTCATTGACCAATGCTGCTGTATCTGCTTTCCAAAAAAATAATCACTTTCATAATTAGCTCAGATAGCTTTTTTAAAAAAAAATAATTATCTGATGAAAATAATTGTTCTGTATTAAAACAAAAAAAGCTTTCCTGTTTCCAGAAAAGCTTTAGAAATATAATAAAAAGATATTTTCTACCAGTAGATACTGTAAAGGGCTACCAATAAACCGATAATAATCAATGAACCAACAGCGAAACCTGTTGTGGTTTTGAACATTTTCGAATCAATTTCCAGTCCTTTTGGATTAACACCGTTTTTGTTTTCGAACAAGCTGATAATTACCATACCGATAATACAGAACACGAATACAATACCCATTCTATCTAAGAAAGGGATTTCGTAAATACCAGTTGCATTTTTAACTGAGAAACCCACTCCCGATAACCAGGAAAGATCGGTCCATGTAGGAAGAACCTTTAACAATAACGATAATCCGAAACCACCAATTGTTGCGAAAAGTGCTGCATTTGAAGTTGCTCTTTTCCAGAAGAAACCGAGAATAAACATGGCAAATATACCTGGAGAAACAAAGCCTGTATACTCCTGGATATATTGGAATCCGCCTTTTTTATCGATACCTAAGTATGGTGCAATAATAACACCCAACACCATGGCTACAACTACGGCAATTTTACCTGTAAAAACGAGGTTCTTTTCAGAAGCATCGGTTTTTAATACTTTTTTGTAAATATCTAGCGTGAAAATGGTTGCAATACTGTTTGCTTTACCAGCTAACGAGGCTACAACCGCTGCAGTTAATGCTGCAAATGATAAACCTTTTAATCCGGCAGGTAATAAGTTTAACAGTACCGGGTAGGCACGGTCTGGATTAACAGCTCCGTCCTGCAGCATTTCCGATTGGAAAGCACCGTCTTTATACAGTACATAAGCCGCAATACCTGGCAATACCACAATAATTGGCATTAATAACTTTAAGAAAGCAGCAAACAAAATACCCCCACGGGCAGTTTTTAAATCTGCACCTAAAGCACGTTGCGTGATGTATTGATTACAGCCCCAATAGTTAAGGTTTACAATCCACATACCACCTACCAATACGCTTAATCCCGGTAAATCGATATAGTTCTCATTTTCAGGTTTTAAGATCATGTGGAAGTGTTCTGACGCTTTTGAAGTCATCAGGCTATAACCTTCAAAAATACCTGAGGTTCCGTAATGGGTAGAAACCAGGTTTAATGCCAGGTATGTTGTGGCCAAACCACCTAGAATTAAGAAAAATACCTGAATAACATCGGTATAACCAATTACTTTCATTCCGCCCAGTGTAATTACAATGGCAAAAGCTGCAATGGCATACATACAGAATGTCAGATCGAATCCAGAGATACTGCTAACAGCTAAAGCACCTAAATAAAGAATTGATGTTAAGTTTACCACTACATACAACAATAACCAGAACACAGCCATAATCATGGCAACGGTTCCGTTGTAGCGTTGGTGTAAAAACTGCGGCATTGTGGCGATCTTGTTTTTCAGGTAAACCGGAATAAAAAAAACAGCAACAATAACCAGGGTAAGGGCAGCCATCCACTCGTAAGTTGCAATTGCCAATCCCATCTTAAAGCCCGATCCGCTCATGCCGATAAACTGTTCAGCAGAAATATTCGATGCAATTAATGATGCACCGATTGCCCACCATGTAAGTGAACCTTCAGCTAAGAAATAATCTTTTGAGCCTGTAGATGCGGATTTTTTCTTATTGTAGATGTACAGACCGTAAGCAGCCACAATAACGAAGTACACCGCAAATACAATGTAATCCTTCGTGTCCAATAAATTGTTTTTCATTAATATAATAGTGGTTATTTGGTTTAGAAATCTAAATGTAGTAAAATCATAAATTAATCTCTGCTTTTTTTTTAATTAAAAAGTGTTAAAGTAACGTTTATTAATTTGGGCTGCTAAAAATTAACAGCTATTCTACTTTCCACACGCTACGGGATGGGTTAAATTAATCGAGGTCGCCCCGCTTCTCATCCATGGTTTGTGTCTCCGCAGACCATGCTAATTAAATCAAATGCCAGTGGTCTGTGAAAACACAGACCACGGAGATTACATTTTATAAAATAAATTAAATATACCTGTTGATTAAGTTTTCCAGGTATTCTTGCTTTCCGCTGCGTACCTCTGGTTCGCCATTTTCTGCAGCGTAATTTCTCAAATCTTCTAAACTTAGTTTGCCTTGTTCAAATTCGGCACCCTTTCCACTATCAAATGAAGCGTAGCGGTCGGTTCTTATTTTTTTGTAATCAGATTTTTGAAGGATGGCATCTGCAGTGATTAATGCCCTTGCGAAGATATCCATGCCACCAACGTGTGCATAGAACAGGTCTTTTGGATCTGTAGAGTTACGGCGGATTTTTGCATCGAAGTTTACACCTCCACCCTGTAAGCCACCGCCTTCTAAAATGATCAACATCGTTTCCGTTAGTTCGTTAATATCGTTCGGGAACTGATCGGTATCCCAGCCATTTTGATAATCGCCACGGTTTGCATCGATAGAACCTAATAAGCCATTATCTACTGCAACCTGTAATTCATGCTGAAAAGTATGACCGGCCAAGGTAGCGTGGTTAACTTCTAAATTTAATTTGAAATCGGCCAATAGATCATATTGTTGTAAAAAGCCTTTTACTGTTGCCGCATCGTAATCATATTGATGTTTAGAAGGCTCACATGGTTTCGGTTCGATGAAGAATGTTCCTTTGAAACCCTGTTTGCGTGCATAATCTTTAGCGGTATGTAAGAATTTTGCCAAGTGTTCCTGCTCACGTTTCATGTTGGTGTTCAATAAACTCATATAGCCTTCTCTTCCTCCCCAGAATACATAATTTTCTCCACCAAGAGCAATGGTAGCATCTAAAGCTGCTTTAACCTGAGCCGCTCCGTGTGCCAGCACATGGAAATCAGGGTTGGTAGATGCGCCATTCATGTAGCGCTTATGGCTGAATAAATTCGCTGTTCCCCAAAGTAGTTTTACACCGCTATCTGCTTGTTTTTGCTTAGCATATTCAACAAGGGCCTGTAATCTGCGCTCGTTTTCGGCAATATCGTCGCTATAATCTACCACATCCACATCGTGGAAGCAATAATAAGGGATCTGCATTTTAGTGATAAATTCAAATGCTGCGTCCATTTTATCTTTTGCCCTTTCTACTGCATCTTTTTTTTCATCCCAAGGGAAAATGTGCGTTGCACCACCAAACGGATCGGCACCGTTGCCATTAAATGAATGCCAATACGCGCAGGCAAATTTAAAATGCTCGTTCATGGTTTTGCCAGCTACTACTTTGTTGGCATCGTACCATCTAAATGCTAATGGATTGTCACTTCCCAGGCCTTCAAACTTGATCTGCTCTATGCCTTTAAAAAATTCTTTTGCTCCTGTTACTACTTTTGTCATGTTATTTTGTTTTTTGATTTGTGGTCTGTTGGTCAATATCCATAGTCAATCTCGCTATGGACGATCAACCATTAACCAATTGCTAATTGTTTCTCTAATATTTTTTTCCAATCCTGATAAATGGGTTCGTATGCTGCCAAATGTTGCGGAGTTAAAGTTTTAATTACTTCATGGTTGTTAAAAGCTTCTTCTGCGCTTTTGAAAATCCCAGCCCCTATACCGGCACCTAGGGCTGCGCCTACACTACCGTCGTTTTCGTAAAGTTCTACCGGAATTCCAGTAACGTCAACAAATGTTTGTGCAAATACATCACTTAAAAAGAGGTTGGCCCTCCCAGCGCGGATTACTTTAGGTTTCATGCCGTTTTCTCTCATAATATCCAGTCCATATCGGAAAGAAAAGGCAATCCCTTCTTGTACCGCCCTAAAAATATCTGATTGATTATGAAGGTTTAAGTCGATGCCTAATAACTGGGCTCCGGTATATTTGTTGTTTAACATCCGCTCGGCACCGTTTCCGAAGGGGAGCACTTTTAAGCCATTGCTACCTATTGGTGCTTTTAATGCCAGGTTATTCAGTTCAGGATATGTAGACTGTGGTGCGAAATTATATTTTGCCCAACGGTACATGCTGCCAGTGCCATTGATACAGAGTAAAACGCCGGTGTGTTTTTTGTCTTCTGAATAGGTTACGTGGGCAAAGGTATTCACCCTCGATTGTTTATCGTAGGTAAGATCGTTGCTTACCCCATAAATCACACCTGATGTTCCGGCCGTTGCAGCAACTTCTCCAGGCTTTAATACATTTAAAGAAAGTGCGTTGTTGGGCTGATCGCCGGATTTATAAGCTACCGGGATGCTGGCTGAGAGGCCTAGAGATTCTGCAACATCAGCTTTTAAATAACCGTGTTCGGAAAATAAAGCTTTCACTTGCGGAATAACGTTGCCTGAGATTCCGTAATAATCCATTACATCTTTGGAAATTTCATGATTTTCAAAATCCCAGAAAATACCTTCAGATAATGCAGAAATACTTGTTGTAATTTCTCCTGTTAATTTCATTGCGATGAAATCGCCCGGCAGCATTATTTTATCGATGTGGTTATAGATCTCTGGCTCATTTGCTTTTACCCAGGCCAGCTTTGAGGCTGTAAAGTTCCCCGGAGAGTTTAGGAGGTGTTTTAACGATTTCTCCTCTCCAATGGCCTCAAAGGCACTATTGCCTAGCTCTACCGCCCTGCTATCACACCAAATAATACTATCGCGGAGTACGTTTTGGTCTTTATCTACTACAACCAGACCATGCATCTGATAAGCAATGCCAATGGCTTTAATTTCTTTAGGATTAAATAAGCCTGTCGAATTTAATTTGAGAATGGCTTGCTGAACATTTTGCCACCAATCATCAGGTGATTGTTCTGCCCAACCCGATTGCAAAGATTTAATTGCTGTTTCCTCTTCCGGGTATTGTGCTGTCGCAATGTTTTTCTGTGTAGCTACATCAACAACTGCAACTTTTATAGATGAGGTTCCTAAATCAATCCCTAATAAATACATGGTTTTAAATTATTTTATATCTGGTTATGCAAACGGTTGCATAAAGATAGTAGTTAAAATATAAAACGCAAATTTTTTGTAAAATTCTATTCCGTTTAATGCAATCGGTTGAATTGGTACTGGGGGTAATTAAACCACAATCGAATTATTTTAATAATTTATATTTTTGCCGTTATATTTAAAATTAAGCTATGGAAGAGATAACCTGGAATGATTTCGAAAAGGTAGAACTAAGGGTAGGCACTATTTTAGAGGCTTTCGAATTTCCTGAAGCCCGGAGGCCTGCCTATAAAGTTAAGGTAGACTTTGGCGAATTCGGTATTAAAATGAGCAGTGCGCAGATTACCAAACATTATTCTTTGGACGAATTACCGGGGAAACAGATTGTAGGGGTGATCAACTTCCCAAAAAAACAGATCGGAAAATTTATGTCCGAATTTTTGGTAACCGGTTTTGCTGACGAAAATGGTGATATTGTATTGACTGCCGTACAAAGTAAAGTTCCTAATGGGAGTAAACTTGTGTAATGCCTGTAAACTTCCGAAGTTTGGCTGGCGCTCTGCCTTTGGGAGCTTCGGAAGTCAGCGCGTTATTTGTTCACCATTAGCGCAGACCTTTGTTCAATAGCCCTGATTGAAGTGGAAAGACCGGAGTGAGGTACGAATGAGGACTTGTAACGGAAAGCAGGACTGCGGTAACCGATTAGCATTGTAACTGTGCTCCAAAAACCTAATCAGAAAATTTACCTATAGACTTCAGAAGTTTCGCCCGACTGTTACCTTTGGAAACTTCGGAAGTCTTACCCTATATTTGTCTCATGAGTTTTTACAATTTCGAAAATACCGACCCTGAAGAAGAGGATATCCATTATATGAAATTGGCTTTGGAAGAAGCAAAAAAAGCTTTGGCTGAAGATGAAATTCCAATCGGCGCAATAGTGGTTAGTAAAAACAGAATTATTGGCCGGGGCTACAATTTAACTGAGCGCTTTAATGATGTTACTGCGCATGCAGAAATGCAGGCATTTACTTCTGCAGCACAAACGATAGGCGGGAAATATTTAAAGGATTGTACCTTATATGTAACCATCGAGCCTTGTGTAATGTGTGCCGGTGCAAGTTATTGGACACAGATTGGTCGCATTGTGTATGGTGCCAGGGAAGAAAAAAGAGGCTTTATCTCCAAAAACGCGAATCTGCTCCATCCAAAAACGATGTTAAAAGGTGGGATAATGGCAGAGGAATGTGCAACATTGATGAGGGATTTTTTTGCAAAGAAAAGATGAGTTAATGGCTCATGGTTTTATAGTTCATTGGCAAGCGGGCTATTTTACTATCGGCCATCAACTATTGACTAAATAGTAAATTTTTTCATTAAAACTGTTTGGCCATCGCCCTGAGCCTTACAGCTTTTGAGCCCTCCCAACTGCAACAACAGCGCAGAAAACGATTTGATGATAATAACATGAACAAATCTTAACGTTCTAATGTTATATTTGCTACAAGAAACATTTTTAAATCTTTAAACATAAAACATTATGGCTTTTGAATTACCTGCGTTACATTACGCAACCGATGCATTAGAACCGCATATTGATAAAACTACCATGGAAATCCACCATGATAAACACCATCAGGCTTACGTTACCAACCTAAATAAAGCTTTAGAAGGTAAGCCGGAAGCGACTTCGAGCATCGAGGAAATTGTAAAAAACATTTCAAAATTCCCAGCTGCTGTGAGAAACAACGGTGGAGGTCACTATAATCACTCTTTGTTCTGGAATATTTTAGGCCCAAATAAAGGTGGTGAGCCAACTGGCGATTTAGCTAAAGCAATTAACGAAACTTTTGGCTCGTTTGCTGATCTTAAAACTAAATTACAAGAAGCTGGTGCTACCCGTTTTGGTTCTGGTTGGGCTTGGTTATCAGTTGGTGCTGATAAAAAACTTCAGGTTTCTTCTACACCAAACCAGGATAACCCTCTAATGGATGTTGCTGAAGTTAAAGGAACACCAATTTTAGGTATTGATGTTTGGGAACACGCATATTACTTAAAATACCAAAACAAACGCCCTGATTATTTAACGGCAATTTGGAATGTAGTTAACTGGGATGCAGTTGCTGAGCTTTACAAAAAAGCTTTGTAAGCTAAACATTCAATAAAATTTAAGAAAGTCCCGATGCAAATCGGGACTTTCTTGTTTTAAGATAATTAAGTAACTTCGCAGATATAAAATGTTCGAAATGAAAAGGCTTGTAATTTTATTTTTAGTTATTGTTGGTGTAAATGGATTGGTGCGTGCACAGCAAAATAAAGTACCTACTCCAGGAGAAATTGCACAGAAGAATGTGGAGGATCTGGATAAACGATTAAAACTAAATGGCACCCAAAAAAGCGTAATTTACAGCTTTACCTATAACCAGGCGAAAGAGCAGGCTGATTTAATCAAAAGACAACAGGCAGGCAACTCACGCGAAGAGGATGTAGATAAATTTTATAAGCTACAGAACGAAACCTCAAAAAATATCCGCAATGTTTTAAGGCCAGAGCAACAAACCGAATATGATAAAATCATTGAGGAACGTTTAAGCGGTAAAGGCTTAAAAGCAAAAAATAAGAAAAAGAAAAAAGGCGAAGAAGAGGAAGTAGAGAGCGATATTAAAGGATTGTTATCAGCACCTCCAGTGGGAAAACAAGATCTCTAAGCAAGCTAGTGCTTCTGTAATCGATTAATTCAATAACAAATGCCAGAGATAATCGTAGGCACTATTGTACTCGGACTACTACTGTCGCCACAGTTACTTGCAGGTTTTTTGGCTAAGCGAACAGGCCGGAATTTCTGGTTCTGGTTTTTCATTTCCTTTTTAATCCCCCTTATTTCGTTAATTGTTTTGATCTTTTTAGAAGATAAGAACCCCGCTACATCAGGCTATAAACTGGCTGATCATGTAGATAGGGAGAAGGGATTAGTTTCCGAGGCTGTGAAATAATCTATTTTATATAAACGTCGTCATCTCGACTGAAGCGCAGCGCAATGGAGAGATCTATCTCACAGATTTAGCTTCGCTGAGCACTACGTGGTTCTCGGCTACGTTGCACTTCGCTCGAAATGACGATTGGGAAGCAAGCTGTAAATTATATCCCAACAATATCTTTTTTCTTTTTCTGCTTCATGGCTTTTGGGATAATTTCTAAAATTTCATCTTTTAAAGCATTAAGCATCCGTTTTTTAATAAAGTTTTTATGGGTTACCAGGCTGATCTCGCGCACAGGCTCAGGCGATTTAAAATGACGGATTTTACTAGTCTGTTTTGCGTTTAATTCTGCTATGGCCAGTTCGGGCAATAATGTTGCGCCACCGTTTAAATCAACCATACGCACCAGGGTTTCTACACTGCCTGTATTGTATTCCAGTCCCTGTAGTCTGTTGTTTTTTGTAGAGCGGCAAATGTTCAATACCTGATTGCGCATACAATGACCTTCGTTCAAAAGCCAGATGTTTTCATCATTCAGGTCTTCCGCGTCAACTGCCTTCTTTTTATAAAGTTTGCTGTTTTTGCTGATATAGCTTACAAAGTTTTCGTAATATAATGGGATTTCGGTAATGTTCGGATCGGTAAGTGGTGTGGCTAAAATACCACAATCCAGTACACCTGTTTTGAGGTGGTGAATAATATCTTCGGTGGTATATTCCCAGATTAAAAGTTTTAATTCAGGATATTTATCCAGCATAGCAGAAATTACTTCGGGGAGCAGGTATGGTGCAACAGTTGGAATTACGCCTATTCTTAGTTCGCCTAAAACATCCTGCTGCTGACTGCTGATCAGTTCTTTTATTTTTCCGCTTTCCTGTAAAATAATCCTGGCCTGAGCAATAATCTGGGCGCCAATTTCGGTCGGGCTTACCGGCTGTTTGCTCCTGTCGAAAATTTTAACGCTGATCAATTCCTCCAGTTTTTGTACCTGCATACTTAAGGTAGGCTGCGTTACAAAACATTTATCTGCAGCGGTAACAAAACTTCTGTAAGTATCTACAGCAACGATATATTCTAGCTGAACTAAAGTCATATAGTTAAAATTTATTTATAAAATCAAATATATCAATTTTGACTATAATAAAAAATATTTGAAATACTGATGGATGGATAATTGAGTTGCGAATGATTTTGGTAAATAAAATTCTATGTTAAAATGAGACAGTTAAACAAAAGCTTGAATAGCATATTTAAGTAGCGATAATCCAAACCATCAACGGTTTACGGGATTAATTAGGTATTTTAGCATTATGAACAGAATTGTTTTACGCTTAGCCCTTCTTGTCATTTTTCTTCCGCTGGCCTTTGCAGCAAATGCCCAAAACCAATTTTCCGATTGGGCATTAGGGCCATTTATACGGCCGGAAAATGTTAATCCCATTATTTCGCCAAAAGCCGAAAGTGTTTTCTTCGATCCGATGAGTAAACAAAAAATAGCGTGGGAAGCAGGCGATGTATTTAATCCTGCTGCTGCTGTATACAACAATAAAGTATATCTGCTCTATCGCGGAGAAGATAGGTCTGGTAATGGAATTGGCATGCGTACTTCCAGGATAGGTATTGCTGAAAGTAGTAATGGCATTACAATGAAGCGGAATCCAGCGCCTGTGCTCTACCCTGATGAAGACAATCAGAAAGCATACGAATGGCCGGGTGGTTGCGAAGACCCGCGAATTGCGGTTACCGCAGAGGGTGTGTATGTGATGCTGTACACCCAGTGGAACCGAAATGTATTCCGCCTGGCTGTAGCCACTTCCAAAGATTTAAAATACTGGACTAAACACGGACCTGCGTTTAGTAGAGCATATAATGGAAAATTTCAAAATCTCAAATGCAAATCTGGTTCAATTGTAACCAAGGTGGAAAATGGAAAACAAGTGATCGCCAAAATAAACGGCAAATATATGATGTACTGGGGCGAACGTTTCATGAATATTGCTACCTCGGTCGATCTTATTAATTGGGAACCAGCTTTAAATGCAAATGGTGATTTAGATTTAATTGTGAAGCCCAGGAAAAAATATTTCGATAGCGACCTGACAGAATGCGGTCCGCCGGCAATTGTAACCGATAAGGGTATTTTAGTTTTATATAATGGTAAAAACAGGAGTGATGCTGAAAGAGATACCAATTATGTAGCCAATACCTATTCGGCCGGACAGGTGTTGTTCGACCTGAAGCATCCATCAAAAGTGATCGCGCGGCTTGATCAACCTTTTTTTGTACCTACTGCGCCTTTCGAAAAAAGCGGGCAATACCCGTCAGGCACGGTTTTTATCGAGGGGCTGGTTTATTTCAAAGAGAAATGGTTTTTATATTATGGCTGTGCCGACAGCCGGGTAGCAGTAGCCATTTATGATCCTGCCGCTAAAAAAAGCCATAAATAAAATTGTGCAGGATAACATCCTGCGCACCGTTGTAAAACTTATTTAGTACCGGCTTTCAAAATCCTGGTAAGCCAACGTAATACCTTCGCGAAGTTCTATTTGATGTTTCCAGCCTAAATTATGAAGTTTGCTTACGTCCATCAATTTACGCGGTGTTCCATCGGGTTTGCTTGCATCGAATACCAATTCGCCTTCAAAGCCTAATACCTCTTTGATTAATAAA
Source organism: Flavobacterium sp. W4I14 (assembly GCA_030817875.1). NCBI lineage: Bacteria > Pseudomonadati > Bacteroidota > Flavobacteriia > Flavobacteriales > Flavobacteriaceae > Flavobacterium > Flavobacterium sp. W4I14. The sequence goes on from JAUSZU010000001.1 coordinate 5,284,967, forward strand.
GCGAGGTCTTTAATGGTTAAATCGTGCCCGGTACCAACATTAATCAAATGCGGCTCGTTGTAGTTTTGCATCAGGAAATAACAGGCGTCTGCCAGATCATCTGCAAACAAAAATTCGCGCATGGGCGAACCGGATCCCCAAACCACAATTTCTTTTTCGTTATTTGCTTTTGCCTCGTGTACCTTACGGATCAAAGCAGGTAAAACATGCGAATTTTGAGGGTGATAATTATCATTAAAGCCATATAAATTTGTTGGCATTACCGAGATAAAATTACAGCCATATTGATCGCGGTAGGCATCGCACATTTTGATTCCTGCAATTTTTGCAATCGCATAAGGCTCATTGGTGTGCTCTAATGTTCCGGTCAAAAGGTAATCTTCCTTTAAGGGCTGTGGGGCCATTTTAGGGTAAATACAGCTTGATCCCAAAAACATGAGTTTCTTAACGCAATTTACATAAGCATTGTGGATCACATTATTTTGTATGGCTAAATTTTCGTAGAGAAAGTCGGCCCTGTATGTATTGTTGGCGACAATGCCTCCTACCTTTGCTGCGGCAAGAAATACATAATCTGGTTTTTCTGCTGCAAAGAAATCGGTAACCGCCTGTTGGTTGCGTAAATCTAGCTCGCTCGAAGTTTTGGTTATAATGTTCTCGTAACCCTCTTTTTGCAGTTTGCGGTAAATGGCCGAACCCACCATACCACGATGACCTGCAACATATATTTTAGCGTTTTTTTCCACGGTATTTTTTATAGGTTACAAAAATACGATTCCTAAATAAGAATGACATTAATCTTTCTGGCAAAAGAAACTTCGATTATTGATTTAATTGTATTTTTGCAGAAAAAAACTTTTGGGTAAAGATAAACTTAGGCGTTTTGCAGAAATTGAAACATTTGCAAACGTATATCAATTAGAACAAGGAAAAGCTTTAAAGGGAAACTGGGCTTCTGCACATTTTAAAAATACAAATCCCGTTGTACTCGAACTGGCATGTGGAAAAGGCGAGTATTCGGTAAACTTAGCCAGGTTATTTCCTGAAAAAAACTTTATAGGTATTGATTATAAAGGTAACCGCATTTGGAGAGGCGCAAAAACAGCTATTGAAGATGGAATTAGCAACGTTGCTTTTTTAAGAATCCAGATTGAAAATTTATTGGATTATTTCAACGAAGGAGAAATTGATGAGATCTGGATCACTTTCCCCGATCCGCAACCACAGGATAGCCGTGAGAAAAAACGTTTGACTTTCCCCGCATTCCTGAACCGTTATAAACTTGTTTTAAAACCAGGGGGCAATGTTAATTTGAAAACGGATAACGACCAATTGTATGTCTATACTTGCGAAAAGGTTGCAGAGTTAGGATTACCTGTACATAAAAACACCGATCATCTGTATACTTCTGAACTGGTTGATGAAGTATTGTCGATCAAAACCTATTACGAGAAAAAATACTTATTACACGATAAAAATATTAATTATATTCAATTTTCTTTTGAATAATGGATACCAACTTTTACGAACAGGTTTATGAGATTGCCCGGTTAATTCCGAAAGGAAGGGTTACATCTTATGGCGCTATCGCGAAAAGTTTAGGTGCAGCAAAATCATCAAGAATGGTTGGACATGCCATGCTTTATGCCGGAACAGCCCATCCTGGTGTACCTGCCCATAGGGTGGTAAACAGTAGTGGTTTGCTTACCGGAAAGTTCCATTTCAAACCGCCCGAACTGATGGAGGAGCTGTTAAGGAAAGAAGGCGTTGAAGTAAAGAACGATAAGGTGGTAAACTTTAAAAAGGTATTCTGGAATCCGCTCGAAGAAATTACAATATAACGGGTAAACTTCGCTTATAATCGGTAAGGGTAAAAATAATCAGAATCAATAAACCTAAACAGGCATAGAAAATTTCGTCGGTTAAATTCCCTTTAAAAAGTGTAAAGGCTAAGATAACAAGGGTAATACTAACAAAAAACTCGATAAGACCATGAAGTTTAAGGTTAATGATTTTAAAAATACCCCCGCTAAAACTAGTAGTTATCGTTAATAAAAAATGAATGATGCCCAGCGCATATGCTAGTGTTGAGGCGGTTTTAGAAAGGCCAAAAATATCAGGCGAAGCCAGTAAAAGCATTACCAACAGGTAATCTAAAACGGCATGAAATTTTGGAGATATCATTTTCATAATCAAATGTTTATATCACTAACAAATAACAGTTAAAAAAGATTTTAAAATATGGGAAAGCTTGTAGAAGAATTTAATGGTTATCGTGAAAAAATGAACGATAGAATTATGGAAACGGCGAATACAAATATTAAACGATTTTTTGCGCTCGATACAACCTCCTATGCTGATGGAGCGTTAGATGTTAAAACGAAAGAGATGCTAGGCCTGGTAGCCTCAATGGTTTTACGTTGTGATGATTGCATTAAATACCATTTAGGCAAGTGTTTCGATGCTGGTGTAAACCATGATGAGATGAACGAAATTTTCATGATCGCCAATCTTGTAGGCGGTAGTATTGTAATTCCACATTACAGGAGAGCGGTGGAGTATTGGGATGAGCTAAGTTTGGAGTTGGGAGTTTAGAGTTGGGAGTTTCCTTGCATGTCCCAGACTGGGGTTGTTAGATTTTAGAATGGAGTTCTTAAAAATGGGCTAAATAATGCCATTGAATGTTCTTATATTTAGTTTATGGGAACAATTAAGGATTTATTGGCTTATCAGAAAGGATTTAAACTTTCAATGGAAATATTCCATATTTCTAAAAGGTTTCCATCAGAAGAAAAATATAGTTTAACGGATCAGGTCAGAAGATGCTCAAGAAGTGTTTGTGCAAACTTGGCAGAGGCTTACAGAAAAAGGAAATATCCTAACCATTTTGTTAGTAAGCTTTCTGATGCTGATACCGAAAATGGTGAAACTCAAACCTGGCTAGAATTCGCTCTGGCCTGTAGTTACATTTCTGAGGATGAATTTAATACGTTAAACGATCAAGCAGAGGAAGTTGCAAAGTTATTGGTATACATGATGAATAACCCAGAAAAGTTCTTAATCAAATTGTCTTAACGTGTTGCTTTGAATGACTCCAAGCTTAGCCCTATGCCAACTCAAAACTCCCAACCCCAAACTCCCAACTCAATAATCCGCTGCAGTTGGGCAGGCTCCGATCCGCTTTACATTAAATATCATGATGAAGAATGGGGAAAGCCTGTCTGTGATGATAAAATTTTATTCGAATTCCTGATTCTCGAAGGTGCGCAGGCTGGCTTAAGCTGGATTACTATTCTTAGAAGACGGGAAAACTACCGTAAAGCCTTTGCTAATTTTGAGGTTAACAAAGTAGCTGCTTTTACCGAAAAAGATGTAGAACGGCTGATGAACAATGAAGGTATTATCCGCAATCGCTTAAAAGTTAACGGAGCCATTACCAATGCCAAACTGTTCATCGAAATCCAGAAAGAATTTGGAAGCTTTTCTACATACATGTGGAGTTTTGTTCTTGATGGTAAACCGATCCAAAATCAAATTGAGAAAATGAGTGATGTTCCGCCAAGAACCGAACTTTCCGATCAGATCAGTAAAGACATGAAAAAACGTGGTTTCAAATTTTTCGGCACCACCATCTGTTATGCACATATGCAGGCAACCGGCATGGTTAACGATCATTTATTAAACTGCTGCGCAAGGTAATGTTTGCTTCAGTTACAATATATACGGATAGATTTTTATTGAGGCAATTTTGTTCTGACGATCTAGCATTTATTTTTGAAGGATTGTCCCATCCTGATGTGATTCGCTATTATGGTGTGCGCTATGCAAGCCTAGAGGAAACCAATGAGCAATTGATCTGGTTCAATGACCTTCAAAAAAATGAAACAGGTATCTGGTGGGCAATCTGTGATAAAGAAAACCTTGGTCTCTTAGGTGCCATAGGATTTAATGATTTAAGTAAAACAGACCAAAAGGCTGAAATCGGTTTTTGGCTGTTGCCCAAATATTGGGGAGAAGGCATCATTAAAGAAGTAGCAAATCCCATTTGCAATTATGCCTTTGAGGAATTAGGCTTAATAAAGATCGAGGCTATGGTTGAAACTCAAAATGAAAACAGCAAAAAGGTACTCCAAAAACTTGATTTTGATTTTCAGAAAACAATGGAGGACTGTGAAATTAAAAACAATGAGCTGATCAGTTTAGCCATTTATGTAAAGCTAAGCATCAAGATATGAGTTAAAAGATCTTGCAATTCTAAAATCTATTTTTAATCCTAGCTCTATTTCTTTGTCGCATTATATTCTTTAACCCATTCAATTACATCTCTGCTATTAAAATCAGTTCCAGCTTCAACTTTAGCTTTTAAAGCAGGTTGATCGCCCATTTTTTGCAATAAAATATTTTTAACTTCCGCTTTTTTGGTGTCTTCGGTTATCGCTTTCATCGGTACCTCCTGTAAAGGACCAGCGCCTGGTTTTTCAATAAAATAACGGATAACAGGCGCACCTGCAGGTCTTTCTGGTGCGGTATTACGGCCACTGCCGATGCTAATGCCTCCACCCATGCCCATTCCACCATAACCACCGGTTCCTGTTCCAATACCAATTGATGGTCTGAATTTTACTTTTTTCTCTTTTACTGCAGGAACTAAGGTGCCTCCGCCAAAAGAATAAAGATTAACCGTACCCATTTCGATTACCTTAACAAAACGGTATTCGAAATAGCGCCCATTTGCAAAACCCTTGCTCACAAAGCTATCACCGTTCCAGAAGAAGTTCTTAACATCCTTTGCAGGCAAAATCACATCAGCTTCATCATTGGCGCTAATAAAAACCGAAAAATAATCAGTGCCCTTTATCGTTCCACGGATGACATCATCATTGTTTTTAACAATAAAATCCTGAGCCGAAAGTTGATTTAGCGTAAGTAAGAAAAGAAAAACAGATAATAGAAATTTCATATGCTCAATTGCTTTTCACAAATAACGGAACTTAATTCCAAAACATACTAATTCAGATTAATTTTGATATTTCCAGTCACTACATCAGGATGCTCTTTTTGAAAATTAATAAATGATTCTTTCATTTTATTTAAAGCATAAGCTTTTGTATTGACAATATTCTTGCCCAACGCATAAAACTTATTCAAAACATAAAGCTTAAACAAATAATTCTTTAGCTCTGGATCAGCTTGGGTATCAGTCATCACTTTACGCAGACTTTCCCGATCAATAAAATTAACCAGTCCGATATTACTGGCAATGTAGTTGGCAATCTTATTAATGTTTTCCTGTTCATTGCTAAAAGCATCTTTAGCGACGTTAATATCCTCGATTGATTTTAGCTGTACGGCAATTTCTTTTGCCAAAACTTCTTTGTTAACAGCAACCAATCCCTTTGGAATATAAAATGTAGAATCGGTTTTATAAGGATCAACAAAGAGAAATAGCGTATCTTTTGTAGTTGGATTTATCAAAGTATAACGATCTACAATACCTGTATTTGAATGTTGACTATTTCTTTTAGTAAAGTCAATTTTTGATCCATCAGGCCAGCGGTAAGAATTTTCGAGTTTGGCCATTCTTACTCTTAAATTATCCCGATCGGATATGTTTTTAAAGGCACCACTGCCTATTGGCCGATCGATTGATGCGCCATAAGCATCATCAGGCCCTTTTAGGTTTTCGAAAGTGATGTAGGTAATCAACGTATCTGATGGGAGCTGAGCCTTGGTTAAGCAGGCAAGGAAGCAAAAAATTAAGGTAAAGAAAGTTTTCATAAAAGCGTTTTTTATAAATGATGCTCAAAGTAAGAGATTTCAATAAATAATTTATTTTTTTTTGTTGACAAAGCATTTTAGTGATATGACTAACTTTGGTTACTTTTATCATCCGATAAATCTATTTATCGGTATAATCATTAAATCGGTGTAATCACATGAATAAAAAACTCTTTCTCCTAGATGGTATGGCGCTGATGTACAGGGCGCATTTTGCATTAAGTAAAAACCCTCGTTTCACCTCAACAGGCATTAATACATCGGCAGTAATGGGCTTTACCAATACCTTGTTAGATGTTTTGAAGAAAGAAAAACCAACACACATTGCAGTTGTTTTCGATACCGAAGCACCGACTGAAAGGCATACTTCTTTCGAAGCGTATAAAGCACACCGCCAGGCTATGCCCGAAGATCTGGCTGCGGCAATGCCTTATGTGATTAAATTAATTACGGGTTTTAATATTCCCGTGATCACCTCTGATGGTTATGAGGCCGATGATATTATTGGTACGCTGGCTAAAAAAGCCGAACAAAAAGGCTATCAGGTTTACTGTATGACGCCAGATAAGGATTTTGCGCAATTGGTTTCCGAAAATATTTTTATTTACAAACCTTCCCGTATGGGTAACGATATGGAAATATTGGGTGTAAAGGAAGTATTGGCCAAATGGGAGATCGAAAATGTATTACAGGTAATCGATATTTTAGGATTATGGGGCGATGCGGTAGATAATATACCGGGCATCCCAGGCATAGGCGAGAAAACGGCAAAAGCTTTGATCAAACAATACGGTTCTATGGAGAATATTATTGCAAACTCCCATGAGCTAAAAGGCAAACAGCGTGAAAACGTAGAAAACTTTGCAGAACAAGGTTTAATCTCAAAAAAACTAGCAACAATTCTGTTGGATGTTCCGGTTGAATTAGACGAAGCCAGTTTAGAACTTTGCGATCCAAGCCGCGATTTATTAGAACCGCTATTTACCGAATTAGAATTCAGGACTTTGGGCCGTAGGGTATTTGGCGATGAATTTTCGGTTACTACAGCGCGCTTTCAGGAAGGTACACAGACAGATTTATTCGGAAACCAAGCTGGCGAAGCCATTCAATACACCAATACACTTGAAGAAGAACCAGCAGAAAAGCTTCCGGCTAAAACCATCGAAAATACAGAACATGATTATCAATTGGTTGATACTGCTGAGCAACGTGCAGATCTAATTAAATTATTGCTTGCCGAAAAACGGATCTCATTTGATACGGAAACTACCGGTACCGATGCAAACATGGCCGATTTAGTCGGTTTGTCTTTCTCCATAAAACCAGGCACAGGTTATTACATTCCGGTTCCGGCAGTGAGAGAAGAGGCTCAGGTCATCGTCGACGAATTTAGAGTCGTATTGGAAAATGAAGATATCGAAAAAATTGGTCAGAATACCAAATACGATATTTTAGTGCTGAAATGGTATGGCGTTCAGGTGAAGGGTAAACTTTTTGATACCATGCTTGCCCACTATTTAATCGACCCTGATACCCGCCATGGTATGGATGTATTATCAGAAAATTACCTTGGTTATTCACCAATTTCTATCACCAAATTGATTGGTGCAAAAGGCAAAAACCAAGGCACCATGCGTGATGTGCCTGTAATAGATGTGGTAGATTACGCGGCCGAAGATGCTGATGTGACATTACAATTAGCGCACATCTTTGAACCAAAATTAAAAGAACTAAATGCAGCCAAACTTGCCGAAGAAATCGAGAATCCGTTGGTTTATGTTTTGGCAGATATTGAAAAAGAAGGTGTTCGCATTGATATCGAGACGTTAAAAGCTTATTCTAAAGAGCTCGAAACTGAAATTATCAAGTTCGAACAGAATGTTTACGATAAAGCAGGAGTTAAATTTAACCTCGCCTCGCCAAAGCAATTGGGAGAGGTTTTATTTGATAAACTTCAGTTAGATCCTAAAGCTAAAAAGACAAAAACCGGTCAGTACCAAACCGGAGAAGACGTTTTGATGGCCTTAGCGAGCAAAAGTGATATTGTCCAGGATATTTTAGACTTCCGCCAGTTACAAAAACTTAAATCAACCTATGTTGATGCATTGCCTTTAATGGTTAATTCTAAAACAGGTAGAGTACATACATCTTATAATCAGGCGGTTGCAGCAACGGGAAGATTAAGCTCCAACAACCCGAATTTACAGAATATCCCAATCCGTACAGAGCGTGGTAGAGAGGTGCGCAAAGCCTTTATTGCAAGGGATGAAAACCACATTTTGTTATCGGCCGATTATTCGCAGATCGAATTGCGCATTATTGCCGAAATCAGCAAGGAAGAGAATATGCTCGATGCCTTTAACAAAGGGATAGATATCCACACAGCAACGGCAGCTAAAGTATATGGTGTAAGCATCGAAGAGGTAGATGGAACACAGCGCAGAAATGCCAAAGCTGTTAACTTCGGAATTATTTACGGTCAGTCTGCTTTTGGTTTATCGCAAAATTTAGGCATTCCACGTAAGGAAGCAGCAGAAATTATAGAACAATATTTTGCACAATACCCAGGTATTAAGCGCTACATGAGCGATACCATGAATTTTGCACGCGAGAACGGATTTGTAGAAACCATAATGGGCAGAAGGCGTTATTTAAGAGACATTAACTCTGCCAACCAAACCGTAAGAGGTTTTGCAGAACGAAATGCCATTAACGCGCCTATACAGGGCTCTGCGGCCGACATGATCAAGATTGCGATGATCAATATCCATAAAGAAATGAAAGCGCAGAATTTACAGTCAACCATGACCATGCAGGTACATGATGAGTTGGTGTTTGATGTGTTGAGAACAGAAAAAGAAGCGATGAAAGCGATTATTCAGGATAAAATGGCCAATGCTATTAAACTCACTGTCCCCATTGTGGTAGAAATTGGTGAAGGAGATAATTGGCTGGCTGCACATTAAAAAAATAAAAATATTCGTTATCTTCATTAAAACTTCATATCAATTAATGAATTTTATATCAACAAATAACGAGTAAACAAAAATTAAAGATTATGAAACCTCTGAGTGAAACGAAGAAGCTTCATGGTAATTAAAAAACAAATCTAAAAAACATGAAAAAATTATTGAGTTTAATCGCAATCGCAGCATTTGGTTTAACAACAGCATTTGCTCAGACACCAGCAACAACAACCCCAGCTAAAGCTAAAACAGTTGCTAAAAAAGAAGTAAAAACTACAACTGCACCAGTAAAAGCAGGCGTAAAACAAGAGGCTAAAAAAGTAGAAACTAAAACAACTACTACAGCTGCTAAAGTAAAAGCAGATGGCACGCCGGATATGCGTTTTAAAGAAAATAAAGCAAAAGCGGTAACTAAAGTTGCTGGTCCAACTAAAAAAGACGGAACAGCTGATATGCGTTACAAAGCCAACAAAGCCGCTGCTGCTAAAAAGAATTAGGTTCAGGTTTATAATTTGAAGGGTCTCCAATGAAAATCGGAGGCCCTTTTTTTGTTTTAATGGTACCTGTTTGAACGACACATTAGGCGCATTCGAAGAGATGCCGTCATCTCGGCTGAAGCGCAGCGGAACGGAGAGATCTTTGAACTATGTTACCGAAAAGTTTAAAGATTTCTCCATTACGCTACCGATGAAGAATCGGTAAGCTTCAGTCGAAATGACGGTATATTTCTCTTAAATTCCTCTGTCATTCATATTGATCTTATGAAATAAATTATCTCTCGAAATGGCGGTTCGCCGAAACTATAAACTTATCGTCTCACCAATTTCTGGCAACAATAGCGTTTTGTTTTCGCGCTTAAACTTATCCAATGCCACTTTGGTATCAATTTCAATTACCGGAAAAGTATTGTAGTGTACGCCGATTACATGATCACAGTCGAAATATTTAGTCGCAACCAAAGCATCATCAACATCCATGGTATAATTTCCGCCGATAGGTAAAATGGCATAATCCAGGTTGTAAATATCAGCCAAAACTTTCATCTCAATGGTTAAACCTGTATCGCCGGCGAAGTAAATCTGTTTGCCATCTACTTCAAGTACAAAGCCTGCCGGGTTTCCTCCATAACTTCCATCTGGCAAACCCGATGAGTGGGTTGCAGGCACCATGCGTACGGTTCCCCAATCGAAGGTAAATTTACCAAAATTCATTCCATGTACTTTTTCTACACCTTGTTTACTTGCCCAATCTACTACTTCTGGCATGGCAATAACGGTGGCTTGCGTTTGCTTTGCTAGTGTTATCAGATCAGCCACGTGATCGCTATGCCCATGACTTACCAGGATATAATCGGCCTCAATGGCTTTAATGTCTATATTTTTAGCTAATGGATTGTGTGATATAAACGGATCGAATAGTAATTTTTTGCCGGCTGCCTCTAATAGGAAGCAAGATTGGCCGTAATAAGTGTATTTCATAATAATAGTATCAAGATTTGGGTCTCAAGTAGCAAGACTGTTTACCAAAATAACAATTGAGTCTTCCAATGGTTTTATTGCCCAAACATACCTCCTAAGCCTCCAAGCATATCCTGCGCTGATGCCTGCATTTCGGCGGCACTAACTTGTTCAGCACTTGCCATAGCTTTATTAATAGCTGTTAATAAAAGTTCTTCTAATTCTTCCTTATCGGCATTTTTCAAAAACTCCTCATCAATGGAAATTCCGGTGATGGCCTTGTTTGCTGTAGCAGTGATTTTTATTGCACCATTTTCAACTTCGCCAAATACCGAGATCGTATCCAGGCGTTTTTTAATTTCCTCGGCTTTTTGTTGAGCCGCAAATAATTTATCGAACATAACTTGTTGTTTTTATTATAAAACTAAATCCGACCTAAAATCGTATTGGCTTCATCAAGAAAGCGCTCAATCTTTTTAGTGCCTGTAAAGTGTTTAAGGTTTAAGATGGTTGTTTTGTTTTTGGCTGGCAGTAAAATTTCTAACCTAACTTCGGTACCTGAATAAATAAGGTTGGTTGTTTTGCGGATCACTTGAAAACGGATCACCTCATCAAACGGATATTCTTTTACCACACGGCCCGCAAAAGTAGAACGGATAATTTTCCTTTGGTTTTTATCAAAACGGATATTGGAGGTTGCGGCAAAAAGAAGTGCCAAGCCGATCGCCGCTGGAAAATAGGTTAGGAGTACTTTTTGAAATGACCCTTCGTTTGTTAAAAAATCTGGATTAAGCAATATCGCAACAGTAATGCCGACCAAAATCAGCCCAATGATTAAACTTCCTATCTTATTATCCCGCAACAGGTAAATGCCTCCTTCTTCTTTAAAAAACCGAAAATCGTAAATGGTCTGTTTGGGAATTATCGGTGCATTGGCGAAAACAAGTTCATCAATCTTTGGCAATACCTCCTGCTGAAAAGCGATCAGATTGACATCGGTGGCTTTGCTATATCCGGAAGAAACAAGTAAGCCTCTACCATGTCTGTTACTTTTTTTAAACAGTTTATAATTGAAACCGCTTCCGAGTACTTCGTATGGTTCTACTGAAGCGATATCACCAAAAGGAATTGATCCTGTTGGCAAAAACGCAATTCTTTTATATAAAATTCTGCTGTTCCCATCAAAAACAACCTTCGTTTCGGCAATAAAAATTAACAGTAAAGGGATTAGCAACAGGAAACCATAATATCCAAAAGTAAGGCCAGCCGAATAGCCCTGTACCGATCTCGATAAAAAGAAAATAAAGGCCCCGATCAGTACAAAAAAAATAACACCAACTATCCTTAAATTTCTTTTAGGATAGATCGTTAATGTACTTGGCTCAATGATCCATTTTGTTTTTGCCATAAAAAATTAATCTTCGTCGCTTCCAGGCAAACTTCCATTGCCATGGTAAGCCCCTTTACGAATAACCGGCATATTGAAATGTTTGTAAAGCTCGTCAAGATGCATCAAACTTCCATTTGTAAGATTGCCTAAAAATATGATTACAATGTTCTTGTTTAAATCTCGCACATAAATATGGCGGAAACCATGCCACCAACCTGTGTGGTAAACTACTTTGTCCATATTTTCGCCATCGAACATCCTCCAGCCATAGCCATAGTTAAAATGACCATTTATAGGTTTATTGCGACCCACATATGCCGAATCGAGACTCTTTTTGGTCAGTAATCTTCCGTTTTTCAAGTATTTATCAAATAATACCAAATCGTGTACCGTGCTATAAATGCCTTTATCCCCAACCGGGCCGTCTAAGAAATTCTGCGCAACAGAATATCTGAAACTATTACGGTCATGACCAACCACATCAACCGGAATTTTTTCATACTCAGTGGTGCTATACACATGCGTGTGCTTTAATCCAGCTGGTTTAAACACATGCTCCATCATATACTGCGAGTAACGTTGTCCGGTAACCTTTTCTATAATGGCACCCAAAACCATAAAGTTCGAGTTGTTATAGTGAAAGCGGTTATCTGGTTTAGTGTATGGGTTTGGTTTCCGCTCAGCAATAACATTCATTACTTCCTGATTGGTTACGCCTTTTTTCATGTTTCGTTTTTCCTTACGCCAGATATCATCTATAAAGTAAACATAGTTCATCATGCCGCTGCGGTGAGAAAGCAATAATTTCACCGTTATACCCTCGTATGGGAAATTAGGATAGAATTTTTTTACATTATCGTTTAACGAAAGTTTTCCGGCTTCTACCAATTGCATAATGGCCGTGCCGGTAAAGGTTTTGGTAATTGAAGCCAGCTCAAATTCCGAGTTGATGGTTAAACTATCGCGGTGCAGGTAATCAGCCCATCCAACGGCTTTTTCGTAAAGAATTTTTCCATCTTTGGCTACCAGCATATTTCCGTTGAAATTGAATTTCCGGTGTAGGTTATCTACAAAATCAGCAACCCATTTATCACCTTTTTGAGGATTATAAACCAATAGAAGGCTATCGGCTTTGTCGTCGTCTTTGGTGCGGATTTTTTTTTCAGCAGCCTTTTTCTCTTCAGATTTTTTGCTTGAACATGCGGTTAGTAAAGTTACAGAGAGGGCTAATGCTGAACATATATATCGAAAATTCATTTATATTAGGGATAGTGTATTTAAAACCCGAAAATTAAAGAATTTTAGACGGTTAAAACGAAAGAGTTTTACACATTTTCGCAATTTTGATTGTACCAGCATTCAAATAGGTGACCTTTACTTCCATAAACGGGGTCGCTGTCTGGATTTTTCACTTTAGCTATGGTTTCATCTGCTTCAGGCCGCTCCTCAGCTTTACCATATCTCATGTCATAATCTGAACCGTTTGGGTATGCACCAACAACAGTGAAGTCGTCGGTTGAGTTCAGTTTTTTATGCGCTACACCGGCAGGGATAATAATTACATCACCTTTATCCAGTTCTATACAAACGCCATGCTCACCTCCAAACTGAACATCGGCCTTGCCACAAAATACACCCATTACTTCGTGTGTATTGCTATGGTAATGGTGATAATCAAAAATGCCATCAACCCAGGCATTGGTATACCCGTTCTGTGCGAAAACTTTCTTGATTACTTCTTCGGTATCGTCAGGATGCAACCTGAATGTACCTTTGTAGATCATTAATGGTAAATTGGGATTGTTTGGAAAATTGCCATTCTCCTCTATTTTATGTGCAACCAGGTAGGCTTCTTGTATCAATTTTTCTTTGTCCATGATTTGGGGGTGTTTTAATAGGTAACAAAGTAATGGGCAAAGGGTTTAGCGTTATCAGGTTTTTTCTCCCGCAGATTTAAGAAGATCGACGCAGAGTCGCTTTCTTTTTCTTAGAATTTTGATAATTACAGAGATTATAATATTTTTAGTCAATCATCCTGATTTAAGAATACCCATTAAATTTTTATACTATGGATGAGAATGATATCTCCTGCCAGATTAGGGGTACAATATTTAGAGTTTACAATGCACTAGGTCCAGGACTATTAGAATCCGTTTATGAAACGGTACTGGCTTATGTTTTAACCGAAAATGGCTTAGATGTTAAGCAACAGGTAAAATTACCAGTTGTATTTGAAGGCATAACCCTCGATGCCGGCTATCGGATAGATTTGTTAATTAACGATCTGATCATTATCGAAGTAAAATCTGTAGAAACACTTGCGCCTGTTCACCATAAGCAAGTACTTACTTACCTGAAACTTTCTGGCTTACGACTTGGATTGCTTGTTAATTTTAATTCTTCAAACATATCACAGTCAATCTGGAGAAAAGTTAATGGCCTTCGATAAGTGTTTCCTGCCGGTCGCTATGAAAAACGCTGAGATGAATCGTTTATCTGCGCACTTTGCGATATCTGCGGGAAACAATTTGCTATATGGGTTTTGTTCCGAGATTTAAGATGATTCGTACAGATTAAGGTTATTGATATTCAGTACTAGAGAAAAGAGGCGTCCCAGCTAACTTTTTAAGCGGTAATCTTTTCCCATAGCTTAACTGGCGCCAGATCCATTCGATAGGGCCATAATTATACCTCGAAAGCCACCATTTGCTAAAATAAACCTGCAGTGTGTAAATAATAATCGCCAATATTAAATAAAAACCTATTGGCATTGATGTCCAGATACCAAGACCAAAGCCAGAAAAAATAAGCAGGCCGATCAGGTTTTGTACCATATAATTGGTTAGGGTCATTTTGCCCATAACAGCCAAACTACCCAAAAAAGTTTTGCATCTCTCTGAAATGTACAGCCAGCAAATGGCGCTGGAAATAAATAACATGGTGCTTAAAATTAGCCAATAACGTATGTTATAATAATCCTTAACGTTCCACTTTAATTTGTCGATAATTGGGAAATAGGCAGAAAGCACTAGGGTAACACCCAATGAAATCCAAAACATTTTTTTTATCAGTTCTCTTTTGGTTGGCAATGCATTAAAGAAATTGATCTTGTACAGGCTAAAACCCCATAAAAAACAACAGAACATTACAACATGTACCGTATATAAATATGGTTTACTGATCATTTGGGCAACATAGGTACCTTTTAGTCCGAAGTACAGTACATCTACCAGGTAATTGCTCCTGTAAAGGTAAAACAGTTTTGTGATATCTTCTCGGCCAGTGTCGTGCATCGAGTTGACAAAAGCACTTAATGCAGGAATAATCAATAAGAGGATCAAGCTTACGGCAAAAGTGGTTTTGGCCGAACTTCGATAGAAGAATAGCAGTAACAGCCCTAAAATGGCATAATCTTTTAGAATGTCGCCGAAAAAGAGCGCACTATTGACTAATGCGAGCATCAGCAACCAGAACATACGGCCCATGAAAAAAGTATAGGGATTCTTTCCCTTAGTGCTAATGCTGTTCATTAAAACAGCAAAACCATAACCAAAAAGCAGGCTTAGCATTGTCCACGATTTAGCTGCAAAAACCGTTCTCAAGAAGTACATCAAGCCGTCGGTTAAACCATCGGGCTTAAAGAGGACAGGGTCTTTATCCAGTACAAAAAAATCATAATAATTCATCAAAACAACCCCCAAAAGCGCCCAGCCTCTAAGTATATCGATAATCACCGTGCGCTGATTGAGTTGGATAGGTAGGTTTGATACGGTATTCATACAGTAGAAATTAATTTTTTTGCTTAAAGGCAAGATAGAATATTGTATTAGAATCTAACGGTCCTGGTTACAAACAATGATGAATGACAAAAAAGGGGATACACTTCTGGTATCCCCTGAATTCTACTTCTGGCTTTCGGCCCAGGTATCCATCTTCGCTTCAAAAACAGATAAAGGGAACGATCCATCTTTTAAAACTGCAGTATGAAAAGCGGCTAATTTAAACTTCGGACCTAATTCTTTTTCATATTTGGTTCTCAGTTCCCTTATTTTCATTGCTCCGGTTTTATAGCCTAAAGCTTGTGCAGGTATGCCCATGTAACGTTCAATTTCTGCTGTTGCACCTTCGGTGCTGATGGCTTCATTGTCTGTCATGTATTTTATGGCCTCTTCTCTACTCATGTTTTTGGTATGGATGGCCACATCAACGACTAAACGGATGGCCCTATGCATCTCATCACCCAAAGCACCCATGTGCTGGTAAGGATCTTGGTATAGGCCTAGTTCTTTACCCAACGATTCGCAATATAATGCCCAACCCTCTACATAAGCATT
The DNA here is from genome assembly GCA_030817875.1 of Flavobacterium sp. W4I14. Taxonomy (NCBI): domain Bacteria; kingdom Pseudomonadati; phylum Bacteroidota; class Flavobacteriia; order Flavobacteriales; family Flavobacteriaceae; genus Flavobacterium; species Flavobacterium sp. W4I14. The sequence continues at coordinate 5,300,892 of JAUSZU010000001.1, forward strand.
ATGTCCACCAAAACGGCGGAAATTAGGGAGTGATTTATTTTCCTGCGTTAAAGAAATCTGATAATGGTGACCTGGAATTGCCTCATGAAGAAAAAGAGATTCCATTCCCGAAGTGGTGTTAAATGTTTTAGCGTCTAAAATCGGTACATAAAAGATCCCTGGGCGAGACCCGTCAGCTGAACCTGGATTATACTCTGCACTGGCCGATGCTGCTCTGAAAGCTTCTGTTTGGCGGATTTCGAAAGGTGTTTTAGGTTCAACATCAAACATCTTTTTTAAATTGGGTTTCATGCGTTGGTGGATATTTTCAAAAGCGGCTAAAACTTCTTTTGGTGTTTTATAAGGCATGAATTTTTTATCTGTTTTCATGTACTCGAAAAAAGCCTTTAAATCGCCTTTAAAGCCAACTAAGTTTTTGATGCTATCCATTTGGCCTTTAATCCTGGCAACTTCTTTTAAGCCCGTTTGATAGATCTGCTCGGGCGTTTTGTTGGTGGTAGTTTGTTGTTTAACCAGATAAGTGTACCAGGCCAAACCACCTGGCATGGCAGAATAGCCTGAGGTAGTTCTTGTTTTTGGTAGATATTCGTGCTGTAGGTAATCGCCCAATTTTTTGTAGGTAGGAACAATTACTTTAGTGATCGAATTGCGGTAAGCTTCCGTTAACTTTTGTTTATCAGCTGCAGAAAAACTTGCAGGCATTAATTTGATTGGCCCATAAAATAAACTTTCTTCGGGTGTGGCCACAACCATACTCTGCATTTGAGGGATCATTTTAATTACCAATGCTTTTGGCAATACAATACCGGCGGCAGCACCTTTTTTAAAATTGCCAATAGCGGTATCAGCCCATACCGAAAATGCATCAATACGTTTTAACCAATCTTCATAATTTTTTACCGTTTTAAAAGGCTGGATGCCTGTTCCAGCGCCAAACTGACCAATGGTTAAAGGCAAAGCAAACATCTGATTAAACGGCAGGTATTCGAAGTGATATTTAAGTCCTTCGATATTGATATCCAACTGATCTTTTAAATAATCGAAAGATAATTTGTCGTTTGCACTTAGTTTTTCTCTATCATATTTGCCCAAGCTATCTAAATAACGTTCGTTATAGCTTTTAAATTCTTTTATATAAGCTTGCGACCCATCATTAGCTAAAAGGTCGTTATAACGCTCGTCGCCAATATAAGTGGCGTTAATGGGGTTCAGTTTTAATCCCTCCTGATAGTATTGCTCGCACAAGGCTGCAAAAGCTTTGTTTTCGGTGGTATTGTCCGAACTACTTTTTTGTTTACAGGCAGCAAACGCCGTAATACAGGCAGCAAAAAGAAATATCTTTTTCATTTATTTTGGGTTAAGGTTCTAATCAAAAATAGCAAATTATTAGCCATTTACGAGTGGCTCTCCTTAACGCAAAAAAGCCATCCCCTTTTAAGGATGGCTTTATATATCTCAGTACTAAACTGAAAATTGCGAATGGCTAACTGATTATGCTAATAACCTGATCGGCTCTTCTAATAAACCTTTTAATGTTTGTAAGAACTGCGCTCCGGTTGCACCATCAACCACGCGGTGATCACAACCTAAAGTCAATTTCATTACATTACCAGGAACAACAGCGCCGTTTTTAACAACAGGAACCTGTTGTATAGCGCCTACTGATAGAATTGCACCATCAGGAGAGTTGATAATTGAAGTAAACTCATCAATACCAAACATACCTAAGTTAGATACGGTGAAAGTAGAACCTTCCCAATCTGCCGGTTGTAATTTTTTAGCTTTTGCTTTACCACCAAAATCTTTTACTTCTGCAGAGATGTGTGATAAAGATTTGCCATCAGCGAAACGCACTACTGGTACCAATAAACCATCTTCAACAGCCATCGCTACACCAATATTGGTATGTTCGTTAAATCTGATTTTATCGCCACCCCATGATGAGTTAACAGCCGGGTGTTTTTTCAATGCAACAGCAACCGCTTTAATTACAATATCGTTGAAAGAAACCTTAACTGGAGCAACAGCGTTGATTGCCGTACGGGCAGCCATTGCATTGTCCATATCAATGCTGATGGTTAAGTAAAAGTGTGGAGCAGTAAATAAACTTTCTGCTAAACGTTTTGCAATTACCTTACGCATCTGCGAAACCGGAGCTTCAGTAAATTTAACTTCACCAACAAATTGAGGTATAACTGGTGCTGGAGCAGCAGCTTTATCTGCAGCCGGAGCTGATGCAGATTCTGCTTTTGCTGGCGCTGCACTTGGTTTAAAGTTTTCGATATCTTTTTTAATGATACGGCCACCTTCTGCACTACCTGCAACCTGTGCTAAATCGATCCCTTTATCTTTAGCAATTTTCTTAGCTAAAGGAGATGCTTTAACGCGGCTATCACTGTTGTCTGCAGTTGTACCACATGATGAGGTTCTTGGTGTTTCAATTTCTGCAATATTTGCAGATTTTTCTTCTTTAGGAGCCTCAGCACTTTCGGCTTTTGGAGCCGGAGCTGAGCCGCCCGCTAAAATTCCGCTTACATCAGTTCCTTCAGGACCAACGATAGCGATAATTCCGTTCACTTTTGCAGCAGCACCTTTCTCTACACCAATGTGTAATAAAGTTCCGGTTGCATAACCCATTACTTCCATAGTTGCCTTATCGGTTTCTACATCAGCAAGAACATCATCATCTTTTACTTTATCGCCAACTTTTTTATGCCATTCGGCAATTACGCCTTCAGTCATAGTATCGCTTAATAAAGGCATGCGGATAACCGTAACACCTTTTGCAGCTAATTCTTCTTCGCTTAAGCCACCACCCTGAGCCGGTGCTGCCTCTTCTTTTTTCTCTTCAGCTTTTGGGGCTTCGGTGCTTTCTGCTTTTGGGGCTTCTGCTCCTTTTTCAGCCTCTAATGCTGCTTTATAATCTTCGCCTTCTTTACCAATAACGGCCATGATTGCATCAACGGGAACAGCTGTTCCTTCTTCTACACCTACGTATAAAAGAGTTCCATCCCAATAAGATTCCATATCCATTGTTGCTTTGTCAGTTTCTACTTCTGCCAAAACATCGCCGCTTTTCACTTTATCGCCTACTTTTTTATGCCACTTTGCCAAAACCCCTTCGGTCATGGTGTCGCTCATTTTGGGCATTTTAATTACATCAGCCATTATATCTAATTAATTGAAATCTTATTAATATTAGTCCATTACGTAAGGGTAGTCCTGTTGCATATATACATCTTTGTATAATTCAGATGCATCAGGCCAAGGAGATTCTTCAGCAAATTTTACTGCCTGATCTACAATTGCTTTTACTTTAGCTTCTACTTCTTCAATCCAGGCTTGATCTGCATACTTTTCTTTAAGAATCGTTTCTCTTGCGTGCTCAACCGGATCTTTTGCTTTATAATCTTCTAATTCTTCTTTGGTACGGTATTTTGCCGGATCTGACATCGAGTGACCACGGTAACGGTAAGTTCTCATTTCTAAGAAAGTGGGTCCTTCACCTTTACGTGCACGTTGGATCGCTTCGTCCATTGCATTGTGAACAGCAACCGGATCCATACCATCAACTGGAGCACATGGCATATCAAAACCTAAACCTATTTTATAAATATCGGTCATGTTGGTAGTACGTTGTACTGAGGTACCCATTGCATAACCGTTGTTTTCGCAAACAAAAATAACAGGCAATTTCCAGAGCATGGCCATGTTAAAAGTTTCGTTTAATGCACCCTGGCGCACAGCACCATCGCCCATATAACAAATATTAACATTGTCAGTTCCTTTATATTTTTCTGCAAAAGCAACGCCAGCACCTAAAGGGATCTGACCGCCAACAATTGCATGACCACCGTAGAAGTTATGCTCTTTACTGAACATGTGCATTGAACCACCTTTACCTTTAGAGCAACCTGTAGCTTTACCGTACATTTCTGCCATAATACTATCAGCACTAACTCCTAAAGCTAAGGCATGAGCATGATCACGGTATGTTGTAATCATTGAATCACCTTTTTGCATTGCAGATATTGCACCTGCAACTACAGCTTCTTGTCCAATGTATAAATGACAAAAGCCACGTATTTTTTGTTGTCCGTATAACTGGCCAGTTTTTTCTTCGAATTTGCGCATAAGCAACATCGACTCAAACCACTTTAACCAGGTATCTTTATTTATTTCTACTGCACTCATTTTAGGGTATTTGTTTTTTGCGACAGCAAATCTAATTTTTTTATTGTAATTTTTGGCACTTTTTAGTGTAAAAACATCATAGTATTAGGGTTGTAATCAGATTTAACAGTTGTTTTACAATTAAATATAAACCCTGGCTGTCGATATCGATTTAACAACGATTTCTTATAATTAAATCAACACCCTTTATCATAATATGGAATCAATTTATTCTGAAATTTTATTCTGTATATATGCTTATTCTCCTAATTTAAAATAAAATCGATTTATCCCTGTTTTGCGTACAGAAGTAAATCGTTTTTTAGAAAAGATGGATTATTTAGGAGATGTTTATCACAAAAAATGGGGCCGGAAAAAGAAAAATGTTAATAACTTTCGTTTTTTAACGTCTAAGATTTGGATAACATTTGTATAATTAATACTTTTGATAACCAACAATAAGCCCATGTGGTGTACGTTAATGTGTAAGTGAATACCCAAACATAACTGTATAACATGATTAAAAAATTTTTGTTTTCTACTCTAATTGCTATTTGTACGCTCTCAGCCGCATTTGCGCAAACAAAAACAAAAGAATCTGGTAAAGAATTAAATGATCCCGACAACCTTGCGTCACAATATTTTTCGCAGGTTATGGGTGTTGCGGTAGATGCAACTTCGAACTTAAAACTGTACAAGTTTATTTACGAATGGATTGGAACACCTTATAGTTATGGTGGAAACACCAAAAGAGGGATCGATTGTTCGGCTTTCACTAAAGCGATTTACGATAAAGTTTTCAACACAACCATCAGAAGAAATTCGCGCGATATTTTTAGTATGGTGGATCCATTGTCTAAAGAAGATTTAAAAGAGGGCGATTTAGTTTTCTTTAAGATTAAAAGCAGAAGTATTTCACATGTTGGTATTTACCTGGGCGATAACAGATTTGCACATGCATCAAGTTCTCGTGGTGTAGTAATCAGCAACCTGAACGAGCCTTATTACAGCCGCTATTTTTACAAAGGCGGTCGCGTTTTAGAATCGTTTAAGAAAGAATTTACAGTAGAATAGTTCAGTTGACAGCTGGCCATTTTCGGTTGACAGTAAAAACATATACAATCCTCCTAAAGAAATTTTGGAGGATTTTTTATTGACTAGCATTTTCTCTTAAGCGATCGTCATCCTGAATTTATTTCAGGATCTTTCTCGCTATCTTTCTATTTTATTTAAGACAGCGAACAATATTTTAAAATACAATTACTAATGAAGCTCATCAACACCATCTTAGTCCTTCCCTTTGTTCTTATTGTCACAATCAGTTGCACGAGCAATAATGCCCAGATTACTACATCCCTAGTTAAACAGGATACAGTACCCAGAAAAATAAAGGATACCATCTCCATTACTGCTGTAGGTGATATTATGCTCGGCTCGGCTTTTCCATCTAAAACCAACCTCCCTCCTGACGATGCTGTAAACAGCTTCCAGGCGGTTGATAGTTTATTAAAAGGAGATATTGTTTTTGGAAACTTAGAGGGCTGTTTTCTCAACTCAGGCAATTCGAACAAATGTAATGGCATTAACCCAAACAACTGCTACGCTTTTAGAATGCCAGAGCGCTATGCCGGGATATACAAGGATGCAGGATTTAATGTTTTAAGTATCGCCAATAACCATGTTGGCGATTTTGATGCCAGGGGGAGAAAAAATACGGCAAGGATTTTAGATTCATTGCAGATCCATTATGCCGGGCAGGTAAACAAACCTTTTGAAGTTTTTGAAAAAGACAGTGTGAAGTATGCATTCTGTGCCTTTGCGCCAAACGAGAATACGGTATCAATTAATAAAATCGACAGTGCCAAAGCTTTGGTTGCCCGTTTAAAATTGATGGCGGATATTGTGATTGTGTCTTTTCATGGCGGCGGTGAAGGCGCAAGGTTCGAACATGTTCCCCGTAAAAACGAAATTTTTTATAAAGAGAACAGAGGTAATGTTTATGCCTTTGCACATGCTGTTATTGATGCCGGTGCCGATGTGGTATTGGGGCATGGCCCGCATGTAACCCGGGCTGTTGAAGTGTATAAAAATAAATTCATTGCTTACAGCTTAGGTAATTTTTGCACTTATGGTATGTTTAGCTTAAAAGGCAATAATGGCATTGCGCCTTTGCTTCAGCTAAAAATGAATGCGAAGGGTGATTTTCTATATGCAGATATCGTATCAGTTAAACAGGATAAGATTAACCGTTTAACCCTGGATAATAATCATGGTGCCTTTAAACGGATTAAAGAATTGACAGATATAGATTTCATCGGCCATCAGCTGAAATTCGCTGATAACAGGATCAGTTTAAAAGATTAATCTTCTGCGACATCAATCTCAATTTATTTCAGAATATTTGTTGCATGAAATCGCCTTGAGTTTTCAAACCATATGAAAACAATGAGCAATAAATTAATAATTAAATACGATGAAAAAAGGATTAATACTTCACTATATCATAGGTGTTGCAGCTGCAATTTTAGTATTGGCGGCAGCCTACTACATCAATCAAAATCCTGATAACCTGTTGTCTGCTGGAATAATTATTCTGGCGGGTTGCCTTGTTGCTTTTAGCCAGTACCAAATCATCAAACACAAAAAGAAACAATAGCATGGTTGCTGTTATGCAAAACATGCTATCAGGACTCAATGCTGTAACACCGAATCTACCTTCGTTTAGCCATCTGCGTAGTCGTCGTACTATTGTTAAAGTTTAGGATAAAGCCTGATTTAGCTTTCGTCCTTTGTATTCTTTACCAGGCCAATTCCCGATACAAAGAATATAAGTCCGATAATGCCATAAACCATTAATCCCCTTGTATTTTCGCTGTGGCTTACAAAGCCATAGCCAGCGTATATCAATCCAATTATACCTAGTACGGTTAATATGGTTCCAAAAGTGCGTTTTACATTCATATGGTTATCTATTAATAAGATATAGACAAAATATCATCGCTTTTGTTTTAAACAAATAAAGAAGCCCATTTCAGTTAATGAAATGGGCTTCTTTATTAGAAAGGATTGTTTACCAAACACCTAACCTGTTTGTTGGAGCGATATACATTTTCGCTGTTGTAGGAATGTTGAATGCCTTGTAAAACGCTTCCATATTATAAACAGGGCCATTTACACGGAACATCTCCGGGCTATGCGGATCTGTTTTTAACCTTACACGCATGCTTTCATCGCGGGTTTTGATTCTCCATACCTGGGCAAAGCTTAAAAAGAAACGTTGGTCAGGGGTAAAACCATCAATCTTTTTATCGCCTTTTCCTTGTTCCGTTAATTTAAAGGCATCGTATGCAATGTTTAAGCCACCAATATCGGCGAGGTTTTCGCCCAGTGTTAATGAACCGTTTACATGCTGGTTATCCAATAGCGAAAAGTTGTTGTAAAATGTTTCTACTTTACCTGCTTTGGCTTTAAATTTATCGGCATCGGCTTTTGTCCACCATTCTTTTAAATTACCTATTGCATCGTACTGGCGACCTTGATCGTCAAAACCATGTGTCATTTCGTGACCGATTACGGCACCTATTGCGCCGTAGTTAATGGCGTCATCTGCGGCAAAATCAAAGAACGGGAACTGTAAAATTCCGGCTGGGAAAACAATTTCGTTGAAAGACGGATTGTAATAGGCATTAACGGTCGGTGGAGTCATTCCCCACTCGGTTTTATCAACATTTTTGCCGAGTTTATCCATCATTTCTTTGTAGGCATGTTTACTTGCCGACTGAAGGTTTGCATAATATGTGTTTTTCGAAACCTCAACATCATCATACTTTTTCCATTTATCAGGATAGCCGATTTTTTTGATAAATGCGTTTAGTTTTTCTAAAGCTTTCTTTTTGGTTTCGGGTGTCATCCAATCTACCTTCTGGATTCTTTCCGCATATACTTTCTGTAAATTGTTTACCAGGGTTAACATACGCTCTTTAGCCTCAGGCTTAAAATACTTTTCGGCATATAACTGACCTAAAAGCTCACCTAAATTACGATCGGTAGCATTTACGATGGCTTTCCATCTCTCTGTTGGCGCCTGTTGACCATATAGCGTTTTGGAGAAAAAATCGAATTTAGCATCTCTGAATTTTTTGGTAAAAGCATTGGCCGATCTGTTTAAAGCGTCAAATTTTAATTTTTCTTTCCAGATTTCGATAGGCTGGCTTTTTACCAGGGTTGATAAGGTTTGATAATATTTTGGCTGCCTAACTATAACAGTATCCGTACTTGTCCCCAGCTTACTTAAAATAGATTTCCATTCCATGTTCGGCGTCTGTTTTTGAAAATCGGCCACCGTCATTTTGTTATAATTTTTCTGTGGATCGCGCAGTTGGACGGGAGTTGAATGAGATTGTGCAATCGCTGTTTCCAGTTTTAAAATATTGTCGGCATATTTAGCTGCATTAGCAGAATCGCCTGCCAGGCTAAAAATTTTTGTGATGTATTTGATGTACTCGGCTCTGATTTTTTTTGCCTTATCATCTTGTTCTAAATAATAACTACGATCAGGCAGGGTAAGACCGGCCTGCGAAAATGATAAAGCATTTTTAGTGCTTAATTTATCATCTGGTTCAACACCAAAGCCCAATAAATCTCCCTCACCGTCTTTATAGCCCTCAGCAACAAAATTGATTAAATCTTTATCGTTTTTAATCCCATCTATTTTACTTAAGAGCGGCTTTATAGGTTCGATGCCCAATTTCTCAATGGTAAGGGTATCCATTCCACTGGTATAGAAATCGCCAACTTTCTGTTCGGTACTTCCTTTGGCCGCATCAGCTTTTGAAGCATTTTCAAGAATACTGTTCAGATTTTTCAGGTTATCGTTATATAAAGTATAAAAAGAACCCCAGCCTGTTTCTGTTTTAGGAATTTCGGTGTTTTTCATCCATTTCCCATTGGCGTACAGGAAAAAGTTATCACCAGGTTTTACAGTGGTATCCATGCCGGCTTTATCAAAAAATTCGGTACGTGCATTCGCCACATCGGCATCTTGATGGCTTTTATTCTGGCAGGCAGCAAAAAGCAATACGCCGGCGGCCGGAAGAAATAATTTAATTTTCATCTTATATAAGTTAGTTAGAAAAGCTTAAAGCTACAAAATGCCTGATGTAGTTTGTATGAATTTTTTATAACTTCATAAAAAAATCTAATTATGCAATACACCATTTACATTATAGCTGTTGTAGGATTTATTATCCTGCTGAGCTCGTTTGTTACTGTTAAACAGGGAACCATTGCGGTGGTAACCGTTTTCGGCAAGTACCGCCGCCAGTTAAGGCCAGGCTTAAATTTTAAAATTCCATTAATAGAGCAGATTTATTCTCGTATTTCCATTCAAAACCGCTCTGTAGAGCTGTCGTTTCAAGCGGTAACACAAGATCAGGCCAATGTATATTTTAAGGCGATGCTATTGTATTCTGTTGTAAATCAGGATGAAGAAACGATCAAAAATGTAGCTTTTAAGTTTGTAGATGCGACCAACTTAATGCAGGCATTAATCAGAACAATTGAAGGTTCGATCAGGGCTTATGTGGCTACGCAGAAGCAGGCAAATGTACTGGCTCAACGCAACGAAATTGTACTTCACGTTAAGGAGCAGATCGATCAGGTTTTAGATGGTTGGGGTTATCATCTTCAGGATCTTCAATTGAACGATATTACCTTTGATGAGGAAATTATGCGTTCTATGAGTCGTGTAGTAGCTTCGAACAATTTAAAAGCAGCGGCTGAAAACGAAGGACAGGCATTATTAATTACCAAAACTAAAGCTGCAGAAGCAGATGGTAATGCGATTAAAATTGCCGCTACAGCCGAACGCGAGGCTGCACAGTTACGCGGGCAGGGTATTGCTTTATTCCGTGCAGAAGTGGCTCATGGTATGAGTAAAGCCGCTCAGGAAATGGAACAGGCCAACCTGGATATTTCAGTAATCTTATTTACCATGTGGACAGAATCGATTAAACACTTTGCCGAAAACGGAGATGGAAACGTTATTTTCCTTGATGGCAGTGCTGATGGCATGAATAAAACCATGAAAGAAATGATGGCCATGCAGTTGAATAAACAGACTGAGCCAACGGCGAAGAAAGGGTAGTCCTTTAGTGCTGTCAGATGTTACAATTTAACAATTAAATAGATTAAAGATAAATATTGTTTAGTGTCGGATAGGAATATCCAACACCACAAAATATGATGGCCATGCAGTTGAGTCAGAACCCTCAGAAGAAGGACTAGAAGTATTTTCATACAAAAAAGACTGTTGCGGTTAGCAGCAGTCTTTTTTTTTGCGTTAATTATTCGTTTTGGCTAAATGAAAAATTGATTAGCCTAAATTGTTTCTATAAAATTAATTGAATTTTGAGTGATGATGAGATGCGATTTATTTCAGATCGATGCTTAATTGTTGTACACTATTTAAAAATTAATTATAATGAAAGTTTTTGTAACAGGCGCAACCGGATTTGTCGGTTCTGCAGTAGTAAAAGAATTAATTAGCGCAGGCCATGAGGTTTTGGGGTTGGCAAGGAATGAGGCGGCTGAAAAAGCACTTCTACTCGCTGGGACTCAGGTACATAAAGGCGATTTGGAAGACTTACAGCGTTTACAGGAGGGCGCAAAGCTAGCTGATGGTATTATCCATACTGGCTTTATCCATGATTTTTCCCGGTTCGCAGCGGTTTGCGAAATTGATAGACTTGCAATAGAAGCCATTGGGAACTCAATTGCAGGAACCAATAAACCCTTTATTGTAACTTCTGGAACGCTTGTGGTTAATCACGGCATATTGGCCACAGAGGATATGCTGCCCAATTATAACGGCGCGAATCCCAGGCTTGCTTCGGAAAAGGCAGTTGATGCCCTTGCTTCACAGAATATTCGCGTATCAGTGGTTCGTTTATCGCCATCTGTACATGGTGAAGGTGATGATCATGGCTTTGTACCGATGCTGATTGATATCGCCCGCAAAACGGGTTCATCGGCTTATATTGATGGCGGAGAAAACAGATGGACAGGTATTCATCGGCTGGATGCCGCGAAACTTTACAGATTGGCTTTAGAACAAGCTACTTCAGGAGCACGTTTTCACGGGGTAGCTGAAGAATCAATAACCCTTAAATCAATAGCGGAGGCCATTGGCGAACAACTCGGTTTACCTGTTGTTTCTATATCTAAAAAAGAAGCAGCTGCACACTTTGGTTGGTTTGAACATTTCGTAAGTATAGATGGACCGGCTTCTGGGCATTTAACCAGGGAACGTTTAAATTGGGAGCCTAAATATTCCAGTTTGATTCAAGATTTGGAGCGGGGAGTTTATTTTAAGTAAATTGTATCATGGAACCTTCGAACCGTTATCGTTTTAAAACAATATCTGAATACCATAAACTTGCAGGATTGCCTCAACCAGGTCATCCCTTAGTTAGTATCATTAATATGGAGGAGGTCAATATGCCATTCGATGGCCGATCAAAAACAATAATTTTTGATTTTTACTCCATTGCGCTCAAACGTGTTCCCGATGCGAAGATTAAATATGGGCAACAAATGAGTGATTTTGATGATGGTGTGTTGTTTTTTATGGCTCCAGGGCAGGTTTTTACAGTCGAAATTGATCAGGATAAAACCCATCGACCAACTGGCTGGATGATACTTTTCCACTCCGATTTACTTTGGCAGACACATCTAGCCAAAACAATTAAGGATTATGAGTTCTTTAGTTACTCGCTGTTTGAGGCTTTACATGTTTCTGAAACTGAAGAAGCAGTACTTAATTCGATCGCCAAATTGGTTAAAAATGAGACCAATAACAATATTGATCATTTTACTCAAAATGTTGTATTAGCGCAAATAGAACTACTTCTCAACTATGCACAACGTTTTTATGGCCGTCAATTTATTACGCGTAAGGCAATCAATCATCAGCTGCTCGATCGATTAGAGCATGTTGTTAAAGACTATTTTGAACACGATGATCTCGGCAATAAAGGATTACCAACGGTAACTTACATTGCCGAAAGGCTCAACGTTTCGCCAGGATATCTATCCGGATTGTTGAAAACACTTATCGGACAAAACACTCAACAATATTTACATCATAAACTGATTGATTTAGCAAAGGAAAAGCTTTCTACAACAAATCTTTCTGTTAGTGAAATTGCTTATGCCCTTGGCTTTGAGCATTTACAATCCTTTACTAAGTTGTTCAAATCCAAAACAAACCTTACACCTTCAGCATTTAGACAATCATTTAATTGAAATGATAAAAAAACGCGAGCTACCCAAAATAAGGTAGCTCGCTATAGATATATTTCTTTTATTAAAGTTTAGGCGCCGTTACACCCAGATTCATCACATAGTTGCCAGATTGTTGCATAAAATCGCCCATTACTTTTAACGATTCATCTTCGATAAAATCGAAAGCATCTTGCTTGGTAACTTTATCTCCTTTTTTAATGGCAGGTAATCCTCTTAATGCCCTTAATTCATTCTGTCTGGCAAGTGTTTTAGCTTCCTGTGCATCACGCTCAGCTTTAAGTTTTGCTTCATTTAAGGTTACAGAAACTTCATTGTCACGTTTTTTAAGATCGGCAATATCTTGTTTCAGGTACTTAAAATCCAATGAGTTTGCAATACGCTGTTCGCTGTTTTTAACCAACTGTGCTTTAACAGGAGTCAGATTTGCAACTGCCTTAAAACTAGAACTTGGAATAACATCCCATGGTAAGGCAGATGATTCAGTATCTTCTCCAATTTTATCCATTGGATAAACTGAAGGGAAAACAACATCAGGTGTTACACCTTTATGCTGCGTGCTGCTTCCTGCTACACGGTAAAATTTAGCCATGGTTAGGTTAATCTGACCTAAGTTAATGTCAGCTGGGCTTGCTCCGTTTGGCGATGTGCCAACGGTTTTATCTTTAGAAATTAATCCTGCTACCCTTTGCAACATACTTGGGTTTACCAATTTGTTTAAATCGATAGAAGATTGAACGGTACCTTTACCATAAGTTTGGCTACCCATAATAATACCACGGCCATAATCCTGTATTGCACCGGCGAAAATTTCTGATGCAGATGCGCTTAAACGGTCTACAATTACACCAAAAGGCCCATCCCAGGTTACACCGCTATTTTCATCCTCATCCACTTCAATTTTACCGCGTAAATCTTTCACCTGAACTACAGGACCTCTATCGATAAATAAACCAGTTAATGAAATGGCTTCAACCAATGAGCCTCCACCGTTTCCACGTAAATCCATTACGATTGCATTTACCTTATCATATGTTTTTAACGAGTCGATTAATTTTCTAACATCGCGGGTAGTGCTTTTGTAGTTTTTATCACCTGCATTTGCTGCTTTAAAATCAGCGTAGAAAGCTGGTAGGGTAATAATCCCGATTTTATAATCTTTACCATTACTGTTAATGGTTTTAACTTTTTTCTTGGCAGATGTTTCTTCCAAAACAATTTTATCACGAACCAATTCGATAATAACCGGTTTAGATGACATTTCTTTTCCAACAGGAATAACTTTTAAACGCACCTTGGTTCCTTTCGGACCTTTAATTTTCGATACGGTGTTGTCCAATCTCCAACCTACCACATCAACAAATTCTCCATCACCCTGGGCTACAGCAATAATACGATCGCCAGCACTCAGTTGTTTCCCTTTAAATGCAGGTCCGCCAGCAATAATTTCAGAGATTTTAACTACCTCGTTTTCTAATTGTAAGCGGGCACCGATACCTTCAAAAGAACGGGACATATCTTCGTTAAATGCTGCTGCATTGGTTGGGTTAAAATAATTGGTATGTGGATCAATAGATTCAGTAAAAGCATCCATCAAAATCTGGAATACATCCTGATTATTGGTTTTCGAAGTTTGCGACTGTAGGTTCTGATAACGTTTAGTTAATGTTTCTACATTCTTTGCTTCAGCTGTTCCAGCTAAATTTAAATTGATCAGTTCGTATTTAACACGTTTTTTCCAGGTATCGTTTAATGCTGCAGAAGAAGTTGCCCAAGGCTGCTTCTCCCGGTCATATAAATAACTGTCGGTTTGATTAAAATCATATTTAGTTTTAATCTGTGCCAAAGAATAGGTAAAATATTCGTTTAACCTTTTGGCATAAACGTTATAAATGAAAAACGGCCCGCTTAGATCACCATTTTTGAAATCATCATCTAAAGTATATCTATACTTTTCAAATTCCTTGATATCCGAAGCCAAAAAGTAATTTTTGCCCTGATCTAGCGACTTGATATACTTATCTAAAATGATCGAAGATATAGAATCGTTGATCTGAATTTTTTTATAATTATAGCTCTCGATCAAATTTACAACCTCTTTTATAACAAGTTGTTGCTGCTCATCAGGTTTCACATTGGTAACACCCTCAACCATTGGCTGAGTTTTAGGTGCAGCATGACAAGCAAGTACTGCCGCAGTAAAAATTACAAAAAATATTCTCTTTAACATCTCTTTAAATGATTTAAAATCCATTTCCAATTCTATATAGCCAATATGATACCATTTTAGCAAAAAAACAAAAAAGAGACAGCATTATTACCGTCTCTTGTTAAAACTTTATCAAATCTAACTAAAAGCTTTTTATTTAACAATTTCTTATGTAGAACGTTGAGCGTTATTTTTTGTTTTGATTGGTAATCATAATTTGACCAATTACAGACCTTTAAGGACTATATTCCCAGTAATATAAAAAGATTTAGAGAAAAAAGTATTTGAATTAACTTGGGTTTACCTTTTTACTTGTGGTTTTGCTGGCGATCATTTCCCTGGCATCTTTGATCTGTGTTTTGTACTGGGTGGTTTTGATCGAGTTGGCAAGCCATTCGGCCGATTTTAGATCTCTCAGTGCAAGTGTAAAATCTTTCTTTTTAATTTTAACCTGAACAATGCCTAAAATAGATTCGATATATGAATTGTTGCTTTTTAATTGTTTCGCCAAGATCCCCTGCTGCGTATAAAACCACATGGATTGGGTATACTTGGTGTTGGCCAGATAAACTTTGCCCAAAAGGTTATAGGTGTTCATTACTCCTGCCCTGTTTCCAGTTTTAGAATAATTTTTTAATGCCACATTTAAAAGAATTTGTTCAGCATCAGTGAAACGGCCAAGTTGATAATGCATACTGCTCATCTTGATAACGGCCTGTCCGTACCTGTTGAAGTTTTTTATTGCATTATATTCGAAAGCGGCTTTGCCAAATAAGGTGAGGGCCTCGTTGTAATCGCCTTTTCGCTCTAAATCTTCTGCTTCCTCAAAAAAAGAATTGCCGTCTTCCAAATCAAATTTAGATACTGCTATATTGATAGCACTACCGTTAGGTTCTTGGATCTCAGATTTATCTATATTTTGAGCTTGTAGTTGTAATGATGCAAAAAGGCTAATTAAAGCCAATACAATCTTGGTCATGCAACAAAAATAATACTTTAAATCTAATTTCAGCTAAATACCTGTAAATTAACATCAAAAGATGCCCAAACCATGTAAGGATGCGAGTCGCAATGGTACACTTCGCCTGCTGCAGAAATGCCTACAACGCCTGCAAAGCCATCAAAAGCTTTAAGTTCGGCGAAAGATTTATCTGATGCTTCCTTTAAAGAAAAACCATCGGTAACACGGGTCACAATTTTTGCGGCTAAGGCACCGCTTACAATATCTTCACCTACTCCGGTACAGGAAATACCTGCATATTGATTGGCATAGTTGCCCGCAACGGTTGCAGAGTCGCTCACCCGGCAAGGGATTTCGAATCCTTTTCCGCCTGTGGAGGTTGCAGCTGCTAAATTTCCATCTGCATCAAGTGCTACACAGCCTACGGTTCCTTTATTGTTCTTTTGGTTTAATTTAGCTTCGTATTCTGATTGGCGCTGTGGGGTAACCGGATTGAAATGTTCAAATCCGTTTGTTCTGGCAAATTGCTGGGCGCCATCACCACTGAGTACCCGGTCATCATATGTTAATAAACTCTGCGCAATCTGTATAGGATTTTTAACATCTTCTACATTGATTACACCACTAAATTTTTCTGTTTTACCATCCATTAGGGCAGCGCTCAACCTCACTTTTCCATCACTTTGGATCTGCGAACCGATACCAGCGTTAAACAGCTCGTTATCTTCTAATAGTGCAACAGTATAAACCACGGTTTCTAAAGCGGTATGTGTTTTTAGATATTCGTGTCCGAGCGTAACAATCGAAGCCAAAGCATCTTGTTTGGCCTTTTTCGTTTCCTGGTTGGTAGACGATTCGCTGAAGAAGCCGCCATGTATGATTAATTTCATTTTGAGTATTGTAGTATTAGGTAGCAAGTATCAAGATTGGGTTAGTCCTAACTGAAAATCGCCCACTGTTAACTGCTAACTGAATTACCCTATCGGAACAACTTTTGGGTGGTGGATCACTAAACTATGGTCTGTTAAATCATAAACGTCGCCATCGCACATTACATGTACCACCATGTTTTTAATTGAAACAGGCTGACCCATTTCCACATCGGTTAAATTAGTATCGGCCATATTGCGCCCATCTACTAAAATTACCATGCCAGAGCCGATTGCTTCCATTGTATGGCCGTCAGAGATGAAAAGCCCCGTATCTTCACCGAGACCAATCCCTAATATACCAGGATTGCTGGCAGCAGCATATAATAAGCGGCCAATTCTTCCGCGTTGAACAAAATGTGTATCAACAATAACATCATCGATAAAGCCTAATCCGCCGGTAATTTTAACCTCTCCTTTAAGTAAAGCATCTTTGCTGCTGCCCTGATAAATCATATTTTTAGAGCTTGCTGCGGCTCCGGCAGAAGTACCGGCAATTACCACAGGTTCGTTTCTATATTTCTCTAGTAAGATCTGATGGATTTTTGTTCCACCAAAGATTGAAGAAAGACGGAGCTGATCCCCTCCGGTAAAGATAATTACTTCTGCGGCTTTGATACGTTCATAATTTTCATCAGAATTGGCTTCTTCACGGTTGGTAATGTTAAGAACACCTACATTGTGCACATCTAATTGTGCATAAGCCTTGATGTATTCTTCACCAACCTTTTCGGGCATTAATGATGCCGTAGTGATGATCTCGAAGCGAGATTGAGTATCTCTTAATGATTCTGTCGTAATCCGTTTTAAAATTCCACGCTCAAAAAAATTCATATTCTCAGGCAGTCC
The DNA here is from genome assembly GCA_030817875.1 of Flavobacterium sp. W4I14. Classification (NCBI taxonomy): domain Bacteria; kingdom Pseudomonadati; phylum Bacteroidota; class Flavobacteriia; order Flavobacteriales; family Flavobacteriaceae; genus Flavobacterium; species Flavobacterium sp. W4I14. Next base: position 5,318,314 of record JAUSZU010000001.1, read on the forward strand.
GAATTGCGTTTCTGCGAAGCTACCTGTGTTTATTGCGCCACCAATGATGATGAGTTTACCTTTCGGAACCATTCTTTGTGTATTATAATTGTATCAAAAAACCCAAATATATAGGCTTAAGATAAAAAACACGACTTTTTTTGTCAAGAATATTCAATTTATTAACAAACGTTAAAATATTATAACCTAAAATTAACAGGATTGTGCTTGAAAATAAAACAAATACACCTTAAAATTGATTTAGCTAAATGGAACGTCTAATTTCAAAATAAATGCATAATTTACCATCATCAATTTTATTCTAAAAATTGAGTTAAAAAGGCTGTCCCAAACGCTTGTTTAAATAAAAAACGAACAAAACATTACATGAAGATATCAAACATACAAGTATTAAGAGGGCCAAACATATGGTCAATTAGCCGAAAAAAATTGATCCAGATGCGTTTAGATCTGGAGGATCTGGAGCAGAAACCAACCAATGTAATAGAAGGATTTAGCGAAAGAATTGAGAAACTCTTGCCAAGTATGTTTACACACCGCTGTTCTAAGGGGGTTGAAGGTGGATTTTTCACCAGGGTAAAAGAAGGAACATGGATGGGGCACGTAATTGAACATATTGCCTTAGAAATCCAAACATTGGCCGGAATGGAAACAGGCTTTGGCAGAACCCGCCAGACCAAAACTGAGGGCATTTACAATGTTGTATTCAGTTATCTGGAAGAAAAGGTTGGTGTTTACGCTGCTGAAGCTGCAGTTAAGATTGCCGAAGCTCTGATTAATAACGAAGAGTACGATTTGGAGCACGACATCCGTAGGATGAAGGAAATACGTGAGCTGGAAGCTTTGGGACCAAGTACAGGTTCTATTGTGGAGGAAGCCGTAAGTAGAAGTATTCCATGGATCAGATTAAATAAAAGTTCTTTGGTGCAATTGGGATACGGTAAAAATCAGGTACGTTTTAGAGCTACCATGACCGAAAAAACCAGTAGCATCGCTGTAGATATTGCCAGCAACAAGGAAGAAACGAAACGTTTGCTTACCGAGGCTGCCATTCCGGTTGCTTCTGGAGTAACGATTTCAAATCCTGATGACCTGGAAGCATCGGTTAAAAAAGTGGGGTTTCCACTTGTTTTTAAACCACTTGATGGCAACCACGGTAAAGGTGCAACCATTAATGTGAAAACAATGGAAGACGCTGTTGCAGCTTTTGAATATGCCAAAACCTATTCGAGAAAGGTTATTATAGAAAAATTTATTACCGGTTTCGATTTTAGGGTACTGGTAATCGATCATAAAGTTATTGCTGCAGCACAACGCGATCCTGCACACGTTAAGGGGAATGGAATTCATACTATCCAAGAATTGATCGATAAGGAGAATGAAGATCCACGCCGTGGTTATGGACACGAAAATGTGTTAACTGAAATTGCTGTAGACCGCGATACTTTGGATCTGCTGGCCAAAAAAGAATATACCTTAGAAACTATTCCCGAAAAGGGAGAAGTGGTTTATCTAAAATCTACTGCAAATTTAAGTACAGGGGGGACATCTATCGATGTAACTGACATTGTACATCCACAGAATATTTTTATATGTGAAAGGATTTCGAGGGTAATCGGATTGGATATCTGCGGTATCGATATCATGGCGCAAGACCTTACCCGGCCATTAAACGAAAACGGAGGTGTGGTTTTGGAAGTTAATGCAGCACCAGGATTCAGGATGCACCTGGCACCAAGTGAAGGCCTGCCTAGAAACGTGGCTGCATCGGTTATTGACATGCTGTATCCGCAGGGAAAATTATCACAGATCCCGATTATTGCGGTAACCGGAACAAACGGAAAAACCACTACTACACGGTTAATTGCGCACATTATCAGAAGTAATGGTAAACGTGTAGGTTTTACCACCAGTGATGGTGTATATGTGCACAATACGATGCTGATGAAGGGCGATACCACTGGACCGGTAAGTGCTGAGTTCATTTTAAAAGATCCGACAGTTGAATTTGCCGTACTGGAAACTGCACGTGGCGGAATTTTAAGGGCAGGACTAGGATTTAATGCATGTGATATTGGCGTAGTAACCAATATCCAGGAAGATCACCTGGGTATTTCTGATATCCATAATCTTGACGATCTGACACGTGTTAAGGCGGTTGTGATCGGGGCGGTACGCCGTAAAGGTTGGGCAGTATTGAATGCCGACAATGGTTATTGCGTTCGCATTGGCAAAGATGCGCGCTGTAATGTTGCTTATTTTAGCATGGACGAAAATAATCCGGTGATTAAAGAGCATTGCAGAAAAGGTGGAATTGCCGCCATTTATGAAAACGGATACATTACCATTAAAACAGGCGACTGGAAATTAAGGGTAGATAAAGCCACGCACATTCCTTTAACTTTTGGTGGTTCTGTGAACTTTATGATCCAGAATGTACTCGCAGCAACGCTGGCAACTTATTTATGGGGCTATAAACCTGAAGATATCCGTTTATCGCTGGAAACATTTATCCCTTCTGCGGCCCATACCCCGGGAAGGATGAATATTTTCAGGTTCAAAGAATTTAAAGTACTGGTCGATTTTGCGCATAACCCTGACGGATTTAACGGCATAAAAGGTTTCTTGCAAGGCGTAGAGGCTACCGAACATGTAGGTATTATTTCGGCAACAGGCGATAGAAGAGATGAGGATATTATCGAAACTGCCCGCATTTCTGCTCAGATGTTTGATAAAATTTATGTTTGTCAGGAGAAATATCTCCGCGGCAGACAACAACAGGAACTGGTTGACCTGCTGGTAAAAGGCATCAAGGAAGTTGATCCGGATAAGGAGATCATCATCAACAATAAAAGCACCGAATGTTTGCAGATCGCGATCGAAACTGCTAAAAAAGGCTCTTATTTAACGATTTTAAGTAACACGATCGATAATACGATCCAACGTGTTACCGAACATTTAGATCGGGAATTAGAGTCGTAATTCTTAACTGATTTAGTTCCTAAGAGATCGTCACCCTGACCTGTAGCGCAGCGGAAAGCTACGAAGTAAACCGAGCCTTAAGCGAGCTCACCGAAGGTAATTTATTTCAGGGTCTTTAAAAAAAGATGCTGACCACGTAGTAGCTACAAGACAATTAAAAATGCTACTTCTACTTGTAAAACAAGTTCAGCATGACGGAACACCATAAAAAAACCTCCTCCGATAATAAATCGAAGGAGGTTTTTCTGTTTTTATCTCGGTCACTTATGCTTGAGCATCACGTAATCTTTTAATTTCATCATGCGATACTCTTAACGATGTTTTTTGGTCAGAGATTAAATCTCTGATATTTGAAGGAAGATCTTCTTCCTCTAATGCCATTTTATATGCATCTTGTGCTGCATCCTCTCCAAACTCACAATTGTTTAAAACAGTTTTACGGTCGTGGCCGGTAAATAATGCTTTAACATCCATCCATGCCCTGTAAATTTTTCCGGAGTTTGTTGTTCCAGTTTCGATATCCTCACCCAATGCAGCTACTTCTGCAGCCAAAGCCATTTTATATTTTTGACTTTCGGCAATCATATTTAAAAATAGCGTTTTCAGATCGGCATCTCCATCCTTTAATTCCTGACGTGCTTTTTCATAGCCTTCAATACGATCGTTATTAATTTGAACCAGATCGTTTAATACCTCTGCTGTTGCTGTTGTCGTTTTCATGTTTTTTTATTTTATAGTTTCGATGTATAAAAGCAACATGAACAATTAAAAAAAGGTTTGTCATTTTTTTTAATTGTCTACAACAGTGAGCTATATCAGCTTAATTATTTCTTTGAAAAGTACTGTGCCAGCTTTTCTTTAACAAAACGCCTAACACGGGTTACCATATTGCCTTTCCGTTTAATCAAAAAGCTTTTGATGGCTTTGTATGCAATGGGGTCTTCGGCTATTGTGGTCGGAAACTCAACAATGGGCTTGGGGTTGATAATTACGTTATAGATATCATTTATTCCTGAGTGCACACCAGTGCCATCATGGCCAATATTGTTAACGAGTGATTGCGATGGGTTAAGTGTGATGCCTCCTTTTAAAAAGATAGAAGCATACCATCTAATTGCCCAGCTGTTGTTTTTTCCTTTTTTAAACTCTAGCATCTGCTTCCAGAAGTTCATTTTATTGTCGATGGAAAATGCAGCCCTTTTCTTTTTATCAAACTGTTTTATCAGGATGTTAATATCTGGTTCGAAGTTTTTCCATGCCCTTCCCCATGTGGCCCAACCCCAACTTGTGGCCGCCCTGTAGAAAAACGATTGGGAAAGGTTATCTGGTTTTAGAGGATACATATAAGCTCCTATATGCATTACTCTTTCTTCTTCGCGGTAATGGTTTAAAGCATTGTTGAAATAGGCTAAAGTATGGGGAGAGGTAACCAGATCATCTTCAAAAACAATTACCTGATCGTATTCTGCTATTAATTGGGTTACACCTGCAATTATCGAATTGGCTAGACCTGCATTGGCCTTACTTTCGATTACTTTAACCGATTTAAAACCTTCTGCTTTTTTGATGATTTTTCTTACGGCAGCAACTTTTTCTTTGTCCTGGTCTGTTTTGGCACCATCAGAAAAGATATACAAATGGCTTTGTGCTGCCAGTTCATTTTGTTGCAGGAATTCTAGCGTACGCTCGGTGTGCTGCGGGCGGTTGTACACGAAAAGTGCTATTGGGGCAAGATTTTGCATTTTTGTTTTTATCAATTAAGTCCATCAATAAACTAACCAGTTATTCTCGTCATTTCGATCCGATAGCTATCGGATGGAGCAACGCGGAATGGAGAAATCTTTAAATGATATTAAGAATCAAGCCATAAGATTTCTCGGCTTCGTTGCACTTCGCTCGAAATGACGATCGCCCTACTCCTAAAATATATGTAGATTACTGCCAGATTTTTTGGTTAACACGGTATATGCATTGGAAAACTGTTCTTGCTTTTTCTTCCCAAACAAATTGCCTAAGATTTTTTTTATCCGGTATTCCAGCTCGATTTTTAAGTTTTTAGAAAAAGTTTTAGGGGCTTTTCTATTGATAAACTCATTAAACTTTACCGTTTCTGGTGCAGTCATCGAAACTTTATCTTCTAAAATTTCTAAACCCTCGCTCTGCAATAAGAACCTTAAAGAAGTTGGTGTGTACATGTTAATGTGCCCATAATCCAGAAAATGTTTCATTCTTTGGTCTACACCAAAACGATAATCTTTAGGTACTTCAACTACAATGTATTGTGCTACCCTTTTCAATTCACGGATCAGGATCCTTTCGTGTTCTACGTGTTCTAAAACGTGCGCAAGAATAATCAGATCAAATGCATCATCTTCATAAGGGATTTTATACCCATCAAAAGTTTGTGCTTCTTTTAAGCTGGCGAGCTTACGGTCTTTTATAATGTCGACACCACTTTGTGCAATTTCTAAAGCATACAATTCTGGTGCGAAATGCCATTCATTTAAAAAATGTAGAATACTGCCATCTCCGGCGCCAACCTCAAGCACTTTTTTAGGCTTTAACCCTTTGCAAACATCAACAATGTTCTGTGCTTTATATTTTGCGCCAAGCATTCTCCATGCAACATCGCTATTGGTATAAAAATTATCGTAGGCGCTTTTTAAGTTTTGATCAATCATAGCTATTCAGCAAATATAATGCTATGCTATCAATTAGTTAATTATTTTAAATAAAACAATTAACGTAGAATAGTTATACTTCCATTAAAAACCGAATTCTTTTTATCTTTCAGTGAAATGACATAGTAGTAAGTGCCAATTGGTAAGATTTTTCCATGATGTGTTCCGTCCCAGGGGTTATAGGTCGTATTTGTTTGAAATAATACGGTACCATATCTGTTGAATACGGAAATTTTTGAGCCCGGATAATTAGCGATGTTTCTAATTTCCCATAAATCATTAACGCCATCCCCATTTGGCGAAAAGCTTGTGGGGATATTAATTTGATTTAGCACAATAACCTGGACTGTGGCATATTTAACACACTCAAATCCATAATTTATTTTAAGCGTGTAAAGGGTGTTTTCTGTTGGTGAAGCATCCGGACTTAAAATATTTGTATTAGATAACCCTATTTTCGGTGACCAATCAAATGTATAGTGATCTTCTGGGGTTAAGTCTGTAGTGATGTCTAAATTTACTTTTTTTCCAAAATCTATGCTTAGCGTTGATGGAGATTGAACAGATATATTTCGATATGAAATAACCTCAACCTGAGAAGATGTTTTTGTGTTACAGTTGTTATTTACAATTTCCCATTGCAATATCAATGGCTGATCAACAGGAAGGTGTGAAATAGTTGCATTTGGATCATGAATATTTGCCATGGTAAATGGAGAATAGCTGGTTGGTGAAACGATGCTCCAGGTCCCAACTTCGTTTTCACCAGGTGTATTAGCACTTAATGTTGTTGACAAATCACCGCATAGCTTTCTGTTTATCCCAGCATTCGCTATGGTAGCTGGTGGATTAATCTGAATTTTTACGACATTACTAAGGCCTATGCACCTGCCATTAAAGGTTGCTCTCCTGCAATAAACCGTCTTTGAAATGTTAGAGAGCATTAGATCCTTCTCAGTAGCATTTGATAAGGGAGTCCAGTTTATGCCATCAGCGCTGGTTTCCCAGAAAAAGGTGATGTTTAAGTTTGCAGATCCATCTGGCTGGCTGCCCAAGATGCTTAAGCTCGCTTCACCAGAACTACAAAAGGTAGATTCGGGAATGGAAATGATATTGTTAGTGGTCGAAGGGGAAATAGTAAATTCATATTTAGAATCGAAGTATATTGTGCCATCAACAGTTATCTTTCTTCTAACAAGGGTAATTTTTGGGGAGTTTTCAAAATGCTCAGTTGTGGCTAATGAAAAGTCTTCTCGGTTCTCGCCAATAATATCGGCCCATAATACTCCATCATAGGTTTGCCACTGAAACTTTGGGCTGGAATCGTTGTTTTGGTCTCCTATTAATTGTCTTCTTTCTCCGCCACAGATTTCTATTTTGGTCGTTTTATCTACAACAATTTTAAGATCCCGTTCTAGCATACAGTTGTTACCGTAGGTCACTTTTAAGTGATAAATTGTGGTCTGATCTGGTTTGGCTAGCGGTGTTAAATTATTGGGATTATCTAAACCAGCGCTCGGACTCCATAGGAAAGTATAGGTATTGAAGGGAGATATTGTTGCTGGTATTTGGATGGATTGCCCCTCATTAATGGTAACTACTGAGGCCAGACTTAATATTGGGGTGGAATAATTATGGATTTTAATAGTAGATTCAGACTTGGTTTGGCAAATAGTTTGTGAAATAGTCCATTTTAATATTACATCCACATCAGGTGGGATATTATTAATCTGAGCTTTTGGGTCGTTTAAATTTAATGCGTCAAAGGGGCTGTAATTTGCCGGGCTTACTACCTGCCAGGTACCAATTTCGTTCATGGCAACTGCATTTGCATTTAAGGTAGCCATATCGTTATTGCAAAGGGCAATATCATTGCCAGCAATTGAAGCCGTAACCTGTGGTTGAACTTCTATTTTTAATGTATTGCTATAACCAATGCAACTTGTAGAGAAAGTAAGGCGTTTAAAATATTTGGTTTTGGCAACGCTAACCGAAAGGTCTATCCCTGTTGCGTTGTTTATATCCCGCCACGTTAACTCATCATCACTTTCCTGCCATTTATAAACCGCTGTTTCATTTCCTGCACCTTGTGGAACTGTTCCGGTGATTAGCACATTGGATGCGCCACTACATAGTACATTTTGCGTTGTGCTGATTAAATTATTAGTGGTTGCAGGGTGGATTGTAATATTTATAATCGGTTCAATAAGTTCGGTATTTGCCGTAAACACCTTCCGTCTAAACTGATAGGTTATATCCTGATTGGTAAAGTTGGTAAGCCCTTTCAGTTCATAATCGATACTCGCACTAGCGTTGGGTGCAGCTATCCAATTACCTGTTGGATCTTTAATCTGCCATAAGTAGGTGTATGATGGCCTGGTATTGGCCGCAACACCTACCAAAATCTGTGTAGCCCCTGAGCAAATTGTTATTTCGTTTGTTTCTTCTACCTGTACGGTAACCAACCAGGTATAATCCTGGCAGTTAGATGTAATGATATATTTCTGCGGCTGGGTAAAATTGTTGGCTACGCCCGATAATGGTGCAACAACGCCTATATCGGTTGTTAATGTTGGTTTAAGTGCCGTAACATTGGTTCCGGCCCTTACCTTAATGGTTATCGTTTTATCCTGTGTGTTTATTAATGCAGGTGCTGTTTGTTCTGCTAGCTCAAAAGAAACAATGTTTGCGTCACCGGTAAATTTAATCTGGTTATATTTTGAAATGTAACCATCTGATGTCCCATTTTTTGCAGTAATCTTTAATTCGCATATTCCGGGATTAAAATCTACAGTGCTACAAAATGAGCCGCCAAGCAAAACATTTTTTTTCGAATCGACTGCAATTTTATGCCCGAAGTTGCCCGAGCAGCTACTGCCAAAATTAAATGCCCATACATAATTGCCCGTTCCTGTATATTTTCCAAAAAATGTATCCCTTACACCGTGGAAGGTTAATGTTTTATTTAAACTGGCATCACCAAAAATCAGGGTTCCATCAAAGTAACCTCCAATATATACATTATCATCTACATCAGCGGTAATGTAATAACTATAAGGCGTTGGGCTATTGCCGCCTATGTTTTTGCCCCACAATGCTGCACCTGAGGAACTGTACTTTCCAACGAAAAGATTTTTCCCTCCCGTTGATGTTAAGGTAATATTGCTTGTAGGAGAACTCAGGGTTACCGTACCACTATAAATACCGGTTAGGTAAATATCGTTGTTTGGGCCTGAGGCTAAAGATGATACAACGGCAGTAGCTCCATCAATTTTGTCGGACCATATTAGCTGACCGGTTCCTGTGTATTTTGCAATAAAGTAATTTGGCGAAGTGCCGGTAATATTGTTGGCCGGACCTTTGGGATTTAAATCGATGCCGGACGAAAAATAACCCATTATAATAATCTCGTTGTTGGTATTGGTTATTACATGCCTGATCTCATCTGTACCGAATGAACCGAAGCCATAAGCCCATTGAATATTTCCATTTTTGTCATATTTGACCATAAAGCCATCTAAACCTCCTTTGGGTAGCAGGCTAAAACCGCCGAGGCTTATATTAGATGAATAGGAGCCTACAAATATAACATTACCCAAACGATCAGCGGCAACGACATGCCCATACTCGGTAGATGAGCCACCAACATTTTTTGCCCATTTAAAATTGCCATCCAAATCTAACTTTACAATAAAAGCGTCATTTCCGCCAGCATTGTTAAGATTGAAGGTGCCTGATCCTGGATCACAGTCCATGCTAAATGAACTAAACTGGCCGCCAAAAATTACATTTGATTCATCATCAACTGTTAAATTGTTCACCTGGTCAAGGTCTGATCCACCAATGCTTTTTCCCCAGATTAATTTTCCATCAGGCGTATACTTAGCAATAAAAACATCATAATCACCGTTCGATGTCAGGCTAACCGGAGCAGAAGTGCCCGATAAATCTACAGTGATCGTACTTCTAAAGTTTCCGGCAATGTAAACATTATCAAATTTATCAACAGCAACGCCAGTCACCTTACTTTCCCCAAAACCGCCAATATCCTTAACCCAATCTGGAATGGGCTGCTGTTGTGCATAACTGTTAAAAGGAAGGATAAAAAATGCCAAAAGATATAATAACCTGTAAAATGGCTTGATTTTATTGTGCATTATAAGAGCGGTAAAACAATGTTTTTAGATTATGGGAAAAAATAAAAATAACACAAATCTACAACTAATTAAAATAGCAGGTTAATTATCGCTTAATGATTTTTTTGTTGATTTTTCTTACTGCAATAAATTTTTCTTTATCCAGATCGGTTTTGGCACCATCAGAAAAAATATACAAATTGCTTTGTGCTGCCAACTCATTTTGCTGCAGAATTATAACGTACGCTTGGTATGCTGCGGACGATTGCATACGAAAAGTTCTATTGGGCGAGGCCTTGCATTTTATATTTATCAATATGCGGGCCAGGTATTTTTTACCATATAAGATGTTTAAGGTCTATATAAGTTTGGATATATCTTGCCCTCTGTATTCACATTTAATCACCTCAAGTACTTTTAGGTTTTAGTCCTTTGCATACATCAACGATGTTCTGGGCTTTATATTTTGCATACAGCATTCTCCAGGCCATATCGCTATTGCTATAAAAATTATCGTAGGCCGTTTTTGCTTCTTCGCTTAACATATAAGTTATTAAGCATAAATATAACTTTTGAGAAATAAATACCTATCACTAATAATAAATCAGAAATATAAAAGTTTTATGCTGTTTATACATTAACGTGTTATTAATAATACTTTAACGTAAAAAATAAATTTGTATTTATGTAAAACTTTAGTTTATTTTTATGTAGATTTTCGCAGCGTAATGTTTTCTTTAAAAACAGTATACGTTGTAAACTGATTAATTAAAATAAAAAAAAATTAAAATTCTTCTGATGCCAAAATGAGTGCTCAGTAGATATTATTGTCTATAAATCTAAATTAACCATTATGAAAAACAGAAAAATGATTGTGAGGTTGCTCATGATCTCCGCTATTTCTATCTCAATTTTCGCCTGTAAAAAAGGAGAAAGTAATGTTAGCCAGGAGGAAGTAAAAAAAACAGATGCTGTTTACTCCTACATTAGAAGCCTAGGTTTCCCAGCATCAGCTATTAAAGATCTCGGTAAAGAATATCTTGTAGAAGAAGATATTGCCTTCTCAAAGGATATGATTATCCCTTCAACTTCAGGGCCAAAAACAGAACAGTATTATACAGGAAATCTTGTGAGTTCTGCTAACAGAACCAATATCAGAATTTATGTTGATGCATCTATGGCATCTTTAAGTGCGGAAGTCAATTCTGCAGTTAATCAATGGAATACAGTACCAAGTTCTAATATTCATTTTAATCTTGTAACAAGTGGTAGTTATGATATTCTCATTATGGATGAAAATTTAGGAAATGGTTATTGCGGTGTTGCCCGTTTTCCTATTAATGGAAATGCCGGAGGATTAATCAAGATTAACAAGACTTATATCTCTGGAAATAGTTTTGACCAGAGACAGCGGACAATTGCCCATGAAATAGGCCATTGCGTTGGATTCAGGCACACAAATTGGTCCGCAAATGGCGAACCACAAAACGGTACTGATGATATTGGAACTCCAGCAAGTGCGATAGACGTTCCGAATGTTGGTGGCACAGATCCATCCTCTATAATGAATGGAGGTCAATGTGGTATCGGTGCTGCTTATTTCTCAATTAAAGATAAACAAGCTATTGCTTCATTATATCCTGTAGTAACTTCAGGTCCATCAGGAACATTAACCACAATGGCAGGGATAGACATGGGCGTAGATGATGGTGTATATTTTTGGGGTTTATCTGGCTTGGTTACTAAAGGCAACTCAACTTCAATTAATGGCCCTACCCAACAGTATTTTCTGCCTTCTGGTAAGAATTTTGGTGACGTTATAGATATGGCGATTTCTAATGCAGGGCGTAGTTACGTGTGGTACAAAGACGGGACCATGTCGGTAGGTCAGAGTATTGGTAATTTCGGAGATTATATCCTGCCAAAAAGCTATATTCTTCCGGCAGGGAAAACACCTTTAGATGTGATAGGCATTGCAATCTTAAAATCTAACGATCACTGTTTTGCATTTTATAGTGATGGTACATTTTCTGAAGGAAACTCTACAAACCTTGGTGCATATGTTGGGCTTCAAAATTATGCGCTTCCTCCAGGAAAAAATTATAATGAAATCGTTGATATAGGTATTGCAGCTAGTTCCGGGTGGTTTTATGCATGGTATTCTGATAATAAAATGTCTGTTGGAACATCAACTGATTTAAACTATTGGATCCCACTAAAATCTATGGATTAAATCATTGATTTTTTTCAGTAACATATCTTATTCAAAGATAAAATAGTGCAAAGTTTAGTTAAACGAATGAACTCGATGTATTTCGGGTTCATTCTGTTAAGTTTATGTAGATACTAATCGAGGTATAAAAAAGTTATGAGTTAATTGAAAAGGTTATACTTATATTATAGAACGCACACCTAACCATGACAAAAGCTAGGATTTAGTAATTTTAAGCAATATTTAAAAGCATAATGCTTTTAGTGTCAAAAATTTAGAGCTTTCGACATGCCGCCACTGAGGTTATTTAACAAATCAGTATTTTAGCTGCTTATGTGTCCACATCCAGTTAAGCCCATAGCACAGTATGCTCGTTCTACTTAAATCCAGCCTAACAAATTTTTCGGATTCCACATTCCTCGCCCTACTGCTGGCTTTGAAAGAAAAATTTTCATTCGGCCATTTTTGGTTCGTTTTGACGGCAAAAAGAAGAAGCCCATCGGCAGCGTCGAGCCGAGGCAAGCTACTTGTCGTAACGGCAAAGAAATCAATATACGCCACTCATATTTATTTTTAAGAATAAATTATCCCTCAGATCGGCATAGTAATTATTTTTTATTAAATTTTAAACAGGCTCTTAGTTTATATTTATATTTTTATCCATGATTAAATCAATAAAAAAAGCACTATCAAAATACTTACCTGTTAATTATTTCGCCTACAGTAAATCATACTCACAAGATGGTGAGGACATGATACTTAAAGCGATTTATGAGCAGAAAAAAGGGTATAAAGGCTTCTTTGTAGATGTTGGCGCACATCATCCCGTAAGATATTCCAATACCAATTACTTTTATAAACGTGGATGGAAGGGGATTAACATTGAACCTACGCCATCGGCTATTGGCGCTTTTAATACCTTTAGAAAAAGAGACATTAATTTAAATATTGGTATAGGTCCGGAAAAAACCAAACTTAAGTTCTACTGTTTTAACGAGCCTGCATTGAATAGTTTTTCTGAAGAGGTTTCTAAAAGGATCGACACCGAATCCGCTAAATATAAAATTATAAAAGAACTTGATATTGATGTACTGCCTTTAGGTGATGTCTTGGATCAACATCTGCCAGCCAATACCACTATCGATTTTTTGAGTATTGATGTGGAAGGTTTGGATTACCAGGTTTTACTTTCCAATAACTGGGATAAGTATAAACCAAGTGTTATTTTGGTAGAAGAGAATGTTAATGTTGATGAGCTGAATAATTCGCCGATATACAAATTTCTAAAGGATAAGGGTTACGCCTTTTTTGCAAAAACTTTACGCACCTGCGTTTATCGCCTATAATTATTTGTTAAATATTTTCTGGAACGCGGTAATAAGGAACAGTGATTTTAACATCATCAAACCTTGTTGCCGCGTTTTTTTGAATAGCAAAATAAAAAAAGTAGAACAGAAATAAGCAATTACCGTAGCTATAGCCGTACCGATCATACCCATTTTTGGGATCAGTATTAAGTTTAATACAATATTAACGGCTGCTCCAAAACCCGTACGGATAAAGGTAAGACGGCTAAATCCCTCCGCAATCAGATACTGACCACTCGCTACACCTAAGAAAACAAAAATACTTCCCCATACATGTAAGGCTAACGCTGGCGCGGCAAATGCGAATTCAGGGTTATATAACCTATAAATATAGGGTGCAGTAAAAGTTACAAATAAGGCAAATGCAAGACTTAGCCAGGCCATTAAATCGTATAAATTTTGAAGCCTTTTTTGGTATCGCTCCAGATTATCTCTTCTGGCATTTAAAATTGCAGGAAAAAGAGAGGTTACAATGGCCACAGGTACAAAGTTTAAGGCTTCGCTTAAGCTAACCGCGGTTGCATAGGCACCAGCCTCTGCAGTTCCCTTTTGCCCCATAATTTCTTTCAACATCAGCAGATCTATTTTCATGTAAACTGATACCATAATGCCAGAAATAATTAGAGGCCAGGAAAAATGGAGCAATTTGAGAGCTAATTCTTTATTAAAAGACCATTTAAAAATGTTTCTCCCCTTCCGTTGGTAAACGTAAAAATAACCTATTGATAGCAGGGCGGTATCAAAAAGAAATGAATACACGAAATAGATCAAGTTAGCAGAAAATACAATCAGCGCAATTTTGGTAAGCGCTGATATGACATTTCCAACAATCTGTACCTGCATAATGTATTTCGACTGTACTTCGGACTGGAAATAAGAATCGATTACGGTTAAAGATTGAAATAAGCCCGTAAAAGACAATATTAAAATAATATGATATGGAATATCAGAAAGCGGGCGGATGGTCCAGGCTAAAAAAATAGCAGGTATGCAAACCAGACCAGCAATAACCTTTAATAAAAATGCAGTTCCTAATATGGTATCTCTATTTCCTGGAAACTGATGAAGCTCTTTTACGATGAACTGATCGAGGCCAAGGCCTGCAATAGATGCAAAAAGATAAGTATAAGCAATCGCACTTGTTAAAATGCCATTATTAAAAGTTAGCAGGTAATTGGCAACCATTATGCTAACGGCCATCTTTATTACTAAACTTCCAACTCTGCCCAGCATTAACAACCCCGTATTTTTTAGATACTTGTTAAATGCTTCTTCGTTAAAACCTTTTATGGCGGGTAATTTCATTAACGCAAAGATGTAAAAAAATGTGCGTTAAGTTAGGCGCTGAAAATTCAAAATATTAAGTACACCATATATGTACTATTATTTTCCTTCACTTTTTGTCTCCGATGCTTTTATTTCTGAAGTTTTAGTTTCAGGAGCCGCGACAGGAACTGTATTTACAGCTTGTGCAGGTTTGCTATTTAAAGGTGCGCCGACAGCAATGTCGCACCTATGGTTGGGCTGGCCATGAGGCGGGTTCAAACCCTTTCCTGTTTTTATCGCTACAGTTTGTTTTACAGCAGGCTGCGTGGTAACAATTTGTGTTGGTTTGCTATCGAGAGGCGCGCCAATAGCAATATCGCACCTGTGGCCAGGTTCTCCATGTTTAGGATTGAGTTTTTTGCCTGATGTATTTACTGCAACCGGAGGTACTGGAACAGTTACCGGTTGTGGGCTAGCACTTTTTTGTGGTTGAACGGCAGCTGTTTGGTGTAATGGTGCCCCGACTGCTAAAGCACAGGTATGGCCGGCATCGCCATGTGGCGGATTGAAAATAAGGTTAGTTTTGGCACTTTGCGCTGCGGGCTGCACAGTATTGCTTTTTTGAAGCCCCTGTATTCCTGTAGGTGTTGGGATAACTGCTTGAGTAGTTTCTTTCTTTTCGCTATTGCATGCACAAAGAACAGCAATGGCTAACAGGTAAAAAGCGTTTTTCATGGGACTGAGATTAATTTACTCAAATATGGCGAAATTAATTTACGTCTAAAAACTCTTTTCTACTCTTTCTAGCTGCTTGAGGTGATGTTTTAAATGAATTTCGATAAACCTTAGCCATTGCTTGGCATTTAGATAACCTAGTCGTGGGTGTTTTGTTTTACAATTGGCTTTTGCATGGGCAATTACAGGATAATTATCATCAAGACCTTTTTCAAACTCTAAAATAAAATCGAGCGCTTCTGTTTTGCTGATTTTTTTAACACGCTCGGCCAGTCTTTTCGGAACTTTATACTTTTTTGCCGGTGGTAAAGTGCCTAAGACCAAAATCAGTTTTACAATAAAATGCGTGGGTTTGTTTTCGCCTTTACCGCTTGCTGCGCGTTCGAGTGCAATTAACGAGAGCAGGCTTGAATCGAAAATATGCGAATATACTTCGCTGTAACTCCACCCGCCAATGGGTGGCGTGGTTTGAAAAATATCCTCGGAATAGTGAGATAATTTCGATTTATAGGCATCGACAATTTTATGTATCGATGCCTTTATTTTTGCAGCCCTCATTTAATAAAGATAAGCTGAATTACTGTTTCTCCAAATATTTTAAGAAGTCGTCCTTATTGGATGGAAAAACAAAAATATCGGATAAGGTAAAATAGTTCTGCGGGTCGGCAACATTTTTGTAAAGGTTCCGGGCTACCTTCAAACGCTCATCATCAAAGGAGAAAGATTTTAAGAGTACCCTTGCCTGAGCACTCAGTAAGGACGAATTTTTGCTCACCACATTGATCATCCTCAACCTGCCATCATCAAAACTTTCTCTTCTGTATTGTGTTAAAAATGCCTGAAAAGCTTCATCAGATAGCAGTCTGTAATTCAACTCGGGCTGTGGTGTTACCGGCGGAACGATCCCCGTGTTATAGTCTCCGGTATAACCGTCAAAATCATTAAGTGCATATTGTCTATTCCGATAGATCGTTAGCTGCTTTAAGGTAATTAACCGTTTATCTTCAAAACTTAAAACAAGCCGCTGTTGTGGGATAACCCTTATTCTCTGTTTTAGCAAAACAGTATTGCCCTGAATAATAGATAGTACTGGTGCTGAATTGTATACATTGTAAAATCGGAACCTGCCGTTGACCGATCCAACCAATTCTTCATCTAAATATACATTATACTTGCCAGGCTTAACGATTTGCAGAAATACTTCGGCTATGCTACGGTTGTTTTGAGCGAAACTTAGGGTAGCAAAAAGCATTGCCAATCCTAAAAAGATGGTTTTCTTCATTTTAATTAAGGTTTCATTTGTGTGTGTTTTAAGCTAATGCCAAACGAATGCCAAAACCAAACAAAAAAGAAGTGAAACTAAAAAAGTTTCAATAATTCATCGAGATGCACAATTTCTTTCTGTACATCACCAGGTTTTTCTTTCTGTAAAGGATTGAAAAATATAGCCTCCATACCAAAATTCAAAGCGCCATAAATATCAGCTTCAAGACTATCACCAATCATAATGCTTTCTGCCTTTAAGGCTTTGGCCTTATCTAAGGCATATTCGAAAATAATAGGATTGGGTTTGTTTACGCCCACATCTTCTGAGATAATTACGTTTTTGAAATAAGGGTTAAGGTTAGAGAGCTTCATTTTGGTTAAGGTCGTTTCCTTAAAGCCATTAGAAATAATATGTAGGGTATATTTTTGCTGTAGGTAGCTCAAAACATTTTCTGCCCCATCGAACAAATTGGTTTTGGTGGGTGAGATACTTACATAATCGTCCTCAAATTGATGAGGTACCGCATCGGGATGAATACCTAATTGAATGAATGTTTTGTTAAACCTTTCCGATCTTAAAAAATCTTTGGTAATTTTTCCCAAATGATAATCGGCCCATAGCTGATGGTTGTTTTCAGTATAAGTAGTAATAAAGTCGGCACAGGATTTTAAGCCAAGCTCCTCTAATTTGTAGATTTGGTATAGCTCATTTAATGTTTCTTCGGCATTACGGTCAAAATCCCAAATGGTGTGGTCAAGGTCGAAGAAAATGTGCTTTTTCATCATTATATATATTAGCTGCAACGGTGATGAAGCTATCAGATTTTTCTAATCCCCTACGTGATTTGAAAAATCATGATGGTTTCATGAGTAATCATTTTCACAAAGGTAACCTAATGATTTTTGATTTATAAATAATCGGCAACTTTTGCATTTAGCTCTTCAATAAGTTCTTCATCCATATACTGATAATCATCTGGAATATGAAACGTAATAATTTCCTTATCGCAGGTTTCTTCAGGAAAACGTGCAGTGATCCTTTGCTTATGCTTTTTCTCCATCACAAAGATGAGATCGGCCCAGATGATTAGTTTTTCATTAACTTTAATCCTGGCCGATGGCGCTGTTCCCGCTGATCTTACCTGATGATCGGGATGGTTTTTATAGATACTTTCGGCAGTGGCGCTACGCCATTTATTTCTACTGCATATAAAGAGAATGTTCACTCAATTGGTTTTTATAAGAATGTTGACTTTGGACTAAAGACGCTAGAAAAGACTAAAAACTAAACCTTCTCTCCGTAGGCCAGATCGCCTGCATCGCCAAGTCCGGGTACGATATAAGATTTACTGGTCATTTCTTCGTCGATTGCCCCCAGCCAAAGTTTTGCTTTGGGCAGATTAGCGCGAACATGCGCAACACCTTCTGTACTGGCTATTGCGGCAACGATATGAAGTTCTGCAATTTTGTAGCGGTTAATCAGTTCTTTACAGCACATCACCATGCTTTGTCCGGTTGCCAACATTGGGTCGGCCATAACCAAAACTTTTCCTTCTAAATCTGGGGTAGAAATATAATCCATCTGAATTACAAAATCGCCGCTTTTCTTTACTTTTCGGTAAGCAGAAATAAAACAGCATTCGGCTTTGTCGAAGATGTTAAGCAAACCTTGTTGAAGTGGCAACCCGGCTCGGAGTATGGTAGCTAAAACAGGCTGCTGAGTTAAAACCTCACAAGGCGATACACCTAAAGGGGTTACGATTTCTTGAATGGTATATGCTAATGATTTGCTGATTTCGTAGGCAAAAAACTCACCAAGCCTTTCCATGTTTTTGCGGAAACGCATCGAATCTTTCTGGATGTTCTCATCCCGAAGTTCGGCAATAAAGGTATTGGCGATAGATTTTGTCTTGCTTACATCAAAAATCATAATAAAGTTTCCGGTATCTTACAGGTTTATTCCAGCGGGACGTTTAATTACTAAAATTAGCAATTTTAAGCCGGATAAATTAAATTAAAATCAATTTCCCGCGTAATCGAGCATTTCTTTAAAGAGCAATTTTAGTTTTTTGTATTTTGCACTTGAAGACAGACTTTTTAGACTCCAACTGCTATAAAAGGTACCGTTTACCACCTTCACTGCATCAATATGTTGGTGTATTGTTTTAGTGGCTGCCTCATGTGTTAAAAACTGAAGAATATAATCGGTGAGGCAGTAAGAATTAACGATTAAAGAGGTTACTTTTTCGAGCTGAAGATCGTACCAGTTAAATGGCGTGCAAGTTCCGGCCCTAAAACCAGATACATTACTGTAACCCATAGAATAGTCGGAAGTAATTCCGGAATTAAGAATATTTAAATAACAAATAGGGAATTTTAATACTTCTAACTGCTGACTACTTATTGGTGCTGGGTTTGAGTTAATTTTTTTGAGCTTAACCAGGCCTTCTTTAATCTCGAGCATTTTTTGCTTATCGCTGGCACAAGGTCTTAATAATCCAACTGATTGATTGCTAAGTATTTTTGAAACGCCATTTATTCTAATGTAATTTATCGGCACTTCAGGAAAATCGACAAAATAAAGAGGATTACTTTTTTTTGAAGAAAATAGTTGGTTTACCTCATCTAAAACCTGTTCATTATTAATCCCTACCCCTGTTAACCTGTCAAATTTCGAGCTCAGGTAATTGTTTTCTTTTTTAAAGATGGCACTGAAAATAAATTTGGTCCTATTTAATAATCCCTCGGGCAGGTTGGGCAAAATATTGAAGTGAATGGTTGGCTGGTGCTGGAAATTCTTTTCGTGGAACTTAAAATGTGGATGCTTTTTTTTGATCAGACTTTTAATGATCAATGCCCATTCATCAATAATCGGTTTATCTAAAATCTTCCATTTATGCTGATGGCTTTTTGATGGCCTAAATTCTTCTTCGTCTTTTTTGGGATAAAAATATTCCTCATACCGACTTAATATAAAAAATGAGGCGGCAAAAACATCAAATGGCAAGGCTGATTGTGCAACCGGAAACGGAGCCTGATATTCGCCAAAAGGAATGGTTTTTGGCTTAATTTCTTCTAATTTGTTAGAGAAGAGTAAAGCGGTGCGCTTAAAAAAAAGTTCCTCACCTAATGGTTCCTCACCATAACTGACTTTGATGTGCTCGCTTTGTAGAAAATATTGACTATTG
Source organism: Flavobacterium sp. W4I14 (assembly GCA_030817875.1). NCBI lineage: Bacteria > Pseudomonadati > Bacteroidota > Flavobacteriia > Flavobacteriales > Flavobacteriaceae > Flavobacterium > Flavobacterium sp. W4I14. Next base: position 5,338,147 of record JAUSZU010000001.1, read on the forward strand.
CCCGTAAATTCCAATTCTGTTTTAAGAATATCTTTAAAAATAAAATTAAAGATATATTTAATCCGAGGCGTTAATATATTGGAGAAGATGATTAGATGCATAACTTATTTTAACAACACGGTATTTAAAAAAAGATTACAAGAAATATTTCTCAGCAGATATTAACTTAAATAATATTGCCTTCTAAAATTAACGGTAATTTAACATTGAGCCGTAATTTAATACAAAAATTACAATTAAAAGTTTGCGGTGAACTTTTTTTCAGGGTAAAGGATTTTTGTGCTTTTACGGATAGTGCCTTTTACAATATGTACAATGCTCATCTGATCATCAAACATATCATATAAAATAGTGTTGCTCACCTCAACCGATTTTACAGACGGAATTTTCTCCACCTCAAGATAAATATTAGTAGCTTCATGATCAATCTCAAATCCGATGTAGTTCATTGAAGCCACTTTGCCATTGGCTTTTAGCTGTAAATGAGAAAGTAGATATTTTTTCACCAATTCATCCATTGCCTTCTTCATATTCGGATTGCTCAGATCTGTTTTCTGTTTGTATAATTTGGCTAAAATTGCCTCAAAGTCGTCAGAAAAGATTTTACAGCTTACTTCTAAAGTTTTATCCTTTGCATTAAAGTTTACTTCAGTTGTGCTTACATGCAAAGGGTGTTTTACTCCTGCTCCAACAGAAAAAAAAGCAGCACACAAAAACAAAAAGCTATATTTTAATTTACGCATCAACATATTACATCTTTCTTTAGATGGGCAAAGCTAATACATAATCTTCTACTTATTTAAATGTAATTAAGGTGTTATATTGCCTAGGACCGAACCCCAGATCAAGTAAAGTTTTGTCTTCGAAACTACCTAAGTGGCTTTTATGATATCTATAATTTTACTGTCTATTTTTTGGTATTCGTTTGCAGCATATTGTTCTGCAAAAGCTTTTGGAACCGGATCTAAACCTTTTTTTGGTTTTTGTAAGTGATATTTAAGCCAAAGCATAATGTTGAATAGAAGACCGATAGTTGTAAGTACCAAGTTACTTTATTGGCGATGTATATTAAACAACAATTTTGTTTACAACTGTAAACCCCGTTGTTTATGGTAAAACTTCGCCTAAAAGTTCTAAATAACTTAAAGAATAGTAACAAATTTGGTATCTAGGCTTTTGTTTGAAGGATATTTGGGGTTTTTATAATTAAAAATATAATTTTAGCTACTGTAAACTATTTTATTCTCAATAGTTAGCTTATTATTCATGCCGTTACAAGATTTTATCTTTTATTTTAAATTGGGTTGGGCGCATATTATCAGTGCCGATGCTTTAGACCACCAGCTATTTGTTTTGGCACTGGTTGCCATTTACAGTTATGTCAATTTAAAGCAGGTACTCATATTGGTTACGGCTTTTACCATTGGTCATTCATTTACATTACTTTTAAGCGTATTGGATATGATCAGGTTTGACAGTAAATGGGTAGAATTTTTAATTCCCTGTACCATTGTAATTACCGCAATCAGCAATTTGTTCAGAAAGAATTTCTCCTTAAAATCAATCAAGATTAATTATTTTCTGGCACTTGGTTTTGGTCTTATTCATGGAATGGGCTTTGCCAACTCCATCCGGATAATGCTGGCCAAAGATCAGAATATTGGCTGGGGCCTGTTTGGGTTTAATGTAGGCTTAGAAGCCGGACAGGTTTTTATGGTGATCATTATTCTTTTAATTACCTTTTTAATTTTTAATTATACCCGCATCAAACGCATGAGCTGGGTTTTATTTATATCAGCAGCCGTATTTAGCCTGGCTTTAAAAATGGCTTTAGAACGAATTCCTTTTTAATAAACCATATCATGAATAAACTATTTACTTTAACCGGCCTGCTATTCTTTTCTTGTAGCTTGGCTATGGCCCAAAATACGCAGAATAACCCAGGGAGTAATCATGGGAATAAGTTTGAGCAGCTGGGCACTATTTTACCAACCCCTAACGAACAACGTACAGCCAGCGGAGCACCTGGTGTTAAATACTGGCAGCAACGTGCCGATTATAACATCAAATGTGAACTGGATGAAAAAAATCTATTGTTAACCGGATCTGAAACGATTACTTACACCAATAATTCTCCTGATCCATTAACCTATATCTGGTTGCAGCTTGATGAAAACGAGCATAGCACAGATAGAAATGCGAATTACCAGGATGCAACTAAAATGCCAGCTACTGGAACCACTAAAAACTTAGATCAGTTAAGTGTAACAGGAAACAATGGTTTTGGCATAAATATTACCAAATTAACTGATGCAGCTGGTAAAAACTTACCATATACAGTTAACAAAACCATGATGAGGGTAGATTTGCCTGTAGCGTTGAGAAGTGGACAAAAATTTATCTTCAATATCGATTGGAACTATAAAATTTCTGATCGGATGAGTGTTGGCGGCCGTGGAGGTTATGAGTTTTTTCCAAGCGATGGAAACTACCTGTTTACCATGACGCAGTGGTATCCACGTTTATGTGTATATAGCGATTTTCAGGGATGGCAAAACCATCAGTTTACCGGTAGAGGTGAGTTTGCCTTAACCTTTGGCGATTTTAAAGTTCAAATGACTGTTCCGGCTGATCACCTTGTGGGTTCAACAGGAGAGTGTATCAATTATAGCGCTGTTTTAAATTCAACTCAATTAAGTAGGTATAATGCGGCTAAAACTGCTGCTGCGCCTGTAGAAATACAAACCTTGGCTGAAGCTAAACTGGCAGAAACCAAAAAATCTACAGCTAAAAAAACATGGGTTTTTAATGCAAATAATGTCCGCGATTTTGCCTGGACATCTTCCCGTAAGTTTATCTGGGATGCCATGCCTCAAAAAATTCAGGCCAATAATAATACCGTAATGTGCATGAGTTTTTATGGAAAAGAAGCATACAACCTTTACAGCAAATTTTCTACCCGTGCGGTGGCACATACCATTAAAACCTATTCAGATTTCACCATCCCATATCCTTACCCTGTTGCACAAAGTATCGAAGCTGCAAATGGAATGGAATATCCAATGATCTGTTTTAACTATGGCCGTACAGATACGGATGGAACATACAGCGAAAGCACTAAAAATGGGATGTTAGGTGTAATTATTCACGAGGTTGGACACAACTTCTTCCCAATGATTGTAAATAGTGATGAACGCCAATGGACCTGGATGGATGAAGGACTAAATTCTTTTGTTGAATATTTAACCGAAGAGCTTTGGGACAACAAATTTCCAAGTAAAAAAGGACCGGCATATACCATTGTTGATTACATGAAACTACCAAAGGATGAACTGGAGCCAATTATGACCAACTCTGAAAACATTACCCGTTTCGGTCCGAATGCGTATTCGAAACCTGCTACCGGTTTAAATATCCTTCGCGAAACCATCATGGGAAGAGAACTTTTCGATTACGCATTTAAAGAATATTCGAGAAGATGGGCTTTTAAACATCCTGAACCTGCAGATCTTTTCCGTACCATGGAAGATGCCAGCGGCGAAGATTTAGATTGGTTTTGGAGAGGTTGGTTTTATGGAACCGATCCCTGTGATATATCTTTAGATAGCGTGAAATTTGCAAAAGCCGATTTCCCTAAAGATTTACCAGGAGCCAAATCGAAAATGGTTAAAATTGATAAGCCTGCCGTTAATGCTTTTGAAGATATTTCGAAAATCAGAAACCGTGAGGATAAGGAAATTAATTTTTATGTAGATAAAACTCCTGCAGCACAAGATTTCTACTATAAATACGATAGGGGAATGGTTACTGTTGATACCACTGTTGCTACTAAAACAGAAACCGCCGCAGCACTAGAAGCTGTTCCTTCAGCAGAGCAGGACCAATACGGCAACAAATTTCTTTACGAACTGAGCTTTAGCAATAAAGGTGGCTTGGTAATGCCTATAATTGTTGAGTTTACCTACAAAGATGGAACAAAGGAAATAGACCGTATTCCAGCTCAGATCTGGAGGCATAATGAATTGAAAACAGCTAAATTTTATGTTAAAAATAAAGAAGTAGCCTCTATTTTGGTGGATCCGTTACGCGAGACTGCAGATATCGACACCTCAAATAACACTTGGGGCGGTAAAGCAAAAGAAAGTAAGTTTAAGGTATATAAAACCAAAGTCGGTGGAGCAGTAAGAGGCCAATCGGTTGGTAAAAACCCAATGCAGGCCGCAGCGGGTAAATAGCCGCATTATTATCCTGAGCGATCGTCATTCCCGTAGTGATCCAAAGGAACTCTTTTGGAGGAGAAATCTTTAAGCTGGTGGCATTAAGATTCCCGCCTGCGCGAGAATGACGCCTGACAATAAAAAAAACCTGTTGATTTCAGCAGGTTTTTTTATTGTATCTGAGGTAGGATGTTCGATAAGAAATGTTTGATATTGGTTACTGTAATGTCGTTTGATGACAGGTAAGTTTCGCTATTTGGCGTAATAATATATCTGTATCTTGGTTCAAGATCCTTTATACAATTGATAAATCCTTTAGATATAGTGGGTGCATTTGATAGCTTGATTTCAATACATGCAATTGGGGTAATCCCCTGTACAAGGATTAAATCACATTCTGCCCCAGTTTGTGTACGGTAAAAAAAAAGGTCTGTTTGCTTACCCTTTATTTGATAAATCTGTTCAACTACATAACCTTCCCAGGATGCGCCAACACCTGGATGGCCAAACAAATCACTGTAACTTGGGATGTTTAATAAACGATGTAAAATGCCTGTATCTCGGATATATGTTTTTGGCGACTTAATTAAACGCTTTTTGGCATTAACAAACCATGGTTGTAATCGTCTGATCAAAAAACCTCCCTCTAAAAAATCTAAATACCGATTTACAGTAGGTGCACTTACTCCTAAAGATCTTGCAAAGGATTCCCCATTAAATAGATTTCCGTTTAAATGCGCAAGCATACTCCAGAAATTTCTTAGAAGCATCGGGGCCAAATCGACGCCAAACATCTTTGCTAAGTCTCTTTCTACATAACTTACGATAAAATCATCAATCCATTCTTTGCTAAACAAGTCGTTTTCTGATAGTAAGGATTCTGGAAATCCGCCTCGAAACCAGTGTTGTTCAAAACCTATTGTGTCAGGTAGTTCGGTTAGTCCGATGGGACATAATTCATTATAAGAAATTCTACCTGCCAGCGTTTCAGAAACCCCTTTGACCAATTCAGGTGAAGCAGATCCTAATAAGATAAATCTTCCTGGTGTTCTTTTAGCATCAATTAATGGCCGCAATAAAGAAAACAATGAAGGAAATAATTGTACCTCGTCAATAATTACAGTATGATCTTGAAGGCTTTCGAGAAAAGTATAGGCATCCTGTAGTTTAGCAACATCCCTAGGGTTTTCCATGTCAAGATATATATAGTCACTGCTTAAATCTTTTGCCAGCGTAGTTTTTCCGACCTGTCTCGGTCCAAGAATAGCAATTGCTGGAGATTTTTTAAGCCTATTTCTTAATTCGGATGCAAGATTTCTAATAATCAACATACACAAACATACACATTAACCTAGTAAATCAAAAGTTTAACTTTTGATTTACTAGGTCGAATGCTTCTAATCAGTCTAAAAGGGTACTTTAATATTGAAGGTTATAGAAATTCTGAAGAGAATAAATTTCTTCTTAACCCCAACTTTTCTGACTTTCCCCTGTTTTACACTTTGCAGCCTAAATCGTATATTTCCTCCCAACCGTTTATGTTTTTATAAGCGGAGGAGAGAACATTAAAATTGATTTAAAGATCAATTTTAACTAAGTTTGATTTACCCATGAAATTTAAAATCACCTCAGAATATCAACCCACCGGAGATCAGCCGAATGCGATAAAACAATTGGTAGATGGCGTAAATGCCAATGAACATTATCAAACTTTACTAGGCGTTACGGGATCGGGGAAAACATTTACGGTAGCCAATGTGATCGAACAGACGCAAAAACCTACCCTGATTTTGAGTCACAATAAAACTTTGGCGGCGCAGCTTTACGGCGAGTTCAAAAATTTCTTCCCTGAAAACTCGGTGAATTATTTTGTTTCTTATTACGATTACTATCAGCCTGAAGCTTTTATCGCATCAAGCAATACTTATATCGAAAAAGATCTGAGCATAAACGAGGAGATTGAAAAACTTCGGTTACGCACTACCTCTTCGTTAATGAGCGGTAGGCGCGATATTATCGTGGTATCATCCATCTCCTGTATTTATGGTATGGGTAATCCAGAAGATTTTTCAAGGATGGTTTTCCGTTTTGGCGTGGGCTTACGGATTTCGAGGAATGCATTTTTGCATAGCTTGGTTGAAATTTTATATTCGAGAACTACAACAGATTTTAAACGCGGAACCTTTAGGGTTAAAGGCGATACTGTCGATATTTATCCGGCCTATCTTGATCATGCTTACCGCATTTCTTTTTTCGGTGATGATATTGAAGAACTTTCTGCTATTGATCCGGTTTCCGGAAAAACCATAGAGAAATTAGAGGATATGGCCATTTATCCAGCCAATCTTTTCGTTACCCCGAAAGATAGATTCAATTCGTCGATCTGGGGAATACAGGAAGAGCTGGAAATCCGTAAGAACCAGTTAATTGCAGATCGACATTTGTTGGAAGCAAAACGTCTGGAAGAACGCACCAATTTCGATATCGAAATGATGAAAGAATTGGGGTATTGTTCCGGTATCGAAAACTACTCCCGTTTCTTCGATGGAAGGCAGCCCGGCATGCGTCCTTTCTGTCTGTTGGATTATTTTCCTGAAGATTATTTAATGGTAATTGACGAAAGCCATGTTACCGTTCCACAGATCAGGGCCATGTATGGTGGAGACAGATCGAGGAAATTATCTTTGGTTGAATATGGTTTCCGTTTGCCGGCCGCACTGGATAACCGACCTTTAAACTTTAACGAATTCGAAGCGCTTGCCCCGCAAACTATTTATGTAAGTGCAACTCCGGCTGAATATGAATTGGAAAAATCAGAAGGTGTGGTAGTAGAACAGGTAATTAGACCTACAGGTTTGTTAGATCCTGTTATTGAGATTAGACCTGCCATTAACCAGGTAGATGATCTTTTAGATGAAATTGACCTTACTATAAAGGATGGCGGGCGTATTTTGGTTACTACGCTGACCAAGCGTATGGCCGAAGAGCTCACCAAGTACCTTGATCGTTTAAATATCAAGACCAGGTACATCCATTCTGAAATTAAAACCCTCGAACGTGTAGAGATTCTTCGTGGTTTACGTTTAGGAGAATTCGATGTATTGGTTGGAATTAACCTTTTGCGCGAAGGTTTGGATTTGCCAGAGGTTACTTTGGTTGCCATTTTAGATGCGGATAAAGAAGGTTTCTTACGGTCTGAAAAATCGCTGATCCAAACCATCGGCCGTGCGGCCCGTAATGATAAGGGCCGTGTAATTATGTATGCTGATAGCATTACCGATAGTATGGAGAAAACCATATCAGAAACGAACAGACGTAGGGATATACAGATTGCCTATAACCTTGAACATGGCATTACGCCTAAAACTGTTGGTAAATCAAGGGAAGCGATTTTAGAGCAAACATCTGTCCTTGATTTCTCTCAGAAAGCAAGCGATAACAAAGCCAGGGCTTATGTAGAAAATGCAGAAATCAGCATTGCCGCCGATCCTATTGTGCAATATATGGGTAAAGCAGAACTGCAAAGGGCAATTGATACTACGCGTAAGGATATGCAGAAAGCAGCAAAAGATATGGACTTTTTGCAGGCTGCAAAACTGCGGGATGAAATGTTTGCCCTAGAGAAAATGTTTAACGAAAAATTCGGCAAGTAACGATTTGGTTTTATAGCATGATTTTTAGATAATTTGAGTTAGAATTGCAGTTCAATAAGTTATCTAAAAATCATCGAATGAAATCCCTAAAACTAGTCACGCTGATCGTACTCGGCGTAATGGGGCTAAAAAGTCATGCCCAAAATGCTACAGCAATCTCCCTCCCACTTGGAGGGAATGCCTACAGTTCTTTACATCAGGATTCAGAAAGAACATTAACCAACAGGGGAATCGTAAACTGGTCTAACCCAAAAGAATATTTTACAGCTTATTTTCGGGTTTCTAAACCTGGTACCATAACGGTATCGTTGAGCGATAAACCTATGGTAGATGGGCAATCTGTTCTGGAATTCGCCATCAATAATCAATCTAAAAAAGTAAGTTTCAATGAAACCAAGCCATTTGACGGCAAGATTGGTGAGTGGATTATTAAAGATACTGGCTACGTTGCCCTAACCATTAAAGGAATGAGCAAAAGTGGAGCGAAATTTCCTTCAATACAAACCTTATTCATTAGTGGAACAGCCACTGAAGACAAAACCGCTTATGTTAAAAACAATGAAGGCAACTTTTTTCATTGGGGCAGACGTGGGCCATCGGTTCACCTCAACTATCAGCAACCTGAAAATGTAAATGCCGAGTGGTATTATAACGAAGTAACTGTGCCAAAGGGCGAAGATATTTTAGGCTCTTATTTTATGGCGAACGGATTTGGTGAAGGCTATTTCGGTATGCAGGTAAATAGTCCAACCGAACGGCATATCTTATTTTCGGTATGGAGCCCATTCAATACCGACGATCCTAAAAGTATCCCGGAATCGCACAAAATAAAAATGCTAAAGAAAGGCGAAAACGTGCATACGGGAGAATTTGGTAATGAAGGTGCTGGAGGTCAGAGCTACCTAAATTACATGTGGAAAGCAGGAAATACCTATAAATTTTTGTTGCATGGTGTGCCTGGGAAAGATAGCCTAACCACATATACTGCCTATTTCTTTGCCCCAGAAACCAATAAATGGCAACTGATAGCCAGTTTTACCAGGCCGCAGACTAAAACCTATTTAAAACGCTTCCATTCCTTTTTAGAAAACTTTTCACCTGCACAGGGAGACCTGTCGCGAAAAGTTTTGTTTGATAACCAATGGATCTGCGATGATAAAGGAACATGGACTGAATTAAAATCTGCACGCTTTACGACCGACAATACCGGAGCAAAAGGATATCGGATGGATTATCAGGGAGGAGTAGATAAGGGTGCCTTTTATTTAAAGAACGGCGGCTTTTTTAACGATTACACTACACCAAGAAAAATCTTTACCAGAAGCGCTACAGGTAAGAAACCTGAAATAGATTTCAGTAAATTGCCGTAACACTCAAAATAATTATGGAATTTTGAGGCTTTAATCATTATCATATTATAGCAAAAATGGACGGGCAAAACAGAAAGGACATTTATCCAGGATTAGAAGTCGGAATTATTTTGAAGAAAGATCAGCGGTCAGGAAATATTACTTATGGCATAGTGAAAGATCTGCTTACTTCATCGGCATTTCATTCCAGAGGGATAAAAGTGAGGCTCGAGGATGGCCAGGTGGGCCGCGTAACTGAAATCATTGAAGATTAATGCTGATATTAAAACCTTTATGGGCTTATTTACGTATTATATTTGTAATCAAAATGCAATTAAAGGCTCAATAAGTAACAAAATAAATTTTATGACGTCTATATTTGTAACAACAGTAATTTAAAAAATGGCATTAGTAAAATTCATTTTCATCTCAATATTGGTACTTTGGCTGATCAGAATGTTGATTAGGTTAATTCTGCCAATGCTGTTTAATAACCTGGCCAGCAAAATGCAAAGTCAGGCTACAGGACAGCAACAACAAAGACGATCAAAACCTGAAGGTTCTATTTCTATAGATTATATGCCTCCAAAGCCCGATCAAAGTAAAACAGATAAACTCGGCGACTTCGTAGACTACGAAGAAGTAAAATAAAACTAAACCCTGAACTTGTTTCAGGGTTTTTTGTTTAAAAAGGCTGTATCATATTGTAATTCAATCGAATTTGTCACGTTGTCCAAAGGACTCCTACGGAGAGCCTGTCGAAATGCCTTGTAAGACATTTAAAACGGGTCCTTCGGCAAGCTACCATTAACAGACTCCAGTAGAATGGTCGTCATCTCGACTGTAGCGCAGTCCCGAACTTTCGGGAGAGAGATCTTTGTACCAAGTTATTGAAATTAAATCTCAAAGATCTCTCCTCCAAAGGAGTTCCTTTGGAACACTGCGGTCGGGATGACGATTTATCTTACCTGTCACTTAACTCCTTTGTTTTTTTGCTAGAAAACTGGCCTCTCAGGATGACAATTCTATATTTAGGATACAGACTCTTTTTTGTTTGAATTCAAAAAACAATAATTTAAAATATATAAGTTACTTTTAAACCTCAACCCGAAAACCAAAACTATACAGGCAATTATGAAATATTTTATTGTTATTATCTCCTTGTGGATGGTAAGTGCGAAATGCTTTAGCCAGACAAAACAGGATAGTTTAGAAATCAAACGTGCAGTCCTTGATTATATAGAATCGCAACATACTCCAAACCCTAAACAAATGGAGCAGGCTTTGCACCCAAGGCTGGTTAAACGCACATTTTGGACGGATAAGGAAACAAACAAAGATTATGTTCGTGAAACCTCTGCAGAATCAATGGTTATCTTAGCTGAAAGTTATAACCGCAAAAAAGATAAATTCCCTGCTGTTCCTAAAAAGGAAATTAAAATGCTTGATATTTCAGATAAAACGGCCTCAGTTAAACTAATTGCAGATGAATGGATCGATTATATGCACCTAGTTAAATTAAATGGCGCCTGGAAGATTATTAATGTGCTTTGGCAATTTAATGATAGTGCAAGGCACAAATAGCACATACTACCATTCCGCTTGAGATTTGATCACCCTATTTCTTTTCTCAATTAGTTTCAGCATATAATTTTTAAGGAATATCTTTTCTACAAGCCGGCCTAACAAGCCAAATGGTGCCTGAAATTCAAAAATATCAGTCATTTCTGTCTGAGAACCAATTATTTTAAACTGGTGTTGGTGATGGAGTTTTTTAAAGGGGCCTTTAACCATCTCATCGACAAAGAATGTTGGGTATTCCATTGTACTAATCTTATTTGTCATTTCGAACGGAATGCCAAAATGCCTGGCTCGCCAGGTAACCGATTCATGTAAACTAATCAATCCATCTTTCTTCCCAGCGATGGCTTGCTCACCAGAACTTTGCATCGACTGTACATGAAGGTCGATACTTCTGGCCAGATCGAAACAGCGTTCAATCGGCGCATTAATCAATGTCTTTAAAATAATTGTTGCCATTTTTAATTTACTCATACTCCCGTTGAGCGCCCTCCTCCCTCAACCCCCTCACTGCCTCATCTATCTTCGCATACTTAAATTCAAAGCCATTGTTCAACAATACCTTTGGTTTAACCCACCTGCTTTTTAAAATCAGTTCGGTTTCGGTTCCGATTATTTTTGCGCCGATGGCCAGTAGCCAGGCTGGAGCAGGCAACCCAAAGCTGATACCATAGGCTTTTCTGATGCTGCGCATAAACACATGGTTTTTAATTGGCTCAGGTGCGGTACAGTTTATTATACCTTCAATCTCATTGTGGTTCAGTAACCATTCAATACTACCTGCGGCATCTAACTCATGCACCCAGCTTACATACTGTTCGCCATTGCCCTGTTTACCACCCATGCCCAGTTTAACCAGGTTGAGCAAGCGTGGAAATGCACCATCTTTTAGTCCCAGTACAATGCCCATCCTGAGGGCCACTTTTCTGGTTTTTGGGGTTTTGTTTTCAAAGAAACTACTTTCCCAAGCCTTGCATACCTCAATAGAGAAGCCATCGCCGATTTCTCCCGTCAGTTCATCTTGCGGACGGTCTTTGGCATGCCGGTAAATGGTTGCAGAAGTAATATTGATCCAAAGTTTTGGTGGGTTTTCCAGGCTTTTGATTACCTCGCCGAGTAAACGGGTGGGGATTAACCTCGAACTGATAATTTCTTCCTTATTTTTAGGGGTGTACCTACAGTTTACATTTTTACCACAAAGGTTAACCAGTAAATCGGCACCTTGAAGGCTTGTTGTCCAGTTGCCCAGGGTTTGGCCATCCCACAATAGGGTTTTAATGTTCCCTGCTGCGGCTTGCGGTTTTCTCGATAGGATAATCACTTCACCAGCCAGACGACTAAAGTGTTTGGCCAGTACGGTACCTAAATATCCGTTTCCTCCCGCGAGTACAATTTTTCCGTATTTCATGATTCCTATAAAGTAAAGATTAAACCTAAAACAATTAAACGGTAAAGCACCCAGGTAATACTCATTGCCAAGCCCAATTGTAAGAGATTGCTTCTGCGGAGGTGTTCCAAAAACATAAGTCCGGCCACCATCAAAAAGTAAAGGATAAAAAATATAGAAGGGATGATGAGGTGTTGTGCGATAACCAAAACAGGCAAAAGCAAAAGTGCACCAGCAAAAGAGATCGTCATGATGTTGCCCAGGTAATCCCAGCGTTTCTCTTTTTTATAAAAAACAATGATGATGCCCTGAAAAAACATTTGTCCGCCACAGATGAGGTATTCACGATATTGGCTGCCCAGTGGGATAAAATCGGTAAGCAGATGTGCATAAGCGGTTAAAATGTAAGCTGTAACAAACCAGGCAAAAAGCAGATAGGCCAAACGGTATTGGATTTTAAAGCTGGGCTGTATAGTGTTTTCTTTAACGGCCGCAGGAATAATTACTTTACGGTTGTAAGAGATAAAGGCATAAAGCTTGCGCATTAAATAAACAAAAGGCCCAAATAAAAACAGCGGTTTAAAGATTGGCATGGCATGCGCAATAATTTTAAATAAGCTCTGAATGCCATATGTTACTTCACCATTTTCGGTATTCACGAGTGCAATCTCGTTGGCGGCTCTTTGTTTGTCAACCAAAGGACAAATGTTTTTGGGCATACTTTGATAAGCCTCACGACCACCTTTGGCTAGCATACCGATTTTTACAAATGCTTTGGTATAGGCGTAACACATTGGGCATTCATTATCAAATAAAATCACATGGTTCTTAAGCGTTTTCATTTTATTTAAATTTTAATACTTTCAGTAAAAAATGAAAGATATAGTTAAAAAATTAAGCCGAACTTAATGGTAAGGCTTTTTAGTGGTTAGGGGTTAGTTTGGTAGATAGCGTTTAGGGGTAATATGTCTTGATACTCGATACTTACGACTTGATACTCAAACCTTGCTACTCAATACCTTCCTCTCACATCTCCTGTCTCTTATCTCTATTTAAACACTTTCAATACCGAGCCCCAGAACCAACTTTCTTCGGCTTTAAGCATCGTTTCTAAAGTTTTATCTACATTAAGGGCAAGTTTGTTAATATCGTTTACCGATTTCTTAAAGGTTTTAAATTCAGGATCTTTTTCATCGCCTACTACCGTTGATAGTTCATTTAAAACTTTTAAAACAGGTTCTAACTCTCTTTTTTTACGCTCTTTAGCTACCTGACGTGAAATATTCCAAACATCCTTATCGGCAAAAAAGTATTCTTTGCGCTCGCCAGCTTTGTGTTGTTTTTCAATTAGGCCCCAGCCAATTAAATCGCGCAGGGTCATGTTGGCATTTCCCCTGGAAATACTAAGTGCTTCCATAATTTCCTCGGTCGTAAGCGCTTCTGGAGAAATTAGCAATAGCGCATGTACCTGGGCCATGGTCCGGTTAATTCCCCATTCGGAGCCTAATTTGCCCCAAGCTTCTATAAATTTTAATTTTGCTGCTGCTAGTTCCATATACAAATATAAACTTATTTTTAAACTTTCAATAGTTATTGAAAGTTTATTTGTTTCGGGTGTTGTTTGCTTTCGCGTTGTAGTTTATCCAATACCATCTGCCAGCTGGTATCGTTGTTATTTACTTTTTTTAATAATTCAGCCTGTGCCCTATCGAAATAGACCGATAGTTTTAATACAGGTAATGCCAAATCTGGTTTAAACATTGTCCCGGGAGCAAATCCAGGTTCGTTGTTCTTTGCCCGGTCGCGATCGAATTTAACGGTCGTATTTACATATTCTTCGTGCTGTTTGTCCTCATTAATATATGGGATCAACCACTCTACAGATTTTTTGATCGAAGATCCTTTAGACGACTCGTAGGTGTAAAAATTGGTGCCTTTAGCCCTATCGATCATAATGGCCAGCTTTAACATTGGTTCCAGGTCGTAAATGTGGTAATGCATGGCATCGCGCTCTTTAAAATCCAAACTTGTTCCGTCAGCATATAGATTAATATTGATGTGGCTTTTTAAATTGTCGATGGTCCACTTAATAAAATCCTGATTGTTTAAAGTGTAACCGATTTCGCCAACTTCTTTTAGCCGGTGGGCGTTCCAGTTATTAATGGCGGTAGCTCTCCCTGCTTTCATCCGCTTGCTGTTAATTTCTGCCCAAGCCGTTTCAGTAAGCCATTGTTCAATCTGTTTTTTATCAGCTGCTGGAATATTTTTTTTAATCAGGTCGTAAGCTTCAATGGCTTTATCCAGATTGGTATCGTCAATAGGATCGCCATTTGGTTTATTGATTTTGGCCCATGCACCAAGAAATTCTACACATTTGTTTAAATATTTTCGATCATCGGTAATCCGGTATTGTAAGGCCAGTACAAACATTTTGTTCATATCTGCCAGGGCTAATCTGGTTTTCTCTTTTTTGGGATTTCCTTTTAATAATCCTTCAGTTCTGATGGTATCAATTGGGTTCGGGTTTTCGCTTAGGTAATTTAATGCCGATTTTTCAAAGCCCAGGTATAGTTTTTTGGTTTCCCCATCATTTTTGATCTGGGTTTTCAGCTTTTTAATTTCATTGGTATTTAAGCTTACAATCTGGGAAAACGAAGAAAAAGAAAATAAAGCAAGAGCGATTATAACGACAAACTTTCTCATAATAAATAGGTTGAATTTTTATTCTTTGATACAAATCTAATTTTTTATTCAGCATGCATTTAATTTATTACTTTTTTATACCGCCCAATTTTTTATTTTTGACGTTCGTTTAAACTTAAACAAACCTTAATGAATAACTGGTTTAATAAAAATGGCATTCACTTAGCCATTATTGCATTTTTTGTAGTCATCACTTTTGCCTACTTCAGTCCTGTTTTGGTAGGTAAAGCCCCAGCGCAAAGCGATGTGATCCAATCACAAGCGATGCAAAAGGAAATTATGGACTTTAAAGAAAAGGATGGCAAGGCACCGCTTTGGACCAACCAGATGTTTGGTGGTATGCCAGCTTATCAAATTTGGGTACCTTACGCCTATAATGGCGCTACTTATGGAATTGCCTTAATTACCAAAGCCCTGCCTAATCCAACAGGTACAGTTCTTCTATTGCTTTTAGGCGCTTATTTCTTGTTTATTGTATTAAAGGTTAATCCTTGGCTGGCTGCCGCAGGTGCAATTGCATTTACATTTACCATGTACAATTTTGTTTTAATTGCAAGTGGGCATAGTAGCAAGGCATTGGCAATTGGTTTTTTTGCGCCAATAATAGCCAGTATATTATTAACCATAAGGGGTAGATATTGGTATGGAGCGAGTTTAACCGCACTGTTTTTAGCCCTTGAAATAAGAACTAACCACGTTCAAATGACTTATTATTTGATGTTGGCTATTTTTATTTTTGTTATTGTAGAGTTTTATCAGGCATTTAAAAATAAAACGGTTTCAAACCTGTTAAAGTCCTTCGCTTTTCTAGCTTTTTCAGTAGCTATTGCCATAATGATTAACGCAAGCTTATTATGGTCTACGGCAGAATATGCTAAGGAAACAAATCGTGGTAAATCTAACTTAACCGCCACAGAATCTTCACCGGCAGAAAAAGGAGCAGGTATGTCAAAAGAGTATGCTTACCAATGGAGCCAGGGTGTTGGTGAGAGCTTTACTTTTTTAATCCCGGATTTATATGGAGGTGCCTCAGGGATAGATAAGCTTGTGAAGCCGGAAGGGAACATGTATAAAGCTGTTTCTGAAATTACAGGTGGTGATCCAACCCAAACTGCACAAGCTATTCAGCAGTTGGGGTCGCAGTTAAATATGCAACAATATTGGGGTGAGAAACCATTTACCCAAGGCGGCTATTATTTTGGTGCAATTATCTGTTTCTTGTTTGTTTTCGGCTTATTCATTGTTCGTAGCCAGTTAAAATGGTGGATATTGGCAACAACAGTTTTGTTTATTTTACTTTCTTTTGGCCGTCACTTCCCTCTTGTAAGTGATTTATTCTTCGATTATTTCCCACTTTATAATAAATTCAGAGCAGTTGAATCCATTTTGGCAGTAGTTGGTTTAATGGTTCCGATATTGGCAATTTTAGCAATCAAAGAAATTCAGGATGGTAATATTGACCAAAAGGTCTTAATCAAAAAATTAACGTGGTCGGCTGGTATTACCGGTGGTTTCGCTTTAATTGTAGCAATCGTGCCTACGCTGTTTTTCAGCTTTAAAGCGTCAAACCATTTGCAAATTGTGCAGGCTTTAACGCAAACTTTGCAAAATAATGCTTCCGTTGCCCAAAAGATAGCGAATGGATTGGTAGAAGATAGAATAGCAATAGGTCGTGCAGATGCGCTGCGTTCATTCTTTTTCGTAGTTATCGGTTTTGGGATAGTTTGGGCATTTATTACCAAGAAATTAAATGCACAACTGGCTTTAGGCTTGTTGGCGCTGGCTGTTTTGGTAGATATGTGGCAAGTAGACCGTAGGTATTTGAATAACCAGAATTTTGAATACAAAAAAACGGCTTCAGATTTCTTTAAGCCAAGAGACGTTGATAATTTTATTATGGCCGATAAAGACCCTGATTTTAGGGTATTTGACGCATCAATAAATACTTTTAGCGATGCCAGTACATCTAATTTTCATAAAACAATTGGTGGTTATCATGCCGCTAAACTGAAACGTTTTGATGAACTCATTCAGCACCAATTTACTAAAAGTGTTAACCAGGATGTATTGGATATGTTAAATACGAAGTACATCATTACACAAGATCAGCAAAACGGGTCGTATAAAATGCAGCGTAATGCAACGGCTGCGGGTAATGCCTGGTTTGTACAAAGTGTTCAGTTTGCTAAAAATGCTGATGAAGAAATGAAGGCTATTAGCAGTTTTGATGCTAAAAAAGAAGCCATAGTTGATGAAAGTTTCAAAAATTCGATTGATACCAAACGTTTAGGAACTGGCCAGGAAGGTTTTATTAAACTAACCAACTATAATCCTGATCATTTAACTTACGAATACTCAACCGCTAAAGATGTAATTGCAGTGTTTTCCGAAATCTATTATGATAAAGGCTGGAAAATGTATATCGATGGTGTTGAAAAGCCATACTTCAGGGCTGATTACGTTTTACGTGCAGCGCAGTTAGAAGCAGGAAATCATAAACTTGAGTTTATTTTCCATCCAACATCATATTATACCGGAGAGAAAATCTCTTTAGCTGGATCGATCTTATTGTTGGCCGGATTAGGTTTTGGGTTTTACTCAGAAGAAAAGAAGAAAAAGAAAGCAGTTAAAGCTTAATAGTTCTTTAAATAAATTTACGCCCCGCAAGATCAAAATCTTGCGGGGTTTTTTGTTTCTATGATTTTTCGCTACGAATACACAGAGTATTCTCCTCGATTTGTCATCCTGAGGGATAATTTATTGTATAAAAATCAATATTAACGACAGGAGGATTTAAAAAATTAAATCTCCTCAGATTATCGTCATTGCGAGAAGGCTTTTTCAGCCGACGAAGCAATCTTACAACTATCGCTAGTAGCGAGCGCTTTAAGATTGCTTCGTGCCTCGCAATGACGATCTTTCTATTTGGGCTGTCAATGGTAGCGTAGTCGAAGGATCTTTAAGATGAATTCACTGCGCACCTTGAGATGCTGAGTATTCACACTGCCGATCGTCCTCTGAACTTGTTTCATGATCTATAAAGTGCAATCAGTCTTAAGTCTTTATTCAATAATCCAAAGTCGATTTCACCCCACTTGTCATCCTGAGGGCTAATTTATTGTATAAATAAGTATCAATGACGGAGGATTTAAAGAGATGAGTTGATAGAAGTATCGTCATTTCGACCGCAGTGGAGAAATCTTTAAATTTGATTCAATAACATAGTTAGAAGATCTCTCCACTCCGCGGTGTTTCGGTCGAGATGATTGTTATGATAAAAACAAATTTTAAGCAGCTATATTATAATTATTTTTATAGCTGGTCTGATTTTTTATAACTGCAGCAACTCTTAATGCTATCTTGTTTCTAACGGCATTAATTATGCTCATGCTGTGCTTCCCTTCATTCTTTTTTCTATTGTAATATATTTTGAATTCCTGATTATGTTGAATTAGAGATAATGCACACATATGCAGCAATCTTTTAAGCTCTTTATTGGCCATCCGGTGTACCCTGGTTTTACCTTTGATACTTATACCGCTACTGTGTTCAAATGGTACAACCCCTGCATAACAGGCCAGTTCTTTTCCACTGGGCCGACCTGCAAAATTTCCAGTGCAGCCAATCAGGTATACGGCGGTAACATGTCCTATCCCAGGTATACTGAGCAATAATTTGTAGTTCTGCTTGAAATCCTGGTTTCCTGTGATAATTTTTTTGATCTGATCTTCGAGGTTCTTGATTGACTTGGCTATACCCTCAATTGCATTTTTAAGTGCTTTTTCAATCAGCTTCTGATGTTCTTTACCATTGACATTGCCAAGTTCTTTTACCGAAACGCTGATGCCAGACCTTTGTTTGAGCAGCTTTGTCCTCGCTGATATCAGATCTTTCAGGAGCATCAGCTCGGGATCTAGGGCAGCTGTCGCCTTTAGATCATCCGCTTCCTTAAATGCATAGTTGCATAAACGTATACTATCTATTTTATCATTTTTACCCCTTGCTATCCCAAAGCTCCATTTGATATGGGCTGCATTGCCAATATGGATGGGCAGATTTATGTTGCTGCAGAAAGTCCATATTAAACGGTGATAGATCCCGGTATTTTCCATGACAATCAAGGAGTCCTCATTGAATGTGGTTTTCTGCGATTTCAACCACTTCTCAAATAACTTTATCCCTGGCGCTGTGTTGTCAAACCGTGCGGTTCCTATCTCCTGTTTTACATGGTTCACAACGGCCATCAATGCAACATCGAAGTGGGGTTTGGAAACATCAATCCCGATAAAAAATTTTGTAGTGGCAATCATCCTGTTATTTTTTATGTTTGTAATGGTTACCTAATTTTTACCCCATCGATCCTAGTCCTTAATAATGGGTATTGCCCTAATTGTTATCTGGTCACTAAGGGAAAAAACGGTAGCGGATTGCATCATCTCATAGGTATAAAAACCTTGACGAACTTTAATGTGCCGCTACCGTTTTAGGTAATCTGATTTATAATGTAAGCAAAGTAAATACTTGTGATCCTTAAATAAAATATCAAAACAAATCTAAAGGACGACTTTCTACTGGATTCTGTCAATGATAACGTAGTCGAAGGATCGTTTGGCAACGAAAACTGTAGGATAATCCAGGATCTGTCTCAGCAATGACGACGGTTGGCAATGAACTCAATAAACCCTCGAATGTCATTTTAACAATCTTTATCAAATAGAATAATAATTTAACAATGTCGTAACATTTGTTTGATATACAGAGTCTTACCTTTGTAATGTAAATCAGATGATATGTTAGAATCATTCTTTGCTGTATGCTTATTAATTGTTGTACTTTATTTCTTTAGCCCCTTTGAGGTAAAACTCGATGAGGAAGAGGAGTGGTAACACAGCTAATTTATCTCTGAACTGCTTTAATCGAGCGGTAATAAGACTCTTCCCCCTAAAATTTCCCGTTTATGGATAAAAGAAATGTCGATGTAGTCGTAATATCCGATGTACATTTAGGTACCTATGGTTGCCATGCAAAAGAACTTCTAAAATATCTAAAGAGCATAAAACCCAAAACACTGATCTTAAATGGCGATATCATCGATATCTGGCAGTTTAGCAAAAGTTATTGGCCAGAATCGCACATGAAGGTGATCCGTAAACTGATGAAATTCGTATCGGAGGGGGTTCGGGTTCACTACCTGACAGGAAATCATGATGAGATGCTCCGCAAATTCGATGGCATGGAAATGGGTACTTTCCATCTTCAGAATAAGTTAATTTTAGAGCTTGACGGTAAAAAGGCATGGTTCTTTCATGGCGATGTTTTTGATGTTACCATGCAGCACTCTAAATGGCTGGCTAAACTTGGTGCGGTTGGCTATGATACACTGATCCTCATTAATAGTTTTGTAAACTGGGTACTTACCGCATTTGGGCGGGAGAAGATGAGCTTCTCGAAAAAGATCAAAGCCAAATTTAAAGATGCGGTTAAGTTCATCAATAGTTTTGAGCAAACTGCGGCAGAACTGGCCATCGAAAAAGGGTATCAGTACGTAGTTTGCGGTCATATTCACCAGGCTGAGCAACGCGAAATTGCCACAGAAGATGGAAAAGTGATTTACCTGAACAGTGGGGATTGGGTAGAAAGTTTAACCGCTTTAGAGTATGAAAATAAAAACTGGACGGTTTTTAAGTACGAACATCAACATTTTACGAAAGACGAATTGGATGAAGGAATCCTTTCTGATGCCGAGGATTTAAAAAGTAAACTGGACATAAATATTCTTTTACAGAATATAAAATATGAAATTGCCCAATAATTTTAGATATTCGGGCATAAATGAAGATACTTTACGCAATACAGGGAACAGGTAACGGTCATATCAGTAGGGCGAGGGAAATTATTCCTTTACTTCAGCAGTATGGCGAATTGGATATTTTGGTAAGTGGAACACAGGCCGATGTGAAACTCAGTCAGCCTGTAAAATATCAATTGCATGGTTTCAGTTTTATCTTTGGGAAAAAAGGTGGTGTAGACCATTTTAAAACATGGCTGAACATGAATCTCTTCCGTTTTAGAAAAGATATGAAACAGCTGCCGTTGAAAGATTACAACCTTATCGTTAACGATTTTGAACCCGTAAGCGCCTGGGCCTGTAAACTGCAGGGGATAGAATGTGTATCATTGAGCCATCAGGCTGCATTTAAATCTAAAAAAGTACCCCGTCCAAGAACTTTAGATTGGGGGAAACTGATCTTGAGCCGCTATGCGCCTACCAAATATCACATTGGCTTTCATTTCGACCGTTACGATACTTTTATCCATACCCCGGTAATCAGGGCAGAGATCCGGAATCTGAAAAGTGAAAATTTAGGACATTATACGGTATATCTTCCAGCCATTGACGATAAACGTTTGGTAAAGCTTTTCACACAGCTTCCTGAGGTTACCTGGCAGGTTTTTTCTAAACACAGTAAAGTTGCCTATCAGGAAGGGAATGTTTTTGTGGAGCCTGTTAACAACGAAAAATTTAATAAAAGCCTGGCCACCTGTGAAGGTTTGTTTACCGGTGGCGGTTTCGAAGGACCTGCTGAAGCGCTTTATCTAAAGAAAAAACTGCTGGTGGCACCTATGCGTTTCCAGTTTGAACAACAATGTAATGCCTACGCCTTAAAACAGTTCGGTTTGCCTGTAATTTGGGGAAGTACCAGGAACTGGTTGCCAATTATCAAAAACTGGTTAGAAAACCCTCAACAACATGAGTTTAATTTTCCTGATGAAACAGCGCAGATCATTGACGATATGGTGAAGAAATACGCGAGGGTTTAGTTCTGAATCTTCAGTCCTGAGTTCAAAGTCAATTTGCCTATGATTTGTCATTCTGAGAGGTAATTTATTTTATAAAATTCAATAAATGACAGTTTATTTTAAAAAATAAATCTCTCAGATTATCGTCATTGCGAGAAAGCTTTTTCAGCGCCGACGAAGCAATCTTACAACGATCGCTACCAGCGTGCGCATTAAGATTGCTTCGTCGTTCCTCCTCGCAATGACGACCTTTCTTTTAGAATATATCATTGATAATGTAGTCCAAGGATTTTTTGTAATGAATTTAGTCATTAGATCTACGTAAGTGGGCGTTAGTCGATTACTTGCATAGCGAAACTAGTTGATTATAATGGGTCTTCGACTCCGCTCAGACTGACAAAACTTTATGAGAGAGACAACTATATGCATCCCTGCTTTAGTCTTTAAGCTTTAGTCTTTCTGCTATACTGTTAAATTATTTTCTTTACTTTGCCTACTCTTTAAAAAGGCATGATTAATCAGTTTAGAAAGCTAAATCCAATTAACCTCGTATTCTTGCTGGCATACACATTCTTTTTGCGTATTGCCATTTTTCATGAAACGCACGATAAGCTAAACTTTGATTTTTTGGAGCCATTTGCCCGGTTATTGATCAATATAGATTTAGACAATGCCTTTACGCCATATACCAATATTTTTATGGCAGCACTTTTGGTTTATATACAGGCTTTAATTTTCAATCGAGTTGTAAACAACCATAATTTATTGGCCAAACCCAGTTTCCTTCCAGGGCTGATGTTTATAACAGGAACAAGCCTGTTTATGCCTTTTATGATCCTGAGCCCGGCATTGTTATGTAACTTTCTGCTAATTTGGATTATAGATAAGTTTTTAAAACTGGGTAAAAGTGCGAACTCCATTACCACTGTTTTCGATATCGGGATGATTATTGGGGTTGGAACATTGATCTATTTTCCATTTATGACAATGTTGCTTATGATCTTTTTAGCACTGTTGCTTTTTAGATCATTTAACTGGCGCGACTGGGTAGCTGGCTTGATTGGCTTTATTACGGTTTTCTTTTTTCTGGCCGTATTTTATTATTGGAATGATAATTTAAGCTCGTTTTATCAGATATGGAAACCGTTAGGCAATAAGTTTCCTTCGGTTTTTAAAATCAACTATAACGATTACCTGGTGCTGATCCCGGTAACAGTAATTATCATACTGGCATCACTACAGCTCCGGGAAAATTTCTTCAGAAGCTTTATCAGTACACGGAAAAGTTTTCAGCTGTTGTTTTTCATGTTTATTATTTCTGCAGCTAGTTTTTACCTCAAACCCGATTTCAGGACCTGGCATTTTTTGCTGTGTGTACCGCCGGGATCGGTACTGTTGGCATACTATTTCAGCAATGCCAAAAAACGTTGGTTTTACGAAACACTGTTCATTTTATTTGTGCTTTCGATACAGTATTTTCTTTTTGTTTAACCTTTTTTAACAAATAACTAGAGCGAAACTTGACAAAGATTAATAGCTTTGTGCATGATTTTAGAATTAAAGCTTTTTTAGTTTTAATCAAGATGGATAAAAAATGGGGTCATTGGAATTTCTAAGAACATATTATTTGCAGTGGGAGATTTTAAATGCGTAGGCTAAGCATTGATATTGGAAATTCTGCTGTGAAGGTTGCAGTTTTTGCAAATAAGGAAATTATTCATCATCAGCGTTTCAATAAAATTGGGATACTTGATCTGGCTCAATTGATTGAGAAGTTTTCGCCAGCGAAATCCATCATCAGTAGTGTTAACCAGGAAGTTGGACCATTAGAAGTATTTTTAAAAAAGCATACCGAGTATATCCGTTTTTCAACCATGTTGACGAACGGCGTACAAAATAGATATAAAACACCAGTTACTTTAGGATTAGATAGATGGGCTGCTATTTTGGGTGCAAATGGCTTACATCCAACAAATGCAAGTTTAGTGGTTGATGCGGGCACCTGTATTACTTACGATGTTTTAAGTAGCACGAAGGAATATTTTGGTGGAAGCATAAGCCCTGGCATTAAAATGCGGTTTAAGGCTGTACACGAATTTACTGGCCGTTTGCCTTTGGTGGAGTGGGATGCAAATGAGGCTATTGTGGAAGGTACTGATACCCAATCGGCAATCAAGAACGGTGTTTTACAAGGAATAATAAACGAAATTGAAGGCTTTATTGCCCTAAATAATAAAAAAGAAAGTGCTCTGAAGGTAATTATAACGGGAGGTGATGCTAATTTTTTGTATAAACAATTACAAAACAGCATCTTTGCGCCTCAAATTATAAAAGATCCTTACTTAGTATTAAAAGGATTAAATGAAGCTATTGCAGATTAAAATGTACAAAAGAATAAATTATATTGCAGCCATACTCGTTCTAGTTTGTGGTTTAAGTGCTGAGGCACAGGTTACCACTTCATCACCATATTCAAGATATGGACTTGGAAATATAAAGGGATCTTTGTTGCCCCAGCTTAGAGCAATGGGTGGAATTTCTACCGCAGTAGGTAAAGTAACAGGGTTCAATTATATTAATATGCAAAACCCTGCATCTTATGCCGGAATATCTTTAACTACCATTGATGTGGGAATGAGTGCTGGTTTAACCAATCTTTCGCGAAACAATTTAAGCGAAACGAGTTTCAATTCTACTTTTAGTCATTTGGCATTTGCCGCTCCGGTTACCAAAAGATCAGCCTTGAGTTTTGGTATTTTGCCTTACTCAGATTTGGGTTATTCTTACAGAAACACCACCAAAGTTGACACCACCACTTTAGATCAGCTTTATGAAGGCGAAGGCGGCTTATCAAAGGCTTATTTAGGTTATGGTTATCGTTTTGGCGATCATTTAAGGATTGGTGGTAACTTAGAATATATTTTTGGTAACCTCCAAACTACCCGGGCTACCGAATTTCAATCAGTAGGGGCTTATAACGCTAAACTTCAAAATAAAAATAGTGTTGGTGGTATAAATTACTCTTATGGCATTCAGTACGATTTTAATATCGGTAAGAAAACAATTATGACCCTGGGTTATTCTGGAAGTACTTCTGGAAAAATAAATTCAACGCAAACTTCTTTTGCTACGTTCTACACAAGAGATCAAAGTGGTAATGAAAACCCTGCAGCCGATACGTTAAATATCACGAATAACGGAAAATCTAATCTTACCTTGCCATTAACGCACAATTTTGGGATCTCTATCCAGGAAAATGATAAGTGGATGATTGGTGCCGATTTTAGAATGAGTAAATGGTCTGCAACAAGTATCAATAATGTAAGTCAAGGTTTGCAAGATAGCTGGGGAGCATCGCTCGGCGGCCAATGGACACCAGATGCATTTTCTTACAACAGTTATATGAAACGTGTAGATTATCGCCTTGGTGTTAATTACGATAAAACTTATATCAAAATCGGCAATCAGGATATCAAACAAATGGGTGCATCGTTAGGTTTTGGCTTCCCGTTGCCTACTGCTAACGGTGGTACAGCATTTTATAAAATCAACTTTACAACCGAGTTCGGACAAAGGGGAACGTTAAGCGATAATCTTGTTAAAGAGAAGTTTATTAATTTCCATTTAGGCTTTACCTTAAACGATACCTGGTTCCGTAAGTACCGTGTAGACTAATGAATTTAAGGACATTTTTATATGGTCTGTTTCTGGTGTTGCCTTTTTTTCTGGCTTCCTGTGGAGACGACGATCTAAAAAATGCCAGTTCAGTTTCGCCTAATAAAGTAATCCTGTCCAGGGATAGGACCATCGGTGTCGATATCACCTACAGTGATTCGGCCAGAATTAAGGCTAAGGGTTATGCGCCGATAATGGATAAGGTTACGCCTTCGAACGGAAGTGCTTATCAGGAAATGATTAAGGGTGTAAATATCGATTTTTATAACCCTAATGGAACCATTGATGGAAACCTGGTTTGCGATTACGCCATTAGGAAGGATAATGAGCTTAAAACCGAATTCAGGAAAAATGTAGTCGTAAAAAACAGTAAAGGCGATACTTTCTCTTCGCAGGAGCTGATTTGGGATGAGTCGAAAAAGATTTTTTATTCCAATCAACGGGTATATGTGAAAGGAGTAGATGGAAGCATAGGCGAAGGAATCAACTTTAAAGCGCCGCAGGATTTTAGTACCTATGAAATGGACAGCGGAAACGGTGAGCTGAACATGAAGGAAGGCGTAGCGCCTTAGTCGCAATGTATAAATGATGAAATGAGTGAATGATTGAATGTTTAAATGGATTTATTCAAATCCTTCAATAGCTCTATCATTCAATCATTCACTAATTTCGTCATTCAATAATTCTCGTCATTCAATCACTCAAAATTCTGTCATTCAATCATTAAAACTGGGCTTGTATTTGCTTAAAAATTAAACACTTGATAAATAAAATTTTGTGTTTTCTTTTTTAAGGCAAATTTGTATCTTGCGCCCTCTTAAAAAAGAACTAAATAAATTTATAAAGTATAATATGGGATTAATGACATTTTTGCGTAACCGTGCAGGCTATATTCTAGTTTTTGCCATCGGTTTTGCAATTGTTGCATTTTTAGTAGGTGATGCAATTAACGTGGGTAAACCTTTTTGGGCAGCAGATCAAAAAGTTGTAGGATCAATTGATGGTAAGGATATCAGTATTGATGAATTCGGACCAAAGGTTGATCAAGGTGTAAACCAGATGAAACAGCAATATGGCGGCAGTGCAAATGCACAGATGACTGCTATGGCTGTTGACCAGGCATGGAATGCAGAGTTGGCAAAAGTTTTGTTGACTAAAGAGTATGATCGTTTAGGTTTAACAGTTTCTGAAGATGAACTGGTAGATTTATTGCAAGGTCAAAACCCTAGCCCCCTAATTAAACAATATTTCTCTAATCCTCAGACAGGACAATTAGACCGTGCTACCTTGATGAACTTTCTAAAATCGAAAGAACCTCAGGCTTTGCAGCAATCTAATATGTTACAGGAAGAAATTAAAAACCAGGCCCTTCAGACAAAATATTCTAACCTGATCCGTAATTCGGTTTATGTAACTTCTTTAGAAGCTACTGATGAATATACCAACCGCAATAAACTGGCTAATTTTAAATATGTAAGTTTAGATTATACTTCTATTCCTGATGCTTCTGTTAAATTAACAGACAACGACTACTCAGAATATTATGAGCAGAACAAAGCACGTTTTAACAATCCACAGGAAACACGTGCTTTCGAGTATGTTACTTTCAGTATCAGTCCAACCAAAGCAGATTCATTGGCGATTAAAACTCAGGTAGACAAAATTGCTGCTGATTTCCAGGTGGCTAAAAATGATTCACTTTTCGCAGCCATCAATTCGGACGTAAAAGTTCCGTTTACTTATATCACAAAAGGCAAGTTAGATCCTGCGGTTGATTCAGCAGTATTCGCTTTACCTGCAGGCAGTTTTTACGGTCCGAAATTAACAGGTAACTCATACAAAATTGTAAAAGTAGTATCTACCCGTATTTCTCCTGATTCGGTGAAAGCAAGCCACATCTTAATCGATCCGGCTAAAGTGGGTGGCGAAGATAAAGCACTTAAGTTAGCTGATTCATTAAAAGCATTAATTTTAAAAGGTGCTAACTTTGCAGAACTGGCTAAAAACTACAGTGTTGATGGTTCGAAAGACAAAGGTGGCGAATTGCCAACTTTTGCCCGCGGTGCTATGGTACCTGAGTTTGAGAATGCTGCATTTGATGGTAAAGCCGGCGATCTTAAAGTAGTAAAATCTCAGTTTGGCTACCACATCCTTAAAATCGAAAAACAGATCGGTTCATCTAAAGTGGCTAAATTAGCTTACGTAGAAAAAGCATTAAATGCAAGCAGCAAAACCCAGGCAGCAGCTTACAAAGCCGCAAGCAATTTCTTAACGGATGTAAAAGGTAACGACTTTAGCAAATTTGCTGCACAAAAAGGATTAAAAGTTGCTGTTGCTGATAAGGTTGCATCGACACAAGGATTTGCAGCTGGATTGGATAACCCACGTAAATTAATTCAAGATGCTTATGCAGCAGATAAAGGTGATGTATTACCTGAAATTTATACCATGAGCAACGCTTATGTTGTGGCCCGTTTAACTACAATCAGTCCAAAAGGTGTTTTATCATTAGCTGATGTGAAGAAGGAAATTGAGCCAATGGTAATTAATGCAGTTAAAGCAAAACAATTAAAAGAAAAATTAGCCAACGCAGGTAAAGGAAGTATCGATCAGGTTGCAGCTAAAGTTGCACGTCCGGTTAATCCAGTACAAAACGTGGTGTTTGCTAATCCGGTAATTCCAGGTGTAGCACAGGAAAATGCTTTAGTAGGAAGCGTTTTCGGTTCACAGCCAGGTAAACTATCTGCTCCCGTTCAGGGTGAACGTGGTGTTTATGTATTTTCAGTAGATGGATTTACAAATCCTGCACCAATTGCAAATATGTTTAAACAAAAAGAAAGCATGATGTTAAGTTTAGGACAGCGTTCATTAGGATCGGCTTTCCAGGCTTTACAGGAAAATGCCAAGATAAAAGACAATCGTGTGAAATTCTATTAAATAGAAAATACGTAATTTTGTAACCGTTCCGATGATTAGTCGGAACGGTTTTTTTTATTTAAGGCCATGGAAATTCAGGAAAACATCATTAATAAAGTAGCTAATAGCGGTTTAATAACCTTAAATCTGGAAGATTTTTATCATAAAGGCGAAAGAGTGGTTTATGATATTGTAGATAATCTATTTCATGGTTTAATGTTGAGGGAAAAGGATTTTAGAGAATTTATCAAAAATCACGATTGGGCGCAATATCAGGATAAGAATGTAGCCATTATCTGTTCGGCTGATGCAATTGTACCTACCTGGGCTTATATGCTGCTGGCGAATAAATTAAAGCCATACGCCAACGAGGTGGTGTTTGGCGATTTAAATACATTGGAAGCCGTTTTATTTACCAAGGCGTTGGCTAAAATTAATCCGCAAGATTATGCTAACGAGCGTGTGGTGGTAAAAGGATGTGGCGATATCGATGTTCCGGTTTCAGCCTATGTTGAAGTAACCAACCTGCTTACGCCAGTAGTTAAAAGCATCATGTTTGGGCGAGCCTTGCTCTACGGTTCCCGTATATAAAAGAAAAGATTAAATTTTGGTTTGCTTTTTGTATATCTTCATAGGAGAAAGAACTTAACCACATTTTTTTTAGGAAGCAGTTCTTTCCCGACAATACACAAATGAGTACAAAAGCAATGAAGAAATTATTTATAACCGTCACGGCTGGTTTATGCGGCCTGTTGGCAACGGCTCAGCAACTTCCCCTGAAGAAAGAGGCCGTATTTCAGGAAGGCGAAGTTTTGCAATATAAATTAAGGTACGGATTTATAACGGCGGCAGAAGCCACTATTAAGGTAGCCAATTCTGATTTAAAGTTTGATAACAGACCTACCTATAAACTTACGGTTGATGCGCAGACTTCCGGAACTTTTGATGTGTTTTATAAGATAAGAGATCATTACGATTCGTATATCGATAAAACTGACCTTTTACCTTACTTCTACCAAGAGAATATCCGAGAGGCCAGTTATAGACGCCAGGACAAGGCACGTTTTACGCAGGATGCAAAGAAGGTAGTTTCGAACAGAGGAACTTTTACAACGCCTACTAATCAGACTTTTGATCTGGTTTCGGCTTATTACTTTGCCCGGAGCCTGGATATCAGTAAAATCAAGATTGGTGATAAGTTTAAACTGAACTATTTCTTGGGTGATGAAATCTCAGCCCTAGAGGTTGAATATATTGGAAAAGAAACAATTAAAAGTAAGTTGGGGAACATCCGCTGCTTAAAATTTAGTCCATCCATTAAACCGGGAAGGATCTTTAAAAAAGATAGCAGGTTATACCTTTGGGTAACCGATGATGGAAACCGCGTGCCCGTAAAAGCCCAGGTAGAGATTTTGGTGGGAGCAGTTACGATGGAATTAAAATCGGCCAGTGGGCTGAAATATGCTTTAGCAAAAGAATAATGATGATAGAAGTTGAACAGGTGCTCGTGCACGAAGACGTATTGAAAGAAAACTTTGTTTGTAATTTAAGCAAATGTAAAGGAATCTGTTGTGTGGAAGGTGATTCGGGTGCACCATTGGATAATGACGAAAAAGCCATTTTGGAAGAGATTTATCCGAAAATAAAACACCTGTTGAATGAAAAGGGCATTAAAGCCATTGAGGAACAAGGCGTTTACGTAGTTGATGAAGATGGCGATTTAACCACCCCCTGCGTAGATAAAAATAAAGAATGTGCTTACGTGCTTTTTGAGGGGGGGATTACCAAGTGTGCCATTGAAAAAGCGTATGAACAAGGTATTGTAGATTGGCAGAAGCCGATTTCTTGTCATCTTTACCCTATCCGGATAACCAAATATCCAGAATTCGAAGTGCTAAATTACGACCGCTGGCACATCTGTCACGATGCCTGTACCTTTGGCCGTGAACTTAAAGTACCTGTGTACAGCTTTTTAAAAGGACCACTAATTCGTAAATACGGAGAAGAATGGTATAAAGAATTGGAAAGCGCTGTGGCGGCGATGTAGTTTGTCTTAAATTTGATGTTTATTGGCACAACAGTAAAGTCAGATATAAGCGGCGTCTATACTTTCCTCGCGCATATCTATTGCAAGTGCAAGCTCTATTCTTGTAGAAGATGCTCATGGAAAATGACTAATTGCTTCTAAATTATTTCGTTCAGTTTTCAGCTTATGTCAAAGTTAAGTTGTTTTTTGCCGAAATCTAACTTACTTTAGCGGAATTGAAAATCATTTAATAACTGTGAAAAAAATCTTAATCACTGGTGGTGCGGGCTTTATTGGCTCTCATGTAGTTCGCCGTTTTGTTAACAACTATCCTGGGTACGAAATTGTAAACTTAGATAAACTTACCTACGCAGGTAATCTGGCTAATTTAACCGATATTGAAAATAAGCCAAATTATAGATTTGTAAAAGAGGATATTACAGATGCGACAGCGATGTTTGATCTGTTTAAAACAGAAAATTTTGATGCAGTGATCCACCTAGCAGCAGAGAGTCATGTCGATCGTTCTATTTCTGATCCAACAGCTTTCGTCATTACCAATGTAATTGGTACCGTAAATTTATTAAATGCGGCCCGTGAATATTGGAAAGGTGATTACGATAAAAAACGTTTCTATCATGTAAGTACTGATGAGGTTTATGGCGCTTTAGGTGAAGAAGGCATGTTTACCGAAACCACTGCTTACGATCCGCATAGCCCTTATTCGGCATCAAAAGCGAGTTCAGATCACTTTGTGAGGGCCTACCATGATACCTATGGGATGGACTGTGTAATTTCTAATTGCTCTAACAACTATGGTTCTCATCATTTTCCAGAGAAACTGATTCCATTGGCCATTAATAATATCAAAAATAATAAAGCCGTACCTGTTTATGGTAAAGGCGAAAATGTACGCGATTGGTTATGGGTAGAGGACCATGCGAGAGCAATTGATGTGATCTTTCATAATTCTAAAACCGGAGATACCTATAACATCGGTGGGCATAACGAATGGAAGAATATCGATCTGATCAATTTGCTTTGTACCATTATGGATCAAAAACTTGGTCGCAAAGCTGGTGAATCTGCTAAATTGATTACCTATGTAACCGACCGCGCCGGGCATGATTTGCGTTATGCCATTGATTCGAGTAAACTGCAAAATCAATTGGATTGGGTACCAAGCCTACAATTTGAAGAGGGTTTGGCCAAAACAGTAGATTGGTATTTACAAAACGAAGAGTGGTTAAACAATGTAACCTCAGGCAACTATCAATCTTATTACGAACAACAATACAACAGTAAATAATGGAAATTGAACAAACAGGATTAAAAGACTGTCTGATTATAAAACCAAGGGTGTTTGAAGATCCCAGAGGTTATTTTTTTGAAAGTTTTAATCAAAATACCTTTGAAGAAAAAACAGGTTTATCTGGTAGATTTGTCCAAGATAACCAGTCTTATTCTTCATATGGCGTAATTCGTGGGCTACATGCCCAAACCGGTGAGTTTGCACAGGCTAAGTTGGTGCGTGTAACCAAGGGTGAGGTACTGGATGTTGCGGTAGATGTTCGCCCAAGTTCACCAACTTATGGTAAGCACATCGCTGTACGCTTAAGTGCCGAGAATAAACTGCAATTATACATCCCTAGAGGCTTTGTTCATGGCTTTTCGGTATTGAGCGAAACAGCAGAATTTTTATATAAGTGCGATAATTTTTTCAATAAAGCTTCAGAAACTGGCGTAATTTATAACGATGCGGACCTGAATATTGATTGGT
Source organism: Flavobacterium sp. W4I14 (assembly GCA_030817875.1). NCBI lineage: Bacteria > Pseudomonadati > Bacteroidota > Flavobacteriia > Flavobacteriales > Flavobacteriaceae > Flavobacterium > Flavobacterium sp. W4I14. The sequence goes on from JAUSZU010000001.1 coordinate 5,370,235, forward strand.
TAATTCCAGAGCAAGATCAGGCGGTATCTGATAAAGATTTACTTTTAAAACCCTTTTCAGCTTTGCAGCACATATGAGCAAAATATTAGTAATTGGTGCCGGCGGACAGTTAGGCCAGTGTTTAAAGGTGGTTGCGGGGCGAAGAGGAATTACAGAAATTGTTTTCCCAGCCGAGCAGGATGCCAATATTTTGGATGAATCTGGTTTGAACGATCTGTTGGCTACAGCGCAACCTGCTTTTGTAATTAACTGTGCCGCTTATACTGCTGTAGATAAAGCAGAGGATGAAGTTGAGCTGTCTAAAGCCATTAATGAAACAGGTGTGGGATATTTAGCCTCAGCATGTTTAGTAAATGGGGCAACGCTTATACATGTTTCCACAGATTTCGTTTTCGAAGGAAATGAAGTAAAATTACTAAAGGAAGACGACAAGGCTAAACCAATCAATGTTTATGGTGTAACCAAACTGGATGGAGAAAAAGCAGTTTCATCCAAGCTGCCAGCTCATTTTATTATCCGCACCAGCTGGTTGTATTCTGAATACGCCAATAATTTTGTAAAAACCATGCTTAAACTTGGTGCCGAGCGTGATGAACTGAATATCATTGCCGATCAGGTGGGCACACCGACCTATGCGATTGATCTGGCAAATGCCATTTTTGATATTATAAGTTCTTCATCCGCCACTTATGGCGTTTACCATTATAGCAATGAAGGTGTAACCTCATGGTTCGATTTTGCAAAGGCCATTTTTGATATCAGCGAAACAGCGGTAAAAGTGAATCCTATTCCAGGATCTGCTTACCCAACCAAAGCTACACGACCAGCATTTTCCGTGATGGATAAATCTAAAATAAAAAATACATTTAATATTGAAATCCCTTATTGGAGAGATAGCCTTGTGGAATGTATAAAACAAATTAAAATACAATAAATAGGCATCATTATTTCATTTAGGTCTGTAATGACCAATGAACCAATGACCAATGAACTAATGACTAAAATATGAAAGGTATAATCTTAGCTGGTGGCAGCGGAACCCGTTTGCATCCTTTAACTTTGGCTTGTAGTAAACAAATGATGCCGGTTTACGATAAACCAATGATCTATTATCCGCTATCTACTTTAATGTTGGCTGGTATAAAGGAAATTCTGATTATCTCTACCCCACACGATCTTCCAAATTTTGAAAAATTATTGGGCGACGGCGCTTCTTTGGGCTGTAAATTTAGTTATGCCGTACAGGCCGAACCGAATGGTTTAGCACAGGCTTTTGTGATCGGTGAAGAATTTATCGGTAAGGATAAAGTGGCCTTGGTATTGGGCGATAATATCTTCCATGGCGATGGTATGGCCAAATTATTACAAGCCAGTTCTGATCCTGACGGAGGTGTGGTATTTGCCTACCAGGTTGCTGATCCTGAACGTTACGGTGTGGTGGAATTTGATGCAGATAAAAAAGCCATTTCTATTGAAGAAAAACCTGTTCAGCCGAAATCAGATTATGCGGTACCGGGATTGTATTTCTATGATAATGAGGTGGTAGAAATTGCAAAAAACATTAAACCTTCACCACGAGGTGAATACGAAATTACTGATGTAAATCGCGTGTACCTAGAGCGGGGTAAATTAAAAGTAGGCGTATTGAGCCGTGGAACTGCCTGGTTAGATACCGGAACTTTTACCTCTTTAATGCAGGCAGGGCAATTTGTACAGATTATCGAAGAAAGACAAGGTTTAAAGATCGGTTGTATTGAAGAAATTGCTTATCGTATGGGCTTTATCGATGCAGAACAGCTTAAGGCTATCGCTACTCCATTGGTTAAAAGCGGCTATGGTAGTTACCTGTTGAAACAGATTAAATAATAAGTTCGACCTTAGTGTAAATAATAAATCACCATTCAATGCAATTGTATTGAATGGTGATTTTCTTTTTTATCGTTCAGAAGGATGATTTAAGGAGATAAATGATCTTGAAGTATCGTCATCTCGACCGCAGTGTTCCAAAGGAACTCCTTTGGAGGAGAGATCTAAATTTCATTTCAATAATTTGCTTCAAAGATCTCTCTCCCGAAACTTCGGGATTGCACTCCAGAGGAGATCGCTTTACGCCCATGAATAACCTTGGCGCACTTGTAGAGGTAATGTACTACATTTATCTCGTACTGAACAAAGAACAACTAGCCTTCTCTTTTACCAATCTCTTAGCCTGCCCTGATGTGCAACTTACCCGCCAACAGGTTAAAGATTACTAATAACAGCGAAATCACCTACAAACCTAAAGTAAAGATCGCACGTTAAAGTCTATAAAAAACCTGGGGGTGATCTTTTTTGCGTGAAAAATTTACTGGCTGCCTACCTGGAGAGCCGGTAAAAGGGCCGTATTTAATTACTCCTGCTTTACCTGTTCTTTACCCTTTGTTGCTACCAAGTTAACCCCAAGGTTACCCCAGGGTTACCCCGGCGTTACCTTTTCTCTACCTAAAAGGTAACGCCATAGCTTGCTTTCGCAGAATGGCACCACCGCTAACGGTTATGCTGCCCTTAAGCAGGCCGCCACAAACCCAGGCCCTTGCCCCACTTCCTACAACTGTAATGGTCCATTTTAGCTCAATAATGCTCTTATTTAGCTCAATTTGGCTCATTTTAGCTCAAAATAGAGCGCCAATGCTACTATGTCGCTAGGTTTGGACATGGATTTAAACATACCAGTATAAACAGAAATCCTTTTTTGAACAAACATTTTTCACTTAAAAACAAAAATTATGGCAACGTATTCAAAAGGCACAAATGGCGCATTCTCGGACAAAGCAGGCCGTGTGATTGGCAACAACTGGCGCAGCGTAGATTACCTAAAGGGCCTGCCCAAAAAGAGCCGTAAACCCAGTACCGAACCGCAACTGGCACAGCGCAGCAAATTTGGCCTGGCACCGATCTACCTGAGCCCTATTAAAGGCATTTTAAACATTGGCTTAAAGATTAAACAGCTGAGCAAAACTTACAGGTTAAAATGCAGCAGTAAAGGTCTTTTTTAAACCAAGCGATGAGCCTTCGGGTTCTTAATTGCATTCAGAACGACAACGATATAAGTTCGTTTAAGCATTACTCCGCTCCGACACTGTGTGCTCTGTGCTTTTTTCTCTGTGAGCTTTGTGGTTAAAAAGATTGTCAGCATTCAATCAGGCACAATTAAGCTTTCCTGATTTATCTTATATTTGCCAAATTACCGAAAGAAAAAATGAATACAAAAAAGCAGATTGCCATTATTGGTTTAGGTTATGTTGGACTACCACTAGCTATCGAATTTGCTAAAAAATATAAAGTAATTGGTTTTGATACGAATGAGGAGCGGGTACGGGAGTTAAATCAGTTAAAGGATAGAACAAATGAAGCTAATCTGGAAGATCTGAAAACTGTAATTGCTGCATCGGAGATAGGATTAACACTTAGTGCCAATTTAGCTGACCTTGCCACCTGCACCATTTACATTGTTACCGTACCTACTCCTATTGACCAGCTCAAACGGCCAGATCTACAACCTTTGCTTTCGGCTAGTAAAATGTTGGGTGTCGTATTAAAAGTAGGTGATATCGTCATTTATGAATCTACTGTTTACCCTGGATGTACCGAAGAAGATTGTGTGCCTGTTTTAGAAAAAATTTCAGGATTAAAATATAACATCGATTTTTTCTGTGGTTATTCCCCAGAGCGGATTAATCCTGGAGATAAAATTAATACCCTTACCAAAATTAAAAAGGTAACCTCAGGCTCTAATTCTACTATTGCTGCTGAAATCGATCAGCTTTATGCATCCATAATCACTGCTGGAACGCATTTAGCACCTAGTATTAAAGTAGCAGAAGCTTCAAAAGCCATCGAAAATGCACAACGGGATGTAAATATTTCTTTTGTAAACGAACTGGCCTTAATTTTCGATCGTATGGAGATTGATACGGCTGATGTATTGGCTGCTGCAGCTACCAAATGGAATTTCTTGAATTATAAACCGGGTTTAGTAGGTGGTCATTGTATTGGCGTAGATCCTTATTACCTGGCGCATAAATCTGAGTCTTTAGGCTACAAACCAGAAGTGATCCTATCTGGTAGAAGGGTAAATGATAATATGGGCATGTTTGTAGCCAATAAGGTGATTAAAATGTTGATAGCCCGAGATAAAGTAATTAACGGCGCTAAAGCCCTGATATTAGGTTTCGCTTTTAAAGAAAATTGTCCCGATACTCGAAATACGCGGGTAATTGATATTTATAAGGAGCTTAAATCTTTTAGTATGCAGGTTGATGTATGCGATCCCTGGGCAAACCCAGAAGATGTGCGCACTGAATACGGCATCCAGATGATTAAAGACGACGGATTTAAGCATTATGACGTGATTATTTTGGCTGTCGCCCATCAACGATTTTTAAATCTTGATTATGCCGGGTTTAGAGAAAGAGGGGCTATTATTTTCGATACTAAATCTTTTATTGATCGCGACTTGGTTGACGCAAGACTTTAGGAATTTAATTTCAAGTATTATATTAATTTCATAGCTTTTAAAGTAATTAATTACTGATTTAGCTAGTTTTTCCTACTGATTTGAAATTGTAATCCGGCTGAGATGGGGTTAAGTAAACTTTCTAGTTTATTATAGGTGTTTACGGTTCTAGATGCTCCATTTGGGTCAGAAATATCTTGTCTTTCGTATGAAAAATAAAAGTCTAAATTGCTTTCAGCAAATAAAAGTAATTGCGGAATAATACTTACTTTTAGTCCAATTACTGGAGATACTACCAAGCCGCTCTTGGAAACATCAGCATTTCTATTGATTACAGCAGCTGCGTTTGGTTGTAGTTGACCCGTAAATCGATTAGAGCGATAACCTAAGTCAAACGCGAAGTAAGGTTGAACCCTTGAGTAGGTAAAGTTTTTTTCAAAACCGATTTTAAAGCTATAATCTGTAACAGTGCCATTGGCCGTTTCATAATTATGATCAAATTTTATGGCGTCTTTAAAATAATTTCCGTGTATTCTGTAGCTGATCTGGTTGTCGTTAAATTTAACCATTATACCATTTCCGTAAGTATTGATATAATCTTGTGCACTAGTCTGATTAAGAATTTTGGGCATTTGCATCGTGCTGAATGCTTTTATCCCAACTGAATAATTATAATCAGATGCGCTTTGAGCTTTAAGAGCAGAAGAAATTGATAATAAAGATAAAACCAGTAAAATTCTATTCATAATGTTAATAAATGTGATAATAGGATGTTGTAAAAATAGAAATAATTCTGAATTATTAAGAGAAATAGTAAGGCTCATTAATTTATTTTATTTTGAGCATAAATACTTTATTATCAATTATTTAACATTATTTCAGGTTTGCTATAGCTGGATGTTGTTCGAATTGATTATCGTTTAACCCTAAATGCCATGTATAGGTATGGCTTACTAAAAATTCTGCCGTCCAAAGAAACACTGCTTTTTTACAAAAGAATTATTATGTATGTTTGCATGCTCAAAATCTATGAAATAATATATGAAGGTTGCCCTTATTACTGGCGTTACCGGACAAGACGGTGCTTATCTGGCAGAATTTCTGCTCAAAAAGGGCTATTTTGTTCATGGTATTAAAAGACGTTCATCTCTCTTTAACACCGATCGTATTGATCATCTGTATCAGGATCAACATGAGCAAAATGTAAATTTTAAATTGCATTATGGTGATCTGACAGATTCTACCAACCTCATCCGAATTATACAAGAGACACAACCCGATGAGATTTATAATCTCGCCGCCATGAGCCACGTTCATGTGAGTTTCGAGATGCCAGAATACACTGCAAATGCGGATGGGATTGGAACATTACGTTTGCTCGAAGCGATTAGAATTTTGGGGTTAAATCAAAAAACAAAAATTTATCAGGCTTCAACCTCAGAGTTATATGGTTTAGTACAGGCAGTTCCACAAAGTGAGACAACTCCTTTTTATCCTCGTTCGCCTTATGCTGTGGCCAAAATGTATGCTTATTGGATTACAGTTAACTATCGTGAAGCTTACGGCATATTTGCCTGTAATGGAATTTTATTTAACCACGAAAGTCCCTTAAGAGGAGAAACCTTTGTAACCCGTAAAATTACGCGAGCAGCAGCAAAGATTGCCTTAGGTTTGCAAACCTGTTTATACCTGGGTAACCTATCGGCTCAGCGCGATTGGGGACATGCAAAAGATTATATTGAAGCCATGTGGCTAATTTTGCAGCAAGAAAAACCAGAGGATTTCGTTATAGCGACAGGCGTTACCACTACTGTACGTGATTTTGTTAAGATGAGCTTTGCTGAATTGGGCATTGAGATCGAATTTTCAGGAAAAGAGGAAAATGAGAAGGGTGTAATCATCGGTTTGGATGTGGATGTGGTTAGTGGTTTAGGCTTAGATCCAGAAAAACTGTTTTTGGGAAGCACAATCGTAAAAGTAGATCCTAAATATTTCAGACCGACAGAAGTTGACCTTTTATTAGGCGATCCTACAAAATCTAAAACTCAATTGGGCTGGCAACCCAAATACGACCTGCCTGCACTCGTGAAAGACATGGTGATTTCTGATCTGCATTTGATGAAAAAGGATGAATACCTTCGTCAGGGAGGATTTGAAACCTTAAACTATTTTGAATAATATTACCTACCCGATTATTTCGGAAACCTATGAAACAAAGCATTAAATTATTTCTATCCCTTATTGTTCTCAGTCTATTTATTCATCTTCAATCTGTTGCACAAAATTATTCAAATGTGAAGGTTGATGAATTATCAGATGCCCAAATTTTGCAGATGATTCAAAAGGCAGAGTCTGCTGGTTACAATGATTCTCAGTTGGAGCAAATGGCTGCTGCTCAAGGCATGAAAGCCGATGAAGTTCAGAAATTGAGGGCACGTGTGGCTAAAGTACGAAAACAGGGCTCAGCCGTTCAAGTTGAACAACAGCAAATTGTAACTGGTAGAGAAATGAGCGAAACTACTGCAGGTGGCGAGATCAATAACGAAAAAAAAGAAGGAGACAGCGAAATTGGGCCAAAAATATTTGGTTCAGAGCTCTTTAGAAATGGGAACATCACTTTCGAACCCAACCTAAGAATGGCTACCCCAAAAGGTTATGTAATTGGTCCTGATGATAAATTGATCGTTGATCTCACAGGCGATAACGAAGCCAGTTACAATTTAGAGGTAAGCCCGGAAGGTATAATCAACCTACAATATGTTGGGCGCATTGCTGTTGGTGGATTAACCATTGATCAAGCTACTTCCAAAATTCGTACAGCGATGGGAAAAACTTATCCAGCTTTAAGATCAGGACGAACTAATCTAGCCATTAATCTGGGAAATATTCGGAGTATTAAGGTGATTATGACTGGTTACGTTACAAAACCAGGCACTTACACTTTACCTTCATTGGCTACGGTTTATAATGCATTATATGCATCGGGGGGGCCAGCTCAGAACGGCTCGTTTCGAAAAATTCAGATTATTCGAAATAATAAGGTCATTGCTACTTTAGATGTTTATAATTTTTTATTAAAAGGTATTCAGCAGACAAATATTCGTTTACAGGATCAGGATGTGATTAATGTACCGGTATACGATGATCGGGTGGAAGTTAGCGGGGAAGTGAAAAGGGCCGCACTTTACGAGGTGGTAAAAGGCGAAACCTTGAAGGATGTGATCGATTTTGCGGGTGGCTTCACTACCCAAGCTTATACTGCCAAGATCAAAGCTTTTCAAAATACGGATCGTGATCGTAAAATTAACGATATCGCATCAGCTGATTTCTCAAGTTATATACCTAAAAATGGCGATAAGTATGTAGTGGAAGCTATTTTGGGGCGTTTTGCTAATCGCGTTGAGATTTTAGGATCGGTATTTAGACCCGGTGTTTATGAGTTAGATCAAGGCTTAACGCTTCGGGGCCTTATTAACAAAGCTGATGGTTTGACAGAAGATGCCTTTTTAAATCGCGGATATATTAATCGTTTAAATCCAGATAACACACAAGCACTTATTTCGTTTGATGTAGCTAAGATTATTGCCGGTACACAAGCTGATATTACACTACAACGAGAAGATAAAATTACCATCTCATCTATTTTTGACTTAAGAGATGAATACCAGGTGAGTATTCAGGGTGAAGTTCGTGTGCCAGGAAGCTTTCAATATGCAGATGGTATGACCTTAGAATCTGTGATTCAATTGGCCGGAGGCTTTAAAGAAGGTGCCACACCGAATAGAATTGAGATATCAAGAAGGGTTAGAAACAGCGAAGCTACTTCGCCTACAGCGCAAACTGCTGAAGTTTTTATCGTGAATGTTAATGAGGCTTTGAAGCTGGAGGGTGAGCCCTTTGTAATTAAACCCTTTGACATTGTATCTGTAAGAAATGCAGAAGGATATGCGATACAGAAGCAGGTTAAATTGGAGGGTGAGGTAGTATATCCTGGGATCTACACTATTGTGAATAAAAACGAACGGATTTCTGACCTCATTCGTCGTGCGGGTGGCTTAACTTCATCTGCTTATGCTGATGGAGCATCATTAAAAAGGCCCGGCGCAGAAAAGGTAAATCCTAAAGATAAAAACGCAATTAATAACAAAGAGGAAGAGGATAAAAAATTCTTAAATCTTAAAAGAGCGCAAGAAGCTGGTGCTAGGGACACGGTCGCCGCAGAAATTGAGCAAAAATTGATTCAGAGTGATTTGGTAGGAATTAATTTAGAAAGAATTTTAAAAGAGCCACTTTCTAAATTCGATCTCATCGTATTGGATGGTGATATTATTCGAGTGCCACGCACGCTGCAAACGGTTAAGGTAACCGGAGAGGTTTTAAATCCCAATAGCATTGTTTATTTGCCAGGAAAAAGTTTAAAACAATATATTAATGGTGCCGGTGGATTTACAGACAATGCTCGAAGAGGTGGGGTATACGTTAAATATGCAAATGGAGCAGCAGCAGGGGTAAGTAAGTTTTTGTTCTTTAATAATAACCCAGTCATAAAACCTGGTGCGGAAATATTAGTTCCTAAAAGAGCTCAGAAAGAAAGGTTATCTGCGCAAAGCTGGATTGGAATCGGAACAGCAGTAGCATCCCTTGGAGCTATCATAGTTAGTCTATTACGTTGATAAAAAATAAGAGGATATTATCATGACTAACGAAAGTCAACAAATTAATACTGGAGAAGTAAACTTAAAAGAACTTATCCTTAAAATACGAGAATGGTGGAATTATCTTGTTTCAAAATGGTTTATTATTTTGCTTTCAGGACTTGTTGGAGGAGTTTTAGGGTTTTGTTATACATTTACTAAAAAACCGATATACACTGCAACTACCACTTTTGTATTAGAAGATGAAAAGTCTGGTGGCGGCTTAGGAAATTTAATGGGACTGGCATCTGTAGCTGGGGTGGATTTAGGAGGAACAGGGGGGGGCATCTTTCAAGGAGATAATATTCTCCAGCTTTATAAATCAAGGACCATGATTCAAAAGACTTTGCTAACAAAGGTTGTTGATAATGGACAACCGCAGCTATTGGTTGATCGATATATCTTGATCAATAAATTGAAGGAAGATTGGAAGAATAAACCCAAACTACTGGCCTTGAATTTTTCAAATTTATTAGATCAGAAAGCGGATAAAGATCGTCGAATTGCAGATAGTCTGTTAAGAGATATCGTTAATGATATTGATAAAGATTACTTAGTGGTCTCAAAGCCAGATAAAAAGGTTAGTACTATTCAAGTAGATGTAAAATCTAAGGATGAATTTTTTGCTAAGGCTTTTAACGACGAATTGGTGAAAAATGTCAATGACTTTTATATAACTACTAAAACAAAAAAGACTACTCAAAATGTAAAGATTTTACAGCAAAAGGCAGATTCTGTAAGAGCGGTAATGAATGGGGAAATATATACAGCCACTGCTGTTTTGGATGCTACTCCCAATTTGAATCCAACACGTCAGGTTCAACGGGTTGCTCCTGCGCAAAAGGCACAGTTTTCTGCTGAAACAAATAAAGCAATTTTAGGTGAGATGGTTAAAAACTTAGAGATGACTAAAATGTCGTTACTTAGAGAGGCTCCACTTATACAGGTGATTGACCAACCTATTTTCCCATTAAGGAAGGATAAATTAGGCAAGGCAAAGGCAATCGTTATCGGAGGAATTTTGGCGGGGTTTCTAATCTGCTTCTTGTTAATTTTTAAAAGAACTTTAAAACTTATTCTAAGCTAACCTGAATGGATATATTAAATTTAATAGGTCGTAAAAATGAACTTTTTAGTGATGATATCAATCGTTACGAAAAAGAATTAGCCCGGGAAGTCAGCGGTTCACGATTTTTGGTGATTGGTGGCGCAGGTTCAATAGGCCAGGCGGTTACTAAAGAAATTTTTAAGCGGCATCCACTTAAACTCCATGTGGTTGATATAAGTGAGAATAATATGGTGGAGTTGGTGCGTGATATCAGAAGCTCATTTGGCTATATTGATGGCGATTTTCAAACTTTTGCTCTGGATATTGGATCTATTGAATATGATGCGTTTATAGCGGCAGATGGTAAATATGATTATGTATTAAATTTATCCGCATTAAAACATGTTAGAAGTGAGAAAGATCCTTTTACATTGATGAGAATGATTGATGTAAATATTTTTAATACTGAAAAAACTATTAATCAATCTATACTAAAAGGTGCAAAAAAATATTTTTGTGTATCTACAGATAAAGCAGCGAACCCTGTTAACATGATGGGCGCATCTAAGCGCATTATGGAAATGTTTTTAATGCGCAAAAGTCAGGAAATAGCTATTTCTACAGCGCGTTTTGCAAATGTTGCATTTTCAGACGGCTCCTTGCTGCATGGTTTTAATCAACGTATTCAGAAGAGGCAGCCAATAGTTGCCCCGAATGATATTAAACGATATTTCGTTATACCTAAAGAATCTGGTGAACTTTGTTTAATGTCTTGTATTTTTGGTGAGAATAGAGATGTCTTTTTTCCTAAATTAAGTGAGCACCTACATTTAATCACTTTCGCAGATATTGCCATCAAATTTTTAAATAATTTAGGTTATGAACCTCATCTGTGTGCTACAGAGGAAGAAGCCCGAAGGCTGATGGCATCTTTGCCAGAGCAGGGTAAATGGCCTTGTTTGTTTACAGCTAGTGACACCACAGGAGAAAAAGACTTTGAAGAGTTTTTTACTTCGAATGAAAAGCTCGACATGGAAAGGTTTACCAATTTGGGTGTAATTAAACACGATCCAATATTTGATAGGGAACAGCTGGATTACTTCACAAACAAGATTGCTGCTTATAAAAATGATAGGAAGTGGTTAAAGGAAGATATCGTATCGCTATTTCACGATATGATTCCTGATTTCGGACATAAAGAAACCGGTAAATATTTAGATGCAAAAATGTAGTTTGAATGGTAGATAAATATCAAAAATTTGTTGATTTCGTAAAGGAAAAATATCCTAACAAAGCTTTTGTTGCATTACATGAACCAGTTTTCATAGGAAACGAACGAGAATATGTTATGGATGCAATTGATTCAACCTTCGTGTCATCGGTTGGAGCATATGTGAATAGATTTGAAGAGATGATGGCAGAGATTACAGGTGCAAAACACGCAATTGCTATTGTAAACGGAACCAATGCCTTGCATTTGGCCCTCCTGCTGGCCAATGTCAAACCTGGTGATGAAGTTATTTCTCAAGCATTAACCTTCATTGCAACCGCAAACGCGATTAGCTATATCGGAGCACTTCCTGTATTTGTGGACGTTGATAAGGATACATTAGGAATGTCTCCAAAGGCACTTAATCGCTTTTTGGAAGCGAATGCAGAATTAAAAGATAATGTAGCCTATAATAAAAAAACAGGAAAACGTATTGCCGCCTGTGTTCCCATGCATACTTTTGGTTTCCCTTGCCGAATTGATGAGATTGCAGAAATATGTGCTAAATGGAATATTACATTAGTAGAAGATTCAGCAGAGTCATTAGGTAGCTATTACAAAGAGAAACATACAGGTGTTTTCGGGAGATTAGGCGTTTTCAGCTTCAATGGGAATAAAACAGTAACTTGTGGTGGTGGTGGTGCAATTATTACCAACGATGATGAGATTGCTAAAAGAGCGAAACATTTAAGTACACAGGCAAAAGTTCCACATAAATGGGAATTCGTTCATGATGAGATTGGCTTTAATTATCGAATGCCAAATCTTAATGCGGCATTAGCTTGTGCGCAATTAGAGCAATTGGAGCGCTTTGTAAAAAATAAACGAACGTTATCGTTAGAATATAAAGAGGTTTTTAGTCAACTTGGAATCTCATTTGTTGAAGAACCTGAAAAGACTAAAGCTAATTATTGGCTCAATGCTATTATTCTTTCTAACCAGAGCGAAAGGGATTCCTTCCTGGCTTTTACGAATAGCAATGGCGTAATGACCAGACCCATATGGGAACTGATGAGCCGATTACCAATGTTTAAAAACTGTCAAACTGATGGTCTGGAAAATAGCTTGTGGTTAGTAGATAGGGTGGTAAATATTCCTAGTGGTTTCAGGTTATAAACGTATGCCTAAGCAGAAAATCGTATTAATAGGTGGTGGTGGGCATTGCAAAGCATGCATTGATGTAATCGAGGAGACCGGTGAATATGAGATACTGGGAATTTTAGATCAGAAAGAAAATATAGGGAAGAAAACTCTTAGGCTATAATATAATAGGAACAGACGAAGACCTTGCTAAGTATATTCTTCCGGGAATTAAATTTCTGATAACTGTTGGGCAGATAAAGTCAGCTCAAGTGCGGAAAAATATTTATCAAAATTTAATGCGACACTCAGCACAATTGGCAACGGTCATTTCGCGTAGCGCTCATGTTTCAAAACACGCGTCTTTAGGTATAGGGACGATTGTTATGCACAATACTATTGTAAATGCCGACAGCCAGGTAGGTGATAATTGCATACTTAATACAGGTTGTAATATAGAGCACGATACTATTGTTGGCGCTCATACGCACATTTCTACACATGCGGTTATTAATGGTGGATGTGCTATTGGGAATGAAGTTTTTATAGGTAGTAACAGTACGGTGGCAAACCATAAAACAATTTGTGATTTAGTTTTGTTGGGTGCAGGCTCAGTTGTTACTAAGGATATTTATCTGCCAGGGGTATATTTTGGCAATCCATTACAAAAGATAGATTAATGAAAAATACAATTATAATTGCAGAGGCTGGAGTAAATCACAACGGAAGTTTAGATAATGCATTTAAACTCGTTGATGCAGCAGTTATAGCGGGTGCTGACTATGTGAAATTTCAAACCTTTAAAGCTAATAAACTGGTTTCTGCGTATGCCAAAAAAGCAGATTACCAGATTGAAAATACAAAGGATGCCGATGAATCTCAGCTTCAAATGCTCGAAAAGCTTGAACTCTCAGAAAATGATCATGATCAGTTGATTGAATATAGTAAGCGTAAAGGAATTAAATTTTTCTCTACCGCTTTTGATTTAGAGTCATTGGAATATCTATCCTCTATTGGTTTGGATCTCGTAAAAATTCCTTCAGGAGAGATTACAAATCTCCCATATTTACGTAAGGCTGCTCAACTTTTCTCCAAGGTAATACTGTCTACTGGTATGTGTACAATGGAAGATATCAGACTAGCATTAAATGTTTTCATTGATGCTGGAATTTCAATCCGTGATATTACCATATTACATTGTAATACAGAATATCCAACTCCTATGGACGATGTAAATCTGACAGCCATGCACCACATACAGCGAGAATTTAAAACAGAAGTTGGCTATTCAGATCACACTTTGGGAATAGAGGTTCCTATTGCAGCAGTTGCATTAGGCGCAACCATAATAGAGAAACATTTTACACTAGATAAAAAAATGCCAGGGCCCGACCACCCTGCTTCTTTAGAGCCTGCGGAGTTAAAGGCCATGGTTGCAGCAATTAGGAATATTGATATTGCTATTTCTGGTGATGGAATAAAGGAGCCTTCTTTATCAGAGAAAAAAAATATTTTAATTGCACGCAAGAGTATTGTTGCCAAATCACCGATTAACAAAGGCGATCTATTTACAACAGATAATTTAACAGTTAAAAGGCCCGGATCCGGGATTTCTCCAATGAAATGGGATGAGGTAATTGGTATTACAGCCCCAAGAAATTTTGAAATAGATGAACTAATTAGTTTATAAAATGGAGATTTGCATAGCAACAGGTACCAGAGCAGAATACGGCCTATTAAAGCCGTTAATTGAGGCTATTAAAAATGAACCGACATGGTCTCTAAAATTATTGGTTACCGGTGCTCATTTATCTCCGGAGTTTGGACTCACCTACAAAGAAATCGAGCAAGACGGTCTCCATATAGATGCCAAAGTGGAAATGTTGCTTTCTTCAGATACTGCTGGAGGCATTGTTAAATCAATGGGCATAGGGATGATTGGCTATGCTGATGCGCTAAAAAATTTAGCACCTACATTGCTGGTAATTCTCGGTGATCGCTATGAAATGCTTGCTCTTGCATCTGCAGCATTGATTTTTAAGATACCCATAATACATATACATGGCGGCGAAATTACCGAAGGGGCTTATGATGACGCGATACGACATGCTATCACGAAAATGAGTCACCTTCATTTTACTTCTACGGAAGCTTACCGACAACGCGTCATCCAACTCGGTGAGCAGCCAAAATATGTTTTCAATGTAGGCGCTATCGGATTGGATAATATTCGGAAGATTAAATTCCTGAATAGATTAGAATTGGAAGAGATTTTAAATATCAAATTCTTAAAATATAATTATCAGGTCACGTTTCATCCAGCAACGCTATCAAATGTTTCTGTTGCGGAACAATTTGAAGAATTATTGCAAGCGATTAAAAATCAGGAGGATAGCTTTTTTGTATTTACAAAGGCGAATGCTGATACTGATGGGCGTGTAATAAATCAGATGATAGATCAGTATGTAAGCCTAAATCCCAACACTTCGGTTGCATTTTCGTCATTAGGTACCCTAAAATTTTTGTCACTTGTTAAAGAATGTGATGCTATTATAGGAAATAGCTCCAGTGGGATTATAGAGGCTCCGTCATTGAAAACAGTAACGATTAATATTGGAGATCGACAGAAAGGTCGGATTCAAGCAGATAGCGTAATTAATTGTGATCCGAATGCTGAAGATATTACCAAAGCGATACGACTTAGTAAAGCTAAAAATGAAAGCACATTGATGGATGAATTAAAAAATCCATACGGTATTGGACAAACTGCATCACAGATTGTTAATGCAATCAAGTCTGTGGATTGGAATAGCTATATTTTGAAATCATTTTACAACCTAAATTAATGAACATTGTAGATAGACATTGTATCAATAGAAATAGCAGCATTAAGGATGCCTTAGCTAAGCTTAACGATATCGCTCCAGATTCTATCCTATTTGTTGTTGATGAAAATCATAAGCTCATAGGCTCTTTAACGGATGGTGACTTAAGGCGCGGATTCATCAATAATTTGAATTTTGACGACTCTCTGTTAAGCTTCATCAAGAGTGATCCGCTTTCCATTCATTTAAACAACTATAGTTTGGAAGAGTTAAGGGGCTATAAAGAACGTGATTTTAAGATTATCCCTATTCTTGATGAGCAAAATAGAATTGTTGATATCTTAAATTTCAGGTATCAATCAACCATTATCCCTGCAGATGCTGTATTGATGGCAGGCGGAAAAGGTAAAAGGTTATTGCCACTTACGCAAAATACGCCTAAACCGCTGCTCAATGTGGGGGATAAGCCAATAATCGAGTATAATATCGATAGATTTGTAGCTTGTGGAGTTAAAAATATTAATATTAGCATCAATTATCTAGGAAATCAGATTGAAGACTACTTTGGCAATGGCGGAAGCAAAGGTGCGAAGATTAAATATGTTTCAGAAGATAAGCCTTTAGGAACTATAGGATCAATATTGCTGGTAGATCAATTCTATTTTGAAGACATTATAGTCATGAATAGTGATATTTTAACCAACATTGATTTCGAAGATTTTTATAAAACTTATAAGGAATCTGGTGCTGATATGGCAATTGCAGCTACTTCATATCATGTAGATGTTCCTTACGCAGTTTTAGAGGTGGATGAGGTTAATCAGATCCAATCTCTAAAAGAAAAGCCGCGTTATACTTATTATTCGAATGCAGGTATTTATATCATGAAAAAAAATCTGCTTGATAAAATTCCGGTAGATCAGTTTTACGATATTACAGATCTTATGGAAGAGGTAATTAAAATAGGTAAAAAACTGATTACCTACCCTATAACCGGGTATTGGCTAGATATTGGCAAGCACGAGGATTTTAGAAAAGCGCAAGAGGATATTAAGCATATTAAACTGTAAAAGATGTCAAAAATTTTAATAACCATGTGTGCCAGGGGAGGATCAAAGGGCATCCCGGGGAAGAACATAAAGCTAATTGCCGGACATCCACTAATTGCTTATACATTAAATGTTGCGAGGGCTTTTGCTGTACAACATCATGCAGACATAACATTATCAACAGATGATGATGATATTAAAGCTGTTGCCGCTGGTTTAGGACTCACAACTTCCTATTCCCGTCCTGCATTTTTAGCTACAGATAGTGCTGGAAAAATAGATACAATTAAAGATGTGATAATATATGAAGAGGGGCATAAAGGTAAACAGTATGATTACATTTTAGATTTGGATTTAACCTCCCCTTTAAGAACACTCGATGACCTTAATGAGGCATTTGTAAAATTTAAAGACCAAAATGCATTAACTTTATTTTCTGTGAACCCAGCGGCTCGAAATCCTTATTTTAATATGGTAGAGGCTAAATCTGATGGCTTTTACAGTTTAGTTAAAACTAATCCAGATGGGTCGGTACTTACCAGGCAAAGTGCACCAAAAGTTTATGATTTAAATGCTTCATTTTATTGGTATAGAAGATCTTTTTTTGATTTGAACCTAAAATCACCAATTACTTCAAAATCATTAATTTATAAAATGGATCATATCTGTTTTGATTTGGATCATCTTATAGATTTTGAATTTCTTGAATACTTATTAGTTAATAATAAGTTGGACTTTAAATTATGAAGGTAGCGATTATTGGATTAGGATCTATCTCTGGAAAACACATTCAGGCTTTAAAAACGATAGATGATAATGTGGAGATCTTCGCATTAAGATCCGGCTCTAATGCTATACCTGTTGATGGAGTACAGAATATCTGTTCTTTGAATGATGTCCAACAT
Source organism: Flavobacterium sp. W4I14 (assembly GCA_030817875.1). Lineage (NCBI taxonomy): Bacteria > Pseudomonadati > Bacteroidota > Flavobacteriia > Flavobacteriales > Flavobacteriaceae > Flavobacterium > Flavobacterium sp. W4I14. The sequence goes on from JAUSZU010000001.1 coordinate 5,387,601, forward strand.
CTCGATTTTGTAATCATATCTAATCCTACAAGTCTTCATTATCAAACAGTAAAAATGGTTGCTGAGTATGGCCTTCCAATGATGATTGAAAAGCCAGCATTTTTCGAGTTGCAGGGTGTAGGAGATCTCCAGGATTTCATTAATAAAAATAATATCTTCACCTATGTCGCATGTAATCTTAGGTTTCATCCTTGTTTAGAATTTTTGAAACGAGAATTGGCTAAGAAATCTGCAATAAATGAAGTTAATATTTATTGTGGATCCTATTTGCCTGATTGGCGGCCAAATAGAGACTATAAGGAAGTTTATAGCGCGAAATCAAAGATGGGGGGCGGAGTACACTTAGATCTGTTCCATGAAATTGATTATGCATGCTGGATTTTTGGTTTTCCCATGCGCTGGAGTACTTACACAAGTAGTAATTCTACATTAGATATTGATGCGCCTGATTATGCAAATTATCTATTGGGGTATGAAAAGTTCAATATTAATATTGTCTTAAATTATTATAGGCGAAAGGCAAAGAGAACTCTGGAAGTACTTTTTGAAGATGAAACCTGGGAGGTAGACCTTTTGCACAATATCATTTTGAATGATCGTCAAGAAATTATATATTCTGCTCCAACATTTACAATGATGGATACATATATTGCGCAGATGAAGTATTTTATACATAAGCTCTCGTCGTCAGCTACCCCGATGAACAATATTAATGAAACTATAGAAATTTTAAACATCTGTCTTACAAATGAACCAACTAAAGGATAAAATAATAATTGTTACTGGTGGGAATGGACTTTTGGGAAGAGACATCATTTCAAAAGTAAAAGAAGCTGGAGCATTTTGTGTTAATGTAGATATCAACCACGACACGTCAGAAGATTTATCATTGATGCAATGCGACATTACAAAGATCGAGTCAGTAGATAAATGTATCCAGCATATTATAGCTAAATATGGTAGAATTGACGGTCTAGTTAACAACGCATATCCAAGAACTAGCGATTGGGGCAATAAATTTGAGGACATTGCTTTTGAGTCGTGGCAGAATAATGTTGACTGGCAATTGAACAGCTATTTTTATTTCACACAGCAGGTTGCTAAACACATGAGTGAACGGAAAATAGGTTCAATAATCAATATGGCATCAGTTTATGGAATTGTTGGGCCGGATTTTACAGTTTATGATGGGACTACAATGACAATGCCTGCAGCTTACTCAGCGATTAAAGGAGCAATCGTCAATTTTTCACGTTATTTAGCAGCTTATTTGGGCCCTAAAAATATAATTGTAAATACAATTTCTCCAGGAGGTATATTTGACAATCAAAATCCTATTTTTGTAGAAAATTACAATAAGAAAGTACCGATGAGAAGAATGGGATTGCCAAAAGATATCTCTCCCGCAGTTGTATTTTTGTTGTCGGACGGTGCGGCGTATATTACTGGCCAAAATATAGCTATAGATGGGGGATGGACATCCATTTGAAATAAATTAATTAAGCTTGTAATAGCAAATAGAATAAATGAAAACAGTAAGAGTAATTCCCCGTTTAGATATAAAAGGGCCAAATTTAGTTAAAGGTATCCATCTTGAAGGTCTTAGAGTTTTAGGAAAGCCTTCGGATTTTGCCAGGTTTTATTATGAGCAAGGAGCTGACGAATTGATGTTTATGGATGTTGTTGCTTCTCTATATGAGCGTAATAGTCTCCATGATATTATTTCTGAAACCGCCAAGAAAATATTCATACCAATAACGGTGGGGGGAGGATTAAGAACAATTTCTGATATTAAAGAAGTGCTTAGGGCGGGAGCTGATAAGGTTTGTTTAAATACTGCGGCTATAAAAAATCCAAATTTAATTAAAGAAGCATCAAGAATGTTTGGCTCTTCAACAATTGTTGTGGCGATTGAAGCAATAAAAGAAGGAGAAGGTAAATATCTGGCTTATACCGATAATGGTAGAGAATATACAGGTGTTGATGTTTTTGAGTGGGCACAAAAAGTTGACGAACTGGGCGCTGGTGAAATTGTAATTACGTCAGTTGATAAAGAGGGAACCGGGCAGGGATTTGACTTAGATTTAGTTTCAAAGGTGAGTAGCTTAGTAAGTTGCCCAATTATTGCTCATGGTGGTGCTGGGAAGAAGGCGCATGTTATTGAAGTTTTGAAGAAAGCTCAAGCAGATGCAGTTATGATTTCATCATTATTCCATTATGACTTCATTAAAGAGAATGAATCTAAAGGTTCAGCACTCGAGGGTAACGTAGAATTTTTAAAGCAAAAAAGAAACTTTCATACTTTCGAATCTTGCAGTATAAACAGTTTAAAAAATACTTTGGTGGATAATAACATTGAATGCAGATTATAATATGGAGAATAGTAAAAAAGTAACAATAATCGATTACCAATTAGGTAACTTATTTAGTGTAAACCAAGCATGTGAAACTGTAGGGATGAACGCAAAAATAAGTTCATTAAAAGAAGATATTTTAAATGCAGATGCACTCATCTTGCCTGGGGTTGGTGCCTTTATTGAAGCTATGAACAACCTTAAAGCGCTTGATTTGGTAGATGCTATAAAAGACAAAGTGAAAAATGGAACACCAATCTTTGGTATTTGTTTAGGTCAACAACTATTTTTCACCGAAAGCGAAGAGTTTGGTGCGGGAAATGGGTTAGATTTAATTTCTGGAGTGATTAAAAGATTTCCGGAAGAGTTAAACGGTAAAAAAATAAAAGTACCGCAAATAGCTTGGAATAAAATATACAGTGACAAACAGAGTTGGGAAGAAACTGCATTAAAGGATTTACAAGATGGTGAATTCATGTATTTTATTCATTCTTATTATGTTAAGCCAGCTAATGGTAGTTGTATATTAACGAATACAAATTATGATGGAATAGAATTTTGCTCGGCAATATCAGAAAATAATCTGTTTGCTACACAATATCATCCAGAGAAAAGTGGTGAAAAAGGGTTGTCGATATATAAAAATTGGGCTAAAAATTATAACTTAATATCATGAGTGAGAAACAAGAGCTAGAAGCTTATTACGGCTTGCCTACAGAAGTGAAATTCTGTAAAATTTGTGTAATGTCTAACCAAAGACCGGCATCTACAATAGAATTTAAACATACAAAAGATAGCAAAAAAACAACCATGAACTTTGATGAACATGGTGTTTGCGATGCTTGTAGAACTGCAGAAATCAAGGACAACATCAATTGGGGAATGCGGGAAGAAGAGTTGGTGAAACTTCTTGATAAACATAGAAAAAGTGATGGTTCTTATGATTGTCTAGTTCCAGGAAGTGGTGGTAAGGATAGTGCCTACCAGGCGCACGTTTTGAAACACAAGTATGGTATGAATCCATTAACTTGTACTTGGCCTCCAATTTTGTATACAGATTATGGTTTAAATAATTGGAGAAATTGGCTGGATAGCGGGTTTGATAATGTATCATTCTACAGAAATGGGAAAGTGATGAAATTGCTAACCAAACTATCTATAGAAAACTTGATGCACCCATTTCAAACATTTATCCTAGGACAAAAAAACCTCGCTCCAAAAATTGCAGCAGCCCATGGTATTAATTTAATTTTTTATGGAGAAAATGAAGCTGAATATGGTAATCCGTTAGCGGATAATATGAGTTCCCTTAGAGATAAATCTTATTATAGTTTCGATCATTTAGACGAGATATATCTTGCTGGAGTTTCCATAAAAGAATTAATGGATAACTATGATGTACGTTTAAGTGATCTTATGGCATATTTACCGCCTAAAGTTGAGGATTTAGAGAAGGCAAATATCGAAGTGCATTATTTGGGGTATTATTTAAAATGGACGCCACAAGAAGTATACTATTACGCAGTAGAAAATACAGGATTTAAAGCAAGACCTCACAGAACACAAGGCACCTATAGTAAATATAGTGGTATAGATGATAAGATAGATGATTTACATTTCTACACCACATTTATAAAATTTGGTATCGGGAGAGCTACTTATGATGCATCTCAAGAGATTAGAAACAAACACTTAACCAGAGAAGAAGGTGTTGCCTTGGTAAATCGTTTCGATGGAGAGTTCCCTGATCGCTATTTTGATGATGTAATGAAATACTTAGATATGGATGCTACATACTTCCATGAATTGGTCGATAAATTTAGATCACCACACTTATGGGGTAAAGATGAAAATGGCCAATGGAAATTGAGACACAATGTTGCCGGTAAAGGCTTAGATGATTAATAATCCAAATGTTGTTTAAAGAAATTCGGAAGAAAATTAAATTCTGGGCTAATACTGATCGTATTGGCCCAGATATTTTAGGCACCTATTGGAGATTATTTATTAAAAGTAAAATGCTAAAACTTTGCAAAAAAAAAATTTTCTTTTTTTGCTGATACCGCGGATTTTAGGCCCGGAGCATATGCAATTGGTTGTTCACAAATTTCAATAGGCAACAATGTTGTTATTAGACCAGGAACCATGTTGCATGGTGAAACGGATACCATCAAAGATTCGATTACCATTGAAGATGATGTATTAATTGGTTGCGGAGTGCATATTTATGTCGAAAACCATTGTTTTGATGACCCCAATCTTCCAATTATAATGCAAGGACACTCGCAGGCCAAAAAGGTTGTTTTAAAAAAGGGTTGTTGGATAGGTGCAAACGTTATTATTTTACCTGGAGTTACCATTGGAGAAAGTAGTGTTGTTGGAGCAGGGTCAGTTGTTACTAAGTCGGTTCCTGCTCATTCAGTTGCCGTAGGTAATCCTGCAAAGGTAATTAAGCATTTATAGTATAGTTGTTTAAATAGTTAATTATGAGTTTTAGTAAGGTTGTGTATGTTAGATATTTCCCTTTGACAGCTAAGGTGTATAGCGATTTTTACCTGGAGGAGGTTGAAAAGTGTGGAATAAGCGTGGAATATTGGGACCTAACAAAGATATTTTTCAGGAGTGACTTTGAGCAAGAAGATTCCTCACATTTAGTTACAACGAAAAAATTTAATTCGTATGCAACTCTTGAGCAAGCCATCAAGGAAAGTTCAAACCCGGATACCTTATTCGTGTCTATTATGACATTTGAAAGTAGGGTAGAGAAGTTGTTTAGGATTTTTACGAAATACAATTCGCAGATTTCAGTGTTTGGTCGTAATATGTTCCCATTGGCGTCAGGAAAAAGCGCTTCGTTCATTTCCAGACTAATGCGTATTACACCAGCGAAATTGATAGAATATATTAAGATTAAAAGATTAAAAAAAGCAAAGGATCTAAATCGCATCAAGCGTTATGACTATGTCTTTTTAGGAGGCAAACTGGGGTATGAAGGTATAGGTAATACAAATTATGAAGAATTACAATATTCTAAGATTATTCAGGTTAATAGTGATGATTACGATTCATGTTTGGCATTAAAAAATCAGCCTTCTATATTCTCACATCAATATATTCTTTTTTTGGATGAGTATTTGCCTCTTCACCCTGATACCCATCTCCTTAATATTAAGAATATAAAACCTGAGGAATACTATCCTCAATTATGTGAGTATTTTGATCGGGTGGAAAGTGAATTTAAAATGCCGGTAATTATAGCGGCGCATCCAAAAGCTTTAAGATATAAGACTGAAGATTTCTTTAACGGTAGGAAGGTAATTTTCGGTAAATCAGCAGAACTGTCTAATGGCGCTGAATTTGTTCTTGCTCATGATACTACCTCAATTAATTACCCTATTGCGTTGGATAAAAGAATTCATTTTATTAGCTCAAAAAATATTGAAAAGGGTATTAATATTGTCCATCAAAACGTTCTCCATTTCGCTGAGTACTTAGGATGTAATTTTCAGTGGTTCGATAAGCAAGAAAAGATTAACTTAATTCAATCTGTCCCAGTTGAAAATTATAAAAGGTATAAATATGAATTTCAGACTTCACCTGATACAGAAAATCAAATGAGTAAAGACATATTTATTTCTTTTTTAAAAAATAGTTGTGATTAAGGAAATCAGAAATGAATAATTTTATTAAAATCTACTTTTGGCAAGTAATATCAATACTGTTCAATTTTGGTGCAGTTTTTATCGTTACTCCATATATTTCTTCCAATCAGTCACTATACGGAATTTATGCAGTAGTTACTTCAGCTTATTTATTTATCTCTTATGCTGATTTTGGATTTTTAGGAGCGGCAATGAAATATGCTGCTGAGTGTTTTGCCAAAAATAACATGGTAGATGAAATTAAGGTGGTTGGTTTCGCTGCAATGGTCTTTTTGCTTTTTGTTCTTATTTATGGTTTAGGGATTCTTTATGTTTCGATATCGCCTAGTCTACTAGTGAGCAGTATCCGAGGTGAAAGTGAGATTCGTACTGCAAGAGAGCTGTTAATTATACTTGCCATCTTTTGCCCGGTATTTGTAGTTCAAAGAATAGTTCAAGTTATCTATGCAGTCAGATTACAAGATTATAAGTTTCAAAGGATTCTAATTTTAAGCAATACCGTTAAAGTGTTGTCGATTTTTATGTTTTTCGGAGGGGGAAATTATTTAATTGTTGAGTATTTCTTATTCTCTCAAGTATGTACATTATTTGCTGTAATTGCGGGGTTAATTGTTGCTAAAAAATCACTCAATTATGATTTATTGCTTTTGTTAAAGTCTGTAAGATTAACTAAGGAGCAATATATTAAAACAAAAAAATTAGCTTTTACATCTATTTTTCTAACGCTAAGCTGGATTTTGTACTATGAGCTAGATACGTTTGTGATAGTTAAGTTTTTGGGCCCTAATTCGGTTGCGATCTTTACTATCGCTTTAACTTTAATGACTTATTTTAGGACCATATTCGGTGTGTTTTTCACACCTTTTATTACGAAATTTAACTACTTCGTTGGCCTTAAAGACACTGAGGGATTAAAGGCTTATTTCTTAAAAGTTATGGTAATTTTTATCCCATGTACATTGTTTCCTGTTTTGATCGTTATTTTCACAGCAAAGAATTTCATTTACACTTGGGTGGGAGACCATTATTTTTCTTCAGTAAATATTGCTCAAGTCATGTTAATGTGTTATTTATTTAGTTTTATTACTTACCCTACAGGAATATTGATTATGGCGAATGAAAAGGTGAAAGCGCTGTACTTCACCAGTGCTTTGCAGCCTTTTATTTATTGGGTTGGAATCGCAATAACATATTCATTCTTAAAATTAGAAGCATTTGCTTACTTTAAATTTATTGCTTTTTTTATTGAAACTATAGTTTACATTGTTTACATTCTTTACTTTTTTAACATTAAATTATTTGGTTTCTTGAAAAAAATTATATTCCCAATTATCCCATCTATACTTGTTCTAGTGGTGATATTATTCTTTACTAGAAATTATTGGCCAACTGGACACCTTAAAATTAATTTGTTGTTTTATTTCATAAATGTGGGGATTTTGGTGTGCGTAAGTACGATTGTTTATTATTTTTCATCTAAAATATTTAGGGATTTTGCACAAAGTTTAGTTCTGAACCTAAGACAAAACATTTTCACTAAATTAAAAAGCTAACTTTATTATATTGATAAGCATTATGGTAGTTTTAAAGTTCTTAAAAAACATATACCTGCATCTCCGTAAAACCGGAGCTTGGTTATATAGAAATGCACAGTTAAAAAATAAATATCCAACCTGTCGTTTTGATATTACCAGCCAAATTGTTGATAGTGAGTTTGAGAAGTATGTGGTTATATTTGACTATACGAAACTTTATAATACGAAGGTCGGAGCTTATAGTTATATACAAATGAATGGAAGAATTTTTCATTGTGAAATTGGAAAATTTTGTTCAATTGCATCTTCTGTTTCCATTGCTCCTGGACTTCATGACATGAGCCGTGTTTCCACGCACCCTAGTTTCTACTTTTGTACACCAGTTCTTCCAAAAATATATGTTACTGAGAATAAACTGGACTTGTTTAAAAAAGTAACTATTGGGCATGATGTCTGGATTGGTGAAAAAGTAGTTATACTTGATGGAGTTAAAGTTGGTAATGGAGCAGTGATTGCAAGTGGTGCAATTGTTAATAAAGATGTAGAACCATACTCTGTTGTAGCAGGAGTGCCTGCCAGGCATATTAAGTATCGCTTTGACCCAGAAATAATTTTACTGTTGGAAAAAAGTGAATGGTGGAACTATAGCGATGAATGGTTTGAACAAAATGCCGATATGATGCTGGAAACAGAAAAATTTATAGAATATTTAAAATGTTTGTAAAGAGATTATGCAGCTACATCTTTAGGAAATACTTCTATTTAATAAATAAAAATAGGTTTGCCTACTTATCATCTACAGCTGTTGTTCAAAAGTTATTGAGAGTTGATGGTAAAAAAAATATTATTATTGAAAGTGGTGTTGTAATACAAAAATTGTGTTGGCTAGCCGCCATACCTTTGACTGATGCACCTACCTGCCAATTGAAAATTGGCCGAAACAGCATAATTGGTAATTTTAACCATATTTATGCCACTGGTGAGATCACAATTGGTGAAGATGTACTTACAGCTGATAAAGTGTATATTTCTGACAATCAGCATAATTATGTGGATGTTAATATGCCTATTCATAAACAGGGCATATTGCAGCTCCCTCCGGTGTTTATTGGGAATGGTACTTGGATAGGAGAAAATGTATGCATCTTGGGAGCCAGTATTGGTCGAAATTGTGTAATTGGTGCTAACGCAGTAGTGACCAAAGATATTCCTGATTATTCGGTTGCCGTGGGAGCTCCAGCAAGGGTTATAAAGAGATTTGATTTGCCAACACAAAGTTGGATTAATGTTAAGTAAAATATAATGAAGAAAATTTTAATTACTGGCGGTGCCGGATTTATAGGAAGTAATGTTGCTAGAAGGCTCGTTCAGGAAGGCCTTGAAGTAACCATATTGGATAATTTTCATCAACAAATTCACGGCGCAAATGATTCTTTGCCTGAAGATTTAGCTGAGAAAGTTAAACTTATTAAAGCTAGTGTAACCAATAAGGATGCTTTTTACGCTGCTTTAGATGGTCAAGATGCAGTTATTCATTATGCAGCCGAAACAGGTACAGGGCAATCTATGTACGACGTTTCAAGATATACTGAAGTTAATATTCAAGCCACATCTTTGTTGTGCGATTACATTATCAATGAACCCCATAACTTAAGTGCGGTGGTTGTAGCGTCTTCGAGGTCCATTTATGGGGAGGGGAAGTATCTATCCGAAGAATTCGGAAGTGTCTATCCAAAAGGAAGAACTCAAATCAGTAATGGAAATAGTTTTGAGGTAACCTGTCCCCTATCTGGTCAAGATAATTTAACTTTGGTCGCCACGGATGAGGAATCAAAAATTCACCCATCTTCCTTTTATGGAATAACGAAACAGGTTCAGGAACAAATGATAATCCTGGCTTGTAAATTAAAAGGTATAAATGGTTTTGCCTTACGGTACCAAAACGTGTATGGCCCGGGTCAATCGCTTAAAAACCCATACACAGGTATTTTATCTATTTTTTCCCGCTTAGCCTTAAAGAATAACGATATTAATATTTTTGAAGATGGTAATGAGAGTAGAGATTTTGTTTATATAGATGATGTTGTGGATGCGACCGTTTCTTGCTTATTGAAAAATATTACGGGGCAGCACATTTTGAATGTAGGAAGTGGAGTAGCAACAACTGTTAATGAGGTTGCTACAGAGATTGTTTCATTTTTGAAAAGTGATTCCAAATTGATTATTTCGGGAACATTTCGAGAAGGTGATATAAGGCACAACTATGCAGATCTTAGTCTCGTTAATCAAGTGCTTGGTTTCGAACCAAAGTGGAAGTTTAAAGATGGCCTACATCAATTTCTAAGATGGGTTCTGCAACAAACTGATATTCCAGATAACGTAAATGATTATAAAAAATCATTGGATGAATTAAAGCAAAGAGGACTTTTAAATGGATAACATACATCTTCCATTGGTAAGCGTTGTGTTCACAAGCTACAACCATGCTGAATATTTAAAACAAGCCATTGAAAGCATTATTTCGCAAACATTCACAGATTTTGAATTTATAATTGTTGACGATTGCTCTACAGATGGTAGTATTGAGATTTTGAATCAATATAAAAATGATAGCAGGGTTAAACTAAATTTGCTTGAAAAGAATACCGGAAGTTACGTTAAAGCCAGTCATTTTGGAGCTTTAAAAGCTGTAGGGAAATACATTCTATTCGCTCAATGCGATGATTATGCAGCCCCAAATCAACTTCAACGATTAGTTGACCAAATGGAGGCCAATCCGAATGTAGGAGTTGTTTTTTCAAGAAGTACCTTGGTTGACGAACATGGAAAGGTAATTTCGGATGACTATAGCATAAGGGATAAAGCGTTTAAAACCAGGTTTAAACAAGATGTTTTGGTATCAGGCAGTGAGATGTTGAAGTTTTTATCTTATTCGTGTGTTATTCCCAATTTAAGTGCAGCACTTGTTAGGCGCGAGCTTTATTTTAAAGCGGAGGGACTACCAGAAAGGTTCCTGATGGCAGCTGATTGGGCCTTTTGGATAGAGATGACAACACACTGCGATTTTTATTACATTTCAGAATCACTGAATAATTTTAGGCAACACGCTACCACTATCAGAAGTAAAACCAAAATTGATAAGCAATTAATGGAGATATTCAGCGTTTTTAGTAACCATATAGATAAACATTCAATTAAAGGAACGGTAAAGAATGATTTACTTATTGGATTTGGAAATATTTGGTTTACTTACTTTCTCGAATCGCCACGGGCAGTAAGTTCGAATTTTTTGAATACATTATCAAAAACTCGTGGCATGCAGAAAAATATTCCTTATTTCCTTTTTAAAGGCATAGCTAAAAAGGTTAAAGCTATTATACAAAAGTAAAATCATGAACGTTTTATTTTCAATTATTATCCCTACCTATAATCGTTCCTCTCGTTTAAAGAAAGCGTTAGATGGTTTAGCGTCGCAAACCTTCAAAAATTTTGAAGTAATCATTTGTGACGATGGGTCGGTAGATGATACACAGCAAGTAGTAAATAAATATTGTGATAAACTCAATCTGAGGTATATTTGGAATGAGAACTGGGGAGGGCCTGCAAGACCCCGGAATATCGGCATAAAGGAAAGTAGTGGAGAGTGGATCTGTTTTTTGGATTCTGATGATTGGTGGTATTCCAATAAATTAGAAGAATGCGCTAAGTATATAGCAGATTATGATTTCTTATTTCATTCAGTCGATATTTTTAACGCCAAGACAAATAGTTTGACAGCCAAAAAGGTTGGACGGGCACTAGGTGATAATCCTTTTAAAGATTTGATCCTTAATGGTAATGGAATTGCTAATTCTAGCGTAGTTATAAAGAAATCAGTTTGTGAAAAAATCGGTGAGATTTCGGAAGAGAAGACATTAATAGCAGTAGAAGATTATGATTATTGGCTAAGAGCAACTAAAAATTCTAGTCGGGTTAAATTTCTCAACTTATCTTTGGGTGCATATTATTGGGATGGTGATTCTAATATTTCTCAAATATCTATGGATAGGATAACGAAGGAAATTACCATCTTTAATAAGTATTTAGCTAACTTGAACCTATCGGAACAAAAACAAGCTACTTACATTTTTAACTATAAGATAGGACGATATTATGGCCTTTTAAATAATTATTCGGAAGCCCGAAAGTATCTTTTAAGTTCAATGTCAAGTAATAAAATATCTATTAGGTTAAAATCATTAGCTTTTTACCTTAAATTTTTACTTAAGTAGATTTTAATGGCCACCAATTTAAGTTTATTAAAATTTGTAAATTACCTTGTCATTGCATTCTTTTTTGTTCCATATTTTGGATTAATTCCTGTTGCATATGGAGTAATGTTATTAATGATCGTTTTCAGGATTGGAAATCATATCAAAGGTAGTTATTACGACTTTTTCTTTCTTATCCCTTTATTTTTGCTGAGTGCTTTCAAGTTCAATCAGGTTGGTTTTTTGGTGGCCGATGCTCTTTTCCGGTATTATTTAGGCATTGTCATCGTGTACTGGTTTTTCAAGATTTATAATGTAAGGATAGATGTACAGCGGTTACTATTATTCTTTTGCATAGCGGTATTATTAGAAGCCGTAATCATAAACATTTTTTTTGATCCATTTCGCTACTTGCCTAATTATCCTGCTTCCGTTTTTGAAAATAACATTGCTAGTCACTATACCAAGTTTATGGGGTTTTATCAAAGACCTTATAGTATTGGTATGAATGCCAGTGCATCATCATCCGTACTGTGTGGACTTCTAATGTGCAGATGGGAGATGATTAAGGCAAAAAAAATCATTGAAGATAAGCGACTGGAATTCATCGGAGGCGCAACAGTGTTTTTATTCGCCTCGGGTGTAGGCATAGGTCTTTATTTTTTTTACTTACTTCACCGTTTTGGCTTGATTACACTCAAACGCTTTATCATTTTGATTCTTATCTGCTACCTGCTGATTGTTAACTATGATGCAATATTCGGGTTTTTCTCATCCGATAGTATATTTCAAAAAGTATCTTCTGCGTATATCAATTTTTTACTTGATTACAAAATAGAACAAATAGATGATGTTGTCAAAATCCTCGAATCTGGTAAAAGTTCTGTATTGATTGGCCAGGCTTTTGAAAATAAATCTGAGATAATTCTGCAAAGTGATTTTGCTTGGAATGATTTCTTTCAATGTCTTGGTATATTTGGTATTATTTTATTTTTCTTATTTCTACTCAATAAGATTAATAAACATACGTTGTTTCCAATTTTACTTTTCGTGATTGGTGCACTTCATTACGGAGGTGTGTTTACTCTGGCAGGACAAATTGTTCTATCTATAGCACTTATAGAATTAACACGGAAAGCCGATAAGGAAACTCATATTACAAGTGGGATTGTTCCACTTAAAAATTAATGATGCATATTTGTAGCTTATGTTAAGTATTATAGTGCCTACTTTAGGTAATAGGCTAATCGAAATGGAAGAGTTATTGAATAGCCTGGCTCTGCAAAAAAATCAACAATTCGAGGTGATTTGTGCCATTCAGGGTAACTTTGAAGCAGTAAACAATCTTTTGAATCGATATAGTTTTCCAATAAAAACCATAAATTTAAATAAGAGAGGGTTATCATTTGCGAGAAATGAGGCGCTCAAATTGGTGAAAGATGACACGAAATTCGTGACGCTCTCTGATGATGATTGCTGGTATCCGCCTGATAGTGTAGATAGAGTTTTGGAACTAGGTAAAGATTTTAAAGGATGCCTCTGTTTTCAAATATTTGATCCCAAAACAAACCAGTATTACAAGAACTATAATGGAGCTTTTGATGAAAATATATCCTTGAGAAAAAGTTTAAAAGTGTCTTCAATTGAGATTTTTATATCTAAAGAAATTATTGATTCCGGAATCAGATTCGATGAAAGATTTGGATTGGGAACAAATTATCCCTCTGGTGAAGAAAATATTTTTTTATTTGATATTATAAAAAATGGATGGACAATAAAGTACTTTCCTGAGGTGATAGTCTTTCATTTGAAACCCAATTGGAAAAATAAGGAATACATTTTTAAGGGAAAGGGAGCGTTATTCGCAAGATTATATAATAAACCATTGGCATACATAATGGTAAATTTATATGCAATCATGAAGTCAAAATATTCAGATAATTTATTAATGGATATCAGAAATATGATTGCTGAAATAAGAACTTTTAATATTAAAAAATGTTAGTTTCAGTTATTACTCCTTTTTACAATTCGGCTAAGTTTATCTCAAAAACTATAGAATCCGTAATAAATCAAACTTATTCAGATTGGGAGCTAATTTTAGTTAATGATTGTTCCACTGATGATTCTGTAGCAATTGTTAATAAATTTGCAGAAAAGGATAGCCGAATAAAGTTGATCGAATTAAAAGTTAATTCCGGAGTTGCCGAGGCTCGTAATGAAGGCTTAAGATCAGCAAAAGGTCGGTTTGCCGCATTTATAGATAGTGATGATTTATGGGATTCTTTGAAATTGGAGGCCCAAGTAAACTTTATGTGTACAAATAATTATTCTTTCTCACATACCGCATACCGAAAAATTGATAGTTCGGGAAACGTTTTTGTTAATAAGGTTGATGTATCTTCTGAAGTCAATTATAAATCTCTACTGAAACATAATGAAATTGGATGTCTAACTGTTATGTACGATGTAAACCAATTAGGTAAATATTATTTTCCCAGAATTGGCCATGAGGATTATGCAACTTGGCTCCAGATACTTCGAAACTCTAATACATCCTATGGCTTAAATGAAGTGCTGGGCTCATACCGTGTTCATACGGGATCCGTATCGTCTAATAAAATTAAGGCCGCAAAATACACTTGGGGTGTATTAAGACACTCAGAGCGGATACCATTTGTAAAAGCATTATACTACTTTTCTTTTTATGCTTTGAATGCAGTTGCAAGAAGAATATTTTAATTTTATAATTATTTAATAAATATATGAAGATAGCCGTTATTGGTACTGGATACGTGGGTTTAGTTACCGGAACCTGTTTAGCAGAAACAGGCAACGATGTAATATGTGTTGACATAAACGAAGCAAAAGTTAAAAAAATGCAGGATGGAGAGGTTCCCATTTACGAACCTGGGTTAGATTTGCTTTTTCATAGAAATATTGAGCAGGGAAGGTTAACCTTTACTACTGTTCTTGCAGATGCGATAAAAGATGCACAGATTATCTTTATGGCGCTTCCCACTCCTCCCGGGGGAGATGGTGCAGCTGATCTTTCTTATATCTTGGGAGCAGCGAAAGATGTTGCTGAATTAATAACTGATTACAAGATTATTGTAAACAAATCTACGGTGCCTGTCGGAACCGCAGATAAAGTAAAAGCCGTTTTTGTAGAAAATACCAACATTGAAGTGGATATAGTTTCCAATCCGGAGTTTTTGCGAGAGGGTGTAGCGGTAGATGATTTCATGAAACCTGATCGTGTAGTACTGGGTACTAATAGCGAAAGGGCTAAGAAACTGATGGCCGAGCTTTACGCACCTTATGTTCGTCAGGGAAACCCAATCCTGTTTATGGATGAGCGGTCTTCTGAGCTGACTAAATATGCTGCGAATTCGTTTTTGGCTACTAAGATCACCTTTATGAATGAGATTGCGAATCTATGTGAGCTTGTAGGGGCTGATGTAGATGCAGTACGAAAGGGCATTGGTTCTGACGACCGTATCGGAAAACGTTTCCTTTTTCCTGGTGTAGGTTATGGTGGCTCATGTTTTCCTAAAGATGTACAGGCCTTGGTAAAATCATCTGATGACTATGCCTATGATTTTCAGATTTTGAAATCTGTAATGGAGGTAAATGAGCGTCAAAAAACTATTTTGGTGGATAAACTACTGAAATATTATAAAAATGATATTAAAGGAAAACATTTTGCACTCTGGGGATTAGCATTTAAGCCAGAAACTGACGATATTCGCGAAGCGCCGGCTTTGTATATCATTGATGACTTATTGAAGAACGGAGCTACAGTTACGGTTTTCGACCCTGAAGCTATGGAAAATGTTCGCAATCTGATTGGTGATAAGGTAAACTATGCTAAAAATGCTTACGAGGCTTTGGAAAATGCAGAAGCGCTGTTAATTGCAACAGAGTGGTCTGTTTTTCGTACGCCTGATTTTGAGAAGATAGAGAGCACACTAAAAAATAAAATAGTTTTCGATGGTCGAAACCTATACGATCTTCAAAAGATGATCGATCTGGGTTACTATTACAATAGTATAGGCAGGAAACTCATCAATTAAAATGAAGAAAAAGAGAATATTAATCACAGGGGCAGCAGGCTTTTTAGGCTCGCACCTCTGTGATCGTTTTATCCGAGAGGATTATCACGTAATTGGGATGGACAACCTTATTACCGGAGACATGGCCAATGTGGAACACCTGTTTAAATTGGAGAATTTCGAGTTCTATAACCATGATGTTTCCAAATTTGTACATATCCCAGGTGAGCTGGATTATATCCTGCATTTCGCTTCACCAGCAAGCCCGATCGATTATCTTAAAATTCCTATTCAGACTTTAAAGGTAGGTTCTTTGGGCACGCATAACCTTTTAGGCTTAGCTCGAAATAAGGGTGCAAGGATGCTTATTGCTTCTACATCAGAAGTGTACGGTGACCCGAATGTAAACCCACAACCAGAGGAATACTGGGGTAACGTGAACCCAGTAGGGCCGCGTGGTGTTTACGATGAGGCTAAACGTTTTCAGGAAGCGATTACCATGGCTTATCATACCTTTCATGGTGTTGAAACTAGAATTGTAAGAATCTTTAATACTTACGGACCTAGAATGCGACTGAACGATGGACGGGTATTACCTGCATTTATTGGGCAAGCATTGAGGGGAGAAGACCTTACCGTTTTCGGTGATGGAAGCCAAACCCGATCTTTCTGTTATGTTGATGATTTGATTGAGGGGATTTACCGTTTGTTGATGAGCGATTATGCTCAACCAGTAAACATTGGTAACCCCGATGAAATTACGATTAATCAGTTCTGTGAGGAGATTATCAAGCTCACAGGAACTACACAAAAGATTGTTTATAAAGAACTTCCTCAAGATGACCCTAAGCAGCGTCGCCCGGATATTACTAAGGCCAGAGAGATTTTAGGATGGAAACCGAATGTAGGCAGAGCAGAAGGCTTGAAAATTACTTACGAATATTTCAAGTCATTGCCTAAAGAGGCATTGGCCAAGATAGAACATAAAGATTTTACCACATTCAATAGGTAATTATTACTCATTGCTATGGAAAAATTATTGCTTACTGGGGGAGGAGGTTTTTTGGCCAAGGGGTTTATAAACTCAGATTTAAATGTGTTGATAACAACTTTAGGAAAAAAAACTGCCAATAATATCTCATGTGATCTTGCTTTAGAAAAACCAATATTTGATCAGGTATTTGATACCGTTGTACATGCTGCGGGTAAGGCCCATTTTCACGCAAAGACAGAAGCTGATAAAAACCTCTTTTTTGACGTTAACCTGCAGGGAACTAAAAATTTACTACATGGCTTAGAACAAAGCAATGCTATACCTAAATCATTTGTATTCATCAGCACTGTATCTGTATATGGGGCTGATTCTGGAATACTTTTAGATGAGGATACTCCACTTAATGCCAAAGACCCCTACGGAGTTAGTAAAAGGGAAGCTGAAAATGTAGTTCGAGAATGGTGTCAGAAAAATAATGTTGTTTGTACTATTTTTAGGTTACCATTGTTAGTAGGGTTAAATCCTCCAGGGAACTTAGGCGATATGATTAGTGCTATTAAAAATGGATACTATTTTAATATAGGTGGAGGCATAGCGAAAAAGAGCATGGTTTTAGTGGATGAAGTAGTGAAAATTACTCCTATTGCAGCTAAACTGGGGGGGACTTACAATTTAACAGATGGCTATCACCCCAGCTTCAAAGAGTTATCCAATCATATTGCCCAACAACTTGGAAAGAAAAATGTTGTAAACATACCTTACTTTTTTGCGAAAGTGATGGCTATAATTGGAGACTTTCTTGGAGATAAATTTCCTATAAATTCGATTAGACTAAAAAAAATAACACAAGACTTAACGTTTGATGATTCTAGGGCGAGGAAAGAATTGAATTGGAATCCATTAACAGTTTTATCGAATACTATCACTGATGGTTCAGGTTGATTTAAAAGCTATTTTGTTTTCCTATCTTCGTAACATTAAAATAAAACCCTTATGTCTGTTCTTTACGCATTATTTTTGCTCGTTATTTTGTTCGTGACTGAGTTAGTCTATTTCAAAATCGCCGATCATTATAATATCATTGATCAGCCGAACCACCGGAGTTCGCATACTTCAGTTACCATCCGTGGAGGTGGTATTATCTTTAGTATTGCAGGGCTATTGGCCTTTTTTCTTTTCGGTTTTCAATATCTCTTTTTCAGTATTGGGCTCTTCTTAATTGCGATGATTAGCTTTTTGGATGACATGCACACCCTGAATAACAAAGTTCGTTTACTAATACATGGTTTATCGGTATTGTTACTTTTTACCCAATTGGATGTTGTTTATTTTCCATGGTATTTTACTGCAATTGGAGTAGTAGTGGTAATTGGAACTATTAACGCCTATAACTTTATGGATGGAATAAATGGGATTACTGGTGGCTATAGTCTTTTATTATTAATTACCCTCTATTATATTAATCAATATATTATTAGCTTTACCTCTGTACAACTGCTGCTAGCAGTAATCATATCTGTAGTCGTTTTTAACTATTTCAATTTTAGAAAAAAGGCAAAATGTTTTGCCGGTGACGTAGGCAGTGTAAGCATTGCTTTTATTATCGTATTTCTTTTGGGGCAGTTGATTTTTAAAACACAGAACCCAATCTATATATTGTTTTTATTGATATATGGCCTGGATACAGTGACCACTATTTTCTTCAGGGTAGTGAGAAAAGAGAATATTTTTAAAGCCCATCGCACACATTTTTACCAATTTCTAGCCAATGAAAGAAAATGGCCACAACTGGCGGTAGTTGCACTTTATTTAGCTGTTCAGTTATTAATCAACGTTTTAATTCTTTTTGTTATCCAAGCTAATTTGTTATCGGCATTATTCTTGTTGGTGCTGTGTCTGATTGTTTTTGTATCCATACGTTTAAAGATTGAGGGTAAAGAACATCTGTTTAATTTAAAGTTAAGTGATGGCTGATAGAATAATTTATGGAACAGGAGGGCATGCCAGGGTATTGGCTGCTGGCTTAAATTTAAACGCTCCACCCATCTTGGGGTATTTTGATGATCGCATTACCCAACCTTTCATTCATGGGTTGCCCGTCATGCAATATAATCCCTATTCTTTTCCCAATGCAGAAGTAATAATCGGTATCGGAAATAATGAAATCAGAAGAGCTATTGCTGCTCGGGTACAACATAGTGTTGGTACCTTTATTCATCCCCAAGCTATAGTAGCACCTGATGTAATTATTGGTTCTGGCTCGGTTATTTTAGCCGGAGCTGTAATTCAAACGGGCGCGATATTAGGTGCACATGTCATTGTAAATGCTAATGTAACTATCGATCATGATGCCGTATTGGACGATTTTAGTAGTATTTATCCCAACGCATATATTGGTGGTGGAGCTAAAATAGGATCAGGTGTTACAGTTGCTGCATGTATGGCTGTTGGTCGATTAGCCAATTTTCCTAGTGTTTTTGAAGAGGTTTGGTCTATACCCATGGATTTTTCTTCAACATCCTAGAATTGTTACTTATTGCTGATTAAAAAACTTATCTTTAGCAAATTTTACCCTATTGAACCTTGTTTACTCAAATTAATATTGTGCCCCGCTGGGTAATATTCGTACTAGACCTGTCTATTTGTGCGATATCGCTCATTTTTTCGTATGCCTTGCGGCATAATTTGTATTTGGCGGCTGTTGATCTTCCTGAATTGGCTCGAAATCTTTTGATTTTAGGATTAATTAACGTTGCCGTATTTTTTCAGATTAAAACTTACACAGGAATCATTCGATATACTAGTGCCCAGGATTCTTTTCGAATTCTGTTTTCAGTGATTATCAGTAACGGAACTTTCTTCGTTTTAAATATTATCTATATTACTTTCTTTAAAATCAGCTTGATTTCTGTAGCTATATTAATTACAAACGGCCTAACCAGCTTTTTGCTATTTATTACCTATCGGATTTTAATTAAGTATTTTTTCATGTATGTGAAAAATCTTAAGCTTGATGTTAAAAAAGTAATCATCTATGGCGCTGGTGAAGCGGGTTTGGCCACTAAAAGAACTTTAGATCACGATGGAAGCTTCAACAAGAAAATTGTTGCTTTTATTGATGATGACATTCGTAAAGTGGGTAAGGCAATAGATGGTATTCGGATTCTTGATGCAGGTACACTGCCTCATCTGGTAGCAGAGCATGAATTGGATGAAATTATTTTTGCTTCTTACACCATACCTGATGATAGAAAAGACCAGGTAGTGGATCTCTGTTTAGAAAACGATATTAAAATTTTAAATATACCACCTCCTGATGTTTGGGAAAATGGTAAGCTTCAGCCAGCTCAAATTCAAAAGTTAAATATTGAAGATCTACTTAACCGTAAATCTATTCAAATTGATATTGAAGGTATTGGCAATATGCTGCGCAAAAAGCGTATTCTGATTACTGGCGCTGCTGGTTCTATTGGTAGTGAGGTGGTGAGACAGTTAATGAAGTTTGAAGTTGGATTGATCATTCTGTGTGATCAGTCAGAAAGCGCACTTCATGAAATTCATTTAGAACTTCAAGAGCATAATAATAAACAAAACTTCGTAGCTTTTATTGGCGATGTACGCGATTTGCAACGGATGGAAAAATTGTTTGAGACTTATAAGCCTCATTATGTATATCATGCAGCGGCATATAAGCACGTCCCTTTGATGGAAAATAATCCCGCTGAAGCGATTAGAACAAATGTTGGCGGAACAAAATTGATAGCTGATTTATCGGTAAGATTTGGTGTGCAGAAGTTTGTGATGATCTCTACCGATAAAGCGGTAAATCCAACTAATGTGATGGGCGCATCTAAGCGTGTAGCGGAGATTTATGTACAATCATTAAATAAATCTCTAAGCACAGATGGATTTATCTTTAGTAATGGGTTAAGTTATATAAACGAACAAGAGATAAGACCGATTACTAAATTTATCACTACGCGTTTTGGTAACGTTTTAGGTTCGAATGGTTCAGTTATTCCGCGTTTTAAACAACAAATTGAAAAGGGAGGACCAATCACGGTAACGCACCCAGAAATTACCCGTTATTTCATGACCATTCCTGAGGCTTGTAGGTTAGTACTTGAGGCCGGCTGTATGGGAAAAGGAGGGGAGATCTTCGTTTTTGATATGGGTAAATCTGTTAAGATTATTGAATTAGCCAAAAAGATGATCCGTTTATCGGGCCTCGAACCAAACATTGATATCAAAATAGAATTTTCTGGCTTGCGACCGGGCGAAAAGCTTTATGAAGAGTTATTGAACGATAATGAAAACACCATGCCAACCCACCATGAAAAGATCATGATTGGTAAGGTAAGAGAGTATGTGTTTGAAGAAATAGAAAAGAAAATATACGATTTAATAGAATCTGCCAAATCCGGAAGCGATAGAGAGGTGGTTATTCAGATGAAAAAGCTTGTCCCTGAATTCAAGAGTAAGAACTCAGTTTTCGAAGAATTGGATAAAATAATAAACGACTAATTGTTAGATGAGAAAATATCTTTTGTTAGCCTTGCTGGCCACTATTGGTTATGCGGTTAAGGCTCAGGATCCTACCCCAAACCGGATTATTCCGTACGATTATCAGTTCTATCAGAAATTTAATTCTTCGGTATACGATCCAAATTCGAAATTCCACTCTTCGATAAAGGGGTTTTATTCGGATGATCTGACTTTAAATAGCCGCTTTGATTCACTGATTAACTATGGTACGGATAGTTTAAATCGCAGGAGTTGGGCTCATCGTAAATTGTTTCAAGAGCATTTATTACAATTTAATGGAGATGATTACGATGTATATGCAGATTTTCTTCCTGATTTTCAGATTGGTAGAGATTTAAGCAACAATAGAACTACTTGGTTAAATACGCGCGGTTTTCAGGTTGGAGGAAATGTTGGCAAGCAGTTTTCGTTCTATTTAAATGGCTATGAAAATCAGGGTAAGTTTGTTGATTACGTTAATAATTACATTATCAAGAATCAGGTAGTGCCTGGACAAGGTTATGGTAAATTAGGATCTAATACACAAGATTGGTCTTACGTAACAGCTTTGCTTTCCTACACTCCAAATAAGCACTTGAACTTTGCTTTAGGGTACGATAAGAACTTCATCGGAGATGGTTATCGTTCTATGCTCCTTTCTGATGTCTCATCTAATTATTCTTTCTTTAGAGCAAGAGCCACTTTGGGTAGTGTGCAATATCAAACAATTTTTGCTTATATGCTCGACCCAGGCGCTGAGAAGTTAGCTATTGATCGCAGATTGGGTGATCGGGGTAAATGGATGGCTGCACATTATGTAGATTGGAATGCAACCAAAAGATTTTCTGTGGGCTTTTTCCAGGCGGTAACCTGGGCTGATGCTGAAGTTGAAGGTAAGCGTGGATTTGATTTTAATTATATCCATCCTTTTATTTTCTTGCGTCCGGTAGAGAATACTAACACTACTTCTCCTGATAAAATGCGATTGGGTTTTAACCTGAAATATGAAATCTTAAAAAAGAGTACTCTTTACGGCCAGTTTATGTTTGATGAATTTACCGCTAAGGAGTTTTTTAAAGGGAATGGATACTGGGCCAACAAATGGGCCATTCAGTTTGGTATCCGGGGAGCAGATTTATTCAAGGTGCCGGGCTTAAACTACTTAGCTGAATTCAATACAGCCCGCCCTTACACTTACGCACACTTTAATAGATTATCTAATTACTCTAACTATAACCAGCCTCTGGCTCATCCTTATGGAGCTAACTTTAGAGAGTTTTTAGGGATTTTGAGCTACAGTTATAAGCGATTTGATTTTCAGGGACAAGCTATTTATTCTAGGTATGGCTTAGATCCAGAGGGAATGAATTATGGTGGAGATATCTTTAAAGACTATACCACTAGGGCTGTAGATTATGGAAGCCACGTAGGTCAGGGTATTGCAACCGATTTATATTATATTAAAGGTCAAGTAGGTTACCTGCTTAATCCGAAGTATAATTTGCGCATTGAAGTTGCAGGTACTTTAAGAGAAGAGCGTCATGACTTAGGAACAAACAAAACTGGCTTATTCACTATAGGTTTAAGAAGTTCGTTCAGAAATATTTATCACGATTTTTAAATCGTGATAAATAATCATATTGTGATGTACCTGGCTTGATTTTTAATAATCTTTGTGATTCTTGAATTTTTAACTATTAACTTTAATCCATTAACTGGAAATTACTCCTGATTAGATAGTTTGGAGTATGTAAACATAATAGGAATGCCTTTAAAATTACTACTAAATGCCCGTATTATACCATGTTTATTAGTGATCGGTTTTTTAGAACTACTCAATACATATAATACAGATCTGAATATTGGTTCTAAGTTGAACCGCAGCATTTTGCAAACATCAAAACCAAAAATGTGGCCAGTCACAACTGTACGAATTAGTGGTTCGAAATGGAATAATGTAAATGCACAACTCCCATATTTAGTTTATTTGCCGGAAACTAATAAGCTAATTATGCAGTTTTTTACTTTTAGCGGTATATTAAATGACCAGATCGTTGAACCTAAAACGATGCAAATCATAAGTAATGATGCTGGATATACCTGGAGTGAAAGAAAAAAATTCCCGTACAGCTCCATTGTCATAGGACTAACAAATTCTGGTAATGGGCTTTTATATTGCTTTAGTGAGAATTTGTATTCAACATTTTTTAAAAGTACAGATAATGGTGATACATGGCAATATGTACAGAATACAACTGAATATTTTGGCACAGCACTTTATACTTGGGACCCGGTTTGTGTAATCAATAATTCTGCAGGGCAGAAAATTATACAAATAGGGTATTCTGCAAATGGAAAGTTAGGAACAAAGGATTATTATTCGCAGCCATTTATAAGAACATCTTATGATACAGGAAATACTTGGACAAAACCAAGAAAGATAGATAACCTTAAAGGATATAATGAAATTAATGTTGTTCAAGCGAATAATGGTGATCTGGTTGCCGCTTGCCGCAGAGACCCTAACCCGATATACTTTACAAATCATGAAACTGAATTTGATAATTATGGTGGATTAGCTGTTTCAATATCAAAAGATGAGGGTAGAACATGGAGCCTTCCAAAAAAGATATTTGAGTACGGCAGGCATCACCCTAGCATGCTGCTACTCAATGATCGGCGAACGATATTGATGACGTATGCTGTTCGTGTTGGCGGTGCGCTAGGAACATCGGATAATTTCAATAACTCTTCAGATCATTATCCTTACTATGGTATAGAAGCGATAGTAAGCAAAGATAACGGTAGAACATGGGAAGTCAAGAATCGTTACGTATTGTCAAGATGGAGAGGGAATATTCCTACCAATAAACTAAATTATTTCTTTAGATCTAGTCAATCAACTTCTACTGTTCAAATGAAGAATGGAACATTATTAACAGCTTATTCAACTGGACGCTATAGAGTTGGAGGTAAGTCGAAACTAGATTGGTCTATGGATATAAATCTGTTGCGCTGGAAAAGGTAAAATTATAAAATTCAGCATTAAGATTTTAACTGGTTTTACTTATCATTTTCGTTATTGATTAAATATAACGAAGATTAGGAAAGTACGGTAAGCAGTTACAATTGGTGTTTATGCGATTTGGGTTATAAATGGATAGCGAAATTAATAATAAAAAAAATATGTAAGTTGTTGTTATATAGGTAAATAATTGATTAAATTTATTTATCTAAACAACAATGCGATGAAGTGGAAAAATATAGTACTGGCCGTTTGTTTGTCACTTGTTTCACTATGTGGATGTAGCAAAAAAGAAAATGAGGAGCAAATTGAAGAAGTTAATAACCTCACAATAGATAAAATTGAGCCAGCACAAAATCTTGCTGGTTCAGATATTGTGATCACGGGAACAGGATTCAATACGAATCCGACCAGCAATATTGTAAAGATTAACAATATAAACGCTATTGTAAAATCAAGTACTACAACAACGCTTTTAGTTCGTATCCCTAATTCTGCCTTGACGGGCAAGATAGAAATAAATAATGGCAGCTTTACTACCTACTCAAACGATGAATACTTGATCACTCAAGCTAGTGTTAAAAGCCTTAAAATTAAAACCTATCAAGATGGAGATAGATATGAATATTGGCCCGTTTACGATGCATCTAACAGGATTATTTCGATGACAAAATATTTCAATAATCCTATTAACAGGCTTTTAATTTATCAGGGAATTTGGAATTATACCTATGATACCGATGGTCTATTAACAAAATGTGTATACACTCCCTATAACCCTGCTACACTTGAACAAATTGATTATTTTTATACTTCAGGTACTTTAAGCACTGTTCGTATATCAACTATCAATGCTACTAATCCATCTAGCACTGTAAAATTATTACATACAATTATAGAGTATGAATTTATAGGTGGCCAACCATTAAAGTTTACGACAAAAAATATAAATGGTGAGGTGATTTCACGGGATGACTTTGTTTATAGCAATGTAAATGGTAAAAGAATAGTGGTCATAAAGACGACATTTCCGAGCGCGCCCTCAATTTCTGAAACTTTGGAACAATTTGATGGGGTCATCAGCCCTTATGCACTCCACCTTTCTCTAACTCCAGCGAGATCATTATATATGGTTGCTAAAAGAACTTCTACCGAGGACTCTGTAAATGATTATTCAAGCGTTTTGGGGTATCGTGGACCACAATCTGCTGGGATTGTAACTGATACTCAAGAGATTTATCCAAATAGGTCAGGTCAGATTAAAAGAACCATCGTAACCTATGAATAATAGCTTGTTTGTATAAGTAGAATGGGATAAAGTCTCGCTGAGAGGCTATCGATGCAGAAAATGAGAATATTGCAACGACAAAAAGAACAAAATCGCTTACCATCTAGAAGTGTTGGCCAATGGAAATACGTTAAAGCAATTGCTGGTACAGATCAGGTATCTTTTGTTTAAGCATAAATGGATACGAAATCAGGAGCTTAGAGCAGAGCTACTTTTCGGAAGGTATCCCAGATTAAAAAATGCATATAGTATTGCCCAAAAATTGGGTGATATATTCAGGGGTGCAAAAGTAAGGAGCAAGCTTTAAAAAATTGGCAATCTGGTATATTGAGGTAGATGCATGCGCAATTGATTCCTTTAGGACTGTTGCCAGATCAATTCAATAGCATTATCTGTATATCCTTAACTTCTTTATCAACAGATCTACGAATGCATCTGCAGAAACTTTCAACGCAAAGATAAGGCTTTTAGAGCAACATCGGGAGGCGATAGGGGTATTAAGTTCTTCTTATTCAAATTATCGGAAATACATGCCTAGAGTTTAACTCGCCCCAACTTTTCCGCTTGATCCATGATCTGCTAATCAGATCCCAATAGAAGCTTTAATTTCATAAGGAGATTCTTTAGAAATTCATTTCAGATTAACTATAAATAGGCAGGGACATTAGTTTGATCTTTTGCCTATTTTATCTTTATTAACTCCTTCGTCGAATAAGAATCCTAAGAAGTTAAAAATAAGTTTACTGATTTCAATAGTTTTTTTAAGAGCGGTCATAGGGTATAGATTTTATTTTCCATAATAATCAAATTTTACGTTATGCTTTATGCAAACAAATGATTAAGAAAAAAGTTTGAGTTAATTTTGATTTTTTTTAATCTAGAGATAACTTGGGATTTCATTGGAAAGTTATGTGAAAGAGGCGTTATGGATTTAAAATTAATCACAAGTAATCTTTTTGTTCTTCAATAAGGTGAACAAATATACTGAATCATGTGGGTGATTAATAGTAATTTATGTTAATTTAATGTTATGTTTTGGGAATTACTCATTATTTGCTTAACGTTTACAAAAAGTGTATAGTTTTTAGTATGAAGTAGTAAGATTAGGCATGGAATAGGAGCTAGAAGGGAATATTATATGTTTAATGTATTTTCAGCTATCTAATAGTTAGTATCAAGCAGAGCAAAGATTAATTGATCGCTTTCCGCTATGAACTTTCCATTTTAAATGGTATTTAAAATGGATCACAAAATAATAGACAAGAAAGCTGAATTAATTGTTTATGGTGTTTTTTGCTTGGCTCCTTTTAGCTTCTGCTAGAGGCTCATGACTTCTTACCCTGCCAAGCTATTCGTCGTTCTCCTCACCGCCACTTTTCTAACCGCCTCAATAATTGCAGTTTTATCATAACCACATTCCGCCCAAAGTTCGGCCTGTTCACCATGTTCGATGAACTGGTCTGGAATACCTAAACGGATTACATTGGCTTGGTAACCATTATCGGCAATAAACTCTAATACCGCAGAGCCTACCCCACCAGGTAGTGATCCATCTTCTACCGTGATCACGTGCTTATATTTAGCGAACACCTCATTTAACAGCTGCTCATCCAATGGTTTCACAAAGCGTAAATCATAATGTGCAGGATAAAAGCCTTCACTATTTAATTCGGCACGTGCTTCAGCGGCAAAATTGCCTACGTGGCCAATAGTTAATAAAGCCACATCTTCGCCATCGCAGATTTTACGCCCTTTACCAATTTCTAATGCTCTAAATGGCCGCTTCCAATCGGGCATTACACCATTACCGCGAGGATAACGGATTACAAATGGACCCATGTTTTCTTGTTGAGCCGTAAACATCAGGTTTCGCAGTTCCTCTTCGTTCATTGGAGAAGAAACGACCAAATTTGGTATACAGCGCATGTAAGCAATATCATAAGCGCCATGGTGTGTTGCACCATCAGCGCCTGCCAAGCCTGCCCTGTCTAAGCAAAAAACTACATTCAATTTTTGAATGGCTACGTCATGGATCACCTGATCATAGGCCCTTTGCATAAAGCTTGAATAGATGTTACAGAAGGGAACTAATCCTTGTGTCGCTAAACCAGCCGAGAAAGTCACAGCATGTTGCTCTGCGATACCCACATCGAATGCACGTTTTGGCATCGCTTTCATCATAATATTTAACGATGATCCTGATGGCATAGCAGGTGTAATACCTACAATTTTATCATTTGCCTCAGCCAGCTCTACCATGGTATGTCCGAAAACATCCTGGTATTTTGGTGGTTGTGGCTTATCTGGAGTGCTTTTTTTGATTTCACCGGTAATCTTATCGAAAAGACCTGGTGCATGCCACTTGGTCTGATCTTTTTCTGCCAGTGCAAAACCCTTACCTTTTACGGTAACGCAATGTAAAAGCTTAGGACCAGGAATAGCAGATAAATCTTTTATGGTCTGCGCTAAACGTTTTACATCGTGCCCATCAACAGGACCGAAATACCTAAAGTTTAAGGCTTCGAATAAATTACTTTGTTTTAGTAAGGTTCCTTTAATGCTCTTTTCTATTTTTTTAACGTACTTATGCGCGTTAGGACCCAGCTTAGAAAGCCCTGTGAGTACATGAGAAATATCATCACGGAAACGGTTGTACGATTTTGAAATGGTGATGCTGGTTAAATATTCCTTAAGCGCACCCACATTCGGATCGATAGACATGCAGTTATCATTCAGGATTACCAGCACATTACTGTTTTCGATACCCGCATGGTTTAATCCTTCAAAAGCCAAGCCAGCTGTCATGGCGCCATCGCCGATAACGGCAACGTGTTGCCGATCGGTTTCGCCTTTTAATTGCGAAGCCACTGCCATACCCAAAGCGGCAGAAATGGAAGTAGAGGAATGGCCTACGCCAAAGGTATCATACTCACTTTCAGAAATTTTTGGGAAACCGCTAATGCCACCGTATACACGATTGGTATGGAATAAATCCCTACGACCGGTTAATATTTTATGTCCGTATGCCTGATGGCCTACATCCCAAACCAACTTATCGTAAGGAGTATTTAATGCATAGTGTAAGGCTACTGTTAATTCAACAACACCTAAACTGGCGCCAAAATGGCCACCGTTAACACTAACTACATCAATGATATACTGTCGTAATTCCTGGCTTATTTGTTCTAAGTCAGAATCGCTATATTGCTTTAAATCAGCGGGATAGTTGATTTTAGATAATAGGGGGCCAGCTTTTACTTGCATTCGAAATTTATGGTAAAAAACAAGATACAAAGTAAGGCAAATTTGTTTTAATATAGAAGAGAAAAATACTGGTTTATTATTGAGCGTTAAGCGATTGGCGTTGAGGGGTTAGCGGATGTAGGTTAAGGGTTAGGGTTTAGTAGTTAAGATTGTTTGGGACTAAAAATTTTCATTATGTTTGTCTGTACACATGCAGGCAGAGAATTTTGAAATAAAACTTCCGGTATTCGAAGGCCCCTTCGATTTGTTGCTGTTCTTTATAGAGCGGGACGAACTCAATATCCAGGATGTGGAGATTGCCAAAATTACCAACGACTTTTTAGCCTATATTCATCAGCTCCTTGCTTTAAATGTCGAAGTAGCCAGCGAATTTATTTTAGTGGCTGCAACCTTGATGCGCATTAAGTCTAAAATGCTTTTGCCAAGGATTGAGGTTGATGAAGCAGGAAATGAAATTAACGCTGAACAAGACCTGATCGCGAGGCTTATAGCCTATAAGCAATTTAAATCGGTCGCAGAAGAAATGAAAGTTTTTGAAGAGGAACGCTTTAAACAAGATCAACGGGGTAATATTGCATATGATTTAACCCTGGCTGCTGCATCTTCCAGTCACCAGGATGAACTTTTATCATTGGATCTCTATAAACTTTTAACCGTTTACCACCGAACGATGCAGAAATATGAACTGCGCAGCGAAGAGGTTAAACACACCGTGGTACAATATCCGTATACTATAGAACAACAAAAACACTTTATTGCTAATCTGCTCGATATCAATAAACAGATCGATTTTGCTTTGGTGCTTAAAAATTCGGAGAATAAAGTGCATTTCGTTTATAATTTCCTGGCTATTTTAGAAATGTTGCAGCAACAAATCGTAGAGATAACCATTGGGAGCGGCTTTAACAACTTTAATGTGAAAGCATTATCCTAATACGGCCTAAATTAAATTTGAATTTCTTACTTTTGCCAAAAAAATACAAACCTCATATAATGATGACACGCGACAACCAAATTTTTGAACTTATTGATAAGGAGTTAAACCGCCAAGAGCATGGTTTAGAGCTTATTGCATCAGAAAACTTTGTAAGCAAGCAGGTGATGGAAGCTGCCGGATCGGTACTAACCAACAAATATGCTGAAGGCTTACCAGGAAAACGTTACTATGGCGGTTGTCAGGTAGTGGATGTAGTAGAGCAGATTGCTATCGATAGAGCAAAAGAGTTGTTCGGTGCAGCATGGGTAAACGTTCAGCCGCACTCTGGCGCACAAGCTAACGCAGCAGTAATGCTTGCCGTTTTGCAGCCAGGTGATAAAATATTAGGATTTGATCTTTCTCATGGAGGCCATTTAACGCATGGTTCGCCTGTTAACTTTTCGGGTAAACTATACCAGCCTTTATTTTATGGAGTTGAAAGAGAAACCGGATTAATTGACTATAAAAAATTAGAAGAAGTTGCTTTAGCTGAAAAACCAAAATTAATTATCTGCGGTGCATCTGCTTATTCCCGCGAGTGGGATTACGCTTTTATCCGTGCAGTAGCTGATAAAATCGGTGCTTTGGTTTTAGCTGATATTTCTCACCCTGCAGGTTTAATCGCAAAAGGATTGTTGGCCAACCCACTTCCACATTGCCATATTGTAACCACTACTACCCACAAAACTTTACGTGGTCCACGTGGAGGCATGATTATGATGGGACAGGATTTCGAAAATCCATGGGGATTAAAAACACCTAAAGGCGAAATCCGTTTAATGAGTAACCTGCTTGATATGGCGGTTTTCCCTGGTACGCAAGGCGGCCCGTTAGAGCATATTATTGCGGCTAAAGCAATTGCTTTTGGCGAAGCTTTAAGCGAGGAGTACGGAACATACATTAAACAAGTTGCGGCTAACGCACAGGCAATGGCCAAAGCATTTGTAGCTAAAGGATATGGTATTATTTCTGGTGGTACAGACAACCACTTGATGCTGATCGATCTTCGAAATAAAAATATTACTGGTAAAGTAGCTGAAAATGCTTTAGAGAAAGCAGAAATTACAGTAAACAAAAACATGGTTCCTTTCGATGATAAATCGCCATTTGTAACTTCTGGTATCCGTGTAGGTACTGCCGCAATTACGACGCGTGGTTTAAAAGAAACTGAAATGGAAAAAATAGTTGATTTAATCGATCAGGTTTTAACCAATCCTGAAGATGAGGCTAACCTGAATAGTGTAAAAGATGAAGTGATTAAATTGGTAAGTGCTTTCCCACTTTATAAATAAAATTATACACCAAGCCCCTTTGGGCTACAATAGCATGAGCAGCTACATTAATCTGTAGCTGCTTTTTTGTGAAGTAAGTTTATCGGCTTTTTTTCTTTAAAGCAAACGTTTGTTTTATATATTTGAGCCAAATTAATGTAATATAAACTTATGTGTGGAATAGTAGGCTATATTGGTTACAGAGAAGCGTGGCCAATTGTACTGAAGGGTCTTAAAAGATTAGAATATCGCGGTTATGATAGCGCTGGCATTGCGTTGATGAATAACAGTGGCGATCATATTTATAAAAAAGCCGGAAAAGTGGCCGTTTTGGAAGAATTTGCTGAGACTCAGGATAAAACGGGCAGTATTGGCATGGGGCATACACGTTGGGCTACCCACGGTGTTCCATCTGACCGTAATTCCCATCCACATACTTCAAATAATGGTAAACTTTCTATCATACATAATGGGATCATCGAAAATTACGCTACGCTAAAGGAAGAATTGACTAGCCGAGGGCACGAATTTAAAAGTGATACTGATACGGAAGTGCTTATCCATCTGATTGAGGAAATTCAAAAAATCGAGCAGATTGACCTTTTGGAAGCCGTTCGTTTGGCTTTGCACGAAGTAAATGGGGCTTACGCCATCGTTATTATGGATAAAGAGCACCCAGATCGTTTAATTGCCGCGAGGAAGGGAAGTCCGATGGTAATTGGTGTCGGAGCCGGAGAATATTTTATTGCCTCTGATGCTACACCGATTATTGAATACACTAAAAACGTAATTTACTTAAAGGATGGTGAAATCGCACTGATTACCAGAGAAGATCTATTGATCAAACAACTAGATAACGTGATCCAAACCCCGTTAATTCAAGAATTGGAGTTAAAACTCGAAATGTTGGAGAAAGGTGGCTTTGATCACTTTATGCTTAAAGAAATTTATGAGCAGCCACGTTCGATTAAAGATTGTATGCGTGGACGTATTTATCCTGAAGAAGGAAAAGTTCAGCTTGGCGGGATCAAAGAATTTGCAGAGAAATTAAAAAATATAGACCGGATCATTATTGTGGCCTGCGGAACATCGTGGCATGCAGGTTTGGTTGGCGAATACCTGATCGAAGAATATGCCCGTATTCCTGTAGAAGTGGAGTATGCTTCAGAATTCAGATACCGAAATCCAATTATCACCGAAAAAGATGTAGTAATTGCCATTTCACAATCCGGCGAAACTGCCGATACCATGGCGGCCATCGAGATGGCTAAAGAACGCGGGGCAACTATTTTTGGAATCTGTAATGTTGCGGGAGCATCCATCCCACGTTTAACCCATGCAGGTGTTTATACCCATGCGGGTCCAGAAATTGGCGTAGCCTCAACAAAAGCATTTACTGCCCAGGTAACGGTTTTAACCTTGATGGCCTTTTATATGGCGCAGCAAAAAGGGACCATTACCACCTCAAAATTAATTGAACTTTTAACCGAACTGGATCATATCCCTGAAAAAATTCAGGTTGCTTTAGAATCGAACGATCTGATTAAAGAGGTTGCAGAAAAGATAAAAGATTCTACCAACTGTTTGTTCTTGGGGAGAGGTAGCGGTTTCCCTGTGGCTTTAGAAGGTGCCTTAAAACTTAAGGAAATTTCTTATATCCATGCAGAGGGTTATCCTGCAGCAGAAATGAAACATGGACCTATCGCTTTAATTGATGAAGAAATGCCAGTGGTTTTTATTGCTACGCAGAATTCATCATACGAAAAAGTGATCAGCAATATACAAGAAGTAAAAGCAAGAAAAGGTAAGGTGATTGCGATTGTAACCCAGGGCGATACCGAGGTGAAGAAAATGGCCGATTACTGTATCGAAATTCCTGATGCCAATGAAGCCTTTTTACCACTTATAGCAACTATTCCGCTTCAGTTATTATCGTATCATATTGCAGTAATGCGTGGTTGTAATGTAGACCAGCCTAGAAACTTAGCTAAATCGGTAACAGTAGAATAATTTTATAATAAAACAAATAAATAGAGCAGTTACATTAATTTGTAGCTGCTTTTTTGATTATAGGCGTATTTAAATACCGACTTTGTTAACTAAGCCCGATTGAAGGATGCCGTTTCATCTATATGTTTTTAATATTAATAAATTAAAACGGCAAGAGGAAAAGCGGGGCTGCAGGCTGCCATAGGCACCAATGCTAATTTTCTAAAGAAATAAATCTTATTGGAGATTAAAGCGATGTTAAAAATAGCCTAAAAATTGAGTGGTAATCCTATAATCTTGGTAAAAAGTAAAGGGCCGATATTCTTTAGAAGAAATATCGACCCTTACCATCTAAATTAACGCTCTCGAATATATAAACGGAGATTATCGCCATTTTGTTTTGAGAAAATAAAAAAAATAAGTTATTTCTCGTAACTGCCTAAGGTTGAGGGGTAAATTCTTGCATTTCCTTTCGCATCCTGGCTAAGGTAATTAAAGAAATATGGATCAGTGTTTAAATCAGTTCCCTTTTTTCTGACGATGCTACTGGGAGATACTCCAAAATCTTCTAGATCTTGATTAATGAAAAGAGGGTTGGTATTTAAAATATTGCCATTGCTGCTGTAAGCGCTGTTGGTAGATCGGATTAAATTGCTCCATAAATTGAACTGCACTATTGCAGACGTTTTCTTTTGGATATCCAGTTCATTCGTTAAACTCCCCCATATGATATTATTGGTTAAATCTACCTGAAGTTTGTTATAGGCATTTGCCGATAAATAATCTGAAAAACTCAGGGAGGCAGTTTTACGTGGAAAATTTGAGTTATAAGCAGCAAAAGTATTCTGTTTTAAGTTGTAATTTCCTCCCCCTACCGCATATATTAAATAATTCCCGCAGTTATACATCACATTGTTAAATGCAAGCAGTTCCGAATGGTACCCAATATAAGCGGCCACCTGCATATTTTTAATAATACTATTGCTTAAAATTAATTTGGGGTTATTGTTAATAGACAAAGAATCGGAAGTAATGCCGACAGACGCATTTTTGATGATCGCATTTTTAATAAGCCCATTTCCGGTTCGTTTTAAGAAAATCCCTTTCCATTGTCCGGGCTCATCGCTATATATAAGTTCCAGCCTATCGCTACAAAATAGTACAGGTTCGGTAAGGTTGCCATTAACCACTAAGTTCCCTTCTATGTTTAAATTGGCATCCTTGTGGAAATAAATTTTAGTTCCAGGTTGGATGGTTAGTGAGCCCCCGCTCTTAACAGTTAACGATCCATTAATAATATAAGGTAAAGCTTTTGTCCAGATGGTATTGGCATTAATTGTCGATTCATTAACAAATACAGCATTCTGCCCATAAGCTAAAAGTTGAATCACCTGTTTATTCCCATTTGTATTTAATATGATAGAATCCTGAACCAGAAAGGGCAGATTAGTTGAATTTGGGTTGATCGAAACTTTGACAAAAAGGTTTATAGAATCCCTACCGTTTATAATGAGATCATTTTTGCTCTGTGTTTGTTCACCGTTAATGTTAATGCTAAAAGCCGAAGTATTGCCACCTGATAATCTGATTTCGGAAACTTTAACTGCATCATTGTTCCGGTTAACGATCTTTATTCTTTTAGTAGTTGATCCTACCGAAGTAAAAATGGTATCAAATAATACTTCTTTATTAGATATATTTAGTTTGGCATTCGGATCTGTGGTTATACGCTCCCCTTTCCGACAAGCTGAACCAAAGAATAAAATTAAAAGCACTAAACCAATATTTAAACGCATAAATCAAACTTAGAAAAATGTTTGGCTACTTACAATAGCGCTTAAACCGTGTAACAGTAATTATTCTGCAAAGGCAAGCGCCGCAATGCTCACTTTTGCCGCCCCAATAGCTAAGAGTGTATTGGCGCAGGCTTCAAGCGTTGCCCCGGTAGTAATTACATCATCAACCAGTAAAATATGTTTGCCGATTATATCTCCAGCAGAATTTACCTGAAAAACATCTTTCATGTTTTCATAACGGTTATATCTGCTTTTTTTAGTTTGGCTCTCTGTTGAAGTATTTCGGATAAGGTGATGTTCGCTAACATGGATTCCCATTTGCGCTGCAATTCCTTCTGCAATAAAGCTGCTTTGGTTATACCCTCTGCTTTTATATTTTTTACCATGCAAAGGAACTGGGATAACCATGTTGATATCCTGGTAAAGAATTCCGGTTTTTAGCCGCTCGCCCAGCATATTGCCCAATAGTACCCCAACATCGGTTCTACCATTGTATTTTAAGTTGTGGATTAAGTTTTGAACTTTCGCTCCTTTTCTAAAATACAACATGGCCATTGCAGCATTAAGTGGTAAGCGGCCCCATAATTGCTTGGCAACTCTATTGTCTGCATATTGGTGATAGTCTGTAAAAGGAAGGTCGTGTAAGCATTTTAAACAAATCAATTGTTCATAGCGAAACAAAGAATTGCCACATGCATTGCATAAATTTGGGAATAGCAGTCCAAATAAATCAGAAGTCCATTGTTTAACCAAAAGCATCTAACTAATTTATAAAATATTTTTGACTTCCGAAGTTTAAAAGAGAATGGCTGGTAAGGATATCTTTGGACGTTTACTTATAATATATAGCTTGCGATTTTTTGAAAAGCAGTGTTAGTGCTACTATATAGGTGTGTTCTCGCCATCCGTTCCAAAGCCCCGGTTCGTTCCTCACCTTCGGGTTTTCCATTGCAATCGGGTTTATCTGGTAGAGTCTTGCGAAGTTTTAAACGGCAGTGAGCGGAAGAAAAAACTTCGGAAGCCTAAGGGCGGAGGAGTGCCAAACAGTCAATCGCCCAAAAAGTTTTGGTTTGTGCAACATTTTTTCTCGTTGAAAACCATTGTGTTACCTCAAGTCCTGCAGCCATTGTTAAAAAAGCTTTGGATATGCATTAAAAATCCCTACTTTTGCATCCCGCTTCGGAGGAAGGGATCAGGTTGAAAAGATGGCAGAGCGATAAGGAGGGCAGGATTTATTTTAAAATAAATATTGCTAAAGCGGAAAAGATTGCTACCTTTGCAGCCCGGATCGGAAGAACGGGAAGCTGAACAGGATCAGCGTATTGAAATAAGGGAAAAGGGATAAAAGAAAGGCTAAAAAAATAAAATTTATTTTATTTGGAAGTTTAAAAAAGATCCTTACCTTTGCACTCCCAACCGAAAGGAAGGGCAAAAAAATCGGAACGGCGGATGTCGGGAAGATAACAAAAACAAGATTGAAACGGGATGAAACACAGGCAGGACGAACAAGACCGGCCGGAACTGAAACCGAAGATATATAGATGACCGGCCGTGAGGCTTACTGGTCAATAAGTTCTTAAAAGAGATGTCAATGTAGCGTAGCGAGGTAATGGAGTACCGATCAAAGTACATGATTACGTAGCTTTATTTTAAAGGTGGTGTCTAACAGACAACATAACAAAAAAGAAGACTATTTTTAACAATAGTTAAAACTGGTCAGCATCTTACAACACATTTTACAATGGAGAGTTTGATCCTGGCTCAGGATGAACGCTAGCGGCAGGCCTAATACATGCAAGTCGAACGATATCATCCAGCTTGCTGGATGAGAAAGTGGCGCACGGGTGCGTAACGCGTATGCAACCTACCTTCATCTGGGGGATAGCCCGGAGAAATCCGGATTAATACCGCATAAAATCACAGCACTGCATAGTGCAATGATCAAACATTTATGGGACGGAGATGGGCATGCGTGTCATTAGCTAGTTGGCGGGGTAACGGCCCACCAAGGCGACGATGACTAGGGGATCTGAGAGGATGGCCCCCCACACTGGTACTGAGACACGGACCAGACTCCTACGGGAGGCAGCAGTAAGGAATATTGGTCAATGGAGGCAACTCTGAACCAGCCATGCCGCGTGCAGGAAGACTGCCCTATGGGTTGTAAACTGCTTTTATCCGGGAATAAACCTATCTACGTGTAGATAGCTGAATGTACCGGAAGAATAAGGATCGGCTAACTCCGTGCCAGCAGCCGCGGTAATACGGAGGATCCAAGCGTTATCCGGATTTATTGGGTTTAAAGGGTGCGTAGGCGGCCTGTTAAGTCAGGGGTGAAAGACGGTAGCTCAACTATCGCAGTGCCCTTGATACTGATGGGCTTGAATGGACTAGAGGTAGGCGGAATGAGACAAGTAGCGGTGAAATGCATAGATATGTCTCAGAACACCGATTGCGAAGGCAGCTTACTATGGTCTTATTGACGCTGAGGCACGAAAGCGTGGGGATCAAACAGGATTAGATACCCTGGTAGTCCACGCCCTAAACGATGAACACTCGCTGTTGGCGATACACAGTCAGCGGCTAAGCGAAAGCGTTAAGTGTTCCACCTGGGGAGTACGCTCGCAAGAGTGAAACTCAAAGGAATTGACGGGGGCCCGCACAAGCGGAGGAGCATGTGGTTTAATTCGATGATACGCGAGGAACCTTACCCGGGCTTGAAAGTTAGTGAATCATTTAGAGATAAATGAGTGAGCAATCACACGAAACTAGGTGCTGCATGGCTGTCGTCAGCTCGTGCCGTGAGGTGTTGGGTTAAGTCCCGCAACGAGCGCAACCCCTATGTTTAGTTGCCAGCACGTTATGGTGGGGACTCTAAACAGACTGCCTGTGCAAACAGAGAGGAAGGAGGGGACGACGTCAAGTCATCATGGCCCTTACGTCCGGGGCTACACACGTGCTACAATGGATGGTACAGAGGGCAGCTACATAGCAATATGATGCGAATCTCACAAAGCCATTCACAGTTCGGATTGGGGTCTGCAACTCGACCCCATGAAGTTGGATTCGCTAGTAATCGCGTATCAGCAATGACGCGGTGAATACGTTCCCGGGCCTTGTACACACCGCCCGTCAAGCCATGGAAGTTGGGGGTACCTAAAGTATGTAACCGCAAGGAGCGTCCTAGGGTAAAACCGATAACTGGGGCTAAGTCGTAACAAGGTAG
Source organism: Flavobacterium sp. W4I14 (assembly GCA_030817875.1). Lineage (NCBI taxonomy): Bacteria > Pseudomonadati > Bacteroidota > Flavobacteriia > Flavobacteriales > Flavobacteriaceae > Flavobacterium > Flavobacterium sp. W4I14. The sequence continues at coordinate 5,425,810 of JAUSZU010000001.1, forward strand.
CCGTACCGGAAGGTGCGGCTGGAATACCTCCTTTCTGGAGTAGCACCGCCTACTCGCCACGCAACATGATATTTCAAAATAAGGTAGAGGGTAATAAGGTAGAAGGCTTAAGGTCTTGTACATGATACTGAATACCTTATACTAAAAAGAGAAAAAAAGAAACACCCAGAAGAAAACGGTGTGCGATAGCAGAAAAGCGAAAGCATAACGGAGATTAAGATGGGGAAAGCCAAAGGAAAGCAGTAGCGGTAAGATACTATATACTGCATACGGACGCCGACCTTAAAATCAACAGTCCCGTAGCTCAGCCTGGTTAGAGCACTACACTGATAATGTAGGGGTCTCCAGTTCAAATCTGGACGGGACTACACATTAATATCCTTTTGGGGGATTAGCTCAGCTGGCTAGAGCGCCTGCCTTGCACGCAGGAGGTCAACGGTTCGACTCCGTTATTCTCCACCATTAAAGGTTGAGGGTTAAAAGGTTGAAGGTGTAGGGTAAGACCTATAGCTGAAACACACCACAACAGAATATAATACCTTATTATCGGGATAGATAATATACATTGACATAAAGAAAGATAAGAAGAAATTGCCGAAGGGGCAAGGTATCAAAGGATACCGAATGGTTCGACTCCATGATTTTTACTAATAAGGCTGAAACGGGGCTTAGTTAGGGGACAATGAAACCCTCTACCTTTATACCCTCGACCTTCAACCTTAATAAAGTTCTTTGACATATTGGAAGAAGTTAAAAAAGAAGAGCAAACAACAATAGGCGACTGTTGTGTTTGTGCTCACTTGAAGGAAGAGCAATCGACCAACAAGTATGAGACATCATAACAAGAGCAAAAAAAGCATACCATATGGCGCAAAAGGCATATGAGTAGAAGAAAGTAATAAAGAGTACACGGGGGATGCCTTGGCTCTCAGAGGCGATGAAGGACGTGATAAGCTGCGATAAGCTTCGGGTATTTGCAAATAGGAATTGATCCGAAGATTTCCGAATGGGGCAACCCGGCATGTTGAAGACATGTCACATATAATGAGCAAACCTGCCGAACTGAAACATCTAAGTAAGCAGAGGAAGAGAAAATAACAATGATTTCCTAAGTAGTGGCGAGCGAAAGGGAAAGAGCCCAAACCTACCTTGTTACGGCAAAGTGGGGGTTGTAGGACTGCAACATGGCATCAGCAAACAGAAGTGGAATGGGATGGGAAGCCCAGCGATACACGGTGATAGCCCGGTACACGTATAGAATGCTGGCCTAGCAGTATCCTGAGTACCGCGAGGTCGGAGACGCCTTGTGGGAATCTGCCGGCACCATCCGGTAAGGCTAAATACTCCTGAGAGACCGATAGTGAACCAGTACCGTGAGGGAAAGGTGAAAAGAACCCCGAACAGGGGAGTGAAATAGAACCTGAAACCGTGTACTTACAAGCGGTCGGAGCATCCAAGTGGTGTGACGGCGTGCCTTTTGCATAATGAGCCTACGAGTTACTCCTCTCTGGCAAGGTTAAGTGCTTCAGGCACGGATCCGAAGCGAAAGCGAGTCTGAATAGGGCGTATAGTCAGAGGGGGTAGACGCGAAACCTTGTGATCTACCCATGGACAGGTTGAAGGTGCGGTAACACGTACTGGAGGACCGAACCGATAAACGTTGAAAAGTTTCCGGATGATCTGTGGGTAGGGGTGAAAGGCTAATCAAACTGGGAAATAGCTCGTACTCCCCGAAATGTTTTTAGGAACAGCGTGGACATTAAGTTTCATAGAGGTAGAGCTACTGATTGGGTGCGGGGGAGTCAAATCCTACCAAATCCAGACAAACTCCGAATGCTATGAAATATGGTCTGCAGTGAGGCGCGGGGTGCTAAGGTCACGCGCCGAGAGGGAAAGAACCCAGACCATCAGCTAAGGTCCCCAAGTGACAGTTAAGTTGAACTAACGAGGTCCGATTGCACAGACAGCTAGGATGTTGGCTTGGAAGCAGCCATTCATTTAAAGAGTGCGTAACAGCTCACTAGTCGAGCGATCGGGCATGGATAATAAACGGGCATTAAACTGTTCACCGAAGCTATGGGATTGAAATATATCGGTAGGGGAGCATTCCAATTGCAGCGAAGGTATCTGGTAATGGGTGCTGGAGCGATTGGAAAAGCAAATGTAGGCATAAGTAACGATAAGGCGGGAGAGAAACCCGCCCACCGAAAGGATAAGGTTTCCTGATCAACGCTAATCGGATCAGGGTCAGTCGGGACCTAAGGAGAACCCGAAGGGGAAATTCGATGGACAACTGGTTAATATTCCAGTACTTTTTATAACTGCGATGTGGGGACGGAGTAGTGACACTGCCGCGATCTGACGGAATAGATCGTTAAAGACAGTAGGTATTAGGACGGTAGGCAAATCCGCCGACCTAGCTGAAAGTCGATAGTACCGCAAGCCTTCGGGTAAGCGGATAGCGCAGGTAATCAGACTTCCAAGAAAAACCGCTAAGCTTCAGGTTATAAAAACCCGTACCGCAAACCGACACAGGTATCCGGGAAGAGGATTCTAAGGTGCTCGAGTGAATCATGGCTAAGGAACTCGGCAAAATGGCCCTGTAACTTCGGGAGAAGGGGCGCTGGCAGCAATGTCAGCCGCAGTGAAAAGGCCCAGGCGACTGTTTAACAAAAACACATGGCTTTGCAAAATCGAAAGATGAGGTATAAGGCCTGACACCTGCCCGGTGCTGGAAGGTTAAGAGGGGATGTCATCCGCAAGGAGAAGCATTGAATCGAAGCCCCAGTAAACGGCGGCCGTAACTATAACGGTCCTAAGGTAGCGAAATTCCTTGTCGGGTAAGTTCCGACCTGCACGAATGGTGTAACGATCTGGGCGCTGTCTCAGCCATGAGCTCGGTGAAATTGTGGTCCCGGTGAAGACGCCGGGTACCCGCAACGGGACGGAAAGACCCCATGCACCTTCACTACAATTTAACATTGACATTGGATACAGGATGTGTAGGATAGGTGGGAGGCTTTGAAGCGGCGTCGCTAGGCGTCGTGGAGCCAACGTTGAAATACCACCCTTTCTGTATTCGGTGTCTAATCCCTTCATGAGGGAGACATTGTTTGATGGGTAGTTTGACTGGGGTGGTCGCCTCCAAAAAGGTAACGGAGGCTTTCAAAGGTAAGCTCAGTACGCTTGGTAACCGTACGCGGAGTGCAATAGCATAAGCTTGCTTGACTGTGAGACAGACAAGTCGATCAGGGTCGAAAGACGGATATAGTGATCCGGTGGTTCTGCATGGAAGGGCCATCGCTCAAAGGATAAAAGGTACGCTGGGGATAACAGGCTGATCTCCCCCAAGAGCTCATATCGACGGGGAGGTTTGGCACCTCGATGTCGGCTCGTCACATCCTGGGGCTGGAGAAGGTCCCAAGGGTTCGGCTGTTCGCCGATTAAAGTGGCACGCGAGCTGGGTTCAGAACGTCGCGAGACAGTTCGGTCCCTATCTGTTGTGGGCGTAGGAATTTTGAGTGGGGCTGACCTTAGTACGAGAGGACCGGGTTGGACTAGCCTCTAGTGAATCTGTTGTTCCGCCAGGGGCATTGCAGAGTAGCTACGCTGGGAATAGATAAGCGCTGAAAGCATCTAAGTGCGAAACTAGCCACGAGATGAGAATTCCATATAGGACCGTAGCAGACTACTACGTTGATAGGCTACAGATGTAAAGCTGGCGACAGCACAGTCGAGTAGTACTAATCATCCGAAGCTTTCAAAGCAAACAGACTGTTGTTTGTTCTTCTAACATAACTTCTTTCAATAATATGTCATTTAAGCGGAAAGCTAAAAGACCAAAGACTAAAGCGGAATACAGTAGCTTTAAGCTTTGAGCTTTATCCTTTCGGCTCAAATAAAAACATTTAGGTGCCTATATCGGTGGTGTCCACCTCTTCCCATTCCGAACAGAGAAGTTAAGCCCACCAGAGCCGATGGTACTGCGGTAACACGTGGGAGAGTAGGTCGGTGCCAAATCTTAAAAGAGACCCTTCAGCAGCAATGTTGAAGGGTTTTCTTCGTTATATATAAGGCCCTGTGTTTTTAAGGCCAATGAAATTGAAATACTGAAAGGCGAAAAGCTGAAAGACCAAAGACCAAGGGCGTGATGCGCTTTAGTCTTTAAGCTTTCTTCTTTAGTCTTTAATAAAAATATTCAGGTGCCTATATCGGTGGTGTCCACCTCTTCCCATTCCGAACAGAGAAGTTAAGCCCACCAGAGCCGATGGTACTGCGGTAACACGTGGGAGAGTAGGTCGGTGCCAGATCTTAAAAAGAAACCCTTTAACAGCAATGTTGAAGGGTTTTCTTAGTTTAAAGGCATTTTATAGTCCATGTCTATCTGTTTTCACCATTAAGAAGTGAAGAAAAGTTAAGGCACTGTTCCAATATGATCTTCTTAATGTCCTTAATGATAAATGAGCTATATCGGCTTTCACCATTAAGAAGTTAAGATGAGTTAAGGGTTTGTTCCAATATGATCTTCTTAACGTCCTTGCTCCCTTAATGGTGAAATAGGCTATATCGGCTTTTTTGGTCATTAAGGAGTTTATGGCCATTTCTATTATGCTCTGTTAATTTTTGCACCATTAAGAATTGAAGAAAAGTTAAGGGGCCTGATGAGGGATGTTTCTTAATGTTACTTAATCCCTTAATGGTGAAAGGAATTGTAACAGCGGTTATTTACTACCATTAAGAAGTTAAGGGCTTGTTCCCAAAGATTACGCTAATCGCCGCTGAGTGTTAAGGGTCTGATGCCGGATGTTCCTTAATGCCCTTAATCCCTTAATGATAAATGAGCTATATCGGCTTTTTTGGTCATTAAGGAGTTTATGACCATTCTATTATGCTCTGTTAATTTTTGCACCATTAAGAAGTGAAGAAAAGTTAAGGAGCCTGATGACGGATGTTCCTTAACGTCCTTGCTCCCTTAATGGTGAAAGGAATTGTAACAGCGGTTATTTAATACCATTAAGAAGTTAAGATGGGTTAAGGGCTTGTTCCCAAAGATTACGCTAATCTCCGCTGAGTGTTAAGGGTCTGATGCCGGATGTTCCTCAATGCCCTTAATCCCTTAATGATAAATGAGCTATATCGGCTTTTCACCATTAAGAAGTTAAGATGAGTTAAGGGTTTGTTCCCGCAGATATTGCGCAGAACCTGATCCATCTTCCGTTTTACCATCTTCCATCTTAAGTTCGATAGCCCTGAAGGCAGGGGAAATCCCTTTTGGAGTGAGGTAGATTGTTTATCCAAAGGGTTTCCAAAAAGGATTGCAGCGTACAGCAGGACAGGACCCAGCCTACATGTTGCTGCCATGGCGCTCCAGATCATCAAAAAATTAGTCTTCTAGATTATACTTAACAAAATAATATAGTAGCGTATTTAAATGAGGAGATTAAGCATTAGCTTCTTCTTTAACCGCTAACTGTCCGCAAGCAGCATCGATATCTTTACCGCGGCTACGGCGAATGTTGGTATTGATCCCCTGGCTTTTTAAATAATTGGAAAATGCATCGATCTTATCCCCCTCTGCATTGGTGAAATCAGCGAAAGAAATGGGGTTATATTCGATCAGGTTTACCTTGCAAGGGATATGTTTGCAAAATTTAGCTAGATCCATAGCATCAGAAATTTCATCGTTAAAATGATTAAAAACAATGTACTCGTAAGTTACCGGATTTTTGGTTTTAGCGAAATAATATTTTAATGCATCGGCCAGTGCCTTTAACGAGTTGGCCTCATTGATTGGCATGATCTCGTTACGTTTTTTATCATCAGCAGCATGAAGCGAAAGCGCCAGATTAAATTTTGCGCCGTCATCACCTAATTTCTTGATCATTTTAGCAATACCTGCTGTAGAAACCGTAATACGCTTATAACTCATGTTTAAGCCATCTGGCGCAGTTATACGCTCAATCGACTTCAATACATTGGCATAATTTAACAGCGGCTCTCCCATTCCCATATACACGATATTGGTAAGGGGATTGTTGTAATTCTGTTTAGCCTGCTTATCGATCAATACTACCTGGTCATAAATTTCATCAGCGTTTAAATTGCGCTTACGGTCCATGTAGCCAGTTGCACAGAACTTGCAGGTTAAACTGCAGCCTACCTGAGAGCTTACGCAAGCAGTCATACGATCTTCTAGAGGAATTAAAACCCCCTCTACAATATTGCCATCTGCTAACCGGAAAGTATTTTTAATGGTATGGTCGCTACTAAACTGAGAATTGTTAACCTGAACAGCATTAATGGCAAAAGTTTCGCCCAATGCCTTACGAAGATCTTTAGAAAGGTTGCTCATCTGCTCGAAACTCGTAGCCGATTTCTCCCAAAGCCATTGGTAAATCTGCTTAGCCCTAAATGCAGGTTGTTGCATCGCTACAAGATGTTGCTGCAATTGAGGTAGATCTAATGCACGGATATCGGTTTTTTTTGCTGTTACCATTTGTTGCAAAGGTACTTAAAAAAGGTGTAAGGCAGAAAGGTAGATGGTTAAGGGGGTCTGTAAGATGCCAAATTTTACAATTAATTAGCTTTATCTTCCTCTGCCTCTTGAGTTTGGCTTACTGATAGTCTTACTTTTGGTGGGTCTGGAATTTCTGTTGCCCGTATTGCTTTTGCCATTTGGTTTTGCTCCTGAGTGACCAGCGTTCTTTTTGCCTGTTGATTTTGGTCCAGATGGCTTTGGCTTGAACGATTTTTTAGGCTGTTCTTCCTTGAGTTCAGGGATTTCTTCCCAGGCATTTGCTTTTTTCTTAATAGTGCTTTTAGGTTTTGTTTTGGCCTCTGATGATGAATTTTCAACACTTTTAGTGATGCTTTTCATCTCGTCTTCAGTAAGTTCTCTAAATTCTCCTGTCGGAATACCTTTTAAATTGATATTCATAATGCGCGTACGCTCCAATTTGGTCACTTCGTAGCCAAAATGCTCGCACATTCTTCGGATCTGTCTGTTTAAGCCCTGGATTAAGATGATATTGAAAACAAAAGTGCTGATCTGCCTTACCTTGCATTTACGCGTATTCACACCTAAAATTGGAACACCATTGCTCATCTCGAAAATAAAATCTTCAGTAATCGGTTTGTTAACCGTTACCACATATTCCTTTTCGTGTTTATTCCCTGCCCTTAAAATTTTGTTAACGATGTCGCCGTTGTTGGTCAGGAAAATCAGACCTGACGAATCTTTATCTAATCGGCCAATTGGAAATATCCTTTCGCTATGGTTAACGTAATCAACAATATTATCGCGTACGCTGCCTTCTGTGGTACTGGTAATGCCGACTGGCTTGTTAAAAGCCAAGAGGATGAAATTACTTTCTTCTTTAGGTTCGATATTATGGCCGTTTACCATCACTTTATCGCCTGCAAAAACCTGATCGCCTACTTTAGCCCTTTTTCCGTTGATGAAAACTGTACCCTTTTCGATATAACGGTCTGCTTCACGGCGTGAACATAATCCACTTTCACTGATGAATTTATTTAAACGGGTTGCAGAGTTATTGTTCATATTGCAATTTTACGGAAATAAATCGTGTTATCCATTCTTCATGCTGGCAACAAATGAACCAATAGTGCTTTTGAGGGTGGTTAAGGTTTCTTTATCGGTAATCGATCCCTCATTATTGATCTTCGCTTTTGCAAATGAGATAAGCTGGGGCGATACCCTCGCTTCAATTACCGTTAAAATGTCGATGATGGATTGATAGGCTTTCTGGCCTTGGGTTGAAGCAACAAGTGCTAAAACAGGTTTTCCCGAAAATGATGCTGAACTTACCGTCCAATCAAGCAGGTTTTTTAGCGAACCTGGTAAGCCCATTGCGTATTCTGGTGAAGAGATAATGATTCCATCTGCCTTTTTGATGCTTGAGCGAAGCTCTTTTACGGCTTGTGGTGGATTTTCTTGGTCTAAATCAGGATTGAAATGTGGAATATCTGCAATGGATGGAAAGTTTGTTACCTCGAACTCTCCGCCTAAGAGCCGAGAGATAGCTGTTATGTAAAGTGCGTTGGTTGATACTGCTTTCGTGCTTCCAGAGATTGCCAATATTTTTTTCATTGCTAAAAGTAGCAAAGCGGAAATGGAATATCAAGGTAGTCTGGTAATCGTGTTGTCATTTCAAAACGGGCCATCGAAACGCACCAGGTTTCGACAGCCTATTCTGAACTTATTAACAACTAAAAGTTTTGATCATCTGCACTTGGACCATAACTACCTGGGATTGGGATATCCAACAATCTTAAATAAACGCCTAACTGTGCCCTGTGGTGAGTGGTTTGGCTAAGTGAATGGCGGATGGTTTCGTATTTAGAATAATCTGCCAAAACCTGTTTGCCCATGCTCAATACCCAACGGCCATTTAGGTCTTCTTCTGTGGATTTTTCCAATTCTGCTTTTCCTAGTGCATAATTTTCCTCTAGAATTTTAACTAGGTCATCGGCACTTTCTACAGATTTTTCTACATAAGGTGCTGTTTCAAAATCCAGTCCATCTGTAGTTAAAGCCAGTGAAACCCAACTCGGCAGATCCGCAATATGAACCGCAAGCGATTTCATTTTCATGCTTTTTTCATGTGGTGCCCAGTCAAATTTATCTACAGGTACAATAGCCAGGAATTTTTTTGTCGTATTAAATTCGGCTTCCAACTCTTTCAATAATAATTTAATAATGTCCATATTTTTCTGTTTTGTTTTTTCAGCGGTATTTAAATCCATTAGTAATAAATCGGCTATACTCATGATTTTGGTGTTTAGTTATACAAAGAAAACACAGCCAACTGACAACCCTATGGCAGTGTGAAAAATATTTTTTTAATAATTTACAGGAAGCAGATGCATGTATTCACTTAGTGGCATGTGCTGTGTTTTTTTGAAAGGAATACCTAGATTTTTAAGGCAGATAATCCGGATGAGGTTAAAATCACGGTATTCATTCCTGTAATGGCACCAGGCAATTAAATGCCAGCTAAAAGCATAGAAAATCAATCCAATCGGCTCTACTTCCCGTCTGCTCACTTCCTCCTTATTGTTTTTATAATCGAGTTCGATCAGGTGTTTTTCGGCAATGGCGTGTTGAATAAGTGATAAGTATTCGAAGTTAAAATTTAACCTTTCCGGAATCTGCAATTTAATATGCTGGTTTAAGGTTTCGAGCTTTTCTTTTTGTCCGGATTTTAATACCGCCTTTACTTTTGTCAACGCTGTAGAATAATGGGTACGGATAGAATTATCAGCAAATCCGCTGACCAAACTTTCAACCAATAGCAGTGCATTGGCTTCATCCATATTAAAAGAAACTGGGGGCAGGAAATAACCCTGAACCAGATAATAGCCTTTATGCTGCTCAAAACTTACCGGTATTCCTTGCTCGCCCAATGCTTTAATATCGCGATAAACCGTACGTATGCTCATATCAAACCTTTCCGCAATTTTTTCTGCGGTAATGTATTTTCTGGATTGAAGCAGGGTTAAGATTCCGAAAAGTCGGTCGATACGGTTCATAGTTTGTTTTTTTAGGCACTTAAAATTAAAGTTTTTTAATCAATTTTTCTTGTGGTACGTTATTTGTAAAAGATAAGTACATATCAATTCTATAGGTTAAACCGTTATAATTAGGGTTTATCATACATAATCTGAATTAAATGGCTGCTATTATCCAAAAGCGTTTCTTCCGGGCAATAAAAAGTAAAGTGATTATAGGTTTCCTGTTTGCCTGTTTTGCATTGCTATTGGCATGGGGCATCAGCAAGTTTGCTTTTACTCGGATGCTGGATACCGTTGAAGAAATTTCAGCCCCAAACGACCGCTTAAGGATCGTAAACGACCTCTCACATAAGATTGCCAGGTTAGATCAGTTACAAAGGGATGAAGCTTTCAATAAACAAGGAACCTATAGTTTTCTTAAAGAGTCGCGTAAGTTAAGGGCTAGTTTAGATACCTTACGTAAATTGTACAGAGGCGATTCCGCCCAGTTGGCCAGAATAAAGTCGATCAAAAATCTGTTAACCGACAGGGATAAACAATTTATCAATTACTTAAAAGTGAGAGAAACGTTGGTGAATACCAAATCGTTCTCTAATGAGGTTCAGAAATTAAATGAACTGGTTGCTACACGTACCAGGCAGACGGACAGTGCAGTACTGACCACTGAGACAACTACATCAACCACTACGGTTGCACCTGAAGAAGAACAGAAATCGAGGGGGTTTTTAAGTAAACTGTTTGGTAAGAAGAAATCCGATGTATACAAAATCATTAATGAGGAGTTTAAGGTAAAGCGTGATACGCTGAATGCTAAAGCTGAAGATAGCATTATGAAGAGCATGACGGGGGCCTTAAAAAACATCGAACTGGAACAACGTCAGAAAAGCCAGAAATTTTTAAAACGCGAAGCAGACCTATCAAATGCCAGTAATGCCTTGACCGCCCAAATGCTACAGATTTTAAGAGAAGTGGAGGGTGAGGCAGTGGCCCAGGTAGATTTAAACGGTATCCAAGCCAAAGAGGTGGTTAATGACGGGATTACGCAGATCACAACTATTATCATTATCTTTTTTCTCTTAACGGTTATTCTGCTCTATTTAATTTTAGCTGACATTACAAAAAGCAACAGGTACAGAAGGGCATTGGAGCTTGCCAAAGATGAGGCCGAATACCATGGTAAGGCTAAGCAACGGTTCCTATCAAACATGAGCCATGAGATCAGAACGCCACTACAGTCTATTTTAGGCTACGCCGAACTGATTACCCAGCAGGATGTACCAAATAAGAAAGATGTGGATGCCATTTATCAATCTTCTATTCATTTACTTCAAATTGTGAACGAGGTATTAGATTATAACCGGATTATTTCGGGCGAATTTAGTTTCAATAATCAGGTGTTCAACATCAAAAAAGCTTTAGATGAGGTAGTTTCGGTAATGCGGCCTTTGGCAGAACAGAAATCACTTCAGTTAAATACAGCACTTGATCTTGCCAATCTGGAATTTGTAAAAGGCGATGCTTTTAGGTTAAAGCAGATTTTATTTAACTTATTGGGTAACGCCGTAAAATTTACGTTGCGAGGTGAAATTAAGCTTTCTGTATCGTATAAAAAGCAAGGTGACGATCTGCATTTCCATTTTACCATAAAAGATACCGGAATTGGGTTTGAAGAAAAGGATATTCCCAAAATCTTTAATGAATTTGAGCAGATAGAATCTCCTGAGAAATATATTATCAACCAGGCTGGTACGGGTTTGGGCTTACCTATTGTTAAATCGTTGATCGAAACACAAGGGGGAAGAATTTATGTAAAAAGTAAACCAGGCATGGGTACTACATTTAATATTTACATCAAATATGAAAATACCAATGAGCGTGTAAACGATGCTTTAGATTTGGAACATTTTGCAATTGTAAACCCAGGCACGGTTTGGGTAATAGATGATGATAAACTCATTCTAGATTTATGCGGAATGATTTTTCAGAAGAACAGAATCCCGTTTAGAAGCTTTACTCAGGTGGCCGATATCTTACACGCAGAACCTGAATCCGATTTAAAGTACGTATTGATTGATATGCGTATGCCCGAAATGACAGGGTTCGAACTTTGCCATTTATTAAAGAAGAAACTCCAGGCGCACATTAAATTTTACGCCATTACCGCACAGGTTTTGCCTGAAGAGCGCGAAATGGTTTTGAGCGAGGGCTTTGATGGACTGATAATGAAACCGTTTAGGGCCGTAGATATCCTATCTATATTTGATAGAACCGAAATTTTAACGGAACAGCCTGAATTCGATTTCTCTTCCATTGAGAAAATGACCTTTGGCGACCAGCAAATGCTGGAAAAAATATTGAACCGTTTTAAACAGGATTCAATAGATGATGCTTCAGCGTTGAAAAAACATTTGATCGATAATGACCTAGATCAGGCCAGGTTACTGGTTCACCGCCTCGCAGGGCGCACAGCGCAAATGGGTTCAAAGACTTTGGCAAACGCATTCCGCACCCTGGAATTAGAAATTGCCGAAAAAGGCTTAACCACCAATATTAAATCTGAAGTTTTATTACAGATCAGAAAACTAGATAGCTTAATTGCCTTTATGGAGGAAATCGACTACGCCAATGCCGGATAATTATTCTATGCCGTAACGCTCCATCTTGGCATAAAGGGTTTTACGGTCGATGTTTAAAATCTTAGCGGCTTTTGACTTATTATGTCTCACTTTAATCAGTGTTTCAGTAATCAACGCTTTTTCATTTTGTTCATTTACCGCTTTAAGGTCGGATGAATTACCCGGAGCTGATTGGTGATGGACAGAAATCATCATTTCATCAGGTAATGCGCCAATCTGGGCAATATCACCCGGGCTTAATAAAACCATACGTTTAATCACATTGCTAAGCTCGCGCAGATTTCCCGGCCAGTCGTAACTAAGCAAAAGTGTTTTTGCTTCATTAGAAACACTTTTCACATTCCGTTCTAAATCGCGGTTTGATAGCTGTATAAAGTGGTTGATAAACAGCTCTAAATCTCCGCCTCTATCTCTCAATGGCGGAAGCTGGATTTTGAATTCATTTAGACGATGATATAAATCTTCTCTAAACTCGCCCTGTTGCATACTATTAGACAGATCATCATTGGTCGCCGTAATGATGCGAACATTAACAGGGATTTGTTTGGTACTGCCCAAAGGCTGGATTACCCTTTCTTGCAAGGCCCTAAGTAATTTAATCTGCACTTCGTAACTTAGGTTACCTACTTCATCTAAAAATAGTGTTCCGCCATTTGCAGCCTCGAACTGACCTTTTTTGTCGTTTAAAGCGCCTGTAAAAGCACCTTTAACGTGCCCGAATAATTCGCTGGCTGCTAAGTCTTTCGATAATGCACCACAATCTATTGCTACGAAAGGCTTATCGGCACGCTTGCTCTGCTGGTGCAGGGTTCTGGCGGCAAATTCTTTTCCCGTACCGCTTTCGCCCTGTATAATTACCGACATGTCAGTTGGGGCTACCAAACTGATGTGCTCATACAGTTTATCTGCAACTGCACTTTTCCCTTTTATAAAATCACTGTTTGTTTCTTTTGGTTCAACACTTTTTAAATCCTTTTTAGCTAAAGAATTTTTGATCACCATGAGTAACTCATCTGGGTTAACCGGCTTCGTAATATAATCAAAAGCACCCAATTGAATAGATCTGACCGCAGTCCGAACATCATTAAAACTGGTCATGATGATTGCAGGTATGGATAGACCCAGATCTCGGATGTGGCTAAGTACTTCAAGACCTGTCCCATCTGGAAGACGGTAATCGATTAAAAGTAAGTCGAATTCACTGTTTTCAACTTGTTTGAATGATTGCTTTACTTGGGTTACAAGGGTAATCTCATGACCGTTTTTCGTTAAAAAACCTTCAAGTAATTGAGCAAATGTAGTATCGTCTTCTAAGATCAGGATTCTCGCCATGTAACAAAAATAAGAAAAGCCGGACATAATCCGGCTTTCTTATAATAGGTAGATGTAATTATTTGGGTTTTTATTGTACCGGCTTACCGTCTTTATCAATTTTAACCGAACCAGTTTCTGCTTCTTTTTTAACATTGATTAAGTAGTACTCCTTTGTTCCTTCTTTAACAGACCAAGCTTCAGTAGCGGTCCATCCTTTGTATGCATCCGATTTTAACGCTGTTGTAACTGGAGCAGGAAGTTCTTCCAATTTAACTGGAGTTTTTACTGCGCTATCTTGAACTGCAACAATTGCAGCATTTTTGATTGTATTTACTTCACTTGCCTGTACTGCTGAGAATCCTGCAAAAGCCAAGAACGCAGCTGATAAAATTAATTTTTTCATGATATTATTTTTTAGATAGTATTATTTTTTAGTTTATGCGCAGCCCGAAGGCTACGCTTATATTGATAATGCCTCTATGGCGTATTTATTTGAGATTATTGTACTGGCTTACCGTCTTTATCGATTTTAACTGAACCAGTTTCTGCTTCTTTTTTAACATTAATTAAATAATATTCTTTCGTGCCTTCTTTAACAGAGAAAGCTTCAGTAGCAGTCCATCCTTTGTATGCATCCGATTTTAATGCGGTGGTTACTGGTGCAGGAAGTTCTTCCAATTTAATTGGAGTTTTTACGGCACTATCTTGAACTGCAACAATTGCAGCATTTTTAATTGTATTTACTTCACTTGCTTGAACTGCTGTGAAACCTGCGAATGCTAAAGTAGCGGCTAAAATGATCTTTTTCATGATATATAATTTAAAGTGTTTGTAACTTGCGTTACGTTAATATGCTTGTTAATTAATTAATTATGGAGCGATTATTTTTGTGTTGATTATTGAACTGGTTTCCCGTCTTTATCAATTTTAACAGAATTGGTTTCTGCTTCTTTTTTAACGTTGATTAAGTAATACTCTTTTGCTCCTTCTTTCACCGACCAGGCTTCAGTAGCAGTCCATCCTTTGTAAGCATCAGATTTTAATGCTGTTGTTACTGGCTCAGGAAGTTCTTCCAATTTAACTGGAGTTTTTACTGCGCTATCTTGAACTGCAACAATCGCAGCATTTTTGATTGTATTTACTTCACTTGCCTGTACTGCTGAGAATCCTGCTAATGCTAATACTGTTGCTGCTAAAACGAACTTTTTCATAGTATATATTTTAAAATTTAATTTGTGTAACAATACTTGCTAATGTTTCACAATGATGCCAAACCATTGATTTTACTTAACTATCTGTTTTTTAGGTGTTTATGTGCGTGCCAGGATTTTGGCATTGTAGAGCTTCTCCACACTTTGTGGTGAATGACTACAAGTTTTGCTGTTTTTTATGATTAATAGCAAATTCTTGTGTCGTCAGATGTTACCATCTGACGGATTTTAAAAATTCCTTGGAGTTAATTAGCTATCAGATGGTAACATCTGACAGCACACCAAATATTTTCAAAAAAATAATTTTCAATTTTAAAAAAAGAAGATTTTTTTCTATCATTGCAGCCCGATTGAAAGCCTCCTTAGCTCAGCTGGTAGAGCAACTGACTTGTAATCAGTAGGTCATTGGTTCGATTCCGATAGGAGGCTCTTTTTCTTTCCCTTTTCTAATTTCTTAAGAAATTAAATCAATCATTTTATCATCAAAATAGGTCAGGCACATAAAAATTTTTTTTATTTGCTCCGGTTATTCCGCTAATTTGCGGTATGTTAAAATACTTTTCAGCCGATTGGATATTTCCTGTTTCATCACCGCCGATTAAAAACGGAGTGGTAGCCGTAAATCCAGATGGTGAAATTGAAGAAGTGTTAACCCAGGAAGAGGCCGCAAGTCTTGGTTTAGCCATTACAAAACATAAAGGATCAATTGTTCCGGGTTTTATCAATACCCATTGCCATTTAGAACTCTCGCATATGTTGGGGCAAATTCCAGAGCAAACAGGTTTGGTAGAATTTGTACAACGTATTATTAAAAGTAGGCAGGGCGATATCGAAGAGATTAAAACGGCTATGTATGCTGCTGATCAGAAAATGTTCGAAAACGGGATTGTAGCTGTTGGCGACATTTCCAATCAGGTTTCCTCTAAAGAAGTAAAAGAGCATAGCAAAATATACTACCATACTTTTATCGAAGCCATGGGCTTTAATCCGGAACGGGCAAATGCGATCATGGATTATGTAAATGAAGTTAAGCAAGGTTTTGGCGCTTTGCCCACCTCAATTGTGCCACATGCACCGTATTCGGTATCTCCTGAATTATTCGGATTAATAAAGCAGGAAGCTGAAAAAGATAATGTCTTTATTAGTATTCATAACCAGGAAACGAAAGACGAAAATGCTTTCTTCGAAAATAAATCTGGTGGATTTTTAGCGTTATACAAATTTTTAGGGCTCGATATTTCTTTCTTTGCCCCCACAAAAAAAACATCATTACAAACTTGGCTACCCTATATTAAGGAGCAAAAAACTTTGTTGGTTCATAACACGGTTTCGAGTAAGGCAGATATCGCCTTTGCAAAAGAAAACAACAATAATTTATATTGGTGCCTTTGCCCGCAAGCCAACTTATATATCGAAAATGCTTTACCCGTCGTTGACCTGTTAATTGAAGAAAATGTAAAGATTACCTTGGGAACGGATAGCTTGGCCAGTAATCATCAGCTTAATATCCTATCAGAAATGATCACCTTGCAAAAATACAAGCAGGTTACTTTTGAAAAACTTTTGAGGTGGGCAACTATAAATGGAGCCGAATTTTTGGAGCTTGATCAGCAAATTGGGACAATAGCGATTGGTAAAAAGCCAGGATTAAATCTAATCCAGCTATCCGCTGATTTTAAGATTGAAAGCGATCAGGTAAAGCGGTTAATTTAAAATATATGAATCCAATCTGTAAACTTTTCAATATTAAATACCCTATTATTCAGGCTGGAATGGTTTGGTGCAGTGGGTGGAGATTGGCATCGGCAGTTTCTAATGCAGGAGGCCTTGGCATTATTGGAGCCGGCTCAATGTATCCTGATGTTTTAAGAACACATATTCAAAAGTGCAAATTAGCAACCCACCTGCCGTTTGGTGTTAATATTCCATTGCTCTATCCCAATATTCAGGATATTATAGATGTGGTGATTGAAGAAAAAGTAAAAATTGTATTCTCTTCTGCTGGTAATCCTGCCACATGGACCAGTTTTTTAAAAGAAAAGGATATTACCGTTGTTCATGTAATAGCGAATACAAAATTTGCGATAAAAGCGCAGGAAGCTGGCGTTGATGCTATTGTTGCTGAAGGCTTTGAAGCAGGTGGACATAACGGTAGAGAAGAAACCACCACCATGTGTTTAATCCCGATGATAAGGGATACTGTTAAAATTCCGGTCATTGCAGCTGGCGGCATTGGGAGTGGAAAAGCCATGTTGGCTGCATTTGCATTAGGTGCTGATGCCGTTCAGGTAGGTTCGGCCTTTGCTGTTGCAGAAGAATCATCTGCCCATCCGGCATTTAAAAATAAAATTATTGCTGCTGCTGAAGGCGAGACTAAGCTGGCCATGAAAAAACTTGTTCCGGTGCGGTTGCTGAAAAATGAATTTGCCGATGCGATATCTGTAGCAGAAGCTGAAGGCGCAGACCGAGACCGCTTAATGGAGCTTTTGGGCAGAGCAAGGGCCAAAGTAGGAATGTTTGAAGGCGATATGGAAAATGGAGAACTCGAAATCGGTCAGGTTTCAGCTATGCTGGATGAAATTAAACCTGCAAAAGAAATTCTGAAAGAAATATGGTCAGATTTTAGGTCCGAACTGCAAAGATTTAACAGTTTACAGAGCGAATTGGACTTATAAACATAGGGATACACAATTGCTTTACTAACTTTGCAACAATAAATTTTAGCATGAGCGAAAAAAATATAAAGTCTCCACATGGGGATTTAGGGGTGAAACACCTCAATATAACGATAACAGGTAAAGTACAGGGCGTTGGCTTCAGGGAAACCACAAAAATTATTGCCAACCAAATGATGGTAACCGGTTTTGTAAGGAACGAAAAAGACGGATCGGTTTATATCGAAGCGGAAGGCGACAATATTTTTCTGGAAGAATTTGTAAACTGGTGCCACGAAGGGCCTGATCGCTCACGTGTAGAAAATGTGGCGCGGTAAGCGATGGTGAAGTAAAAAACTATCGTAATTTTGAAATCTTACGAAAATAATAAGTATTCCGTATCAAGACTGATATTAGTCAGCTGAAAATCTTGATACCTGATGCTTTTATCTTGATACTAACAAATGTCTGTATATAAAAAGTTTCTTGGGCAAACCATGGTTTATGGTATCAGTACCATCGCCTCGCGGTTACTCAATTTCATATTAACACCAATATTTACCAGGAGTTACGGTGCAAGTGCATTAGGTGTTTTTACCAAAATGTATGCTTATGCATCTATGACAAATGCTATACTGGCCTTTGGAATGGAGACTACTTTTTTTAGGTATCTCAATAAACATGAAGATAAAAAACAGCAGGTTTATAACAATTCTTTCCTGATCGTTGCCTTTATATCCATATTGTTTTTAATTACTGGTCTTGTTCTTACCGAACCGATCACCAAATGGTTGTTAAACAGTAACATGTCGCACTATCAGGATCAAAAAAGATATGTGCAGTATTTTCTTTGGCTCTTGTTTTCAGATGCCATCTGTGTAATTCCCTTTGCCAGGATCAGGGCTGATGGAAAGCCTTTTAGATATAGCATCATTAAATTCGTCAATATCTTAAGTTATGTGCTTTTAAGTCTGTTTTTTATTTATGGTATTCCACTGATCATTAAACACGATCTGCCCGGTGCAGCGTTCTTTCAGAGTTGGTTCCGTGATAAGTGGGTTGGATACGTATTTATTGCCAATCTGGTAGCTAGTGCCTTAACCTTTTTGCTTTTAGTGCCGGAATTTTTAAAGGTGCAGTTTAAATTTGACCGTGATTTGTTTAAAAAAATGCTTTCTTACAGCTGGCCTGTCCTGATCGCAAATTTATCTTTCATCGTTAATGAAAATCTGGACAAAATACTTTTGGATAGATACACAACCGAAGCGGAAGTAGGTATTTATGGTGCTGTTTGTAAGCTGGCTATATTCCTGAGTATTTTCAATATGGCTTTTAGACTGGGTGCAGAACCGTTTTTCTTCAGCTATGCCAAAAATGAAAACGCAAAGGTTACTTATGCAAAAATTCTGGAGTATTTTGTAATTGCACTTTCCATTCTTTTTGTGGCGCTCACTGCAAATATCGAAATCCTGAAATACTTTATCAGCCGGGATGCAAAACACCTGGCCGAATATTGGGTAGGTTTGCCCGCAGTTCCTTATTTACTGATGGGCTACGTATGTTTAGGTATTTATATGAACCTTTCTATTTGGTATAGATTGTCTGATCAAACCAGGTTTGGATTGTATATTTCTTTAATTGGAGCCTTTATTACCATTGTATTCAATATCATATTGATTCCAAAATTTAGTTATATGGGTTCTGCCTGGGTTTCGATGGCAACCTATGGAACAATGATGATTATTTCGTATATCCTCGGGCAAAAATATTATCCAATCCCCTATAACCTTAAAAAGATTTTAGCCTACTTAATCATTTCTATCATACTGGTATTCTCTTCGTTTTTCGTATTCGATAGAAACATTTATATTGGCAATGCCATGTTGATTGTTTTTGTTGCAGGCATTGCCTATTTCGAAAAGAATGATTTAATGAAAATACTAAAAAGGTAAACGGCTAAACGGTTTAGGGTTTAAGGCTTCTGGTTTTGTTTAAAATCTAGTATCTCATATCTAATAAAATGGAAATAAAAATTATCAATACATCCGAACACCCACTTCCACAATATGAAACCGCACATGCGGCTGGTATGGATCTGAGGGCATCAATAATAGAAGAAATGATATTGAAACCTTTACAGCGCTCGTTGGTGCCAACGGGTTTGTTTATTGAATTGCCGATTGGTTATGAAGCACAGATCAGACCCAGAAGCGGCTTGGCCTATAAGCATGGTATTAGTATTGTAAATGCTCCTGGTACAATTGACGCCGATTACCGTGGTGAAATAAAAGTTTTATTGGTAAATTTATCAGATACAGATTTTAAAATCGTTAATGGCGATAGAATTGCACAGATGGTTGTCGCAAAACACGAAACCGTTAGCTGGCAAACCGTTGAACAATTAGGGGAAACTGCACGCGGTGAAGGTGGTTACGGACATACAGGGAAATAGTCCACAGTCCTAAGTCCTTAGTCTGAAGTAAATTAATTGGATTGATAAATGATATGAAATATAAAATACATTTTCTTGTTGGAGCCACTTTAGTGGGCTTTCAGGCTTTTGGGCAGGGAACGGTTACACCAAGTACCAATCGCGATAGCAATATGGTAAAACAATTGTTTTTTGCGGGCCTACGGGAGAAAATGTCTGAAAATTATGTTGTTGCCTCTACCAATTTTAATAAAATTGTTGGTTTAGATCCGAATAACCATGCAGCCTATTTTGAGCTTGCCAATGCAAACCTGCGTTTAGATAAACTTTCGGAAGCTGAACAGCACATAAAACAGGCAATTAAATTAAATACCGGCAATTTATGGTACTGGCGCTTACTCGGTGAGGTATACAAGCGCACCAATAAAATGCCCGAACTCATTGAGGTTTTTAATCAGTTGATCCGCCTCGATCCTGAAAACGATGCCTATTATTTTGATAAAGCCAATGCGCAGTTCTTAAGCAATCAACTTGACGCTACAAAAAAGACCTATGATGAAATTCAGGCTAAATTTGGCGAATCAAGAGATCTGGTTAATGCCAGAAAACGTTTGCAATCTAACGGCAATGCCACTGAAAGTGATATTGTTAAATTACTGGAAGGCAATCAGGCTGATGTAAAGAACTATTTATATGCTGCAGGTTTGCTTTTGCAGAAAGGAAATGATCCGGAAGCATTAAAGGTATTAACCAAAGCCCAGCAGCTCGAACCGAATAATTTTGAGGTAAACCTGGCTTTGGCCGATATTTACCGCAAGCAGAAAAATGACGAAGCAGCATTTTCTTCTTTAAAATTGGCTTTCGAAAGTAATGAAATGCCTCTTACAGAAAAGGTGAAGATTATCGCCGCACTTTTTTCCAAACTTAACCAGCCCATTGTTGCTAAAAATGTAACTGAACTAAGTAAACTGGTTGCAGAAAAGAATCCGGCTGATGCAAAAGCATTTGCTCTTTATGGCGATGTACTTTATCAGCAGAACCACTTAAAAGAAGCATTGGCCCAATATCAGGCTGCTTTAAAACTCAACGAGCAGGTTTATGTAGTTTGGGAGCAGGTTATTAATATCCAAACACTGCTCGGGCACTATGATGAAGCCATAAAGGTTGGCGATGAGGCTTTAAGCATTTATCCCAATCAGGCCAGCTTATATTATTATATGGCTTATGCCCTGTTTAAAATAGGTAAATATGAGCCTGCTCAAAGCAATTTAAAAAGCTCCTTACAGTTGGATGTGGAGAATAAAAGCCTGCAGGCGCAGATTTATGCACTACAGGGCGATATCTACATCAATCAGAATAATTTTGCCCTGGCTAAAACAGCTTTCGAGAAAGCCATTTCAACAGAGCCCGATAATTATCTCATCATGAATAATTATGCCTATTATCTGGCGTTAAGAAATGACGACTTAACCAAGGCGGCAAAATATGCAGAAACAGCGGCCAATGCCATGCCTAATAATCCTTCAATTGTAGATACTTATGCCTTTATTCTGTTTAAACAGCAAAAATACGATCTGGCCAAAACATGGATCGAGAAGGCTTTGCAAAACAATAGCAGTAAAAACGGTGTTTACCTGGAGCGATATGGCGATATACTTTTTATGAAAGGTGAAAAGGATGCAGCATTAATCCAATGGCAAAAAGCAAAAGAGGCTGGAAACGGATCAGAAGTATTAATTAAAAAGATAAATGAAAAGAAGTATTTTAAATAGCGCATTCCTGTTAGGAGCTGTAATTTTTGTTTCGGCATGTAAACCTAAAAAAGAAATTGTGGTGGCCCCTCCTACCAAAACAGAAACCAAAACTGATAATTCGAAAGCAGAGGCTTTAACACTACTAAATAGCAAACAACTTAAATTTAATACCCTTTCTTTAAAAGCAAAAGCAACTTTAGATATTGCCGGCGATGCAAATGATGTAACTATGAATTTCAAGATGAAAGACAAAGAAACCATTTGGGTAAGCATAACGGCCTTAGGTGGTATGGCAGAGGTGGCAAGGGCTTTGATTACGCCTGATAGCATCAAAATCATGAACCGGATGAAAAGCGAATACCTAAAAAAACCGTTTAGTTATATTTACAATTTCACCAACAAACAGGTTAATTTTAATACCCTGCAATCCATTTTAACGGGCAATGCCATGGGCGAGTTTTTAAAGCCAGAATCGGATGTTAAACAGGAAAATGGTGTTTGGGTAGTTTCAGGAAGCAAGTCGGAGTTAGATTACAAACTGCTTTTTAACACGCTGTTCAAAGTATCTGAAACCAATTTAAATGACGTTAAAAACGGTCAGGCGCTAAAAGTTACGTATACCGACTATCAAAAATTAAACGAGTCTTTATTCCCTAGTGCGTTGCAGATCAAAACGCTATCCAAAGCGAAAAAAATAAACATCGACCTACAGTTTGTCAAAATTGATGGCAATGTTCCGGTCGATTTTCCGTTTAATGTACCAAAAAGATTTACGGTTGTAAAGTAGGCTTAAAAACTACATTCAAATATTCTTTCAATGATTTGCCTGCATTGGTACAGCGGCTCTGGCAATCTATGTTATGTATGAAGATTGAGTGAAGACAGTTCTGTAATAAGTAATTATGACTTTAGTATCTCGATTTTAATATTTTTTACTATAAAATTTTTATACTTTTGGCTTAATGAAGCTACAAAAACTCCTATTTATCCTTTTTTTAAGCGTGTTAACCCTTTCGGCGGTTGGACAAACTGAAAGCCAGCTCAGAAGGAAAAAAGAAGCTATACAACGCGAAATTGAACAGCTTCAAAAGAATTTGAATAAAACTGCCAGCGGTAAAAAGCTTACTATACAGCAGATTAATACCATTAATGCACAGATTAGGTTACGCCAGGATAAAATCGGTACAATCAACTCTGAAATAAAAAATCTGGATAACCAAATCTCTCAGAACACAAATACCGTACATACGTTACAAGGTCAGTTGGGCGATCTTAAAAAAGAGTATGCGGGGATGATCCGCTTTGCACAGCGCAATAGAAATTCATACGATAAAATGATGTTCATTTTTGCGGCGAAGGATTTTAACCAGGCATATAAAAGAATAAAGTATTTACAACAGTTTAGTCAATACCGTAAAAAGCAAGCTGGATACATTGAAAATACACAACAAGACCTGAATGGCAAGATTAAAGTTCTGGATAAAACACTGAGGGAAAAAAGTGATCTGTTGAAGGAACAGGAAAGAGAGCGTGAGCGTTTAAGCAAAGATAAAAGTAAACAATCAGTAGAATTAAACAAACTGAGCAAAGACGAAAAACAGTTTAAACAGGATATTACCAGCCGTAAAAAACAACAGGCTCAGATAGATAGGGCCATTAGTGCTGCAATTCAGCGGGCAATTGAAGAAGCGAGAAGGAAGGCCGCAGAGGAAGCAAGAAGAAAAGCGGCCGAAGAAGCGCGGATTGCGGCAGCAAAAGCCAAGGCTGAAAATAGACCCGCACCTACTGCACCAGCTACACCAACCGCTAAAGCAAAATCGACTGGAGAGTTGCTTACTGCAACACCTGAGGCAGCCAGACTATCGGCAGGTTTTGAAAATAACAGAGGAAGGTTACCTTGGCCGGTAGCAAATGGAACAATAACCGAGAGGTTTGGGCTACATAAGATAGACCAGGCAAGTTATACCAACGATGGAGTAGATATCACTACAAGTGATGGGGCAACTGTTAGAAGTATATTTGCAGGTAAGGTTGTTATGGTGCAAAATATTATGGGTAGAACTGCAGTAGTAATTAACCATGGTGAGTACTTTACAGTATACCAAAACTTAAGATCGGTTAGTGTGAGTGTAGGTAATTTGGTTGAAACCAAACAGGCTATTGGGATTGTGGCAAATACCGGTGACGACGCCATTTTAAAATTCCAGATTAGAAGAGGCCAGGGAACTTTAAATCCTGAAGCCTGGATTAGTAAATAAACTTAAGACAAGTTAAAATGTCTATATTTGTATAAATTATATTAGTGATGTATCAAGGCACGTTATTAGAGTTTTTAAACATGGGTGGATCAGAGATCGTACTCATTTTAGTGGTGGTTCTATTGTTGTTCGGAGGTAAAAAATTACCTGAACTTGCAAGGGGACTAGGGAAGGGGATCAGAGAATTCAAAGATGCCTCTGATGGTGTTAAGCGTGAAATCCATAGGAATATCAATGCCATGGATTTAGATAAAGAAGAAGCAGAAGAAACAGCGGTAAACCATAGTCAGCGCCATCATCCAACAGAAGAATCACCGGTTGATGAAAAAATAGAGGCAAGTGAGTCACACATTGATCTAAGCAAGCCTACTGACGAAAAAATTGTAACTGACAAAGAAAAAGTTTAAACAAAAAAATCATGTTAAATACAACAATAGCAGCAATGCTTGGAACACCAGAAATTATCATTATTGCGGTAGTGGTATTGTTATTATTTGGTGGTAAAAAAATTCCTGAACTAATGAGAGGTTTAGGTAAAGGTGTTAAAGAATTTAAAGATGGTAAAGATGGCGTTGATGGAGAACAGGTAGATCCGTCTAACCGTGATAAAACCGTTTAATTGCAATAATTTTTAGTTTTGAAGAAATACAGCTCTCTTAAAGAGATTCAAACACTCATTGCGCAAAAGCAATTAACTTTACCCGATTTATTAGCTTATTATTTTAAGCAAATTGAAAATAATGAACACCTCAATGCATTTAATGAGGTGTTTTTTTTATCGGCCGAAGTTCAGGCTAAAGCGATACAGCAAAAAATAGAAGAAGGTACTGCTGGTAAACTTGCAGGAATGGTAATTGGTATTAAAGATAATATCTGTTATAAAGACCATATCGTTACTGCATCGTCAAAAATGCTCGAAGGTTTTGTATCTCCATATTCTTCTACAGTTGTGCAGCGATTGTTACAGGAAGATGCCGTTATTATCGGCCGTTTAAACTGTGATGAGTTTGCTATGGGTGGCTCTAATGAAACTTCATACTATGGGGTTGCTAAAAATGCTGCAAATCCCGACCTTGTTCCCGGTGGATCTTCAGGTGGCTCAGCTGTAGCAGTTCAGGCCGATATGTGTTTGTCTGCCCTGGGTACCGATACTGGTGGCTCGGTAAGACAGCCGGCTGCATTTTGTGGCCAGATCGGGCTTAAACCTACTTATGGGCGTATTTCAAGGTATGGGGTTATTGCCTATGCTTCTTCTTTCGATCAGGTTGGGCCAATTACATCTTCAGTAGAAGATGCTGCATTGCTTTTAAAAGTTTTAGCTGGCGCAGATGATTACGATTCTACTGTTTCGTCAGTTGCAGTGCCCGATTACCCTGCTCATTTGAACGAACATAAAAAACAAAAAATAGCAGTATTAAAAGAAACTATTGAGAGCGAAGCCCTCGATCCCGAAATCAAATCGGCTATTTTAAAATCAATTGAGCAGCTCAAGGCTGATGGACATACTGTTGAGTATGTTTCTTTTGATCTGTTGGATTATCTGGTTCCGGCCTATTATATCTTAACAACGGCCGAAGCCTCTTCAAATCTTTCGCGTTATGATGGCGTTCATTACGGACATCGTAACCTGGAGGCGAAATCGCTAAATGAACTTTATAAATTATCACGCGCCGAAGGTTTTGGCGAGGAAGTAAAACGCCGCATCCTTTTAGGTACTTTTGTTTTAAGTGCAGGATATTACGATGCTTACTATCAAAAAGCACAGCAGGTTCGCCGATTGATCAGAGAAAAAATGGATTCCTTGTTTCAGGATTATGATTTAATTCTTTCTCCTGTGGCACCAACAGCAGCTTTTAAAATTGGCGATAATGTTCAGGATGCAATTGTGATGTATATGGCCGATATTTTTACCGTATTACCTTCTTTAAGCGGAAATCCGGCTATTGCTTTGCCACTGGGCAATAATGTAGCAGGATTGCCGTTAAGTATACAGTTTACAGCCAAACATTTTGAGGAAGATAAGCTTCTGGCTTTTTCTCAGGCATTTTTATCATAGTTTTATCGTCATTGCGAGTTACAAAGCATTATAGTTAAGTATGGCAATGGCATTTTATTAACTGTTTTTCTAGGCATTGTCTAGAAGGTTCGCAGGTTCTTGCTCTTTTCCTAATTATGGAAAGAAAAAAGAATCTGTATAAAGGTTTGTGAGGACACAAGCCACGGTTAATGAAAATTTGAACCAATAGCCCATGATTAAAAAAATACTTTTTGCTTCAATTTGCGCTTGTTTAGGATACATTTCTTCTTCTTCCGCGCAACAAACGCTCAAACTGGATAGTCTTCCGAAGATTCACAACAACATTTTTATCAATACCGATACCGTAGCTGTACCGGCTGTTTCAGAAAACCCATTAACCATGGGCCAGAACTTTATCTATAAACTCAGGCTCGATTCTATTGCTAAAACAGTACCCCTTCCTTACAACGAATACGTTCAGCAGTATATCGATATTTATGCCAAGCGTAAAGATATGTTCGGGAAAATGATCGGCTTATCGAGCTATTACTTCCCAATTTTTGACAAAGCCTTAAAAGATTATAATATTCCGCAGGAAATAAAATATTTAACCATTGTGGAATCACAGATGAATCCACATGCCATTTCTAGAGTAGGGGCAACGGGTATCTGGCAGTTTATGTTCGGCACTGGTAAGGCCTATGGCCTAAAGATGGATAACTTTGTGGATGAACGCAAAGATCCGATCCAGGCTAGTTATGCAGCGGCAGCCTATTTTAGAGATGCTTTTGAAGAGCTTGGCGATTGGCTGTTGGCCATTGCCGCTTATAACTGCGGAAAGGGGAATGTTAACAGGGCTATTGATAAAGCAGGATCGAGGGATTTTTGGGTAATCAGACAGTTTTTACCTAAAGAAACCAGAAATTATGTGCCGGCATTTATTGCTGCGGTTTATGTAATGAATTATTCTGGCAAACATCAGATTACCGCGCAAGCCTCGAGCATGTTCTTAAAAACCGATACCGTTCAAACTACCCGTTTTGTTTCGCTTTCTACGCTTGCAAAAGTGTTAAATATTGATGAAGCGGCGATTATGGCCTTAAACCCTTCCTACAAGAAAAAGATTGTAAATGGTACCGATGATGAGCCGAAACGTATTGTAATGCCCAAGTTGAGGGAGGTCGATTACGCAGGTATTTATGATGTGCTAAACAATCAGGAAGTGGATGTGAACATGAAAGTAGTTGCCGCCAGTACAGATGATGCAAGAGATTTAAGAAAGAAAAAAACTAAAAGTATAGCTACATCCTCAGTAGTTTATCATAAAGTTACCTCAGGGCAGAGCTTAACAGCTGTTGCCGATAAATATGGTGTAGAAGTACAGGATTTAAGGGTTTGGAATGGTTTAAAAAGCAAAACGCTGGTGCCGGGGCAAAGACTAAAGATTTATGCCAAAAACCGGACGCCATTAAAAGCACCATCATCGTTTTTAAGTTACAAGGTAAAAACCGGTGATACCCTGTCTGAAATTGCAGAGAAATTTGACGGTGCAACTGTTCAAAGCATCAGAAGAGATAACCGTTTATCAAAAGCTGGTTTGCAAGTAGGGATGATCCTGAAAATTAGTAGAGGATAAACTGACAATGGCAATCATTTCTTGATCAAATAGTTTTAAATTCCATCATTTAACCCAATTAGTGTAACAGCAGCATAATGTAACGTCTTATTTAACTTTTTTGAAGGGCTTTTTATTTTATGCCTCATAAAAAGAATTGTACCTTTGCCCCCGTCACTAATAAGTTACGTAATGAGTAAGACCACTAGAAAGCAAGATGCGCTTGATTATCACTCGCAAGGCCGTCCAGGAAAGATACAAGTAGTACCCACAAAACCTACAACATCGCAGAGAGATTTAACTTTAGCGTATTCCCCTGGCGTTGCAGAGCCGTGTTTAAAGATTGCAGAAAATAAAGAAGATGTTTATAAATATACCGCAAAGGGTAACCTGGTTGCTGTAATTAGTAACGGTACAGCCGTTTTAGGTTTAGGAGATATTGGTCCCGAAGCCGGAAAACCGGTAATGGAAGGAAAAGGTTTACTTTTCAAGATATTTGCTGATATTGATGTATTTGATTTAGAGTTGGATACCAAAAATGTTGATGATTTTGTGAAAATTGTTAAGGCTTTAGAGCCAACATTTGGTGGTGTTAACTTAGAAGATATCAAAGCTCCAGAATGTTTCGAAATTGAGCGTCGCTTAAAGGAAGAAATGAACATTCCCGTAATGCATGATGATCAACATGGTACAGCGATTATTTCGGCTGCGGCATTGTTGAACGCTTGCGAAATCTTCAAGAAAAAAATGGATAAAATCAAGATTGTAGTTAATGGTGCTGGTGCCGCTGCAATTTCTTGTACCAAACTTTATGTTTCTTTGGGTGCTAAAAAAGAGAACATCGTTATGTGCGACCGCTCTGGTGTGATCCGTAAAGACCGTGAAGTACTTGATGATATTAAAGCTGAATTTGCTACCGACAGGAAAATCAACACTTTGGCAGAAGCCATGAAAGATTCTGATGTATTTATCGGCCTTTCATCAGCAGATTGTGTTACAGCAGAAATGCTGACTTCGATGGCCAAAAACCCTATCGTTTTTGCAATGGCCAACCCTAATCCGGAGATTGCCTACGAACTGGCGATTAAAACCCGTAAAGATATTATTATGGCTACCGGCCGTTCTGATTATCCTAACCAGGTGAATAACGTTTTGGGTTTCCCTTATATTTTCCGGGGTGCGCTTGATGTTCGTGCAACAGGTATTAACGAGCCGATGAAAATCGCTGCCGTTAAAGCCATTGCAGAATTAGCTAAAAAATCAGTTCCAGAGGCTGTAAACTTAGCTTATAACGCCCGTAACCTTAAATTTGGTAAAGAATATATTATTCCAAAACCTGTAGATTTCAGGTTAATTACCGAAGTTTCTATCGCGGTTGCTAAAGCGGCAATTGAAAGTGGCGTGGCCCGTAAAATTATTACCGATTGGGATGCCTATAGCGAAGAACTGAGAAAACGCCTTGGTTTAGATGATGCCATTATGCGTGCCATCACGACCAAAGCTAAAACAGATCCGAAAAGAGTTGTATTTGCTGAAGCTGATAATTACAAGATTTTAAAGGCCGCACAGATTGTTAACGACGAGAATATCGCCATTCCGATCCTTTTAGGAAATAAAGATAAAATACAGGCCATTATTGATGAGCACGGTTTAGAGTTAGAAGGTGTTGAGATCATCGATCAGATGCAAAACCCTGATAAAACCAAACAATATGCCGAGGCACTTTATCAAAAACGTCAGCGTAAAGGGGTTTCATTAACTGATGCCACTAAATTATTGAGAGACCGTAACTACTATGGTGCATCGATGGTTGAGTTTGGCGAAGCGGATGCGATGATTTCGGGTCTGACTAAAAATTATGGATCTACCATTAAGCCTGCTTTACATGTAATCGGTGTTGATCCGAGTGTAAAACGCGTTGCTGGTATGTACATGATGATGACCAAAAAAGGTCCTGTTTTCTTCGGCGATACCACTGTAAACGTAGATCCAACGGCAGAAGAGCTGGTAGATATTACTTTATTACTTGATAAATCTGTTAAGCAGTTTAACATCAAGCCCCGTATTGCTTTATTATCGTATTCGAACTTTGGTTCAAATGATGGGGTAACACCAAATAAAGTAAGAGAAACGGTTAAGCTCCTGCATAAAAATCACCCAGAGGTGATTGTTGATGGAGAGATGCAAGGAAACTTTGCGATCAACAACGAACTGCTAAAAGATAATTTTCCATTTAGCACTTTGGCCGATGCTCCGGCAAACACTTTAGTGTTCCCAAATCTGGAGTCTGGAAACATTGCATACAAATTGTTACAAGAGTTAGGCGGCGCCGAAGCGGTTGGTCCGATCTTGTTAGGACTGAATAAACCTGTTCATATTGTTCAATTAGGTAGTTCTGTACGCGAAATCGTCAATATGGTTACCATTGCTGTTGTAGATGTGCAAGCAAAAGAAGAAATTGCAACATCGAAACGAAAAGGTATATTTGGAAAAACAACTAAAAAGTAGAATTACATGTACGCCTATATTGATGGTAAATTGACATTCAAAAACCCAGCATATGTTGTGGTTGAAGCCGGAGGTATAGGCTATCATATAAACATTTCTTTAAATACATACAGCGCTTTAGCTGATGCAGAAAAGTGTAAACTGTACACCTGGCTGCATGTAAAAGAAGATGCACATACATTATACGGCTTCGCTGATGAAGGCGAACGCCGTTTATTTTTACACCTAATATCGGTATCGGGAATCGGACCAAATACTGGTAGAATGATTTTATCATCTATCACGCCAGTTGAAATCCAGACCGCAATCGTTAAAGCAGATTTACCTCTAATTCAAAGAATTAAGGGCTTAGGCGCTAAAACCGCACAACGCCTGGTTTTAGAGTTACAGGACAAACTAAAAAAAGAAGGGGCAGATTCATTAATTTTTATGCCTCAACACAATACTGTGAAAGATGAAGCGTTATCAGCATTGGTAATGCTCGGATTCGCCAAACAAACCGCCGAAAAAACTATTGACCAGATATTAAAAGTGACAGAGGGAACACTTTCGGTAGAGCAACTAATTAAACAAGCTTTAAAAACTTTATAGATCTACTGCCTTTGAAGAGAATATCTACATTTCTGTTTCTCATCCCTCTTTTCTTAATTGCTTCTCAAAACGCTTTCTCTCAAGTTGTTCCAAGCAAAACGGATACTATTACCCCAAAAAATAACTTTGGTTTACATGAAAAAGAACGTTTAGGACTTAGTCCGGCCGTTAATCCGTTTTATCCGGCACCTAGCAATTTAAAACGTGTTGTAGAATACGATGCGAAGAATAAACGTTATGTGGTAAAGGAATTAATTGGCGAAAAATTTGTTTTAAACACACAATACTTAACCATTGATGAATACCAGCGATTGGTTAACAGTGAGATAAAACGGGGTAACTGGCGCAGCATTTCAAATGCGGAAGTAAGTGATTACAGAAGCACAGGCATTATTCCACAGATCCAGGTCAACAGCAAAGCTTTCGAAAAATTATTTGGTGGAACAACCATTGATATTCAGCCCCGTGGAGAGGCAGAACTCACCTTTTTAGGTCGGGTAAATAAGAATGAAAACCCGCTTTTTAACGAAAGACAAAGGGTACAGACCAATTTCGATTTTAACCAAAGGATCCAGATGGATCTGGTTGGTAATATCGGAACCAAGCTAAAAATCAAAAGTAATTACAATACCGAGGCCCAATTTGATTTCGAAAATCAGATTAAGCTCGATTATACCGGCGGACCTGATGATATTATCCAAAAAATTGAGGCGGGTAACGTAAGCTTGCCTTTAAATACCTCTTTAATTACCGGAACCCAGGCACTTTTCGGTATTAAAACTCAATTAAAATTCGGGCGTTTAAATGTAACAAGTGTTTATACTCAGCAAAAATCTCAATCACGGGAAATTAAAATTACCAATGGAGCGCAACAAAATACCACCACGGTAAATATTGATAGCTACGAGGCCAATAAACACTATTTTTTATCACAATATTTTAGGAATAACTACAATAAAAACCTAGCCAACGCACCTATTATCACCTCTCCGATCCAGATTACTAAAATTGAAGTATGGATTACCAATAAGGCAGGTAATACCACCGACTCCAGAGATGTATTGGGCTTGATGGATTTGGGTGAAAATGTTCCTTTTAACAATAATTTAATTACCGGAGGAACTTCTGGTTTGCCGGCAGGAACTACCGCTACGGGTTTCCCGCAACAATCAAACAACTTGATCTCGCAGTTAAATGCTTATCAGGGCGGTGCCATAAGACAGACAAATTCCAATGCAGTTCTTTCTTTCTTCCAGACAACACCTGCCAATAGCAGCAATACAGATAACTTTGCCAAACTGGTTTACGCCAGGAAATTAACGGAGCGGGAATTTACCTTTCAGCCACAGTTGGGTTATTTATCATTAAACAACCCGTTAAATGCCGATGAGGTTTTAGCTGTTGCCTACCGTTATACCTATAACGGGGTAGAGTATCAGGTTGGTGAGTTTTCTACCGATGTTTCTTTTGATGCGGCAAATCCAAAAGTGCTTTACGCTAAATTATTAAAGAACGAAACCACCAAGATCCAATTGCCAACATGGGATCTGATGATGAAAAATATTTACTCTATCGGAGGGTACCAGATCAGCAGTCAAAATTTTAAACTTGATATTTACCGCATTGATAACGAAACCGGTGTGGATAACCCGGTAATGACTGAAGGACAAAATACGGCAAATAAGCAGTGGATTGCCTTAACCGAATTTGATCGTTTGAACCAGCAAAATGAACGCAGGCCCGATGGGGTTTTCGATTTTGTTGCCGCAAATAATGCTTTTGGTTCTTACTCTACCGCAAGCAATTCCAATCAGGCGAGTATGTTTGGCGTGGGGAGCAATGGGCAAACTTCGCTGGTTACCAATACCAATTCGGGTTATATCACTATCGATCCGGCAAATGGAAGGATTATTTTTCCCGTGATTGAGCCATTTGGTAAAGATTTAGCTGCGAAATTTTTACCTAGTGAGCAGGCATTGATCAATAAATATACGTTTACTGCGCTTTACGATTCAACCCAAACCATCGCTAAGCAGCTGTTCCAAAATCAGAACAGGTATACGATTAAGGTAAATTATCAATCTGATATTTCTTCTGAATTTAGTTTAAATGCCATTAACGTTCCGGAAGGATCGGTAAAGGTTTTTGCAGGAACAATGCCATTAACTGAAGGGATAGATTTTACCGTCGATTATCAGGGTGGCCGGGTGAGCATCATCAATCAGGCACTTTTGGTATCTGGTCAGCCGATTCGGATTACAACTGAAAACAGCGAAACCTTTGGCCTGCAGCAACGGTCACTTTTTGGAACCCGTTTAGATTACCGTGTAAACAATAAGCTAAATCTGGGCGGTACCATCATGAACCTAACCGAGAAACCTTTAACTCAAAAGGTAAACATCGGCGAAGAGCCTATTTCAAATACCATTTGGGGAGCAGATATCAATTATAGCTCTCCATCAAGATTTTTAACAAAACTGGTTGATAAACTTCCGTTCATTTCAACCAAAGCACCTTCGAGTGTAACGTTTTATGGAGAGTTTGCACAGCTGATCCCTGGTCATCCAAGGGCATTAAATTTTGCCGGCAGTAAAAACGGAGTAAGTTACTTGGATGATTTCGAAGCATCCAGATCGGTAATCGATTTAAAGAGTGCCATTGCCTGGCAGCTGTCAGGTACGCCACAGCTTTTCTCAGAGTTTGATAAATCCAACGATCTATCTTATGGTTACAACCGGGCAAGAATTGCATTTTATAACATCGACCCAACTTTTTATAATTCTGCGGCATCTACCACTCCGGCCAATATCAGAGGCAACCGGGGAGAACTTTCCAATCACTATGTGAGAGAGGTAATTGAGCAGGAGGTTTTTCCGTTTAAAGAAACGGCAACCGGACAGGCCTTAAACATTACCACTTTTGATGTGGCTTATTACCCAACTGTTAGGGGGCCATATAACTTCCGCCCTACAGATTTTAGGCCCGATGGGACATTATTGCAACCTAAAAATAATTGGGGAGGTTTTCAACGAAAAATAGAAACCAACGATTTTGAAGCCTTAAATGTAGGCTTTATTGAGTTTTGGGTAATGGATCCATTCATCTATAAACCAAATTCTACCGGTGGCGACATGTATTTTAACTTAGGAAATATCTCTGAAGATATTCTTAAGGATGGCAGAAAATCCTTAGAAAATGGTCTGCCAGCCACAAACGACCCAAGCAAATACGAAGAAACCGCTTGGGGCCGTGTACCCAAATTGCAACCCGTTGTACAGGCTTTCGATAACAATGCCAGTTCGCGTAG
This sequence comes from Flavobacterium sp. W4I14, assembly GCA_030817875.1. Taxonomy (NCBI): domain Bacteria; kingdom Pseudomonadati; phylum Bacteroidota; class Flavobacteriia; order Flavobacteriales; family Flavobacteriaceae; genus Flavobacterium; species Flavobacterium sp. W4I14. The sequence goes on from JAUSZU010000001.1 coordinate 5,459,640, forward strand.
AGCACAGGATGTAGGTTTGGATGGATTAGCAGATGCTGATGAAAAGGTAAAATTTGCAGCGGCAATTACGCAGATTAAATCGCAGTTAAATGCCACCGCTTCTGCGGCGCTTGATGCCGATCCATCATCAGATAATTATACTTATTTCAGAGGCCCGGCACTAGATCAGATCAATGCAGGTATTCTTAAACGCTACGAAAAATATAATGGAACTGAAGGAAACTCTAAAACTTCGCAACAGTCGCAAGAAGAATTAGGACTTGAAAATTCAGCATCTACTTCTTTACCTGACGGGGAAGACATCAACCGCGATAATAACATGACGCAAAGTGATGAGTATTTTCAGTATAAAGTTTCGATCCGCCCGGGAGATTTAAATGTTGGTCAGAACTTTATTACCGATAAAGTTACCTCGCAGGTAAAATTGGCCAATGGAAATACCCAGGCCGTTTCATGGTATCAATTCAGAATCCCGATCGGTCAGTACCAGGAGAAAGTAGGTGGGATTCAGGATTTTAAATCGATCCGTTTCTTCAGGATGTTTATGACCAATTTTGCTGATACTGCTGTGATGCGTTTTGCTAAGTTGCAGTTAATCCGTGGGGAGTGGAGAGAGTATAATGCGTCCAACCAAGCTGCACAGGTAATCGTCGATCCATCGTTGCCTGCACTTACCCCTGATAATTCTACTATTGAAGTTTCGACGGTAAATATTGAAGAAAATGGGAAACGTTCACCGATTCCATATGTTACCCCTCCGGGCATTCTTCGCGAGCGCGACTATAGCAACTATCGTGGCGATACACGTTTAAATGAGCAATCGCTATCGGTTATTGTAAAATCGTTAAGAGATGGCTATGGTAGGGCTGCATTTAAAACAGCATACAGCGATTTCAGATCTTACAAACATTTGGAAATGTTTATTCATGCCGAGGCTGTTAATAACCAAATATTAAATGATAATGATGTTGCCGCATTTTTAAGAATCGGAACCGATAACCAGGATAATTATTATGAATATGTAATCCCGTTAAAGGTAACCAATCCAGGTACAAGCGATCCTGATGCCATTTGGCCAGAAGCCAATAGAATGGATATTGATTTAACACTTTTTCAAAATGCTAAGCTCGCACGTAACGTAGCTAAACAAGCCAACGGACAACCATGGCCTACAAATGTTCCATTTACCTATACCGACGGAAATAGAATTATTATAGTTAAAGGGCAACCTGATATGAGCAAGGTTAGGGTGTATATGGTAGGGATTAAAAATCCGCTCCGTCCCGCCAATGATGAACGGAATGATGATGGCCTTGATAAAAATGCACTGGTTTGGTTTAACGAATTGAGGTTAACTGAATTTGACGAAAAAGGCGGTTGGGCAGCTACCGGAAGATTGAACTTAAAATTGGCTGATTTTGCAGATGTAAATATTTCCGGAAGTAAATCTACCATTGGTTTCGGATCTATCGATTCGAAAGTGAGCGAGCGGAACCGTGCGGATAATGTATTGCTGGATGTTTCTTCTGCTATGGAATTAGGTAAGTTCCTGCCGCAAAAATCGGGTGTGAAAATCCCGATGTTTGTAAGTTACTCTAAACAGGTTTCTACCCCGCAGTACAATCCTAGAACGCCGGATATCGAGCTCAAAAATGCATTAAACCAATCAACGAAAGAACAAAAAGATTCGATTTTAAACTTTGCACAGGATTATACCGTTAGAAGAGGTATCAACTTCACCAACGTTAGAAAAGAACGGACCAATAACAGTAAACCTGTCCGCCTTTGGGATATTGAGAATTTTGCAGCAAGTTATGCTTATACCCAATACAATCATCGCGATTTTATTAATCAGAGCAGTATTCAGAATACCTACAGGGCATCGTTACAGTACAGTTATTCTAAAGAAGCCAAAACAATAGCGCCGTTCGAAAAGATTATAAAATCGAATATGCTGGCTTTATTGAAGGATTTTAATTTCAGTATTTTTCCAAGTGCCATTAATTTCAGAATTGATGTAGACCGTTTATATTCAGAAAATACCTTACGGAATAACGATCCAAATAATACTATTGGGGTTTACCAGAGCGGTTATGGTACCACTTTTAACAAAAACTTTACCATGAGCAGGATTTATGGTGTTGCCTGGAACCTTACCCGCTCGTTACAGTTAGATTTTAATGCCACAAATTATTCGATTATTGATGAACCGGATGGAAGACTTGACGGTTTAAAACGTGATACCGTTTGGCAAAACTTAAAACGTTTAGGGCGTACAACCGATTATAACCATAATTTAAACGTTACCTATAACCTGCCAATTGATAAAATACCAGGACTAAACTGGATTACCGTGAAAACCCGTTATGGCACCAACTTTAACTGGCAAACTGAGCCGCTTTCTACTTTACGCGATCCGAATATTAATTTGGGTAATACGGTACAGAACAGCAGAACGGTACAGGTAAACCCAACCTTAAACCTAACTACTTTATACAACAAGTTTGGTTTTATCAGAAAGGCGGGCAACGATCAGGAAGGAAGTGGTGCTAAGACATTTTTTATTAATCTATTAACGAGTGTAAAAAACGTTAATGCCAGTTTTGTACAAACCAAAGGTATTTTCTTACCGGGCTATCTGCCAACCACTAGGTATTTTGGTATCGATAATGCAACGGGGGCACCAGGCTTGGGCTTTGCTTTCGGAAGTCAGCGCGATATTCGCGATATGGCATTAAACAACGGATGGCTCACCACCGATACCTTACAGAATCAGTTATATGTAAACACACTCAGAGAAGATTTTCAGCTTACCGGGCAGGTAGAGCCGTTTAAAGATTTACGGATTACACTGAAGGCCAATAAGGCACAAACAAGAAACTTTTCTACCAATTTCAGGTATGTAGCCAGTGTATCATCGTTCGAAAACTTAAGTGCGATTACTACGGGCGATTATAGTGTATCGTATATTGCTTTGGGTACGGCTTTCAAAGAAAATAACTCAACGGTAATTTCGGGTCTGTTTAATCAGTTTATGGCCAATAGGATTATTATCTCCAGAAGATTGGGTGCTCAGAATCCAAATTCGGGAGGCATAAACGGCGGTTATGCCGATGGTTACAGTAAAGAAAGTCAGGATGTAATTATCTCTGCTTTTATGGCTGCCTATTCGGGCAAAGATGCCGGAAAAACGAAAATGAATGCCTTTCCTAAAATACCACTTCCAAACTGGAGTTTAACCTATAGCGGTTTAACACGTATTCCCTTTATCGCCGATAAGTTTTCATCTGTCGATATCAGACATGGCTATCGCTCTGCCTATAATATTAATGGCTTTAACTCATTATTGCGCTACCAGGAAACCAATGGTGCGGTTAGCAGTAGAGATGTAAATAATAACTTTTTACCGGAATACCAGTTTGCTCAGGTAACCATTTCTGAATATTTTTCTCCGTTGGTTGGCGTTGATACCAGGTTTAAAAATAACCTGACCGCTTCTTTCGAATTAAACCGATCACGTTTATTGGGATTAAGTTTATCAAACAGCCAGCTCGCACAGCTATCAGAAAACAACATGGTTTTAGGATTGGGCTACCGTACTAATAAATTCCGCTTCCCATTTGGATGGTTTAAAAGCCTGAAAATGGATAACAACATGGATTTCAAATTGGATGTAGCTATCCGCGATAATAAAACCGTTATTTACCGTGCCGATGTTACCGAAGCCGAAGTTTCTTCGGGAGCGAAGAACATTACATTAAGGCCAAGTGTAGATTATGTGTTGAACCAGAAGTTTAATATCAAATTATTTTACGATTCAAACATTACAAAGCCATATACTTCACAGACCTTTAATACTTCATTCAGTAATTTCGGGTTCAGTTTAAGGTTTACACTGAATTAAAGAATAAGAGTTTAAATATTTAAGTGATGATTTGTAAAATGAATTAACATCCTGTAAATCTCAAAAATCCTGATTAACTTTGACAAACTAATTTAGAACAAATGAATTTTCCATCAGAATTAAAATACACTAAAGACCACGAGTGGGTTAAAGTTGAAGGTAACGAAGCTATTATCGGTGTTACTGATTTCGCTCAGCGCGAATTAGGTGATATTGTTTATGTTGATATCAATACCGTAGGCAGCGAAGTAGCAAAAGAAGAAGTTTTTGGTACTGTAGAAGCTGTTAAAACGGTGTCTGATTTATATATGCCGGTTACAGGCACGGTATTAGAAGTTAATGCTGAGCTAAACGACAATCCGGAATTGGTAAACTCTGATCCTTATGGAAAAGGTTGGATGGTAAAAGTATCTTTGGCTGATTTAGCTGAAGTAGAAGATTTATTAACAGCAGCAGCTTACCAGGAACTGGTAGGCGCTTAATTATTATATTTTGTACAAAGCACTGAAACACCAAAAATGGGCCATTTTCTGGACTATCGTCGTTTTAGTGCTTTGTAATATTAAAATGCCCGATTCTCCGGGGCATGGCTTTTTTTTCGAGGGCTTTGATAAAATGACCCATATGGGTTTTTTCTTTGTCTTATCGGTATTACTTTTCTACGGGAAAATAAGGTATCAGCATACCTTCGCCTTCAGAACATTAACCATTTTTAAGATTTTGCTTATCAATGCGGTACTTGGGGGCGGAATTGAACTGTTACAATGGAAAGTTTTTACCTACCGATCTGCAGAATGGTGGGATTTTGGCTGCGATATGTTAGGCGCATCTATGGCAGTTTTTAGTTATGTATTGCTTCATAAATTAAATTTCAATGAAACCATGACGAATACGCCGCTTACCAAAAACAATTAATGTATCCGGAATAGCTTCATTGCAATTGAAATAAAATAAAATCAATGAAAACGAAAGTTAGCATCATCTGTGTAATTGTGACCATATGTTTAAGTGGATGCAGTATCTTTAAAAAAAATTGTAACTGCCCTAAAGTATATTACAAAAGCTATCCTTCACCACAAAAATAATCCCTCTTCCGATCGACCTTCCTTTTAGATCTGATAGCCTTGCTAAAAAGCTGTATTTAAAATGTTACCAAGCTTTTAACACACCTTAACAAACCTTTGCGCCTTTCCCTAGTCTGATAGCTTAGTTTTGTATTATAATATCTAATTTTTTGATGAAAAAAAACGTTCAGCGGGCAATATTCATTGTGCTCCTATTTTGTGGATATATTGCCCAGGCTCAAAATACTGGTTCAATAAGCGGTAAAGTAATTAACGCGAAAGATAAAAAGCCTGTTGACTTTGCTACAATAGCAGTTAAGAGCTTAAAAGATTCGAGTGTTGTTGCTTCAGGACAGACCAATCCGGATGGAAGCTTTAGCTTTAAAGCAATAGCTCCAGGCAAATATAGAATTTACTCCGCCTTTTTAGGTTTAAAAACAGTAACTAAGGATATAGAAGTGGCCAAAGCAGCAGTAAATGCCGGTGAAATTGCCATGGTTGATGATGGCCTTGATTTAAAAGATGTTAACGTTACTGCAAGCATTCCGGTAATTGTAAAAACAGATACCATTGAATTTGATGGAAAATCGATCAAGGTTAGAGAGAACGCGGTTGTAGAAGATATGTTGAAAAAACTTCCCGGAGTTGAAGTGGCAAAAGATGGAAGTATTAAAGCTCAGGGCGAAACTGTTACAAAGGTTAAGGTAGATGGTAAAGAGTTTTTCGGAACAGATCCCTTATTGGCTACAAAAAACTTACCTGCCGATATGGTAGATAAGATTCAGGTAATTGATGAGATGTCTGAGCAATCTCAATTTTCTGGAGTTGATGATGGTACGAGAAATAAAATCTTAAATATCACAACTAAAGCCGGAATGAAAAAAGGTTATTTTGGAAATAGCACGGTTGGATATGGCACAGAAGATCGTTATGATGCAAGTTTAAATGTGAACAAATTCGATAATGACCAGCAGTTCAGTTTTATCGGTCAGTTTAACAATGTAAATAAACAGAATTTCGGGCAGGGTAATGGTGCAGGAAATGGTTTTGGTGGCGGTGGCCGGGGTAATTTCGGTGGTGGAGGAAGTGGGGCTGGTAGCGGTGGTATTACAACCACAAATGCTGCAGGTTTAAACTTTGCCGATACCTATAAAGATGGGACCCAAATTCAAGGGAGTTACTTCTTTAACAAATCAGCTGTAACAAACCAACAGACAAGTTTCACTCAAAATTTATTGGGGAACAGGATTACTACCGTTTCGAACAATGCGGATAATAATACGGACAGGATCAATCATAGGTTTAATTTTATGATCGATACCAAGCTGGATTCTTCTACAACAATTAAGATCCAGCCAAACGTATCCTATACCGAAAGTGATGCTACAAACCTGAGCGATTATACCCGAAATCTGATCCAGTCTACCACTATCGGAAATCAGCGCTATATCAGCAACAGCACTACCCCAAACATCAGTAACAACCTTTTGGTCCGTAAAAAATTCAAAAGACGCGGTAGGACATTATCACTCAATGTCAATACCAGCATCAATAATAATGATGCTGAGAACTATAATTACATATCTGAAACTAATACCATTAACAGTATACCAACGGCTAGTTTGATCGATCAGCTGAACAAGGTAAACACGAACTCTATTAATAATACCTCCAGATTGGTATATACCGAGCCCTTATCTAAAACAACGAGTTTAGAGTTTAACTATCAAAACGGATATAGCCATGATAACCAGGGGCGCCAGGTATTGGATTTCAACTCAGCAAGCGGGCAATATGATCTGGTTAATCTGGATTACACCAATATTTATGAGAACCAAACTTTAACAAATGCTGCGGGCGTAAGTTTTACCACCAACGAAAAGAAATATAACTGGAATATTGGTTTAGCCGCACAGCAAACCAATCGCGAAAACACCAACCTTACAACTGGTTTGGTAAGAACACAGAATTTCATCAATTTAACGCCTTCGGCAAATTTCAGGTACAATTTCAGTAACTCCAGAAGATTGAATATCCGCTATAGGGGAACAACCCAACAGCCTAGCATCAACCAGATTCAGCCAATAGCCGATAATACGAATACGCAAAGTGTTTTTGTTGGTAATCCAGGATTAAAGCCACAGTTTAATAACAATTTAAATATCAACTATAACAATTTCGATTTCGCGAAAAGCAGAATGTTCTTCGCTTTTTTAAGTTTGAGTCAAACTTTTAATGCAATTGGTAACAGTAGCCAATTGGTGACCGACCAAAATGATAAGGATTTCGGTAAAATCAGAACGACATACGTTAATGTTGACGGAGTTTATTCCGGTAATGCAAGTATCAATATGGGGGTACCAATTTTACCTGAACGTAAATTGACACTGAATGCATCGTTAAATGGAAACTACAACAGGAATGTGAATTTTACCTCGGGTGATAATAACACTGCTGATCTGGTAAAAAATATCACAAATTCCTGGTCGGTCACCAACAGATATAATTTTGTAACCAACATTGATAAGTTTGATCTTACTGGTGGTATTTCTGGAACATACAATAGGGCAACTTACTCTGCTCAGCCAAACTCGACTACAAACTATTATACTTTAAATCCCAGTTTTGATATCAGTTATTTATTTCCGGGAAATATCCGTTTAGCGGTAGATTTAGATTATATCAAAAATACAGGTAGAGGTGAAGGATATAATACCGAATATACTTTGGTAAATTCTTATATCAGCCGTCAGTTCTTTAAAAACAGAGGCACATTTAAAATTGCTGTAAACGATGCATTTAACCAAAACCAGGGCATTAGCAGAACAGCAACAAATAATACCATTACAGATTTAAACTATAACGTATTAAAACGCTATTATATGTTCTCATTCACTTATTCTTTAACCCGTATTGGCGGAAGAAATATGAGTGGAGATATGCCGATGCCTGCCCAGGGAGGTGATGGCGGTCGTCGTATGAGAATGTAATACTTTGCTGTCTGTCATTCTTCGATTTTACTTTATAAAAGTCTCGGTTTTAGCCGGGACTTTTCTGTTTTATAGCCACGGGATTTTAGGATTAAATGTACTGTTGACATTTATGTATTCCAAATGTTACCTAAGTAAAAATAAACCTTTATAAAAGTCGCTAGTCTCTATGCTATAAACCAAACTAACCGAATGAAACAAATTTTTACGCTCCTACTTATTTTATCATCTTTTTATGTTTACGCTCAGAAAACGGGTTCAGTTAGCGGACGGGTTATCCAATCAAAAGATAAAAAACCAATCGATTACGCTTCTTTGGCTGTTCGAAACTTAACGGATTCGAGTATGGTTGGTGCAGTAAGTACTACTGAGGATGGAAAATTTGTTTTCAAAAACTTAAATCCGGGAACTTACAGGCTTTATGCGGCATTTTTAGGCTTAAAGAATATTACAAAAGATTTTACAATCGCGGCAGACAAAACAGATGTGGCCTTAGGCGATATTGTTTTAGAAGGTGGTGCAATAGACCTTCAAACGGTTGATATTAAAGCAGAAGTTCCCCCAATTGTGGTAAAAAAGGATACACTTGAGTTTAATGCGAGTTCGTTTAAAGTGGTAGAAAATGCCGTAGTAGAAGACCTGTTAAAGAAATTGCCAGGAGTAGAGGTAGATAAAGCCGGAACAGTAAAAGCCCAGGGCGAAACCATCACAAAAGTTAAGGTAGATGGTAAAGAGTTTTTTGGGAATGATCCTTTATTGGCCACTAAAAATCTTCCGGCCGATATGATCGATAAAATTCAGATTATTGATGAACTGTCAGACCAGGCACAGTTTACCGGAATCGATGATGGTTCGAGAACAAAGATCATTAATATCACCACCAGGAAAGAAAAGAAAAATGGTTATTTCGGAAACAGTTCTGGAGGTTACGGTTCTAACGACCGTTACGATGTAAATGCGAACATCAATCATTTTAATCAGGATAAGCGATTGAGTGTAATTGCGCAATTCAATAATGTAAACAAACAAAACTTTGGCGGCGGCCTGGGCGGAGGGAATGGCGGTAGTAACGGTGGCCGGGGCGGAATTACCGATACCAAGGCTGGTGGGTTTAATTTTTCGGATGAATATGCCGATCAAACCGAAATTAGCCTGAGTTATTTCGTTAATAAATCTGATAACCTCATTCTTTCGAACAGTGTAAGGCAAAATTTATTGGGTGATGAAACTACGGTTTTTAATAACAATCAGGTCAATAATTCCGATCGGTTAAATCACCGCTTAAACTTTATGGTCGATACCAAGATTGATTCATTGACCTCACTTCGGATACAGCCAAATTTAAGTTATACCGATAACGAGAGTTTGAACAACAGTACTTATACCCGCGATTTTAATAAGTATATGATTACCGGAACACAATCGTTAAGAAATCACAATACCGCGCCATCCATTAGCAACAACATTTTATTGCGTAAAAAATTTATGCGCAGGGGAAGAACGCTTTCATTAAACTTCAGTACCAACATCAACAATAACGATGCTGATAATTACAATACCAATCCTGAAACCAGAAAAGAAAACGGGACCACAACTCAAAAAACAACCGACCAGTTTAACGATCAGGAGAGCGAGTCTCTCAGTCAGAATACAAGATTGGTGTATACCGAGCCCCTGGATAAGACCTTGAGCCTGGAGTTTAATTATCAGAATGGTTATAACCACAATACATCCGATCGTTTTACCTATAATTTCAATCCAGCTACCTTACAGTACGATCTGTTGGATGAAACCTTTAGCAATGCCTACGAAAATACCATTTTAACCAACTCGGCGGGTTTTAGTTTTAATAAAATGGCGAAAAAATACAACTGGAATGTGGGTATGGCGGTTCAGAACACTGATCGTACAAATAACAATATCAGTAGGGGATTTGTACTCAAGCAGAACGTTTTCAACTATACGCCCTCGGCCATGTTCAGGTATAATTTTAGCAACAGCAAACGCCTGGTATTTAACTATAGGGGCAGTACTAACCAGCCGACTATTCAGCAGTTGCAGCCGATCCGGAACAATACCAACACACAAAGTATCCCTGTTGGTAACCCAGATCTGAAACCCGAATTTAACAACACCCTTCGCGTAGCCTACAATACATTTACTGTCGGAAAAAACAGATCCTTATTCGTGAATTTAAACTTGACCCAAACTTCAAACCGGATTGCGAATAGCAGTAGCTTAATTCAAAGTGGCGAAGACCAGGGAAAACTTGCCATTACTCCGGTTAACGTAAGTGGCGTTTACTCAGGGTCTATTTCATCTTCGTTAAGTTTGCCGATTATGGCAGAGAATAAGCTGAATTTTCATATCAATGTTAGTGGAAGTTATGATAGGGATGTAAACTTTACCAACGCTTTAAAAAATATTACCAATAGCTGGTCTATTACCAATGGTTACCGCTTGGTTTCCAATTTAGATAAGCTCGATTTAACAGCTGGTTTAAATGGTTCGATTAACCGTGCAACTTACTCGGTTCAGCCTAATTCTAATACACGCTATTATACCTTTAGCCCGAATATAAGTGTAAGCTATTTGTTCCCGGGAAATATCCGCTGGGCAATAGATGCCGATTATAACCAGAATACGGGAAGGGGAGAGGGGTTTGATACTCATTTTACCTTGGTTAATTCTTACATCAGCAAACAGTTTTTTAAAAACCGGGGAACCTTTAAAGCGGCGGTAAACGATTTGCTGAACGAAAACCAGGGCGTAAGCCGTACAGCCAATAACAATACCATCCAGGATGTAAGTTATAATGTATTGCAACGTTATTTCATGTTTTCGTTTACCTATTCCTTAAACCGCATGGGCGGTAAAAACCGGATCAGGGGAGGAGAAGAAGGCGGCAGGAGCCGTGGCGGCAATGGTGGTGGCGGCTTTGGCGGGGGCAGACAGCGGAACTAGATCATTTTAGGGTAAAGCTGTGTAAATTATACCCCACGTACGACTATCTTATTTGGAATAAATCTAAAGAAAGGTTAACTTGCGCCAAATTTAGCACATGAAGCTGTCGCACCTAAAAGTTGGAGAAAAAGGAACAATTGTAGCTTTTACAGATTTAGATATGTCTGTAAAGTTAATGGAGATGGGCTGCTTGCCAGGCGAGGTGGTAGAGGTAGAGCGTTTTGCTCCTCTGGGCGATCCAATGGCGATCCGTGTTGCTGGTTATCAGCTTTGCTTGCGTAAAAGCGAAGCCGATGTTATCATTATTCAATAAAAAAGCTGGGTTTGGATATTAAAGTTGCGTTAGTTGGTAATCCCAATACAGGTAAATCTACTTTATTTAACCGTTTAACAGGGTTAAATCAAAAAATCGGAAATTTTCCAGGCATCACTGTCGATAAGAAAACAGGTTTTACAAAACTTGCCAGTGGTAAAGAAGCCGAAATAATAGATTTACCCGGGACGTATAGTTTATATCCGAAAAGTGCTGATGAAAGTATCGTTTTCCAAGTACTTGCAGATAAAAAGAACAACAGCCATCCTGATGTGATTGTCCTCATTGCCGATGCTTCCAATTTAAAGCGCAATATGCTTTTGTATTCGCAAGTGGCAGATTTAGGCATTCCTATGATTTTGGCCCTGAATATGATCGATCTTTCGGATAAACAGGGGATCGAGATCAATCTGGATAAACTTGCAGCGAAACTGGGCGTCCAGGTGGTTCCCATTTCGGCACGGAACAACATTGGAATTGACAAACTAAAACAAGCCATTGCCAATACCAATAAAATTGCCACACAGCTCCAGGATGTAGATGTGAATTTTCTGGCTCCTGAAGCTATTAACGCCATAAAATCGAAACTTAATTCTGATAACGATTATTATGCGCTGCAGGTTTTGCACCAGCATGAGCATTTAACTTTCTTTACCGAAAAGGAACAGGAAGAAATTGAAAATATAGAGCAGTCGCACCATTTCGAGTCTTCAAAAATTCAGGCTGCAGAAACCATTGCCAGGTACAAACACCTCAGTGCCATTTTATCTGATGTGGTTGTTGACAAGGGTACCGAAAAGAAATTTTCTTTCAGCGATAAATTAGATGCTATTTTAACCCATAAAGTATGGGGATTTGCCATTTTCTTGCTGATTCTTTTTGTTATTTTCAATGCCATATTTGCCTGGTCATCCTATCCAATGGACTGGATTGAGACTGGTTTTGGTTTTATAACAAGTACCGGTCACGAATATTTGCCAGCGGGCATGCTTACCGATCTGTTATTGGATGGTGTTGTTGCCGGGTTAGGCGGCATATTCGTATTTATTCCGCAGATTGCAATTCTTTTTGCCTTTATATCCATTTTGGAAGATACCGGCTACATGGCCCGTGTTACCTTTATGATGGATAAAATTATGAGCAAGGTTGGGCTTAACGGTAAATCGGTAGTGCCGATGATCGGTGGTTTAGCCTGTGCAGTTCCATCTATTATGGCTGCGAGAAATATCGAAAACTGGAAAGACAGGATGATTACCATCATGGTTACCCCATTGGTAAGCTGTTCGGCAAGGCTTCCGGTATATATTTTAATCATTTCGTTAATTATTCCTTCTAAAACCGTTTTAGGTGTTTTTAACCTGCAAGGACTGGCGCTGATGGTGATGTACCTGGTAGGGATTATTGCTGCGGTATTGGTGGCGTGGGTAATGAAATTCATTATCAAAACCAAAGAAAGGTCTTATTTTATCATGGAATTGCCTGTTTACCGCATGCCAAGGTGGAAAAATGTACTCTACACCATGTACGAGAAATCAAAAACCTTTGTTTTCGAAGCGGGTAAGGTTATTATCGCCATTTCCATCATTCTCTGGGTAATGGCCTCTTTCGGGCCCGGAAAGCGCTTTGAAAGCATCGATAAAAAATACGAATCTGCTTTGGCTGATACCACAAAAAATACAGATCACATTAAAACCCTCGTGGCTACCGAGAAGTTGGAAAACTCTTATGTAGGTATCCTTGGCCATTGGATCGAGCCTGCCATTCACCCTCTGGGTTACGATTGGAAGATCGGCATTGGCTTAATTACCTCTTTTGCCGCCCGCGAAGCCTTTGTTGGTACTATGGCTACCATTTATAGTGTTGATGGTGGCGATGAGGATACCAGTACGATTAGAGAGCGCATGTCGGCCTCGGTGAACAGCCGTACCGGTTTGCCTGTGTATACTTTTGCCACTGGTATTTCATTAATGCTTTTTTATGCTTTTGCCATGCAATGTATGAGTACGGTTGCTATTGTATACCGCGAAACCAAAGGCTGGAAATGGCCGGTTATCCAATTGGCTTATATGACAGCCATGGCTTACGTTGCTGCGCTTGTTGCTTATCAGTTGTTGAAATAGCTTAATCTTTTCGCGATTGTCACCCCTATAATTATTTATTTCATAAAAGTCAATATTAATCACAGAAGAATTTTAAAGAAGTGATTCGATTAGAAGTATCGTCATTTCGACCGCAGTGGAGAAATCTTTAGATTTGATTTCAATAACATAGTTCAAAGATCTCTCCACTCCGCGGTGCTTCGGTCGAGATGACGATTTTCTACTGGATTTGTCAATGGAAGCGGAGTCGAAAGGCATTGCCAAAGAAATATTATCGTTACTTGGGTTTGGAGAGCAGCGCCTGTAGAACTATCTAGGTTTCTTCCCGCTTTCCGTTTTACTTATCCCGATGAAATATCGGGATAGCGTGTTCACTCCAATCGGGTCTAGTGGCCAATTGAGTGCTGCTATTAATGGCTGGGGGCCTAGCTGCACAAGCCTTTATTTCTAACCCGGTAGTAGCGGCAGCCCCCGATTCTTTACCGATGAATCGGCACTAAATTAGCATCGGGGCTATAGCGAATAACGGGACTGCCGTTCCCGAAATCCCACTGAACGTTCATTTTCCAATAATTATTAAGAATAACTAATCGCGTTTTACCATATAAAGTATTTGAGGTCATTTAAGCTCGGTGCGCTTAATAACATCTTTTTTGCTTTAGTATTTCACCTTTTGTCTTTCTGCTCTACCCCAGTTCAATCTGACGCTTAATGCTCTCTTCTAATGAGATTAAAGTCTCCGTACGCTGAATACCGTTCACGGCCTGTATTTCTTCGTTTAAAACATGGCGTAAATGATTGGTATCCCTGCAGATAATTTTGGCAAACATACTGTAGGCACCGGTAGTATAATGCAATTCTACCACTTCTTTAATTTTGCTCAATTGTGCAACTGCATCTTTGTACTGGATTCCTTTCTCCAGGTAAATACCCAAAAAGGCACAAATATCATATCCAGCCTTCTGTGGATCAATGATTAAGTGTGAGCCCTTAATAATCCCCATTTCCTGCAGTTTTTTCATCCTAACGTGTATCGTTCCGCCCGAAACAATCAGATCTTTAGCGATTTCTGTATAAGGTTTAGTGGCATCCTGCATCAATTGTTTCAATATATCGATGTCGAGGTTGTCAATTTCTAAATTGGAATTGTCTTTTTTAAGCATATTTTTGAATTATGATAAGCGAATTTACGAATATTTATCAATATTATAAAAATAAAATTAAATGTTTAAAATATTTGCAAGGTATTGGTTGTTCCTTTACATTTGTATCAAGCAATTAACAAAAAGGAAACGTTCTTTCAAAATTGCATAACATAATGTAGGGTGGTGAAACAGGCAGACACACCTCCTTGTCTCGGTGGCGGAGAATAATGGGAATATACCGGTTTCGGTACTAACCACTCCTTGAAGGTTCGATTCCTTCCCCTACAGCGGCTTTAGTCCTAAGTCAAGAGTCCATAGTCTTTAGTAGACTTACGACTGCAGACTTTGGACTAATGACTAAAATTGTTGGGTGGTGAAATTGGCAGACACGCCTCCTTGTCTCGGTGGTGGGGAATAATGGGACAAACGCAGTTTATTGGGTTGACCACAAATTAATTTTTTGAACTGTAGCTAACTACCCCTTGAAGGTTCGACTCCTTCCCCAACAGCATTTTTTATGAATAATAAGTTAGTTAATTGAGCAATCCTGGATAGGTTGCTCTTTTTCTTTTTAGGCTAGTTTTTTTCATAAGCATTATTTATAGATATATTGTTATATTACCAATCAAAATTTTATTCGTTCAATGCCTGTGATGAAGAAACGCGTTTCAATAAAAGATATAGCTAAACAATTAAATATTTCCATTACAACTGTATCGTTTGTAATTAATGGGAAAGCAAGAGAAAAAAATATTAGCGAATCGCTTACCAAAAAAGTTTTAGAACTGGTTGCTGAATTAAATTATCAGCCCAATACCCTTGCAACAAGTTTAAGAACAGGCAAAACAAAAATTATCGGATTCTTGGTTGATGATATTTCTGAACCTTTTTTCTCGGGCATAGCACGCCGAATTGATGAAATTGCTTCGAGCCTTGGTTATAAGATACTTTTTAGCAGTACCAGGAACGATACTGAAAAGGCAATAGAATTGCTGCAGATTTTTAAAGATAGGCATGTTGATGGCTATATTATGGCCTTGCCTGAAGGTTTGGAAGAAGAAGTTAAAAAATTGATTCAAACAGACGCTCCAGTGGTACTATTCGATCGGTATGTACAGGATGTTAAAACAGATTATGTAATAATCGATAATCTAAGCAGCACCTACGAAGCTACCGAGCACCTCATTAAGAATAATTATAAAAGAATAGGTTTTGTAACCATTGATACCTTACAGCAACAGATGGTAGACCGCTTGGCGGGTTACGAAAGTGCTGTAAAAAAATATAATTTGCCGGCAATTGTAAAGAAGATTAAATATGTAAACTCTGCCGAATCAATTGAGGAGATGATCAAGTTTTTTAAAGCAGAGAAACAGCTGGATGCAGTAGTTTTTGCAGCCAACTATATTTGTTTAGACGGTTTAAGAACTTTTAGAAAACTGGGTATTAAGATCCACAAGGATATGGCTGTTGTTTCTTTCGATGATTTCGAAATCCTGGAGTTTTGTGAGCCTCCGGTTACAGCTATTGCACAACCTCTTGAGGCCATTGCAGAAAACGTAATGAAAATTTTATTGAACAAGCTTAAGAAAGCGGGGAAGCCTGTCGAAAACATGCAGGTGTCATTACCCACTATCTTAAACGTTAGGGGCTCGAGCGCAAAGCAATAAAAAAGGGAATAGATTTAAGTCCATTCCCTCTCAGATTGTATTTTATGCAGATTAAACTGTCATTACATCTTTTTCTTTAGCCTCGGCATGTTTATCAACCTTGATGATATAAGCATCGGTTAATTTTTGCACTTCGCCTTCACCTGTTTTAATCTCGTCATCAGAAACACCTTCGCCTTTCAGTTTTTGAATTTTGGTATTGGCATCTTTACGGATGTTACGAACGGTAATGCGGCCTCTTTCGGCTTCTTCCTTTACTTTTTTCACCAAGTCTTTTCTACGCTCTTCTGTTAAAGGCGGCACAACCAGGCGGATAACAATACCATCATTTTGTGGATTGATACCAATATTGGCTACCTGAATAGCTTTTTCAATCGCAGTTAAAAGTGATTTTTCCCAAGGTTGGATTACGATTGTTCTGGCATCAGGCGTATTAATACTGGCTACTTGTGATAATGCTGTAGCTGCGCCATAATAATCCACGAATATACCATCCAACATTCCAGCTGATGCTTTGCCAGCTCTGATTTTAGTTAATTCAGATTCACAATGATCGATAGCTCTATCCATTGCAGATTGAGCATCCATTAATTGTAATTGTATGAGGTCGTTCATAATTGTGTGTATTTCTACAAAAATAATAATTTTTATTCCTTATTTAACCAGGGTTCCAATAGGTTCGCCATTGGCGATTTTCATGAAATTGCCATGTTTGTTCATATCAAACACTATAATCGGCACTTGGTTTTCTTCGCAAAGGGTAAATGCGGTCATATCCATTACATTAAGCCCCTTATCATAAACTTCCCTAAAAGAAATTTCATCGTATTTAGTGGCCAGCGGATCTTTTTCAGGATCGGCCGTATAAATCCCATCAACACGTGTTCCTTTTAAAACAACATCAGCTTTGATTTCGATAGCACGTAAAGCTGCAGCAGAATCGGTTGTAAAGTATGGATTTCCCGTTCCTGCACCAAAAATAACCACACGGCCTTTTTCTAAATGGCGAACAGCTCTTCTGCGGATAAATGGCTCGCAGATCTGCTCCATTTTAATGGCAGTAAGTAAACGTGTTTTAATGCCCACTTTCTCTAACGCATCTTGCAGGGCCATAGAGTTGATAACTGTTGCCAACATGCCCATATAATCGGCCTGTGCCCTGTCCATCCCACTTTTTTCGGCGCTTAAACCTCTAAAAATATTTCCTCCTCCAATTACGATTGCGATTTCTAAACCTTTATCGTGTACGGCTTTGATATCTTCTGCGTATTGTTTAACGCGTTCATTATCAATTCCATATTGTTTGTCGCCCATTAGCGATTCTCCGCTAAGCTTTAATAGGATGCGTTTGTATTTCATGACCTCAAAAATATTAACATTTTTTTAATACCAAGCTATGCTTTTTAATAATTGATGTAAATATTTAAATAGAAATGTTGATTTAAAGAAAAAGGAGCAATACCCTGAGATATTGCTCCTCTTGTTATATTACTTTTATCGCAGATGGCGAGCCATAATGATCTGTTTAATCTTAGTTAAAGATATAACGGACACCAAACTGTGCCTGCCAGCGCGAAATCTGGTCAGTAATGTTTTTATACGTGGTGGTATAAGGAGTTAAATTTGCTTTATCCTGGTATGGAAAAGAGTAAGTGGCTTTTCCTGAAGCAGCATCTAAACCTTTATAGGCTAGCAATACTGCCGTGCTATAAGTAGATAAAGGGATATTTGGTGTTTGATATAAGCCCCAATCACTATTTAGCATATTGCCCAGGTTAATAATATCCAATGTAAACTGAAGCGTATTTCTTTTTCCTTTAGGGCCAACAAAGAAATCCTGTGCGATGTGCAGATCAGCTCTTTTAAAGTACGACATGATGGCACCGTTTCTTTTTGCAAATTCACCTCTGTGTTTGCTCAGGTAACTATCTTGGCTAATATAGGCGTTTAACTGGTTCCAGATCTGTGCCGGGGTACGGGTATCGCCAACGAAATCGGGAACCAAAGTGATGTCACCTTGGTTTTGTGGGATATAGAGAAGATCATTTGCTCCACCATCATTGTTAATGTCGCCAGATGAAACATAGCTAAATGCACCATTATTGGCCGATTCGAAAATTAAACCGATTGTAGTTGCTGCATGTTTAAAATATTCTCTTTTATAACTTAATGAAGCAATAACCCTATTCGGCTGAATAAAATTGGTATTGGCCAGTACATCTGAATTTGCGTCACCGGTAATGGCCCTTTGCGACCAGATTGAGCTTGCTGTAGAACCGCCATCGTTGACAGATCGCGATTGACTATAAGTATAGGCAGCACTCGCATTAAATCCGTTTAAAAAAGATTTTTGTAATTGGCCCGTGATGAAATACGAATAACCTTTTTTGGTGTTCTGCATATAAATAAATGGCGATATAGAAGGGTTTGCCGCAGTTGTACCTGTTTGTGTAGATTTTACGGTATAACGTTGTTGTCCTTCAATACCTGGAAGTGTGATCAAACCTGTAGAATTATTAGGCAGTGCTGCATTTGAGAAATTTACAGCATTGATATCTTTGGTATATGAGGCCTCTATGGTTGCAATGATACCCATTGGTAACTTCTGGTCAACAGCAACATTGGTTCTCCAGATTTGCGGGTATTTGAAATCTTTAGAAGTTGCATCTACTTCATAAGAAGTATTGGCATTAACTGTGCCTGGAGCAGGGCGGTTTGCATTTACATTGGGATTAAAAACCAAACGTGGATCGCCAGGGGTAGAAACGGTACTTGAACTGAATAATGTTCCGGTATTTGAGGCCTGGTTAGAAATCCAAACATAAGGCACCTGACCTGTAAAAATCCCTGTACCGCCTCGCAACTGTGTGGTTTTATCACCAAAAACGTCATAATTGAAGCCTACACGTGGAGAGAACAATAATTTTTTGTTTGGGAATTTTGAAATATCTACCTGCAAACCATTTTGAAAGGTTAGTGCCGCCAAATTTGGATTCGGATCTAACTTGGTAGGGAAATAGGTATAATCTGCCCGTATACCGTAAGTTAATTTGAAATTATCGCTTACCTGATATTTATCTTGTGCGTATAAACTCAGGTTATAAGACGACATTTTTGCGAATGGAAAAGCACCATCTGCCAAGGCTGAATTGCGGTAAGAATAACTTACAGCCGGTGCATTGTTCATAAAATCGTCGGCAGTTCTGAAATAATACAGACCATTATAGTTTGGTGCAAAACCATTTAAAAATTTATTCAACTGGTTACTGGTCCCAATGGTGATTTCGTGTTTACCAGCATAGATCGAGAAATCATCAGAAAACTGATAAATGTCGGAGTTTAATAAGTTGTTTGCTGTAAAAACTTCGTAGCCAAAACTCGTTAAAATACCTCCGTTTCCGTTACCAATATCAACCATTGGTAATTCAGCGCCATTTGAAGCCCGAAAATCTCTCAAGGCAGAATAACCAAGCGTTAATTTGTTCGACATGCTGTTACCAATCCTCGTGTTTAACTCTACGATACCAATGTTAAAGTTATTGTTGATGGTGTAACTCGATCCAAAGTAAGGCATAGAGGTTGAAGAAGGCGAACGGCTGCCATTTAAGCCTGCCGGGATACCCGAGCCGCTGGCTACCACCTGTCTGTTCGATTTTAAGTAGAAATATTTCGCACTTAAAGTATTGTTGGCATTGATGTTCCAATCTATCTTCGCGGTAATTTTATCGCTTTTCGTCTCGTATGGATAATTTTCGTATGGGCCTGTGGTATAATTGTACTTGCTCAATAAATAGTTCGATAATTTATCTAAGGTTGCCGCATCTGCTGCCGAAACATTGGCTCCTGATAAACCTGGTCTTGAAGCTACAAAAGAGGTAGCAGGTGTGCTGATCCGCTCTTGTTCGCCTGAAACAAAGAAAAATAATTTGTCTTTAATAATCGGTCCGCCAATATTCAAACCACGTTGGTTATACTTGAAGTCTACAACTGGTATTTTTGTAACCCCCGCTGAGTAGCCTGTTAAATCGGTACCTCTTGTATAGTAGTAGGCAGAGCCCTTAAAGTCATTCGTTCCCGATTTTACAATGGTATTGATGCCTGCACCGGTAAAAGATCCCTGACGAACATCGTAGGGTGCAATATCTACCTGAATCTGTTCTATCGCATCCAGTGATATCGGCTGAGAGTTGGCCTGTCCACCTAAACTACCTGATAGTCCGAAAGAGTTGTTAAACAGGGCTCCATCCACGGTTAGGTTGTTATAAGAACCACTTCTGCCACCAAAACTTAAACCGCCAACAGTAGTAGAATTTGCTGATGGGGTTAGTTTGGTAAAATCGGATAATGAACGGCTAATCGTTGGTAAATTATCAATCTGCTGCCGGGTTATGGTTTCCCTTGCCCCCGTTCTGGATGAGTTGATTACTTTATCCTGTGTTCCCTTTACTACAACATCGGCTAAGTTTTGCGATGTTTCAGTTAATGAAGCATCAACCCTTAAATCTTCTCCGATAGTTGTGCTCAAATTTTCTTTAACCAGCTCGTTATAGCCGATATAGCTAATTTTAACGGTGTATGGGCCACCCACACGTACGTTTGGTAGGTTATACCGCCCATCAGCCCTGGTAATTGTTGCGTATTTTGTACCTGAAGGAATATGCACAGCAGTAACTGTTGCACCGGGAATTACCCCTTTTTGATCTTTAACTGTGCCAATAAATGATGCAGTTGTAACACCCTGAGCAAAACCACCAATGGTTATTGCAAGCATAAAAGTGAATAATAGTAGTAGTTTTTTCATTAGTCTATGTTTTTTTGTTGGCGATAAAGCAATTATAATTTGTTATTGCCCTATGGCGCTTAAAATTATGATGTTTTATTCACTTTTTTACAAAAATACACGCACTTAATGCTGCTAATGTTCTATTTAAATTAATTAATTGTTAAGTACTTGCCCTGTTCGGGGAAAATAAGTATTAAATCTTTCAATTTCCCTGCAATTAGTTGCTTTTTTGCTTTTTCGGCGGTTTTTTGGGGCGGTTTAATGTGTGTTACAATAAAAGATATTTTTTTAAAAGCTTTTGCATCAGTTAAACTTTCGAGTTTTGATAATTCACTATAAAAAAGCTTTGGTGTAAGGTGTCCGAATAATTGTTTATCAGGCTGTTCATTGGAGAAAGAGACCTCCAGGAAAATTGCTTTTAACTGTCCTGCATTAATAATCGGCGCTATGGTTTGCCATAAGTTGGCGAGTTTGTCCGAATTTTCAATTTCATCTGCACCGGTATCTCCAAGGTACAATACATAACTATCATTGTGACTGATCAAAAAAGCAGTGCTTTTATATGGTTTTCCATGGCTTAGTTCAAAAGCCCTTACTTTCATTTCCGTTCCATCAAGCGGATAGGTTTCACCTTCATTAAGTGGTGAATAGGTGTACTTTTTTAATTGTGGTTTCTCGCCTTCATTTGCAAAATTGGCCCAGGCATCCCAGGTAAAATATTTATCCCTTAAGATATTCAGCACCGAAGGTATTCCGTAGATGTTTTTGGATGTATCGGC
Organism: Flavobacterium sp. W4I14; assembly: GCA_030817875.1. Taxonomy (NCBI): domain Bacteria; kingdom Pseudomonadati; phylum Bacteroidota; class Flavobacteriia; order Flavobacteriales; family Flavobacteriaceae; genus Flavobacterium; species Flavobacterium sp. W4I14. Next base: position 5,481,351 of record JAUSZU010000001.1, read on the forward strand.
CGGAGCGTTGATAATCAAACCTGCTACATGATCTAAATGTGCATGTGAGATCAAATATCCCTTAATCTGTTTTCGCTGGATCTCTTCGCTTATTCCTCTTAATGATTTATATTCTATGGCCTTTTGAATACCTGCATTTATAGTGCCTGCATCTAAACAAACATAATTTTCGCTGCCTTTTGGAGCAATCATATAAGAGGATAAATTGCTCTCATCATCTCCACCTTTAACCCCAAGGGGTATTATTGTAAAAGCAGTACCTATTTCTTGTCCCCAGGAATTACTGTTATAAACTGACAAGAATATTATCGCTGCGAGGATTTTTTTGAACATGTTGAATTAATTATATCGTTTCGCCTTTAAATATGACTTCTTTTAAGTTCAGGTCATCATCAAGTACCAATAAGTTTGCCTGATGCCCGGTTTCTATCGTTGCAGTTAGATTTTCAATCCCAATTAATTTAGCGGGGTATAATGTTCCCATTTTAATGGCGTCATTTAAGCTGATGTCACAATGTAATACACAATTTTTGACAGCTTCTAACATGGTAAGCGATGAGCCGGAAAGTGTACCATCGGGCATAACATATTTATTGCCTTTTTGAATATGCTGGTATGGCCCTGTTGAACAAGCAGTAACCGCATCGGTAATGAGGAACAAACGTTCTTTTAAGAGTTTTTGGGCAAACTTAACCACTTCGAAATCTACATGCTGCCCATCGGCAATAATGCTAGCCATAGCTTTGTTGTGGCTAAAAACAGCTGTTGGTATTCCAGGTTCGCGATGATGGATGGGACTCATCGCATTAAAGAGGTGGGTGGTGGTTTGGATGCCCTTGTTATAAGCAGCCGTTGCTTCATCAAAGGTTGCGTTGCTATGCCCTAATGAAACCACAACGCCATGGTTTAGTAAATATTGGATCACCTCATCATCCTGGATTTCCGGCGCTATTGTCATCATTTTAATTACGCCATCCCCAAAATCGATCAGTTTCTTAATTTCATCTAGTGAGGCTTTACGCACAAAGGCTGGTACATGGGCACCTAAGCGTTTTGGATTTAAAAATGGCCCTTCTAAATGTAACCCCATAAAGTTTTTTGCAGCTATACGGTGTTCTTTAGCTGCTTTGATACATTCATTAAAAACTTCAGGTGAATTTGTCGCCATGCAAGCTAAAAAGCCTGTAGTGCCTTTTTTAAGCAGGTCATTTTCCATGATACTTAAGGATTCTGTGCTTGGCTCGGCTGAAAATAACCTGTCGCCAGCACCATAAATCTGTAGATCTATAAAACCTGGTACAACCACTGAATGGCTGGCTTCTTTGTTGTCACTTTCACTAATATTGGAAATAAGAGTGCCATTAATTATGATGTCCTGATTCTTTTTTAAATCATTACCCTGAAAATAGGAGGTGTTGGAAATTACTTTAGGCATATCAAACGTTTGAGTAAATTTAATCTTACACGGTCAAAGTTAAATATTGTAGCTATATATTTGGGTAATAAGATAAAATAACCAAATGAATGAAAATCAGTCTAATAGAAGAGGTTTTTTAAAGGCCGGGCTAACTTTTAGTGCCGCTACTTTGGTAGCTCCAAGAATGGTGCTTGCAGATGTACCCGCTGAGGAAGAAGGTTTTTAAAATTGCAGTAGGACCTTATCTTCAAACCAATTTCAATAACGAAATGACCATTCTTTGGTTAACCAATAAAAGTGCTGCAGGTTGGGTAGAATTTGGGGAGCAGGCAGATCAGCTGAATCAAAAAGCATATGGAAAGGCCGAATTGGGCTTAATGCAGGCTAATAGTAAGTTAAACGCCGTAACGCTCAAAAATTTAAAACCAGGAACAAAATATTATTATAAAATCGTTTCGAAGGAAATTAAAGATTTCCAACCCTACAAATTAACCTATGGCGCAACGGTAAGCAGCGCTGTTGAAGAATTTGTGAATGCCAACCGAGCAAAAGATGAGGTTTCATTCTTAATGATGAATGATACGCACGATCGCCCGGAATCAATTCCTCAATTGTTAGCGCTTGTTCCGGACAAAAAGCAAGACTTTATTTTCTTTAATGGAGATATATTCGATTATCAGACCGATGAGAAACAGATTATCGAACATATGCTGCAGCCCTGTGTAGATAATTTTGCAAAGCGTACACCTTTTATCTACGTAAGAGGCAATCACGAAACACGTGGTAAATTTGCACGCGAATTTCCGCAGTATTATATGCATGTTGGCCATGCAGCTTTTACCTTGGGGCCTGTTCGCTTTGTAATTTTAGATACTGGTGAAGATAAAGAAGATGCGCATCCGGTATATGCCGGTATTGTAGATTTTGATGATTATAGAGTTCAACAGGCTGAATGGCTTAAAACAGAAATAAACTCAAGGGAATTTAAAAAAGCACCGTTTAGAGTTGTAATGATGCATATTCCACCACGCTTTTCGGGCGATGCACATGGGCCAAAACATTGTACTGAGCTATTTGAGCCGTTGTTGAATCAGGGTAAAGTTGATTTGGTTTTAAGTGGGCATACCCATAAGTACATGGTGCACCAACCTGATAAAGCATTAAACCATTACCCTTTAATAATTGGTGGTGGGCCAAGAACAGGAACGAGAACAATTACCAAAATAAAAGCAGATAGAAATAAACTCGTGGTGAGTATGCTCGATGATTCTGGTAAGGAAGTGGGCGCTTATACTGCACTTAGAAAGTAGGGTGGATAACTGGTCGTCATTCTGAGAGGAGTGTAACGTAATCGAGAACTACGAATGCTCTGCGAAGCTAAGTCTAGCTTGATAGATCTCTCCATTTCACTGCGTTTCAGTCGAGATGACGGAGATTATTGGAATATAAGGCATAAAAAAAGCCCCAAGAAATTGGGGCTTTTTAAGTATGTTTTATTAGTGCTTATGCACCTAATTGTACACGTTTGAAAGCCGTTACTGTTAAACCTTTAGAAGTGTTATCTAAATATTTACGCACATCGATAGAACTATCTTTAACAAACTCCTGGTTTAATAAAGTACTGTCTTTGTAGAATTTATTCAATTTACCAGCAGCAATTTTCTCAACCATTTCTTCTGGTTTGCCTTCTTGACGGATAACGTCTTTAGCAATCTCGATTTCACGTTCAATAGTAGCAGGATCAACACCGTCTTTATCAACAGCAACTGGGTTCATTGCAGCAATTTGCATAGCAACATCTTTACCAGCTTCAGTAATATCTGCACCATTAGCACCTTCAAATACCACTAAAACACCCATTTTACCATTAGAGTGGATATAAGAAACGATTTTCTCACCAGATATATTTGCGTACTCTTGAATAACGATTTTCTCTCCGATTTTACCGGTTAGTTCAGTTATGGTTTCGGCAACTGTACGTCCATCTTCTAAAGTAATTGCTGATAATTCTTCAGTAGTAGCAGGATTGTTGTCAACTGCAGCAGCTAAAACGGCTTGAGCTAGATTACGGAAATCCTCAACTTTAGAAACTGGCTCAGTTTCACAAGCTAAAGCAACTAATTTACCGTTTGTGCCATCCGCCGAAACATTGATTGATACAAGACCTTCAGAAGTAGCATTGCCAGAACGAGCGGCAGATACTTTTTGACCTTTTTTGCGCAATAAATCAACAGCAGCTTCGAAATCGCCATTAGCTTCTAATAATGCTTTTTTGCAATCCATCATACCAGCACCAGTTTGTTGGCGTAGTTTATTTACATCAGCGGCAGTAATTTGTACTGTAGACATTTTATTTCCTTTTTTAAATTTAAAAATCTTGTTATAACAATTACAGGTTACAAGTTACAAGTGCCAAGTTAAACTCATGTTAAGTCAACTTAAAACCTGAAACCAGTAACCTGCAATTAAAAAATATTACTATTCTTCTGTTTTAGTTTCTTCTGATGAAGGAGCTTCAACTTCTGCTTCAGAAGTTACCTTTTTAGTAGTTGGTCTTTTTTCACCAGCTGCTCTAGGCTCTTTTGATTCAGGTGCATCAGCTGCAACTTTCGCTGCTACTGCTTCTTTTTCAGCTTCATCATCTTTTTCGCGTTTACGCTCATCTAAACCTTCTTCAATAGCTTTGATAATTACATCAGTAATTAAAGAGATTGATTTTGTAGCATCATCATTCGCCGGGATAGGGAAATCGATGTTAGAAGGATCAGAGTTAGTATCAACCATCGCAAAAGTAGGGATGTTTAATTTTAACGCTTCAGTAACTGCAATGTGTTCTTTCTTAACATCAATTAAGAATAAAGCTGCAGGCAAACGGTTTAAATCAGCAATACCACCTAAAAGTGATTCTAATTTAATACGCTCACGTTGAATCATTAAACGCTCTTTTTTAGATAAGATCGAATAAGTACCGTCTTTAGTCATTTTATCGATGTTAGACATCTTTTTGATTGACTTGCGAACAGTAGCAAAGTTAGTTAACATACCACCTAACCAACGCTCGGTTACGAAAGGCATGTTTACTTTTTTAGCTTGTTCAGCTACGATTCCTTTTGCTTGTTTTTTTGTTGAAACAAATAATACTTTACGTCCTGATTTTACGATTTGTTTAATCGCAGCCGCAGCTTCTTCAGTTTTAGTTAAAGTTTTATTTAAATCTATAATGTGAATTCCATTACGCTCCATGAAAATGTAAGGAGCCATTTTTGGATTCCATTTACGGGTAAGGTGACCAAAGTGTACACCTGCATCCAATAAGTCTTGATAAGTTGTTCTTGCCATTGTCTTTGCCTCCTGTGATTAACGTTTACTGAATTGGAATTTCTTACGAGCTTTAGCACGTCCTGGTTTTTTACGCTCAACCATACGCATATCACGCGTCATTAGTCCTTTAGCACGTAATGCAGGTTTTTTCTCCGCATCTAGTTCAACAATCGCTTTAGCAATAGCTAAACGAACAGCTTCTGCTTGTCCTTTTACTCCACCACCCTGTACATTTACAGTGATATCATAACGACCTACAAGTTCAGAAACTTCTAAACTTTGGTTTACGATATATTGCAATGGTAAAGTTGGGAAATATACTTTGTGATCTTTACCGTTAACGGTAATTGCGCCAGCACCATCTTTTAAGTAGATACGTGCAACAGCTGTTTTTCTTCTTCCTGAAGTGTTAGTAACTGACATTTCTTAAAGTTTAATGGTTTTTGGAGATTGAGCTGCATGAGGGTGAGTTTCACCAGCATACACAAAAAGATTGGTGTATAATTTTTTACCCAATTTAGTTTTCGGTAGCATACCGCGTACCGCTTTCTCGATTACACGTTGAGGGTGTTTCGCCATTAACTCTTTAGGAGAAATAAAACGTTGACCACCTGGATAACCAGTATAAGAAACATATTGCTTTTCGCTGAATTTGTTTCCTGTCAATTTAACCTTGTCTGCATTAATAACGATAACGTTATCTCCGCAGTCTACGTGTGGGGTGTACTCAGGCTTGTTTTTACCACGGATGATCATAGCGATCTTCGATGACAAGCGCCCCAAAATCTCGCCTTGCGCATCAACAACAATCCACTGTTTGTTAACAGTTTTCGCATTGGCCGAGACAGTTTTGTAACTTAACGTATTCACTTGCTTGTATTTAATTTATTAAACAATTTATTATTCCCATTAAATTTGGGACTGCAAAGATAGATAGAATACTTTTATTATCAAATAGTTGGTTGAAAAAAGTTTTGCGTTTTTACCTGGCGATCGTCATGCTGAATTTATTTCAGCATCTAATAGACTATATTTTTTTTGAGGTTGTGAAAAGCAAAGCCGGAAATTCTTGGGGTAGTTCCAGTCGGGCTTTACGCTAAATCTTTTTTGTTTTTTAAGCTTTGACAAATTTCTTATCTCAGTGCTATTAATTTGTCATGGCAAAAAACAAAAGAGGATATCGCTGCAATCCCGTTTAAGAATCCGGGCTAGTACAATTATTAAAGTTAAGGGTAAAGTGCATAAATATTTAAATCTCTTATAAATCATCAGGCATATAGCCAATCCTTTTTCTTGGTCCAATTTTCTTATCGATGAGTCTATCCAAGTAGGTAAAAACCAACTCGATGTTTTTATCATGATTATTCAGCGTCTTTTTAATCTCTTCGATTTCAAGTTTGAGCTCGCCATTATCAACAATAAATTGACGGATACGGGAGAAAATCCTTACAATTTGAATATTCACCTGAATCGCTTGCTTACTATTTAATACACTCGAAAGCATCAGTATGCCATGTTCGGTAAAAACAAACGGGAGTTTTCTTCTTCCTCCCCAACTTGAAGTCGCAAATTGCGACTTCAAGTTTAACCATTCCTCATCAGTAAGTTGAAACATGAAATCTTCGGGAAATCTATCTGGATTTCTGCCAACTTGCTCATTGAGGCGTTTAGTCTCTACGCCATAAAGCTCCGCCAGGTCGCTATCGAGCATCACTTTAAGACCTCTTAGCTCGTAAATTTTATTAACTACAATATTGTCAGGGATGATAGGAAGCACTTGTTTAGCTGTCATATCATTTTGGATTTGAATTGAAGATACAAAAAAAATAGATTCTTTAAACCAAAATAGAATCTATAATCTTTTTGATCTTTTCTTCCCGCTCTTTATAATTACCAGTGACTCTGAATATAGTTTATTCCACGTTTCTCAAGTTCTGCCTTAAAAAGCTTAAACATTTCCTTGCGCCTGTCTCCAAAATCGCGGAGGTGATCCGCTACCCATTCTACATTAATATCTAGCAGAAAATATAAGTCGTATTTGATTTCATTTTCAAGATCGTTTAGGATATCCGGAATCTCATTTAAATAATATCGCGAGTATATCTTTGTAGTAATTAAATCAGTATCACAAAAAATGATCTTATTCGCAACATTGGTTTTTTCTTTTACCCTTTCCGTTTGTGCTGTCCCGATTTTGATAATGTCATCAATGGTAATATCGTTCGAGGTAATTAATTCGCGCGCAACTTCTGGTACAAAAGCAGTATGGTAATGCAAAGCCATTTTCTCAGCCATAGTCGATTTTCCTGTACTCTCTGGTCCGTAGAAACAAATCTTCTTTACAAAATATGGCCGGACTTCTTTTGGAATAAATTCCCAATATTGAAACGGATGGTTTCTGATTAGGGTTGCTGAAACGGGGATGGATTTTCTCGCCTCGTCAAATAAAATGTGTTCCGCTTGTAAATTGAAGGCAAATGGTGCTCCATAAAACTCGGAGCTAAAAAGAATATCAATCTTTGGATATACCTCCCGCATCCTGATCGCCCAAGTATTTGTCCTTTCATTCAATGGCAAAGTTTCATCATCAAAATCATCAGCAATAATGGCTGGCTTGATGCCTGGTCGATCCTTAAAAATCTCTTTGATCCATTCAAAACGTAAAACCGGATCAATCTTGTCGCCAGGAGTGAAACTCATTGATAAAATCAGCTCATCGCACTGCGAAGCTGCAAAATCAATAAGTGCGATATGCCCATTATGAATAGGCATAAATTTGCCAATCACTAAACCTCTTTTCATGCCGTTTTAGCGTAGCTTCTATATTCTTTTATCCAATGCCACAATGCAAAAGCAGCAATAATAGTGAAGATAAAATATTCTACCCCCATAAACTTGATGCCTTTTAAAAAGTACAGGTAAGTAGCCACTACATCGATGAGCAGCCAGATAATCCAACATTCTACTCTTTTTTGGATCATTAGAAAAGTTGTAATTACACTCATTACAAAAATAAATGAATCGACAAAAGGATAAGCACTTGGCAGGTTGAAGAGTAGTGGAAGCCAATTGTGAAGTTGACTGGCCAGGGTACCCATCAGCAATGTGCCAACAGTACCTATCGCCAGTAAGATTAAAAACTGCCTTACAGGCATAAAACTAATTTTAAGCTCTTTGTTTTTGTCTTCTTCTTCCGGTTTTGGATTTGTCCATCGCCACCAGCCCATAATGTTGGTTATAAAAAAGAAAGCCATCAAAAACATATCGGGGTAAAGCTGGTTTTGGTAATATAAAAAGGCTGATAAAAATACATTAACAATGCCAGCAGGCCAGCTCCAAACGCTGGCTTTTGCTGAAAGAATAACTGAAATAATCCCCGTAATTACCGCGAAGAATTCCAGATAGCTCATTTTATATTCAAGAACTGTGAAAAATATACTTTTGGCATCGAAAAAATCCATCTTTTCTTTTTTGAAAATCTACAAAATGCTAATGTAAATAATTTATTTGCGGCTCTTGGTTTTCTGTTCGCAAACAATCCAAAAATATAGCTGTTATAAGAATATCCATTGGCTGATCGCCGTATTTATTAACCACAAATTTAGTTTATGCAGTATATCGACCAGATTTTCGGTTATCCAATTCCTTTGTTTTTTAAGAACCTTATTATTGGATTAATAGCGGTATCTCTTGGTGTTTTAATCAAGTTTATCATTCACAAAACTTTCATCCTGCTTTCGCGTTGGTGGGATTTTATCATTATAAAATCGACAGTAAGGCATTTGAGGAGACCTGTAGCTATTTTTATCCCCTTATTGTTCCTTAACTTCTCGTTAACGCTGATGGAGATGACGCCAACATATCGTCTTCCAATAACAAAAATATTAGAAATTGCCTTAACGATTACTTTTGCGCTTATTTTGGTGAGAACAATTAACGTTTTGGAAGATTATTTCTACCTAAAATATGATCTAAACAAAGAAAATAACCTAAAAGAACGTAAAATCAGAACACAATTGCAGTTTGTTCGAAAATTTATTGTTTCACTTATTTTTTTAATTACCGCTGCTATTATTTTATTGAGTTTTGAAAGTATGCGCAAAATCGGGGCTGGGCTGCTTACCGGGGTTGGCATCGGCGGAATTATCATCGGCTTTGCCGCGCAGAAATCGCTCGGGAATTTATTGGCGGGCTTTCAGATTGCCTTTACTCAACCGATCAGGATTGATGATGTTTTAATTGTGGAAGGCGAATGGGGTAAGGTAGAGGAGATCACCTTAACCTATGTGGTGGTTAATATCTGGGATCAACGGCGGTTAATCTTGCCGATTACCTATTTCATCGAAAAGCCTTTTCAAAACTGGACCCGTGTTTCTGCTGATCTGCTTGGAACGGTTTTTTTATACCTGGATTATACAATCCCGATTGAACCGATGCGACAAGAATTATCCAGGTTATTGAATGTTAACCCACTTTGGGACAAACGCGTAAATGTGGTACAGGTTACCGATAGTACAAAAGATGGTGTCATTGAAGTCCGATTTCTGATGAGCGCTTCAAATTCTTCAAGGGCTTTCGATTTGCGCTGCCATGTAAGGGAAGCTATGATTTCGTTTATTCAAAGAAATTATCCTGAAAGCTTACCGAAGAAAAGACTAGAATTTGAGAAACAGTGATTTATACATGTCATACTGAGCCTGTCGAAGACTCCGACAGGCTCAGTATGACAATCGATGGAAATTATTTAAACATCCCTTTCAGCTTTGCTAATTTTTCCTGCAGATCGCCATCAGCGTCTTTTGGCTCATTACGTGGCTTGAAATTGGATTTACTGTTATTCTGTTTAAAATCTTGTTTCGGTTTATGCTCCTTAGTCTCCCGACTCCTGGCTTCCGACTTCGGACTAGCTTCAGTTTTCATCGATAGTGAAATCCTTTTGCGTGCTGCATCAACTTCCATTACCGTAACTTCGACCTTTTGATGTACTTTAACCACATCATTCGGGTTAGCCACAAAACGGTTAGCCAGCTGACTGGTGTGAACCAAACCATCCTGGTGTACGCCAATATCAACAAAGGCACCGAAATTGGTGATGTTGGTTACAATTCCAGGGAGCTTCATGCCCACTCTTAAATCTGAAACCTCATTCACGCCATCGGTAAAGCTAAAAGCTTCAAACTGTTCACGTGGATCGCGACCAGGTTTAGCCAGTTCTTTTAAAATATCCGTTAATGTTGGTAAGCCAATTTCTTCGGTTACATATTGCTGAGGTTTAATCTGTTTTTGCAGTTGCGTATCTTTCATTAAAGCGGAAACGGTAGTGCCAAGATCTTTTGCCATTTTATCTACTACGGCATAACGCTCAGGGTGTACACCACTGGTATCCAAAACATTTTCTGCATTGCGGATGCGCAGGAAGCCTGCTGCCTGCTCGTAGGCTTTATCGCCCAAACGAGGTACTTTTTTCAAACTTTCACGGTTTTTAAAAGCACCATGCGTATTTCTGTAGTCTACAATATTTTGTGCTAAAGTTGGACCTAAGCCAGAAACATAGGCTAAGATCTGTTTTGAGGCCGTGTTTAATTCTACACCCACAGCATTTACCGCACTGATTACCGTATCATCCAAACTTGCCTGTAACTTATTCTGATCAACATCATGTTGGTACTGACCAACACCGATAGATTTTGGATCTATTTTTACCAATTCTGCCAATGGATCCATTAAACGGCGACCGATAGAAACCGCTCCACGTACGGTAATATCCTGCGTAGGGAATTCTTCTCTGGCCACTTCCGAAGCCGAATAAATCGAAGCGCCGCTTTCGTTAACCATTACAATAGTGATGTGCGGTAAATTCAACGCACGTACAAAAGCTTCTGTTTCTCTTCCTGCAGTACCGTTACCAATGGCAATGGCTTCAACATTATGTCTTTCACAAAGCTGTTGGATAGTAAATTCGGCATTTTTCACATTCCCTTGTCCGGTATGCGGATAAATGGCTGTATTCTCTAATAATTGACCTTGTTTATCTAAACAAACCACTTTACAGCCGGTGCGGAAACCGGGATCGATAGCCAGTACATTTTTTTGTCCCATTGGGGCTGCCAATAATAATTGGCGTGCATTTTCGGCAAAAACCCGGATAGCTTCTTCGTCCGCCTTTTGTTTGGTAAATACACGAAGTTCGGTTTCCATGGCTGGTTCCAGCAAACGTTTGTAGCCATCTTCTAAAGCCTGTTGAACCTGCTTTGAAGCGGCGTTATTGCCTAAAATAAACTGGTTCTCTAAAATAGCAATGGCATCTTCTACTGGTGGAAGGGCGTCTAATCTCAAAATCAGTTCCTTCTCACCACGGCGCATAGCCAGAACACGGTGTGATGCAGCTGTTTTAACCGGTTCACTCCATTCGAAGTAATCTTTATATTTAATGCCCTCTTCTTCTTTTCCTTTGATCACCTCTGATTTAAAAACAGCTTTTTCCTGAAAATAAGTGCGCATTTTGGTCCGCGCCTCCACGTTTTCAGAAATCATTTCGGCAATGATATCCCTTGCACCTGCTAAAGCTTCGTCAAGTGAATTTACACCTTTCTCAGCATCGATAAATTTATCAGCTGATGCCTCTAAATCAAAAGTATTTTGCTCAAATATCTGCAAGGCCAAAGGTTCTAATCCTTTTTCTTTTGCAACTGATGCACGTGTTTTACGTTTAGGTTTAAACGGCAGGTAAATATCTTCTAAAAGTGAAATGGTTTCAGCTTCGTTGATCTTTTTTTCCAGTTCGGGGGTTAACTTGCCAAGCTCGGTCATCGATTTCAAAATCGCTTCCCTGCGCTTGTCTAAATCGCGTAACTGCAAAACCCGATCACGGATTGCAGCTACTTCAACCTCATCTAAACTGCCTGTGGCCTCTTTACGGTAACGCGAAATAAAGGGTACAGTTGCACCTTCATCTAACAGATTTATGGTTGCTGTTACTTGTTTTTCTGCAACTTTTAATTCGGCTGCAATTATTTTATGGTGGGTTAACATATCCTAAAGGTAAAAATTAAAGGAAGCAAAGCTAATCAGGATTTGCGGGATTTCAGGATTTTTAAAATGAAGTTTTCCACCGAAATTTGTGAGTAAGTTTTAAAAAATGGCAGATATATTTATCAACGATCGACTGATTTGCCATTTATGATCAGCCAACTGTTTGGAAAAAGTTTTAAAATCCGCTGTGTTTCCACTTCAGTAATTTTCCCATCTAAATTTAAGCTTCTGATCTTGATTTTACTAAGTTCATCAGGGATCACAATATTTTTAGTGAATTTAATCCTAAGTGAACCAATACTTTCCAACTTATATAAGGCTTTCGGGATTTCATTGATATTGCTCATGGAAAGATCATCGGCATGGGTTTTATTGTCGAAAACAGAAGTTTCAGAAGGAGCACTGTTTTTATTGATGATCGCCCAACTCATTTCCGGTTTCATAGTGAAATCTTTGTTGTTTTGGGATAAACCGATAAAACCCGCCCAGATTTCCATGTTGTGTTTTGTATGAGCTTGTGCATCTTCCAGAATAAAAGGAACTTTTACAATTTCCGAAGCCAGATTGTTTACACTGGTAATTGGTTTTAAACCTGTTTTATTTCCTTCTTTGGTATAAGGGAAAAACTTTACAATCCATCCATCGATTGTGTTTACGGTTCCGTATTTCTTTTCGGTATGGTATTTTACCATGTTCATCCAGAAATCCTTATTTACTTTTCCTTTTTTTGCGGCAATAATTTCTTCGAGAATCGGGATGAGCTCATTTGTCCACCACTCTAATTTATACTGAGAGAGATGTTTTGTTTTCTCCAGTATTTTTTTCCAGTCTTGGGTGGTACCTTCTATGGTAATTTTCGGAATTCCACAACCAATCATAATCACCTTAAATTCGAAATAAGATTTTACAACTTCCATAATCGTAACCTGGCTCACAATCTTGGAGGTGGGGGTGGTGGTGGTAAAATCGGAAGTTAAAATGCCGACCAATTTTTTGCCGGTATAATCGTTAATCTGCTCGTTAAACTGAGGGAAAATTGAAGCCCAATCGGATTTGGGATCACCAAGCTGAATTTTATTTGAAATAATAGTCAAGGTTTTTCTACCTTCAAAGTTTACCATCTTCGACCTGAGTTCTTCTGCATTTTGAGTGATATGCCGGGCAAAACCCTGGCTGATCAATAACCAGAAAATATCGGGAGAAATCACAAATGGCCTGTGATCTATATATGAATTTAAAATGCCCGTTAGGAAAGGGTGCTCACCATAATAAACCAAACTGTCGGGTAGATTTTCAACATTTCTTTCTACATCTGCTTTCAACACTTTGAGTATTTCCGAAGTAGGAACGACAGGAATAAGTTTTGCTGGTTTCGAAAGTGTTTCAATTTCTACAACTGTTGTTTTCTGGCAAAATGATTTGGTAGAGATAAAGAGGACTAGGAGTAAAAGTATTTTTTTCATCTGTTTGGCGTCGGTTTAGTAAGGTTTTACTAAACGGATGCTTTTTTGAATTGTTTTCCATAATTATGCCTCTATTTTTCCCAGATAGGAAGCCAGGAATATTATGATTTTTTCTTTTTAACTTTCTCTAAATCTCTTTCTGCTTTAAACCTGGTGATCCTCGTAATCAGATCTAGCGGTAAAGGTTTGTCTAAAGGAAACTGTACCGCTCCTTTGCTCCATTTATACTGGGTAAATTCTTCTTTAAATGCTTCAATTCCTGAGCCAGTTGGGTAAAAGCCAATGTGTTTGGCATAACCAGCAAAATAAACCAGCACCGTGTTTTGTTTAAAGGCGGGCATCCCATAACTGATTACTTCCTTGGCTTCTGGTACGGCTTTGTGTATAGTTTCACGGATTTGCTGTAATAGCTTTTGCGTTTTTATTGGGAAATTAGCAATGTATTGATCAATGTTTTCTGGTTTGGGCTGTTCCATGGTCGATGGTTTTGTAAGCTGAATTTACAAAATTTCTTAAAAACCTATTCGCTGATCTGAATATCGTATTTCTGTAAAAGGCCTGCGATGCCCGATTTTGAGAATCTTGCTTTTTTAAGCCTATTGTTATCCGGATCGATGGAATAGTTGTATGCGGTCCTAAAGTCTGCTTTTTCGATAATGGTCCTATCAAAAGTTGCGTTTAATAAATCGCAGTTATCGAGTACTGCGTTGGTTAAGTCGCACTCGGAAAAATCTACCTCGTGCAATTGTGAATTTTTGAAGTTCGTTTTCTTAAGCTTCAGTTTGTAGAAAGAGGAATGGTCTAGTTTACAATTACCGAAAGAGAATGCCAACCCAAAATCATTGCAGTTTTCGAACCTTAATCCGAGCATTTTACAGTCTTGAAAGTTTACATCAACAAATGAGGTTTTGGTAAGGTTTGCCAGACTTAAGTTACAGGAGATAAATTCGCAGTCTAAAAGCTTAACGCCGCTTAAATCTGAACTGGAGAAATCACAATTGATGAATTTACAGTTTTCGTATTCTGCTTTTGGGAGTACCCGTAAGGTAAAATCGGCTTTTTCGAAGTTTTGATCGGCTATGTATCCGGACATGGAAAGATTTTCTTTGTGCAACGAATATAAAAATTATCACGTATTTTTTTTGCTTTGAGCAGGAAACTAAATTGTGTTTCTTATACATGCCATGGTTCACTAAACCTGACAGAAATGGAAATACTTTTTGGTATGCCCTACAGGAAAGATTGCTTCATCGCCCCTCCTCGCAATGACGATAAATGGAGTAGGTAACCAGCCAAAAAGATTGTAATGAATGGCGGGGCTGATGAAACCGAAGGATTACTGAACATAAATTTTCGAATATTTGCCACAGAAACACAGAGGACACGGAAAAGAGGAAATAAAAAAATTCCCCCAAATTGCTTTGGAGGATTTATATGTTTTGGTCTTCAACTATGCTCAGACTGACAATTTTATTTTTTAACGTACATTACTTCTTTTACCGCTTTAACCACGCGCTCAGCATTTGGCAAGCTTGCTGCGATTAAAGTTGGTGAGTATGGAAGCGGAACGTCGGCACAGGTGATACGTAAAACAGGTGCATCTAAATAATCGAATGCATGTTTTTGTACCATGAAAGCAATCTCTCCAGAAAGAGAAGCCAAAGGCCATGCCTCTTCTACAACAACCAAACGGTTTGTTTTCTTAACAGAAGCGATGATGGTATCATAATCGATAGGACGTACAGTACGTAAATCGATCACTTCAACATTGATTCCTTCTTTAGTTAATTCTTCTACCGCTGGGTTTACAACGCGAGTTAACATTTTACCAAAGGTTACAATGGTTACATCAGTACCTTGTTTGGTTACATTTGCTTTTCCTAATTCGATATAGTACTCTTCTGCAGGAACATCGCCTTTATCGCCGTACATTACTTCAGACTCCATGAAGATAACTGGATCCTGATCTATAATTGATTGCTTTAATAATCCTTTTGCATCGTAAGGAGTAGCCGGAACTACCACTTTTAATCCTGGAGTATTTGCAAACCAGTTTTCGAAGTTTTGAGAGTGTTGTGCACCTAATTGACCTGCGTTGCCTGTTGGGCCACGGAAAACCATAGGGCATGAGAACTGACCACCACTCATTGATAAAATTTTAGCAGCACCGTTGATAATCTGGTCGATAGCTACTAATGAGAAGTTAAAGGTCATAAATTCCACAATTGGAATAAGGCCTGCTGTTGCTGCACCAGTTGCAATACCTGCGAAACCTAGTTCGGCAATCGGGGTATCGATAATGCGTTTCGCACCAAACTCATCAAGCATACCCTGACTTACTTTGTACGCACCGTTATATTCTGCTACTTCTTCACCTAATAAAAAAATGCGGTCATCTTTACGCATTTCTTCGCTCATGGCTTCGCGTAGTGCTTCTCTAAATTGGATTTCTCTCATTGTAAATTTTAATAACGGTGGCAAATATAATTATTAATCGCTTTGAAACCAAAGGCTAAAATGCCTATGTTTTGTAATAATTATAGGCAATCTGCCTAATTATTCAGCTGTATTTTTTGTTCATCTGCTAAAAGAAGAAATAATATTGGGCAATTGTGTTTTTGATTAGCTTAATGTATCAAAGCTTATGCTTTTTCCGAAATATCTTGTTCAAAATGAATAATATTACTGCTATTGTTTAAAATAGAAAAATTGGTTCATAATAGATCTCTCCGCTCCGCCATGCTCCGGTCGAGATGACGACCCTTTTTATTAAGAGCCTCATTTTTTGCCATGATTTAATGATTTGGGTTTAATAATCCATAAATTTCGCTGTCGAGGAACTGACCTCCAAAGTAATAATTGTCTTTAAAAGATGCTTCTTTATAAAAGCCATGTTTAATTAACATTTGGCGAGACGCATCATTTTTAGGACTAACATTTGCGCAGATGCTATGTAAGTTCATATTTTTGAAACCGAAGGCAATTGTTTTTGCCAGAGCTTCAGAAACAATCCCTTTTCTCCAATAATCTGGATGTAACATATAACCAATCTCTGCTCTATGGTTTGCGTAATCAGTTCGCCAGTAGCCTACCGAGCCGATCATTTTTTTAGGATTGTCTTTTAAAGCAATCACCCAAGCGAGGTTATCGCCATTTTCAAACCCTTTATTAAATGCAGTAAGAAATGATTTTATTTCTAATAAATCTTTTGGCCTTTCTCTATAAATGTATTTCATCACATTCTCGTTGGTACGCATGGCAAAAAGGGCTTCGGCATCAGCAAGATCGTGTTCGCGGAGAATTAAACGGTCAGTTTCGAGTATGGGGAATTTTGTGAAATTTAAGGTTAGCATTTTTAAAGATCTTCTTTTTCTAAGATAAATCCATACTTGTCTTCAAATTCTTTGACTTCAGATTCAAAAGATTTTTTGGTGTGATGAATTTCTTGATTTTTAATATAATTGGTAACTGCTTGCAAACCAGATTCACTAACAGATACTGCAAAGTAGTCATCTTGCCACATAAAAGGTATGTCTGTTAGCATATTTTTATTGATCCAAAATGATGATTCTCCTTTTATGAGCTGAGCCACTTTTGCAATTGTTTGTTCTCTTCCTAGAGATATTAGACAGTGCATATGTTCGGTATATCCATTAATTGCCTGTAGAAAAATAGATTTTTCTCTACAATTTTCCATAATGTGCTTTTGAACTTTATAGCGGATGTTTTTTGTTAAATAGGGATGTCGGTTTTTGGTTGAGAACACTAGGTGAACCCAAATTCTTACATACGACATAATTGATGGTTTGATTAATCTAATATAAGGATTTTTGCGTTTCGCTAATTCATTAAACTCATTTTTTTTGCTAAAGCCCTTCAATTATATCACTAATTCAGTCCGCTGAAGCGGGCTGCGAGGAAATGCAGGCTGCAGTCGCATGGTGTGTTAAGCAACTTTGCTATTCATTGCAATTGGCTTCAGCCAATTGCAATGAAATTTACTTCCCAAACAGCGTTTTATAAATAGAATATTTGTAATTATCCTCAATGGCACTGGCAACGAAATAAGGTGCTTCGAAAAGTTCGGTTAACTTTTTTCTTAACTCAGCAAGAAATTCCGGTTTAATTTCTTCCAAATAAGCTCCAGATAGATTTTGCCTGCCTGACTTAAACCAAACGCCATCTACACTCATGGTTTTTACTACATACAGGTTGGGTTCTACAAAAGTTCTGCCCGAGAATTGTTCATAAGCATAGGTGTACAATAAAGTTTGGATTAAAGCTTTATTGATATGTTTGCCATCAGAATTGAATAATTCAGGGATGTCTTTAAAGGTTAACTTATCACTTCCTGTTTTGTAATCAATAATTTTAGTTACCCCATCTTTTACATCGACACGGTCTATAAAACCAAATATTTTAACGCTGGCTTCTCTTCCTTTAAGCGGGAAACTGATTTCAGCTTCTACTTTTTGCTCTAGGCTAATGATCGTAAATGGCGTTTGTGCTTCATCCTGATTTAAAATGATGTTTACATAGGCATCAACAATTGATAAAATTACCTTTTGCATTCCCTTATATTCCATCACTGTGTCGGGATTTTTAAACATCACAGCATTAAAAGCTTTCTGTATTAGCGAAGGGACTTTTTTACGCTTTTCTTTGATGTGCTCTGCAGTAATTTCAGCCGACGTTAAATCCTCGTAAAAATACTCCATCACTTTGTGTAAAATCGAACCGATTTCATTGGCTTCTACTACTGCACTGATCTCTTTAGGCTCTTTAATGCCTGCAATATAATTGAAAAAGAAATCTATCGGGTTGGAGATATATTGGGTAAGTGCCGATGGTGAAAGCACCTTCTTTTTATCGAGGTATTTCTGAAGCGTTTCCTGGATAAAGGCATTATTGGTTTTCTCGATCTTTACTTCCTTAAAAGGCTCGGTTTTTACCTCCAGATTAAGCTCATTATAGGCAAAATCGAAACCGCTTTCGTACTCGAGCTGCTTTAAAATTCTGCTGGCTTCGCCTGAAGTAGACTCATCTGTTAGGCTATTATAGACAAAATTGATATTCTTTGCCCTTTGTAATAGACGGTATACCATGTACGAGGAAATGGCATCAAGATTTTCAAGAACCGGAAGGCCGTAAACACGGCGTATCGAATCGGGAATAAAACTGTTGCCGATGGATGATTTTGGAATAATACCTTCATTAAAACCTAAAATCACCACTTTGTCGAAATTTAAATTTCGCGTTTCGAGTAAGCCCATTACCTGTATCCCGTTCAGCGGATCGCCTGAAAGTGGTACGGCAATAGCCTGCAGCGATTTTTGAACGAGGTAAATTACAAAAGGGATTTCCTCTTTACCGATATGGTTACTAAAAGTATCATGTAATCTATTTAACTCCTGAATAGTTTTTACAAAGAGTTCTGCATCGATTTTTTTTAATGTTTTCGCATTCGATAATCTTGTTAACACATAATCCAATACATCGAGTAAATTGGTTACTACATGCTGCGGATCATCGATTTTTTTATAAAAATTTTCAAATAGACCACTTTGGCGTAATAAGCGTTTATGGTCGATCTCTACCTGGTTTTCTTCCAACAATGCGGTTAAAATTTTATCCCGCATTCTTTGGGTAAGGCCTGTTAACGGATGGGTTAAAAAAGCCTCTACATTTTTATAGCTTACTTTATTCCGCTGTAAAATCTCCAACTGACTGCCCAGCCATAAATCAACTAAACCAAAAATACTTGAGGTTGACAGCGCAAAACCCATCGTTACGTTGAGGTCAATTTCTTTTCCGTTAAATGTGGTTGGAATCGTTTGCAGCGTGGGGATCAACAGGCTTTCATCTGCTAAAACCACCACTGTTTTACCAACAATTTCAGTAGCTGTATAATCTTCCCGTAAAATATTATTCAGGATTTTGGCCTGTGCCGATTGCCCTTGAACTTTAAAAACCTTCACATGGTGTTCTGCAGTTTTCATTAAACTTTCATGGTTGGCAAATACATTTTTTAAACCCAGTTGGTTCATGTTTTTGCGTAAAAACAAACCTGCTTCCTGCGATATATCATCTAAATAATAAGTATCAGCATCAAAATAAAACAATGCTTTGTCGGCTTCTTGTAGCTGGGTAAATATTTTAGCTTCGGCGCTACTCAAAGCATTAAAACCTACAAAAATGATCTTGCCCTTATCAAAATTCGAAATAAACTGCTGGTAATCGGTAATGTTATCGGCCAGGTGGCGATAAACAGAGCCATTGGTTAAATATCCCTGTTCTTTAAGCGTTGAGTGGAATTTATGGTAAAGCTTGGGCATCCTGCGCCACATCCTGATGAACAGTTCCTGCTGTTTTTTGTGTTTTCCTTCAGAATAGGATGTCCAGAACTGCGAAAGAAATTCGTATTGCTCGGGACTTAAATAATCGAAATCTTTATTGATGACTGAAATATCTTCCAGATCGCGGTATAGTTTCTCTGCATCAACCAGGTCGGCATCAATTTGATTAAAATCGCTTAAGATGATCTTGGCCAATGGAAAAAACTTATGGCTCGAAATGCTTTCCAGCTGCTCTTCGGCAAGCAGTTGGTTATAGATACGGTGTAAAGTAAAAAACTGGAGGTAAAAATCGGCTATTTTATAACTGGTAGAACTGGAGAAAAATTCTTGTATGGTAAAAAATGAGGGACTGAAAAAAGGCTTGCCAATGATATCGGCGAAGTGTTTCTGTAAATAGGCCGATGGGCGTTTATTGTTAAAAACAATGGCACAGTTTTCCATCTGATTTCCAAATCTGGTAACTAAATCTTCGGCAACTTCCTGTAAAAATGGTTTCATCTGCATATTATACTAATTTCAACTTGCCTTTAACTGCATAGAAAAGATAGGTTCTGATATTTTGATAACCCATTTCTGAAAGCAGTACCCTGTAATTATTTACCTGCTCGATGTGTTTGTCGCTTTCTTCCAAAGTAAATTTATAATCCAGAATAATTACCTCATCTGCATTGATCAAAACCCGATCGGGGCGATGAAGCTTACCGTGGGCATCAATAATATTTTTTTCTACGATACTTTCGCTCGCTTTATCCAAAATGGCCTTAAGTTCGGGATTGTTTAATACTTCAAGTGCCGAATCGATTAATTTCTGCTTTTCTTCTTCCTTGATAATGCCTTGCAAAACCAGATTGCCTGTATAATCATTTACCTCTTTTGAAGTACTGGCACTGGCCAGGATATCATGTAATAACGAACCTTTTCTTCCAGATTTTTCAATATTGACCAAATGCTTTAAATGTTTGTCTTCTGAAGGGATGTATAGCTCTGATAAGCGAGTTGTGGTTGGATAACTATTTAAATTGATGAAATTCGAATCCTCTGATTTGCTTTCAACGGATACATAATCAACAATTTCATATACCCCGTTTTCATCAAACTGCTCATCGAAAGTAAAGTTGATCACATCGCCCATATTGGATAATTTTAGCTCTTTTTTTGCCATGGTGGCGATGTACAAATAATCTTTGGAACGTGTGGTAGCTACATAAAGCATATTCAGGGCATCCATATTATTATAAAGTAACTCCTCATAATATGCTTTCGCGATAGCCGAATCGGCCAAGGCTTCATTATATTTTAACGGAATGCCTTTTAACTCTTTATAAACCGTTTCTTCTGATGATACCCAAAAGGTACCATTGGGTTTCCCTTTAATTTCCCAGTTGCAAAACGGGACAAAAACAGCCCTAAAGGCCAGTCCCTTAGATTTATGTATGGTGATGATCTGTATGGCATCTGCGCCTTCGGGCGAGGGTAGCGATTTTTTAATACCGTCTTCTTCCCACCAGGTTAAAAAGGAAATAATACCTTTTTCGCCAAGTTTTCCGGCAGAAGCGGTGAGATCTCTAAAAGCCAACAAATACGGTAAATTGGCGGTCAGGTTTTTTAGCCCATAGCTTTCAATTAAGATTTCGACCAGCTCTGGCAGGGGAAGCTGTAACCAGCTTTGCCAGTTCTCGCACAAAGCTACAGGTAAAACTTCGGTGAGTGTGTTTAAAGGTTTATTGTTAAGGTTTAAATAATAATTTGCGTTGATCTCTTTCGCATGCAGGGAATGGTACAGTGCTATACAATTGGCTTTATATAATGCTGTTTGTGATTCTAAACCGATGAGTACTTTCAAGGTATTGATGATGAGCTGTATAGCCGAGTTGTTCGAGATCAATAAAGCATCGCCCGATAAAACTGGTAAGTTATGCCCCATTAATTTTTTAACCGTCAGTAAGGCTTCACTATTCGAACGAACCAAAATGGCAATATCCTTTAAGGCATACTGCTGCTGGTTCTTGAGATGATTTATTTCTTCAACAATATCGTCTAAAGCAATGTCCCTGAAAACGGTTTCGGTAAAACGCGCTTCATTAGGTGCATGATCTTTGCCGAACTTTTTAATTTTGATGGTTCCGCCTTTTAAGGTATTGGTGGCAAAGTTCTGGGTTGAGCCACTATAGATATCGGTAATAATCTGTTGGTAATGCTGTTCCTGCCACCATTTGGAAATACTTTCAGGTTTGCTTGCCAGGTTTTCGTTCAGTTCGTTCTGCAGGGTTAAAGGGATAGCTTTGTAAAGGAAATTGTTAAAAGTGATGATGGTCTCGGCACTTCGATAATTTTCTTCCAAACTTTCCTCCAATACATTCTCTGCGCCAACATCTAACTTGGCATGTTTATGCAGGATGTTCCAGTCGCCATTGCGCCAGCGGTAAATAGATTGTTTGGTATCACCAACAATCAGGTGATCGATCAGATCCTGACTAGGCGTGGCCATCGCATTTGTTAAGAGCGATTTAAAACTTCCCCATTGACTGGTGGAGGTATCCTGAAATTCGTCGAATAAAAAATTACGGTAGCGGTTGCCAACTTTTTCCCAGATAAAAGACGGGTTATCGCCTGCATCTTCGGTAATACCGGAGATCAGTTTTTGTGCATCGCTAATGAGCAGGTTGTCATTTTCAGCCCGGTAATCTTTCAATAATACGGCAATTTCCTGCATTAACCTTAAATAGTAAAGATTTTTATTAAAAGCGATGGCTAAGCTGTAATTTGGTAAATGTGCTAAATAATGCGTTTTTAATTTCTGGAGGATCGGATTTACCGTGTCATAAGCCTCTGGAAAATTTGCATTTTTTTGAAACCATTCGTCAGGTTCGTCAATTAAATTGAAAAGTGGCTCTATTTTAGAGAAATCGCCTCTGGCTACCAGGATAATTTTAGCCAGTGGGCTACGCGATTTTCCTTTGAGATGTTCGGTTTCTACGCCGATTACATTCAAGGCTTCATTCGCTTCGGTTGCCAGAGAAACCAGTTCCTCTTCAAAGTTCTTGATTTCTGCCTTGGTGACACTGATGTATTTTTTAAATAATTCGTCGACGTTTTCTAAACCAAGGGTGCTTACCGCATCTTCAAAAATCTGGAAACGTTCAGAAAATATTTCGCCAATTAAATTATAAAGTTCGAATTTATAGTTCCAGCTTTTATTGTCACTAATGCGTTCGATAGCCAGATCGATGATCCATTGTAAAAGTTGTTTATTATG
The DNA here is from genome assembly GCA_030817875.1 of Flavobacterium sp. W4I14. Lineage (NCBI taxonomy): Bacteria > Pseudomonadati > Bacteroidota > Flavobacteriia > Flavobacteriales > Flavobacteriaceae > Flavobacterium > Flavobacterium sp. W4I14. The sequence goes on from JAUSZU010000001.1 coordinate 5,504,196, forward strand.
GTCTAAAGCTTCGTCCAGTTTGTTTACGAGGTCATCTTTAACCTTGTCATAATTCATTTCTAAATTATAATCGGCATTTAACCCCAACTCGAAAGCAAAACCACGAATTACTTTTTGTACAAAACCATCAATCGTACTTACCGAAAAACGGCTGTAATCGTGCAAAATTTTCCGGTAAATTTTGTCAGCCCTAAACTGTAATTCCTGTGGGTTTAATATCGGATAGGCGAGTAAAATGATTTTCCGATAGTCTTCAATTTTTTTAGATGAATTGCCTTTTGCCAGCCCAAGAAGTACTTCAAGGATCCTGGTTTTCATTTCCTCCGTCGCCTTATTGGTAAAGGTTACCGCTAAAATTTCCCGGTACTTATTGTCTCCACTGAAAAGTAGCGTAAGGTAATGTGCGGTAAGACTGAACGTTTTACCGGAACCTGCAGAGGCCTGAAGAATTTTGAGGGGTTGGGGCATAATATGATTTCTCTCGAATTTTAAACTTACAACAATTTAAAATTTTCCCGAAATCATGATATCAACAATTCTGCCGTTATTAGGATTTTTTATTTTTCCTTTTATTCAGTGTTTTATGGCTGATCCTTGCGGGGCGTTCGGCCATTTCGATTGGCAGACCAAGCAGATCGCGGATTACAACCGAGGCGCAGGCACCGCCAAATGCTGCAGGTAGGTAAGAAACTGTGCCATAAGCGGAGCGCTTGAAATTACTTCCATCAGTCATGATCATCGAGTTTTTATCCATTTCTTCAGTTGAGAAAACAGCCTTTATTTTGCTGGCATTTGCAAGCTTGTTCAATCTTTTACGCACATAACTCGCAAAAACGCATTGATAAGTATCAGGAAGTAATGTAATCCTTATTCTGGTAGGGTCCATTTTGCCACCTGCACCCATTGAGCTAACAATAGGAATGTTCTTTTCTAATGCTGTTCCCAATAAAGTGATTTTTGGCATTACGCTGTCAATGCAATCCATAATGTAATCAAAGCCAGATTCTAAAATTTCCCTGCATTTCTCCGGGGTAAGAAAAGTATTCACCACATGGAGTTTTAATTCGGGGTTTATGGCCAGTAAACGTTCCTGCATAATTGCGGCTTTGCTCACACCATGATTTGTTGCCAAAGCAGGTAGCTGCCTGTTCCGGTTGGTCGGGTCAACTACATCACCATCAACAATGGTCATTTCGCCAACGCCAGAACGGCAGATAAATTCGGCAGCAAAAGAGCCTACACCACCCAAACCGATTACTAAAACATGTTTCGATTGGAGTTTATCTATTCCATCATTCCCAACAAGGAGGGCAGAGCGCGAAAGCCAGGTAACATCAGACATATTAATTTTTTATATTTAACCACAGATGAAAAGGATGAACACAGATTTTGGTTTTTTATCTGTGTGTATCTGTGCTAATCTGTGGTTAGTGTTTTATTACATTTTTGCCACGGAGACACGGATTAACACGGAAATATTTTCTCCCGTGGTTTCTGTCTCAATGGTTAACTTTTTAAGTTATTCCAGTCTGCAAAAATACGAGCTTTAAGCTCATCAATGCTACATTTTTTTAAAATGGCCGTGGCTTGGTAAATTTCTTCAATTGAAATATCCGAATCATCAGTTTCCAGGAAAAATTGGTCGGTACTTTGAATCAGCTTAGCTGCGCCGGAACTTTCTTTTAAAACAGTTATTCCAAAGGAAAGAAGGAAACCTTTGTCCATTAGCTGTTGGCCAAGTTGCTCATTTTTGTTAAAACCATGGATAATCATCGGTACTTTAACTTTTAATCGTTCTTTAATTGCGATTAACTCTGAAAAGCATCTTACACAATGTAAAATCAATGGTTTATTAATTTTTTCTGCCAATTCAATTTGTTTTTCTAAGATTATGGTCTGATTTTCCAGGTTTTCACCTCTCAGTCGATCTAAACCGCACTCTCCAATCTGTTTCACATTGGTTTGATTGGCCACAACGCTTAGATATTTCATCTGTAGTTCGAGGTGATCAATTTTAGCAAACCAGGGATGCAGCCCAACAGAAATTGGCTTGGTTTTAGGCATCGCTAAAAAGATATCGCTGGTTAACGACAAACTTTGAATGCTGATTACCCCAGGTTGGGTGGCAACTTTGTGGGTATGTATGTCTAAAAAATCCATTGGAAAACAAAGATAGGTAAAAATGGAAGATGGGGAATTGGGATGGATAATGTAAAATTCATATTTGATTAAACCTTCGTTCTTAACCCCTTTCCATTCTACGGACTGTTTCCGCTCTGTAAAGAATTCGCGAATAATCCATTATAATAACAGGCTTTATTACATTTGTTATTATTATTCATCGAAAATCATGAAAAAATTAATCATTTTACTAACTGCTGTGTTGATTTCGACAGCGGCATTTAGTCAGGCGAAAAAAGAAGGCGTTCATATTTATAACCCTCAAGCAGACGCTAAAGCTGAAATTACTGCAGCAGTTGCAAAAGCAGCCAAAGAAAATAAACATGTTTTGTTGCAGGTAGGCGGTAACTGGTGCAGTTGGTGTATTGCATTCCATAATCTGGTTGACAGCACAGCAACGCTGAAAAAATACATTAACGATAATTTTGAAACCGTTCTGGTTAATTACAGTCCTGAGAATAAAAACGAACCTGTTTTAGCTAGCTTAGGCTACCCTCAACGTTTTGGTTTTCCGGTATTTTTAATTTTGGATGGGAAAGGAAAAGTACTGCACATTGAAAATTCTTCTTACTTAGAAACCGAAGAAATTGGCGCTAATGGTAAAAAGAAAGTTGGGCATGATGTAAAGAAAATCACTTCCTTTTTAAAAGGATGGACAAGCACCGCGGTTAATCCTGAAACTTATAAGCAGAAAGCCAAATAGAGGTTTAAGGTAGTGGGTGTAAGGTTTAAGGCCAAACAAGAATAACCGGAGTCTAAAAAAGTAAGAAAGCCGTTCTGATGTAAAATCGGGATGGCTTTTTTATTAATCGTCTAAATCATCTTCGTCTGGCTCATCATCGAGGTTTAACTCATAAGAAGCCCTTGATGCTTCGTCGGCCTGTTCCAGCAGATCTTTATCATGTTCAATGCTGGTGTCTTCGCCATTAATTTCGTTGATATTTTCAACATCATCCTCTCTGCGTAAAGCATCATTCGGATCGTTTGAATAATTGTCATCTTCTGGATCTATCATAACATTAAGGTTTTATATTAGATAATCGTTTTGAAAGCGAAATTGTTTTAGGGAAAGCTAAAAGACTAAAGCTGAAAGACCAAAGCAATTGGTTGATTATCCGTAAACTTTGTATTTCCGGAACTAAAATGTATAAATAAAAAATGCCGGATGATTTACTCATCCGGCATGCAATTCTTTTTCGAATTAAAGTTTGGAGTGGTTAAAGACCATCTCCAAATTTATAGAATGGCGCCACGCCTACAGGCAACTTTCCTGTTGGTGCCAATCTGTTATTAATTACAGCAGCAGCTGAAATCTGCATATAATCTTCTTTTTGATAGGCAACAACCAAACCTTTACTGTTTTCCAGCCCAGATAAACCGGCCAGATTATATGGATTTGCAAAGAGCGCAAAAACAGCATTCTTTGCAGATAATTCTTTAATAAAATTCTTTACACCTGCATTTAGCGGAATATTATTGGCTGGTCTTGCACGGCTATCGTGAATACCTACAATCACCTGGTCAAACGCGCCGATTTCGCGGGCAATGTTCGAAATCTGAGTAGCACTGGCATCTTTATCCAGCACATAATAAACAGAGTTATAATAACCTTTCGAAACCTCTTTTTGGAAAGTAGTAACCGAAGGTACACCGATGCTGATAATGGCCGTTCTTCTGATCGGGATGAGGCGCTTGATATAATCTTTACCTTTTAATAACGTTACTGATGCATTGGCAAGTTCCTGCACCAAAGCACTGCTCGACTTGCGGTTTACACCTGCAACAACACCTTGGGTTACAATCGTATCGCGTTTGGTTAGGCCTGCCCAGTATTTTGCGGTCAATATTTTACGCACACTCTGGTCTATTTCGGCCATACTTACACGATCCTGCCTTACGGCTTTACGCACCAATTTAATGGCCCTGTCGCTGTTTTCAGATAGCTCAATAATATCGTTTCCGGCAATGATACCCATTAAGTCAGCTTCACCATCTTTGAAATATTTTACCACGCCTTTCATATCCATCGCATCAGAGATAATCAAACCTTTAAAGCCTAATTTCTGTTTCAAAATGCCCGTAACAATCGGTTTAGATAGGGTAGAAGGTAGGTTTGGTGTAGCATCTAACGATGGAATGTTCATGTGGGCAATCATTACGCCCGATGCGCCTTGTTTAATCAGCTCTTTAAAAGGATACATCTCCAACGTATCTAAACGTGTAGCAGAGAAAGTAAGCTGTGGTAAATCGTAGTGCGAATCTACATCAGTATCGCCATGACCAGGGAAATGTTTCAAAGTAGTTAATAAACCACCATCCTGCATGCCTTTCATATAAGCGGCAACCTTAGTGGCTACGTTATATTTATTTTCGCCGAAAGAACGGTAATTGATTACGGGATTTTTGGGGTTGTTATTGATATCGGCGTCGGGGGCTAAATTCATCTGCATCCCCATGCGCTTGTAATCTTTAGCCACTTCAAGTCCCATTTTATACAATAATTCTTTGTTTTGTATGGCACCCAAAGTCATTTGATAAGGATAAGAAATAGTACTATCCAGGCGCATGCCCAGGCCCCATTCACCATCATTTGCCACAATTAACGGTACCCGACTCAGTTTTTGATAAGCGTTTGTGGCTAAAACCTGCCGACCGGGGCCTCCCTGAAAAAAGATAACCCCACCCAATTGTTCTTTTTTTATTACCTGACCAACCGAATCGGTATATTTTTTACCCAGATTGGTATGCGCTCTAACAAAGAACATCTGTGCAATGCGCTCTCTGCGGTTAAGTTTGTTAAAAACCGAATCTACCCATTTAGGTTGATTGGCCAATAGTTCTAAATAGGTTTTCTGTTGTGCGCTTGCCGAGAATGCAGCGCCACAAAGGGCAATGAGTATAAATAAGTTTTTTTTCACGTGTTTTGTTGTATCTGCTGCCGCTAAATTAGTAATCAAAAAGGCGAATTAAACAAAAACCAATCCAAGTAATCGATTTAATACAATATGTTGTAAGCCTGTTGCTTTTTTAGGTGCCGTATAGGTTGCAAATATTGATCGCTGCTATTTATACATTCCCTTACCTTCAACGAAATCAATCACTTTATCGGGCAGGAAAAACTGGACATTCTTTTTCTCTCTAATGGCTTTACGGATAAAAGTTGATGAAATTTCCATCAAAGGAGTTTTGGTAAAAGTGATGGAGGTATGATTTTCCCATTCACTTACATTCGCCTCAGGCCGTGGATAAACATAAATTTGATAATTTTTTAAAAGCACCTCGTAGTTTTTCCATTTTTTGAATGATACCAGGTTATCGGCACCCATAATGAGTACAAATTGCTTTTCAGGATATTTCTCGTGAAGATAGGTTAAGGTATCGATGGTGTAAGATGGCTGCGGCAATGCAAATTCAATATCGCTCACACGGATATGTTCTGCATTTTCGGTAGCCAGTTTGGCCATTTCCAAGCGGTCGTACATATTGGTTAAGCCACTCTTATCCTTTAAAGGATTGTGTGGCGAAACTACCAACCATACTTCATCAAGTTCGGTATGGTTAGCCATGTAATTGGCAATAATTAAATGCCCGGTATGGATGGGGTTGTATGAACCAAAGAAAAGACCAGTTTTCATGTTGCCGTTTTCAGTATTTATAATCCGTCATTGCGAGGCTGGGCTGAGTGAGCCGAAGCAATCTATTTTGCAGAAAGATTGCTTCACCCTTATGCGCTTTTTCCGTCGCTGCGGTGCGCAATGACGGATTAATTTAAATAAAAAATCTATTTTTTTGAGAAAACTATTTCTTCAAAAAATCACCCACCAATTGCTCAGCTTCTGCACAAGCAGTAGCCAGATCGTAATTTTTTAAAATCACATCAAACTTATCTGCATAAAGCAGTTCTTTTTCAGCTTTGATAAAACGTTCCTGTAATTTTTCCGGACTATCTGTTCCGCGGCCACTTAAACGTTCTTTTAAAACGTCTAAAGATGGTGGCTGAACAAAAATGGCCAAGGCATCTTCTTCATATTTTCTTTTCAAGCGGATACCGCCTTCTACATCAATATCGAAAATAACATGTTTGCCATCATTCCAGATGCGTTCGATCTCGGAGCGTAAGGTGCCATAAAAAGTTCCGTTATAAACTTCTTCAAACTCCACAAATTCCTGGCGGGCAACTTTGTGTAAAAACTCTTCCTTACTAATAAAATAGTAATCGTTTTCATGTGTTTCAGCGCCTCTCAATTCGCGGGTGGTTGCAGAAATAGAAAAGCTCAGCTCAGGAAATTTCGTTAATAAATGGTGTACTATAGTGGTTTTACCTGCTCCTGATGGTGCCGAAAATATGATTAATTTGCCTTGCATTTTTAAAAATTTTGCGATTGGCGTCTGGCGTTAAGCGCTTATCGCTTTCCGCCTAACGCTACAACACATTCAGTAACTGTTCTTTTATCTTTTCTAATTCTTCTTTCATACCTACAACAAATTGTTGCATCTGGGCGTCGTTTGCTTTAGCACCCATCGTATTAATTTCTCTTCCAATTTCCTGAGAAATGAAACCCATTTTTTTGCCGTTTGCCTCTTTGCTTGCCAAAGTCTGCAAGAAATAATCGCAATGGCTTTTTAAACGTGTTTTTTCCTCGGTAATATCTATTTTGTCGATATAATAGATCAATTCCTGTTCGAAACGGTTTTGGTCTATATTTACTTTACCTACAGCATCGTCTAAAAACTGGGTAAATTTATCGCGGATTGCGGTAATTCTTTTAGGCTCTAATTCTTCAACAGATTTGAAATAAGAAAGAATATTTTTAATTCTCAGTTCTAAATCGGCCTTTAAAACTGAGCCTTCATCTTCTCTGAATTTATTGAAATTGGCCAAAGCCGAGTTGAAAATTTGAAATAGATGGTTCCATTCATCCTCACTTACGCTTTCTTCCTTGTAACTGATTACATCAGGAAAAGTTAACGCTGTTTGCAATAAGTTACTGCTATCGGCACCGAGTTCGTTGTTAACAGCAATAAGCTGTTTGTAGTAGTGGCTTAATAAGGCCGTATTGATGGTAGCACCAGTAACTTCGCCGTTGGTACGTTCTATATTAATGCTTAAACTTACTTTTCCTCTTTCGATGTCTTTACTGCAGATGTTGCGCAGAATCAGCTCTTTATCAGAAAAAGCTTTAGGATATTTTAAATTCAGCTCCAGGAATTTACTGTTGAGCGATTTGATTTCGACACTATACTTCGCATTTGCATAATCGGCTGTTGCTAAGCCGTATCCTGTCATGGATTTTATCATGCGCAAAGATAGGGTTTTAAGCCGAAAGGAGAAATAATAATGGGTAAGGAGTCAGAGTTGTAGCATACGGGTATAAAAGGCCTTAATATTTAGAAAACCAGCGTTCAGTAATTTCTTTGGGAATTGCAGCCCCGCTTTTCATTACAAGTCCTCACTCAACGCTGTGGGCTTTTCATTTCAGTCAGGGTTTAATGCACAAAGCACGGTAGCTTTTGGCTTGGCTTGTTGCCTGCATGGTGCAAATGAAAGATAAATTGCTGTTAATTAGGGTAATTGTTAAATCAATGAAATAACTAAACCTGGGAATTAGTGCGACGAAAACTTAATGCTCTTAACTTCTTAATGATAATAATGATGAAAATCGCTTGCACATTACATTTTCAGCATGCTCAGAATAGCATCAAAAGTTTTTGCCTTCAATTCTTCCAGGTTTTCAGCAACCAATCCCTTCGCCTCAATGGCTTCTCCAAATACTGTTCTAATCATTCCAGGGTTGAGTAAAAGTGGGTTTGTTCTGGGTAAATGTTCCTTACTGTTCAATATCGCAAAAGGTAAAATCGGTGTTTGGGTTTCTATCGCCAGGCGAAACGCGCCATCATAAAATGGGTTTAAAGGCTTGTCTGATTTATTCATTGTCCCTTCAGGGAAAATCAGGATCGATTGCCCATCGGCCAGATCTTTTCTCAGTTCGGCTACAGAATGGTCGCGGCTTTCTCTGCTGCTGCGATCGATCATCACCACCAAACGTTTGTAAATCCATCCAAATACAGGGATTTTAAGCATTTCTATCTTGCCCAGTGGACTAAAGGCCTGTGGAATACAGATTACTATGGCCACAGCATCTAAAAATGAGCTGTGGTTGCCAACGTAGATGTAAGCCCGCGAAGTGTTAATTTTTTCTCCGCTGGCAGAAAACCATAGAAATGTGAGAAGACTAAAAGCCCATGCCCAGAATTTTAAAAAATAGAAGGAGATTTTTCTTCCTGTTTTTTCTTTAAAAATACCTGTACTGATCAGAATAAAGGGGCAAACGATTACCATGAGTATGAAAAATACCACTGCCGAATAGCCTAAATAAAATCCGCCCAATAGCTTTCTCATGGTTATTAACGTTTCTTTAACAGTTTGCAAGGTTAACAAATGTTAATTTTACAAAAAATATCTTATAGATATGAAAGCATTTTTAATCACGCTATCACTTTCATCCCTATTGTTCTTTTTGCCTAAAAAAACGCTCGCTCAAATTACCTCTGCCAAAGGCGTTATTTTAGAAAAGGGAACACAGATACGCATTGCATTGGCTGTAGTAACCAATATCAACAACAAACAATCGGTTGGCAGTAATGATATGGGTTTCTTTCAGATCAAGGCCAAAATTGACGATACCTTGGTTATCAGTAAAAGGCACTTCGACAATATTACTGTCGTGCTCATCAATGATCAGGATTTGGTTATAAAACTACTCAGAGCCGAGATGCTGTTGGAAGATGTAACAATTAAAGCAGAAAATAAACAACAAAACTTATCTGCTGTTAGGTTAGAACACCGTAAGAAAACTTATTTTTATGGTAATAAAAGAAATCCGCTTTATTATGCACGTTACCCGCTGGCAGCCATCATGGAGCTGTTTAGTGCTGAGCGGAAAAATGCCAGGCGGTTTGATCGTTATTATGATAAAGAAACAGAAGAATTAGAGATAGACCGTTTTTTTAACGTTAGAATTGTTAAAAATAATACAACATTAACGGCTAAGCAAATGAATAAGTTTATGTTGGATTACAGGCCGAAATATAAACAGATTAAAGATTGGAATACTTATGATGCCGCTGGATACATTAAAAAATCAGCAAAACAATATTTAGATACTTTAAGTACACCATGAATCATTTAAAACTCTTTCTTTTATTGATCATTTTAACACAAGGCTTAAAAATCAAGGCTCAGGATTTTGTGCTGAAAGGTGTAGTGATCGAAAAAGGCTCAAATATACGGATTGCTTTGGCCGGGATTACCAACATGCGCAGTAAAATGGGTGCCACAAGTAACGATATTGGCCTATTTCAGTTAAGTGCCCGACCTGGTGATACGCTGTTAATTCAAAAAAGAAATCTGAATGAGCAAAAAGTGGTGGTTAAAACAGATGATGATCTGGTAATCTATTTGGTTAGAGGAAGCACAATGTTAGAAGAGGTTACGGTTAAAGGACAGACCAAAAAACAGGACATGGAAGGAATAAAAAGGGATTTTAAACGGAATGGTTCGTTTTTTGAAGGTAAACCACCGTTGGTATTGCTCAGTCCTTTTGGCGGTAGCCCCTTAACATTTTTTTACGAGCTTTTTGGCAAAACGCCGGCAAGAGCGCGTAATTTTAACCGTTATTATAAAAAGGAGCTAAGTTTAATCGAGGTAGATAAGTTCTTTAATAAAAGTTTAGTCTTGAAGAATACGACATTAACAGGGAAAGATCTGGACAAATTTTTGCTAGATTATTACCCAACGCGCAGCACTACCATTAACTGGAGCAATTACGATGCGGTGAAATACATCAAAGAATCGGCTAAGAAATATACCGATACTTTGAAACATACAAATTAACATACCATGAGAAACTTTAAATTTGCCGTTATACTCTTCGTTTTTACCTCAGTCAGCTTCTTCGCAAAGGCACAGGATTTTATTGTGAAAGGTGTGGTGATCGAAAAAGGTTCGAATATCAGGATTGCCTTATCAGAAATTACCAACCTGCGCACCGGAATAGGTGTGGGCAGTAATGACATTGGTATGTTCCAGTTAAAAGCCAGAATTGGTGATACACTACTGGTGATTAAAAGGGATCTGATCGATCAGCGAGTGGTGGTGAACAGCGAAAAAGACCTGGTAATTTATCTGGTTAGAGGAAGTACCACGCTAGCCGATGTTACCATTAGGGGAAATACCAAAAAAGAGGATCTGGACGAAATTAAACGTGAATTTAAGAATAAGGGGGTGTACAATGGAGGTAAAACAACCGTTTTGTCTGCTATATTCAGTCCTTTAAATGCACTATATAACTTATTTGGCACTGACCCTAAAAATGCACGGAGATTTGGCAGATACGCCGATAATGAAATCAAACAATCGCAGATTGACGTATACTTCAACCAGAGCATTATTAAAAACAATACCGAACTAAGAGGTGATACCTTAGAGAAATACATGTTAAACTGCCGTCCGGAATTTGATAAGGCTCAATACTGGAACAGTTACGATTACATTAAATACATTAAAGAATCTTCAAAGAAATTTACGGATACGTTAGGTAAAGGAAAGTAGGTTTGAGTCGGAAGTCTGGAGTCAGAAGTCCTGAATCATGCAGGCACTAACCGATTAACCAGTTGCTTTCTACCCAATGAACCAATGACTATTGAACCAGTGAACTTTTATATACTCAATGCTTCGCAAGCCTTCTCTGCGGCTAGTTTTTCCGCATTTTTCTTATTGTAATCCCGTCCGGTACCCACTTTTTCGCCTTCTACTACAGCACTAATGGTAAATAATTTAGCGCTTTCGCCTTCGCCATTCTCTGCCAGTTCGAACATTACATCCTTACCATGGCGTTGGCACCATTCGATCAATTTACTTTTGAAATTGGTTTCTGTAAGTTCTAAGGTATGAATATCAATATGAGGTTTTACGATCCTACGCAATAGAAATTCTTTGGTAAAGTTATAGCCCTTATCCATATAGATGGCACCCACTATGGCTTCAAAAGCATCACCCAGCATCGAATTGTGCTTGGTTTGTATGCTCACCGAACGTTGATCGAACTGAATAAGCTTATCAAAACCGATTTTCTTTGCCAGCTGATTTAAATTAGCCCGGTTTACAATCTTCGAACGCATTTCGGTTAAAAAACCTTCTTCTTTGTAGGGATAATGTTTAAAAAGCAGCTCTGCTATCACCGAACCTAAAACAGCGTCGCCTAAAAATTCTAAGCGTTCGTTGCTGCTCCTACTTCCATTTTTTAAAACTTTTGCTACAGAACGATGCCTGAACGCCATTTTATAGAGCGTAACATTGCCTGGAACAAAGCCTAAAATGTTTTTCAGCTTTTTAACAAACTCCTTTTCTGGAGAGAGGTAAAGTTTATATAATTTTAATATCGGCATTAAATAAATAACACAATTAACGGCTAATTAGCATATTTAACTAAGTTATCTATTTTTAATTAGCATACAAAATTATATAGCAGGGCTGTTTTAAATTAATCTTCGTATTTCTTAAAAATAACAGAAGCGTTATGGCCGCCAAAACCGAATGTATTACTTAGAGCAGCTCTAACGGTACGTTTTTGCGCTTTGTTAAAAGTAAAATTCAATTTAGGGTCAAATGCAGGATCATCTGTAAAGTGATTGATTGTTGGAGGAACAATATCATTTTTAACAGAAAGAATTGCTGCAATAGCCTCAATAGCTCCAGCTGCACCCAAAAGGTGGCCAGTCATTGATTTGGTAGAGCTGATGTTTAAACGATAAGCATCTTCGCCAAATAATGTACCAATGGCTTTGGTTTCACTAATATCACCAAGAGGTGTAGAAGTACCGTGTACATTGATATAATCTATATCAGCAGTTGTTAAACCAGCATCTTTTAGTGCATTGGTCATTACCATTCTAGCGCCTAAACCTTCAGGATGTGGTGCCGTGATATGATTCGCATCAGCACTCATTCCACCGCCAACAAGCTCTGCATAAATTTTTGCACCTCTTGCTTTTGCATGTTCAAGTTCTTCTAAAATAATAGTCCCAGCGCCTTCACCGGCTACGAAACCGTCACGGTCTTTATCAAAAGGACGTGATGCCGTTGCCGGATCTTCGTTACGTGTTGATAAGGCATGCATGGCGTTAAAACCACCCATACCTGCTTCGTTAATGATCGCTTCAGAACCGCCGCTGATAATTACATCGGCCATACCCAAACGGATATAGTTAAATGCATCAATCATTGCGTTGGTAGAAGAAGCACATGCCGAAACAGTTGCAAAATTTGGCCCACGTAAGCCATATTTGATCGAGATATGCCCTGGGGCAATATCAATAATCATTTTAGGGATAAAAAATGGATTGTATCTTGGCGTACCATCCCCCTTGGCAAAATTCGAAATTTCATCCAGGAAAGTTTTCAACCCACCTATGCCTGCGCCCCAGATTACTCCGATTCGGTTGGTATCCAATTTTTCAAAATCAAAACCACCATCCTTCACAGCCTCATCTGTTGCTACAAGAGCATATTGTACAAACGGATCTAGCTTACGGGCTTCTTTTTTCTCCAAAAAATCTTCCGGATTAAAATTTTTAACCTCGCATGCGAATTTAGTTTTGAACTTTTCAGTATCAAAACCCTTAATAGGAGCAGCGCCACTCACCCCGTTAGTCAATCCTTCCCAAAAATCAGGAACATTATTGCCTATAGGAGTGAGCGCACCCAACCCTGTTACTACTACTCTTTTTAATTCCATTTATACTGAAAAAGCGTAATTCTATTTAACGTTTTTTTCCAAATAAGCAATCGCTTGACCAACTGTACCGATGGTTTCAGCCTGATCATCAGGAATAGCTACATTGAATTCTTTTTCAAATTCCATAATCAATTCTACGGTATCTAAAGAATCTGCACCTAAATCGTTGGTGAATGAAGCCTCTGGCGTAACTTCGCTTTCGTCAACACCTAGTTTTTCTACGATAATAGCCTTAACTCTTGAAGCAATATCAGACATAATTTTATAATTTAATGGTTAAATAATTCTGTGCAAAGAAAAATAAATTCTTACAATTTTCAAATGTTTTTATTTCGATACGTAATTTTGGTATCTCAATAACACAGCGAATATAGAATTAGTTTTTTAATTTCGTTCTGTAAATAATTTATTTCGCTTTGAATAAGACTTACCTAAAACTTACCTTAGACCTTGATTTTATACTAATTGCGATCACAGCACCCTTAAAAGACTATGTGCTTTGCCACAAAATTAATACCCGGTTAAATACTCAATTTGAAAAAATAGAAGACCATGAAATATTTTTTAATATCGACGAACCAGCTTGGTCTTTCTCCAAATATTACTTTTTTGTAGAGCAGGGTGAGGTAGAATACTACTTAATTTGCAATAAAAGCAGCGATGGTTTTCTAATTCCGGAAATGAACAAGGTAGATTTTTTTATTATTATTAAAGAATTTATTGATAAGGAAGATTTAGATTATTTAATCAATGGTTTAAATAAACTGCCTGATATACAGGTGGCTGCAAAGATAGATCCGGCCAAGTTAAAGAGCCGTGAGAATTTGGTAATATAAAAATTATATACTTGGTGTATTAAATACACTATATTTGACGGTTACAAACAAAGAACAAAAGAACAAAATATATAAAATTTGATGCAGTTTGATTATTTTAGATAATAATTAATGCTTTAAACTGCATTGCTAAAATCAATTAATTAAATGAAACCTTTTCATTCGAGAACTAAAATTGTTGCCACGCTTGGGCCTGCATCAGCAAAACCAGATGTATTATATAGTATGTTTAACGCTGGTTTAGATGTTTGCCGCTTAAACTTTTCGCACGGATCACAAGCAGATCACCAAGCGGTTTTGGATACCATCCGCGATTTAAACAAAAAATACGATTATAATGTAGGTATCCTTGCCGATTTACAAGGTCCTAAAATCCGTATCGGTTTAGTAAAAGAAGGCGGTATTAACCTGATCAATGGTAAAACTACCGTAATTACCACTACCGAATGTGTAGGTAACGAAGAACGGATTTACATCACTTACCAAAGCTTCCCTCAGGACGTTCAGGCGGGCGAAATTATCCTTTTGGATGATGGAAAGCTTCAAATGAAAGTGATTTCTACCAACTTAAAGGATGAAGTAGTTTGTGAAATTGTTCACGGCGGTATTTTAACTTCAAGAAAAGGTGTAAACCTTCCAAATACTAAAGTTTCTATTCCTTCATTAACACCAGAAGACCGCGAAAACTTAGAATTTGTTTTAGAAAATGATGTAGAGTGGATCGGTTTATCTTTCGTGCGCAAGGCTGATGATATTATCGAACTTAAAAAGATTATTGCAGAGCGTGGCAAAACTGCCCGTGTAATTGCTAAAATAGAAAAACCGGAAGCTATCGCTAACATCGATGAAATTATCGCTGTTTCTGATGGAATTATGGTTGCCCGTGGCGATTTAGGTGTTGAATGTCCGATGGAAGAAGTTCCATTATTACAAAAAATGATCGTTGCTAAATGTAGAGCAGCTTCTAAACCTGTAATTGTGGCTACACAAATGTTAGAAAGTATGATCACTACACCTCGCCCAACACGTGCAGAGGTGAATGATGTGGCCAACTCTGTTTTAGATGGTGCTGATGCAGTGATGTTAAGCGGCGAAACTTCAGTTGGAGAATTTCCGCTGATCGTAATCGAAACCATGCAGAAAATTATCCAGAACATTGAGCAGAACAACTATCCTTTCAATCCTGATAAGTTTTTAAAACCAAAATCGCCTTCTTTCTTAAGCGATGCGATTTGCGATTCAGCTTGTTTCTTAGCGAAACAAACTAACGCGGTAGGTATTGTATCGATGACATTAAGCGGTTATACTGCTTTCGAAATCTCAAGTCATCGTCCGGAAGCTTTAACTTTTATTTTTACCAGCAACAGGGCATTATTAAATGCAGTAAGTTTACTTTGGGGTGTAAGAGGTTTCTATTATGATAAGTGGGAAAGTACCGATAATACCATCATTGAGGTAAACGAGTTCTTAAAAAGCAAGAAAATTGGTTAAACAAGGTGATATCATCATCAATACTGCCGCTATCCCAATGGAAGCAAAAGGTAAAACCAATATGTTAAAAATTACGGTTATAGATTAATTTCTAATATCATATTTATAAAATGCTCCTGATTTTAATCAGGAGCATTTTTTTTATCAATAAAAAATATACTTTTGCAATCCAGCACGGAGAGGTGTCAGTCCAAAGGACCCCTATGGGGAGTGATGATCGAGCACGCTTTGAAAGTAGGGGCTAACAATTAAACTTTGTGTACTTGCAATAAAAGATAATTATGTTTTATAGTTATATTTTGAAAAGCGAGAAAGATGGGAAGTACTATTATGGAAGTACTGAAAACCTGGAAATAAGATTAATCAAACATAATAGGGGAGATGTAAAATCAACGAAAGCTAGGCGGCCCTTTCATCATTCACTTTTTTGAAGAATTTAATTCAAGAAGTGAAGCTTTTAGAAGAACAATATTATAAGTCTGTAAATGGCTACATTTATTTGAAACAAAATAACATCATATAACCGGAGAGGTGTCAGAGTGGTCGATCGAGCACGCTTGGAAAGCGTGTGTACTGCAAGGTACCGCGGGTTCGAATCCCGCCCTCTCCGCTTTAGATCTATCCCAGTTCTAATTAAAAGAATGCCTAAACTCCAAAGGCGATAAATGTGTTTTTGTTTTAAAGAACTTGCTGAATGATTGTGGATGCTCAAAACCCAGCTGGTAGGCAATTTCACTCACTCCACCCCAGTAGTCGAATTTTTGCTTTTTCAACTAACTTTTCATGAATAAATTGCTGTGTATTTTGTCCAGTTAAAGCCCTGAGCATATCGCTTAAATAACGTGGCGAAAGGTCTGCTTCTGCTCCGGTAGTGCAGCTAATTTTGTGTCCTTTTCTTATTTCGCATAGTTGCAATAACATTCTGACTTCTTCAACATTTAAGACTGAGAAAAATTATTTGGGGGAAATAAGTGGATAGTATAGCATTAATTATTGTCGCTTTGTTGTAAGGATAACGCCAATACTCCTATCATTATTGCGATTGGAAAAATATAGTCAAAAAACGTTGTTTCGGTACTTTATAGCTTATATTTTTGGCTTTTCACTTCCTTTAAAACCGAGTTTAAGATGTTAATAAGCATAGCTGAATTGTTTTCGAACCACTAAGGAAGAACCAAATATCTACCAGATAAAAACGAAATAGAATGAGCAAATATGTAATTGGTTTTCAGGAAATCGACAGGTCCGATTTTTTAGAAGTTGGGGGTAAGGGCGCCAACCTCGGCGAGCTATCCAAAATTGAAGGAATAAAAGTGCCCCGAGGCTTTTGCATAAGTACTGAAGCCTATAAAAAAATATCGGCGAACAATGAACTTAATGGTTTATTGGATGAATTGAGCCTGCTTAAAACAGGAGATCTGCATGCGGTTAGTAAAACGAGCGCAAAAATAAGAGCGCTTGTTGAAAACATATCCATTCCGGATGATATTGCCCAAGAGATCGGAAGGCATCTTACTAGTTTTGACAAATATGAGGCCTTTGCCGTCCGGTCGAGTGCTACCGCCGAAGACCTTCCATCAGCATCTTTTGCGGGGCAGCAGGATACCTACCTGAACGTTATCGGAGAAGCAGCTGTCCTTAAACATATCAGCAAGTGCTGGGCATCATTATTTACCGATAGGGCGGTAATTTATCGCCTCCAGAACGGTTTTGACCATCGGAAAGTGCAATTATCTGTCGTTGTGCAGAAAATGGTTTTTCCGCGGGCAGCAGGAATATTATTTACTGCCGACCCAGTTTCAGGAAATCGGAAGATGTTATCTATTGATGCCAGTTTTGGATTAGGAGAGGCCATGGTTTCGGGCATTGTAAATGCCGATAATTATCAGGTAAGCAGTGGTAGAATTATCAATAAAAAAATATCAGCTAAGAAACTGGCTGTTTATGCCTTAAAGGATGGCGGTACAAAATCCCAAGCGCTTTCAGCGGAAGAGCAAAATAGGCAAGTGCTTACAAATGAACAGATTTTACAGCTTGAGGAGCTGGGCAGAAAGATCGAAGCACATTTTGGTAGCCCCCAGGATATTGAATGGTGTTTGGTTGATGGTAGGTTTTATATTGTTCAGAGTAGACCAATTACCACTTTATATCCCATCCCAGAAACAAACGACGCTGAAAATCATGTGTATATATCTGTAGGTCATCAGCAAATGATGACTGACGCCATGAGGCCACTAGGGCTATCGTTATGGCAGTTAAGGGCAGCCAGGCCAATGTTTAGTGCTGGCGGAAGGTTGTTTGTTGATGTAACGGATAGTTTGGCCACCGCAACTGGGAGGACGAATTTATTAGATGCGATGGGACAACATGATCCGCTCATCAAAGATGCATTGATCACCATCACAGAAAGAGGCAACTTTATAAAACAACTACCAGATGATGGAAAAGGACCAGTGCTGGTTAAGAGTACTAAGGGCTTATCGGCTGCCGATATTTTAGCGCAAATAGGAAACGACCCTGCTATCGTTGCTGATCTGATCGAAACTAATGAGGCATCAGTAGAAACATTGAAACAAAATATCCAAACGAAATCGGGACCAGATCTTTTTGATTTTATCCTGGAAGATATTGAGCAATCAAAGAAGATGATATTTGATTCGCAACATATGGGGGTGATTATAGCTGCGATGAATGCTTCATCCTGGCTCAATGAAAAGATGGAAGAATGGTTAGGTGAAAAAAATCCGGCAGATACATTGTCTCAGTCTGCACCCAACAATATTACTTCAGAAATGGGCCTGGCACTATTGGATGTTGCAGATGTAATCCGTCCTTATCCAGCGCTAATTAATTATTTACAAGAGACAAAGAAAGGTAATTTTTTAGATGACCTGATTCAATTTGATGGTGGAAAGGAAACCCGGAATGCAATCTACACATATCTCGAAAAATACGGAATGCGGTGTGCGGGAGAAATTGATATTACGAACACACGCTGGAGCGAAAAACCATCGATATTAATTCCCTTAATCCTTAGCAATATCAAAAACTTTGAGCCCAATGCTGGCAAGCGAAAATTTGAGCAAGGTAAACAGGAAGCTTTAAAAAAGGAAAACGAATTACTGGAGCGATTGGTGCTATTACCGGATGGTGAACAAAAAGCCCAGGAAACAAAACAAATGATCAGCCTGCTCCGAAATTTTGCCGGTTATCGTGAATATCCAAAATATGGCATTGTTAACCGCTTTTTCGTTTATAAACAGGCTTTACTAAAAGAAGTCGAAAAACTCGTAGATGCTCATGTTTTTCATGAAAAGGAAGATAGCTATTACCTCACTTTTGAAAAACTTCGTGAAGTAGTACGCGCGCATCAAATTGATTACCAGCTTATTGTTAAACGAAAAGAAGAGTACAGCAAATACGAAAAACTTACGCCACCGCGGGTGATTACCTCTGATGGCGAAGTTATTACGGGTAAATACAATCGCGAGAACCTTCCGGCAGAGGCCATTATAGGTTTAGCGGTTTCTTCAGGAATGATTGAAGGACGGGCACGCGTAATCCTAAACATGGAAGATGCTGATCTGGAAGATGGAGATATACTGGTTACCTCATTTACCGACCCGAGTTGGACGCCATTGTTCGTCTCAATAAAAGGCCTGGTTACAGAAGTTGGCGGATTAATGACCCATGGTGCTGTAATTGCAAGAGAATATGGGCTACCGGCGGTGGTTGGCGTAGAAAATGCCACCAAACTGATCAAAGACGGGCAGCGGATTAGGTTGAACGGAACGGATGGGTATGTGGAGATTTTATAAATAAGTCTGGAGTCTTTAGTCCGGAGTCATGAGTCGATTTATCTTGAGCTGGGCGTTTGGAGTTGAGGGTTCGCAGTGGCTTAGCCAATTCACTCGTGATTTGTCATCTGAGAGGCTAGAATTTTTCAAATACATCGGAGTATGATGACAGGTTTTGCGGTTCGTCATTCCAAACTTGATTGGGAACCACGTAGTGCTCATGAATGCCTTTGAAGAGAAGAAAGCTTATGAATAATCGTAATGCAAGCGCTTTAAGATTCCCGCCTGCGCGGGAAAGACGAACTCTCTATTGGAGTCTGTCATTGGTAAAACAGTAAAGGATCTTAAACGATAGATGTTGATGTTCGTACGAGATGTGGAGTGGATTATGCAAAAAAAGAAAAATCGAACTTTGCGGCATTTGCTTTCCCCTTGGGGTTAAACAGATCATACACCCCAAAAATTTGTATCATGATTAATACCAATCATTTCCTAAAACAGTCTTATTTTTAGCGCAAGATTAACTAACATGATGAATAAATATTGGCTTACCGTAACGGCTTGTACTTTGGCCATTACAGCAAATGCTCAGCAGAAAGCCTTAACCGTTAAAGATTACGAAAGGGCGGAAAGTTTTATGGGCTATAATACCGCAAAGTATATCGACAATGCCAGCGTACAGCCTAACTGGCTGGACGACGATAAATTCTGGTACACCACTAAAACCAATGGTGTTGAACAGACTTTTTTGGTAGATCCGGTAAAGAAAACAAAAACTTTAACTACCGATTATAAAGGCAGTCCAACACCATCTCGACATGAGGCCAGCCGGAATGAAGTTCTATCTCCCGATGGAAAAAAAGCCATTTTAATTAAAAATTATAATCTTTTTGTTAAAGATGTAGCTACAGGGAACTTAACACAGTTAACTACTGATGGCATTAAGGATTATGGTTATGCTACCGACAATGCAGGGTGGAAACATAGCGATGCGCCAATTTTGCGCTGGTCGCCTGATTCGAAAAAGATAGCCACTTTTCAACAAGACCAAAGAAACTCAAAAGATATGTACCTGGTAACCACAAATGTTGGCGCGCCAGTATTAAAAGCCTGGAAATACCCTTTACCTGGCGATAAGCAGATCGCAACGATTAGAAGAGTAGTGATTGACGTAGAAAATGCGAAGATGGTTTCGTTAAACATCCCTGCAGATCAACACCGCGCTACCTTAAGCGATGATATTTCGAGCAGTGGTACTTTTGATGATATCGATTGGAAAGCCGATGGCACTGAAGTGGCATTTCTGTCTACCTCCCGCGATCATAAAAATGAAAAATTCCGTATTGCCAATACCACAACGGGTGCTGTTCGCGAAGTTTTCGAAGAAACGGTAAAAACGCAGTACGAATCTGGTCAGGGAGCCATCAACTGGCGTTACCTTCCTGCGTCTAAAGAAATTATCTGGTATTCGGAAAGAGATGACTGGGGGCATTTATATCTATATAATGCTACTAACGGAAAATTGAAAAACCAGATTACCAAAGGCGATTTCGTGGTTACCCGTTTAATTAAAGTAGACGAAAAAACACGCACGCTTTACTTCATGGCCAACGGCCGCGAAAAAGGCAATCCTTATTTCAGCCATTTATACAAGATCAGTTTCGACGGGAAAAATTTAGCATTGTTAACCCCTGAAGAAGGTAACCATCAGGTGGTGTTTTCTCCATCATTCGAATATTTTGTAGATACTTATTCGCAACCAGATGTACCAGCCGTTACCGTCTTAAGGAGTATCAGCGGAAAACTGATCAACACCTTAGAGAAAACAGATGTATCCAGATTAACCGCAACAGGCTGGAAAGCACCTATCCCTGTTTCTGTTAAAGCCAAAGATGGTAAAACCGATATCTACGGACTGGTTTTCACACCGACAAAAATGAATGCAGGACAGAAATATCCGGTTATCGATTATATTTATCCAGGTCCTCAGGGGGGTAGCGTAGGTAGTTGGTCGTTTGCTGCTTCACGTGGCGATAATCAGGCTTTGGCCGAACTGGGCTTTATCGTTGTGGTAATAGAAGGCACCAGTAATCCAGACCGCTCTAAAAGTTTTCATGATATGAGCTATGGCAATATGGCTGAGAATACTTTGCCTGATCAGATTGCGGCTATCAGGCAGCTTTCTGCTAAATATCCTATTGATACAACAAAAGTAGGTATCTGGGGGCACTCGGGCGGAGGCTTTGCCACTGCTGCGGCCATGTTCCGTTATCCTGATTTTTTTAAAGTAGGAATTTCTGAATCAGGTAATCACGACAACAGAAACTACGAGGATGATTGGGGTGAACGTTACAATGGTTTGATAGAAAATTCTGATTACGAAGCTCAGGCCAATCAGAACTATGCTAAAAACCTAAAAGGAAAACTGATGTTGGTACATGGTATGATGGATGATAATGTGCCACCTTACAACACATTATTAGTTGTGGAAGCATTAGAAAAAGCAAATAAATCTTTCGATCTGGTTATTTTTCCAAATAGTGCACATGGTTATGGTGAATACTCACCTTACATGACGCGTCGCCGTTGGGATTACTTTGTGCAACATCTCTTAGGAGCAGAACCACCTAAAGATTATCAAATGAAAGTCAGTACAAAATAACTTTAAGAGCAGCCTAATCAGTTGCTCTTTTTATATTACCTTAAAAATGAAACAAAGTACTTTTTTTCAAACTTATGTTTATAAAGCAAATCATATTATGGGAAAAACCAGAAATCAAAATAATGTAATCATAACCGGTGCTACAGGAATGGTTGGTGAAGGGGTGTTAATGCAGTGCATAAACAGCCCTGAAATTGATACTGTTTTAGTGATTAACCGAAAACCTTGTGGTTACACCCACGTAAAGCTAAAAGAGATTATCCATCCCGATTTTTTTGATTTTTCGCCGATTGAAAATCAGCTTTCGGGTTATAATGCCTGTTTCTTTTGTTTGGGGATTACTTCTGTAGGTGTTGACAATGATACCTATTACAAAATGACCTATACGCTAACCATGCATGTTGCCGAAACGTTAAGTAAGCTAAATGAGGCGATGACTTTTTGTTATGTTTCCGGTGGTGGAACTAATGAAAATGGAAGGTTGAAATGGGCGCAGATAAAGGGCAAAACAGAGAATGATTTAATGAGATTGCCTTTTACGCAGGTGTTTAATTTTCGCCCGGGTTTTATTAAACCGCTGCCAGGACAAAAATATGCCCATAAATTTTATAAATATATCAATTGGTTATTCCCTATTGGAAGGGCCATTTATCCAGGTGGGTTTTGCACTATGGCCGAACTGGGCAATGCCATGATTAATACTTTAAGCCACAATGGCGAGCGAAGGATTTTAGAAGGGAAAAACATTATTTCCTTATCAAAAGAATAAGCCCAGGTGCTACAATGAGCTCCCGGGCTTATTAATTATCAGCTCCTTATAGACCAGTTTAGGTTTGTTTAGTTGTTTTTAGCAAATTTAATATAATGCTGCAACAGCATTTTTATCTTTTGTTGATAATACAGTGGCACCTGATCCGCATTGGCCACCATTCATAAGAGATGAGGCATCTGTTCCGGTAACACCAGGAACATTTGTAGCAGTAGATTCGCCCTGAGCTGACCAGTTGGTATGTCTGAAAGAAATACAATGTCCAAACTCATGGCATATCGTTCTTGCGCGTTGTGCAAATGAATTGCCCGCAATGTAATTTTTATTGATTTTAACTAAAGCACCTGCACTTCCGCCTGAAGGGAATTGCCCTTGGCCACAAACACCATTTCCTAAATTTTCGTCTTTGATCAGGATGTCATAAGGTGCTGTCGTTACCACGCTAAAACGTAAGGTCGAATTTGGAACACCATTCCATTGTGCAATTGCACTGTTGATCTCGCTGCTCATAGAAGTCATAGATGGATCTACAAAAATTCTTATGTTTAGCTTTTTAGTGCTGTTTACAATGCTTCCGGTATAATACTGCTCAGTTTTAGCTCCGGCGCCATTAGCAGGGATTTCCATGTTTTTGGGGAATGTAATATCTTCTTCTACGATAAATTCATTTCCATTATCAACAATACTTGCTGCAGGGAAGCCCAAATCTTTAATGTACTGCAAAACTTTGTCCGAATTTTTTACTGTTTCTTGAGGCTCAGTGATCGATTCCTGATTTTTTTTACAGGCTGCAATTACCAATGCCACCATGGCAACGATGGCAATCTTTTTTAGATTATTTTTCATGAAGTTTAAGTTAGTTAAGTCCTTTCGGAGCTGATAAACAAATGTAACAGAACATGTTACATTAATTATGGCTGTAGGATAATTTTACACGAAAACTTAATTAATATGCTTTGTAATGTTTTAAAGTTGTGTTTGTATTTAAAAATTTACATCAACAATCTGTTTTATCGATAATATTTTAGTTAAATAAGAGTTGTCAAAGAAAAACAAGATTAATTCCGTATCGCTTACCAACCAAAAAAAGGGGTACTACCAGTTAATTCTTCTTACCTTGCCAAATTATGGCCAAAAAGCCCAAAATTTATAATATGCAAAATGAGAGTATAGCCTTACAGGCGAAAGTGTTTTTATACCATTTAAACAATGCCAACAACGAAAATGGTTTCCGGGCCAAAGAATCGTGGAAGTTTAGCCAGGTAAGTGAGCAGGGAAAGGCAGAAATAGAGCACGATTTCTTCCCTACGGTTTCTGTTCAGGTAGACCCAAAAAAGATACATGATTTTGCAGCAAGCGTATTATCGCAGCTTAAGGAACAACCTAAAATTAATGTGCCAGATCTTAATGTTAGTATCCAAACCGGATCAGAATATTTTATTGCTTTTTCTCCTGACAGGATGATCAGGTAAAGTGGAAATGCACGTTGGGAAATGTGAGCTGAAATAGAGAAAACACTTTATTTAAAAATATTTTTATGTTGATTTTTACACTGCCATAGGGTTGTCAGTGGCCTGTGTTTTCTTTGTGTAACTAAAACAAAAAAGACATGGTACAGGAACAATTATTCGCAGAAACAATGGAAGAAACTTCCCTTGTGTATTTAATGAAAAATTATGCAAACTATAATTTCTGGGCAAATTTAACCTTGGTAAATTGGTTAAAAAATCATCCGGAAGAATTATTGGAGCAGGAAGTATTATCGAGTTTTAAAAGTGTAAAGTTAACGCTTGCCCATATTTTACAGGCACAGGAATATTGGTATTCAATTCTCACTAAAACCGAATTCGAATTTCGTGAATATGGAAGTTTGAATGATATTTTTGATGCGCTGTTGAAACAGTCGGAAAACTTAGCCGTTTATATTACAGCAATCAGTGAAGATAGATTTAATGAGAAAACAGAAATTCAAAGCCCTTGGTTTACTTCCGACTTTCAGAATTTTGAATATGTGTTACATGTTTTCAACCACAGTACCTACCACCGTGGCCAGATCATTACCATCTGCCATAATTTAGGAATAACAGGAGCCCCTATGACGGATTATAATTTCTATAATGTAATGGCGAAATAAAATACCATTCGTTAAATAATGGCTTGTCGGAAAATCTCATTCAATGTAGATCTTCCGACAAGCCTTTCTGGTATATTAGCTACCTACTATTATTTTTTATTGTCGTATTTTCTTTGATTGTCCTTATTTGGAAGTTTGATCAGACCGTTGGCCGCCGCCATTGGTTATTCCCTGGATTTTTTTATCCGTTTTAACATCATGGTTAGCCCGGTCAGCTATTGAACTGCCCTGAACCGTTGGATTGTTTTTGGGTGTGCTTGTATTTTTCATAACTCTAAGATTTAGTGAATAAATTGTAGCGCGTTGTAATAACAACCAATGTGGGATTGGATATGTTTTGATTTTTTGAATTTGCTCGTCATTTCGAGCGGACCCGATAGCTCGGGTGCAACGGAGTCGAGAAATCTAACTGGAACAGATCTTTCCATTCCGCCGCGCTTCATCCGATACTAACCTGAGTTCGATTAATTAGCATGCAAAAATTGGTTTGAGGGTGCTTTTTAGTAATTGACAGCCGTTTTTCAGGAAAGAATGAATAAGCAATACTTCCGCATTTGTAAAAAACAAGATCGCCTGGTTGCCCATTAATTTTGATTATTCCATTCTGGAGCACCATAATTTTAGTATATTAGGTTAAACAAAAGGGATGATCACTCAATTTAGTCAATCAAACTAAAAATCCCCAAAAAAATATTTCAAACCCACCTTTACGCCACCTTTACCCTACGTTTACTCCAGCTTTCGGCCAGGCTTGGCTGCACCCTGCTTCGTATGTAGTTCGATACTGCTTCGAAGCCACTTTAGTAAAAATAAAGCCCCGTTGCAGGTGGGCTATGCATGAAGTTTGCATTACTTTAGGTTAGCAGGTTAACAATAGCTAAATAAAAGGTAGAGAAAAACATAGCTTAGGGTTATTTTGGGCCACAGCTGTGTCGGTATTGGGGTATGGAAAATGGTGGGGGAAGGCAAAATACAAAAGTTAAAGCTTTTGCACCTCCTTTCAATTACTACTGTCCCGAGGCCGCAAGCCCTCCCCGATTTTTCATCGGTGGGCTTTTGCTGACAACCAAAAAAGCTTTGACGAATTATCTGACATCGGATGGAGGCCTTTTAGTTATGCCTTGGTGTTTGTTGTTTTCAATGGCAGGCATGCTTTCGCTGCGCTCAGGTTTGTTTCTTTTCTATCAAGAGAAAAGAAAGAGCCTTTCGGCGGCGGCGAGCCGAGGGGTAAAGAAAATAATATCATCTCATAACCATCCCTGCCCATCCTGGATTAGGAGGGGAGTGTCCCACATCGTTCCAAATATAGCAGGCCACACCAAACAGAAATAAGTACTAAATACTTGCTAATAAGCCCATAAAAATAATCGAAATCAGGTTACTAACCATCAACCATTTAAAAATGAACCAATAGCCAATTACTAGTACAACAAAAATATGGTCGGCTTTTTATGAAGATCTATTTCCTCTTTTCGCCAATTATAAACACTTTGAGTTTTAATAAATTCATCTTCTGCAGTTAGGTTGCTGGCTACACAAACCTGCGTATTGGGTTTGCAGCTTTTCAGCACTTCTTCAAAAAGCTGGTTATTGCGGAAAGGTGTTTCGATAAATATCTGTGTTTGTTTATAGCGGCTTGCCGATAAATCTAAATCTTTAATCCGTTTGGTACGTTGCTCTTTATCAATCGGTAAATAACCCCAAAAGGCGAAACTCTGTCCGTTAAAACCTGAGGCCATTAAAGCCAACAAAATTGAACTTGGGCCTACCAATGGCACCACTTTAATGCCGCGTTTATGTGCTTCGGCAACAATATCAGCTCCAGGATCGGCAATGCCCGGGCAACCCGCTTCGCTCATTAAGCCTACATCTTTTCCGGCAGCAAGCTCAACAAAAAACTGACCTAAATCTGTCCGGTTATGTTTGCCATAATCGTGCACGATTAAATCTTTCTGTGGTGTTTTTAAACCAGCCTCTTTCAAAAACCGACGGGCTGTTTTACTGTTTTCTACAATGTAGGTATCAATCTGGTTAATGGTATCAACCAAATAAGGGGTAAAAGTTTTATGTGCTACCTCTTCAGCCAATGGTACGGGAATAAGGTATAAAGTGCCTTTTTGCATGCTACAAAAATACTTACAATAAATAGAATTTAAGTTCTAAAATTTATAGTAGTGGCAATATAATCTCTTTTGTGAACAAAGGTGTAGCAAATTTTATTTCTAACTGACTTATTTTCTGCACAATTAAAATGTGCTTAAAACGTTAAATATTAGTTAAATATGCCTCATAGGGCAATATTTGAAGGAAAACACAGAAACTATGCATGCATATTAAACCTTCTGCATTTTTGGTTCTCTAATTGATACACACACGTTAGGTTATTAAAATAAAACACACAAATGAAAACACTGAAATCTACGGCACTTGTGCTGGGGCTATTTGCGCTCCTTGCCGGAACCACAACCCTTGTCAGGGCACAAGACTATCAAAACGATTACCAGGACGATGGTTATAGCACTGGCAATGTTTCTTTACAGACTTTTTACGATGAACTTTCGCCTTATGGTACCTGGATACAAGATCCTCAATATGGATATGTTTGGCGTCCGGATGTAGATCAGAGCGAATTTCGTCCATATTATACAAACGGACGTTGGGCGATGACCGAATACGGTAATACATGGGTTTCCAATTACGACTGGGGCTGGGCTCCTTTCCACTACGGTCGTTGGGTAATTAACAGTTACAGACAATGGATCTGGTTACCTGATACCAATTGGGGACCAGCCTGGGTAGATTGGAGAAGCGGCGATGGTTATTACGGATGGGCTCCAATGGCGCCAAGTATTAGTATTAACCTAAGTTTTGGCCGTCGATATTCGGTGCCAGAATTTTGCTGGAATTTTATTCCACAACGCAATATCTATGTTAATGTGTTCCCGAGATATGATTACGGACGCAATAATGTATATATCCGCAATACCACCATTATCAATAATACTTATGTTTATAACAGAAGAACCTATTATGGTGGCCCGAGGGTTGAAGATATCAGGCGTGCAACCAATAGAGATGTAACCGTTTACAGATATGCGCAAAGTTCAAGACCTGGCGCGAGTAGGGTTGGTGGTAGAGAGGTTTCTATTTACAGACCTAGACCAGAGCGTAATGCTGATAATCGTAGTGCAGCACCAAGAAAATTTGAGCAAGGCAATGCTGGCATTAGCAGGGGTGGAAGGAATGAAGGTTATACCAATCGCGATCAAAGAGGCGGTAATAGCAATAATAACGATAACCGTTTTGGATCGAGAGGAGATAACCGTACCGGGCAACCTGATAGGAACAACGGGACCATAAGCAGAGACAATAATAATCAGCCTAATAACAGAGGCGAAGTTTATAATAGAGATGCTAATGGACGTATTAGCCGTGGTAATACCAATGGTCTAGACGGAAGAAACGGACAGGAAAATGTAAACCGCGGTCAGAATCAGCAACGTTTGGAGCAGATGAGACAACAGCGTACACAGCAAGACCGGATGAGCCAAGATCAGCAACGTGCACAGCGCGATGCTCAAACACAGCAACGTGGTCAGGCAGACCAACAGCAACGTGCGGCTCAAATGGAGCAACAAAGGGCACAGCGTAACGAGCAATTTCAACAACAGCGTACGCAACGTGATGCCCAGGTACAGCAGCAACGTAATGAGCAGATGCAACAGCAACGTGCACAACAGGCTCAAGCCCAACAACAGGAAAGGACTCAACGAGATGCGCAGATGCAACAGCAAAGAAATGAGCAAATGCAACAACAACGTGCGCAGCAGGCTCAGGCTCAGCAACAAGAAAGAGCGCAACGTAATGAGCAGATGCAGCAGCAACGTGCACAACAGGCACAGCAACAACAGCAGGAACGTGCACAGCGTGATGCCCAGGCTCAACAACAAAGAGCACAACAGCAGCAGCAGCAGCAAATGCAACAAAGACAAGAACAAAGAAGAACGGAAGCACCACAACAACAGCAACAAAGAGGTGGTGAAAGAAGCGGCTCTGAAGGAGGAAGACCATCAAGGGGTGGTAGAGGATAGATTGATAAGTCCCGATGAAAATCGGGACTTTTTTATTTTAAAGACTTATAACTTTAATAGCAAGGTAGCGGAACTTTGTTAAGCTCTGTAGATTTGGAAATGAAACGTTCAGTATTACTTCGGGAGCATCAATCCCGTTATCCGCAATAGCTCCGATAAAAGATCGTAGGCTGCCGCTGCTACCTGGTTTAAAAACAAAGGTTTGTGCAGCTAAGCACCCAGCCAAAAATAGCAGCACTTCACAAGACACCTAGACCCTGACCCGTTAGCTATCGGATGGAAGTGAACACGAAGCTGCAGGCAAAGTAGAACGGAAAGCAGGAGGAAACTGAAATAGTGTAGAAAATTGCTTTCCAGATAGATAGATCGTCATTGCGAGGCACGAAGCAATCTTACAACTATCGCTACTAGCGAGTGCATTAAGATCCCCAATCGAGTTGGGAATGACGACTTCTCACAGCCAATCATTTGCAAAAAAAATCATTTATATTGATTTTATACAGTAATTATTCTTCAGGGTGGCACAACAAGAAAAATATGGTTTAGATTATTGTCCCGCCGCTGCATGAAGCTTGCTTAAATCAGTTCCCCTAAAAGTGCTTTCGGCATTTGGGTGTAGGTTTTCGGGATCGAGTAAAAAAGTAGTTATTCCCAGTTCCAGCCCAAATTTAATTTCCGACTCTGCATCATCACCTATAATTAAAATATCATCCTTGTTTAGGCCATATTTTTCAATCAGTAGTTTAAAAGCTTCCTTTTTATTGGTGGTTGAAACATCCACAACATGTACGGCTTCAAAATCATCAGCAATGCCCAACATCTTTACTTTTGAGGTTTGCTGTTTCGGGAAACCTGCCGTTACAATAAATTTCCGGCCTTTAAGACTTTTAATGTAATGATAATCATCGCTTGGGTTTAAGGGCCTGGTTACTTCGCGATTTTTTAAATAATCAACCGCCCGATCTATGGCCAGTTGTTTAAAGCCATATTTTTCAGCTACTTTTTGGAAAGGTGTTCTCAGCATTTCTTTTTTTGATGTTTGATATGCCTCATCAGTAATCCCTAAATCTTCCTGATCTAACAGTTGGTATAAACCACTCATTAGTTGCGCTTCGTTAGGTTTGGTAAAGTAGATGGTATTGTCGAGATCGATAAAAAAAATATGCTTCATTTAAATGGAATGATTTATTTTGTAATAAAAGCAAAACAACAGGTGCCAATTAATGTTTAATTATTTAAAGAATAAAGTTATGACAAAGGAAACAAAAATTATTGTAGGCGTATTAGCTGGAGCAGCACTTGGTGCAACAATCGCATTGGCATTATCTTCAGATTCGACAAGCGATTTAAAAGGTAAAGTATCAGATTTTTTTGCTGATCTATTAGACGCTTCAAAAGATAAATTAGCGGGTTTAACAGATAAAGCTACAGGTGTAGCAGATAAGGTAAAAGATAAAATAGCAGAAATAAATGCATAAAGAATTGGAAGTGCCGGAAATATCCGGCATTTTTATTCTATATATTTTCTAACCACCATCTCAATGAACATTGCTTTTCATGGTGCCGCCCGTACTGTTACGGGGAGTAAGCACCTTATTACCTTAAAAAACGGCACTCAGATTTTATTAGATTGCGGCTTATTCCAGGGGATGGGCCGTGTTACCGATAAATTAAACGATTTTTTTGGTTTCGACGCCAAAAAGGTTACTTACCTGGTTTTATCACATGCACATATAGATCATTGTGGCTTATTGCCTAAATTGGTTGCAGAAGGATTTGAAGGTAAGATTTTCTGTACTTCGGCAACTATGGATCTGGCCCGCATTTTAATGATGGATTCTGCCAAAATCCAGATGCAGGATGCAGCGTTTTCTAACCGCCATCTGCGCGAAGGCGAAGAAATGGAAGAACCACTTTACACCGATGAAGACGTTACTAAAACGCTTAGTCAGATGAAGATTGTGGAGTATGAAGAAGATTTCGAGATTGAGGCTGGGATTCGGTTAAAGTTTACTGATGCAGGTCACATTTTAGGCAGTGCTGCTGTACATCTTACCATTACGGAAGACGGAAAACCTACGCGGATTACCTTTTCCGGCGATGTTGGCCGTTATGGCGACCTGCTTTTAAAAAGTCCGCAGCAGTTTGATCAGGCCGATTATATCTTAATGGAGTCAACCTACGGCGACTCGCTGCATAAAGATCTCGATCCGATCGAAAACATGCTTTTAGAGATCATTAATAATACCTGCAAAATAAAAAAGGGCAAAGTAATTATTCCTGCCTTTGCAGTTGGCCGTACTCAGGAGCTTCTTTATGCTTTAAATGGTTTAGAATTGAAAGGCAAGTTGCCTGATGTACCGTATTATGTAGATAGCCCTTTATCTTCAAAGGCAACTGAAATTCTTAAAAACCACCCTGAAGTATATAATAATGGCGTTAAAGAAATTTTAAAGGTAGATCATGATATATTTGGTTTTAAAGGACTGCGTTTTATCGAAAGTGTAGAAGAATCGAAAGCTTTAAACGCCGATCCCAGGCCGTGTGTAATTATCTCTGCATCGGGTATGGCAGAGGCCGGCAGGGTAAAACACCACATCAGGAACAATATTGGTAACCAAAAAAATACCATTTTAATTGTAGGGTATTGCGAACCTAACTCGCTTGGTGGTAAATTAATCGGCGGACAAAAAGTGGTTGAAATTTTCCGCGATGAATATGAGGTTAAGGCCGAAGTAAGATCGATAAAATCGATGAGCGCACATGGCGATTACGAAGATTTACTGCATTTTTTATCAGGTCAGGATCCTGCTAAGGTAAAACAGCTGTTCTTGGTACATGGAGAATACGAAGTACAACAACATTTCGCCAGCAAATTGAAAGATGCGGGTTTTAAACATGTAGCTATTCCCGAATATCATCAGGTATTTGAGATTGAATAATTTTGAGGTGCAGGTCTGGATTTGTAATCCGGACCTTTATTCTCCAGATTTGTAATCTGGTTTTTTGATTCCTCATTTTCTTTAAGCTTTAGTCTTTCAGCTTTCCTCCCTATCTTTGCCCACATGGATGTTTTTGGTAAAGCGTTAACAGATATTTATAGAACAGGCGAGGCTGATACCCTTTGGTTGCACAATTCGTATGGTGAGTCAGAAGAAATGCCTTTAGAATTCTTCTTCCGTGATGATGAAGATATGCCAGTTCTCGAACTTCAGGCATTACACATGTGCAGTGGGAAGGTATTGGATATCGGTGCCGGTGTAGGTAGTCATGCTTTACTTTTACAGGCTTTTAATATCGATGTAACAGCCATTGATATTTCGGAAGCAGCGGTGAATATTATGAAAGCGCGTGGTGTAAAAAAAGCATTCGTACAGGATGTTTTTACCTATCAGGAAAAATTCGATACCATTATTATGCTTATGAACGGCATCGGTTTAACCGGAACTTTGCCCGGTTTTAAGGATTTCCTGATCAAGCTAAAAGACCTCATCAATCCCAACGGGCAGGTAATTTTCGATTCTTCTGATATTGCTTATTTATATGAAGATATGCCTAAACCGCAAAACCAATATTATGGAGAGGTTGCTTATCAGTATGAATATAAAGGCGAAAAAGGCAATTGGTTTAATTGGATTTATATAGATGAAGAAACCATCAAGCGTACGGCTCATGAAACGGGATGGGATGCCGAATTGATTTTTGATGATGGCGAAGATCAGTATTTGGTCAAATTGACTTTGAAGCAATAATCTAAAAGTCATAAAGCTTTTGATACGTCTATTTTAAATTAAGAGGCTCATAAATTTGTTAGATACAAATATGAGTACTACGAAAATTAAACTAAGTGTGTTAGATCAATCGCCGGTTCGCAAGGGTGTTACCGCCCGCCGCGCCATTGAAGAAACCACTATACTGGCACAAGAAACCGAAAGATTGGGATATCACCGTTTCTGGGTTTCAGAACATCACAATACCACCAGTTTGGCAGGTTCAACACCCGAAATCTTAATTGCCCATTTGGCCAATCATACCAAAACTTTAAGGATAGGTTCTGGCGGTATTATGCTGCCCAACCATAGTGCGTTAAAGGTTGCAGAAAGTTTTCGTTTGCTGGAAGTAATGCACCCTAACCGGATCGATCTGGGAATGGGCCGTGCACCGGGTACCGACCGCATTACGGCTTCGATGCTTAACCCATCAAACAATTGGAGCGAGCAGGATTTTGTAGAACAACTGCGCGAGCTGCAACATTACTTGCATGATACCTCTGATGGCGGTATCCAGGCCAAAATAAAAGCCATTCCCATTGCTGAAACCGTTCCGCAACAATGGCTTTTGAGCAGCAGCGGGCAAAGTGCCTTATTTTCGGCCCACTTTGGAATGGGCTTTTCTTTTGCACATTTTATTAATCCGCATGGAGGACCACAGGCTGTTCAATACTACAGGGAACATTTTAAACCTTCGGTTGATTTGGCAAAACCAGTTGAAAATGTGG
This sequence comes from Flavobacterium sp. W4I14, assembly GCA_030817875.1. Taxonomy (NCBI): domain Bacteria; kingdom Pseudomonadati; phylum Bacteroidota; class Flavobacteriia; order Flavobacteriales; family Flavobacteriaceae; genus Flavobacterium; species Flavobacterium sp. W4I14. Next base: position 5,537,451 of record JAUSZU010000001.1, read on the forward strand.
CACTATTTGTTTTCTGCTCAGAAGATGAAGAAAAGGTAAAACAGCAGGAGGCTTTAATGGCTTACCGTTTTCTCCAGCTGGAAAAGGGTGGCGGCTTAACTGCTGTAGGTTGGAACGATATTAAAGATGTCAGTTATAACGCTGCAGAGCAGGAGCGGATTAAGGCCAATAAACCACGAATGATTTATGGTACGCCTGCGGTAATTAAAGAGCGGCTTATTAAACTGGCTTCCGATTATGATGTTGATGAATTGATGGCAGTTACCATTACCGAGCATTTTGAAGATCGGATAAAATCGTACGAGTTACTTGCGGAGATGTTTTAATAGATAAAGTCGTCATTGCGAGGCACGAAGCAATCCTACAACTATGGGTGGGATAACAAATAAAACCTAGCTAAAGCATTAAGATTGCTTCGTGCCTCGCAATGACGATCACATGAGATTGCCGATTTAAAAATTAAAAAACGTTTGTCTGCCGCCAACTTTTTGCCCAAAATTTTGGATGTTATAAGTAAGGGTAAGCATGCCATACCTACCCAGATTATTACTCTGCGTATCGATAACGCTGTTACCCGTAATCTGAATGTTCCTACGTACATTGCTCTGCAAAATATCATTAACCGAGAATTTTAATTGCGCCCTGTCGTTTTTCATGAAAAGGTAAGTAAGAGCGGCATTCCAGAATTTGATGTTATTGTTATATCCGGCGATTTTTTGATCATTAATGGTTAAAGAATAACTCGTTTCGAAAACCAATTTTTTGGGATAACGGATAATCAGTTCGGATGTGCTTTGGTGGGTGTTGTAGCTAATGTTAGTGTAATAGCTATCATCGTACCTACTGCGATTCAGGTTTACCGAATACGACTGGTTAATTTCTACCTTGTCATTCAGGTTTAACCTTATACTTCCATTAGGCCCTACATAGAACACATTTGCATCGCTCTCAATGTTGTTCACCATAACTGGACTATGATCAAAATTGGCCCAGAAGCCTAAGCCTACTTTTAAACTTGTTTTATCTTTTTTGAAATCTTTCGAAATATTGGCCCCTCCACTAAAATTATAGATACCATTTTTATTAACCGGGTTAACCGTTTGAACACCATCTTTAATGGTAATAGCGTTAACAATGCCGTTTTTTGTGAAATTACCATAACCATATAAATTATAATTAATCAGGCTTTTAGGGTCATATTTGTACATATTCATACTTAAGCCCTGCATACGGGCAGGCAGTAGATTTGGGTTTCCATTTCTGATGTAAAATGCATTGGTATTGTCGGCCACTGGTTGAAGATAACTTACATCTGGCTCTGTAAAACGGGCCGAATAGTTAAAGCGGAATATTTTATATTTTAATTGAAAGGTTGGCCATATAAAATTATAACGCTGATCAATATCTACGGTATTGGTAAAGCGGTTGTTTAACGAAATGTAGTTGTGTACCAATCCCGGTTGAAGGTAAAGATCTTTGGTTACTTTGTACCCCAGGCTAATATTTGTATTGGTTTTAAAGCCAGCCTGTTTAACGGTTTGCGATAAATCTGGTACAACAATATCATACAGCTGGTTAGCTGGATTGCGGTAAAAAGTGCCTAATGCATTTTCATTATTGATGATATTTCCGCTTACATCTGCTTTAAAATTCAGTTTTTTGCTAATTGGTTCGGTATAGTTGCTATAGAGGTAAGACCTGAAGTTATCAATGGTATTATTCCTTAACTGATCAATTTCCGAAGTAGATGGTGTAATGTAAAAAACACTGCTGCTCCTGTTATAATTAATAATTGGATTAGGAGTTGCTGAAATATCGGCTCCAATATTGAAAGATCTTCCTGCTTTTTTAAAATCCTTACTAAAATCGGCCCTTAACTGATATTTGTTGCTTGAAGTATTTAGGTCATTCAAATTTTCGAGGGTATTGATGAGCTGATTATTCGCATTATTATTGCTTGAAGAAACCTTGCTTACCGAATTGTTGGAGCTGAGTACAATTGCCGGCTCTATGGTCAGTTGTGTTAAAGAATCGATTTGCCAGTCTAATTTTCCACCAATATTGTGTTTTAGAATAAGAGAATTGGTATTTTCATTGGCGTTGGTAATCAGTCTGTCAGTACCCAATGTTTGGTTGGTATTGGTGAGTTTCTCCAGAAGATTATCCGATCGGCCGAAGAAGTATTGGGTATTAATTTTAATTCCTTTTTTGGTTAAAGTGTTAAAATTAAAACCACCGCCCGATGAAGCCTGAACACCATTATAACTTCCGCCAAAACTAATACCGTTGAACTCGAAATACCCACCAGAGGTCATCATCATAGAGTTTACACCACTTCTGCTAAACCCACCTATACGCTGTACATCATTGGGGTTAAAGCCTGGCTGATTGATGTTGTTGCCATAAGCCAATATACTTACCTGCGTGGTATCTCTAAAGAAGTTCATTAATCCACCAGTCTGATATAGGTCTTTTAAACCTCCACCAGCATATAATTTGCCGAAAGCTCCTTTTTTAATGGCTTTTTTCAACTTTAAATTGATAACCTGCGGGATTTCTGCTGCCGTTAAATCCGGATCGCGTCTTTTGGCCTGTTTATCATCAACCACCTGTACCTTATCTATGATATTAGCGGGTAGATTTTTAGTCGCAATCTGTTGGTCGCCACCAAAAAACTCTTTTCCGTCTACTAAAATTTTACTAACTGTTTTACCGTTAACCTGTATAGAGCCATCGGCTGCAATAGCAACACCAGGAAGCTTTTTTAACAGGTCTTCTACCACCGCTGATGGCAGGGTTTTAAAGGATTCTGCATTAAATTCAATGGTATCTTTACGTACAATTACGGGGGGCCTTTCTCCCGAAATTACCACTTCGTTTAAATCATTTGCCTTAACGGAAAGATAGAGGGTGCCTAAATTTAATGCAGGATTGGCTGCGGTTAGTTCAACCTCTTTTCGGTATGTTCCATATTGCCATGCGGTTACCACTAAACGGTATTTTATACCTATGGTTAAGCCATTGATTTTAAAAACGCCTTTTTCATCTGATAATTTATAAGTGCTCAATATACTATCACCAACTTTATATACCGAAACCGTTGAGTAATTTAAGGTGGTTTTGTGATTGGCGCTATCGGCTAAAATTCCGGTGATGCTTCCGTTTTTTTGTGCAAATAAATTAAAAATAGCTAAGGTAAGGGCGATTGAAAATAAGAGTTTCTTCATGTATATTTTAAATAAGCAAGCTAAAATTAGGCGCTATGTTTTTACGGTACAGATAAATGTGATGAACGACATAAAAAATGTGACAGACTAAAAATCCGGTTTGGTTTGTTATAAGGCGTACAGGCTAACTAAATGTTGTATCTAGTTATAACAACTAATCTTTTAGGTAAAAGTAGTCGCCTTAAGGTGTTTTTGCAAATACTAAACGAAAAAATTACATAATGTTAAAAAGAGGAGCTGGAGAAAAAGGGATTTCAACGGCTCAGTGTTTATAATTAAAAGTTTGTAATGGCGACTTAAAGCTTTCGTCTAAACAATGTTATTCCATCAGTTTCTGGTTAAATCCAACAATTAATTTAAACAGATCTTTGTACTCAGTAAGGGGTAATGTTTCAGGTTTGTCGAATACATCGTGATAAGCGGAGGGACCGCCCTGGGTGTAAATGAAGAATGCCGGAACACCGCTTTCGGTAAAGAAATAGTGATCGCTGTTGGCTGCTTTACCTCTGGAGTTTATTTTCGAGATATAATGATTTTGGTTGTTGACTGCGTTTAGTAAAGCAAATGCTTTAGGATAAACGGATGCATTAACTACCGTCATGCCGGCTTCACCGGTTCCAACCAAATCTAAATTGATTAGGAATTTAATTTTGCTTAAAGGGATTAATGGGTTTTCTACAAAAAACCGCGACCCCAACAGCCCAGCTTCTTCGCCTGCGAAACATATAAAACCAATGGAGTAGGGCTGGGGATTGGCGGTATAATATTTGGCCAAACTTAATAATGTAGCTACACCAGCAGCATTATCATTAGCGCCCGGGAAATAAGTGTCTGCACCCATTCCACCCAAATGATCGTAATGCGCTGTAATGATTAAAATGGAATCAGGAAATTTAGTGCCCTTAACTAGACCGCAGACATTAGCTGCCTCAAAGTTCGGAATGAATTTGTTTTCAATATCAATATTAATTTCTTTTGGTATTGCTGTAAAGCTCCTTTTATTGAGCTGGATCGTTGTCATGTCACCAACTTCTGTCGCTACAGACCAGGTTAACTTATCTTTTAATAAAATCTTTAATGATGGAGAAGCTTGGTAATTAAAACTATCCACCTCGGTTAAATTTGCCTTTTGTTTAACGCTGGGGCTCTCATTGCTTACAATGAAATCTTTACCTGGGATAAGTTTTTGGCCGTTTACGGCCACCATCATTTTTCCTGGGAATGTATTTACAGGAAAATTAAATGCCTGCTTATAAGATTGACCCATTGGCAGCAAACCGATTTTTTGATAGGTTTCTATGAGATAAACTGCAGATTTTTTCATCCCGTCTTTGGTGTAACCTCTGCCCCAAAATTGTTTTGAAGTAAGGGTGTTTACTACATTTCTGGTATAAGTAGAATCTTGTGCGAAACAGTATTTTGAAACAAGGAAAAATGCAATTAGAAAAAAGATTCTCATAGCAAAATATTGCATGATATAAGTGGTTACTCTGTTTTTGACACTTGTTTCGGTTGATCAAATAACCTGATTATGGCATATGCAAGTGGGAAAAGAAGTGTCATGGTAATTTCACGTGCTTGGAAATTAAATTTAAAAAACAGAATTGATAATGCACCAAGGGTCCAAACAATGCCGGCAGCCAAAAAATAGTTTTTGAAAAAGTTCATGAGATTTAACATTAGATTGGTTGCTAATATAGGGGTTAGTTGATGTTCTTGCAAACCGATAGTAGAATTAAGGATTTTTAATCTCTTAGGTGGATTACAAATCCACAATTCATCCAGCCGAGATTGCAAATCTCGACTAACATTACGTTTGGTCTTTAATCCAAAGAACTATACACCAAGTTAAATAAACCTGATAAGGCGTAAAGCCCGGAACAAGGCATCCCGATTCATCTGGAAGGACTTGTAGCGATAGCAGGACTTTAGCAACCGAAGCGCGCCAGACTTTGATTTCATAATAACATTACATACACACTCAAGTGATACGGCATCGTTTAACATAAAAATGGTTGACAGTTAACAGGCCATTGCCATTAACTATCAACCACTCACTATAAAAACAATTCTTTTACTTTACCAGATAAGGCTGTAAAGCTGTTTTAATTTTTTCTTTGTTCTGGCTTGCTGTCCATTTTTCTTTAATAGATTGATCGCCCAGGCTAAAAAGTGTTTCGTAAAGTAATTTGCCATTCGCCATAGTTTGTACTTTGAATGTGTCTTGCGAGCCAATGATATCAGACCAAACACCGCGAACATCAGCCCAGTAGGTGTGTTGGCTGGCCCACCATTTTTGTGCATATGCGAAAGTTTTAGGATCTATTTTCGTAAACTCCTCATAACCTTTTTCAACAGCTAAAAGTTTATCGCCACTAGCAGAACGCACTATTTTTTTATTGTCCTGCTCAAACATCCAACCATTTTTAGTAATGGTAATTCTGCTGCCACGGTTTAATACATTGTAATCTTTACGCACAGTGGATTCTCTTCTTGGCAGTGGAGAATCTGTTTCACTCGACCAAGAGTCGTGACCACCAACGTGGCTCCATGTTCCGTAACCCTGGTAACGTGGACTATCATCAACCTGGTAAACTTTTTGGGTCCATTTTCCTTTTACATCGGTTGGCGTTAAATTGCCTTTTTTCCATGCATTACCTTCGGTATAAAGCATAATGTTGGTGTCTTCATATGTCCAGTCCTGGCGCCAGTGTTTAATAACCGTGGTATCGTTAATGGCCAACATATGTTGAATTACAATTCTTTTAGGTTCATCAACAATAATCTCTGACCATTCGTTGCCATGGCTTTCGTAAGGCTTACTGAATTTGTAGTTTGGATCTGGAGCGGTAACTTCACCGTAGTTGAAATTCACTTCGTAAAAACCAGCCAACGATTTTATTGCATTTCTATCCTTTTCTAGTTTTTCTTCCGGAGAGTCAACTTTTGTTTGTGCATCAGTATCAAAGGTAATCAAACCGGTTAATACTAAAATTAGGTTTAAAAATTTCATTTTTATTATTAATTAGGGTGTGCTTAGTTATCCGCCACTGCGGGATTTTTTTTCTTTTTTCCTTTTCCCCACCAGATAATGAATCCGGTTATGGGTAAACTTGCTGCAATTAAACTGGCAAAAAAGGCCATTATCTTTCCGGTTAATCCTAAAATGGCCCCTACATGGATATCGTAGTTCATACCGATTACCGCTTCTCCAGCATTTTTTTCAGACTGGTTTGCGCTGTGTAACAATTTGCCGGAATACTGATCGAACTGAAGTACGTCGTAATCCCAAAATGTTTCTTTGCCACGGTATCCTGTGGCGTAAATGGTTGCCGAACCGCCACTGGCAGGCGACATGGCAATGCGATCTTCATTTTTTAATATTTTTCTGGCTTGCTCAAAAGCAATATCAAAAGGAATTGCGGTAATGGTTTTGGTTGAATCTGATTTAACTTCTGCTAATTTGGGGGGCATAGTACTTCCTGAGGCTATTACGTAAACCGTGGTTTGGAACCATTGAAATGCCCAAACCAGACCGGTTAAGGCGAGCATTAGGCAGATTAGCATTACATAAAAACCCAGCACATTGTGCATGTCATAATTAATGCGTTTAAATTTGGCTTTCCATTTTATTTTAAAGCTCTTATCGAAGTTTGATTTTTTGAGGTTTTTAGGCCACCACATCACCATTCCAGAAATGAGGAGAAATACAAAAATGAAGGTAGACCATCCAATAATCTGCTGGCCAATGGGATGATTGATCAACAAACTCCAATGGATCATTTTAACTACACCAAAAAACTCATACTTATAATCGGCAACTAAAGTTACTTTTCCGGTATAAGGGTTAATCCGCACAACATCATAATAATCGATAGAATCGAAATACCAGAATGCATTGGGGTTGCCAGGTTTATAAACACCAAGTTCCCATGCCCTTTCCGGTGCTTTATAAGCAGAAACAAAGGTGATTTTCTTTTTATTTCCCAGTGCTTTTTCGGCATTAGCCTGTAGTACGCTTAATGGTAGGGTTTTAGGATTTGATGGAACTTCTACAAAAATCTCCTTACGGTGAATGAGTTCGGTAATTTCTTTTTGAAAAACATAAATACAACCGGTAACGCCCAACATCATTACGATTAAACCGGATGCGATACCCAGCCATAGGTGCAGCCAGTCGCTTATCCGCCGTAAACGCGATTTCTTATTTTTTGATTTGATTGATGTTTTCGTTAGTGCCATTAGCAAAGCTGTATTAATAAAAGAACCAATTAGCCTTTTTTTAAGACTAATTGGCTTTAAATTTTTATAAAATTTTTGACTATTTAACTTCAGTAGTATAGGTTACCAAATGCCAAACTTTATCGTAGTCTTTTCCGTTCAATTTCCCTGGCGTTTTATCTTCTTTAAAAGCTTCTATAAAATATTTTCCTTTTTTTTCAACTTTAAAATTAGATTTTCCTGATGCATCTGTTTTTAGCGCCTGTTTTTTCCGGTCGGGATCAATTATGCTTACTTCTTGATTTTCGAGCGCCGATTTATTAAATACAATTTCTGGCGAAGCCAATTTGCCGAATTCAGGTGCTGAATCTAAATGCACTGTAAATAATGCATTTGCCGGAAATGGTGGGGAGTATTTTGGTCCATCTCCAACTGCTTCCCCATCTGTTATAAAAACGGGTGCATAAGTATAATACTCGATTTTTGCATGTTCGTAAATAGCTGCCACCTCATGAACAATAGATAATCTATAAAAACCAGCCTGATCTGGTGTGAAACTGGCTTTGAAGAAACGTACATTAGCAGTAGTTGGTAAAACCTTGGTTGTTCCATTTGGAGCAGTTAAAACCAGCTTAAATTCTTTTAAGTTACTGAACCATTTTGCAGCAGAATCTGGTTCGTTACTCTCGTACTCGCCGAAGAAAACTTTTACTTCCTGTGTTTGTCCTTTTTTGCCTGTTGAGGCTGTTTCTATCCATAAAGCATGTGCAAATGCGCTCGAAATGCTAAAGGCTAGAAAGAAAAATAATAATGAGATTTTAGTTTTCATATTTTCTGGTTTTGGGTTTAGATCAGGAGTAAAAGATCTGATCCAGTTGCTCCTGATCGATTTAATTAAAATTTGTAAGTAACACTTCCAGTGAAGGTTCTCAGGTCCTGAGGGTTCATGGTGCTGTAACCCGTCCAGTATTTTTGATTGGTAAAGTTATCTGCTTTAACACCAAGTCTGAATCTATGATGATCATAAAATGCCGATGCGTTGAAAACCTCATACGCAGGTAGTATAAATACGCCCTGGCTAACACTGTTTACAATTTTATTGTCGCTGGCATAATTTCCTCCTGCACCCAATCCAAAACCTTTAAGTGATCCAGCATTGAATTTATAACTGATCCATAAATTTGCTGAATAAGGCGCTGCCGAATAAGCATCTCTTCTGCCTTCTACATCTGGCGATGCATTTTCTAAATGGTTATCGTTATAAGCGAAACCTGCAATAATATTTAAGCCGTTAACCGGGTTTGCAATAACTTCGGCTTCTATACCTTTGCTGATTTTATTGCCATCCTGGATTTGTGCATTTGGATTTGATGGGTCTCCGTTATAACCCCTAACAATATCTTTGACTTTAATATAATAGTAAGATACAGATCCTGTTAACTTGCCATTAAAGATGTTTGTTTTAACTCCACCTTCAATTTGGTTTGCTTGCTCTGGTTTAAAAGCATTACCTTGATAATCTATACCGTTTAAGTTGTTAAAGCCGTTCTGGTAGTTGGCAAATAAGGATAACTGATCTTTAATCGGCTGAAACACCAAGCCAAATTTTGGAGAAAAAACAGTTTGTTTGTACGAACCTTTTGGTGCCGAGCCTGCACGATCGGAATTACCTTTGTTATCAAACCTGTCTACTCTTAAGGCAGCTAAGGCGATTAACCTATCTGTTAAGTTAATCACGTCAGAAACATAAGCACTGTATGTATTGGTTTCGAAGTTATACGGATATTTAGGAACACTGGGAAGTGCCGCATAAAATGCCGCTAAATTATGTTCAGTAAAATTATTGTAGTTGGCACCAGTTCCGTCTTTTTTGGTCAGATCAAAAGTATCGATCGAATAAAACAGTTGATCAGAATTTTGGCGTAAATAATCCAGTCCTAAAACCATTCTGTTTTTTACCGAACCTAAGTTAAAAGTGCCATTAAAATTTTGTTGTACCTCGTAAGTAAAAACCTTACTGTTATCAGTTGATTGATCTGCTCTTGATATTAAATCGGCACCTGGTGCAGCCGTTGGGTTGCCCAGTGGAGGATAGTTGTTTGGAACTAAGAATAAATAGGTACCACGGCCGTTAGAGAAACTGTAGTTGCTTGAAAAGCTGGTGTGAGACGACCAATTATCATTAAACTTGTAATTGGCTTGCCCGAAGAAGTTTGAGCTATTGTATTTCTGCTTCATTGCATCAGCGGTGAAGGATTTGTCGTAAGGTATGCCAGATTGATCCGCCCTGTCAAAACCAAGGTCTTTTACAGGGAAATAGAAGAAAACGAAAGGTTTTAGGGTGCTTGTACCGTTGGCAATTTCGGCATCGAAAACAAAGTCTAATTTATCGTTTACTTTATATGACAAGCTAGGGGCAATAAAGAAACCTTTGTCGTAAACATTCTCCTGGAAAGAACCTTTGTAATTGTAAGAAGTATTTAATCGGGCATAAATATGGTTTTCTTTATCAACAGGAAAATTGAAATCGGTACTAACCCGGTTAAAATCGTAGCTGCCTGTAGAAAAGCTTACTGCACCTCCAATTCCTTCGAAAGGTTTTTTGGTTATGCGGTTAATTAAGCCGCCATATGAGGTTAATGTACTCCCGAATAAAGTAGCAGATGGACCTTTAATAAACTCTACATTTTCTAAGTTAGCAGCATCGTTCCGGCCAGTTACATTTCCAGCAATTCCGTTTCTCAATTTAGCCTGTACAATAAAACCTCTTGATGCATAATAAGCACCACCATCACCTCCACGCGAGGTTGCTTCCCACATTTTTTGAACACCGGTTGCATTACGTGCTGCATCATCAACCGAAAACACAAGCTGATCGGCCATTGTTTCTTTTGTAATCGTAGTATAAACCTGAGGGTTTTCCAAGTTATTTAAGGGCATTTTTGAAACAAATTCACTTTTCTTAGCGATATACTTATTTACACCCTGGTTAATATTTACTTCATTAAGCTGATTTGAATTTTGGTTGATTACAAAATCAATGCTTTTGTGCTCTCCAACGGTAATAACTATTGGTTTTTCTATATTTTGGATACCAACAGCCGATACCCTTAGGGTATAAGATCCTGGTTTAACTCTCTGGATTTCGAAAATGCCCTTTTCGTTGGTTACATTCCCCAGGCCTTTTCCTTTTAAACCAACCGAAATGTAAGCAGCTGGTTTACCATCAGAAGTGGTAACTGTGCCGCTTATGGTCGAAAACTGTTGGGCAAAGGAGAGTAGGCTGGTAAAAGTTAAAAAAAACGTTATACAGAAAAGTCTGATTTTAAGCATGATAATATTTATTTGGATTAATTCTAAACTGTTGCAAAATAACGGTAGAAAATCTTATTATCCAAATTATTTTGAATTATTCTAAATAGATGCAAATGCTGTCTGTAAATCTATTTTTTAATTCAGATTGGGAATGAAGCGAAGTAAATAACTTTAACGTTTTAGTTACACTAAAATCTAATCTTATAGAAATTTTTTCAACTAAACTCCTGGGTGGTTTTTTATGAATTTGATTCGATTATGATCGAGAAACATGAGGTAAATTGGCAAAATTGGCCGTTTTGAGCCGCTATTGGTGCATTATTAATTACTAAAGTCGGTTTTGGTGAAACAAAATGTGGTATTTAAGTCAATTTTTAGGTTAAAATATGGTTCCTTTTGATTAAAAAAAAATTAAAATCGGAATAAAAATGTCGATACTTTTAGTTTGTAATCAAACCAAACTAACTAACTAATCATCAATGGAAAAAACTTCTACAAGACATTGCTATGTGAAATTTTTGACGGCAACATTCTTTTATTTATTGATTCCCTGGCTGGCTTTTGCACAGAAAACAATTAAAGGAACCGTTTTAGATCAAAATGACAAACCTATTCCAGGGGTGTCTATCTTAGAAAAAGGGACAAAAAATGGTACTTCCACTAATAGTGAAGGTAAGTTTGTAATCGCTGTACAGAGTGATAAAGCTGTGCTGGTTGCCAGAATAGTCGGTTTCGTTACCGTTGAAAAAACAATTACGGCAAGCGGTACCATAAACTTTTCTCTGCAGGATGACAATAAAATGCTGGACGAGGTGGTACTTATTGGTTATCAGAAAATAACAAGGAAAAAGTCTACGGCCTCTATTTCGAGTATATCAGGTAAAGAGCTGGCTAATTTACCTGCAGCGAGCTTCGATCAACTATTGCAGGGTAGGCTTGCCGGTATAAATGTTCAAAATTTTAGTGGCCAACCGGGTGTAGCACCAACCGTTTCTGTAAGGGGTAACTCTACAGGTAGCACCAGCTACGATCAGATTAATACCGTAAGGTCGCCACTATATGTGGTAGACGGGGTACCCCAAGCTTCTGATGATTTTGTTCCGCCTGGAACAGGTACTGGTACCAATTATCTGGCTGGTATTAATCCGAATGATATCGAATCAATCGATGTATTAAAAGATGCATCTGCCGCGGCTATTTATGGTTCGAGAGCAGCCAATGGTGTAATTTTAATTACAACAAAAAAAGGAGTAAGCGGCGACACAAAGATTAACATAAGTAGTTATGTAGGTATTTCGCAGCGACCAGATTTACGCGAAGCCACTATTGGTACTACAGAACGCAGGCAAAAAATGGAAGTTTTACAAAGGCAACTCTCTTACGACCAGAAAAGACAGCTTCCTTACCTGCTTACCGATAGTTTGAACCCAGTGTTTAATGGAAATACAGACTGGCAGGACTTATTCTATCATGTCGCTAAAATAAACGATAACAACATCAGTTTAACGGGGGGGACTGATAACGGAATGACCTACCGTTTTAGCGGTGGGTATTACAATGAGCAAGGGGTTGTAAAAGGTACCGGCGTTAAACGATACAGTTCCAGAATCAACTTATCAACAAAAGCACTCAATAAAAAATTGACGATCAATCCACAATTTTATTATTCCAGAACTGATAGGGGAAGGGGCGGTGAAGATCCCAATAATCCTTTAAATCCAACCAGGTTGGGTGCGGGGAATTTACCTTCTTCATTACTCAATCTCTCTCCAGAAAAACTCAATTTTTTTGTAAGCCCGAACAGCGAAAACACAGATAGGAATATTAGTAACCAGTTTGGCGTCAACCTAAATTTAAGTTATGAGTTTAATAAACATTTTACGCTAAACTCCCAGTCATCATACACAGCAGATAATCAGCGAAGAGATGCTAGTTTTAATAGTTTGTTAAACAATGGCTTAGGTAATAGTGCTGCCAGTTTTTCTTCAAGCGGAATAGGCTTAAGAGCTTCTAATTATTTAAATTATAACGGTTCGCTCGATAAGCATTCGTTTAACGTATTAGTAGGGCAGGATATAGAATACAATCAGTATGAAAACACATTTGCCTCGGGCTTTGGTGGTGCTAACGATAATATAACAGTGGTAACTGGCTTTCAGCAGGCTAATATTAGGACGTCATCGCAATATCGTGGACATGGACTGATTGCGTATTACAGCCGTTTTAGTTATGACTATGCTGATAAATATTTATTATCTGGTTCGATAAGGACTGATGGTTCATCCGGTTTTGGTGAAAACAACAAGTACGGCGTGTTCCCGTCGATATCTGCTGGTTGGATCTTATCGGAAGAAAATTTTATGAAAAACATCACCAATAATCCATTTACCCTGGTTAAAATTAGGGGTAGCTATGGTGTTACTGGTAATGAAAACCTAGATAACGCATACGTACAATACAATAAATACCTGGTTAATAATGGTGTTTTTGAGGGAAATGATCGCGATGTTTTGGGCTACGGTGGCGCCTCCTCTTACAATGGTGTTACGGTTATCACGCCAAATTTTTATAATGGTGTAGCGCAAAAGAATTTGAGCTGGGAAAAATCTACCCAATGGAATATTGGTACGGATTTGGAAATTCAAAATGGAAAATACGCAATTTCATTCGATGTTTATAATAAAGAGATTAAGGATAAACTGTTCAATGTTGATTTGCCAGCTACCTCGGGTTACGATGTGGCTTTTACCAATGCCTTTTCAGTACGTAACTCAGGTATGGAATTTACTTTTAATGGCAATCTTATCAGCAAGCCATTTAGGTGGTATACCTCATTTAATATTTCTTATAACAAAAACCAGATTATGAGCTTGCCTAATGGTGGCAGGGATATCATTTTGAGGGGTGATCGATTTGATAAAACGCATATTTTATCAGTGGGTAGTCCACTTAATGCATTTTACCTTTACCAAACCAAAGGCGTATTTTCCAGAAGCGGAAATATTCCACAAAACCCATTTACGGGCGAACGTTACCGAAATAGCAATGGTACTTTCAACGAAGGAGATTTTTATCTGGCCGATTTAGATGGCGATTATTTTGTGGATGTTTTTAATGATGGTATTAATCCTGATAAACAGCCAATCGGCGATCCTAATCCTCGTTTTACAGGTGGCTGGACCAATAATTTTAGCTACAAAAATTTCTCGTTGAGTGTTTTTGCAACATTTACCCTTAAAAGAGATGTACTTAACTTATTTGATTCAGATCGTTTTGCAAAATTCTCAAGATGGAAATGCGCTATACCAATTTGCCAGTTTCTCTACGCCAGATTTGGATAAATTAAACATCTGGAGAAACCCAGGCGATAATGCCGAATATGCCAAATACGATTTGGGTAGTTATCGGTATTATTATACTGGCGCACAAACGTTTTTCTTAGAAAAAGGTGGCTATTTGAGGATAAAAAATATTACACTAGGCTACGATTTAGGTGCAAAAACTTTGAGCAGGTGGGGTCTAAGCCAGTTTAAAGTGTTTGCTATGATAGATAATGTGCACATGTTCCAACAATCTAAAAAATTGCCAGATGCAGAGGCTGTAAACGGATATGGTGAGTATATCGGAACCGGATACCCGATTCCAAAAAAATATACTTTAGGTCTTCAAGTTCAATTTTAATACCATTAAGATGAAAAATATAATTACAAAACTCGGCATATTAAGCACTGTAATCATTATAGTAAGTACCAGTGCGTGTAAGAAGCTACTTTACGAAGAGCCTAAAGATGCACCGTATGAGCAAACTTTTTGGAAGAACTCCAAAGATGCAAGGAGCGCCATGGCTGGTAATTACGCCTTGTTGCGCAATGCCATTACCAATAAAAATAACAGGTACTACATGTATGGCGATGCCATTGCTAAAAATTACTTTACCATACAGTATAATGGAGATGGGCTTGAAGGTATACAAAACGGCGACTTTACTTTTCAATATAACCTAAATACATTGGCTAATTATACGCTTTATTATAAAAGCATAGCCATGTCTAACCTCATATTGCAAAAGGCAGCTGGAATGACAGATGCACAATTATCCGAAGAAGATGATGCTACTGAATTTAGAAACAACATTTTAGGTCAGGCTTATTTTTTAAGAGCCTTGAGTTATTTTATGATGGTGCGGGTTTGGGGCGATGTGCCAATTGTTACCGAAGCATACGAAGATCCGCTTAATGCACCTCAGCTGCCTAGAAAACCAAGAGCAGAGGTAATGAAACTGATAGAGGATGACTGCCATAAAGCCATTAATTTATTGGATTGGACTTACGCCAATAGCGGCGATGCAAAAGTAACCGCCAATAAAGGATCTGTTTATGCACTTTTAGCCCATTTGTATTTGTGGCGGGCAACTATGGCCGATGTAACAACCGATGCACCAAATTTGGTTGATGTAAATAGTGCCGATACAACTATTAATACTTTAATCAGCCGCGGAGGTTATACCTTAACCGATACTGCCAATTATAAAAATACTTTTATAGGCCGTTCTTCGGAAGGTATTTTTGAAATTAACATTAGCGAAAATACGCTTGAGGGATCAGCCAGTTCAATAGGTGCACAGTTTTTAAACGGAAGCTATATTAATGGATTCGGCAACAACCCACGGCTTTATGTTGTACCAAGATATATAAATGATCATTTTTATACGGATACAGATATCAGGTATAAAAAAGGTTTTGATTTTACGCTGCCAGATAAACCAATGTGCATCAAGTATAGCAATGTAACTTATCGGAATCCGGGGCAAAAGTTAAACCCTTATCTAAGCAATAACATCATTATCTTCAGATTAGGGGATATGCAGTTACTGAAAGCAGAAATTGCACTTTACAAAGGCGATGCAGCTACTGCAACTACGATTATCAATAACTTTAGAAGAAGAAATGATCCTTCCCCTGTTCTGGTAGACAATGGTTTATCAGTAAATGAGGTGATGGACGAATACATTATAGAACGTGGAAGGGAAATGTTTTTAGAGGGACATTTGTTTTATGATTTGTTGCGGACCAGAAGATATGGTTTTATTATAGACTGGCTTCCTGAAGCAAGATTTAGAAAAGAAGGCTTTTATTGGCCTGTTGATCCTGCTTTATTTAGGAATAATCCATATCTGAAACAAACTACTTATTGGTTGGGTAAAGTGTAAATAAATTTAATCCTTAGATTAAAAATCATGAAAAATAATATTTTAATATATATAGCTATTATCGTAGTCGCTTTATCTGCATGTAAAAAAGACGACTATAAGCGAGATGGAGGGCCTAGTAATGCCTATGTTGATATGACCACCTACGACTATCTAAAATCTAACCGGAATTTTGATTCTTTGGTTAAGGTGATTGATAAAGCTGGCTTAAAAGATCTCGTAAATGGAGATGTTACCTTCTTTGCTGCCACCAATTATAGCGTTGCCGATTATGTAAGTGCAAAGAAAAACCAAAAGGCTATTGAAACCGGAAATGAAAACTTTAATTTCGGAATAAAAGATATTCCATCACAGGAACTGAGCGATTCTTTAAAAACCTATCTGTTTACAGGAAAAATAAACAGGGATCAGATTACACTGGGGGGTAAATTATACAATAGTTTATTGGGTGTAATTCCAAACGTTCAATACCTGGTAAAGTTTAGGCGTTCTTACGAGTATGGTCAGTATATAAATTACGTAGATTATGTTACCTATACCAAAGTGATTGGCACGCGTGATGATAAAGAGCCCGATTTGAATGCAATACCCGATGATCAAAAAGATAAGGCTGTAGACGTCCAAACTTCTGGAATTATAACCAAAACAGGAATTGTTCATGTTTTAAGCGGAAATCATCGTTTGTTCTTTAATGCACAACCCTTAGGGAATTAACCATAAACTTTATCAAATATGAAAGTTAAATATATTTTAGGCCTATTGTTTTTGTTGAGCATATATGCCTGCACAAAAATTGAGAAAGGTTTCCAAAGCGATGCAATCCGATATAAAGACAATGATATCTTTGCCAAAAGAGGATTGATATTAGTTCAGTCTGACAGGATTAATGCCGATGGATCTACCCCACCTTATACATTTAAAATGTTAAACTTGCGAAAAGAAGATGGTTCTCCGGCACCTGCAGAATTTTCAAAAGAATACGAAATTTTAGTGTTTAAAACAGGAATGAATTTTGATCCGGAAACAGATGTTACGCGTGAGCAACTGGATAAAAAAAGAGAATTGGTGAAAAGATTACCCATGTATTTTAATGAGAATAGCGGTCAGCTTACTTTTAACAAAGCATCGGCTAATTTACCACTGGGTAGATACGTTTTTGATGTAGAGATGACCAATGCTACGGGTGTCAAGGTTTTTCCGAAACTGGCTACGATCAATGTTGTAGATCCAGAAATTGAAGATTTATTCGTTATCACAGATAATGTTTCTAACGGCTTTAATGATGTTACGGGGGTAGCAACCCTAATGAAAAACCCAATCATTACCTGTACCAAAATATCTAACAATGGTGCGAGGGCCATTTTAAAGATGGTTGATAAAAATGGTAAAGTTTTTAATCCTAAAGCAGGAGAAATTATAGCAAGGGGAGATAGGCCAATTTTTGAAAACTATGCTAAATTCAACCCGGTTATTCAAACTGATACCGCTATGATCTGCGATTTTGAGGTCGCACCGTTTCCTTTAACAAAATATGTTACACCAACTACCGATTGGGGTTTCTTAATGTATTACAGAATACCGAGTACCTTTATAAAGTCGATAGATGGCTTTCCGGCATCACCAGGTTTTTCTGTAAATCCAAGATGGTCGTGGCAATTGAAGCTCGAAGGAACTTATGTAATCCAGGTAAAATTTCCTGATGTAATCAAAAAATAGAGAAGAATACCATCGCCCCTAACAGGAAGATAGCTTCTTTTTTAGTACAAGCCAAAAACGGCAATTTTCATATCGAAAATTGCCGTTTTTTATGAAGTGTAAACACAAAAAGTGTCTTTTTATTTAATCAATATAACCTGTAAACTTAAAGGACGTTCAGTTTCATTTGCAGGTGTTACCAAACCACCGCAAATAATGTCATAATGATAACCCGCTGTAAAACTGGTGCTGGCGGAAGTAGCTTTAACTGTTCCTGATGAAGTTTCTTTTGCATCCAATGTATAAGTTCCTGCATCTGCAGCAATAAAACCACTCGCATTTTTATAGGCTTTATTGGTAGCCAGCGTGGTAGTTGCGCTCGTTTTTGCCAGGTCTAAAGCTGGTGCATCAGGCGATAAATTGATAAAGCGGATATAAGCTTTATCAGTTGATGGAATAGAAAGATCATCACTAATCGTATAAACATCTAATGCAGCCGGTTTATTAATTAAATAAGAAGAGTAATAGGTGCTTGCATTTAAAGTAACGGTTTTGGTTAACAAACTCTCTGCGCTACTGGCCGTTGTAAATTTTAAACTGTAAGCGCCTGCGGCATAAGAAAGATAAGCAGCAGAGCCTCCAAATGGTAAAGCTGCCGAATTAACCATGCTGCCATTAAAGTAAGCATTGTAGGTAGCCAAAGAAGGTGATGCATTGATTACCCTTAAATAAGATATGTTGGGATCGGCAGTTTCGGTTTTTTTACATGAAGTTAATGCTGTAAAAGCAATTAGAACAAATAAAGGGATCGATTTGAAATGAAATGGCGTAAAATTCTTCATACGGTTAAAATTTGATTTAATATTTAAGGAGTATCCATAAAACGATAGCCAGATCGCATTCGCTACAGACATACAAATATTGAGTTTAAACCGTATTACAGGATGTTAAATGATGTTAAGCAGATGTTAAAGTTTGTTGCTTTTTTTTAACAATGTTAAAATTGGCAAAAGAATCTATAACTGAAATGTACGATACTCGAATTTTTTATAAATTTATAAGTGGCCTCAATACTTGTTTAAGTCAGATTAGTTCAATAAAATTGAAAGCTTAACATAAAAAAATGATGATATTATTGTGTAACTCGATTTTTATTTAAACCTTTGCACCTCAATAGAGTTAAAGCCGTTTTAATACGCAAGAAATGATTAAACAAATTTTACATAAACTTTCCGTTTCCACAGCACAAAATGTGTCTGGAAAAGGTATGTTTATTAATCATTTTCAGCCCGTGTTTTATTATCCCACAAGCCGGCAAAATTTCACTCCACGTATTTAGTACCTACACTAAACGTAACGAGGAATTGATCCTCTCTAAAAACCCAATTAACAAGAATACTTATAATTTTTCGTTAGAAAACGAATGGATATTAACGAATTTATAGTGCAGGTTGCACTTCCTGAACATCGTGTATTTGCAGAAGAAATAGTAACCGAAATGGCAGAATCGGCAAAAGCTCGTGGAACAGGGATTGCTAAGCGTTCGCCAGAGTATATTTCTAATAAAATGCAAGAAGGCAAATCGGTTATTGCTTTCCATAAAGATGGCTCTTGGGCAGGATTTTGCTATATAGAAACCTGGAGCCATGGACAGTTTGTGGCCAATAGCGGTTTAGTGGTAAGTCCTAAATACCGCAAAGCGGGATTAGCAAAAGCCATTAAAAATGAAATTTTCGGTTTGTCGAGAAAGTTGTACCCAAAAGCAAAAATATTTGGTTTAACAACAGGCTTGGCCGTAATGAAAATCAATTCAGATTTAGGCTACGAACCTGTAACCTATAGCGAACTTACCCAGGATGAAGAGTTTTGGAAAGGCTGCCAAAGCTGTGTAAACTTCGAAATTTTAAAAATGAAGGAACGCAAAAACTGTATGTGTACAGCTATGCTTTACGATCCGGCGGAGAAGAAACATGAGGTAGCCAAGCAATTTGCCGAAGAACTGCAAAAGAAACCCAAATTATACGAGCGCTTTATGCGCATTAAGCAGCGTTTAGTTGTTAAACCTAAGCCAAAAACTGGCTTAAAAGCCATTTTATTTTTATTTACCTTTTTATTTAAATAGCATGAAAAAAGTTGTTTTAGCATTTAGCGGAGGCTTAGATACCTCATTTTGTTGTATTTACCTGGCACAAGATCGTGGATTAGAAGTTCATTCAGTAATTGTAAATACTGGTGGTTTTTCTGATGAAGAGTTACAGGAAATTGAGAAAAGAGCATATGCTTTAGGCGTAAAATCGCATGCTGTTGTAGATGAAACTGAAAGTTACTATGAAGGATGCATTAAATACCTGGTTTTTGGTAACGTATTAAAAAATGCTACTTATCCTTTATCGGTAAGTGCTGAGCGTGTTAGTCAGGCAACTGCTATTGCCAACTACGTGAAGAAAATTGGTGCAGATTATGTAGCTCACGGAAGTACCGGTGCAGGTAACGATCAGGTACGTTTCGATATGATCTTCAATATCCTTATCCCAGGGGTTGAAATCATTACTCCAATTAGAGATTTAAAATTATCCCGCGAGGCGGAAATAGAATATTTAGCACAACATGGTGTAGAATATAGTGCAGAAAAAGCAAGATATTCCATCAACAAAGGTTTATGGGGAACTTCAGTAGGAGGAAAGGAAACTTTAACTTCTCACGAAACCTTACCAGAAAGTGCCTGGCCAACCCAGGTTTCGGAAACCGAATCGCGTAGGGTAGAATTAACCTTCGAAAAAGGTGAACTGGTTGCTATTGATGGTGAAAAATTAGCGCCTGTTAGGGCTATTCAAAAATTACAGGCAATCGCTCAACCTTTTGGCATCGGTAGAGATATCCACGTTGGCGATACCATTATTGGTATTAAAGGCCGCGTAGGTTTTGAGGCTGCTGGCCCCATTATCATTATCAAAGCACACCATACATTGGAAAAACACACCTTAACCAAATGGCAGTTAAGCTGGAAAGAACAATTATCGTCTTTCTATGGTAACTGGTTGCACGAAGGTCAGTTCCACGATCCAATTATGCGGAATATTGAGGCTTTTTTAGCCGATACGCAAAAATTTGTGAGCGGTAAAGTATTTGTAGAGTTGTTACCGTATCGTTTCCAGGTTATCGGAATTGAATCAAACCATGATTTAATGAGTAATAAATTTGGCAGCTATGGCGAAATGAATAACGCCTGGAGCGGAGAAGATGTTAAAGGTTTCTCTAAAATATTTGGTAACCAGGTAATGATCTGGCATAAAGTAAACAACGAGGCATAAGGTAAAAGGCATAGGTTGATCAGTGCTTTAAACCTTACACTCAAACCCTCTACTTTAAACCTTTAAATTGTGAGTAATATAACAATCAAGCAAATAGATTTAACAGAAACCAACTTAGTAGTTGGTCTGTTTAATCAGTACCGCATATTCTACAATCAGTTTTCTGACATCGGAATGGCTAAGGCTTTTCTAGATGAAAGATTACAGCATAATGAGTCTATCATTTTTGTTGCTACTGATAGTAATACACAACAAGCGATAGGTTTTACACAGCTATACCCGAAATATTCGTCGGTAAGATTAACTAAAAATTGGATTTTGAACGATTTATATGTTGATGAAAATTACCGTAAGCAGGGCATTGGAGAAAAGTTAATTAAAGCAGCCATGGGTTTTGCCAAAACTCAGGGATCTACATTTGTACAGCTGGAAACAGCGGTTGATAACTATACTGCCCAGCATCTGTACGAAAGTATAGGATTTGTTAAGCAAGAAAATGATTCAGAATTTTTTCTTTATAAAATTGCAATAAACGCATAGAGATGAATAAAATTAAAGCAGGAATAATTGGTGGTGCGGGTTACACAGGGGGCGAAATGTTACGTATTTTGGTTAACCACCCAAATGTTGAAATTGCTTTTGTAAACAGTACAAGCAATGCCGGGAACTTAATTTCTGATGTACACACTGATTTAATAGGCGATACAGATCTAAAGTTTGTGAGCGATATTCCACAGGATATTGACGTGCTTTTCCTTTGCGTTGGCCATGGCGATGCGAAGAAGTTTTTAGCCGCTAATCCAATTAGCGATAACATTAAAATTATCGATTTGTCGCAGGATTTCAGGTTGCATGCAAATGCTAACTTTTCGACCAAAGACTTTGTTTACGGATTACCCGAGCTAAACCGCGATAAAATTAAAGCAGCTAAAAATATTGCTAACCCTGGCTGTTTTGCAACTTGTATCCAATTGGGTTTGTTGCCTTTGGCTTCAAAAGGGCTGATTCAGAGTGAGGTTCACATCAATGCGACCACAGGATCTACCGGCGCAGGACAGAGTTTAGCTACCACTTCGCACTTTAGCTGGAGAAACAACAATCTTTCGATTTATAAAGCATTTGAGCACCAGCATTTGAACGAGATTAGCGAGAGTTTGTTGCAGTTGCAACCATCACTTTCTGAAGCTTTAAGTTTTATCCCACAGCGTGGCGCATTTACCAGAGGTATTTTGGCAGCCATGTACCTGGAAAGTGATTTAAGTTTAGAAGAGGCGCAAAATATATATGAAGCATATTATAGTCCTCATCCTTTTACGCATGTAAGCCGGAAAAATATCGACCTAAAACAGGTTGTGAATACCAACAAGGCATTGGTACATATAGAAAAACACGGTGGTAAATTATTTATCATCAGTATTATTGATAACCTGTTAAAAGGTGCCAGCGGACAAGCGGTTCAGAATATGAATTTAATGTTCGGTTTGGATGAAACAGCAGGACTTAAGTTAAAAGCAGCTAATTTTTAGGTGGAAGGCTGGAAGGTGGAAGGCAAAAAGGTCTGGATTCAGATCTAAAATTTTAATGTATGAGAGACTATCAAAAACTAGATGTTTGGAAAAAGGCTCACTTATTTACTTTACAGGTTTATAAGGAAATCCTACCTATCATGCCTATTGAAGAAAAATTTGCTTTAACCCAACAAATTCGGCGGGCCACCTATTCTATCCCTTTAAATATTGTAGAAGGAAGCGGTAAAAACACAGATAAGGATTTTGTTCATTATCTTGATAACGCACTTGGCTCTACAAAAGAAGTAGAATATGCTTTTATTCTCATTCGTGACTTAGCTTATATTAGTTTAGAAATTTATGAGATTGTAAATAAAAGTGTTAATGAAATTAAGGCGATGTTAATCGCATTTATTAAATTTTTGAGAGGCGGTGGAAAAGGTTAGGCAGTATCAGCCTTCTACCTTCCAACCCTCAACCTTCAAACCTTATTAAAAAATGAACTTATTCGACGTTTACCCACTTAACGATATAGAAATAACAAAAGCGGCAGGCAGTAATGTTTGGGATGCTAATGATCAGCAATATTTAGATTTATATGGCGGTCATGCTGTAATTTCAATCGGGCATACCAACCCACATTATGTAAACCGCTTAACCGATCAATTAAATAAAGTTGGTTTTTATTCAAATTCAGTAAAAATTCCTTTGCAGGTTCAGCTTGCAGAATTATTGGGGACCGTGTCTGGTAAAAAAGATTTTCAGCTCTTTTTATGTAATTCTGGAGCTGAGGCAAATGAAAATGCTTTAAAATTGGCTTCATTTTACAATGGAAGAAAAAAGGTAATTGCTTTTACAGGCGCTTTCCACGGACGTACATCTTTGGCAGTTGCCGTAACCGATAATCCTAAAATTGTAGCACCGGTTAATCAAACCGAAAATGTAATCTTTTTGCCTTTCAATAATGAGGTTGCTTTAGAAGAAACTTTTAAAGCACAGGGCAATGAAATTTCGGCTGTTATTATTGAAGGTATTCAAGGTGTAGGCGGCATTAAAGAAGCTTCGAAAAGTTTCTTGCAAAAAATCCGTTCACTTTGCGATGAATATAATGCGGTTTACATTGCCGATAGTGTACAATGCGGCTACGGACGTACAGGGACGTTTTACTCGCACGATTACGCTGGTGTTGAAGCGGATGTATATAGCATGGCAAAAGGAATGGGTAATGGATTTCCTGTGGCAGGGATCTCTATTGCACCTAAATTTAAACCTTGGCATGGAGAGTTGGGTACAACTTTTGGTGGCAACCATTTAGCTTGTGCTGCGGCTTTAGCGGTTTTAGAAGTGATGCAACAGGAAAACCTGATGAAAAATGCTGAAGAAGTGGGAAGTTACTTAATTACCGAATTGAAGAAATTTGAGCAGGTGATAGAAGTACGTGGCCGTGGATTAATGATCGGTATCGAATTACCAGCGGAACTGGCTCATGTTAAAAAAGAATTATTATTTACATACCATATTTTTACCGGTGAAGCAAAACCGAATGTGATCCGTTTATTGCCGGCCTTAAATTTAACAAAAGCACATGCTGATGAGTTTTTAGCAGCTTTTAAACAATTGGTAAAATAAATACTATGTATTTGGCCGATCGTCATGCTGAATTTATTTCAGCATCTATTTTGTAGAAAGACCCTGAAATAAATTCAAGGTGACGGATCGGAATAAATTAATTTATATTAAAAATGAAACTTTTCACTTCCGTACACGATGTTCCAAGCATCAAACAGTTTGTAAATGATGCGTTAGCATTAAAGGCGAATCCTTATGCGCACCAAGATTTAGGTAAGAACAGAACCTTGGGGTTAGTTTTTATGAATCCAAGTTTACGTACCCGGTTAAGTACCCAAAAAGCGGCCTTAAACTTAGGTATGAATGTAATGGTGATGAATCTGGATAAAGAAGGCTGGGCTTTAGAAACACAGGATGGTGTAGTGATGAATGGTTCGACAGTTGAACATATTCGCGAAGCTGCTGCGGTGATGGGCCAATATTGCGATATTTTGGGCTTGCGTTCTTTTCCAAAACTGAATAACCGTGAGGAAGATTATAGCGAAGATTTCTTCAATAAATTTGTGAAGTATTGTGCCGTACCTGTAGTGAGTTTGGAGAGTGCAACACGTCATCCATTACAGAGCTTTGCCGATATTATAACCATCCACGAAACCTGGACAAAGGAACCCGATGGCCGCAAACCAAAGGTAGTTTTGGCCTGGGCGCCTCATGTAAAGGCTTTGCCTCAGGCAGTGCCGAATTCTTTTGCAGAGTGGATGTGCAAAGCTCAGGCAGAAGGAATGATCGATTTTACCATTGCGCAACCAGAGGGTTACGAGCTTTCGGAAGATTTTACGCCTAACGCCGATATTCAGTATAATTTAGAAGAAGCTTTGGCCGGTGCTGATTATGTGTATGTGAAGAACTGGAGTAGTTATAAAGAGTACGGGAAAGTGTTAACTTATCCTGATGGCTGGATGATGAATAATGAGAAATTAAAATTCACAAACAATGCTAAAGTGATGCATTGCTTACCTGTACGCCGCGATCTTGAATTATCATCGGAGATTTTGGATGGACCAAATTCATTGGTTATTCACGAAGCCGGAAACCGTTTATGGGCGGCGCAGGCAGTGATTAAAGCGATGTTGGAGGAATTGTAAATCATATGCCTCGGCTCGTGTCCTCACGAACCGAAATTATTAATATGGTGAAACAAAACTATTAATGTGGTTCGTGAAGAAATGAACCACGGTAAGAATAAATTATGAAACAACTCACTATCATAAAAATCGGCGGAAACGTAATCGATAATTCCGAAAACTTACATCAGTTTTTATTGGATTTTACTGCATTGCCAGGAGATAAGATCCTGGTGCACGGTGGGGGTAAAATTGCAACTGAACTGGGCGAATCGTTGGGCATTGAAGCCAAAATGGTTGAGGGAAGAAGAATCACCGATATCGAAACACTGCGTATTGTAACGATGGTTTACGCTGGGCTGATCAATAAAAATATGGTCGCGCAACTACAGGCGAAAGGAAGTAATGCGATTGGTTTAACTGGCGCAGATGGTAATATCATTAAGGCGAAAAAAAGGCCTGTTAGTACCAAAACTTATGGTGCAGAGGCGGGCCCTATGGCAGGTGCAGTTATTGATTACGGCTTTGTGGGCGATTTAGATGAAAATTCTGTTTCAGCAAATACTTTAGGCGCTTTATTAAATGCTGGCTTTGTTCCGGTTTTATGTGCCATTACACATGATGGTGATACTCAGCTTCTAAATACCAATGCTGATACCATAGCCTCTTCTGTTGCGGTGGCTATGTCAAGCTTATATGAAACCCGTTTGGTATATTGCTTTGAGAAAAAAGGAGTACTTAGGGACGTTAATGATGATGCTTCTGTGGTAAGAGAAATCAAAGCTGATGAGTTTGAAGGTTTAAAAGCCGATGGAACTGTGCAAGGTGGAATGATCCCTAAACTGCACAATGCCTTTGAAGCGATTAAAAAAGGAGTTTCAGCAGTTTATATCGGCAAAGCTGATGAGCTCGCTGAACTTGCAGAGGGAACCTTTGGAACCAAGATGCTGAAGTAAAGGTGGAGGGAAAAGAGGTAGAAGGTAGGTAGGTTGAGGGTGGAAGGTTTTTAGTCGAGGTACCTAAATTTATCATTGCTTTTCAAGACAAAAAATAAATCTGTGCAATCAAATAATCTGTGCAATCAAACCGAAGGAAAAAGAATAAAATCTGCGTAAGCGAACTAAAGGAAAAGTAATCATGACAAAAAAAATAGCCATAATTGGTAGCGGAAATATCGGTTTATCTTTAGCGAAAGGTTTGGTAAAGGCCGATTTTTCTCAAGCAGGCGACATAACGCTTACCCGTAGAAATATTGATCATTTAAAATCATTCGCCGAAGCCGGTTTTAATGTAAGCAATAACAATAAACTGGCTGTAGTTGATGCTGATGTTGTGATTTTGGCTGTTCTGCCACAACAATTAAATACAGTTTTAGATGAAATTCAAACTTCAATTGTTCCGGCCAAACATTTGGTTATTTCGGTAATTTCTGGTGTGAGCTGTGCTGCGGTTAGGGAAAAATTAGGTGACGATGTTGAGGTAATCAGGGTAATGCCTAACACAGCAATTGCTATTGGTCAATCTATGACTTGCATGGCGAGCGATAATGCATCAGCAGCAAATATTGCAAGTGTGACCAAGATGTTCGAAACGGTTGGTTCTGTTGTGAAAATTAATGAAGATTTAATGACTTCTGCAACAGCGCTTTGTGCCTGTGGGATTGCTTTTTTCTTAAGGGCAATTAGAGCTGCATCGCAAGGTGGAGTAGAAATTGGTTTTCATGCTGACGAAGCTTTAAAAATGGCTGTTCAAACGGCTAAAGGAGCGGCCGATTTGCTTTTATTACATGGAACACACCCAGAATCAGAAATAGATAAGGTAACTTCGCCGAAAGGTTGTACCATAGCAGGTTTAAATGAAATGGAACATAACGGTTTTAGCTCATCATTGATAAAAGGTATTAAACTTTCGGCTTTAAAAGCAGGGAATCTGTATACTAAAGAGGGTTAGAGGTGTAGGGTTTAGGGCATAGCGCCTTAATTGCAAACATAAAACTGAAAGCCAAAATAAAAGGTAGAAAGTTTAAAGACGGGTTTAGTCTTGATACTTAATACTAATTACTTGATACTATGTTACTAGAAAATATACAAAAAGAAAGCCTGGATTTATTGCGACAGTTAATCCGCATCCAGTCTTTTAGTAAAGAAGAAGATCGGACGGCGAATTTAATCGCCCAATTTTTAGAGGAAAGAGGGGTTAAGACGCAGCGTAAAATGAATAACGTTTGGGCTTACAACAAACATTTTGATCCTGCTAAGCCAACATTGCTTTTAAATTCACATCACGATACGGTTAAGCCTAATTCAGGTTACACCCGCGACCCTTATGATGCCGCAATTGAAGGTGATAAACTGTTTGGTTTGGGCAGTAATGATGCTGGTGGCTGTTTAGTTTCATTAATTGGTACATTTCTGTACTACTACGAGCAGGAAGATTTAAAATACAATATCTGTTTGGCAGCGACTGCTGAGGAAGAAATTTCTGGTAATAATGGATTAGAATTGGTGCTTCCTGATTTGGGCGAGCTGGAGTTTGGTATTGTTGGCGAACCTACAGAAATGAATTTAGCCATTGCCGAGCGCGGTTTACTGGTGTTAGATTGTGTGTCTCATGGAAAAGCCGGTCATGCGGCACGTGAAGAAGGGGAAAATGCGATTTACAAAGCCCTAAAAGATATTGAGTGGTTTAGAAATTATCAGTTTCCAAAAGTATCTGAGGTTTTCGGGCCATTAAAAATGACGGTTACGATTATCAACGCAGGTTCGCAACATAATGTTGTTCCGGCAAATTGTACTTTTACGGTTGATGTTCGTGTAACCGATGCCTACACTAATGAAGAGGTTTTAGAGATTATCAGGGCAAATGTTGATTGTGACGTTACCCCACGGTCTATCCGCTTAAAACCATCGTCGATTGATAAAAACCATCCGGTTGTTCAGGCTGGTGTTGCCCTTGGAAAAACCACTTATGGTTCGCCTACTACTTCCGATCAGGCGTTATTAGATATTCCATCGGTAAAGTGTGGCCCAGGTTTTTCTGGTCGTTCACACATGGCTGATGAATTTTTATATGTTAGAGAAGTAGCCGAGGGGGTTGAGGGATATGTAAATATGTTAAAACCGGTGATACAAGGCTGAGGGCTGTTAGGTTGACGTATAAGGCTTGGATGCCCCTTAAATACTTTCATACACTTTACAACTCCTGGTGTTCGCTGTGAAAAACGGTGAGTACGCTGTGGTAAAATGACAGAATAGCTTTGTGTGCTTTGCGGAAAACTTAGCGCCCTTTGCGGTTAAATAAATTTAAAATGAAAATTGCGGAAGCAATCTTCATAACCATTGAAAAAAATATCACTAATGAAAATCTGGCAAAAAAATATAGATGTAAATCAGTTCGTAGAACGTTTTACGGTTGGTAAAGACCGGGAACTGGATCTGCAAATGGCAAAGTTTGATGTATTGGGTTCTTTGGCGCATACCCAGATGTTAGAAACCATTAATTTGCTATCCACTGAAGAACTGAAAACGGTTCAGCAGGAGTTGAAAAATATTTACGCTGAAATTGAAGCTGGAAATTTCACCATTGAAGACAGTGTAGAAGATGTACACTCGCAGGTAGAGTGGTTGCTTACACAGCGTATTGGCGAAGCAGGTAAGAAAATCCATAGTGGCCGGTCTCGTAATGATCAGGTGCTGGTTGATTTGAAACTGTTCTTTAGGGCTTGCATCGAAGATATGGTTAATCAAACTTCGACCTTATTTAACCAGTTAATTGAGCTGAGCAATACACACAAAGATAAATTGATGCCAGGCTATACACATTTGCAGATTGCCATGCCATCGTCTTTTGGCTTGTGGTTTGGTGCTTATGCCGAAAGCCTGGCAGATGATATGGAATTGATGTTGGCTGCATGGAAAATCTGTAATAAAAATCCATTAGGCTCTGCTGCTGGTTATGGTTCTTCATTCCCTTTAAACAGAACTTTAACAACCAATTTACTTGGCTTTGAAAGTCTAAACTATAATGTAGTTTACGCACAGATGGGCAGAGGTAAAACCGAAAGGATTTTAGCACAGGCGATGTCAGCCGTAGCAGCAACTTTAGCTAAAATGGCTATGGATGTTTGTTTATTTATTAATCAGAATTTCGGATTTATTAGTTTTCCGGCAGAGCTTACCACAGGTTCGAGCATTATGCCACACAAAAAAAACCCTGATGTTTTTGAACTGATCCGCTCACGCTGCAATAAAATTCAGGCTTTACCGAATGAAATAGCCATGATGATTACCAATTTGCCATCAGGTTATCACCGCGATTTACAATTGCTAAAGGAAAACCTTTTCCCAGCAATTACCTCGTTAAACGAATGTTTGGAGATCGCTACTTTTATGTTCCAGAACATCACGATAAAGGATGATATTTTGAAAGATAAGAAATACGATTACCTGTTTAGTGTTGAGGTAGTAAACGATCTGGCACTACAGGGTGTCCCATTTAGAGAGGCCTATAAAATTGTTGGCGAACAGATAGAAAATGGTAGTTTTGCACCATCTGGCCAAATACATCATACACATGAAGGGAGCATCGGCAACCTTTGTAATGAACAGATCTCTGCAGCAATGCAGGGGGTACTGTCTCAGTTTGGATTCGGAAAAGTGAATAAAGCAATAGAGGATTTAGTTAAATAAATTTGCTGTAAAGTATGCTTGAGCCTTGATCTTTAAAAATATTGCTGACATTAACAATTAAAATATAAATATGAAAATTTATCTGGTTCCCCTGATTTTTTTGTTTATGGCAAAAATCGCTGTTGCACAAAAAGAGCCAATCACCCAGGAAGAGTCTAACCCAGTATCAAAAACTTCATTTAATGGGAAGGAGTGTTATGTTTTGGTCGTTCAGCTTGTTGATCCAAAGGATGTTATGTCGGTAAATTTAACAGGTGTAGGCCCAGAAGACATGCTAAAGTCAAGCGGCGTTAAATCGATGGACGTAGATGTTTCTTTAAAAGAAGGTGCTGAAGTAATGAATATGACTACCTTCTTTGAATATTATAAAGTTCCGGTTTCGAATCAGGAAATAATCAAAGTTAACAGCAAGCTTTTAAAAGTAAGAGAGAATTTCCTGGCAAGTAAAACAATGATAAGTAAGGTCACTTTTGGTACAGATCAACGAGGACAATTGTTTACCAATATTGTAACGGTAAATAGCAAAAGGAAGTGATCTATCTGATGTTAAATGGTGTGTTTCTTTAAGATAATCAATGAATACAGCTGAGTTTATAAAAGCTTAAGCAAATAAAAAATAGCATATGAAAGTTTCAGTATTGGCCAGTTCATTAATTGGCTCAGAAATTATAAAAATCGGTAATGAAGTTAACGAAATGAAGCGCAAAGGTGCTTCGATCGCTAATTTAACCATAGGCGATTTTGACGCAAACATTTACCCGATCCCAAC
Organism: Flavobacterium sp. W4I14; assembly: GCA_030817875.1. Taxonomy (NCBI): domain Bacteria; kingdom Pseudomonadati; phylum Bacteroidota; class Flavobacteriia; order Flavobacteriales; family Flavobacteriaceae; genus Flavobacterium; species Flavobacterium sp. W4I14. The sequence continues at coordinate 5,568,087 of JAUSZU010000001.1, forward strand.
GGAACTAAAAGCCGGAATTGTAGAGGCGTACAATGCCAACCAAACCAATTACCCACCGGCTGATGGTGTTTTACCTTTAAGAGAAACGGTTTCGGAATTGTTAAAAGATAGATTTGGGTTGGAATACAACACCAACAGCATTTTAGTTTCTGGTGGTTCGCGTCCGTTAATTTATGCTACTTACCTGGCGTTGATCGATCCTGGAGATACTGTGGTTTTCCCTGCACCATCATGGAATAACAACCACTACTCACACTTAACTTCGGCCAAAACAATTGCAGTAGAAACCGATGCTGCACATAATTTTATGCCAACGGCAGCGCAATTAAAACCGCATTTAAAAGGGGCAACCTTATTGGCTTTGTGTTCGCCATTAAACCCAACCGGAACCATGTTTGATGCAGATTCCTTAGCTGAAATCTGCGATGCTGTTTTAGAAGAAAACGCTTCACGTGGAGCTGATGAAAAACCATTGTACATGATGTACGATCAGATTTATTCGCTTTTAACCTTCGGAAAAGCGCACGTAAACCCGGTTTCTTTACGCCCGGCAATGAGACCATTTACCGTTTTTGTTGATGGTAGCTCGAAATGTTTAGCTGCAACTGGTGTACGCGTTGGATGGGGTTTTGGTCCGGAGGATATTATCAATAGAATGAAAGCTTTGGTCGGTCATATGGGTGCCTGGGCGCCAAAAGCCGAGCAAGTGGCCATGTCTAATTATTTTAACGATAAAGCACAGGTTGATACTTTCTTAACCAGTTTTAAAGGCCAAATTCAAGATAGCTTAAATGCACTTTACAATGGCTTTAACGAATTAAAAGCTGAGGGTTTTAATGTTGATGCTGTTGAACCAATGGGTGCAATTTATCTAACCATTAAAATCGATTATATCGGGAAAACTACTGAAGATGGTCAGCTTTTAAAAGACAGTGCAGATGTGAATTTCTATCTGATCAAAGAAGCCGGAGCAGCTTTGGTGCCGTTCTCTGCTTTTGGAAATGAAGACAGTATGCCTTGGTTCAGGGCATCAGTTGGTGCTTGTACCTTGCAGGATATTAAAGATATGTTGCCAAGGATTAAAACCGCTTTGAGTAAATTGAAATAGAATTATAAATATAAAGAAAACCTCTTCAGTTAATTTTGAAGAGGTTTTTTTATGGATTTGATCGTCATTTCGAGCGGAGTGCAGCGCAGTCGAGAACCACGAAGTGTTCAGCGAAGCTAAATCTATTATAGATCTCTCCATTTCGCTGCGCTCCAGTCGAGATGACGATTTTTTTATAGGATTGCATTTCTGACTCAAGACTAAGGACTTTGGACTCCAGACTAAAAACTAATCTTCCCTGCTTCCATCATCAGCCATTCTCACCATTTTTGGTTCAAATTTGGCCACTACATCAACCAGTTCAGTTTGTGCTGCCATCACTTTGTTGATGTCTTTATAGGCCATTGGCGCCTCATCTAAACCTGCTCCGATTAAGGTAACGTTATGATCTTTCAAAATCGCTTTCATCTCCGATTTGGTAATCGATTGAATTGCTTTAGTTCTGCTCATTTGACGTCCGGCACCATGTGATGCTGAATTGATTGCGCTCATTTCGCCTTTTCCCCTAACCAAAAACCCTGGAGCTGTCATACTTCCTGGAATAATCCCCATCACACCTTTACCTGCCGGTGTAGCCCCTTTTCGGTGGACAATTACTTCTTCTCCATCAAGCATTTCTTTCCATGCAAAATTATGGTGGTTTTCTACCTTGGCTAAAACTTTAGCGCCAATCGCCTTGGTTAATCTTTTATGGATTACCTCATGACAGGCTGAAGCATAATCACCAGCTAAGTTCATGGCTATCCAATACTCTTGCCCTTCGGCAGAATTTAGGTCCAAATAAGCCAGGTTTGCAGCCTCTTTAGGGAGTTTACAGATATCTTTAGCCAGTTTGGTGTAATGACCAGCAATGGTTGCGCCAAAACCACGGGAACCCGAATGGGTCAACAATGCTACATAACGTCCTTTATCAATATTTAAAATCTCATCGCGTTCGGCAAAATCAATAATCCCCCATTCCACAAAGTGATTTCCACCACCCGAGGTTCCCAATTGTGCCCAAGCCTTTCCATGTAAATTTTTAAGAAAAGGAGTAGCATTAAATGCTTCGTTTTCTAAAACATCATGGTCGGCTTTTTCATTGCCTTTAAAATTTTGTCCTGCACCAAATTTGGTGAAAGCAATTAATTCACGTTTGTACATTGCATCTTTCCCGAAATAATGTTTCTCCGGAATATCGAAAATACTTAAAGCCATTCTACAACCGATATCTACACCTACACCATAAGGAATAATTGCATTTCTGGTCGCCAAAACACCACCAATCGGCAAGCCATATCCTTGGTGGGCGTCGGGCATTAATGCACCTGCAACCGAAACTGGTAGTTTCATGGCAATATCCATTTGATTTCTGGCACCTTCTTCTATATAATCGGCACCGAAAATTGAATAATCTCTGGCATTGTTGATCAGTTCAATGGTGCCGTCAGATTTTGGATTAGCTTCCTCGATCACTGCCGTTGCCAATACACTTAATACCTCGTCATCCAAAAAACTTTCCGGATAATCTTTTACTTTTTTAAATAAGGCCAGTAATTCTTTTTCCTCAATATCCGCAAAATTTTCTTTCAGGATATCTAAAGCCAAGCCTACTATTTTTCCTTCGGAATAACCTATTTCGATTAGGTCTTTTCCTGTTATGTTGTTGTTCATTTTATTTCTTGTTCAATCCCCGGCAGGTAATACTCACCTGACCGAGGGGTTTCTAAATTTAATTTATTTTACGAAGATTTGTTTCAATTGATCTACAATTTGTCCACTGCCGGATAAGCTGATGTTGTTGATTTTTTCTGCGATTTTCTCCACATATTCCATCTCTTTCAACTTATACAACATCGCGTTGTCTTCCATCAATTTGGCGGTGTTCAACAAACTTCTGGTTGAGGCCGTTTCTTCTCTCCGGGTAATGATATTGGCTTGTGCTCTTTTTTCGGCAACTAAAACCTGGTTCATAATTTCTTTAACGTCACCAGGTAAAACGATGTCTTTAACACCGCAGTTGGTTAATTTTACACCCAAGTTTTCAACCTTATCCAAGGTGATGGCCATTACCATTTCGGCAATTTTTTCTTTGCTTTCCATCAATTCGTCGAAAGTCATTAAGCCAATACATTCTCTTAATGCCAATTGCATGGTGATGTACAATTGTTTTTCAAATTCTTTGTTCTCCAATAAGGCCTTGATGATGTCATCAACTTTATATTGAATGCTGAAATTTACCCTCAATTGCGCTTTATCTTTGGTTAAGATTTCCTGTCCGATAATCTCCATATTCAATTGCCTCATATCGGTTTTCAAAACTTGAACAGCAGTGCTGTTTTTCCAGTAAACATAGTTTCCTGCTTCCAATATGTTTTCAAATTTACCATCGATAAATAACAAAGCTTTTTCGAAAGATTCTACTTTATAAGCCCTGATGTAATTCATTAATGGTGCTTTCTCCAACAAATTTTTATCAATGGTTTCATCAATTTTGATGTTACTGATATCTACCTTAATAAAGTCATATGTCGACAAACCTTTCCAGATGGCATGTCTGCCAGCCGTTAAAACGTTCTTGAAATTTTTGTTTTGATAAACCAAGGCCAATTCATTATCGGCAACACTTACCAAGTGAATCAAATTCACAAAATCTGTGTTTTCCAATAAGATATCCAATTCGGCAACTGTGTAATAGTACTCTTTTGCCATATCATACAAAGTCATGTCTTCACCGAAACCTAACCAGTAAGTTCCAGCTGTTAAAACGTTTTTTAATTTTCCTTTTTTAAACACCAATCCAACATAATTGGTGTTAATTGTTACTCTTTTCATGTTTTCTGGAGTTAAAATTTATTTCTATTGTTATTTATTCTCTTAAAAGCGTTGCGGAAGAACATTTACCTGTTTTCTGCGGAAGTAAAAGTTTATTAAGCTTTTTTAAAAATGAAATCAGGTCTTTCTATTCTGGTATGTGCTCTTTGGCGCATTTTTCTTTTCGATTAACTCATTTGATTTTTAAATCCTTTCTTAAGCACTGATCCTTACTGGGCAAAACACAAATTTGCTTTTGGATTCCGAAAAATCCTTAAGCCAAATGCAGTTGCGCAACGCTGGTTTTGGTGGGCAGTTTGAAAAGTTGCCCTTCTTTTAAGATGGAACCTAAATCCATTGCATTACCATTTTGCTATTCCAAGTGACGGTTGGAAGCAGGATTCGAACCTGCATTTTGGTTATTACTCTAACCCCTGAGCTATTCCGATATCTCGGAAGTGGGATTCGAACCCACGACACACAACGTGTTTAGACAGTCTATCATAATTCTTATCAGTATATTCTACGCAATTGCCCGAATACTTTGGGGCTATTCCGAAACCCACAACATTGGATAAGTTTTATTTAGTATTGCCATCCCTTTCGGAATTTCTTTATATCAATCTGATTATGATAACCACTACCAACGTAACCCTGTCCGGCGTATCCCGAACAGGGGCTTCATGTTAGTGAATGCTGATCCAGTTAAAACCGGAGTAGCATAAACGAGAGCGCGCATCATTTAGAACAGTAAACTGTTTCTGTCAATAAGATTGTTGTTATTAATATTTATCAAAGAACTTTATCGACTGGCGACATTACAAAGATGCTACCACCACTACGCGGCTGATTTGCGTAGTAAAAATTATTTTGGTATAAAACAATTAATTGATTTATAATCAGATAGATAAATTTAATTTTTCCTTTATGTTTTTTCGTTTGTCTTCTAATTACGCAGTTGTATTGCGTAGATGATAAATGCTTTACTATATTTAGTTAAGCTTTCCGATCAGATGTTTAGCTTGAAACTCAAATTGATTAAAAATGGCAGTAAATAAATTGGCGCTCATCCGGTATAAAACCATCGACGATTGTTTGAAGAACCGTTACCGTAAATGGACATTAGAGGATCTTATCGAAAAGGTATCGGCAACCCTGTACGAGCTCGAAGGGATTACCACTGGGGTAAGCAAACGGACCATTCAGGCAGATATCCAGCTCATGCGGAGTGATAAGCTTGGCTACAATGCGCCGATTGTGGTGAAAGATAAACGCTTTTATGCCTACGAAGATGCTGGTTTTAGCATTACCAAAGCACCGATCAATAACGCTGATGTAGATAAAATGAAAGAAATTGTAGGTGTACTGAAACAATTTAATGCCTTCAATTATTTCGACGAAATGAGCGATATGATTGCCCGTTTAGAAAATAACCTCTACAAATCGACCAAACAGAGTGGCAATAATATTCAATTGGAAAGTAATAAGCTGGTTAAAGGTTTAGAATGTATTCCGCCCTTGTATCAAGCGGTTTTAAACAAACGATCTTTATTAATAGAATATAAATCTTTCAAGGCGCAACAATCACAACAGGGAATTTACTATCCGTATCTGTTAAAAGAATACCGCAACAGATGGTTTTTGATCTGTAAAGCGAAAAAGCGACCAGGGATCTTAAATTTGGCATTGGATAGGATCGTAGAATTTCAGGAATTGCCTAACGAAGAATTTGTAAGTTATCGAGGAGTAGATTTCGATCGGTATTATGAAGATCTAATCGGTGTAACGAAAAACGAACGTGACCGTGCACAAAAAGTAATCCTCGAATTTACCAACGATCATGCGCCCTACGTCGTAACGAAACCGATGCATCAATCGCAGGTAATATTAAGTAAGAACGAGAAAACAACAACTTTTAGGATCGATGTCGTATTAAATTATGAACTGGAGCGCGAAATTTTAGGCTTTGGAGAATGCGTAAAGGTACTTTCTCCACGCTTATTGATCTCAAAAATCAAAAGACGCCTGGAGCAAACTTTTAGTCAATACGAAACTAAGGAGGAGATGGATATAAATATTGAATTTTGAATGATTGAATGAGAGGATATGGGCAACTCTATTAATAAATTCGCTCATCCAACATTTCCTCATTCAATCATTCTCAAATTCTCTCATTCAATTCTAGCTTTTAAACTCGCTTGTTTTATGGAAGTCGATATCAGGATAATCCTGTTTTGTTAAATTAATCATGTATTCACTATCGGCCAGATAAACAGGATTGGCCTCTTTATCAAAACCGATGTGCTGTTGTTTACGTTTTACAAATTCATCCAGTTTTTTTCTATCGGTAGAAGTTACCCAGCTCGAACGGGTATAACTCAAGGTACGAAAACGACATTTTGCACCATATTCGTGCTCTAACCTAAAGTTGATTACCTCAAACTGAAGTTCACCAACCGCACCGATTACTTTCCTATTTCCAGGCTGCATAACAAATAACTGTGCAACTCCTTCATCGGTTAACTGTTCAATGCCTTTTTCCAATTGTTTGGTACGCATTGGATCCATATTTTCTACCTCTTTAAAGATGGATGGAGAGAAACTAGGGATGCCTTTAAACTGCAATTTTTCACCTTCGGTTAAGGTATCGCCGATTTTAAAGTTACCGCTATCGTATAAGCCCACCACATCACCTGGCCATGCCTCTTCAACAATACTTTTTTCATTAGCCATAAAGTCCATCGGGTTGGAGAATTTCAGTTTCTTATCCTGACGGGTGTGGTAATAAAATTTATTGCGTTCAAACTTGCCAGAACAGATCCTTAAAAAGGCAATCCTGTCGCGGTGTTTTGGATCTAAATTGGCGTGGATCTTAAATACAAAGCCACTGAAATTTTTCTCTTCAACCAGTACATCACGTTCTTCTGCTTCACGGTGACGAGGGCTTGGGGCGATATCAATAAACGTATCTAAAAGCTCTTTTATCCCGAAGTTGTTAATCGCACTGCCAAAAAACACTGGTGCAACCAGACCATCGGTATATAAATCCTTATCTATCTTACCGTAGATACCGTCAACCAATTCGACATCATCTTTTAGGGTGTTGATTTCGTTTTCTTTTAGGTAATTTAATAAAGAAGGATCATTTAAATCACTTGCCGCCACAACCGAATCGGTTACTTTGGTTTTATCCGAATTGAATAAATTTAAATGTTTGTTGTAAATGCTGTAAACACCTTTAAAAGTATGTCCCTGTCCGATAGGCCAGGAAAGCGGACAAAGGCTAATATTTAATTTTTCTTCAATTTCATCCAATAAATCGTAAGCCTCTTTACCTTCACGGTCCATTTTGTTGATGAAGATAATCACCGGGGTGTTACGCATACGGCAAACCGACATCAGTTTTTCGGTCTGTTCCTCCACACCCTTTACACAGTCTACCACCAAAATAACACTATCAACCGCCGATAAAGTTCTGTAAGTATCTTCCGCGAAATCTTTATGACCTGGTGTATCGAGAATATTGATGCGTTTACCACTATATTCGAAACCCATTACTGATGTCGCAACCGAGATACCACGCTGCTTTTCGATTTCCATAAAATCGGAGGTATTACTCTGGTTGGCTTTGTTCCTTTTTACCGCACCAGCAGTATTAATAGCACCACCAAAAAGTAGAAATTTTTCTGTCAATGTGGTTTTGCCTGCATCGGGGTGACTAATAATGGCAAAGGTTTTACGTTTTTCTATTTCAGGGTTAAGCATAATAAAATTTTGGGTGTAAAGAGTGATGAAACCTTGTTAAAGGAATTTAACAGCGATAAGATTTGGATATTGTTGTTTCATCAGGCTGCAAAGATAAGAAAAAGCTTTATCATTAATTGTTAGGTTGTTGTATTGTTTTATGTTGGGTTCAATAGATTTACATATTAGCCATAATTTGGAAAGCACTTACAGTGGTACTTCTGCCATTACAGCCCTGCCATACACTATAGCTCCGATTGAAGAAATCGGAGGCTGCCGTTGCTGCCAGGTTTAGGCTGCTTCTGCAGTAATTCTATTGAGGGTTTTATTCCAGATATTAAATACTTTATCTGCTAAACAGGGCTAAACCAAAAATTATCGACCAAAATTTAAAATTTCTCACCAATCATTGTTTAGTTTTGTGCTAAAATGTTTAGCTTTATTCATCCCTCCGTTTATTGTTGACTAAAATTTTACTGCCGATGCCTACTTTGGAAGAAACTTCTATGCCCGCAGAAATTGCGGCTAAATTCGTTAATTATACCTCAAAACACGTTTTCTTGACCGGAAAAGCAGGAACAGGTAAAACAACTTTTCTCCTGAAACTCATCCAGCTTACACATAAAAAAGCTTTAATTGTGGCACCAACAGGTATTGCAGCAATCAATGCCGCTGGGGTAACTATCCATTCGCTTTTTCAGCTTCCTTTTGGGGCTTTTTTTCCTGATGCTGCTGGCGCCTTGATCAATGAAAATATCAATTTTAACTTCAATACGCCCAAAACTTTAGTAAAACACTTAAATATGCAAGGCAATAAACGCCGCATGTTGCAGGAACTGGAGTTACTTGTTATCGATGAGGTAAGTATGTTGCGTGCCGATATGCTCGATGCCATTGATTTTGCTTTGCGGTATGTACGGAGGAACAGAAACCTTCCATTCGGTGGGGTACAGTTATTGTTTATAGGCGACCTGCACCAGTTACCTCCAGTGGTAAAAAATGACGAGTGGCGCATTATGGCCAAGTTTTACAAAAGCATTTATTTTTTTGATGCCCTGGCTTTGCAGGATAATCCGCCAGTTTATATCGAACTGGATAAAATTTACCGTCAGGATGATGCTGTTTTTATCGATCTGCTCAACAACCTTCGGAACAACAAAATCACCGCAGAAGATACAGCCTTGCTCAGGCAGCATTTCAAACAGGATTTTAAACCCTCGGCAGATGAAAATTATATCACTTTAACCACCCATAACAATAAAGCTGATAGCATTAACCGCGAAAGGTTAGCACAGCTGAAAACTAAATCTTACTTTTTTGATGCAAAGATTCAGGGTGAATTTAATGAATATGCTTACCCGAATGATAAGAGTCTAGAATTAAAGGTAGGTGCACAGGTAATGTTCATTAAAAATGACATGACAGCCGAAAAGCGCTATTATAATGGTAAAATCGGTGTGGTACATCATATTGAAAAAGATATAGTTGAAATTGAACTGCCTGAAGATAAAATAGTGATCCAGATTTCACCCTATACATGGGAGAATGTAAAATATAAATTGGATGAAGCAACCAACGAAATCAAAGAAAATGTAGCAGGTTCATTTATTCAATACCCGATTAAGCTGGCTTGGGCTATCACTGTGCATAAAAGTCAAGGTTTAACCTTTGATAACGCCATTATTGATGTAGGTGATGCTTTTGCACCTGGCCAGGCTTATGTAGCCTTGTCGCGTTTACGTTCATTAAGGGGTTTGGTTTTAACTTCTCACCTGCGTGATAGTGGTTTGCAACAGGACCAGAATGTGCACTATTTCTCTAAAACAAAACAACCTTCGGAAGTACTGAACGAGCAGATCAGTATAGAGAGTTATACTTTTATCCGCAGTTATTTGCTTGCTGCATTTGACTTGAACCTGATCCGATATTACTTAAAAGAACACCGCCAGACTTTTGATAAAAGTGAAAAATCGACTAAGCAAAAGCACGAAGATTGGACTGATACTGTTTATGCCGATTTTCAAAAAATAACAGCCACAGCCGATACATTTGTTAATCAGCTCAAAAACCTGTTTGCACAGCAAACCGAACATACTTTATTTAATGTATCGAAAAGGGTAGAGGCTGCCTTAAAATATTTTAATCCTTTAGTCAAAGAAATTTCAGATCGTTTTCTGGCCCAAATTGAAGTGATCAAAGAAGAAAAGCAGATTAAAACCTATGTTACCGAACTGTTAGAACTCGAAATTTTGGTGTATGAGCAGTTAAAGAAAATGCACAAAAGCAAAGCATTGTTGCAAGCGCTCATTGCCGGAAAAGAGTTTAGCAAAGCCGATACCGATGCACTGTTGAATACGGTTGAAAGAAACAATCAGCTCCAAAAAGCCATTCAGCTAAAAGGAGAAACGCTCAAAGTAAAATCTGCAGCAGAGAAAAAGAAAAAAGAGCCAAAAATTGATACCAAGTTAGTGAGCTTCGAGCTGTATGAGCAGGGTAAAACTATCGACGAAATTGCAAAAGAGCGTGGCTTTTCTGCCGGTACCATTGAAGGGCATTTGGCTTATTATGTTTCTACACAACAATTGGATGTAACCAAACTTGTAAAAGCCAATAAAATTAAAAACATTACCGATGCTATAGAAAGTCAGAAAACAAAATCCATGGCTACGATAAGAGAGTTTTTAGGTAAAGATTATTCTTTCGGGGAGATCAAGCTAGTATTGGCATCGTTGTTTCCATCAGAGGAATAGGTCGAAATCTAACCGCAAAGATCGCTAAGAACAAAAACGCAAAGGGCGCAAAAGCAAGGACATGGATGAGAATGAATTATCAAGAATTGTAATCGGATTAGCAATAGAAGTTCATAGTGCTTTAGGTACTGGTCTGTTGGAAAGCGCCTATAAAGAATGTCTGTATTATAAAATTCTCAAGGCAGGATTATTTGTTGAAAAGGAAAAGATAATGCCTTTAATTTTCGAAGAGGTAAAACTAGACTGTGGATATCGAATTGATATTTTAGTAGAACGCAAATTGGTTTTAGAATTAAAAAGTATAGAAGCATTTAACGAGATTCATTTGGCTCAAATATTAACTTATATGAAGTTAGGTAATTACAAATTAGGTCTTTTGATGAATTTTAACGTAATTAGGTTAAAGGATGGATTAAAACGTTTAGTGAATGGCTTATAATTTTTCTTTGTTTCTTTGCGGAAAACTTTGCGAACTTTGCGGTTAAATGGAAAAGGTTAAAGTTTTAGCGCAGTACATGCCCGAACCAGCGGCACCGCTAATTGCAAAATGGATAGATTATTTTCAATGTGAATTTAAGATTGCCAAAACCCGCTCTACAAAATTGGGCGATTACCGCCATCCTTATCAGGGCAAAGGGCATCGCATTTCTGTTAATTTTAATCTCAACCATTACGCCTTTTTGGTTACTACGGTGCATGAGTTTGCGCACCTGCTCACCTGGAACGATTTCAAGAATAAAGTAAAACCACATGGCACAGAGTGGAAGAAGAATTTTCAGCGGATGATGGTTCCTTTTTTCGACATGAATATCTTTCCAGCCGATATCCACAAAGCGATTGATAATTATATGTCGAACCCTGCGGCATCCAGCTGTTCTGATCTGCATTTATCGCGGGCCCTAAAAAAATACGATAGCAATAAAACCGAGACTTTGCATTTAGAGCAGCTACCCATTAATACCAACTTTAAAATTAAAGATGGCCGGCGTTTTACCAAAGGCGAACGGATCAGGAAGCGGTACCGTTGTATCTGTTTAGATGATAAACGGTTATATCTGTTTAATCCTTTGGCAGAAGTTTTTGTGGTGGAATAATGAAAAGTCGTCATTTCGAGCGGAGTGTAACGAAGCCGAGAACCCGAAGGCTCAGCGAAGCTAAATCTGTCTCAAGATGGATCTCTCTATTCCACTGCGTTTCAGTCGAGATGACGATTTTCAATAGTTTATCTACACAAACTTAAATTCATCCCCATTAAATAAACCTTTGTCGCTTAGTTTTAAGTGCGGAATAACCAATAAGGCCATAAAAGAAAGCGTCATAAAAGGGGCAAGCAAGGTAGCGCCTAAATCCTTTGCAAATTGATCTATTGAGCTATAACTTTCTGCAACCTGATAACCATTATGGTTGCTCATTAAACCTGCTACCGGTAAAGCTAAAACTTCTTTTTTCCCATTTCCCAGTGCTACTACACCACCAGTGGCTGCAATTACCAGATTTACGGCTTCACAGATGCTTTTATCATCTACGCCGACAGCAATAATGTTATGACTATCGTGTGCAACACTTGATGCAATGGCGCCTTCTTTTAAGCCAAAGTTTTTTACGAAGGATATTGCAATAGGTGCGTCATGATAACGATTTACCACCACCATTTTCAAAACATCATTTTCCAGATCGCTGATAACATTTTGATTTAAAACTTTCGGTTTCGAAGATAGCCTGTTGGTAATCAATTGTCCATCCAATGCTTCGATAACTGGAATTTCTTTTTGTCCGGTGAATGGATAAATAAAATCTTCTTCTTTTTTCAAACTGCAATCGAAATGGTTTACTGATTCGCGATCTTCGACATGTTTTACCCAATTGCCCACTGTTTTTCCATTTTCGGCAAGTAATAAGCCATCTATATAGGTTTGTTTAACCTTGAATGTTTTTAAATCTTCAAGCACGATAAAATCTGCATCATCATTGATCTGAAGTGAGCCAACATCTAATTTATAGTGAAGAATTGGGTTGATACAGGCTGCCCGCAGTATATTGAATATATTGATCCCTTTTTCTACTGCCCTTGCACAGAGCTGATTAATATGGTTTTCAACTAAGCTGTCAGGATGTTTATCGTCGCTGCAGAACATCATCATTTCTGGCCAATCGTTCAGTAGATCGATTAAGGCTTCGAAATTTTTTGCCGCACTTCCTTCACGGATGAGGATTTTCATGCCGCGCTGTAATTTATCCAGTGCTTCGTCTGCGGTAAAACATTCGTGATCAGTAGAAATTCCGGCATTGATGTATTGTTGAACAGCATCGCCACGTAAGCCCGGGGCATGTCCATCAACTGGTTTGCCGAGTTCATGAGCGGCAGCAATCTTTTTTAAAACCTCTTCATCTTTATAAAGTACGCCTGGGAAATTCATCATTTCGCTCAGGTATTTTATTTCTGGACGTTCTAAAAGTGATTTTACATCATCATGATCCAATTCAGCTCCAGCCGTCTCAAAAATGGTAGCTGGAACACAGCTTGGGGCACCGAAATTAAATTTAAAAGGTACAGTATTGCCATTTTCAATCATAAATTCTACACCTTCCATTCCACAAACGTTGGCAATTTCGTGTGGATCGCTAATGGTTGATACCGTTCCATGAACTACTGCTAACCGCGCAAATTCACTTGGAATTAACATGCTGCTTTCGATATGCACATGGCTATCGATAAAGCCTGGTGAGATAAAATGTGCTCCTTCTTTCTGCTCAGAAATTTTAGAGATTGATTTTATTTTTCCATCCTCAACGGCTACTTCGCCAAAGAAAATATTCCGCTTTGTGATGTTGATGATATTCCCTTCGACTTTAAAATTGCTCATGCTGTTTATATAAATTAGCCACGGAAACACGGATTGGCACGGAATTAATAATTAATGTTCTCCGTGATTTCTGTGTCTCCGTGCCAAAACTATTTAATATTTCAATAATTTATCAATCGTTTCTGCTAATCTTGCTTTAGCTAAAAAATCTTCTTCCAATACTTTGCTCATTGGAATTGCCGTGTCTAAGCTTGCACAGCGCATTACAGGTGCATCGAGATCAGAGAAACAGTGCTCCCCAATCCAGGCAGATAGTTCGGCACCAAAACCATTGGTTAAAGTATCCTCATGTAACATTAAAACCCTTCCTGTTGCTTTAACCGCTGCCCTTACCGTTTCTTTATCCCAGGGCTGTAATGTACGCAGATCAATTAATGTTGCGCCACTTTCCGGATATTGCTTCAGGTAGTCTAAAGCCCAATGAACGCCAAGTCCGTAGGTAATGATCGCGAATTTACTTCCTTCGGCAAGCCTAACTGCTTTACCAATCTCTGTTGTATAGTAGCCATTAGGAACAGAGGCGCTTAAACTTCTGTAGAGGTATTTGTGCTCGAAATAAAGCACTGGGTTTGGATCTTCAATCGCTGCCAACAGCAAACCTTTCGCATCTTCAGGGAAAGCAGGATAAACAATTTTTAAACCCGGTGTTTTGGTAAACCAGGCTTCGTTGCTTTGTGAATGGAATGGTCCAGCCCCTGTTCCGGCACCCGTGGGCATGCGCACTACCACATCGGCCTTTTCGCCCCAACGATAATGCGTTTTGGCCAGGTTATTCACGATCTGATTAAAGCCGACAGTTACAAAATCTGCAAATTGCATTTCTACAACAGCCTTATAGCCATTTATAGATAGGCCTAAACCTGCTCCTACAATAGCCGATTCGCATATTGGGGTATTGCGGACTCTACCTTTGCCATATTTAGCAGTAAAACCATCTGTAATTTTAAAAGCGCCACCATAATCGGCTATATCTTGCCCCATTAAAACCAGGTTAGGGTATTTCTGCATAGCCAGATCCAAACCATCGGTTATTGCATCTAAATATCTTTTTTCTGTGGAAGTTTGACTAGATTGGACAACATCTTGCTGATAAGGAAAATACATATCAGCCTCTTCCTGATCGGCATTAGCAATAGGCTCATCCTCGTTAAAAGCTTCTTCAACTTCCAGCTCTATATCTCTTTTAACCCGGATTTTGATGTCGATAATTAAGTCTGAGGTTAAAATACCCTGTTCAATTAAATACGCTTCGTAATTACTCAAAGGATCTTTCTTTCCCCACTCATCCAACAGTTCTTGCGGAACGTATTTAGTGCCTGATGCTTCTTCATGTCCACGCATCCTGAAAGTTAGGCACTCTACCAAAACAGGTCTTGGATCTTTTCGGATTTCCGTGGCCAGCTGGTTAATGGTATCATAAACTTCTAGGATGTTATTTCCATCTATCTGAATACCCTCTACACCATAACCAATGGCCTTATCAACCAGGTTTTTGCATCTGAACTGCTCTGACTTTGGAGTGGAAAGGCCATATCCATTATTTTCGATTAAAAAAATAACGGGAAGATTCCAAACTGCAGCAACATTTACCGCCTCGTGGAAATCGCCTTCACTGGTTGCCCCTTCTCCGGTGTAAACTAATGTGGCGTGCTGTTTATTGGCTAAAACATCTGCCAGCGCAATACCATCTGCTAAAGCCATTTGTGGGCCCAAGTGGGATATCATCCCTATTATTTTATATTCTTGTGTGCCGAAATGGAAAGAGCGGTCGCGGCCTTTGGTGAAGCCGGTAATTTTGCCTTGCCATTGGGCCATTAATTTTTTTAAAGGAATATCGCGAGCGGTAAAAACACCCAGATTGCGGTGCATGGGTAAAATGTACTCATCGCTTTGCATGGCTAAGGTGCTGCCAACAGCTATTGCTTCCTGGCCAATGCCCGAAAACCATTTGCCAATTCTACCCTGACGCAACAGCTTGAGCATTTTGTCTTCAACCATCCGAGGGTAAAGCAATCTTCTGTATAAGTTCAGTAAGAACTTGTCGTCTTTATCACCTCTGTTAAATTGCATATCTGGTTGGTTTGGCTATTGAATTGAACTTAAGATTCTTTACCCTTCTTTAATTCCTCCCACTGTTTCGCAAAAGATTTATCGGCAACTTTAGGCATCTCCCGGTATTTGCCCCAGCTCTTTTTGAAAAATCTTTTGAGCATAAAGTTTTTAAACTTTCCACCAAAGAAATCCATCCATTTGCGTTTTTGCATCATTCTGCTGAACATGCTCCAGCCAATTTCCTCTTTTTTGCCGTTCTCATGCCCTACGGCGGCATCTCTGCGGTTAAGTAAGAGCATTTTATGGATATCAATTTTTACCGGGCACACTTCAGAACATTTACCGCAAAGACTGGAAGCATAGCTTAAGTGTTTAAACTCTTCCATGCCCTTTAAATGAGGTGTGATTACCGAGCCGATTGGCCCACTATAGGTTGTATTATAAGTATGCCCACCAATATTTTTATAAACCGGGCAAGCATTTAAGCATGCACCACAACGGATGCAGTATAAGCCCTGTCTCTGGTCTTTTTGTGCCAATAAATTGGTGCGGCCATTGTCCAACAAAATCACATACATTTCCTCTGGCCCATCTGTTTCATTAGGTTGGCGTGGGCCACTTAAAATGGTATTATAAACCGTTAAGTTTTGCCCCGTTCCATGCGATGCCAGTAAAGGCCAGAACAGATCAAGATCAGCCATAGAGGGAATTACCTTTTCGATACCTACTATGGCAATGTGTATTTTAGGGAAAGTGGTGCTTAAACGGGCATTGCCTTCGTTCTCAGTTAATGCAATACTTCCTGTATCGGCAATTAAAAAATTGCCGCCACTAATGCCAATATCAGCATTCAGGTATTTATCGCGGAGTAATTCTCTTGCTTTTTGTACCAGCTGCGGAGGAGTAGCATCGATAGGTGTGCCAAATTTATCGTGAAATAACTGCGCTATATCTGTTGCACTTAGGTGCATGGCCGGGGTAACAATATGGTACGGAGCCTGCCCAAGCAATTGAACAATATATTCGCCCAGATCACTTTCTAAAGATTCTATGTTATTCTTTTCAAGAAAATCGTTTAAGTGGATTTCCTCGGTAGTCATCGATTTTGATTTGATAACCGTTTTACCGTTATTTCTTTTGATGATGTTGAGGATTTCCTGCTGGGCTTCTTCGGCATCATTGGCCCAGATTACCTTACCACCACGGCGTTGGAAATTTGATTCGAATTCTGGTAAGAATTTATCAAGGTTTTCCATCACACGCCATTTAATTACGTGTGCCTTTTTTTTGGATGCCTCTAAATTTTCGAATTTTGATAAGCCCCGTTCAACGGCTGCATTGTATTTCCCAATATTATAATTTATGGTTTTACGATGCGGTAGATCGAAAGCTTTCTCGTCAGATTTCTCTAAAAATTCTTCGGCAATATTCATCAATATTTATTTTGTAATAGGGTAACGAATATTAACTGATTTTAGTTTTTAGCTATTTCGTTATAAGATCAAAGATAGGAATTTATGCAGGCGCGAAAAGGTATTGTGCATAAAAAAGCCCCGACATTTTGTCGGGGCTAAGTATTTTGAATTATTATTTCTTTGGATTTCCTTTTCCGTCCATATCTACTGCCGGGCGTTTTGCGCTGTTGGCCAATTCCCATGCGGTAAAATAGGTTAGTTTTGCTCTTTTGGCCAAAAGTGGGAAGTTAATTTTGCTTACTTCATCACCAGGTTTGTGGTAGTCTTGTTGTAACATGCCATCATAATAGAAGATAATTGGAATACCCAATTTAGCAAAGTTATAATGATCTGAACGGTAATAAATCTGCTCAGGATCTTTTGGATCATCGTATTTATAATCCAGTTTCATTTTGGTATAGGTTGCGTTAACTCGCTCACTTAAGTTTGCTAAATCACTACTCAACATTCTTGAACCTATAGAGTAGATATAATTTGCCGAATCAGGCTTGCCTAGATATTCTTCGCCGGTACGACCAATCATATCGGTATTTAAATCAGCAATGGTGTTTTCGACAGGGAAAACAGGATGCTCAGAGTACCATTCAGAACCCCAAAGTCCTTTTTCCTCACCAACAACAGTCATGAAAAGGATACTGCGTTTAGCACCTTTTCCGGCTTTTTTAGCATCTGTAAATGCTTTTGCCATTAATAAAACGCCTGTAGTTCCCGATCCATCATCATCTGCTCCGTTGTTCACTTTGTCTTTTGCATCTGGATCTGTTACCAGTCCGATATGGTCGTAATGACCTGTAAGGATTAAAACTTCTTTTTTAAGTATCGGGTCTGAACCTTCTAAATAACCCAGAACGTTCTCACATCTAACTGGTGTTTCTGTTTTTGCAGCACTTGCAGAAAAAGGCACATTTAATACTTGTGAGGCAGGGGCCTGACTATCTACTATTTTCTTTTGCAGATCAGCCACAGTAGTGTTCGATGCCTTTAACAGATCGTTTGCCAAAGCAACAGATATTGAGATGCGCGGAATATCGTTTTGCTTTTGCGCTTCGATAGCGGCATTGGTTTTCACCATTACCTTGCCATTTTTAAGGGTTTCCTTAGTGTTTTCGGTTATTCTATCAACCACCGGATCGATCAGGATAATCGCTTTGACATTATTTTCTGCAAAATACTTTGCCCTTGCTTCAAGCGTAGCACGATATGCTGCTCTATCAATTCTTGTACCCGGTTTTACGGTTGGATCTCCGCCATTAAACATGATAACCACTTTCCCTTTAATATCTATACCTGCAAAATCGTTATAGTTGTCTTTCTTTAAACCATAACCAATAAATACAAGTTCATCGGCTGAGAAAGTAAAACCCTGATCGCTGATTAAGCTAGGAGATACTAAATAATCTTTCTGATATTCTTTAGGCTGACCGTTAACCGTTAAATGGCTTTCTTTTAAGGTAACGTTAACCAAATCGATTTTTTGAAAATAGCTGCCATTTACAGGGGCTTTTAAGCCTAAAGATTTGAAATAATCGCGGATATAATCAGCGGCCATCCAAGCGCCTTTTGTGCCTGTTTCGCGGCCTTCGTATTCATCAGAAGCCAATACAGAAAGGTGTTTGTAGGCATTTTCAGGATTAATGGCCTTGCTGAATTTTATCGCATCCTTATTCGGTATAAGTGGCTTTACCTGGCTAAAGCAACTTGCGGTAACAAGTGATACCAACCCAAGGGTTAAAAACTTTTTGTTCATTATGATAATAGTTAGTTATTTTCTGGTTAGCACGAAATCTTTTCAACCCTGTTTTGGTGACGCCCGCCCTCAAATTCAGTTGTTAAAAAGGTTATGGCAATCTCTTTAGCCAGTTCTTCCGAAACAAATCTGGCAGGTATACACAAAACGTTTGCGTTATTGTGCTTGCGGACTAAAGAAGCAACTTCATTCTCCCAACATAAACCTGCTCTGATGTGCTGATGTTTGTTCGCGGTGATGGCTACACCGTTTGCCGATCCACAAAGTAAAATCCCATAGGTAAATTCCCCATTTTCTACAGCAGCAGCAACCGGATGAGCAAAATCTGGGTAATCAACAGAATTTTCTGAGTAAGTACCAAAATCTTTTACTTCGTAATTCTGTAAAAAATCTTTTAATATTTCTTTGTATTCAAACCCAGCGTGATCCGCTCCAATAGCAATTTTAATTTTTGTATCAGACATTGTCAAATTTATAGAGAATTATAAAATCTATTCGTAATGTTTTTGTTAGTTAGCGTAGAAAGCAGCATCAGCCTTTTTCTTCTTTTTTTCTATGTAGGCCGAGACAAAAATACTCAGTTCATAAAGCAAGAACAATGGTGTAGCTACAATTAGCATCGTCATAATATCAGGTGTTGGCGTAACGATAGCGGCAATGATTAAGATAATTACGGCTGCATACCTTCTGCTCGATCTCATCAGCTTTGGTGTCATCAACCCAAGTTTCGATAGGATGAAAATAATAACGGGAAGTTCGAAGATAATTCCCGTGCCTAAAGTTAAAGTTGCTACAGATGATAGATACGAATCAACTGTGAAGGTATTTTTGATTTCTGCACTAACGGTATAACCTGTTAAAAAATTAACGGATAACGGACAAACTATAAAGTAACCAAAAAAGATACCGATAATGAAAAGTATAGAGGCGAAAAAGACAAAACCACTAGCGGATTTACGTTCATTTTCATGTAGTGCCGGTTTAATAAAACGCCAGATTTCCCACAATAAATATGGGAAACCAACCACAATACCGCACATTACGCAAACATTTAACTGAAGGTTAAACTGACCGGCCATTTCGGTGTTAATAATCTCTCCATTAATCTTGGTGATACACATATCTGCACCAAGCGAAGGAAATTTTTCCACCAGTTTGCACATCATCCTATAAGTCCAGAAATCGGGCTTTTTTGGACCAAATATGATTTTATCTAAAATGAATTCGTTGAAGTAAAAAGCAATACCGGTAAAAACGGCAATGGCAATTACGGCCCTGATTAAATGTTTACGGAGAACATCCAGGTGATCAAAAAAAGACATTTCTGCCTCTAATGTGGTGCTCTTTTGTCCGATAGCTTTTGTTAGTGAAGTTTTTTTAGTGTCGCTCATGTTGAAAACAAAAATACCATTCTATTTGAATAGAATGGTATTTACGTGTTAAATATAGAAATAGTTTATATTATTATGAGAAATGACTGCAAAATAGAAAGAAGCTACAACAATAGTTTTTAACGTTGCCCTTTAATTATACTCAGTTGCTTTAAATTTGCAGCATTGTTATAATTAAATTGATATACACCATCTTCTCCTGTTACGATTAAAGATTTAGGGCCAGCAATAACATCAAAACTTTTGATATTATTTAAATGCTGCAGCATGTTGTCGCCTATTTTGGTTTTATCGGTAATATTGAAGCTCTTTATTCCATAATTGCCTTCGCAAAGAAATAGATTATTGCCGCTGGTGCTTAGGCCGTGTGGATTTTGCATAGCATAAACTGCAATCTGTCTCGGTTTGGTAGGATCTTCTATATCTACAACTTCCAATTGATTGCTTGCTTGCATGCACATATTGCCTGTGCGTAAGGTAACGTAAGCATATTTGCCTTGTACAACAACAGGGTCGCAAGCAAAAATATGGCTGTAGGTAGAGAGTTGTACGGGATTAGCCGGATCGGTAGCATTAAAAATGTGCATACCTCTATTGGTACCTATAAATAATTTATTCTCGTATGGGAAGATGGTTTCGACACCCCAACCTAAAGGAATAGCCTTTAAAAAAGTTGGGTTCGATGCAGTCTTAACATCAAACAGACTTAAATTATTCATACCAACAGTATATAAATAGTCATTCATTAAGGTAAATCTGGCCATCGAGCCACCTTGCCCAGAAGAAGAGTTGTTGCTGTAAGCGGCGGCGTCGTAATATTTCTTTTCCCTGTAAGTTTCTTTCTTTACCAGGGTATCTTTATAAATGTAGAGATACTTTTGAACGCCGGTGGCGTACAATTGATTGAAAACATCAGTTACTCTTTTTACCTGTTTGATGTTGTTCATATTTGAGATATCAAAAGCCAGTAAATCAATAAAATTGTCGGCGTAAAGGATATTGTTGCGGATCGCTAAATCTACATTTCCCGGAATTTGTAGAAACCCCACGTTTACCGGAGCACCTGGATTAGCATTGTTGTAGATATGAATACCTTCATTTGGTTCATTAATGAAAAGATAATCGTTATAAATGTATATTTTTCCGGTTTTTTTGGCAGGAATAGCTTTTGTCATCCCTACAGGTAAAGCCCTCATTTGCTGAACGGAAATCATTTTTACAATCTTTATCATTTCATACTCGTCTTTTTTGCATCCTGTAAATACAGCGAAAACAAGTAGGAGGAGTAGTACGTTAATTAGATTTTTTTTCATAATAATTGGAGTGTTTTAACATTAAACGTATTTGGTTAATAAAACGCTACACCGTTCGGTAAATATTAATTATCAGGTACTTATCACAGTAGCTGAAATCTAAAACAATAAAAAAAGGCTGTTCAAATCTTTTGAACAGCCTTTATGCGGTTAAACGTGAAAATCGTTTTTATCCTTCTATAAACTCAAACGTTTCCATAAATTTCGTAGTGAAATTTCCTGCCCTGAAATTAGGATCTTTCATCAACTGAAGATGGAAAGGAATGGTGGTTTTTACACCTTCAATTACAAATTCACCTAAAGCACGCTCCATGGTACAGATTGCCTCTTCGCGTGTTTGTGCGACACAAATTAATTTTGCAATCATCGAATCGTAGTTAGAAGGAATTGAATATCCTGCGTAAACGTGTGTATCAACGCGAACACCATGGCCGCCCGGAGAGTGGAAATTAGTGATCCGCCCTGGTGATGGACGGAAGTTATTTGCTGGATCTTCTGCATTGATACGGCACTCGATTGCGTGCATATCAGGGAAGTAGTTTTTACCCGAAATTGGAATTCCGGCAGCAACTTTAATCTGTTCTTTGATTAAATCGAAGTTGATTACTTCTTCCGTAACCGGATGCTCTACCTGGATACGGGTGTTCATTTCCATAAAGTAGAAGTTACGGTGTTTATCAACCAAGAATTCAATTGTTCCTGCTCCTTCGTAATTTACGGCCATCGCACCTTTAATAGCTGCTTCGCCCATTCTTACACGGAGTTCATCTGTCATAAAAGGAGAAGGAGATTCCTCTACCAATTTTTGGTGACGGCGTTGAATAGAACAATCGCGTTCTGATAAGTGACAGGCTTTGCCAAACTGATCTCCGATAATCTGGATCTCGATGTGACGTGGATCTTCGATATATTTTTCTAAATATAAACCATCGTTACCAAAAGCTGCACCAGATTCCTGACGGGCACTATCCCATGCATTTTCGAAATCCTCGTCTTTCCAAACTACCCGCATACCACGGCCACCACCACCGGCAGTTGCTTTTAGAATAACAGGGTAGCCCATTTCATTTGCAATTTCAATACCTTCTTTAACGCTGGTAAGCAAGCCTTCAGATCCTGGAATGGTTGGTACACCGGCAATTTTCATGGTTTCTTTTGCAGAGGCTTTATCGCCCATGCCATTAATCTGCTCTGGAGTTGCACCAATAAATTTGATGTTGTACTCGCGGCAGATGTTAGAAAACTTAGCATTTTCTGATAAGAAACCATAACCTGGGTGTATGGCATCGGCATTGGTTAATTCTGCAGCCGAGATAATATTTGGAATATTTAAATAAGAATCTTTACTAGGAGGGGGGCCAATACAAACAGCCTCATCAGCAAAACGTACGTGTAAACTTTCGCGATCTGCGGTAGAGTAAACAGCAACCGTTTTGATGCCCATTTCCTTACAGGTACGGATAATACGCAAAGCGATTTCACCCCTGTTGGCAATTAGTATTTTTTTAAACATAATTTTTAATTTAGGATTGCACTGATTTTAGGGATTACACCGATTTGATCGGTATCATCACAATCTGTGAAATCAAATTAATCTGTGAAATCAGCTTCTAAATAGGTTCTACTAAAAATAACGGTTGGTCGTATTCTACCGGTGATGCATTATCAACCAGGATTTTAACGATACGGCCAGAAACTTCACTTTCGATCTCGTTGAAAAGTTTCATTGCCTCAATAATACAAACTACTTTACCAGTACTGATTTCGTCGCCAACATTAACAAACATTGGCTTGTCTGGGCTAGCTGAACGGTAGAACGTACCGATCATTGGCGATTTAATAGTGATGTATTTTGAGGTGTCTTCTGCAGCCGGTACAGCAGGTGTTGCTGCATTTGGAGCAGTAGGAGCTGTGGCAACAGGGGCAGCAGCCTGTACAAGCGGAGCCTGTGGTACGGTAGCATGCACAACTGTTGGTGCTTGGTTTGTTTTGATCGTGATTTTGAAGTTTTCCTGCTCAATAGCAACTTCATTTACTCCAGAACGAGAAACAAATTTAATCAGTTCCTGTATTTGTTTGATATCCATTTTTTAGGCTAGTTATGTAAAAAATAGTGTTTATTGAATTAACTAAGTTATACTTTTTTTGTTTTATTTTTTTATTGCTGAAGGCCATTAATCGGACTCCGGACTACGGGCTTCTGACTAGTTAGTGTCGTAAGCCCATTTAAGGTATACCGAACCCCAGGTAAAACCACCACCAAATGCAGCTAAAACGATGTTGTCGCCTTTTTTCAGTCTGCTTTCCCATTCCCATAAACATAAAGGAATTGTTCCGTTGGTTGTATTTCCGTAACGTTCAATGTTGATCATTACTTTATCGGTGGTAACGCCCATTCGGTTTGCAGTGGCATCGATAATGCGTTTGTTGGCTTGGTGAGGTACTAACCATGCAACATCATCAGCGGTTAAGCCGTTGCGTTCCATAATTTCAGCAGCAACATCGGCCATATTGGTTACAGCAAATTTAAATACTGTTGGGCCTTCCTGGTGTGCAAAATGTAATCTTGCGTCAACAGTTTCGTGTGTTGCCGGCATAACCGAACCACCAGCTTTCATGCCCAGGAAATCTCTTCCTGAACCATCTGTTCTCAGGATAGAATCCTGAATACCGAAACCTTCTTCATTTGGCTCTAATAAAGCACAACCGCAACCATCACCAAAAATGATACAAGTTGTACGGTCTTCGTAATTGATGATTGATGACATTTTATCGCCGCCAACGACTAAAACTTTCTTGTGTCTTCCTGACTCAATAAATGATGCACCGGTAGAAAGCCCGAAAAGAAAGCCAGAACAAGCGGCCTGTAAATCGTAACCCCAGGCATTTGTAGCGCCGATTTTATCAGCTAGAACGTTTGCTGTTGCAGGGAAAGTAAAATCTGGAGTAGTGGTGCAAAAGATAATCAGTTCAATTTCTTTTGCATCAATTCCTCTCTTTTTAAGTAAACCATTTACGGCATGAACAGCCATATCGGAAGTACCTAAACCTTCTCCCTTTAAAATTCTACGTTCTTTAATTCCCGTTCTGCTGGTAATCCATTCATCCGAAGTATCAACCATGGTTTCTAACTCTGCGTTTGTAAGCACATAGTCGGGAACGTAACCATTTACTGCTGTGATAGCAGCGTGAATTTTACTCATTTTAAGAATTTTAATAAATTATTTAAATGCCATTCTAATCTTTTCTACCAATCCTGTAGTAATCATTTCTCTGGATTGTAGGACCATATTTTTAACAGCTAGCGGACTAGAAATTCCATGTCCGATAACAACGGGAGCGTTAACGCCTAGAACCGGACTTCCACCGTATTGTTCATAATTAAAACGATCGAAGAACTCATCTTTAAGCCCCTTTTTGATGGTAAGCACGTAAAACGATTCTGCTAATTTTAGCATTATATTTCCGGTAAAACCATCGCACACAATTACATCGGCTTTATCGTTAAATAAATCCCTTCCTTCCACATTGCCAACAAAGTTGAAGAGGTTGGTTTCTTTCATTAACGGGAAAGTAGCCATGCTTAGCATATTTCCTTTCTCATCTTCTTCTCCAATATTTATCAGGGCAACTTTCGGGTCATTTATCTGCAAAAGATTTTCTGCATATAAACTGCCTAAAACACCAAATTGTAATAAAATATCGGGTTTGCAATCGGCATTAGCACCTACATCTAACAGTAAGCCCGTGCCGCCTTTAATTTTTGGAAGAATTGTACATAAACAAGGGCGGATAATGCCCGGAATGGTCTTGACGCTAAAAACTGCGCCAACCAGCATAGCACCAGAGTTACCAGCACTTGCGAAAGAATCGATTTTACCTTCTTTTAAAAGGTTAAAACCAACTGCTATGCTCGAATTTGGTTTCTGAACGATTGCTTTGGTGGGATGTTCGCCCATACCAATTACTTCATCAGTATGAACGTATTCAAAATGATCTGGATTAAAACCTTCTTCTGCAAGAATGGGTTTAATCTGTTCGGTATCGCCAATAAGAACTAAATGCTCTCCAGCGTTAAGCGATTGATGAGCAGCTATTGCTCCCAAAACAATTGCTTTGGGAGCATAGTCTCCGCCCATTATGTCGAGGCCTATTTTCATAGAAAAAATCTGTTTGTGTTAAGTCAGGTGTAATCCTGAATTTTTCAGTTGACTAAGGTATGACTAAAGCCGCTGAAAACACAAACAATTTTTTAAGAAAATTACCCTATCTGAGTATTTTCGATAACCAGTTTGCCGTTGTAGTATAAGTTACCATCAACGTTGTAAGCACGGTGAGGTACGTGAATAGCACCTGTTGCCGAGCATGTTGCTAAAGAAGGAGTAACCGCTTTATAGTGTGTTCTTCTTTTATTTTTTCTCTGTTTCGAGATTTTCCGTTTTGGATGTGCCATTGGTGTATAATCTAATTATTTTTTTAACTTATTAAGGGCTTCCCAACGTGGGTCGCTTGTTTGTTCATTTTCTTCAGCCTGCTTTTCGATCGATAATTGATTTAAGCGATCAATCATCTCCTGATCGCAATCTTTACCTGCCTGCTCGCAGTTTTTGATATAAGGTACGGCTACGTTAATCATTTCGTATAAAGGGCCCGATATATCAATCTCGGTATCTTTACGGCTTAGCGAGATAATTTCTTCATCATCGCTTTCCATCTCGGCCTCCGCAAATTTTACGATCTGTCTTTCGTATAGATTTACCGGTAATGAAAACTCAGATAAACATTTATCGCAATCTAAATTAACCGTACCAATAACTTTGAATTTTAGAAGCAACATGGTCTCTTGTTTCTCAAGTTCCAGGTTTACTTTTAAATTTCCACTTTTAATTAACGAATACTCAAATGCATTAAAAAAGGCGTCATCAAGCTCATAATCAAACTGATGAGTTCCCAATTTTAATCCGGTAAACGGTAATGAAAATTGTTTTAGTGGGTTCAAAGTACTGTAAAATTTTAGCCTGCAAATGTAGGGATAAAATAATTAGATTAAAAATGTTTTTTAAAAATTGTTGATGTTAATCGAACAGGTTTTCAGAATGTTAATGGAAATACTGAAAGAGACCTTACAGGTTTCTTGTTAGTCGGGATTTGTGATTCCGACTAACAAGAAAGGATTCTTACTCATTAAGTGGATTGTAAATCCACAGTCTATTGAGTCGAGATTGCAAATCTCGACCAACAAAAATTACTGATCAGCCAATACCATTTCCTTGTTATTCCTGCTCCATTCACTCCAGGAACCAACATAAAGCTTAGGAATGGGTAGACCGGCATAATCCATAGCCAGTAGCGTGTGGCAGGCGGTAATGCCTGAGCCACAGTGTACAATTACGTTTTCGGGTTTAACGTGGGCCAAAGCTTCAGCATATTTTTCTTTCAACATTTCAGGGGCCAGGAAAGCGCCCGTACTATCTAAATTTTCGGTATACGGAATATTTGCCGCACCAGGGATGTGGCCTGCAATTAAATCGATAGGTTCGGTAAGGCCTGCAAAACGGTTGGCATCGCGCACGTCAATCACAATGTAATCGTCAGTTTTAGCAACTTTTTCTACTTCATTGATATCTGATAAAGGTAAGTTCCATGCTGTGATTTCGTATTTTTCGACAGACTTTGGGATTTCTACTTTATCTGTAGTCGGGAAGCCTGCTTTAACAGCCGCCTGAAAGCCTCCATCAATTACCTGTACTTTTTCATGACCGATGGCTTTTAGCATCCACCACAGCCTCGCGGCTGCGTTACCGCCGTTTTTATCATCGTAAATAATTACATGGCTGTCTTTTGTGATACCGAGTTGCTGTAAGGTGCCAGAAAACTGGTCGGATGTTGGTAAGGGATGCCTTCCGCCAATAGCAAAATCGCCAATGCTGGCTAAATCATTATTTACATCTGCAAAAAGTGCACCTGACAAATGTTGTTCATCGTATCTCACTTTTGAGCCGGCACTGGCATCTATAATTACGATTTCATCGTCTTGGTTTAACCAGGTTAATTCTGCTGGTTTTATAATGGGTGATAATTTTGTGTTCATGTATGTTTTTTAAGGATAACTAATCTAATTATAATTCCAGTAATTATATTGGAAGACATATGAAAGAATATTCTCCGATCTTACTAACTTTATTGTCTGTTTCGTGGCGATAAGAAAAAAGAATCATAGCGCGAACCCCCATCAAAACGCTTATTACAATTCTAAATAGGTGCATTTAAGTTGTTTTTCTTATGAGTGCCATAATACCTAAAACTGGCCCAACAGCTAAAGCCATATAAAGATAATGCGAATTCATTTCTTTAGCCAAAAGATTGATCACCTGGATGCTAATAATCGTAATGGCAAAGCCGATACAGTTTACCAGTGTTAACGAAGTTCCCCGCAGGCTTTGGGGCGCATGTTTGGCAATTAAAGAAGAAAACAGGGGTGAATCGGCCGTGCCTGACAAGCCCCAGCAAAATAAAAATATAAGAAAAGGATAAACCGAGCCGCTGAACAGGAAAAGCGGCGAGAGCAGGCAGCATAATCCCGAAATGGAAAGGGCAATGGTGGCAATCCGTTTTGCACCAAATTTTTGTGAGAGCAAACCGCCGATCATGCAAGATAAACCTCCTGATGCGATAATTAAGAACGAAAACAGCGGTATATTTAAAGTTGCATATGCATGTTTAGTGTTGTAAAGCAGCAGTATGGCGGGTAAAAAAGCCCAAAAGGTGTAAAGTTCCCACATGTGCCCGAAATAGCCGAAAGCTGCAGATCGAAAATCAGGATTTTTAAAGCCATTAAAACAAGACCGAAAATCGAATTTCTGTCCGGCAGTTCTAAATGGACCGTTTGGCACAAGCCATAAAATAGCAATTGCACCAATTAGAGATAAACCCGAAGTGGCAAAGATTACATATTGCCAGGCAAAATTTGTTGTAAATGTTTTTAATAAATGAGGGAAGGCAGTACCCAAAACCAAAGCACCAACTAAAAAACCTAACGATTTTCCTAGTCCGTCTTTAAAGTAATCGGATGCTATTTTCATACCTACAGGGTAAATTCCAGCTAACATAAAACCAGTTAAAAAGCGAAAAAGCAACAACAAATGTACGTCGGGTAGTTCTAAACAAATGCCCAAATTAAACAAGGCAGCTGCAATTCCACAGATAAAGAACACTTTCGAGGGTGAAAAAATATCGGAAATGGCAAAAAAAGCGAAAACTAATGTTCCGCTGATGAAGCCAAACTGTACCATACTGGTGAGATTGGCCAATAGATTTGTTTCAGTTGGGAAACTTTTAACAATATCGGATAATACCGCATTGCCAGCAAACCATAAAGAAGTACACAAAAATTGCGAAACCACAATGATGGGTAGTAAATAACTGGTTTTTTTAGTGCCGCTCATTTTTAATTTGATGCACAATTTTACCAAAAATAAACCTGATAGTAGTGGAAATACTTTTTGATATGGTGCTTCGACAAGCCCAGCATGACAATCACAAAAAGATTGGAACGCATAGCAGGACTTTCGGAACAGATGAAACACAGGGTCTTGCTTTGCAAAAAAAAAAGAAGCTTAACCCTTAGATATCCTGGCTTTTAGAAAGTGCGGGGTCTGGCGTCCGAAGTCAGCGGACATGGTTATTATATCTTATCGTTTATCTGCTTTGGTCTTTCAGCTAACCTTGACCTTTCTTCCCTCAACCTTCTACTTCTTAAGACGCATCATCTTTAATATCAAATTGTGTTTCAACTATTTTTCCACCTGTACGCAGCTGGTTGCTCAACATTTCTTCTTGCTCCCTACGGTTTTTTACAATATGGATAGCCGAAAACAAAGCTTCGGTGAAAGAAGTAGAATCCGCTAAATCTTTACCTGCAATATCGTAGCCCGTTCCATGATCTGGAGAGGTGCGCACGAAGTTTAAACCAGCGGTATAGTTTACACCATTGTGGAAAGCTAATGTTTTGAAAGGAATTAAGCCCTGGTCATGGTACATGGCCAAAATGGCATCAAACTGTTTATAGCTACCATTGCCGAAAAAGCCATCAGCAGGGTATGGGCCAAAACAAACAATACCTTTATCGTAGGCTTCCTGAATGGCAGGTGTAATAATTTCAGCCTCTTCGGTACCCAATAAACCATTATCGCTGGCATGTGGGTTTAAGCCCAAAACGGCAATTTTTGGTTTTTCGATCCAGAAATCTTTTTTCAGGCTTTCGTTAATCAGTTTTAATTTACTGATAATTTTCTCTTTTGTAATCGATGTTGGAACATCTTTTACAGGAATGTGGCCAGTAACCACACCAACTCTTAAATTTTCGCTGATTAGGAACATCAACACATCTTTACTTCCGCTTTTTTCTTGAAGATATTCAGTGTGGCCCGGAAAAGCAAAAGTTTCTGATTGAATGTTATGTTTATTGATTGGAGCAGTAACCAGTGCATCGATATCACCGTTTACCAGATCGGCTGTTGCGCGTTCTAGTGATAAAAGGGCATATTTTCCGCCAGTCGCCGTAACCTGTCCTAATTCGATTTTTACATCTTCTTCCCAGCAATTAATCATGTTTGCCTTTTTTGGCTGTGCCTGGTTGGCATGGCTAACTACATTAAAACTGAAATCGCCCAGGTTATTTGCTTTTCTATGAAAAGATGAAACCTTGGTATGGCCATAAACAATTGGTGTGCAATAATTTAAAATGGCAGGATTGGATAATGTTTTAATGATTACCTCTAAACCTATGCCGTTTACGTCGCCTATACTGATGCCAATTTTAAGTTTATCGCTCATAATTACTGGAAAATTTTAGCGCAAATTACTGATTTTCGTTTAAACAGGTGCTTACCGGATAAAAATTAGTTATTTTGTACAAAATAGAGTAGCCACGGAAACACGGTTTACACGGAAAAGAAATAGGATAATCTCATTCTTCGATAAAATTTTTCTGCGATTTCTGTGCCTCCGTGGCAAAATAAAAAGAAAAGATGAGTTTAGTAAAAGCGAAAAAACATTTAGGCCAACATTTTTTAACAGATAAAGGCATTGCCAACCGCATTGTAGATGCATTGGTAAACACCGATAAATACAATCAGGTTTTAGAGGTTGGGCCAGGGATGGGAATCTTATCTGATTTTTTGCTGCAGCGTAAAGACTTAGAAACTTATCTTATTGATATTGATACTGAATCTTTTCACTTTTTAAATGAAAAATATCCTCAGCTTGGCGATCGGTTGATTAATGGCGATTTTCTGAAACTCGATTTCGATGCTATTTTCCCGGGTCAGTTTGCCATTATTGGTAATTTTCCATACAATATCTCATCACAGATTTTATTTAAGATTTTAGATAACCGCAGCAAGGTTGTAGAAATGGTTGGGATGTTTCAGAAGGAAGTTGCCCAACGTTGCGCTGCACCTGCAGGTAACAAAGAGTACGGGATTTTAAGTGTGTTTCTTCAGGCCTATTATAAAATCGAATACCTGTTCACGGTTAAGCCGGGTACATTTAATCCACCGCCAAAAGTACACTCGGCTGTAATCCGTTTAACCAGAAACGAAGTGGAGACTTTAGACTGTGATGAAAAATTATTCTGGCGGGTGGTTAAGGCAGGTTTTAACCAGCGGAGAAAAACTTTGCGTAACGCTGTTTCTGCCGTGATGCCTAAAGATAAAATGGACGACCATATATACTTCGAGAAACGTGCCGAGCAGTTAACCGTGGCTGATTTCGTAGCCTTAACACAGCATGTGAGTAAGTTGATGGAGGCTTAGTGATGCAATCGTCATCCTGAGAGATGAGTTAAAAAACAAAGAAGTTAGGATGACAGGTTTGGGCGAATCGTCATTCCCAACTTGATTGGGAATCGTAATACAATAATCTTTAAGATTCCCGCCTGCGCGGGAATGACGGCCGATTTTCTCACCTCTGTTTTCTTGCAAATCCGTGATTATTTTCATTGAATTTCTCCTTTCCTTTGCGCTGTATTTTTAAGGAATCTTATGATAAATTATCGCGAAATTTTTGAGGAACAAGGCATTGACTATTTAACCTATCGTGCGTTGATTGATCAACTTCTGTTAGAGGGAAAGGCTACTGGTGATGTAACTTACGATTTGCACTATACTAAAATGAATGTGCAAAGGATGAGCCGCGTGGATAAAACAGTTAGCTTAACCGATGAGTTGACTTCAACCATTGATCATCTTAAAGAAAATTATAAATTTTTAGTGATTACTGAAGGCTGGTGTGGCGATGCTGCCCAGATTGTTCCGGTGTTCAATAAAATCGCGACTGCATCATTAGGTAAAATTGATCTGAAATTTGTGCTTAGAGATAAAAACCTCCCCTTAATTGATGCACATTTAACCAATGGTGGAAGAGCTATTCCGGTTTTAATTGTGTTAAATGAATCAGCAGACCAGGTTTTAGGAACCTGGGGTCCACGGCCACAAATTTTGCAGGAGCTTTTAAAAGAGTGGAGAAAAGAAAGTACTGAAATGCCAATTTTGGCAGAGAAACTTCACGGCTGGTATGCTAAAGATAAAACGCAGACCACACAGGCCGGATTAAATGAACTTTTGAAGGGGTTGGAGCACTAACTGATCCACCCATAACCTATTTTCACAATTTCCCATTTCTTGTTGTTTTTTCTGTATAGACGGATTTGTTCTTCTCCACAAAGTCCACCACAAATATAGTTTAAGTATAAAATACAGTAGTTATAATTTCTCAGAAAGATCGGGTGTGATAGGCGCAATATATATCCTCCATATTTTTTGTGAAGCACGTTCCAGGCTTTAGGCTTTTGGAAAATCGGTTTTATAGAATCGTTCGGTGTAATGACAATTCTTTCTCCCAAATCATCGAAGTTTATTTTTGAAAGGTACTTAGTTTCGTTTTTAATATATTGGATTTCAAAAGGTGTAAAACCTGTGCTATCTTCTAAAAAATTGGCTACGTCTTCAAATTTTATTGGTTCACAGATTAATACGATCTTTTTGGTCGTATCATTTTCGTGTAATTTGAATTCAGACAGTAATTCTTTTGCATTCGCGGAATAAGTTGGATTACGGCTAAAGAAAATTTGATTCGCGATATTTGGAGCTGTAGTTTGTTTTTCTTCAGGTCTGCATCCAAGCAAAACCATAGAGGTTAGAAATAAAATATATTGTTTCATCTTTTAAAAGATGATGATTTTTAACTGAAATATCCATAACATATATTCCCTAATCAACAGAAACAGTTAAGCCCTCCTGCTGTAAAATTTTGCGGTAAACTTCCATCTCGGTAAATGATCCTTCCAAAACAGGGCATTTCCCATCATTATGTACTTTCCAGGCAATTTTTTCAGCTTGCGATTCGTTATAATCGAGATATTTCATCATGCAGTAGATCACATGATCGAAAGTATTGATATCATCATTCCACAAAATAAGGCGATGTACGGTTTTTAGGGAAGTTAAAATTTCTTCGAGCGTAAAGGTCTCTTCTTTGGTTTCTGTAGACATGGCGCAAAAATAAACATTAGTATCAAGTATTTAGTATCGAGTAACAAGATTTTGTTCCTTTATTAATAATAATAGCTTAGGCAATAAATGATTAACTTTGTTTAACCGAAATATAAATAATAGCATGCACCAGTCTAAAATAGCCGGAATAGGTTACTACGTTCCGAAAAATGTATATACCAACGATGATTTAAGCCGTTTTATGGATACCAACGATGCGTGGATACAGGAACGTACCGGTATTAAAGAGCGCCGTTTTGCCGATCGCAACGAGGAAACCACTACCACAATGGGTATTGAGGCAGCCAAAGTCGCGATTGAAAGGGCTGGGATTACTGCTAAGGATGTCGATTTTATCGTTTTTGCTACATTAAGCCCCGATTATTATTTCCCAGGTTGTGGCGTGCTGTTGCAACGCGAAATGGGCATGGGTGAAATTGGTGCTTTAGATATCCGAAACCAATGTTCGGGTTTTGTTTATGCACTTTCTGTGGCCGATCAGTTTGTAAAAACAGGTATGTATAAAAATGTGCTGGTAGTGGGGAGTGAGAAACATTCGTTCGCGATGGATTTCGAAACCCGTAGCCGTAATGTATCGGTGATTTTTGGCGATGGTGCTGGGGCTGTTGTATTGCAACCAACAGATGAAGCCGGAAAAGGGATTTTAAGTACACATTTGCATAGCGATGGTGCCGATGCCGAAATTCTGGCCATGTATTATCCAGGTTCTCATGCCAATAAATGGTTGAAAGATAAACCTGCCTATCCTGAACAGGAGCTGGGTGGGTTATTTATGACGCAAGAAATTTTAGATAGTGGTGCCGCTTTGCCTTACATGGATGGGCCATCGGTTTTCAAAAAAGCCGTGGTAAAATTTCCTGAAGTAATTAAAGAGGCTTTGGCTGCAAATAATTTAACAGAGAAAGATATTGATATGTTGGTGCCGCATCAGGCAAATTTGCGTATCAGCCAGTATGTGCAGCAGTTGTTGGGCCTAAATGATGATCAGGTTTTTAATAATATCCAGAAATATGGCAATACCACAGCAGCTTCTGTGCCCATCGCCTTGTGCGAAGCATGGGAAGCAGGCAAAATTAAAGATGGCGATCTGGTTTGCCTCGCCGCATTTGGTTCGGGCTTTACCTGGGCCAGTGCACTGATTAGGTGGTAACCATAGATTCGTCATTTCGAGCGAAGTGCAACGAAGTCGAGAAATCTATATCTAAAGATCTCTCCACTCCGCGTTGCTTCGGTCGAGATGACGACCGTTCATTTGAAGCTCTTAATAGTGAAGTAGTTCGATTGGCCTATTGCGTTTTTGGTTTAATAAAATCACCTAAATAACTACACTCGCCCGCCGCAACAGCATAAAAAGGCGTTTTGGCATAATTAAATCTTAATTCGTTAAGATAAGGATTGTTGTAATTAGCCTTGATGAAGTTTCTCCATTTCACATCTTTTTTATCATAATAATAAAATGATAGCGGGTTTGCATTCATGATGATCTGTTTCTGCAAACATTTAGCTAACATAAAAGTACACTTAGCTTTAAAATCGGCATTGGTACTTAATGCCCTGGCTTTTAAATACCAGGCTTTTGCCGTTTGCGCTTTTTTGTAATCGCCATCGTATACATATTTTGCTGGGTTACTATTGTCGTATGATGACCAATCATAACTGATTAAAAACCAGCTATTACCAAAATAACCTGTCTGATAAACTGCATTGGCCATTTTATAATAGTAAAGCGCAGCATTCTTTTTATCACTGATGGTTAATTTCTGCAAGCGGAGCATTTCGGCTGCAAAAGCTTTTTTTGTAATTGATGTTTTTGCTGTTACATATTTTTTAGGATAATCGTTTATCGTTTCGATGAAAGGATTTGCATAAAGTTTAGCATTGGCTTCATCAGCATACCAGTTATCAGGGTTAAAATATTTGTAACCTGGCGAAACCTTTGCAAACATCTGAACGGCCTTATCATACTGATGTGTGCGTAAATAAGTCGTTCCAAAAAGTTCATAAAAATCATCATTTTTGAGCTGGTTTAAAGCCGATGCTAACAAAGCGGTGACATCATTGCCCGTCGCCCTGGTTTTATAAACAGCTAAGCCCTGCATGCTTTTCGGACTTAAGTTTTTCTGCCAAAAAGCAATACTTTGATAACTCATGTTCTGGAAAAGTGAATTCTCCTTTAACGTTTTATATTCCAGGTCGCCTTTAACCATTGCCAATGCCGCTTTAGCAGTATCGCCCATACTTAAATAAGCTGGAGCCAATATTTGCTGGTAAAAATTCCTGGTCGTTCTGCTAAAGCGTTTGCTGGCACGATCTGTATCATAGTAATATGGCCCTTTAGGTTGCTCGCTGTTTTCTGCAAAACGTTTTTCGTCAAGCCATTTTAAGGTCGGCAATAAATCGTTCTCATTAAAAGGATTTCCTTTTTTGATGTTTTTCGCCTTGATCAATAAATCGGTAATGCGGTATTGGTCGCGTAATCTTTCTGGTAGTTTATCTGGTTTTAGGATGGCAAGGTAATTCGAGGCCAGAAAATCTTTGTTCTCCATCCACGATAAATAAGCTGCTGTTAAAGTGCCTAGCTCAGGCTGCGGATATTTTTTCTCTGTGGCCAGTTTTACCGCAAAATTCCTGATTTCATTCAGTTGTTTAAGGTTGATGGCTTTTAGACTGTCTTTGTATTTAGAATTGCCGTTATCCGAAAAATAATAATTATAGCCAATTTTGGCAATATCGTTCGCCTTGATGAGATCTTGCTCTAATTTATTTACTTCGCGTACCAGCAGCGTGCCGTTAAGCTGGCTTTTTGGTTCGTACTGATAAACTTTATTCAGGCTTTCTATGCCCGAATCAGCATCTCCAAACCCGTTTATTGCCCAGATATTGGCTTTCTCATTATTGGTTTTGGCGTACTTTAATGCTCCATTAACCGGTGTGCTGTTATAGTAGTAGTTTTTATAAGCCTGTACCCTCCGCTCCGGATTGCTTGCAAAAACCTTCGAGAATAAAAAGGCTGATTCTTCCGGATTGCCCAACCTACGGGCAGATCCTGCGTACAATGCCAATGCCCAGCCCTTAACCGCACTGTTTACCTTATCTGGTTTTGATATACTTTTCGTAGGTCGATTTGCTTTCGGTGTGCAAACCTGCAAAATGGAACATCCGCTCAGCTTGGTAAGCGTAACGCAGCTTAAGAAAATCGTCTTTTTCTGCTCCGGTTAGTTTTAGGCCTTCCTGGGCTTTTGAACCCATAGCCGCTGTATCGCGGGGTTTAGGGTCCCAAAGACTAAAATCCACATTGGCCAAAGGCTCACAGCTTTTGGCGAATTGATAATACTTTAGTGATTCTTTGCGTTTGCTTAATGCCTGGATAAAACTGTTCTGCTGTAAGCTGTCTGGTAATTGTGATGCGTTACCATTAAAATTAACGAGTTTTGCGTCAGTAGCACTATCTGTTTTGTACATTACTTTTAGCACATCTTCTTTTTTAACACTGAGGTATTTCGCCCACTCTCTGCTATTGATATCAGGCTCACTTTCTATATCCGTTTCGCTGTTGAGGTAAACCATCTGGTTGTAGGCGAACGGCGAATATTCATCCCCTTCAATGTTGTTGTGGAAATAAGAAATGTAATAATCATAAGGATCTATCTCGCCACCACAGGCAAGATTTACGGCAATTTCGCCGAAAAAAGTAATCAGGAATACGCTAAAAATTAGCGATAACTTTTTGAACGTCTTCATTAGTAAAATGTTTTAAAAGGTCGGTGTCTAAATGGTAAAAAACGAGGTTCCGGTCTCTAGGGCTTAAATATCGGGATAAAAATCTAGAGGTAGAAAGTAAATCTTCAGTGGAAATCTGTTCCCACCTTACCACATCACCTTTTTTTAATCCGGCTGCAGGATAATCAATCAAAAGATCGTAAAGGATGGAATTTCCCCTCTGTTTAAAAAGTTTTTTATCCCCGAGCTGGATTTTGCCGATCCTTTTGGAGATACCCGCATATTGCCCGTTCCTGAATACCACCGCCCATTCAAAAATAGGTAGGGCTACATCAAGAGGCAAGGGATATCGCTCAAGGTAATCTTTTAGGTAAAGATCCATTTCATGTTGATCCAATATCGAATTCTGCTCGCCATATTTACGCAGGTTACCCATGTTGTAACACATTAAAATGGCCTTTTCTACTGGTGGCACCCCACTTGATACGATGTTTTTAACCTGATGCAATCTTAAGGTTACCGAAATGGTTTTTCCCTTTAAAAGCGGGTTAGCGCTTAATTGTTCTAAGAATTTAAAATACCTGTTTCTGGTACCCTTGGTCCAATCACAATCAATCTGTAGTTCCGCATAATTTTGCTTTCCGGCCTGTTTTACCTTTGCAGCTACAAATTTGACAATGCGATCGGCCATAACCGCTGTTTGCATAGTATCAATCTTGTTAAAAACCTCGTTAACGATAAACACAACAGGGATAATGTCGATCTGTTTAGGTAGCGGATCTGAAAATTTAATCGGCGAAACAGGTACAGGCAATTGCAGATCCGGATTAAAATCTACATCCATAATCCGCACGTATAGAGATTTAGATTTAAATTGATCAAGATAACTGGTTTCTTCCTTTTTGTTCTGATAATCCGTTTTCCAATAATAAAAAGTAGAATGAACAATTGATTTTTGCTTACAACCCAGGAAGAGAAACACAGAAATCACTAAAATACTTATCTTGCGCATATCAATTTTATTGAGCAAAAGTAGTATAAAATGCGAGCAGTTTTACAAAGAGTTACACAGGCAAGTTGCACGGTTGACGGTGAGGTTACGGGAGCGATTGATAACGGATTTTTAGTGTTGTTAGGCATTGAAGATGCAGATGCTTTAGAGGATTTGGATTGATTAGCACAGAAAATTATCGGTATGCGTGTTTTTGGAGATGAAAACGGAATGATGAATAAAGCACTTGCCGATGTGGGTGGAGATATTTTATTGATCAGTCAGTTTACCTTATTTGCATCTACCAAAAAAGGAAATCGTCCGGGTTTTACAAGGGCAGCACGACCGGATGTGGCGATTCCACTTTACGAGAAAATGATCGAAAAGCTATCGGCTTTATTGGGCAAAAAAGTAAAAACCGGAATTTTTGGTGCTGATATGAAAATAGCACTTTTAAACAATGGACCAGTTACAATTTTGATTGATACAAAAGATAAGGAATAATTAAATTTAAACAATAGCGGCGTAACTTATTAAGTCTTAAATTGTCAAAAAACAATATTATTATTCCAAAATTTAACCTAAGCTAATATGAAGGATAAAAATCCGAACCGGCTAGTGGAGTACAGTTGTCTTGCGTTTTTTCTGATTTTAAAATTAGTATTATCTTTTGTTTTGGTCAATTCAGTTTACGAATTGCACCGTGATGAATTTCTGCATTTAGATCAGGCGAACCATCCCGCTGCGGGTTTCACCTCTGTTCCGCCGTTAACCTCGCTATTTTCATGGCTTATTAAAGCTTTTGGCAATGGATATTTTGTGGTAAAACTAGTTCCTGCATTATTAGGTGCCTTCACTATATTGTACTGCTGGAAAATTGTCGGTTTTTTAAAGGGTAACCTACTGGCCAAATGCCTGGTTGCTGTAGCCTGCCTGTGTTCTGCTCTGCTCAGGCTAAATACGCTTTACCAGCCCAATTCTTTCGATGTTTTGGCCTGGACAGCTATATTCTATTATCTGTTAAAATATTTCGATAAAAACGAAGCCAGATACCTGTATGCCTTTGCCATTTTTGTCGCTTTAGGTTTTTTAAATAAATACAACATCCTTTTTCTCATAATTGGTTTACTACCAGCTATACTCATTACATCAAAGCGAAAAATATTTACCAATAAACATCTTTATCTGGCCATTTTACTGGCGCTTTTAATCATTTCGCCCAATGTAATCTGGCAGATTGACAATCACTTTCCGGTGCTCGCCCACATGAAACTTTTACAGGCAACTCAGTTGGTTCATGTAAACCGGATTGATTTTTTTATCGGACAGTTCCTCTTTTTTATCAGTTCGATCTTTATTCTTTTAGCAGGCATTGGTAGCCTGATTTTTTATAAGGATTTCAGCAAATACAGATGGATTATTCTCTCCTATCTGTTTACACTTATTGTATTTAGCTATTTTAAGGCAAAAGATTATTATGCATTAGGCTTATATCCGGTTTTACTGGCTTTTGGTGCGCATTATTTAAGTCGGGTTTTAGCAAAGAATTATGCATTAACGGGATTACTGTTTGCCTTTAATATTGGCTCGTTCATTTATTTGATACCGCTTATTATGCCGGTTTATAGTCCTGGTGAAATTGTAGCACATCATAAGAGATTTGAACGGGTAGGTGCCTTGCGATGGGAAGACGGGAGAAACCACCAGCTGCCACAAGATTATGCCGATATGCAGGGCTGGAAAGAATTGGCAGCACTTGTTGATGTTGCTTACGGAAAGGTTAAAGATAAATCTACCGTATTGGTACGTGCCGATAATTATGGACAAGCTGGTGCGATTAACTATTATTCAAAATATAAAAATATAAATGCTGTATCGTATAATGCCGATTATCTTTATTGGTTTAAAATGGATAAACCGATCAAGGATTTAATTATGATCACCGAATGGAACGATGAAGATCCACAGCGTAAGAGAGAGCAGCCGTTTTTTGTCAAGATTACCAAAATTGGGGAAATAAAAACACCTTATGTGAGAGAAGAAGGCGCAGGCGTTTTTTTGCTTGAAGGTGCCAATATCGAAGTGAGCAGTATTATAAAATCAGAAATAGAAGAAGAAAAACATGACCATTAAGGAAGCACAGGAAACCGTAGACCGTTGGATTAAAACCACGGGCATCCGCTATTTTAACGAACTTACCAACACTGCCATTTTGATGGAAGAAGTTGGAGAAGTTGCGCGGATTATGGCGCGTAAGTATGGAGAGCAGTCATTTAAAAAAAGCGAAGAAGAAGTAAACCTTGCCGATGAAATGGCCGATGTAATGTTCGTTTTAATCTGTCTGGCTAATCAAACAGGCATAAACCTTACCGATGCTTTAGAAAAGAACCTGGAAAAAAAGAGCATTCGCGATGCAGATAGGCACAAGAATAATGAGAAGCTTAAGTGAATTATTGAGTGATTGAATTTTGACTGAGTGAATGAAGGGTATTTAATAACATTCAATCATTCAAAATTCAATTATTCTTTTGGCTTAGCCAACGAACTCCATCAAACTCCTATATGCCACAAAGCGGTTTTTGTATCTTTCGTTTAGTTCTGCCTGTAAAGCCGGTGCAAATACTTCCTGGTATTTATTATAATGATCTAATGTTTCGGCAACGTACTGTGCACAATAGGTTATCCCTTCGTTGGGTGAGTCTACAACCTTTAATAAACGGTTGGAAATAAACATACCCGTAGCCATTACCTCAGGGATATGAACATCTTGCATCCATTGTAACCACTCTTCGGCTGCTGCATCATCAAGGATGAGCGTAACATTATATAAAAACATGGCACAAAGGTAGATAATATATAAATGTTAAAAAATTGATGATAATAGATTTTATTCTTTAAAGTGGTGTCAATCTGTTAAATTTGCTAATTCCCATTGTTTTTAAGCATGATACGAACTAACGACTCTCAAAAAATAGACAATTCCACTCGTAATTATATTTATACTGGTTACCTAACTGCAATTTTCGGCGGCATTTTAGGGCTGGTGATTGGTTGGGATTTAATGAAGAAAAAGAGAACATTAAATACTGGCGAAAAGGTTTTTTCTTATTCCCTAACGGATAGGCAACATGGCGCCAGAATTTTAATTTTGGCAGCAATTTGCTTCATTTTGTTGCTAACCTTAACTATTATTGCATTAGATGCCTAAGCCATCTATATCCGGAAATGATTATTATTACCAAATCTTCTACTACAAAAGAGCTTGAAGGCATTCTTGAGCTTCAAAAACAAAACTTAAAAAAAGATTTAACTCCCGAACAAATAAAAGAACAGGGTTTTGTCACCGTTTCGCATTCGCTTGATGATCTGGAAAAGATGCATCGGTACAAACCCAACATTATTGCAAAAGATGGGGAATTGGTTGTAGCTTATGTGTTAGCAATGACCGAGGAGTCTAAAAATGATATCTCGAGGTTGGTTGAAATGTACGAAAGTTTCGATCACATCCAATATCACGGTAAATCCGTTTCTTCTTATTCTTATATCGTTGTAGGGCAGGTGTGTGTTAGTCAGGCTTATCGTGGTAAAGGTTTGTTCGATCAATGTTATCACGCTTATAAAGATTATTTTAAATCTAAATACGATTTCGCAATCACCGAAATTGCAAGCATCAATTTACGATCGATTAATGCACATAAACGTATTGGTTTCAAGGTTATTCATACTTATACCGATAACAGCGCTGTAGAATGGAATGTGGTGGTTTGGGACTGGAAACGTTAACAGCGTTTGGCGTTTAGATAGGCGTTTGGTATCAATAACCAGTTACAACAATTAACCGATTAATCGTTGCGAATCAACTAATGACTAATGAACGATTGAACTAATCAAACCCCATCTCCACGTAAATTCCTAAACCTTTTCCTGGCTTCGGCACTGAACATGCTCCCCGGGTAATCCGTAATCAGTTTCTGGAAGTAGATTTTGGCCTGTGCAATGTCGTTCAATTTCTTTTCATAAAGATCGCCCAAAGTAAAAAGGGCATCGTCTGTCCAAATGCCATCTTTAAAATCTTCAGTTACCTTTTTCAGGATATCGGCTGCTTTTTGGAAATCATTGGCTTTGATGAGAATTCTTGCTTTACTCATCATTATCGCGTCGGTCAGGCTATTTTGCGGAAATGCTATGGCAATACTGTCCATTTTTTTTACTGCACGTTCAGGGAGGTTTCTGAATAAAAGCATCTCTGCATCAGCATACATTTTTAATGCGTTACTATCTGCAGGGGTTTGAATATTATCGTTAATCAGTAAACTCAGGTTCAAGGCGTCGTTTGCAATGAGTTGTGAAGTTGCGGCCTTTAAAACCAGGCATTGGCCATTGCTGTATTCGAAATTACCCTGATAAAAGGAAAGTTTAGCACTCCTGAAACGTGCCTCATTTCCTACGGGTTGCCCTTCAAATTGTTTGCTCACTTGCTCGTACACTAAAAAAGCTTCCCAGGGTTGGTTGGTTAAAATATAAATATCGCCTAAATCGAGTTTTAACTGGCCTAACTCCTGATCGTTAATGCCAGGCATTTTTATGGCTTCTTCCAGTTCTTTTTCCGCACTGCTAGGTTGATTTAAATAATAAGCCTGCAGGTTTGCGAGTTTTTTTATTGCGAAAAGTGTGTTTCTGTTCTTGCCGTTTTCGTCCAGTAAGGCCTGATAATCTTTCGCTAACAGATCAAGATCGGCTACCGTATATTTCCCGTTGGTGCGCAGGTTATACTTGGTATTCAGCATTTCTATTTTTGAAGGAAGGTAATACTGGTTATCCTTTCCTTTAGTTAACAGGTAATCGTAGGCTTTAATCGCTGTTTCGTATGCGCCATTGTCAACAAAGGTATAAATGGCATTAAATAAGGTGCCTCCATCAGCCTTGGTGCGTTTATCGTACGCAATTAACTGGCGCAGGGCCATATCAAATTCTTGTTGTTGAATATAGTTCCAGGTGAGTAACTGAATATAAATTTCGGCATCGGGCTCTTTCTGTATTTTCCTTAAAATGGCTGCCTGAAAGGCTTGGTAGTCGTTTTTGTCCTCAAAAATAGAGGCCAGTACGGCTTCAGCCTGCGGTAAAAGCTGAGGCATGGTGCCCATGACATCAAGGTACTCTTGCATGAGCATGGGCTTATCCTTTTTGAAACGGTAAATGTTCAATAGCTCAAAGGCAAAGAGTTGATCGTTGCCCAACAGTTTTCTGCCCTGCTTAAAAGTTTGAACTGCAAATTCATAATTTTCAAAACGATAAAAACTATTGGCTAAATTCCTG
This sequence comes from Flavobacterium sp. W4I14, assembly GCA_030817875.1. Lineage (NCBI taxonomy): Bacteria > Pseudomonadati > Bacteroidota > Flavobacteriia > Flavobacteriales > Flavobacteriaceae > Flavobacterium > Flavobacterium sp. W4I14. The sequence goes on from JAUSZU010000001.1 coordinate 5,610,924, forward strand.
ATCTTAAATTCATCTTTCGGAAGTTTATTAATTACATCGGTAAAAATCTTGTTTGCCGCTTGCACATCACCCTTCTCCTGGTAAAGTTTGCCCAATGCTATTGGATAAACATCGCCCTGTGGATTTTTTTTTATTTCCCTTTTAACCACTTTCTCCGCAACATCATAACGCTTCAATTTTACCAATGTATTAAAGTAAATATCGAAATAGGCTTCGTTATTGGGTATGGCATAAAGTTTTTCCAGTAGCACAACTGCTTTTTCATAATCGCCATCATTATAGTATTGAATGGCCAGGCTACTTTCATCAGGTGCAATCTGTTGATTGGGACGGAAGATTTGTGCATTGGCCCCAAGAGATAGAAATAAGAATATGATGAAAAGCAAGCGGTTCATAAACCCTAAATTATAAGTTTTAAATGTAACATTTTAATACATCTTTAGCTAAAGCATCAATTGATATTAAACGTATTTTAAATGTTACCTGTATTTTATTTTGTAGGTATTTTATAAATACTAAATTGAACCACGACTTATTATTTGATTGCATAAGTAACATTGTTGGTGTAAATCGCAGTTAAGTTGTTATGATACTTATTTTTGTCATCCCGTAAAGGATTTATTTATGCTAAAAAAGATTTTTCTATTGTTAATGGTTGCATTGATCTGGGCCTGTAAAGGCACTAACAATGATACTATTCCTGTGGACGATTTTTTTAAAACGCAGGATAAGGCCTATTATCGCATTTCTCCTGACGGGAAAAGTCTTTCTTATTTAAAGCTTCATGATAAAAAACTTGATCTTTTCGTTGAAGATCTTGCTACCGGAAATAGTCTTCAGTTAACCCATTTGAATGGGAAGAATATCAGTTTTCACTTCTGGACCAGCAATAACGAGTTGATTTATTATGCTGAAGACGAATCTAAAGAGCGCAAATCGGATATTTTTGTGATCAATAAAGATGGAAGCAAGCAGGTTCAGCTGAGTGCCAACGAGAAAAGCAGGTTAAGGGTAATAGAAGATCAGTTGATTGACGATAAATACATTATTGTTGCATCCAATAAACGCGATTCGACAGTTTTCGATGTTTACCGCCTAAATGTTAGGAACGGTAAAATGGATATTGCAGCTAAAAACCCTGGAAATATTACCGAATGGATGACAGATAATAGAGGAGTGTTGAAAATTGCTGTAGCGAGTGATGGGGTGAACGAAACCTTGATGTACCGGGAAAACGAAAACCAGGCCTTTGCTCCGGTAATTACCAATAATTTCGAAACTACTTTACAGCCAGTTGCCTTCTCAGAAAGCCAACCCAATATACTTTATGCCATTTCAAATGTAAATAGGGATAAGAATGCGCTAGTGGCACTCGATTTAAAAACAGGTAAAGAAAAACAAGTGCTTTTTGCGAATGATACCTTAAATGTAGTAGATGCAAAATATTCACGGCCACAAAAGAAAATGCTTTTTGTAACCTGCGAAACCTGGAAAAAGGAAAAATATTACCTTGATGACAGTACGAAGATTACCTATTCCAAAATAGACCGGCTTTTGCCAGGTACCGAATGGAAAATTATGGATAAAGATAAAATGGACAAGGTTTTTGTGGTAAGAACATTTACCGATAAAAATCCGGGTTCTTATTATCTCTATACCGTTAGCGAGAATAAACTTAAAAAACTAACTGATATTAGCCCATCTATTAAACAGGGCGATATGAGTGCCATGAAACCGATCTGTTTTAAAAGCTCTGATAATTTAACCATTAACGGTTATTTAACCTTACCCAAAAATAAAAAGGCCGTTAATTTGCCAGTAGTGGTTCTGCCACATAATGGCCCTGCAGGGCGAAATAGTTGGGGCTATAATGCAGAAGTTCAATTCTTGGCTAACCGTGGTTATGCTGTTTTGCAGGTAAACTATCGTGGGTCTACGGGATATGGTAAATCTTTTTATGCCGCTGGTTTTAAGCAGTGGAGTGATAAAATCCAGGAAGACGTTAACGATGGCGTAAAATGGTTAATTGCCAAAAAAATTGCCAATCCTAAAAAAATCGCCATTTATGGCAATGGTTTTGGTGGTTATATTGCATTAAATTGTTTGTATAAAAATCCCGATCTTTATAAATGTGGTGGATCAAATTCAGGCGTAATCAATTTGTTTAGTTACCTGAAAACCATTCCGCCGTTTTTAAAAGCGAATTTGCAGATGTATTATGAAATTGTTGGCAATCCGGTAACCGATACCGATTATATGCGGTTTGCATCGCCTGTTTTCCATGCCGACCGGTTTAAAGCGCCTGTTTTTATAGCACAGAATCCTAAAGATCCACGTGTTAACGTAGCAGAAGGTGTTCAGTTTATTAAAGAGCTGAAAAAACGGAATGTTCAGGTTATTTATATCGAAAAGGAAGAAGGTCCAAACCCTATAGTACGTCAACAGAGTAGAACGGCCCTGTACAAAGCATTAGAAGAATTTTTACAGGAAAATCTAGGTAAGAAATAGGGTATGGCCTTAGATAAAAAAAGTGGATATCGTAAAAATTTCTCGCTCGGTATAACCTTCATTGTACTCATTTCCATTCTTTTTATTCTGTCGCTTTTTTTAGCGTTTAACTACAGTAAGAAATCGATCGAGAACGATTTTGTATCTGAGAAAGTAAATGTGCTAGAGCAAAGTATTAAGCCTTATAACGATTTCTTTCAGAATAAAATGCCAGAGATTTCATATTATAGCGGCTTTTTAGATTCTTCTACAGCAGCAAAGTTTGTAGATACCGTGATGTTAAAATATCCTTTTATCTCGAAGGTTACTTTTTACGATACAGAGGTAAAGAATGTTCCCGTAAAGGATGGGATCAATGCAAACCACTTAGGCATTGGCCCTAAATCTATTTTTCAGTTTGGTAAAGGCATTAAACCCGATTCGGTAAAATTATATTCAGAAGATGATACCAGATCTTTTAATGTAGGGAGCGATTTTAATGCAATAGCCATAAAGCTTGCCACTTTTGTTGAGGATCTGGATACAGCATCGGTACCTACACAAGAGGAATTGTTTACTAATTTTTCTATCGTTAATTCGAATGAAAATAAAATTACCTATTTAAATATTCCCCGCCGGGAAGATTTAAGGGCCTATAAAGATATGATCAGGCGGAAATTAAATCCGGCACCTGTTTATCAACAGGATGTGCTGGTTTTTAATCTCGATGCGCATAAAATCAAGATCATCAATACCAGGCCATTGCTGTACCAAACGATCAGGATTGAGCCGTTGACTTATGATCCGATTGATACTTCTGAAGAAAATATTAATACCGAAATTGCCCTGCCAGGTGCATTTTCTGATTTTAAGCTCTACCTTATTTCATCAAGATCTTACATCAAGAAAGAAATTTTTATTTATTTCATGCCGATCGCCCTGGTGCTTTTATTGGTATACGGCGTACTTTTATTGGTTGCTTTTTTGATTTACCGTAACCTGAACATCAATAGCAAAATGTTTAAGCTACAGTACGATTTTGTGAATAACCTTACGCATGAGTTTAAAACGCCCGTCAGCGTGATTAAGATTGCGGGAAACAATATTAAAAGTGCTACCACATTAAGCCAAAGGGAGCAGCAGCTTTATGGCAAGATCCTGGATGAAGAAGCCGACAAGCTGAATGGTTTAATGAACAAGTTGCTGGCCTTTACGCAGATCGAAAATAAGGCGATTAAGCTGAACCAGGAAGAAGTTAATATTGTAGATTTTATTGAAAGTACCATCGAATCGCATACGTTGAAGCATCCCGATTTTAAGATTACCTATGAGGTGGTGGGTTTTAAAACCTTTATTACCGATCCGGTATTATTGGGGAGTTTATTCGATAATCTGGCAGAAAATGCCTACAAGTATTCGAAACCAGAACAGAAAAAATTACACATTAGTGCAAAGCTGATTAAAGGGGTGCTGGTTTTCCGGTTTGCCGATAAGGGAATAGGCATCGCAGCATCAGAATTAAACAATATATTTAAGAAGTTTTTCAGGATTCAGAATGAATATAACCAAATGGGCAGTGTAGGCCTGGGTTTGGCATTCTGCAAAGAACTGGTTAACTTTATGGAGGGAGAAATCTCTGTAAAAAGTAAAGTAGGAAGCGGTACCGAATTTAAAATAGTACTGCCTTATAATAGTTAAATTTTAGGAGTTGAAAGGCTACAGGTTTGAAGGTTGTAAAGTTGAGTTTGACCTTTAAACAGTACAGCGTTTTAACATTACAACCGCATATAAAACACACATATAAATGTCAAAAGAAGTAAAAATATTAATTGTAGAAGATGATGAAAATCTTCGCTTTCTTGTGGCCCACCGTTTAAAGGCTGAAGGTTATACTGTGCTTGAAGCAAATGATGGCGAAGCTGGTGAAAGAATGATTGTTGCCGATCAGCCTGATATAGTATTATTGGATTGGATGATGCCGGGTAAACAGGGCGCCGAAGTTTGCGAGAATGTGCGCAAGCAAGGATTCGAAAACCTGATCATTATGATGACTGCTAAAGCGCAGGATGTAGATAAAATTGACGCCTATAACTTTGGCGCATCTGATTATATCACCAAACCATTTAATATGGATGTTTTGGTTGCGATGTTGGAGAGCAAGGTGAAATTTATCGTGAATAAAGATACGGCCGAAATTCACCGTTTTGGTAATATGGAACACCATCCAAACATCCACACGCTGTTTAGAGATGGAAAGAAAATCGAGTTAACGATATTGGAAAACCGTATTCTCCTTTATTTCTTGCGGAACCCGGGTAAAGTAATCAACCGTGATGAATTGATGTTGGTGGTGTGGGGCTACAACTCTGATGTGAATACCAGAACGCTTGATATGCATATTGTTCGTTTACGCAAGAAGATAGAACTGAACCCTGATAACCCACAATTGTTACAGACAGTTAGGGGGGTAGGTTATCGCTTTAATGCGGGATAAACATATATGTGCCGTCAGATTATTGTGCCGTCAGATGTTACCATCTGACGGTTATATACATCTCAAATGGTAACATCTGACACCACTGGACCACTGGAATTTCAACCGTAGCGGAGAAATTTATGGGTGATTTACATACATTTTTTATAGATTTCTCCATTTCGTTGCACTTCAGTCGAAATGACGAACTTATTTACTAAGCTCTCTTCAAAGAAAAAATAGTTATCTCAGGTAAAATACCAACCCTGCCCGGATAACCTAAAAAGCCATAGCCCACATTAACGTAAAGCTGTTGTTTTTGCTCCTGGTACAAACCCGCCCATTCTTTGTAGATGTATTGCACCGGGCTCCATTGAACCTCTTTGAAACGAACGCCAAACTGCATTCCATGTGTATGGCCACTGAACATCGCATCTATTTGCGGGTATTTCTTTAAAACCTCTCCACGCCAGTGCGAAGGATCGTGACTAAGCAAAAGTTTAACCGGTAAATCGTCTGTGTTTTGAACCGCAAGCTCCATTTTTCCATATTTAGGGAAGCGGCCCATTCCCCAGTTTTCGATACCTAAAATTCCGATTTCTTCTCCATCTACTTTTAATTTCCGGTTTTCATTCATGAGTAAATCGTATCCCATTACTTTATGCACATCAACCATATCTTTCAGGTTTTTCACCTTGGCGGGAGAAGATTCTTTGCCAAAAAAATAATCGCCATAATCGTGGTTTCCCAATGTTGAATATACACCTAGAGGTGCTTTTACTTTCGAAAATATATCCTGATAATCTCTTACCTCGTTGGTAAGGTTATTGACTAAATCGCCGGTAAAAAAAACGAAATCGGGTTTCTCGCCCAATAGCATTTCTACACCGCCCTTTACGGCTGTTTTGTTGTAAAAACTTCCGGAGTGGATATCTGAAATCTGCCCCATGGTAATTCCGTCAAAAGCTTTGGGTAGGTTAGGGAGGATTAAATTTACCCGTCGCACCTGATAATCGTATGCGCCAGAAATAATGCCCCAGCTTAATGAAGTTAAGGGTACTGCTGCTGCCACCAATCCAGCTTTAACCAGAAACTCAGAGCGTGAAATGGGTTCTGCCGTTGTATTTTGTGCTGTTGAAACTTCACTTTTTTTGTTCCTCCTGAAAATTTTAATGAATAACCTTCGTAAATCATCTAAAATCAAAAATGGGAGCATAGCCATTTTACATGCAACGGTTAAAAAGAAGGCAACCAGAATAATGGCTCTTAACGTAAGGAAAAGATTGAGGTAAATGCCGCAGAAAACGCCAAAAATCAAAAGCAGGCTATAACTCCAATAGGCAATAGCAAATACTCTTTTAGTATTCGGTTTCCATTTTTTAAAAACAGCAATAATGGCTTTGTAACAATAAATGTCAAAAGCAATGATGAATATGCAGGCAGCAATGATGAAAGGTAATCTTCCCATGTATCGGGTTTATGTGTATTAAGTAAATAATCAGGCTAATTCTTTGAATGCCTAAATTTAGGTATTTGAGGTAAATAAATTATCTAAAATTCGCTTAGGACTATCTAAAAAGGATTTGTAAACTCTATAAACCTCCGATTCTTCATACTTTATCCTGGTTGTTTTACCATCAGCCATTTCATAAATATAGGCATTGGGATAAGCTAATAATATCGGCGAATGTGTTGTGATAATAAATTGAGCATTTTTATCGACAAGATTATTGATTTTTGACAACATCGCAATTTGTTTTGTTGCCGAAAGTGCCGATTCAGGCTCATCGAGGATATAAACACCATTTCCGCTAAATCGATTCATAAATAGTGCCCAAAACGATTGTCCGTGAGATTGTTCATGTAAAGATAGCCCGCCATAAGAATCTATAATTTTTGGTCCGCCGGGCTCCTCATCTAGCTTATCAATCTCGCTGGCAACATTGTAAAAACTCTCACCTCTAAGAAAATAACCATCTCTTGGCTTTCTAAAACTTTTCGATATTGTTAAAAAATTATGAAGGTCAGAATGTGTTTCTGCACTTCTAAAGTTGAAGTTTTTACTACCGCCCTCCGCATTAAAGCCAAGATAAATTGCGATTGCTTCAATTAATGTAGACTTACCAACGCCGTTCTCGCCTGTGAAAAATGTAACGTTTGGATGAAAAGCTAATTCTTCAAAAGATTTTATACATGGAATGTTAAACGGATATCCATCAGGAACATTGTCTTGATTTAATCTCATCGATAAAAGATATCCGTTAAACTCCATTAATAATTTTATCTGAAATCGTCCTCATCTTCTTCTTCGTCAAATTCGGCGTTAAATAAACTGCCAAACATATCAGCGAAACCAAAGCCGCCATTTAAGTAATTTTTGCTCAATTGCGAATATTCAGCTAAACCATGCAATACGAACTCCATTAACAATAAAGTTTGATTTTCGCTTAATTTAGGATGAAACTTCTTTACCAGATCATATAAACTTGGTACCAGCATCAGCGCTTTTTTATACTGTGCATTTGTTAAAGTATCAGTAACATCTACATTGTTGCCTTCCGTAAACCATTCAGTTATTTCAGTATAAGGATTGGCCGTTTTGCTTTTCTTTGCCTTTTCTGGATCTGGAAAGTAACGTGCAAACAATGTTTTAACTGCTTTGCCGATTAAGGTTGTAGCTACATGCGCTGGTCCTTCCAGCTCGCCTTCGTAAACCAGTTCTATTTTACCGGTTATTGCCGGGATAATTCCTGCAAGGTCGGATAAACGTACGAAAGTATTTTTCTCGCCTGCAATCAGCATTCTTCTTTCAGCAGTGCTGATTAAATTTTCATAAGCAGAAATGGTTAACCTGGCAGAAACGCCTGATTTTTGATCGATATATTCACTTTTACGAGCTTCAAAAGCAATCTGCTCGATCAAGTCCTTTACCAATCCATCGGCTTCAATATTGGCTTTTTGATCGGTGGTTAATTTTGCCTCCTGGAAAGTAATTTTGCGCGAAATTTCGATGGTTTTAGGGTAGTGCGTCAAAATCTGACTTTCAATCCTATCTTTCAAAGGTGTAACAATGCTTCCACGGTTGGTGTAATCTTCAGGGTTTGCGGTAAATACAAACTGAATATCCAGGGGTAAACGCAGTTTAAAACCACGGATCTGGATATCTTTCTCCTGCAGCATGTTAAATAATGCCACCTGGATACGTGCCTGTAAATCGGGAAGCTCATTAATCACGAATATGCTGCGGTGTGCACGCGGAATTAAACCAAAGTGGATTACACGTTCATCATTATAGGTTAATTTCAATGTTGCGGCTTTAATGGGGTCAACATCGCCAATTAAATCGGCAACGGTAACATCTGGTGTAGCCAGTTTTTCGGTATATCTTTCGCTACGGTGCAACCAGGCAATTTCGGTATCGTCGCCTTTTATGGCAATTTCATTTTTAGCATACCATGAAATCGGGTTCAACGGATCATCAAAAATTTCACTTCCGGCCACGTATGGTACATATTCATCCAATAGGTTCACCATTAAACGGGCAATCCGTGTTTTAGCCTGCCCACGCAAGCCTAAAAGTAAAATATTGTGGCGCGATAAAATGGCTGTTTGTAATTCAGGAATCACCGTTTCATCGTAGCCGATAATGCCCTCAAATTCGGTTTTTTTATCGCGGAGAACTTTAATCAGATTTTCTCTAAGCTCTTCCTTTACAGATCTCGATTTATATCCTGTGTTTTTTAATTCGCCTAATGTGGTGTTTTGCATCTTTTAAAATGGGTTTAAGGTTTATGGTTTAGGGTTTAAGGTTGCAGCACGCAACATCAATCGCTAAATCTTCCCTTGTTTAAATGTTTCTAAGCCTCGTTAAATAGGTCTTTTCGGCTTTAGGTTTTACCTTAAACCTTCCGCCTTTTACCCTCTACCTTATTTAACTGTCTTACGTCTGTTTTTAATATAATCTTCAAAAATGTATTCGCCCAAACCGTTTAACGAGCTATAAAAAGCCCTGCCGCCATTAATTTCGGTAAACTGGCGCACAAACTGTTGCAGGTAAGGGTCTTTGGCAATCATAAATGTAGTAATCGGAATTTTTAGGCGCTTACATTGGGCAGCCATGTTTAAGGTTTTATTAATTACCTTCCTATCCAGACCCATACTGTTTTTATAGTACTTGCCATTTTCTTTTAAGCAGGTTGGTTTTCCGTCGGTAATCATGAAAATCTGCTTATTATGTGTTTTTCTTCGACGGAGTAAATCAGCAGCTAATTCTAAGCCCGCATAGGTATTGGTATGATAAGGGCCAACCTGTAAATAAGGCAGGTCTTTCACGCTAATTGGCCAGGCATCATTTCCGAAAACCACAATATCTAAAGTATCTTTAGGGTATTTCGTTTTAATCAGCTCGGCCAAAGCCATCGCAACTTTTTTTGCAGGGGTAATTCTATCCTCGCCGTATAAAATCATCGAGTGCGAAATATCGATCATTAATACGGTAGATGTTAAGGTTTTAAAATCCTTTTCCTCTACTTCCAGATCGCGATCGGTTAAGGTGAAATCGCCAATACCGTGGTTAATCTGCGCATTGTGGATAGAAGCAGTCATATCAATCTGATCCAAACTATCCCCAAAACTATATTCTCGTCTATCGGCATTTTTTTCTTCACCAATTCCTGATTGGTTACTGTTGTGGTTTCCCCGCCCTGACTTTTTTAGTTTCCCAAAAATTTCATCAAGGGCCGATTTGCGGATGGTCTGCTCGGTTTTGGCCGTTATTTTAAATTCCCCAGATTGATTGTCTTCCGTAAGATAACCTTTGTCTTTCAGGTCGTCAATAAAATTACCAATGCCATAATCATTATTGGTTAGTTTATATTGTTTGTCGAGTTCATTCAGCCAGCTTAAAGCCTCTGCTGCATCTCCAGCAGTATAATTTAGCAGTTCGCTAAATAATTTCAGCAACTCATCGAACCCACCCTGTGGCGTATCGCCCGGCTTATAATCAGAAAAACGAAAACCTCTCATGTGCTTGTATTAACGATTTATCGAAGATAAAAGTTTCGCTTTGCATTAATTTAAGCGCGGTGTCATATTTGGAACAAAGCAGAAAGGTAAAAGCTGAAAGACCAAAGCAGATTGAATTGCAAGTTGCCAACTGAAAACTGTCAAACTGATTTGGGCGTTCCCCAATCCCGTGAAAAACGGGAAAGGGGCGGGCTTTTCAGGGCTACGCTTCGCTTCGGTACCAATGAAATATTGGTACTGAACCCTTACAATCCCTAACGCAAAACCCACCGTTTCAGATCAGATCTAAAATTCCGTGTTAATCCGTGTCTCCGTGGCAACAAAGCAGAATGCTTAACCCAATGCCATATGGTAAATCTTTTTATTGTACTCTGGATTTGCGCCAGGTTGAGAGGCTACAAATGCCCCAACTTTGCAGGCGTTATCTAATGTGGTCTCCATAGGGTAGCCTTGTAGATAACAGGCAATAAATGTGGCTAAAAAGGCATCGCCTGCACCAACTGTATCAACCACTTGTACTTTGTAACCAGCATGTTTAAACAACTTGCCATCTTTTAACACACAGGCGCCTTTATCACCAAGTGTGAGACAGATGATTTCGATATTAAACTGACTGGAAAGTTGCTTTAAAAGTTGCTCATCGGTATTGCCAGTTAAAGCAAACGCTTCTTTCACCCATAAAATTTCATCTTCATTTATTTTTAGGATATCCGCTTTTGCCAAAAGCGCTTCAATTAATTCTTTTGTATAAAAAGGAGCGCGTAGGTTTATGTCAAAGATTTTAGTCTTTGCATTTTCTAAAAGCGTAAGGATAGTGTTTTTAGATTCTTCCGCTCTACAGGTTAAGCTGCAATATACTAAGGCATCGGCTTGTTTTACGGCAGCTATGTTTTCCTCTGTGATTTTGATGTCATCCCATGCTACAGGTTGTTTAATTGTATAAGTGGCCTGATGGTTTTCATCCAACTGCACCACAACCGTACTGGTTGGTAATTCGGCGTTTACTTGAATCAGATCATTTGCAAAATGATTGCTGGCTAGAAAATCGAATAGCTCTTTTCCATTTTCATCATCACCAATTGCGCTAATAAAACTGCTATCTATACTTTGTTTGTGTAAATTAAGCGCAACGTTCATGCTCGAGCCGCCAGCTTTTTTACCCTCTGGAAAAACATCCCAGAGTATTTCGCCAATTGTGATTACTTTATTTTGCATAGGAGATTTATAGATATGTAAATAAAGAATTTTTACGCATGGAACAAAATAATTTGTTTCATATCTTTAATTTTTACCTCAACTTAAATAACCATGAAAAGAATACTTGTAATTGCATTGTTTTTAGTTTCCTTTAGCGCTTTTGCTCAAAATGCGAAGGATAAACAGGCCATACTTAATTTACTCGAAAAGCAACGTTCAGATTGGAACAAAGGTGATGTTGAAGCCTTTATGCAGGGTTATGAAAAATCGGATAGTTTACTTTTTGTAGGTAAAAGCGGACCAACTTATGGCTGGCAGAAAACATTGGATAATTATAAAAAAGGCTATCCGGATAAATCGGCAATGGGTTTTTTAGTGTTTGGAATTAAAAAGGTCGATTTTTTAAAGCCCGATTTGGCTTTTGTACTGGGCAGCTGGAATGTTAAACGCGAAAAGGATGAACTTAAAGGATATTTTACCCTGTTAATTAAAAAAATTAAGGGCGAATGGAAAGTAGTTGCTGATCATAGTTCATAAGCAGTAATTTGCATCAAACGTGAAAAATATATTTATAATAATTTTTTCTTTATTGCTATTCGCTTCTTGCAATTACGCTTCAAACCCTAATGACCAACCCATCGCTTATCAAAAAAATGGATTGAGTTTCCTGTTGCCCAATAAATATTGGAAGGTTAAAAAAGACAGAACGGTTGAAGGAGCGCAAGGGACCCGTATAATCTCTATAGAGAATGATGAGCCCTTAAGCAAGGATGCTTATTTGATTTTGACGCAAATAAATGAAGACCTTAATCTAAACTCATTTCTTGAAACAACCATTCGTTCCTGCAGAAGTAGTTATCAGCAAAGAAAGATAACTTTTGGATTGCTCGATACCGCCCGTAATGTTAGAATAGGAAATAAAGAAGTGCTTGGGGTAGGTTTTGAAACTTCAGTCATTGCAACTAGAAATATTGGTAGCATCACTCTTTTTAAACTAAAGGGTAAAACCTATTCTTTTATATTCAGTGGCGAAGCAACGGAAGCCAGACTTCATCAAAAACAACTCGATTCGATGATCAGCTCGTTTAAAGTAATTTAATGAGAGGTTATTAACAATAAGGGTTGAACAATTAATCTAAATTATCCCGTTTTAACGAGGATTGGCGAGATCAGCATTTTTAATGCTGTGTAAATAAATTTAAGGACGATAAAATCGCCCCCTCTCATGCATCCCGATTGCAAATCGGACGATTATTTACTCCCCCAACTTAAAATCCTTATAATAATAATCCTTATCAGCATCTGTTAACTGGCGGATTACCCTACATGGATTTCCTGCGGCAAAAACATGATCCGGAATATCCCTGGTTACAATACTACCTGATCCGATTACGACATTCGACCCAATTTTTACCCCGGGATTAATTACTACATTTCCGCCGATCCAAACACTATTCCCGATGGTTACTTCCTGTGCCCATTCATATTCCTGATCGCGTAAATGTGCATGAATAGGATGGCCTGCGGTATAAATAGCCACATTTGGTGCAATAAAAACGCTATTACCAATGCGTACCTTGGCACAATCCAAAATAACAAGGTTAAAATTTGCGTAAAAATTATCACCGATTTCGATGTTGTAGCCATAATCGCATCTAAATGGAGGTTCCACATAAAACATCCGTTCTGTTTTTCCGAATAACCTTTTTAATAACTCTTTTCTTTGCTTGATAAATTTCGGTGCGAGGTTATTAAACTCGAAAACAATTTCACGTGCTTTTAATCTTTCTTTTGATAGTTCTTCGCCGCCAGCCTGATAAGCTTTGCCGGCCAGCATTTTTTCTTTTTCACTAAGGATATTGTTTTCCATCTTAGGTATCTAATTTTTTAATTCCCGGTGTTTAAGCGCAATAATAACAAAAAACGGGGCTATCATAACCGATGCCCCGTTGTATTTTAATTTTCAATACTTTTCTATGGTCTGCCTTTGGCTAAGGCTCTTTCGGCAATTTTAACTGCTTTTTTCTCTCTCCAGTGGGCGTATTTTTCTTTGAAAGTCATTTTGATTAAACTGTCTATCGCACCATGGGTAAATAAGCTCCAAACACTCGCTACTTTGCGCGTAATTGATTGATCCCAGGCTCTTAAGCTTAAAGAAAACGACCCATCCAGATATTTCATCCAGTGCCACATTCCGGTTGGCATAAATAAAGTATCGCCATGCTCCAGGAAAACTTCATAACCTTCTACGCCATTCAGTGCCGGGAATTTTTCGAAATCAGGGTTGGCCACATCATAATCTTCCAAAGCATAAGTTGCATTTGGTAAGCAATACAATCTGTCTTTCCATTTATTGTCGAAAAGAACGATGTGCTTTCTGCCGCCAAAGTGCGTATGGAAAATATGCGGTAAATCGATATCATAATGTAAAAAGGTTACCGAGTTAGAACCGCCAAAAAACATAGCCGGCATGCTTTCGATAAACCCGCCCATTAAATCTTTTGGGATTTTTACATCATTGATTAAACTTGGTACTTTTTTAAACAGGTTAAAAAAGAATATACGCAGTTCTGTTGGCTCACGTTTGATCAGGTCAAGGTAATCGCCAAATTTCATATGCGCCGTAGCTGCATTGATCGGTTTAGATGGATCGGCTTTGGAGTTATCGTAAAGTGGAACTTCAAGCTCGCCACCAATTTCCTTTAAATATTCAGTCGTCCATTTTTCTCTGGCAGGCCAGTCTTTAGTTAGGCCCCTGATTACTAACGGACGTTTAGTTTTCAGATAATTTTTCTTAAAATCTTCGGGAGTGATGCTCTCAACGATATCAACAGGTTTTAAAATGAAACTCATGCGCTTAAAATCGGTTATTTGTGCCGAACAACAAATGTGTAAATTTTATTTTACAAAATTGATGTTAACAGGTAAATGTGACTAAAATCACGTAATCTAAAATTAGTAAATACTTAACAATTTAATAATTACGCTTCAACTTTATTTTTAACAATTTCGGTATAGGCCGCATCCCACAGGTCGATCCTTTTCTGCAAAGCTTGTATTGTGGTCTCTTCTGCTTCGGCCCAAAAGGTTTCATTTTTTTCACAAAGCTTCTCCGTCATAGAGAGTGCCAAATGGCTGTGGTGATCGCCATCTACTTCTATATGGCGCTCGAGGTAATATTTAAAGATTGAAACTTTATCAGCCTGGGTACTGTTCAGGTCATTCACCATGCTAAAAAACATGTTTGGAATTAAATCCTCGCGACCAAAAGTAAAACTTGCTGCTTGTAAATGTGTTTTTCCACTGTTGATGGTTTCGAAAGTCGCATTTACAAAATCCTTTGCTGCTGCAGGAACATCCGCTGTCTCGAAAGCTTCGTTAAAACTTTTTCCTTTTTTTAGTTCCTGTAAAAAGATATCGATGGGTTCGGTATTGGCACCGCACTGATTCATGGCATCTAAATATAACTCGAAGTGGCTTTTAATCGCTCCATCGGTATCTACATCCGATTCTTCACCGACCACAATTTCATTGATCAATTGCCGGGTAACAGGATCACCTACCGGGAACCAGGGCAAAGTAGTGCAGGTTAAATTAATTTGTAGGGCTTTAAGCAACGACATAAAATCCCAAACAGCAAAAATGTGGTGTTCCATAAAAACCCGGAGATCTTCTATTTCACTAATAGCCGAATAAACTTTATGGTTAATAATTTCTTGCCTAAGCGGCTCTATTCTTTCCTGGATTTTTATAATGTTAGGATGCATATGTTGAATGAGTGAATGATTGGATGTTTGAATGGGGCATTTAAATTATGAGGGAGAGAATGATGGAATTAGTGAATTAGCAGGATTAAACACATGTTCATTCAATCATTCAAAACTTAATCATTCAATCATTATTTATTTTGGTAAATTCTTTTCCAGTGCTCTACTTGCTCTTTTAACTGCAAGGTTTTCTTTCCAGTGCATGTACTTTTCGCGGTAGTTTGCTTTCATAAAGTCGTCAAATTTACGCTGTAAAGTTAAGTTATACAAGCTTTTTGCTTTTACCGCCCAGCTTTTGTCCCATGCCCTTAAGCTAATGGAAAAAGAACCATCGAGATATTTCATCCAATGCCAGTATCCGGTGGGCATAAATAAGGTATCGCCGTGTTCTAAAAAAGCCTCAACCCCCTGAACGCCCTTTAATGCTGGGAATTTATCAAAATCGGGGTTCTCTACATCATAATCTTCTAAGGCATAAGTGGCATACGGGATTTGATACAAACGTTCTTTCCATTTGTAATCGAATAAGATCACTCGCTTGCGGCCATTAAAGTGTGTATGGAAAATGTGCGCTAAATCAATGTCGTAGTGTAAAAATGTTACTGATCCCTTACCGCCAAAGAACATATTTGGATAACTATCTAAAAAACCACCCATTAAATCTTTCGGTGCGATATAATCTTCGAGTAGCTTTGGTGCAAATTTTATCGGATCGAACAAAAAGATGCGCAGATCGGTCGGTGTTTCTTTAATCAGGTCTATATAATCGCCAAATTTCATTTCGGCTGCAGAGGCATTTATAGGTTTAGAAGGATCCGCTTTAGAACTGTCGTAAAGCGGAACAGTTTTATCGCCAACAACTTCTTTCATATATTCCATCGTCCATTTTTGGTAAGCGGGCCATTTTTTGGCCATGTTTTTTATTACCAATGGTTTACGTGGTTTAAGGTAGTTCAGCTCGAAATCTGATTTAGATATGTCTTCAACTACATCTATCGGAGATAAATTGAATTTCATGTTAAAAAACTATTAATACAGCAAAATTAAATAGTTAAAAAACACTAAACATTACAAATGCAAAAACTTGAAAAAAAACTGACAATTCATCAAAAAAAGTCAGAAAGTATGGTTGAAAATGAATGAAAAACGTCCTGACTTTTAAGAAAGGACGTTTTGTTATAATCACACGGGACGTGATATATCTTTTTAATAAGGATATCTTTTGGCATCTTGCAAGTATTTACGATAAAAAAATAGCCATGATTTTTAAAGAACAATTTTTTATGAAAAGTAAAAACGTTCTAACAAGAGTCAGAACGTTTTATACTGATTAATAAGGATATCTAAAATTTATTTCGGCATTAAAACTGTATCAATAACGTGGATCACGCCATTTTTCTGGTAAACATCTGCAATGGTTACAGTGCTCATTCCACCTTTTTCGTCTTTTAAAACTAATTTTTTGCCTTCCATCCAGGCCCAAAGTTTACCACCTTGTACAGTTTTAAGTTCAGCTTTGCCGCCACCAGCTTTAATTGCTTTTGCAATTGCTTTGCTATCCATTTTGCCGGCAACAACATGGTAAGTTAAAATGGTAGTTAGGGTTGCTTTGTTTTCTGGTTTAACAAGATTGCCTACCGTTCCGGCAGGAAGTTTATCAAATGCTGCATTTGTTGGTGCGAAAACGGTGAAAGGGCCGGCACTTTTTAAAGTTTCAACCAAGCCTGCAGCTTTAACTGCCGCTACCAGCGTAGTGTGGTCTTTTGAATTTACAGCATTGTCTACAATATCTTTAGTCGAATACATGGCTGCGCCACCAACCATTGGATTTTTCTGAGCGTAAACCTGAGTAGTGAATGCCATGGTAATTACGGCAAATGCGGATAAGATTAAATTTTTCATTATTTCTAATTTTAAGTTTCTGTTATTTGATTCCATTTACGATGGCTTACAGATACTTGGTTTTTAGAAATAAAAAATAATTTTTAATGTGCTGATTGTTAGTGTTTTATTTTTTTTTTTGTAAAGGTGCTGTGGTGGTTCTTCTGGCGGGCCAGTCCCGTTTTTCGCTAAATCTTTTGGCGTTCTTCGACTACGCTCAGAATGACCGCCAAAAGGATATCGCTTCAACCGGGTTTAGATCAATTGGGTTCGTCCCTAAGTCGCGTCCTTTATAAACTTCGCTGGTCACGCTTAACGCCCAGCACCAAACGCTGCACTAATTCACCTTCGCCGTTCTTACTTTTTTAGAAAAAAGCTTAGGGAAAAAGCGTTTCAATAATACTGCTCTGGTTTCTTTCCCGCCAATATAAACCTCTTCTTTTTTGTTGCTAACAGCCGCTACAATTTGTTTGGAACATTCGGCAGGAGTCATGGCATTTTCATGTGCGTCACCCATTTTATTTAAGGGCTTACCATCTGCGGTAAGTGCATTATAGGTTACATTTGTTTTGATAAAACCTGGACAGATGATGGTAATATCGATGTTTTTATCGTAAACTTCCGATCGGAGTGAATCGAAATAACCATGCAGCGCATGTTTTGATGCCGCATAAGCAGAGCGGAATTTCGTGCCGAATTTTCCAACAAGGCTGCTAATTACAACTATCTGTCCACCACCGTTAGCGATCATTAGGGGCAGCGCTGCTTTGCTCAGTACAACTGTTCCCCAGAAATTGGTATCCATAATCTGTTGCTCTGTTTGCAGGTTGGTTTCGAGGGCTAAACTTCTCTGGCTTACACCGCCGCTGTTGATCAGTAAATCTATTTTTCCAAAAATACGGATGGCGTCGGCAGCTTTGTTTTCGAGTGTAGCTGTTTCGCTCAAATCGAATGGTAAAACATGTACATTAAAAGAGTTTTGGCAGTTTCCTTTTACGCGGAATAGCTCATCACGGTTTCTTCCCGAGATGATCAGTTTATTGCCAGCTTTAAAATATTCATATACCAAGGCTTCGCCAATACCTGATGATGCACCTGTAATCCATACAATTTTTGACATACATTTTAATTAATTATTGACTGATTGAGTTTTGAATGAGTGAATGTTGTTTAACCTGCTAAATCAGCCATTCTCTAATTCAATCCTTCTCAATTCACTCATTCATTTCCTACTATAAACAATTCCGAAGCAATATGATCGGCAAATAATTTTCCGTTTTGACTTAAGCAAATATTATCTCCGTCAACTACCAGCCAATCTTTATCCTCGAAATTTTTTAGGTTGTGTTTTGTTTCTGCTAAAAAGTCTTTCCCAAAATCGGTATTTATTTTTTGTAGATCGGTTCCCCACATGGTTCTCAACGAAGTCATGATGTACTCGTTAAATCTGTCGTTTAAACTCAGTTCTTCAATAATTTCAGGAAGTTTGTTATGGCCTAACGTTTCCATATACAGGGCGTTATTGGCGGGGTTCATGTAGCGGTTCTGGCCATTAAAGCCATGCGCCGATGGACCTATGCCAATGTAATCTACGCCTTTCCAGTAATTGGTGTTGTGCACGGCATAATGATTCGGTTTGGCAAAATTCGAAATTTCATAGTGTTCAAATCCGGCATCAATCAGTTTATCCATTAAAATTACAAACTGAGCAGCACTTTGATTATCGTTTACGGGCGTTTGTTTTTTGTTTTTAATGGCATGAGCTAAAGCCGTCCGTGGTTCTACTGTTAGGGCATAGGCCGAAATATGTGGAACCTCAAGCTCAATTGCCTTTTGGATATTACTTAACCATTTTTGATCGGTAAGCAAAGGATAGCCATAAATTAAATCGAGGGTTAAGTTTTCAAAACCGGCATCCTGACTTCTTCTGATGCAGTCTTCAGCTTCTTGGGCCAGGTGTGCCCGGTTCATCCAGCTCAGATCTTCATCATAAAAAGATTGAATACCAACGCTAAAGCGGTTAACAGGTAACTGTTTCAGCTCTTTTAATTTCTGGGCGGTTAAATCATCGGGATTGGTTTCGATGGTAATTTCAGCATTTGCATCAACCGAAAAAGTGCGGTTAATGGCATCGAAAATCTTTTGTAAAGCTGCCTGCGATAAAATAGAGGGTGTTCCGCCGCCAAGATAAATGCTTCCAACCTGTCCGCCAATCCGATCTTTTTTCATTTTGATCTCTTTGCAGATCGCATCAACCATTTCATCAGCATATTTTAATGAAGTGCTGAAATGAAAATCGCAATAGTGACAAGCCTTTTTACAAAAAGGAATATGAATATAGATACCAGACATTGATGCAAAGATAGCGAAGTTAGGTTTTCTTTATTGTCATAATATTTAGTTAGGTTGTTTGAACGGTCGCATAAATTATAGAATAACAAGAAAGTAAAGCTATATATTTACTTTTTATTTGCTTTTGTAAAGTAATAGCTTTACCTGCGTTACTAGTTAAATGAATGAAACTACTTTCACATTTCTTTGCTACTGTAGTTTTTTTAAGTATCTTTTCCCATCTTTATATCCATCCCAAACGTTTGTGATCGCTGAAATTTTATGTGGAAGTTCTTTCTGTTTAACAATCTGGATTTTTGCGATCCTTCAAAAAGTTTTGTTCCATCGCCTTTTATCTAGCTTTTCTGAAGTTGCAGTTGTTATTCCGAATATTGGCGTTTTCTTTTTTGAATTGGACATTGTTGAATGCATGCTATTTTTGCATTATTGCTAAAGTTATTAATTAATCCATTTATTTTCTTTAGGTAAACCATGATTATTCGACTACTTTTGCATCCTTAAGTTTTGATTTACAGCATGCCGAAATTTATTTTCTTTTTGTTCGCGTTTGTATGGTCTGCTAATTTTGTAGTAGCACAAGAAATTCCTGTTCAAACAGATAGCGTAGCGGTAAATCAATATCAATATCGAAGATACCGGCCCGATTCGGCAACCCTTGCCAGGCAGAAATTTTCGACCGATTCGCTTGTTCACCATACCTGGGTGCTTCCTGATAGCTTAATTAACAAGGGGGCACTGCTTGATACCATTGAAAAGGAATATCTTTTTCCTAAACTCGATCTGCTGGCCTGGCAAAAGAAATACCAGCACTTAAAGAAAAAGGCAAATCCCTATCAACTGGGCACAAAAATCCCAAAAGGCAATGTTGGTTTGCTTGGATTTATTTTTGGCATGCTTATCATTTTTGCAATTCTAAAAAATGCTTTTTCGAAACAATTATCGGCAATCGTTCAATCGTTTTTCAGCAACAGGATTTTGAATAATATTAACAAGGAAGATAACCTGTTTAGTTCGTGGCCATTTTTATTGCTTTTTGTGCAGTTTGGTTTCGTTTTTGGAATGTTCTTTTTTCTGGTAGCGCAGTGGAATGATATGTATCAGGCTAAAGATGGGTTTAAGTTCTTTTTTAGTATATCGATTACTATAATTGTTTTTTATGCCCTCAAATTGGTTCTTTTACGCTTTTTGGGCTATCTGTTCAATGTGCAGAAACCGGTGGGTGAATACATCTCAATTTTATACCTCAGCTACTTCAATGCATCCCTGCTATTTATTCCTTTAGTAGTTGCTTTCGCCTTATCGCCACTTAAATACGGTGGGGTGTATATCGTGTTGGCATTCTTACTGTTAGGCATTATTTTTGCTTTTCAGCTATTGCGGGCAGGTATAACGATACTTTCTAATAATAAGTTTTCTAGAATGCATTTATTTTTGTACTTTTGCGCCCTCGAAATATGTCCCATCCTAATACTAATTAAAACGATAGGACTGTAGCAGGAAAAAGGAAAATGCAAGAAAAGAACGACTCTAGAATCCGCAAAGTAAAAAGTATTTTGGTTACTTTACCAAAACCTGAAACAGAAAAATCTCCTTACTACGATTTGGCCAAAAAACACAACTTAAAAGTTGATTTTAGGTCCTTTATTCATGTTGAAGGTGTGCCCGCAAGAGACTTTAGAAAGGATAAGATTAACCTGGCCGATTTTACGGCAGTAATTTTTACCAGCCGTAATGCAGCAGATCATTTTTTTAGAATCTGCGAAGAAATGCGTTATGAAGTGCCGGCAGAACTGAAATATTTTTGTCTGTCTGAGACTATTGCATTGTATCTGCAGAAGTATATCCAGTATCGGAAGCGTAAAATCTTTTTTGGTAAACAAACTGCAGCAGATTTAGCAGAGGTGCTAAAGAAGCATGCAAACGAGAAGTTTTTATATCCTTGCTCTGATATGGCTACCGAAGACACGATGAAGTTCCTGGAAAAAAGTGGGTATAATTTTACCCCTGCAGTTTTGTTTAGAACAGTGGTGAGTGATCTATCTGATTTAGCTGAAGTATTCTACGATGTTATTGCATTTTTTAGTCCTTCAAGTATCCAGTCGTTGTTTAAAAATTTCCCCGATTTTAAACAGAATAATACCCGGATTGCTGCTTTTGGAACTAACACGAGTAAGGCATGTACTGATATGGACCTGATAGTGGATATTGCTGCGCCAACCCCGGGCGTTCCATCTATGACGATGGCTATTGAAAATTACATCAAAATATCTAATAAATAATACGATAAATAATTTATTTTAAGTCAATACAATAAATGCGTAACTTTACTGTTAGTAAGAAAGTTACGCATATTTTTGAACAAAATATAAGGCTGTTGGAGAAGTGTTAATCTAACTTTAATTGTCTTTGAGTGATGATTTAACGTAAAATATTTGCTTTTGTTGATAATTTCAGTGATTTTTGATAAAATTGCTCCTAATCGTGCTGTGCACACTATAAAAAATATGAAGAAAATCTACCTTCTAGCTATTGTAGGTATAACTGTAATGCTAGCAAGCTGTGGTCATGGTGGCCAAGGCGAGCTGGTTGGTGCTTATAACCGAAAATTCAAAAACGATAGAATCCCGCTAGGAATGGTTTATGTACCACCAGGGCATACCCCGCTGGGAGGATCGGATGAAGATATTACTTTCTCTCAGAATGGGCCAAGTAAAATGGTTACCATTAGCGCGTTCTTTATGGACCAGACCGAGATTTCCAATGCAGAATACCGCCAGTTTACCAACTGGGTACGCGATTCGATTGCAATTGTGATGATGGGCAACCCTCAACAATTTATGGTTACTCCAAAAGGAAATGCCGCAAACGCTGTTGGTGGAGAGAAATACATCGACTGGAAGAAAGTTGGACCAAACGGTTCCAACATTTGGCGCAATAAAGGTAGGGGTACAGCTGCTGCTCAGGTTAGCCAGTTAGATGGTATGTATTACTCAGGTTTAGATGCACTTCCAGGGAAAAAAGAACTGGATGTTCGTAAATTCGAATATTCTTATGCCGAATTAAATATGGAGAAAGCTGCTCTAGGACATAAAGACCCAAACAGTAAACGCCAGGATTATATCGATCGTTATACCGTTGCTATTTATCCTGACACCATGGTGTGGAAAACAGATTATTCTTATTCACAAAACGATCCTATGGTACGTGGTTACTACAACCACCCTTCTTACGACGATTATCCTGTAGTTGGTGTGAGCTGGGAGCAGGCAAAAGCATTCTCTCATTGGAGAACAAGATTGTACGATGGAGTTGCTACAGCAAGAAAATTACCCGCAGGATCTAGATCGGATTATAGATTACCAGCCGAAACTGAATTTGAATATGCAGCTAGAGGTGGCAATACCAAAACTAAATACCCTTGGGGAGGCCCTTACATTAGAAATACTAAAGGATGTTTACAGGCTAACTTTAAACCGGGCCGTGGCGATTATTCGAGCGATGGTGGTATTTATACCGTAGGTGTTAGATCGTATTTTCCTAATGATTATGGTTTGTACAACATGGCAGGTAATGTTTCTGAATGGACATTAACTGCATACAATAAAGGTGCAAGCCCGTTATTGCATGATTTGAACCCGAATTTTACTTATGACGCTGGTGCAACCGACAGCAAATACAAAAAGCGTAAAGTAGTAAAAGGCGGTTCATGGAAAGATACTGGCTATTTTTTACAAAATGCCGTAGCTACATATGAATATCAGGATACACAAAGATCATATATTGGTTTCAGATGTGTTTCATCTTATCCTGGTACCGACCTAAGACATTAAACCAAACAAACTAAAAACTAAAGAAAAATATCAAAATTTTATGGCAGCAAAGAAACAACCAGGCTGGTTACACGTAGCGATTTCATGGGGAGCAAGTATTGTAATTATCGGAGCGTTATTTAAAATTCTACACATTGGTGGAATTATGGGTAACTATATGATCGGGCTTGGTCTTGGTGTAGAGGCATTTTTATTCTTTTTAACAGGATTCTTTCCACCAGAGCCAGAACCAGCTTGGGAAAGAGTTTACCCTGAATTAAAACCAGATTTTAAAGGAGAGTTACCAACGGCATCAGCAAGACCAGTTGCAGCAACAGCATCGAATACGGCGGCCTTAGATAAAATGTTATCAGATGCTAAAATCGGTCCTGAATTAATTGAAAGCTTAGGCTCTGGTTTGCGTACTTTTGGTGATAAAGTAGCAACAATTTCTAATGTTGCAGATGCATCTACCGCAACCAACGAATTTACTGGAAAAATTAAGACAGCTTCAGCTGGTTTCGATAACCTTAGTGCATCTTTTGATAAAGCCACTGCTAATTTGAAAGCAATGGGCGAGAGCACTGTAGATTCTCAGGCTTACCACGATCAGGTTAACAATTTAGCTAAAAATTTATCAGCTTTAAATGCAGTATATGAATTAGAATTACAAGATTCTAGTGCGCATCTAAAATCGATGAATAAATTCTATTCAAACTTATCGTTAACCATGCAGAACTTTAACGAATCGATGGAAGATTCGAAACAGTTTAAAGAAGAGGTGAATAAGTTGGCTAAAAACCTATCATCGCTTAATGCAATTTATGGCAATATGTTATCGGCTATGAACGGCCCACGTGTATAATTTGTTTAGTTTTTAATTTTTAAAGGAAAAGCTACATCAAACATGGCAGGCGGAAAAGAAACAACAAGGCAGCGGATGATCAATATCATGTATTTGGTATTGTTAGCTATGCTCGCCTTAAACGTATCAGATACCATTTTAGATGCATTCAAAAATATCAACGATAGTTTGGATACTTCTAAAAACAATGTAAATACAAGTATTAATCAGTTATTTTCTGCCTTCGAAAATTCGAAGTTGAAAGAAGAGCCAGCCCGTGCACAGCCAATTTACGATAAGGCAAAACAGGCACAGAAGGCCGCTGATGATTTGAATAATTATATTGAAAGCATTAAAAAAGAATTTACCCAGGCAGGTGATGGAATTGATCCGGAAACTGACGATTTGGTAAATAGATCAAATCAGGATATTGCACAGAATATCATGATTAATCAAAAAAAAGCAGATGAGTTGAAAAAGAGAATTAACGCCACACGCGAAAAATTAATCTCTTTATTAGACCCGGCTGATAGAGCGAATGTTTCATTCTCTCTCGAAGCTAAAGATCCTGCAAGAAAAAGAAAAGGGAACTGGCAGGAAACTTACTTTGGTGAGGGAACGCCATTAACTGCTGCGATGACGATTTTAACCAAACTGCAAACAGATACCAAAAATGCTGAAGCAGAAGTAGTTAAAAAGTTGTTCGGAAATATGGATAAAGCACAGGTTAATCTGGATCAGTTTGCAGCAGTTGCAGTAGCACCTACTTCTTATGTAATCCAAGGTCAGCCATATACTGCTGAAGTATTTTTAACAGCCAGCGATTCGAGATCAACTCCTGATATTACCGTTAATGGAAGTAAGTTATCCGTTAAAGATGGTAAGGGAACTTATAGCGGTGGTACAAGTAGTGTTGGGCAGTTTACCTGGGTTGGTACGGTTCGTGTTCGCCAAACCGATGGTCAGGTAAAAGAATATAAAACCCAACCACAAACTTATCAGGTAGCGAAACCATCAGCATCTGTTTCTTCAACAAAACTGAATGTAATTTATGCAGGTATTTCGAATCCATTTACGGTCTCGGCAGCAGGCTTTCCACTAGAAAGTGTTCGTGCTTCCATTTCAGGAGGTTCAATGTCTGGTGGTAACGGAAACTATAATGTTAACGTTCCGGGAAGCATGGTTGGTCAGGAAGTGTCCATTAATGTATCTGCAAATAATGCTGGTAAAACGGTTAGCTTAGGCTCACAAAAATTCAGGGTTAAAGCCATTCCAGCTCCGGTAGCTAAGGTTGGTGGCCGCGCTGGAGGTGATGTAGCTTCCGTACAGCTAAAAAGCGAAACTGAAATTGAAGCAGATCTGGATGATTTTCCCTTCGATGTTAAGTTTAAAATACAACGTTATAAGTTAACCATTATAAAACCTCGTTCTGATGCTGTTACCATTCCTGGTAGTGGAGGAAGCTTCGCGGGTGCAGTTAAGGGTGCAATTAACTCAATTACGCCTGGTACAAGAGTATTTTTTGAAGATATTGTTTCTGTAGGACCAGATGGTCGTCAAAGAATTTTGCCTTCATTAGCGTTTAGCGTAAAATAAAAAGAAGATGAAAAGGATTTTAAGTATTGCTATTTTAGTCTTGTTAACCACGTTTGCTTTTGCACAAAAAAAGCCAACCAAGTTAGCACCAAAGAAAGCTGCACCTGTTGTTGCTGCACCCCCTGTGGCAGATACGGTTAAAGCCCCTGTTAGAACAGCTAAAAAGAAACTTAAGGTACCACCTAAAGATGGTTTCTATGCCCGTAAGGACATTGATAGTACTGAGATGGTTCCTTTGGCAGACGTAAGGGAAGAAGATGTTTTTTATGCAAAACGGATTTGGAGAGAAATTGACTTACGTGATACGGTTAACTCAGCCTTAAAATCGCCTAAATCTCGCCTGATTGATGTATTGATTGCCGCAATTAAGAAAGACGAACTGACAGCGTACTCTCCAATTGATAGTGCATTAAACGAAGATGATGCTTTTCTTAATCCAATGTCGGCAGATTCTGCTTCCAAATCGGCTTTAGGAACAGCAGAAGTTTCGAATAACAAAACCGGAACGGTTACTACTGTTGTTAATGATTTTAACCCAGAGTTATTCTTGAAATTCAGAATTAAAGAAGACTGGATTTTTGATACCAAACGTTCTGTTTTCGAGCCGCGTATTGTAGGTATTGCACCATTAAAATACAATGAGGTTTCTAAACAATGGCAACCGGTATTTTGGGTGTACTATCCGGAGGCTAGGGAGATTTTAACGAAAAAACGTTTGATTAATACCAATAACGATGCTTCTTCATTGAGTTTCGATGATTTCTTTATCCGTCGCTTATTCAGTAGCTATATAGTTAAAGAGTCGAATCCTGGAGACAATAAGATCAGAGATATTATTATGGATCCTAGAGAAAGGTTGTACGAATCAGAAAGGATTAAAAAATCTGTTCTTGATTACGAACAAGGTCTTTGGGAATACTAACCTTATTAAAAGGCTTCGATGATAAATCGGAGCCTTTTTTGTTAACGTCATATTGTCATTGCAACAGAAGCACTGGTAAGAAAGGTGAAGTGAGGCATCTTACTAGTATGACAGGTCTATAAATTAGTCGTCATTTCGGCTGGAGCGCAGCGGAATGGAGAAATCTTTGGCTTGTTCGTGATGTTTGTGCAGTCAGATGTTACCATCTTACACTTGATGAGGCCAATTTTTGATCAATGATTTTAGATTTACTTATAGTCAGATGATAACATCTGACTACATAAAATTATATCGTCATTTCGATCGTGGTGTTCCAAAGGAACTCCTTCGGAGGAGAAATCCTAATTCTTCTTCAAAGAGAATCTGGGTTGAAATGGCTATTCCTGTTTGAAATAGGCCTGAAGGGTAATCATCTGTTTTTTATTGAGCACTTCTGCCAGTTCCTTTTCGGTAGCCTCTTTAATTTTTTTAACCGATTTAAAATGGGTTAGCAATTTATCTGCGGTAGTTTTGCCGATACCTTCAATTTGCTCCAGTTCTGTTTTAAGTGTCCCTTGATCCCGTTTCTTGCGGTGGAAGGTAATCCCAAAGCGGTGGGCCTCATCACGTAGCTGTTGGATCACTTTTAAGGTTTCCGATTTTTTATCCAGATACAATGGATAGGAATCGCCTGGATAGAACAGTTCTTCCAAACGTTTAGCAATACCAATTACGGTAACTTTGTTTTCTATACCCAATAACTTTAAACTCTTCAGGGCCGACGAAAGCTGCCCCTTACCGCCATCAATGATGATGAGCTGAGGCAAAGTCTGGTTTTCATCCAACATTCTCCTGTAGCGGCGGAAAACGGCTTCTTCCATAGTCGCAAAATCGTTAGGCCCCTCTACCGTTTTCACATTAAAATGGCGGTAGTCTTTTTTCGATGGTTTTGCGTCTTTAAAAACGACTATTGCTGAAACCGGATATTTTCCCTGAAAGTTGGAGTTATCAAAACATTCTATGTGTTTTGGAAGCTGGGTTAAGCGCAGATCTTTCTGCATGGTCGTTAAAATACGATCGGTACGTAAATCGGGATTTAATTTTTCGTATTGATTAAGTTTCTCTTTTTTGAAGAACAATACATTTTTCTGCGAAAGTTCCAGGAGCTTTTTCTTCTCGCCGAGTTTAGGTACAGTAAATTTTAAACTTTCATCTTCTAACGACGGCTCAAAAGGAACAATAATCTCTTTAGAGGTGCTGTTGAATTTTGTCCTGAATTCTAACATCGCCAAAGTTAAAATCTCATCATCACTCTCATCCAATTGCTTTTTAACTTCGATGGTCTGCGTCTGGATAATTGTTCCATTCATCACCTTCAGGTAATTCACAAATGCATAGCGTTCATCTGATGCAATACTCACCACATCAACATTGGTAATGGCGCTATTTACTACTGTTGATTTACTCTGGTATTTCTCCAATACTTCTAATCTCCTTGCGTATTGATGCGCCAGTTCGAAGTTCAGGTTTTCTGATGCCGATTTAATAACCCCTTTAACATCCCGGATTACATTCCCGATTTTGCCATTCAGGATCTCTTTGATCTCACCTATATTTTTATCGTAGTCCGTTTCGGTCTGGTAATTCTGACAAGGACCTTTACAGTTGCCAATTTGATATTCGAGGCAAACTTTAAATTTCCCCTCAGCTATATTCTTTTCTGTTAAAGGTAAGCTGCAAGTACGTAGTGGGTAGGTTTCTTTAATCAGATCCAAAATAGTATGCATCATGCCTATCGAACCATAAGGGCCAAAATAGGTAGAGCCATCTTTAATCACTTTCCTTGTCCAGTAAATACGGGGATAGTTTTCATTTTTAACAATAATCCAGGGATAGGTTTTGTCGTCCTTTAGGTTGATGTTAAATTTTGGCTGATGTTTTTTAATTAAGCTATTTTCGAGTAACCAGGCGTCAATCTCCGTATCAACAATGGTGAATGTAATTTTGCGGATCTTGGATACCAATACCCTCGTTTTGCCATTAAACTGGTTTCTGTCGCTATTAAAATATGAGCCTACACGGTTGCGCAGGTCTTTCGCCTTTCCAATATACATGAGCTTTCCATCAGCGTCCCAATACTGGTAAACACCTGGTTTATGTGGAATAGCTGTTAATGCTGTTTTATGGTCGAAACTGCTCATTATTTACAAAAATAGGATTCGAGAGGGATAATTTTGATTAAGTGGACGTCGATTTAGTGTAATTTATAATTTGGGCGTGCCCCTAAGCTGCGCAAAGGGTCAGGCTATCCGTTACAATCTTTTGTTGTCTTTCGGCTACGCTCAAGGCAACAACAAAAGGATTTCCACTGCTATCCTTCACGCAAGCCCTAAAGAATTAAAAACCCAACTTCTCATCTAATTCTGTTGCACCTTCTTCCTGTTGCTGGTATTGGTTGCAATCGTAGGTGATGGAAACACCAGATTTTGGCGCCTCAAAATCAGCATGACTAATTTTTAAGGCCGGATTGGCGTAAACTCTTTTGATAAAACCTGCAAAAATTGGTAAAGCAGTATTGGCACCTTCACCCTGGTTAGTACTGATAAAGTGGAATGCCCTGTCTTCACAACCAGTCCATATACCTGTTACCAATTGAGGAGTAATGGCCATAAACCAACCATCTGAGTTATTTTGGGTAGTACCCGTTTTAGCTCCAATAGGTGCGTTTACTTTGTATTTATAATTCAGCCTCGATCCGGTTCCGTTAGTTACTACACCTTTTAACATTCTGGTCATTACATAAGCAACCTCTTCACTCATGATCGGTTTTGGTATTTCCTTTTGAGAAAATAACACCACACCATTTTTGTCTTCAATTCTTAGTAAATAAATCGGCTTGGTATAGGTTCCTTTATTGGCAAAAGCGCCATAAGCACCAACCATATTAAAAATTGACGAATCGAAAGTCCCCAAACAAATAGACGGAAATGCCGGAACATTAGGAATGCCCATTTTGGTCGCTAAGGTAGATACCGCAACCGGGCCAACCTGTTTCATTAAATAAGCGGTAACAAAGTTTTGTGAATAGGCCAATGCCTTCTGCAAAGTAATATTACCCGGTAAAGGTTTGCCTGAGTTTCTTGGCGTCCATGGTTCTCCATAACCATCTATTGTTACCGGTACATTTGGTACGGTGTAACATGGGGAATAACCATTTTCAATAGCTACAGCGTAAGTAAATGGTTTTGCAGTTGAACCCACTTGTCTGGTCCCCATTTTAACCTGATCGTATTTAAAATGCTCATAATTAATCCCCCCAACCCATGCTTTTACATGGCCATTGGTCGGATCCATGGTCATCATGGCATTACGCAACAACATTTTGTAGTAACGAACGGAGTCAATCGGTTTCATCACCGTATCGATATTTCCTTTCCAGGTAAAGATGGTCATTTCTGTTTTAGTGTTAAAATCATCTTTAATTTCATCGTCTGATTTACCTTCCAGTTTTAACGATTTATAACGGTCTGATCTTTTAATACCCTGTTCAATCTGTAAAGCTTTATCCTTAAAAGGGTTTCTGCCTTTCCAGCTGGCGATAAACTGCGCCTGTAAGATCTTCATGTATTCTTTTTGCGCTTCTTCGGCATATACCTGCATATCATAATTCAATGTGGTATAAATTTTCAAACCATCGCGGTCTAAATCGTAAGGTGTGCCATCAGGTTTGGTAATCGACTGCTCCTGAAAAATGTTTTTGATATCATTTTTTAATACCGAACGGAAATATGGTGCAATACCATCGTTAACGGTTGCCGCATTAAAATGCAGGTTTAAAGGTTTCTCTTTTTGTTCGTCAAATTCTTGCTGAGTTAGAAGCTCAGATTTAACCATCATGGCCATTACGGTATTTCTGCGGTCTCTTGATCTTTCAGGGTGACGGGTTGGCGAGTACATGGTTATCCCTTTTTGCATCCCTACAAGCGTTGCAGCCTCTGTTAAAGTAAGTTTATCAGGGGTAGTATTGAAATAAACCCTGGCTGCCGATTTTATGCCATAAGCCTGGTTACCAAAATCAACCGTGTTTAAATACATGGTAATAATTTCCTCCTTGGTATAGTTGCGTTCTAATTTAACAGCAACAATCCACTCTTTAAACTTGGTTAACACGAGGGAGAAAAAATTTAGGTTCGATTCTCTTGGAAAAAGATTTTTAGCCAATTGCTGTGTAATGGTACTTGCTCCTTGTTTTTTGCCGATTAAATTATAACCGATAATGGTGAAGGTACGTTTAAAATCTATGCCCGAGTGTTCTTTAAAGCGGGTGTCTTCTGTGGCAATTAGCCCATTGATTACATTTTCGGAAATATCTTTATAAGTAACATTCGACCTGTTTTGAACAAAGTAAGTGCCTAAAGGACGACCATCCTCCGCAATAATTTCTGAAGCCTGATTACTTTTTGGGTGTTCAATATCCCTGAAAGAGGGCAGCGCACCAAAAAGGCCCAGCCCGATCATCGAAATGAAAATGGCAAATAGGGCTATTCCCCCGATAAGTATTTTCCAGATGACTAAACTATATCTTTTTGTTTCTTGTGCAGAAAGGGACTTATTCATTTTGTGTTGTTATTTTCCAATTATCTCCAGAATAGAAGATTTTGGATGCAAATTTATTAATTTTTTATAGAATAGGTTTTTCTCCACCAGCTTAAACCATATTACTTATTTGTAATTGTCTTTTAAAAACTCCAGATACTCGTTAATCCGCGATCTGTCTGTTAGCTTTTCGAAGTTTTCTTTGCTGATGATAAAGCCTTTATATAGGTTGGCTGGAACTTTCATAATGTTCTTTAACTGGCCTGTAATGCTTGATTCGTAAATTTTTACGTCTTCAAGATCGATAAAACTCGTAATGTAAATCAGCTGATCATTATCTAACTCTACCAATTTATGTTCCAAATCATTATCGGGGTAATTGCCACGGTTAAACTGACCTATTCCGAAACGCGATGAACTTAAGGTTAAAGTTGCGTCGGCAACGTCGATCACATAATAGTATTCTTCTGATTTAGCTGCGCTAAAAATGCTGGCGGGTTTTATCGGATCTGCTGGTTTAACCTCAGCAGGTTTGGATATAATGGCAGGCTCTGCTGTTTTAACCGACACATTATCGGTTACCAAAGGTTTTGTTGGTACTGCAATTGGTGTAGCCTGGCTCACAAAACGTGGTGCATTAGCATCAAAATCGACAAGTGCTAGCGGTCTTTGTTTAAATTCCTCGAGGTTCGCTTCAATATATTTTAAATGATCGCGCACCAATGGCGTAATAATTTTATCGTTTGGATAAAGTGTGGTAATCAGGTTAAATTCGGTAAGCAGGGGATCAACCTTTGCTGTACGGCCAATGGCAATTGCTTTTAAATAGGCATACTGTGGTGCTAAATCATTGTTGGGAAAAGCCGTAATATTATCATCCGCCTGTTTTACCACATTTGCATAATCTTTTTTCGCATAAGCATCAAAGGCCACATTGTAGTTGTTAATGGCAATGTTTTCCATCTCCGTTTGTTTGGCTGAGTACGATGGATCTAAGATATTCTTTGCGAAATTAGAATCAGGGAATTTAGTTAGCACCAATTGTTTGTACTGATCTGATTTTACTTCATCAATACCCTTGTAATTTAGATGTAAACTATAGTAAATGGCAACTAAATGGTTGTTGTCCGGATATCTTTTAATTAGTTCCAGGTAAATCTTATTTGCTTCTGCTTTGTCGTTCAGCTCTTGTTGATAGAAGCTGGCGATTTCGAAATAAGCATCAATGATTTTTTGATCGGAGGTAGCCAATAGTGCCGGAGTAGTTGGCAAGCCATCCAAAAACTGTTTTTCTAATGTGGTTTGGTCTACAGCCGTTTGATTTGTTTCTCCATTTGCAGGCGTTATCCCGGTAGCTACATTCCCACCTGCCAAAACCTGATTGGTTTCCTGGGCAGAAGACCGTGTGCTTTGTCTCCAGTTATCTTCCAGTTGCCTGTTGCCCCAGCGTTTTTTGAAATCGCCAAAGCCATTGCTAATTGCTGCATTGTTGTTAAAATAAAAGGTGTTTCCCGCAGTATTATTCGAGGCATTTAACGACCGATTAGGGAAGTCAGGGTCATTTAAATATTGATTGCTGATTACCCCTCCAGTATTGCTCACTTCAACTTTAGGCGTTAGATAAGCTTTAACCTTAGCCTCGCGTTCGCCTGCAGGAAGTTTTGCAATATCCTGGGCGGTATCTTCCTTTGCAATAATAGTATACCTATCAGTTAAATATTTCAGGTTATCGGCCTTTTTAACAATGTTGTCGTAATCAGGAAAGTTTTTAGGTAAAATCATCACAGTACTATCGTAATACAGTTTTGCTTTAATGTAGTTGTTAAATTCTTTAAAGTTTAAGTCGGCAATTCTTAAATAAGATAATGCCTTTTGAGTTTGGTTCCTGGTGCTTTTTGCAACTGATTTATGATAATTCTCTTCAGCTTTTACAAAGCTTCCTTCGGAGGAGAAAAGTTCGCCAATCTGGTAATAAATCTGATCAGTATAATCGAAGTTTTTATCGTCTTTTAACAAAGCAAGCAGCTGTTCCTCTTTATTTAGCTTAACGCCGCTTAATAATGCTTTTAATTTAATGCGGTTTAAATTGGCATGAAAATACATTTCAAAAGGAGCGTTGCTTTTTTCAACCTTGGTAAAGTTCGCATAGGCATCCTGAAGGTTTTTTTCTTTCTCCTGCAGTTGAGCAAGGATAAAACGCCAGCGGATACGCAGCTGTTTTTCGGCCGGAAGGGCAATTGCCGATTCTAAAAACAGGATGGCCTCTTTATTGCGTTTTTGATAAATACGCATCTGGGCAGCAGTGGCTAAAGGTTCTGCCAGATCTTTCTTCAGCTCGTCAGAAGCACGTAACATGGTATCAAGAATTTTATCGGCTAGTACCATATTGTTCAGTTGCATTTGGCTACGTGCTTTCCAGTTCATGGCCATAATGAATGTTTTTAAATCGTTATTATAGGTTTTTGCCGTATAATCGAAATATTCTGATGCGATAAAATAATTGCCTTTTAAATAATTTGCTTTGCCCAAAAGCATATAGGCATCATCAATATAATTACTAAAACTTTTATCGTTTATAACAGTTTGTCCTTTGGTAATAACGTCATCGAGCTGTTTATTGGCTACCCCTGGTGTAAGCACCAGATTTACCTGTGGTTCAGGATCGAGGTAAACAGGCAGTGTTTTTTCATAATTATCGGCATAACTTTGTAATAGGCTCTCATTGTACTCAGTTAGTAAAACATTGGAGTTGTAGATATAGTTATACCTTGCCGTTAAGTTTTGAAACCTGCGATCTACTGCTGTATCTTTATTTGCGACGCAGCCATAAATAAGGAGGACACTTATAAGGATGAAGAAGGGATTTAAATTTTTGTTAGCGTAATTTTTCAAGTATGATAAATCTCTTAGGTGGATATACAATAAACAATATATGTAGAAAAATATTTTATCTGGCAACAAATTTTAATTATTCAAAGTTAATTTAATTATTGCATTAAAAAATGGAAAATCCGAAAGAAGAAGATACAAAGAAAAAGGTAAATGCAGCTGCCAAATATTCGGCCATTGGCTTCCAGATGATTGCTACAATTGGCCTGCTTACTTTTATTGGCTATAAGATTGATGCGCACAGAAATAGCAAAACTAATTTAATTACTGCTGCTTTTGCTTTGGCAGGGGTGGGGATTGCATTATACCAGGCCATTAGGCAGGCCACTAAGCCGTAAGTTTTTAGTTGACAGGTTCCAGTTAGCAGTTTTCAGTAGGCAATTCTCGGTTTTCAACCGACAATTTGCTATCAGCAGTTAATATAAAACAATTTAAATTAGAAGTTTTGTTTCGCTTAACTGATTAACCAATTTAAAACAATTAAGCAATAGAACAATTTGCTGTTTGCTTCAGTTAACCGATTAATCAATTTAAACAGTTAACCAACCTTCATAATAATTATCTCCCACACTAGTTACTTGATACTAAAAACCTTATCTTTGCAAAAGTTTTTATCTGCTAAGAAATTATACATTGACGCTAGCCAAATTTACCAGTATCTATTTCATTTTCGTAGGCCTTTTAATAGGTGTAATTGCCGTTTTACCTGTCGTATTTCCTGATAAACAATTGTTTATAAACAACTTTTGGGTGATGTTTGGCTTTTTGGCAGGCATAACTTATGTTGCTTATATGCTTGTTGATATCGGTATAAAACGTGATCCTGAAGTAGGTGTAATGGCGATTATGGGATCAATTGCAGTGAAGATGATTTTTTGTATGGCTTTTGTGTTGATTTACAGTATAAAAGCGAAGGGAATTGGGCTTGTATTTCTGCTTAATTTTTTTTCTTTATATTTATTGTTTACGGCCTTTGAAATTTACTGTTTGTTACGTAACTTGCGCCACCAAAATTTAAAGTAAAAAACTGCCAATAAATGGATTGTAACCAAGTTTTTGTGTCGAAAGTTAAAAGACTAATTGTTGTTTTTACGCTTTTAATCGCGTTTTTATCTATCAAAATTGATACTTTCGCCCAGGTTGATAGCGCTGTTGTTCCTGTTGATAGTGTTGTAGCCGGATCTGCCGAAGCAGTTTCTGGTGAGCATGGCGCTGCTAAACATGGTGAAGAAAAATTCGAGCCAACTAAAGTAATCATGGAGCACATTGCCGATTCGCATATGTGGCATCTTTGGGGACATACTTCATTGCCTCTTCCAGTAATTTTATATACTGCTAACGGTTTAGAGATTTTCTCTTCTGGTCATTTTCATCATGGAGAGCATGATTATAATGGTAAATACAATAATTATCGTTTAGAAGAAGATCATATAAAGGTAGTTGGTGCTGATGGAAAAATCGATGAAGAAGCAAGTAAGTCTGTTTTAGATTTCTCAATTACTAAAAACGTCGCTGCAATGTTTGTTGCGATTTTTGTAATACTTGTAATATTTATTTCAGCGGCAGCTTCTTATCGTAAACGTGTAGGTAAAGCACCAAAAGGTTTGCAATCTTTTATGGAGCCAATAATCGTTTTCGTGAGAGATGATATTGCTAAACCGAACATAGGTCATAAATATGCTAAGTTTATGCCTTATTTATTGACTACGTTTTTCTTTATTTTATTCAATAACTTATTTGGTTTAATTCCAATTTTCCCAGGTGGCGCTAACGTTACGGGTAATATTGCCTTAACTTTTGTAATGGCACTTGGAACTTTAATCATCGTTAATATTAATGGTAACAAATACTACTGGAAACACATTTTTAAACCAGATGTTCCTTTTTGGTTGTATCCGATTATGATTCCTGTTGAATTGATCGGTATCATTTCTAAGCCGTTCGCTTTGATGGTTCGTTTATTCGCAAACATTACAGCTGGTCACATTATCGTATTAAGTTTAATATCCTTAATTTTTATTTTCGAAACATTGGCTATTGCCCCGGTTTCAGTTGCATTCGTTTTATTTATGGATGTATTGGAGTTACTGGTAGCGTTTTTACAAGCCTTTATTTTTACATTATTAACTGCCTTATTTATTGGTATGGCAGTAGAAGAACATCATTAATAGAAAACTATTTTTTACAAATTAATATAAATTAAATTAGTTATGGTAGGTTCAATCGCGGCAATTGGTGCCGGTTTAGCAGTAATCGGTGCAGGTATCGGTATCGGTCAAGTAGGTGGTAAAGCAATGGAAGGTATTGCTCGTCAACCAGAAGCTGCATCAAAAATTCAGACTGCAATGATTATTGCTGCTGCCCTTATCGAGGGTGCTGCTTTATTCGGAGTGGTAGTTGCATTATTAGGCTTAAACGGTTAATAATCACTGAAGAAATTAGGTTGGGTATTTAACGATTGGTTATTTACCCAGCCCTATTAAAAAGATTGTTTTTTAAAATTAGATAAAAATGGAATTAGTAACCCCAAGCATAGGATTAGTTTTTTGGACGTCGATAGCATTCATCCTTTTATTGCTATTACTTAGAAAATTTGCATGGAAGCCTATTTTAGGTGCTATTCACGAACGTGAGCAAAGCATTGATGAGGCACTTAACAAAGCTGAATTAGCCAAACAAGAAATGGCTCGTTTAACCAGCCAAAATCAAGATTTGATGCAACAGGCTCGCGCAGAACGTGATGAGATTTTAAAGGAAGCTAAAACTTTAAAGGATGGTATTTTAAACGAAGCTAAAAAACAAGCCCAGGTTGAAGGTGCTAAACTGATCGAGAAAGCTAAAATCGAAATCGAAAACCAAAAGAAAGCAGCATTAGCTGAAGTTAAAGATCAGGTTTCCTCTTTATCATTAGAAATTGCAGAACGTGTTTTACGTACGCAATTGGATGATAAAGCAAAACAAGAGACTTTAGTAGCTAACTTGTTAAAAGACGTTGAATTAAACTAAGCGTATTGCGTAAAGCAACGGGCGTGCTAAACGCTAACCGCTAAACGCCAACCCAAAAGATATGTCAGAAATTAAAGTTGCAAGCAGATACGCCAAATCATTAATAGACCTAGCCGTTGAAAACAATGCGTTAGAGGCTTCTTATAATGATATGGTTTTGTTTGAGAAAGTGGTTGATGAAACCCCTGAACTAGAAGCAATATTAAAAAACCCGATTGTACCTTTAGATAAAAAGACGGGTATTTTGAACGGTATTTTTGCTGATAAAGTAAGTAAGCTAACCATCTCATTTTTTAAGATTGTAGTAAACAAAGGCCGTTCGGCGATTTTATTTGCCACTGCTAAACAGTTCGTTCAACAATATAACTTAATTAAAGGTATTGTTACTGCTGATGTAACTACTGCAAGTGCTTTAAGCCCTGCAGCTAAAGAGCAGATTATTGCGATTGTAAAAAGAGAATTAAACGCCAACCAGGTTATTGTTAACGAAAAAATTAACGAAAAATTAATTGGTGGTTTTATATTAAAAGTTGGTGATAAGCAATTTGATGCAAGTATTGCCAGCGGTTTAAGTAAACTAAGAAAAGAATTTGCGCAGTAAGCGCGAGGCGATAAACGTATAGCGGAAAACGCCAAACGCCAAACAAATAGAATTGCGTAAGCGGATGGCAAATAAATGCCAACGCCATGCGCCAAGCAAAAACATTTACAAAAAGATATAATTAAAATTATGGTAGAGGTAAGACCAGACGAAGTATCGGCAATTATCAGACAGCAATTGGCGGGCTTCAAATCAGAAACCGAACTGGAAGAAGTTGGTACCGTGTTGCAAGTGGGCGACGGTATTGCCCGTGTTTACGGTTTAACTAAAGTTCAATCGGGAGAATTAGTTGAATTTGCAAACGGCCTACAAGGTATCGTATTAAACCTTGAAGAAGATAACGTTGGTGTGGTACTTTTAGGTGCTTCAGACGAGATCAAAGAAGGTGATACGATTAAACGTACCAAAAAAATTGCCTCTATTAAAGTTGGTGAAGGTATGCTTGGCCGCGTAGTGAACACTTTAGGTGAGCCTTTAGATGGTAAAGGTCCAATCTTAGGTGAAACTTACGAAATGCCTTTAGAGCGTAAAGCACCAGGTGTAATTTATCGTCAGCCGGTAAATGAGCCTTTACAAACTGGTATTAAAGCAATTGATGCAATGATTCCAATCGGTCGTGGTCAACGTGAGTTGGTTATTGGCGACCGTCAGATTGGTAAAACTGCCGTTTGTATCGATACTATTATCAACCAAAAAGAATTTTATGAAGCAGGCCAGCCTGTGTTCTGTATTTATGTTGCTATCGGTCAGAAAAACTCTACTGTAGCTAACATTGTACGTACATTGGAAGAAAACGGCGCTTTACCATATACAGTTGTTGTTGCTGCTTCGGCTGCAGATCCTGCTCCAATGCAGTTCTATGCACCGTTTGCAGGTGCTGCAATTGGTGAATTTTTCCGCGATACAGGTAGACCGGCTTTAATTGTTTATGATGATTTATCTAAACAAGCTGTAGCTTACCGTGAGGTATCTTTATTACTTCGTCGTCCACCGGGCCGTGAAGCTTATCCGGGTGACGTTTTCTACTTACACAGCCGTTTGTTAGAAAGAGCTGCTAAAATCAACTCTAACGATGATATCGCCAAAGCGATGAACGATTTACCTGAATCGATTAAACATATCGTTAAAGGTGGTGGTTCATTAACAGCTTTACCGATTATCGAAACTCAGGCAGGAGACGTATCAGCATATATCCCAACCAACGTAATTTCGATTACTGATGGTCAGATCTTCTTAGAGTCGAACTTGTTCAACTCAGGTATCCGTCCGGCAATTAACGTAGGTATCTCGGTATCACGTGTAGGTGGTAATGCGCAGATCAAATCGATGAAAAAAGTAGCAGGTACTTTAAAATTAGATCAGGCTCAATACCGTGAGTTAGAGGCTTTCTCTAAATTCGGTTCTGATTTAGATGCTGCAACGAAATCGGTTCTAGATAAAGGTGCACGTAACGTACAAATGTTAAAACAAGCTCAGTTTACACCTTTTACAGTTGAAAAACAAGTAGCTATCGTTTATGCAGGTACTAAAAACTTAATGCGTAGCGTACCGGTTGATAAAGTAAAAGAATTCGAAACTGAATATTTAACGCAATTGGAATTACGTCATCCGGAAACTTTAGCGGCATTAAAAGCTGGTAAATTTGATGATACCATTACAGGTGTTTTAGATACAGTAGCAAAAGAGATTTCAAGTAAATACTAATTAGATACAAGTAGCGGGTATCAAGTATCAAGATTGGGTTGTTCACCTATCTTGATACTTGATACTTAATACTCGATACTTAAAAAATGGCTAATTTAAAAGAAGTAAGAAACCGGATTGCATCGGTACAATCAACGCAGCAGATTACCAAGGCTATGAAAATGGTTTCGGCAGCTAAGTTGAAACGTGCTACCAATGCAATTATCGCTTTACGTCCTTATGCAACTAAACTGAAAGAGATTTTAGGTAATCTATCAGCAAGTTTGGAAGGGTCTTCATCGCCTTTTATACAAGAGCGTGAGCCTAATAAGGTTTTAATTGTAACAGTGTCATCAAACCGTGGTTTGGCTGGTGCTTTTAACATGAACGTGATTAAAGCGGCCAACAATTTAATTGCTGAGAAATATAGCGAACAGTTGAAAAACGGTAATGTAAGCATTATTTCTATCGGTAAGAAAACTCAGGATTTTTACGAAAAACGTAATTATAACGTAATTGGTAATAATAATGAAGTATACGCTGCTTTAACTTTCGAAAATGTAACCAAAATTACCGATGCGATTATGGCCGGTTTTATTAAAGGTGAGTTCGATAAAGTGGAGGTTGTTTACAATCGTTTTAAAAATGCAGCGGTTCAGTTTATTACAACTGAGCAGTTGTTGCCTTTACCAAAAGCGGAAGAAACAAAGGTTGAAAGTAAAACGACCAATGTTGATTACATTCTAGAGCCTTCGCAAGAAGAGATTGTAGGACAGTTAATCCCTAAATCAGTTAAAATTCAGTTATACAAAGCCGTTTTAGATTCTCACGCTTCTGAGCACGGTGCGCGTATGACATCAATGGATAAAGCAACTGAAAATGCTGGAGAATTATTGAAAGCTTTAAAACTTTCATACAACCAGGCACGCCAGGCAGCAATTACAACTGAGTTAACTGAGATTGTAAGTGGTGCAGCAGCATTGAACGGATAATTAGTTTGCAGCTCACAGTTTTGAGTTATCAGTATTGGTTATATAAAATACAAAACCCCATTTCTTAATTGGAATGGGGTTTTTGTTGTTAATACAGTCTGTAATCCAAAATTATTATGCTTTTTATGGATTATAATCCAAAATTATTATGCTTTTTATGGATTATAATCCAAAATTATTATGTTTTTTATGGATTGTAATCCAAAATTATTATACTTTTGTGTATTAATTTTTTGTTATGATTATTAGGAAACAGTTGGATTATGCTTTGGCAAGGCTCTTTAAAGGGAAAGCTTTCATCATTTTTGGCCCAAGGCAAACAGGTAAAACTACTTTTGTAGAACAGCTGTTAGCCAAAGTGGATAAAAGGACATTGTACCTGAATGGAGATGATGCTGATGTGAGGGAAACTTTAGCTAAACCGAATGCTATACAGATTGGCCAAATGCTTGGTAATTATGAAGTTCTATTTATTGATGAAGCTCAACGGATAAGTGATGTTGGATTATTGATTAAAATCATTGTAGATCGATTTAAAAATGTTCAAGTAATTGCTACAGGCTCTTCAGCCTTTGAACTATCAGGTAAGATTAACGAACCCTTAACTGGTCGTAAGTATGAAATGATGCTTCTGCCTTTCTCTTATGCCGAACTGGTAAACGATGCCGATTTCATTACCGAAGAAAGATCGCTGGAGCAACGTTTAATTTATGGTTCTTATCCTGAAATTATTAACGATCCACAGCTTGCTGAAGAGCATTTAAAATTACTTTCCGATAGCTACCTGTATAAGGATTTATTTGCACTCGAGGAGGTGAAGAAGCCACTGTTGTTTGAGAAAATTGTAAAGGCTTTGGCCTTACAGATCGGGAGTGAAGTGAATTTTTCTGAACTGGCACAATTGGTAAAAGCCGACCAGAAAACAGTTGATAAATACATCAGTCTGCTTGAAAAATCTTTTGTAGTTTTTACGCTGCCAGCATTTTCGGGTAACGTACGCAACGAAATAAAAAAGAATAAAAAGATTTATTTCTACGATACCGGGATTGTAAACGCCATTACAAGGAATTTTAATCCAATTGCCAACAGAAACGATGTAGGTGCATTGTTTGAAAATTATATGATTGCTGAGCGGATGAAGTTTTTGCATCAGAATCAAATGGAAGCTAAATGCTTTTTCTGGCGTACAACTCAACAACAGGAAATCGATTATATCGAAAAAACGGATACGAGGCTTCTCGCAGTAGAATTTAAATGGAATGAAAGAGGTAAAAATAAAATTCCTGTAACTTTTACCCAGGCTTATCCTGAAGCAGAGACACTGGCCTTATCAAAAGGCGAAAGAGGAAGTTTTTTGAATGGTTAATCGTTGTCGATAAAACTAAGATACCCATTCTTAAATTGGAATGGGCATCTTACTTATTTATAAGATTGAGTCATATTTACTCATAACTAATCTCAAATAGCCATTTTCTAATTTTTTGCTCACGTTCTTTTCGTTGTAAACCGTTGCATTAAATTTAGCTTCTAAAATATATGTGCCAGACTTTAATTTCTTTAAACTTGTGATTTCAAATTTTGAATTATTTTGAGCATCAGCGCTTAATTGTGGTGGTGTTCTAAATGATTCTGAACCATATGTTTTAAATCCATCAGAGATGCTTATAGCAACCCCGTTTTGTATATTATCTCTACCATAATCCAACGCATAATTTCTCTGCCCCACTATAAATAAATCCATAATATTTTTTGGCCTCAAAATCAGTGACTGTAACATCGATGCTTTGTTATAAGTTTTAATAAATATTACGTCCACTTTTTGCTCATCATTATACATTCCATATTTCCTTGAGTATAAAACAGAATCTTTAATACCAGATATATAATAACCGTTGTCGACAATTGAATCTACTTTTGAATACGGTTGTCTATTACTGGCACTGTAGAAACTGGAATATTTAGATAGTTTATAAGTGATCCCATCGATACTGTAAGATATACTGTCATGAGCATATTCTAAAGGGTCTTCTTTTTCGATAACTACCGGAGGTTTAATAATCGGGTCATCTTTCTTGCAGGCCGCAAAGAAAAATAGGGCAATAGCTATCCCTAGTAGGCTTTTAGATTTCATAATAAATTGATTTTATTTGTGTGTGCCCAAAAATAATTATTTTTATAACTAAAATCTTAATTGGTAGAAATTATTCTGATTATTGCGGTTGCTCCGTAGTCTATCTCTTACTTAGGTGTATTGTATTGAAGTATTTCTATGCAAATTATATAAGAACTGTTTTACAAGCGTTCAGGCCTGGTTAATGATAGTCTTTTAATATCTTTGCGGTATAATATCAACAATGAAAAAATACATCTTCATTATCATATCTGCTTTCCCGTTTTTCACAAAGGCCCAAAATCCTGCCCGTGATTATACCAATGCAGTGCTTTGGCAGCAAACTTCGGGCGAGTATAGGGCGTTATGCTTTCAGGCTTATAACTTTGCCCATTTATCATTAAAGGAAGCTTTATGGGCTGATACCAGCAAAAAGCCAAATTGTGTGATTGTTGATATAGATGAGACGGTTTTGGACAACTCTGCTTTTCAGGGACATGAAATTAAAAAAGGGCTTAGTTATGTACCTGCAGATTGGACCGAATGGACAAGTTTAGCCCAGGCTGACACTGTTCCGGGAGCTTTGGCTTTTTTGAAGTTTGCTGCATCGAAGAATATCGAAACATTTTATGTGAGCAACCGCGATGAAAAGGATTATACCGCAACATTGAAAAATCTTCAACGCTTTGGCTTTCCATATGCAGATGATGTGCATTTAGTAGTATCGAAAGGAACGTCAAATAAAGAACCGCGCCGCCAAAAAATTACTGAAACACATAATATTCTCCTGTTATGTGGCGATAATTTAAGCGATTTTAGCAATATTTTTTATCGCGAAAATAAAAATACCTTTGATCAGGTAAACACAAATCAGCAGCTATTTGGAACAAAGTATATCGTGTTACCAAACCCAATGTACGGCGATTGGGAAAAGCCTCTGTACCAGGGAGAAAAACTTAGTGATAAAGATAGAGCGAAACAAAGATTGGAACGATTAAAAAGTTACTAAGTTTTATAATTATTCAGCAATAAGTATTACTTTTGCAGCATCATAAAAATAAACATTATGGAGAACAACGAATTAAAGCACAATACAGAAAGTATGAAAACGGCTAACCAGCCAGGAATTTATAAATTAATGATTTTTGGTGTACTGGTTTGCATGGTGGGTACTTACGCCCGTTTCGCTTATGATTCGTGGCAAGTATCTTTGGCATCCTGGATTGTTCTGTTCATCGGTGCAATTATTGCCATTAAAGGTGTATTCAAAATATTAGACGCATAAGCCAATTGCGGTCAAAATATAAAAGCCGGTCATGTTTATTCATGATCGGCTTTTTTGTTTATAGGCACAATCCATCAGATTTTAAGTCTTGCAGCCCTCATTGAGGTCATTAGAAATAATATTGCTTTCTTTTTTTGAAAAGCAGATTCAGAAGCATTCAGGTTACAGCAGTCCCGCCATTTGCTTTAGCCCTGATGAAGAATCAGGGGCTATCGCGGCTGTCGGGTTTAGGATAGAAAGGTCTGCCTAAGTAATTTAAACCTGACAGGAGCGGACACCGAACGCAGAGAGGTAAAGCGGATGGCAGGGCTTTCGGAACCGATGTACACAGTAACCTGCTTTTCAAAAAAGACACACATTAAAGACGCCAGGCAAACCTCGCAGGTTTTCAAAACCTGCGAGGTTTATAATAACCAAAAAACCTTTTCAAACTCCCTTCTTACTAGGCTAAACTCAATGTTGGGTTACCTAAATATAATTCTGGTATTAAGGGAAACACAGCGTTAAAAGCTAACCAAAACGCTGCACTTCTTATGGCCATTTGAAGCAAATATTTAAAATGATTATTTATTTAGAACCACACAATCATGAAAAGGAATATTATTGCTATAGCCATAATTTTAACAATTTTTGGCTGCCAGAAATCAAATGAAAAGTATGCAAGTGCCGATACCGTCGGCACTCAAGATTTAAGTCGAGAAACTGCAGATA
Organism: Flavobacterium sp. W4I14; assembly: GCA_030817875.1. Taxonomy (NCBI): domain Bacteria; kingdom Pseudomonadati; phylum Bacteroidota; class Flavobacteriia; order Flavobacteriales; family Flavobacteriaceae; genus Flavobacterium; species Flavobacterium sp. W4I14. The sequence continues at coordinate 5,655,129 of JAUSZU010000001.1, forward strand.
GTACCGCTATAGAGAAAATCGTCAAAACTGCAGATATGCGTTTTAGGGTTAAGAATGTTCAAAATACCAAAGAGCAGCTTAGTAAAACCATTAAAGAAGAAGGTGGAACTGTCGCCGAATTCTCCATCGAAAGTACTATCCAGGAAACCGATAAGATTAAACAATCTACCGACTCTTTAAAAGAAATTACTTCCTATCGTACACAAGGTTATTTAGTGGCCAAGGTTCCCTCTGAGAAGCTAGACGAATTTACCAATACCATCGCAAAAATGGCGGTTTTTGTAGATAACCAATCGATGAAGATGGACGATCAAAGCATCGCCTATTTATCCAATAAGCTTAAAGCACAGAATCGGGTCGATGCGATTGAAAAGATTAATAAAGTAGCCTCGAAGAAAAGTGCCAATGTAGAATCTTCTCTTTACATCAAAGACGATTATGTAGACAAGAGAATTGAGAATATGCAAATCGATAGCCGTGTAAAATTCAGTACCATTACCCTTAATTTTTATCAGGATAATACCGTTAAAACGATGATTGTGGCCAATGACAATCTGTACGACTACCGTCCGGCATTTATTAACAGACTTTGGTTGGGTATTGTAAATGGCTGGACGATTTTTAAAGAAATCATCATCGCAATTTCCAATTTATGGATGTTGATATTGGTAGGTATTGCAATCTTCTTTACTATAAAATATTTTATTCGTAAGAATAAATTAGCAATAGATGAAGCGACTAAAAATATGATTGATCAGGCTAGGCAATAAGAATCTATCTCCTTCAACTACGCTACCAATGACAGATTAAATAATCGACCGTCATTCCCGCGCAGGCGGGAATCTTAAAGTTTATAGCATTAGGATTCCCAATCAAGTTGGGAATGACGATACCTCGTGACCTATCATCGTCATTCGCTCTCCTTCGGTTGGTGATTCACCAACCGATATTTATTTCTTTGCTTTAACCGCTAAACCCTTAACCTTGGTTTTATTATCACTTACAAAAGATTCCCAGCCTGAATAGGTTTTGGATTTTCCACCTGAGGTAATTTTTTGGAAAGAATGACAAACTGCAACAGCTAAACCATCAGTAGCATCTAAAAACTCTGGTGTTTCTTTAAAGTTTAACAAACGTTGCAACATCGCTGCTACTTGCTCTTTAGTCGCATTTCCGCTGCCTGTAATGGATTGTTTGATCTTACGTGGAGAATATTCAGTCACCGAGATATTTCTGGAGAGCGCAGCTGCAATGGCAATGCCCTGTGCGCGGCCTAGTTTCAACAATACCTGAATGTTTTTTCCATAAAACGGTGCTTCAATGGCCAGAACATCAGGTTTGTACTGATCGATCAAAACCACTGTTTTTTCGAATATCCGCTGAAGCTTAAGAAAAGGATCATCCAAATGGGTCATCTTTACCACCCCTAAACTGATCAGTTCTGTTTTATTTCCCTTCTCTAAAATTACGCCATAACCCATCACCGCTGTGCCTGGATCAATGCCCATAATAACCCGTTCCTTTTTTTCGTTCAACATTACAGCAATATTAAGCATATTTGCAAACTAAAAAGATAATCTTGACAGGCAAGAACAAAAAAATATTATCAATTTTCATCAAAGCTGCAATCGTAATATTTGCTTTTTGGTTTATTTACCATAAGCTCGTTGCGAATAAAAATCTGCATGATTTTAGTACATTATTAAAAAATATCCCTCAAACAGAAATTATTACGATAATTGGTATCGTGGTGTTATTGATGTTTGTGAATTGGTTTTTGGAGGCAGGAAAATGGAAATACCTCATGAGCCACATCGAGCCTATCAGTTTTTATCGCGCCATCGAATCGGTATTTTGCGGATTAACACTGGCCATTTTTACACCCAACAGGCTAGGCGAGTATGGAGGAAGGGTATTTTTCCTTTCACCTAAAAGAAGGATTGTGGGCATTGTGGCCATGAGTGTGGGCAGCATCGGTCAACTGGTATTAACGAATGTTTTTGGTGCTGTTGCAGCTTGTTTTTTTGTTTATCGTTTTATCCCGATCGATCAGGTGCTGTTTATTGCAGTAGTATTTTTAGCGGTATTTTTCTGTCTGTTTTTCCTGATCTTCTACTTTAATATCCGATGGTTAAATGGGATTTTGCTCTCCATTAAATTCACAAGGAAATACAAGAAGTTTTACAGCATTTTAGGTCGTTACCGAAAAAGAGAGTTGTTCAAAATCATCACTTATTGTTTTGCCCGTTATCTGGTATTTAGCTCGCAATATTTCATTCTGTTTATCTGGTTGATACCAGGTTTGCATTATGCAGATATCATTATGATGACCTGTTTGCTCTTTTTAGTACAATCGGCATTACACCATCACTTGATCTTTTTGATGTGGGTATCAGAAGTGTTACCGCTGTTGAATTATTTAAACATGTAACTGATCAACATGTGGCCGTTATTGCATGTACTGCAAGTATTTGGCTCATAAATATTATAATTCCTGCTATCTTAGGCACTTATTTCGTTTTTAAACTCAATTTTTTTGGAAATCTTAAATCTAATTAGTCTAATATCTGCTGCTTTAACCTTAATCTATGGTTTTTTAGTCCTTAATTTTATCAGAGGATGGCATAACCTGGTTTATTTTACTCCACAAAAGTCTGATCCTCAAACCAAAGTGTCTATCATTGTTGCCGCTAGGGATGAGGAAGCCAATATCACCAAAACCATTGATGACCTGGTTGCACAGCGATACCCTAAGGTTTTAACCGAAATTATTATTATCGATGACCATTCTACCGATCGTACGGCAGAAATTGTATTAAGTTATGCAGACCGCAATGTGAAGCTGATTAAGCTGAATGAAGACAGGGTGTTGAATTCATACAAAAAAAAGGCTATACAAACTGCAATAGGAACTTGTTCTGGGGATCTGATCATCACTACCGATGCCGATTGCAGGATGGGCGCAGATTGGCTGGCTACCATTGTAAACCTATATGAGCAGAAAGATTATAAAATGATTTCCTCTCCGGTAGCCTATTTTCAGGAGAAGAGTTTCTTTGAGCGCCTGCAATCGTTAGAATTTCTATACCTTATTGGTTTGGGGGCTTCTACTATTGGCAATAAAGAACCCTCTACCTGTAATGGCGCAAATTTAGCTTACGAGAAAACAACCTTTTATGAAGTTGGTGGCTTTCAGGGCATAGATGACCTGGCTTCGGGTGATGATGAGTTACTATTGCATAAAATTGCAGCCAAGTATCCTGATCAGATCGGTTTTCTCAAAAATAGAGAAGCCATTGTGTATACGCATGCAAAAGAAACCTTGGGCGCATTTATTCAGCAACGCAAACGTTGGGCTTCGAAAAGCACCCGTTATAAAAATAAGGCCATTATCATATTAGGGGTTCTGATTTGGATCTTTAACCTCACTATTCTGGCAAACTTTATCACCGGGCTTTTTATTCCGGGTTTTTTAACCATCACATTTTATCAATTATTGGTTAAAATGGTTTTAGAAACCTTATTTTTATGGGATGTAACCGGCTTTGCTAAAAGGCGCAGTTTACTCATTTTAATCCCTGTTTTAAATGTGCTGCATGTGCTTTATATGGTGTACATCGGCATTGCTGGGAACAGTGGAAAATACAATTGGAAAGGCAGAATGGTTAGATAATGGATAATAGCCCATCAAAAAAAGTATGGTTAAAGTTTAAGCGGAATAAATTTGCCTTTGGCGGATTGGTCTTTATTTTACTTTTGATGGTTATGGGTATTTTGGGCTATTTAATTATTCCTGATGATTCTCCAAATGCGAACGTTCAGATTCTCCAGTTAAACAAAAAGAAACCCGGAAGTACATTTACGTTTTTAATTGTAGGTAGGAGCCCAAAAGTAGAAAAACTTAACTTTTTCGAAAGAATGTTAAACGGGCAGACACCAACTTTTAAAAGTATCCCGATTACTTCTTACAAGATAAAAGGAAAAGATGTTTTTGTGCAGGAATATATTGGCGAGGATGAAAAAGCCAAGACAACCAGGTACGAACTGAAAGATTTATGTCCAAGTTGTGTTTTACCTTCAAAAATAGGAACACCACAAGCGCTCTTCGAAGAAAATAACATCTATACACGCACCTATATTTTAGGCACAGATATTTACGGACGTGATTTATTAAGCCGGTTGATTTTAGGTATCAGGGTTTCGTTATCAGTAGGTTTAATGGCTGTTCTCATCTCTCTTTTTATAGGCGTGAGTTTAGGGGCCATTGCTGGCTATTTTGGTGGTCGCGTAGATGCGGCGATCAGTTGGTTTATGAATGTAGTTTGGTCATTGCCCTCTTTACTGCTGGTAATTGCCATATCATTCGCTTTAGGTAAGGGGTTCTGGCAGATTTTTATTGCGGTAGGCTTATCAACCTGGGTCGATGTAGCAAGGTTAGTACGCGGGCAGGTAATGGCTTTAAAAGAAGTCGAATTTGTGGAGGCCGCAAGAGCCCTGGGTTTTAGCACAAGTAGAACAATTATCAAACATATATTACCGAATATTGCGGGGCCAATTTTAGTTGTTGCTTCATCTAATTTTGCTTCAGCCATATTGCTGGAAACAGGGTTAAGCTTTTTGGGCTTTGGCGCTCAACCACCTATGCCAAGCTGGGGGAGCATGATTAAAGAACATTATGGATATATTATTATGGATGCAGCCTACTTAGCGGTTTTGCCCGGGTTAGCCATTATGTTTACGGTTTATGCCTTTAATGTTCTGGCCATAGGCTTACGCGATGCATTTGATGTAAAAGGACAGAATGTAACCGTTTAAATCCTATCATAAAAAAAGCAGTACCATCACGATACTGCTTACCCTTAAAAACAAAACTTAATCGTTTGTTATAAGTTTGATTATTTTGCTTTGTTCTTATCGAAAGAGAACCTTCGGGCAATACTAAAACCCCAACGGTACTGTCCCTTAAGCCAAGAGGTATTGGTATCGGTAATAAATTGCGATTCCTGTATGGCTGTGGCATTAGTGAAATTAAGATGGAAAATATGACCGCCAGTTTCAAACTCCAGTCCGGCACCAAGCGTCTTGTAATATTGCGTTCCCAAGGTGTTTTCGAGGTAGGCTTTTTTATCTTTATCTCTGAATGGAATGGTATAATCGGCAACAAAAGCCATCCGTTTAGTGATCTTAATACGCCCACCAACCGACAGTGCAAGCATATCGTTCTGATCTCCAAAAACAGTAAAGTTGCGGTGTACGTATGATGGCATTACCAGCATCGAGAAGTTCGAATTAAATTTACGGGCAATTACAGCTTGCACTACATAGGTCAAACGGTCTTGAAATTTGCTGTAAGCATTCACGGCTGTTGGGTCAGTTGAAGCTTTTACGGCTGCAATAGTTGTACTGCCAAACAATGTTACCGCTACCGGTACTTTTTCATCATCTGTTTGTTCCAGCAACCGATATTTTAAGTTTCCTTCGTACAATTGTGTTACAATTCCAGCGCCTTTTGCCCTGGCTAAGCCTACAGAAAGTTTATCGCTGATTCCATATTCAAAACCGATACGGATATCGGTTGATTGATCCAGACCAAAAAAGTTTTTAACCCCACCGCCTGATCCGGCAATGTCTCCAAACCGGTGATCTACCCTGAAATCCATCTCATTTTTGTAGATGGTTTCATTGGTTTGTATGTTAATGAGTTTGGTTGCTTTAAATGTGGCTTTTACATTCTTTTTTTCTACAGGCATCTGCAATGCATTTTCGAGCGAATCCTGTGCAGAAGCAACTATTGGTAAACAAATGGCAAACAAGTATAAAAGTGATTTTAGATGATATTTCATAAGGTTTTATTTTTTAGGTTGATAAGTAGCCGTCATTTTTACCTGTATGGTTTCGGCAATTTGTTTGAAAACAATTGTTGGGATTTTGATGTCATGATCAGCAAGCTTAACATTAAAGGCCGAACTGGCCTTTATTTCATCAGCAGTAATAATCAACGATCCTTTTGCCTGGTATGCTTTGGTAACCCCGTGTATTTGCAGATTTCCTTTTACGGTTATTGGATAGGTGCCTGGTTTTGAAAAATCAATCTGTTCTATAATTTTTCCTTTAAAATCTGAAGTTGGGTATTTATCGCTTTCGATATAATTTTCGTTAAAGTGTTCCTGCATCAACTTCTTCTTAAACTGAAAAGAAGTATTATTGATTTTGAAAATGATATCGTTGGTTTTGGTATTGAGGGCCGAGGCGCCTGTTTTGCTCAACGCGTCTATATCTTCAACAGGTGTTGAAGAGAAAAATGAAGAAGTCACATTTTTACTTACCCATATCTGCGCTTTTATGCCTGTGCATAATAACAAGGCTATTAAGGTGAAAAATAGTTTTTGCATCGGTGTATATATTTAAATTTTTAATGGAACCATCTTGATTAGCGTTAATCCTTATTTATTATTCTGGCATTCCTTTATCAACCCAGGCTTGTAATAATTCCCTTTCGCTGGTGGTTATTGATCCACCTCTTGGCATTGTTTTGGTAACCAGAACAGAATTAGCTACACGTGCATCATTTTTTATTGAGGCTAAACCATTCAATGCCCATACCCCTTTCATTCCCCCATTAGGGCCATGGCAGCTGTTACATTTGGTTTGAAACAATGCCCCCGCAAAATTTGTGTAGGTTACATTCGCAGTGGTTACAGGTGTTGGACCATTGGGTGTTGGTGTTTCGGGCTTTAATTCTTCTGCTTGTTTTTTAGAGCAGGCAAAAAGCAAGGCCGTAATTGCGGCTAATAAAAAGATTAAATTTTGTTTTTTCATAGGTGTTTACTTAAGATTAAAATTGGTGGTAGATTCATGTTTATATCCTCATATTCGATTATGGTACAGGGTTAATAGATTTTTTGCAGGGATGGTCGAATTATTTTTTGCTTTAACCGATATACATAACATGATCAGAAATACAGCAAATAAAATTACGATAACTTGTTTTTTTTCAGCCATATCCGAATTTTTTAAGATTTATGTTCTGTTTATTTGAAAACTATCGCTGTTTTTGTAATAACCATGGGTTTTTAAATAATTTCTATTGAAATCTTAATCGTTACGTGGACTTATTACAATTGGTTGCCTGCAATAAAAAAAAAACACAAAAAAAAGCCGTCCCGATTTTAAATCGGGACGGCTTTCGAGATAAATTCTATCTAAAACCTAATTAAAATCTTCGGCTTTTAATGGCGGGTTAATTTTAATGTCTTTAATTACAACTGAAAGCTCCTGAGAACCTTGTGGGGTTGCCACCGATTGCGTTAAAGTAAATGGAAATAATACATCGCCAACTTTCTTGTAGTTTGAATATTCTGTAGATTGACTAATTTCCGCTCCACCTTTGGTTGTGGTACTTTCATCTTTTAAAAGTAAACCCGATTTGGTGTCGTAATATTCAGTTTTCTTTTTACCCGATGGAGACGTGATGTTTAATTTAAAAGCATCAGCAGTACCTACCTTTGCTGTTCCAGCTGTTTCAATTTTCGTTCCGTCAGTTGCATAGTAGAGTTGACTGCCATAACCTTTATCATCTTTCTTTTCAGCCAGATCATCACCAGTTAATTCAGCTTTTTGACCCATTTGCATCGCATAACCTGTTTTACCATTGTAAACCTGTTTCATCGCCGTTTGGCCGCCCATAGAAATTTCCATGCTGCTTAAGTTAGGCGCCATGTTTTTAATGGTAACCGTCAGCTTTTGACCTTGCATTTCCATTTCACCATTTTGCTGTAATGAAGTGATTTTTTTAATGGCTTCTTCACCGCCAATCGCTTTAATGTAATTTTTGATAATTTCTGCAGGTGCAGTTGTTGGTACAGCAGCAGTTTCAGTTGCTTTAACCGCATTGGCATAGTTATCATAAATCTGTGTTTTAAAACCCGCCTTGGTTAAGCCTGCTGCAAATGCATCAGTTTTGCCCACAATAATAATACGTGTATTATCATGGTTAAAGTATTTTTTAGTTACCCTTAAAATATCATCGGTAGTTACTGCATTTACCTTTTGTAAGTAAGTACGGTAAAAATCTTTCGGTAAGTTATTAATCAAGATATTGCTCGCAAAACCTGCAGTACGTGCCGGATTTTCTAAACCCAATGCAAACGATCCATTGAAAAGATTTTTAGCATTCTGTAATTCATCAGCAGTTACCTTTGTAGTACGGATCGTGTTAATTTCTCTTAAAAATTCTACTACTGCACTGTCAACTTTTTCGTTTCTAACGGCTGCATTGGCTGAAAATTTAGCTTGGAAACGGCCTGAGCCTGTGCTCGAATATGCACCATAAGTAAAGCCATGTTTCTCGCGGAGGTTATCAAATAATCTCGATTCAGAGCCACCACCTAAAATTTGGTTTGCCAATAAAATCGGGAAATAATCTGGGCTGCTCATTGGCAGGTCGATTAAGTTCACAACTGTAATTTCAGATTGAACAGCATTGCTCACATTAATAATGTCAACTTCAGTTTTGGCAGGATTAGCCACTTTAGTAAGTACTGGTAAGGTTAAGGCAGTTCCTTTCCAATCGCCAAATGCTTTCTCTGCTAAGGCCTTTGCTGCTTCTGGTTTAATATCACCGACAAAAGTTAAATAACCCCTAGATGGCGTAATATATTTCTTGTAACTAGCTTTAACATCATCTAAAGTAATACCTGTAATGGAGGCCTCGGTTTCAAACTCTCCATAAGGATGGTTTTTGCCATAAGCCAATGCATTTACCACACGTGCTGAAATGGCTTTTGCACTTTTTTCGTTAGATTTTAATCCAGTAATGGTTTGTGATTTTAGCTTTTCGAAAGATTCTGCAGGGAAAGCAGGTTTACGGATACTCTCAGCCATTAAAGCGAAGGCCTCAGGAAAATAACGGGTTAAAGCAGAAGCAGAGCCCCCATATGCCCCTGCACTTACATCAGCGCCAAGCTGATCTACCGCTTCGTCAAATTGTGCTTTTGTTTTAGTTGTGGTTCCTTCGTTCAGCATACTGCCCATCAAGCCTATTATACCTGCTTTTGTGCCTTCGGTAATAGGGCCTGCGTCGATGCTATAACTTGCTGATACTTTAGGTAGTTTATGGTTTTCTACCACCAAAACAGTTATGCCATTCGCTAATTTGTAAATAACAGGATCGCCAACGGTAATAACGGGTGCCGGGCCTGGTTTTGGTTTGTGGCTTCGGTCTATTGTTTGTGCTGAAATACCTTGAGCCAATAAGGAAACTGCAGCTATAATGAATAATTTCTTCATGTTTTTAATAATTAAAATGAAAAAGCGATCAGCTTATTTCTTAGGTAAGTAACACAATACAACTCTTTGGTTTTTATTCAGGTATTTTTTGGCAACGTCTCTGATCTCCTCACGGGTGATGGATCTGATTACCTCTAATTCCTTGTTGATATCGTTTGTATCCTTATCATGGAAAGTATAACCATCGGCCAGGTTTTCGGCTACACCCAACATTTTACTGTTTGCACTTACGTAGTTGTTTTCGAATTTATTCTGCAGTTTTTTATAATCACTTTCGCTAATCAAATCGGTTTGAAGACGTAAAACTTCTTCATCAATATCTTTTAATAAATCGTTAAGCGGTGTATTCTTATTGGGTAAAGCTAAGGTGATATAAGCGCCATAATCTTCAAGCGAATAGTTAAAAGCGGCAACCTGCAGGGCTGTTTTCTTTTGATCGACCATTTTAGTACTTAATCTCGAGCTCCCACCTTCTGATAAAATAGAGCTGATCATACCTAAAACCTTGCTCTCCCTGCTCTTCATTCCTGGTACACGGTAAGCCGCGAAGATGGCTGGGATCTGGATATTGGCATCGTAAGCGGTATCGATAATTTCTTTGGTAATTTCTGGTAATTTGAATTCTTGACGAACAATTGGTGCGCCTTTAGGTACTTCAGCAAAGTATGATTTTACTAAAGCTTTAGTCTTCTCTATATCTAAGTCGCCAGCAATGGTTAAAACCGCATTATTAGGTACATAATACTTTTTAAAGAAAGCAATAAACTCGCTTAATTTTGCTGCATCTAAGTGTTCCATTGAACCAATTGGCTGCCAACGGTAAGGATGCCCATCAAACAAATGACCGAAAATTTTCTCTGTAAATTTTCCGTAAGGTGAGTTATCTATGCGTAAACGTTTTTCTTCTTTTACGACTTCATTTTGTGTTTTTACGCCACTTTCGTTAATTACCGGGTGTAACATTCTTTCGCTTTCCAGCCATAAACCCAATTCCAATTGGTTTGATGGAAAAAGTTCATAATAAAAAGTACGGTCTTGAGAAGTATTGGCATTGTTCTGTCCGCCGTTACTACTCACTAATTTCATGAATTCACCTTTTTTAATATTATCCGAACCTTCAAATAATAAGTGTTCGAAAAAGTGAGCAAAACCTGTACGCTCGGTTTCTTCATCTTTAGAACCAACATGATACATTACCGAAACGGCAACTACTGGAGCAGTTTTATCTTGGTGTAGAATGACATGGAGGCCATTGTCAAGGTCGAATTCCGTAAACTGTACTTTTTGGGCAGAAGCACTTAAGCACAGACCGGAAATGGCCAAAGCAACAAGAATTCTTTTTTTCATGAGCATATAATAGTTTTTAATGATTTGAAATCAAAGGCAGAAGCGAGCGACGATTTCTTAAATAAGTTAATTTGGTTTTCACTAGAGTGAAATAGAAATAAGGATGGCCTAAAATATGGATTAAAACAAAAAAAGCGAGTATTAAACTCGCTTTTTTTGAAATATTTTATCTCCAGGCCTTGTATTGGTTAATTAAGCCGTTGGTAGAACTATCGTGGCTCGAAACTTTTTCATTGCCCTCCAGCTCCGGAAGAATCTTTTTGGCCAATTGCTTGCCAAGTTCTACTCCCCACTGATCGAAACTAAAGATGTTCCAGATAATTCCCTGAACAAATATTTTATGTTCGTAAATGGCAACTAAACTGCCTAAGGTATACGGAGTTACTTTTTTCAGTAATATAGAGTTTGTTGGGCGATTGCCTTCAAATACTTTAAACGGCGCAATTTTTTCAATTTCTGAATCAGATTTGCCTTCTTTCTTTAACTCAGCAGTTACTTCTTCTTCGGTTTTACCATTCATTAAAGCTTCTGTTTGTGCAAAGAAGTTCGATAATAAGATAGGATGATGATCACCTAACGGATTTAAGCTCTGTGCCGGAGCAATAAAATCGGCAGGGATAATCCTGGTACCCTGATGGATTAACTGATAAAAGGCATGCTGGCCATTTGTTCCGGGCTCACCCCAGATAATTGGTCCGGTTTCATAATCAACCTCATTCCCGTTCCTATCTACATGTTTACCATTGCTCTCCATATCTCCCTGCTGGAAATAAGCAGCAAAACGATGCATATATTGGTCGTAAGGTAAAATAACCTGTGTTTCTGCATTGTAGAAATTAATATACCAAACGCCTAACAAACCTAAAATTACAGGCAGGTTGCTTTCAAACTCAGCAGTTTTAAAATGGTTATCGGTTGCGTGAGCTCCAGCTAACAATTGTTTAAAATTATCGAAGCCTATACTTAATGAGATGGATAAACCGATCGCGCTCCATAACGAGTAACGGCCACCAACCCAATCCCAAAATTCAAACATATTCTCGGTATCGATACCAAAAGCAGATACGTCTTTAGTATTGGTCGATAATGCAGCAAAGTGTTTAGCAATATCACTTTCTTTTCCGCCGTTATCCAAAAACCAAGCGCGTGCAGAGTGTGCATTTGTCATGGTTTCTTGCGTAGTAAAAGTTTTTGATGCAACCAAGACTAATGTTGTCTCGGCATTTAAATCTGCTAATGTTTCGGCGATGTGTGTGCCATCAATATTCGAAACGAAGTGAATGTTTAAGTGGTTTTTGTAATGTTTTAGTGCCTCGGTAACCATAACCGGGCCTAAGTCTGACCCACCGATACCGATATTAACTATATCGGTAATGGCTTTGCCTGTATAACCTTTCCATTCGCCGCTAATAATGCTGTTGCTAAATTTCTCCATTTTAGCCAGTACTGCATTTACTTCGGGCATCACATCTTTACCGTCAACTAAAATTGGTGTATTGCTTAAATTACGTAAGGCAATATGAAGTACCGACCGGTCTTCAGTTTCATTAATTTTATCACCGTTGTACATCGATTTTATAGCTTCATCCAATTTACACTCGCGGGCCAATTGAATCAATAGGGCTAATGTTTCATCGCTGATGCGGTTCTTGCTATAATCTAGCAGAATATCCTCAAAAAAAACAGAAAACTTATTGAAACGATCTGCATCCTCAGCAAAAAGATCTTTAATGCTTTTTTGATTAATATCTATAAAATGATCGGCTAAATACTTGTAGGCCTCAGTTTCTGTGAAATTTACTTTAGGTAACATAATCTTTGTTTTTTTGTAAAAGTAATAAAGCAAAAATTTAAAATGGTCTTTTTAATGTTCTAAATGAATAAGAATTTTTAATGTCGATTAAACACATTAACTTTAATACACCATCCCTGCAAGTTCATTAATTATTTTAACCTTAAATTCTACGTTATGTTAGAAAATTTAAATAATATGGTGCGTGAAAACGTCCAGGAAAGTGTTGTAAACAATACTGCTATTCCGAACGAACAAAATGAAGCGGTAATCCAGGCTGCATCGGGTTCTATCTTCGATACGCTGAAAGAGCAGGTATCATCAGGTAATATTGGTGCATTAACCGATATATTTAACGGTAATAAAGCAGAAGGTACCCAGGTTGCTGAGCAGGCATCGGGGAATTTTATGGACAAATTAAGTGGCCTGGGCATTAATACCGATACGGCGAAATCTTTGGCAGCAAGCATTATTCCGGGCCTGATTGCCAAGTTTACCCAAAAAACAAACGATCCGAACGATAGCTCTTTTAACATTAAAGATGTTTTGGGAAATTTGGGTGGTGATGATGGTAAATTTGATGTAAATGATGTAATTGGAATGTTTAATGGTGGTGGGCAGGCACAGCAGCCCGGCCAGGCAGGAGGTGGCGGTATTATGGATAAGCTAAAGGGAATGTTTAATTAAGCATTCTCTGATTTTTAGGATTCATTTCCTTCGGATCTACCTGTTAAAATATATACTTGAGAAGAGTTGTCAACTTTTAATGGCAAACCTGCCATTAAAGTTGACAACCCTAAAGTCCATTCTGGAAATCTTTGCGTCGATGCCCAGAGAAATACTGTTGTTAGCTGTTCATTTAAGACCAAATTCCATCTCTCCTTAAAATTGTTTAGCTTAGGGCACCTAAACTAAATAATTCATTTATGAAGAAAATATTCCTGATCGGTTTTTCCCTACTGGCATTAAATTCTTTCGCCCAAAAATCGGATTTGAGGCCGTTGGTTTCAAAAAAAGCTGATGCCATCGAACAAAAAGTAATTTCCTGGAGGCGCGATTTTCACGAACATCCCGAATTGGGAAATACTGAAGTAAGAACAGCTGGCATTATTGCAAAACACCTGGAGTCTTTAGGGATACAAGTAAAAACAGGTGTAGCTAAAACGGGCGTCGTTGGTGTGCTAAAAGGAGGCAAGCCGGGGCCGGTAGTTGCTTTGCGTGCCGATATGGATGGTTTGCCGGTTACTGAGCGGGTAGATCTTCCATTTGCCTCGAAAGTGAAAACACAATATAACGGGCAAGAGGTCGGTGTAATGCATGCCTGCGGACATGATAGCCATGTGGCTATTTTAATGGGCGTAGCAGAAGTGCTGGCTTCTATGCAAAAAGATATCCAGGGGACGGTGAAATTCATATTTCAGCCCGCTGAGGAAGGTGTGCCTGCTGGAGATGAAGGCGGAGCCGCATTAATGATTAAGGAAGGCGTACTCGAAAATCCTAAAGTTGATGTAATTTTCGGTTTACACATCAATTCTCAAACCGAAGTTGGCGATGTAACTTATCGCCCGGGTGGTACAATGGCAGCAGTAAACGATATGAAGATTACGGTTACCGGCCGTCAGGCACATGGGGCTTATCCATGGAGCAGTATCGATCCGGTGGTGGTTTCGGCCCAGATTATCAATAGCCTGCAAACCATAGTAAGTAGGAATTTAAATGTGACCGAAAACCCAGGTGTGGTTACAATTGGTGCTATTAATGGCGGTGTACGGTCGAATATTATTCCCGAAAAGGTAGAAATGTTAGGTACCGTACGCAACTTTAGTAAGGAAGATGAGGCCATGTTTATCGAAAGGATTAAAACCATCGTAACCAAAACGGCCGAAGCAGGCGGTGCAACGGCTGAAGTTAAAATCCCTTACAGCAACCATTATCCGGGTTACTTTTAATAACATTGCGCTAACCGAAAAGATGTTGCCAAGCATGAAATCGACGGCAGGTAAGGATCATGTGAAGTTAAAACCACCAGTTACAGGCGCAGAAGATTTCTCCTTCTTTCAGGAAAAAGTGCCAGGTTTGTTTGTGTTTTTAGGAGGGATGCCAAAAGGTAAAGATCCTTTAAAAGCTGCATCGCACCACACGCCGGATTTTTATCTTGATGAAAGCGGTTTTGTTTTAGGGGTTAAATTACTCTCTAATCTTACTTTAGATTATATGTCGATGAAGAAATAAGGGTGGTTCATTACTTCATTTGTTATTGGTTAATTAGTCATGGTGCCTGGTGCATTAATAAAGAAAATAAAATTGATTAACAAACAGTGAAGGGTCAGTTTAATTGAAATCGCTTTCCGCCATGCACTATGCTCAAAGCGATTTTATATATTTGTTTCATGACCAAAGAAAATATTCAAGATTTAAGGGACAGAGTAACGTCGCTGAGGAGGTATCTTTGACGTTGATGAGCTACTTTACGCCATCCGCGAAGAGGAAAAATTAACAATGGCGCCCGATTTCTGGGACGACCCTAAAAAAGCAGAAAAAATTCTTGCCGAAATCAGTTCGAAGAAAAAATGGACGGATGGCTTTAACCAAACCAATAATGCTGTCGAAGATGCTGCGGTAATGTTTGAGTTTTTTCAATCGGGCGATGCTTCAGAAGCTGAGCTGCAAGACCAGTTCGAGATCAGTAAAACTGCCGTAGAAGAACTGGAACTTAAAAACATGCTCCGTAGCAAGGAAGACCAGCTTTCTGCCGTTTTACAGATTACTGCTGGAGCCGGTGGAACTGAAAGCTGTGATTGGGCTTATATGCTGATGCGCATGTATATGATGTGGGGTGAAAAGAACGGTTATAAAATTACCGAACAGGATAGCCAGGAAGGGGAGGTTGCCGGTATAAAATCAGTAACGCTTCAGTTTGATGGCGATTTCTCATATGGTTATCTGAAAGGTGAAAATGGCGTACACCGTTTGGTTCGGATTTCTCCATTCGATTCGAACGCCCGTAGGCATACCTCTTTCGCTTCTGTTTATGTCTATCCCCTGGTTGACGATACCATACAAATTGATATTAATCCTGCTGATATAGAATTCGAAACATTTAGGGCTGGTGGAGCGGGCGGACAAAACGTAAACAAAGTTGAAACAGCTGTACGTTTATACCACAAACCTTCAGGTATTATTATTAAAAACCAGGAGTCGCGATCGCAATTGCAGAATAAAGAGAATGCTATCCGGCTATTAAAATCTCAATTGTATGAAATTGAGGAACGGAAACGCAACGAAGCAATTGCTGCGGTAGAGGGATCGAAAAAGAAAATAGAATGGGGCTCGCAGATCAGAAGTTATGTGCTGGATGATAGAAGGGTAAAAGATCACCGGACCAATTATCAAACGTCCAATCCCGATGCGGTTTTAAATGGCGATATTAACGGGTTTTTAAAAGCATATTTAATGGAATTTTAATCTAAAACAAATGGCAAAATCATCCATCCTTATCATGTTATTGTTTATGGCAGTTAACTATTCGAGTGCCCAAGAAGTTGTACCGTTATATTCAGGTGAAATTCCGGGCGCTAAAACTACACCTGCTGATTATGTAGAAAATACTGAAGTACGTGCAAATGGTACTCTGAGTGTTACCAAAGTATCGGTACCTACGTTTACGGTTTTCGAAGCACCTAGAAATATTGCTAAAGGAACTGCAGTAATTATTTGCCCGGGCGGTGGTTATGGCGCTTTGGCATTTAGCCATGAAGGAACTGATGTAGCCAAAAGATTTAATGCAATTGGAGTTACCGCTTTTGTATTGAAGTACCGGTTACCGAGCGATCAGATTATGGTTGATAAAACTTATGGTCCATTGCAGGATGCACAGCAGGCCATTTACCTGATCAGGAAAAATGCAAAAAAATATGGGATTAAGGCCAACAAGATCGGGATTATGGGCTTTTCTGCAGGGGGACATTTTGCCTCAACTTTGGTAGCCCATTATAACGATCTTAAGATTTCCGATCCGGAAAAGATAGATCTTAGGCCAAATTTCGCTGCATTAATTTATCCTGTAATCAGTTTTGAAGAATCTGTACACACTGGTACGATGAAGAATTTATTGGGCCCAAATCCTGCTGATAGTTTAAAACATTATTTCTCGGCCAATAAAAATGTAACCAGGAAAACACCTCCAACTTTTTTTGTGCACGCTAAAGATGATAAAACCGTTCCTTTCGAAAATAGTGTATTAATGAACGAAGCGTTAAAGCAGAATAAGGTAGATACCGATATTTATCTGTACGAGAAAGGTGGTCATGGTTTTGGTTTAATCAACAGGACTTCGGATGTAGATTGGTTTAACTTGTTGACTAACTGGATGAAAAAAGAGAAATTTTAATATCTTTGCGGATATTTTAACCTCTTAACCGGAAATTTTAATGCAAAAAACACTTAAATATGTCATGGTAGCTTTTGTTGCTATCATATCAATAGCAAGTTGTAAAAAAGAAATTAATTGGAATGCAAAGCTCGATCCTAATGGAAATGGCTGCAAGCTAGCCAGTTTAAAGGCCGATCTTGATGTTTTAGGCACTTACACGCTTAACTTTACTTACGACGCTTCTGGTAGGATTTCGAAAGCAACCACTACCGACGGTCAGACAAGTAATTATGTTTATACGGCAAATAAAATTACCGCTACCGATGGGGATGGGAATGTGTCTGAAATCGTTTTGGAAAATGGAAGGGCAATATCGAGTGGGAGTGATGGCGTTATTAGTGGGGGTGGGGTTAGTTATAGTTATACCAGAAAGTACGCCTACAATGCAGATGGCTATTTAATTCAGGTGAAAAATTATTTAAACGGAGAATTAAATACAACTGATAACTTAACTTATGCTAACGGCAATTTAGTAAAGGCAGTTTCAGTTGATGCTCACCTTGGCTACACAGAAACCACTACCTATATATATTCAACAGAAAATGCGGTAAACACATATGAGATTGCGGATCCACTTTCTTATCATGTTGATTATTTCCCTGGTGGATATTTTGGGAAACAATCTAAAAATGTATTACTAAAAGGCACAGCAAAAATGGTAGATGGTAATGGTGATCCTTTTACTGATGCTGTTTATACCTTCGGCTATCAATACGATGGAAAAGGAAACGCTACATCGGTATCGTTTTCGGTGCTTTCTACTTTTTATCCAAGCAGTGGACCAGTTCAAACGGATACTTATAATGTTAAATATAGCTTAAATTATACTTGTAAATAGATATAAAAAATGTCATTGAAAGCCTGATCATAACCATGATCAGGCTTTTGTTTTTGTGGACTTTTTTTTCGTCAATAAAAATTAAACGCCTAAACATTCAGAAACAGAAAATAACCCTTATTAAGAAAATGATGTAAAAACGCTCATTTTACCACTCTTTTTTTACGATTTAGCCCCTCATTTTTTGATCAGACCGCGTATATCTTTGCTTACAAGCATGTCGATTTAAAATTGAGATTATGTTTGTAACCTAACCAAATTTTATGGAAAAAATACCAATCAACCTTGTCTGCCCTATAGTGGTCGCTGAAATCTTTTGTATTTGTTAATTATTGATTTACAGCTGATTGATCACGTTCTAATGCCTTAACAGTTAACCAAATATTTACCTAATTCAAAAAAAATGAGAAATGAAAAAATGAAATGGTGTATGTTACTTACATGCATGTTTGTGGTGCTTCTATCTTGTAAGAAAGAGAAAGAAGAAGTTAAACAAGAAAACGGACAGGTTAAAGCCTGGGAAACATTAATAGATGGTAATTCTCTTGCCAACTATACTAATTTTGAGGCGCAATGGAATTATAATTATCCCTGGGGTACCGATCATAATGGTTCTGCCCGTATGGTAGGGAGTACCTCAAATCATAACCAGCTCTCGTTAAGCGGAGGCGTACTCACCATTAAAGCTACCCGTTTGGCTTCATCTCCAGGAAACAGTACTGCCAATGGTTTTACCAATATTGCTATTTGGTACAATTCAGGTGCCTGTTACGCCAAACAACAGGTTGTAATTAATGATCAGTTTCCCAGTTATACCATTTCTGGCGATTTTGCTGTACCCACCAGTAAAGGAACCTGGCCAGCTTTTTGGATTACCGGCGTTAATTCATGGCCACCTGAAAGTGATATTATGGAATTTAAGGGCAATAACACAAATTGGCAGAATACTTATGATGGTGGTTGGGAGAATAAACTCACCGCAGTTTCTAACGCAGGCTCATACCATAATTACAAATGCTGGTATAATAAAGTAAGTGCAACAGATGTAGATTGCCATTATTATATTGATAACGTTTGGGTAGCCAAGCATACCATGAGTAATTCGGTAAATAAACCCATGTGGCTAATCATTAATATGCAAATGGAAGGCGATAGCGGCTCTCCAGGCCCTTCTGGCAATACTTTCTACACCGGTAAAAATGTTTATATGGGTAGAGAAAGAGCTTTTTAATTTATAAAATAAATATTCACTTTCGGAGGTAGCTTTATAGCTACCTCCTTTTGTAGCATAAAATAAATATGAAAAAATGCCTAAGCATGTTTGCCTGTATACTGCTCTGCATTTTATTTGCACAGTGTAAAAAGGATGAAGTGGCTGTGCCAGAGAATGATGTTAATTTGGTGATTGCTAAAATTAATCTGTTAAGGCAAAGTGGGTGTAATTGTGGCACATCATACATGCCTCCGGTACCGACCCTATCATTAAATAACCAACTGCAAAATGCCGCAATAACTCATGCCAAAGATATGGCAAAACAAAACTATTTTGATCATTTATCTCCTGAAGGCGGTACTCCTGCGGAGCGTGCATTAAATGCCGGTTATACAGGTGATTTTAGAGCAGAAAACTTAGCTAAGGGATATAGTCAGGCAGGTCAGGTAATTGCTGCATGGAAAAATAGTGTAAGCCATTGTAAAGCCATGATGGATGCTAAAAGTAAAGATGCGGGCGTAGGGATGTCACACAATTACTGGGTGGTAACCTTTGGTGCCCCGTTATAATCCTTTTATCGTTTTGTCGATTATATCCAATAGTCCATTGGTATAAGCATCATCTGTTAATTCCCAGAACATGATGCCATTTAATTTTTGATCAATTACATATTTGGTTTTCAATGAAATTGATTTCGGATCGTCAAAAGTGGCAAGATATTTTGTTTGTGGATTATAATAATATGGGGCTTTGGCTTTCTCGTCCCAATAATAAGTATAGCCATTTTCTGTAGTGAACCGCTTTTTAAAATCCTTAAAAGAAACACCGCTTAAAAATTTGGTAGGCTGGTATAATCCCTGGTTGGCATCGGTGCTGTTTTCAAAAATACGGGCATAAAAAGCTGCTCCTAATGCAATTTTTTGTGCGGGTACACCTAAACCGATTAAAGCTTTTACAGCGTAATCGCCTGATAAAGATTGTTTTGCGGTAGCATACAACGGGGTATGGTGGCCGCTTTGTGTCGCATATCCGCTTACCAGATCGTAGCTCATCACATTAACCCGGTTTACCAAAGGCATTACTTTATCCCATTCGAAACAAGAATCGATGCAGTTTTTTGTACCGCCTGCAGCAAAGCTGATTTCGGCCTTTTTACCTAGTTTTTTACGGAGTTCTTTAATCAGTAAAGTGAAATTATGTTTATCGTCAACTGTATATCTATGCCCAGGATAGCCAACTACTGCCGGGTATTCCCAGTCAATGTCTATCCCATCGGCATGGAAAAAATCGAGTATTTCTCTAGTGGTTTTGGCAAATGTTTTTCGTCCCTCAGCCCTGCTGAAAACTTCAGAACAATCTTTGCAGGCACTCCAGCCACCCATTGCAATCATTACCTTTAAATCGGGATTCCGTTTCTTTAAGGCGACCATTTTAGTAATTAAGGCTGAATCCTTCGCCGAGTTAATGTTTAAACTATCACCCTTTAAGTGCCCAAAACTGTAAATCAAATGACTCAGTTTTTCGATCGGAAAGCTATCTATTACTGAATTTTGTCCGGTATAATAGGCAATAACATTTGGTTTAATTGTTTTTTGAGCTTTTGATTGGATACTCAAAAATGATAAGGAGGTGATGACTGTAATGCAGAACAGTACAGTAGACGTGGTAAGCTTTCTTTTGTGCATGGGATCTGGGTAACTATTTTTCGGCAATAATATCTTGAAGTTCGTTCAATTCGGCAACTTTATCGGTAGCCCCTGCATTTTCATAAGCCGAAATCAGGTTTCTGATTACCCGGCGGATAATATCGCTATTGCTGCAAGGCCTGTAATATTCGGGCAGCGCCTCTAAATTAAGCTGGCGCAGAAACTGATCCACATCATGTTTGCCGAAGATATTGCCACGGTTAAAAGCATTGATGTAGAAAAGTACGCCATATTCACTTCCTTCCTGTTTGCTATCGTCTATGTAACCCAAAATAAAGTGCTGTGGCAAATTGATTCCATAAACAGGCAGATCTAATTTCTGTGCCAGGGTAGAATAGATAATAGCCAGCGAAATCTGGTTGCCTTTTTTGCTTTCTAAAACTTGGTTTAAATAAGAATTTTGAGGGTCGTGATGGTTTTTGGTATTGCCACCAAAGCCATATTGTTGATATAGAACGTGATTGATCAGTTTTACTTTTTCAACCGAGCTCATTTCATATTGAAGGCCCAACCAGATATCCCTTTTAATTTCTTCCATCTGGTTAATTACCTTTTGCTCATCTAAATCCGGATATTGGTACCGGTTAATAATCAAAGCGCCTTGTAATAAATCAAAAGCACCGCTTAAATACCATAAGTTTAAATCTTCTTTAACCGTTTTAAATTGGATCTGATGAACAATATTTTCAATTCTCTCCTGCAACAAGCCATCAAAAGACTGTTCCCAGGCATTTTCTAAAAAATGTACTACTTCACCACCATATTCAAGCAGTTTTTTCTCTACATGATGGAAAACTTCCTCGTCAGGATCATCCAACAATTTTACTAAAGCACTTATCTCTGCGTTATTTTCCATAAAACATACCTACGTTTGCAGTGTTTAATTACTTTTGCAATATTATGCTATTTCAATTTATTACAGATTACCTTAAACACCGTTTAACAGCAAAAAGCCGACATGGAACGCACTCACCATTCGTGTACAAGCTCGCTGATGAGGTAATTTACGATTTTACCGACAAATCTGAATACAAAAACATAGAAGAGCAACGAAAAAAACTTTTTAATGACGATTCGATAATCACTGTTACAGACCTTGGAGCGGGTTCTCACCTCAATAAAAATCGTACAAAAAAGGTAAGTCAGATTGCGAAGAATGCGTTGAAAAGTCCACGTTTGGCCAAACTGATTTATCGGTTGGCAAAAAATACAAATCCTAAAAGTGCTATAGAATTAGGTACCTGTCTTGGTATTACAACGGCTTATCTGGCCACAACAAGTGCTGATACAGAGGTAATTAGTATCGAAGGTTGCCCGCAAACGGCAGAGGTGGCGAAGAAAAATTTCGAGGATCTAAATTTAGAGAATATCGAACTTCATGTGGGCAATTTTGATTTGATCCTACCCGATATTATTGCCAAACAGCCAAGTTTAGATTTCGTTTACATTGACGGTAACCACCGCAAGGATGCTACCCTGAATTATTTTAACTGGTGTTTGCCGAAAATTAATGAAGATTCACTGTTGATTTTTGACGATATTTATTGGAGCGAAGGCATGAAAGAAGCCTGGGTTGAAATTAAAAACCATCCTGATGTTACCCTAACAGTAGATTTGTTCTGGATCGGCTTGGTTTACTTTAAAAAAGGACAGGCAAAAGAACACTTTAAGCTTAAATTTTAAGATAATGGAAATCGAACCGAAATTAGAAGGTATCCAAAAACGGTCAGCGTTGTTTATTTTGTTGATTAGTCTTTTTTCGGGGATCGCTTTTTATTTGGTTTCACTTTTTATTAAAATGAGTGTGCTTACACACATTATGCTGGGCTGGGATGCATTTTGTTTGATGCTGATTACCCTTCATTGGTATATGTTTTTTCATACTTCCGCTGCCGAAACGCACCTTAAAGCTAAAATGCAGGATGAAACCCGGGGCGAAATTTTTGCCATTGTGTTGGTTTCTACCTTTGCTGGTCTGCTTGCCGTAATTTTGTTGCTGATTAATAAAGATATTGAACCACTCGATTTAGTGGTAGCCATAACAGGTATGTTTTTGTCGTGGTTTTTGGTGCACACAACCTTTAGCATGCGTTATGCACACCTTTATTATGGCGACGATAAGAAGAAGCATATTGATAAAAAAGGAGCAGGACTTGAATTTCCTGGAGATGATGAGCCTGATTTTATCGATTTCGCCTATTTTTCTTTCGTGCTCGGCATGACTTTCCAGGTTTCTGATGTAGAAATTTCAGATCGGAAGATCAGGCGGCTTTCCCTTTTACACAGTTTAATCGCCTTTATCTTTAATACTGTAATTGTAGCGTTAACCATTAACGCATTGGCTGGGTTAAGTAAATAAGTTTTAGCTAAGGCTTTGGAAACTTACGAAGTTTAGGCAGGCCAAAGCACAGGCGAACTTCGTAAGTTTGGCCTGGTGTGAGCGAGGCTGTAGTAAATTTTAGTATTTTGGAAATGAGCAATCCAGTTCTTTTGGCGGGCTTCAGTCCCGCTCTCCGTTCCTTCCGATGAAGAACCGAAACCACTTCGATCAGGTTTAGATACCAAGGATAGATGCCTTTTGGCTTCCATGCCAGGAGCAAGCCATTCGGTCATAAACCTGACAAAAGCGAGCATCCCGATTTTTTATCGGGATAAAGCGGATGGCAGGGCTTCACTTGCCAAGAACCACAGTCTGGACATTTTCCAATAAATAAAATAAAATCAATTTATCTTATTGTATATCAGTCTTTTGTTATCTTGAACTGATTTTTCAGTAATATAACTTGTTTTTTAGTTGTGAAACTGAAAAATAAGTTATATGTTTGGGTATGGAAGAATTAACCAAAGCGGAAGAGCGCATTATGCAGGTTTTATGGAAACTGCAAAAGGCATTTGTGAAAGATATTATTGATGAACTGGAAGAAGAACCTAAACCACCTTACAATACCATTTCCTCAATTGTCAGGCTTTTAGAGAAGAAAGGCTATGTTAATTATAAGGCCTATGGAAAAACTTACGAATACTTTCCGGCGATTACAAAAGATGAATATGCCAAAACTACCTTTTCGAAATTGTTTTCAGGTTATTTTGATAATTCTCCAACCAGCCTTTTATCGTTTATGGTAAAAGAAGAAAAACTAAGTGAAAAGGATATAGAAGAAATTAAAAAAATCATTAACCAAGATCCAAAATCATGATTTTAATTTACTTATTAAAAGTATCGGCCTGTACCGTAATCTTCTTTGCAGCCTATCAGTTCTTACTGGCTAAACTCACGTTTTTTAACCTGAACCGTGCTTATTTATTAATAATGCTGGTGTTGAGTTTTAGTATTCCGGCAGTTACCATCGAAAACCGTCAGGAAGTAATGGTTGCCAGCCAGGAGATCCCGTCAAAAATAGCTTATAGCAACGATGGTTTTGTTGAGCAGGATTTTGTAGATGAAGGTAATGCTGCTAACACTAACATAAACTGGGATCAAGTGCTCATGTATGGCTACTGCTTGGTTTTAGCCGCCCTTGTTTTTAGAATGCTTTTTATGATGGCACATATTCAGATGCAATTGCGAAAACATGCCATTGAAAGGAGTGGAGCTGTTATCTTGGTCGATGCGGAATCAACCATAAAAAACTGTTCTTTTTTTAACCAGATTATTGTCGACTCCTCTTTGCAGCATGAAGAAAAGAACCTGGTAATTAAACATGAATACATTCATGTGAAGCAGTTGCATGCTGTCGACAAACTTTTAGTCAATTTCGTTACTGCAATCCTTTGGTTTAACCCCATTATTTATTTCTGGCGGAATGCCATCGATCATAACCACGAATTTCTGGCCGACCGTGAAACTTCGAAAGTTGCAGATAAGAAGGTTTATGCTTCTTTACTTTTAAATCTGGCTATGCCAACCAAAAATTTAGCCATTAATAGTTTTAGTAAACTTCCACTAAAAAATAGAATTATGATGTTGTATAAAGAACCAAACGCCAAGCTGCAAAAGCTTGCCTATTTAGCCATTGTTCCGGTTTTAATGATCTGCTGTATGGCATTCATAAACCGCAAAGAAATTATTGTTGAGAAAACGTCAGTAGGGAACCAGGCTTCTGTGGATGCACCGACAAAGCCAAATGTTTATGCGATGAACTATTTAAACAGCAATATTAAGGTTAATCCCAATACTGCTTTTAATGAAGTAGAACCTACATTGGTTATTGATGCCGGCCACGGTGGAAAAGATGGAGCTGTAAGTACCCTGGATGGGCAAAAGGAAAAAGACCTAAACCTAAGGGCGGTGAAAATCCTAAGAGAAGAAGCCGCAAAAAGAGGGATTAAAGTAATATTAACAAGAAATTCTGATCAGTTTATTTCACTTCGCGATCGTTTACCAAAACAAGAGGCTACGGCTTTTATCTCCATCCATCATAATGCAACACTTGCAAATGCGGCTGTACCTTTCGGTGGTATTGAAGTTTATGTCTCGAAACTGAACAGCAATATTAAAACTGCGGAAGATCTGGGTGCCGGAATTTTAAGCAATCTGAAACAGATTAAAGGGATGGAAGTAAGAGATTCATTAAAAAATGCAAACCTTTTATTGCTCCGCGAATCAAAAGTGCCTGCAGTTTTAATCGAGCTTGGAAATATATCAGACAATAAGATTCTTGATTACATCACTCAGGAGAAAAATATCCGAAGGATCAGTAATTTGATTTTAGATGGATTTGTAGCTTTTTCGAAACGTGGTTGTTAGTAAATTATAGCTATGGAATGGTTAACCTACCTACTCAAAGTTACCGCCTGTACGGTGTTATTCTTTGGCTTCTATCTGCTGGTTTTGAGAAAACTGACTTTTTTTAAAATCAACCGATTTTATTTGCTGGCTTCGCTATTGCTTAGTTTTATTATTCCTGCTTTGCAGTTCGAAGTTAAGCGCGAAATAACAGTAATGGAAACTGAGGTTCCGGTTAATATACCTGAAATAAAACCCATAGCTCAAGTGCCTGTTCAGCTTATTCAGCCCATTGTGGTGGAATACCAGCCAGAGATAGGGAATAAGATCGACTGGATGGTGGTGATCTATTACGTTTATGGTATTACAGCTTCGCTTTTATTGTTGGTTTGCCTGTGGCGTTTGTTCAGCTTGCTTAAGCATACTAATGGGTATACTAAAAATGGCGATGGCCTAAAGATGATTATCAAAACAGAAGGTTTTACCAACTGCTCTTTTTTCAACTATGTTTTTATAAATGATGAAGATTTAAGTACAGCCGATTTATCGATTTTGCTCAAACACGAACAGGTTCATGCCAGGCAATACCATTCGATAGATAAAATTGTTTTAATGGTTTTTAAAGCAGTTTTGTGGTTTAATCCTGTTGTTTACTTATATGATAAAGCTTTGGAACAGATACATGAGTATGAGGCAGATGAAATCACTTCTGCAGATTTTGGCAATCAGGAATACGCCAACCTCTTGTTAAAACTGGCGATCAGCAAAAGTGATATGCCCTTGATCCACAATTTTGTGAAGAGCCCGATTAAAGACCGGATTAAAATGTTGTTCCACGCTAAATCCAAAAATATGAAGAAATTAATGTATGTATTGGCAATACCTGTTGTCATGGGACTGATCTGGTTATTTGCTGTTCAGGTGGTATACGCGCAAAATAAAAAGGAGGAGAGTAAACCTTCAAAAGATTTTTATAAGGGAACATTGAAGGGAAAAGTGCTGAAAATTGAAAAAACTTCAGTGGGTGGCTATACATTCGATTTATTATCAGAAGGAAAAGTCTATGCGGTAGAAGCCACTGGCTTTAAAGAAAAGATTAAGATTGGCGATGAACTTATCGCTTACATATCTGGTAGGATTGCGAATATGAAGAGAATGGATAAAAGTGGTAAAGTTACCGCAGAAACAGATGGACCAATCTATAATCCGACAAAAGTAACGACCTTAACGGGAAAATTAATTTACGAACCAAAAATAGACAAGCACGCTTTTTTATATGAAGCCAATAAAGCACGTTTTGCTTCCTCTAAAATTAAATCTATTGAAAAAGGTGCCAATGGTAAGATTGAAAAAATTGTTTTGAATGATGGATTTTTTACCATCAGCCTAAACCTTAAAACACAGAACTTAAAGGATGACAATTTTAAAGCTGGCGATAAGGTACTGGTTAAATTTATCGGAGAAAAGTTGGTTTCAAAAAATACTTTTAGTACAGATAAAATGATTGTGCTGTATTCTGAACCTAAAAAATATACGATCAAAAATGAAGCGCTTTATAACCGGTTTTATCTTAGCGATGGCAAACAGAAGGTTGCTGCGATGAAAAATGATACAACAAAAGTCGCCGGACCAGTTGAGCCCAAAATCATTTCATTCAAAAAAATAATCGGGGATGTGAAGCATAAAGTTTCTTACATGGAAAATGCGGTTATCGATATTAGTAACTGCAGATTAGAAGCCAGGTATGTTGAGTTGGATCAAGCTAACAATAAAATGATCGCCAAAAATGCATCGCTTAAAAATTCTAAACAAAATGTGATGGTGAAGTCTAACCTTATGACGTTTGACCTAAAAAAAGGAGATTATCGTATTGATATTGGTGATGAAACCAAAACAGGCAATGATCTTGAAAAATTGATTAATTCTATTGCTCATCGTGATTATATAGACAATTCAGAGATAGATTACAACGCTAGTGACTCTGTTACAATAAGTAAGGATAAATCAATAATTTCTTTATTTGGAAATGCCAAGGTATTTCACAATAAAACAGTACTATCAGGAACGAAAATCGTTTATAATAAAAAGAACAGTTCGGTAATGGTAAACAATGCAACTATGATGTCAGGTGACAATAAAACGGTTAAGGCAGACAGCATATATTTTGATCTGAAAACCACAAAAGCTAGATTATATGGCGCTGATTTTAAACGCTAGATGTTAAAATTTCTTTTCTTTCTTTTTACATTTTTTTCTGTTTTATCTTCCGAAGCTCAATTTAATCTTTCGGGGAAGGTAACTGACCAAGAGGATAGAAATCTTGCATTTATAACCATTAAAATCTCTAACGCTAAAAATCAGATAAATTATACTCAAACCGATAGCCTCGGATTTTATCAATTCAATAATCTGCAGACTGGAAAATATGCGATCACTTATGCTGCGCTCAATTTCAAAGCTGAGAACAGGTTACTGACTTTAAGTAGAGATACTCTAATTAATATTCAGCTTCAGGAAAATTCAAACAAGCTTACTGATGTTCAGATTAATGCTAGAAAAGCTTTAATAGAAAAACAGATCGACCGGACGGTTTTTAATGTCGAGAACAGTGTTTCTGCCATCGGAACAGATGCTTTGGAACTGCTTTCAAAAGTGCCTGGTATTAGGGTTTTGAATGATAAGGTTTCATTGGTGGGTAAAGGTGCTGTTAACATCATGATTAACGATAAATTGGTTCCCTTATCGGATGATGAACTGGTGAATTATTTAAAATCAATTTTATCAGGCAACATTGCCAAGATTGAAGTGATTACCAATCCGCCTGCAAAATATGATGCCCAGGGAAATAACGGATTAATTAATATTGTATTGAAGAAAGTTACTGCCGAAGGCTTTAGAGGGTCGGTTAATACGATTTTTTCACAAGCTACTCATCCAACGGCATCTGCTGGTGGGAATTTGAGTTTTCGGAAAAATAAAATTACACTCTCCTCAAATTTCAATATCAGAAAAGGATCTCTTGTGCCGGTTGAACAAAGTGACGTTTTTTATCCTACACAGACCTGGAATATTGTAAATAAAGACCGAAATTTTAGAACGGTACCCAGCGGACAGATCGGAATTGATTATCAGGCCTCCCCAAAAACAATATTGGGTTTATCATATAACGGTGGTTTAACCAACTTCCATTCCGAAGAAAATATTAAAACCACTGTTTATAAAAAGACCGGTAACTTAGATTCGGTGTTGAATTCTGATGCCAATGCCAAAATCAGGTCTCATTATCATTCGGCCAATATTTATTTAAAGCAGGCCCTGGATTCTACAGGAAAACAACTAACCATTAACGGCGATTGGTTTAAATACAGTGATGATAAAAACAGGTTTTTTAACAATACGAGTTATTTCCAAAGTGGAGTAGTTATTCCGGATTCTTTCGCCGAATACCTATCAACCAGCAAACAAAATATAGATTTATATACCTTAAAAGCCGATGTAGACTTGCCTTATAACACCTTTAAGTTATCCTTTGGTACAAAACTGAGCTTTATCAACAACCAGAGTGATCTTGCCTTTTACAAAGCCCGTAATGCAATTTACGAATTAGATCCAGGTCAAACCAACCTTTTTAACTATCAGGAAAATACACAGGCCCTCTATATCAATTATAATAAAACCATAAGGAGTTGGGATTTTCAAGCTGGGCTGCGGGGAGAATATACACAGATTGATGGCATATCCGTTAATGAACAGAATCGAAATGAGTATTTTCGTCTTTTCCCTACATTTTACATTGTTTATCGTGCAAATGATAAAAGCACTTTTGCGCTTAATTATGGCCGTAGGATCAACCGACCTGCTTACCGTAAATTGAATCCTTTCCGCTGGTACAGCAACCAATATGCTTATACCGAAGGAAATCCTTTTTTACAGCCATCTTATAACGACAACATCGAAATTTCGCATACTTACAATAATGTCTTCATCACGACACTATCTTTTAGTCATACCACAAACGGCTTTAATGATGTAAATTTTATTGATGCTGGCACTAATATTCAGGCAGCCAAACCTGTTAACTTTATTACAGGGTATCATTATCAATTCAGCAATGCCATTACGATAAATCTTTTGAAATGGTGGGAAAGTATCAATCAGACTGATGTTTTTTATACAAGATCCAATTCCAGCATCGTGCAGACCCAACGTAGCCTGAACGGATTTGGTGCTTATTTTTATACCTTAAACCAGTTTGTTTTTAACCCATCGAAAACTATTTTGGGCGAAGCCAGTTTCTGGTATCAATTTCCCGCAGTTGATGGCTTGAACAAAAATAAAAGTCAGTACAACCTCGATCTGGGTATAAAAGTCTTATTATTTAACAAAAAGATACAATTGGCCATTACCGCTACCGATATTTTAAAAACCAATCAATACCGTTTTAACAGTTTGATCAATAATATCAGGCAGGAATACAATAACTATTACGATAACCGCCAACTCAAGATTGCCTTTCGTTATAATTTTGGCAATGAAAAAATTAAACAGCAGGATAGGAAGCCTGGTAATGAAGAGGAGCGGAGGAGGAGTAATTAGGTATTTAAGAGAAAAGGTCCTGGCAAATCGTCATTCCCAACTTGATTGGGAATCGTAATGCCTTAGTAGGGTTTGTAGCTTGTATTAAGATTAGCTTCGCTGAGCACTGCGTGGTTCCCGCCTGCGGGGGAAAGACGACCATTCGTTGTAATCTGTCATTGGTAACTTGTTCAGCACCTATATTGTTATAAAGACTCTTCACTGCGTTCAGAATGACAAGCCTGGCTGGATGATGATTAGTAAGGTATTCTCCGTGGTTTCTGTGTTTCCGTGGCAATAATTTTGTCTGTACGAATCTGCTGTAAAGATCCTTTGACTACCCTCAGGATGACAAAACGAGGAGGGTAACTAAACGAATAAGGATGACAGTACAAAGCCCCTAAACTCCCATCGGCTAAAACGCTTCCGCCAAACTGATATAAAACCCTGCCTGGCGTTTTTCGTTTGGTAGTTTTTCGCCTATACCATAATCTAACCGAACACTCAAGCCTTTTGCAGGATCGAAAAAGTACCGACCGCCAACACCAAAGTTTGGTTTTAGCCCATCTGTATTAAACTGGCCATTTGCAAATACTTTACCAGTACCCGCAAAAGCGACAATGCCAAAACGGTTCATAAAACGGTAGCGGATTTCGGCTTGTGCCGCCATCAGGTTTTCGTCGCGGTAGCGGCCACTGTAATAACCGCGCATCATCTGGTCGTTGCCTAGCTGCTGTAACAGGTAAAATGGGGTGCTTTGGCTCTGAATGGTATAAAAAATGCCCTGTACCCCTAAAACTACCTTTGGTGCCAGACTAAAGAAACCACGGAGATCTAGCTTAATCTGTGAGCCATTAAAACTTTCTCCACCAAAAAAATCAGGTGCATATTGATAAGTTGCCCTACCAAAAAAGCCTTTTGTTGGATAATTATTGCTGTTACGTGTATCGTAACTTTGCGATGCACCGATCCAGGCTACCGAGCCACCATCTTTATCTAAAATCTGAGGATTTGTACTGTAAATACCACCAATTTCCTTGTCTATAAAACGGTAATTCTCAAAGCCAAGCGAAATACCTGTATAAGCTTTAGGTAAAGTGTTCATCTCGGCATCGAAAAGCGTTTTAAATACGCGTTGGTCTAGTTTATCTTCATTTGCCTTTATTGCATTGTTACCGATGCCATAAAAATTAAATGGCTGGTTTTTGAAACGGATATCACCGATAAAATGATATTTATTTCCTTTCGTCCAAGCATCGCCTTTAAGCATAAAATTAGCCGTCTTTTTGGTAGAATAGGTTGTGTTTAAGGCGAAGTTGGAACTGCGGTTCAGCGTATCTTTACGATCTATGTAAAATGAATAAATGGCGCCTACGCCAAATTCAAAGCCTGTTTCCTGGCTATAGCCAAAAGCCGGTAGAGGTAAAAAGCTAGCTTTACGGGTAGTATCTTTTTCGTTTGAGAGCATCTTTTTGATCAGTTTCATCTGTCCAAACGAACTTCCTGAAATGAGCGCAAATAAAATAATTAGATAATATTTTTTCATTGTTACAAAGAAAAGGAAATTTAGTTATAGTTCATTAGTCAATGGTCATTTGTTCATTGGTACTGCAAACTGCTAGTTATTGGTTAACTGATTAAATTGGTTAATTGTACCTGGCGACTGCTCAATCTCAACTCCAAACACGCAAATCATCATTTCGAGCGGAGTACAACCTAGTAGAGAGATCTACCTCGATATAGATCTCTCCGTTCCGCTGCGCTTCAGTCGAGATGACGGTCTCTAGGATTCGAGGCAATGCCTGCCACCATCTAAACCGGATCCGATAGCTATCGGATGAAGGGGAAAGCCCACAGGTGAGGCATCCCGATTCATCGGGACGGACTTGTAACGGAAAGCCGGACTACCTTTAATAATGATTAAGCAACTGCTTTTCAAAAAAAGATCCTTCGACTCCGTTCAGGAGGACAATCGCGAAGAAATGCGCTTTATGATTTTAATCGACTTTGGACTGAAAACTATAGACTTGAGACTAATTAACGCTAAACGCCATGCTCCAATCGCTAAACGCTTTTACGTTTTAACCTTTCGGCCTAAATACCTATTTTTGCGGCAAACAATACAAAACGAAATGAGCAATACAAGAGGACCAATATCTCAGTTTATGGAGCGTAATTACCTCCATTTTAATGCTGCGGCAATGATGGATGCGGCTAAAGGATACGAAACGCATTTAGATGAAGGTGGTAAAATGATGATCACGCTTGCTGGTGCAATGAGTACTGCAGAATTGGGAATTTCACTTGCAGAGATGATCCGCCAGGATAAAGTGGCTATTATTTCTTGTACCGGTGCAAACCTTGAAGAAGATATTATGAACCTGGTAGCACACTCACATTATAAACGTGTACCAAACTATCGAGATTTAAGCCCGCAGGATGAATGGGACCTTTTAGAGAACCATTACAACCGTGTTACCGATACCTGTATCCCGGAAGAAGAGGCTTTCCGCCGTTTGCAGAAACATATCCAAAAAATCTGGATGGATGCCGAAGCTGCAGGTGAGCGTTATTTTCCACATGAATTTATGTATAAAATGCTTTTGAGCGGCGATTTAGAGCAATACTATGAAATTGATCCTAAAAACTCATGGATGCTTGCTGCGGCTGAAAAGAATTTGCCAATTGTAGTTCCGGGATGGGAAGATTCTACCATGGGAAATATTTTTGCATCGTATGTGATGAAAAAAGAACTTACCGCAACTACTGTAAAAGGCGGTATTGAATATATGGGCTGGTTGGCCGACTGGTATATTGCAAATAGCGGAGGCAAAGGAATTGGTTTCTTCCAGATTGGTGGCGGTATAGCCGGCGATTTTCCTATTTGTGTAGTACCGATGCTTTATCAGGATATGGAAATGGAAAATATTCCTTTCTGGAGTTATTTCTGCCAGATCTCAGATTCGACCACTTCTTATGGTTCATATTCTGGTGCTGTACCGAATGAAAAGATTACCTGGGGTAAACTGGATATCAATACACCAAAGTTTATTGTAGAAAGTGACGCAACAATTGTTGCACCGTTAATGTTTGCCTGGATATTAAAACAATAATCAGAAAAAATAAATAAACCAAATTGGTTTCTAGTATGCCCATTGGAGATAACATATCAAAAATGGGCATTTTTATTGCCTGAATGGCTAGAAACGACATTTGTTTAGAATGATTATAAATTGTATTTCCAGTCACTATTATGTCATGGGATTTATTAATAAGTTATACTTTTGTTCAAGTTTTGGTGGGGCTACCCCTAGTTCAGCATCAATTTCACAACAAAAAGTAAATTAAATAAGTATAAAGTGTTCATTATGAGAGATATCTCGATGATTTTAAAAAGCGTTTGGAAGTCGTTATTCGTATTTTCAGCAATTTCCGTAATAGCGGTTTCTACCGTAAATGCGCAGGATGCTAAAGAGGGAAGAACGCTTTTCAAAGCAAAATGTTCTTCGTGCCATGCGTTAGATGCTAAATTGGTTGGTCCAGCCTTAACTGGTGTAAGCGATCGCCATTCAGAGGAATTCCTTTTAAAGTGGATTCCTAATTCTCAGGGATTGGTGGCGTCTGGAAATCCAGAGGCTGTTAAATTATTCAATGATAATGGGAAAGTGGCAATGACTTCTTTTCCTGAATTGGATGAAACAAAAGTTAAAGACATCTTACAATACATTAAAGAAGGTGAGCCTAAGCCAGCAGGTGATCCAAGTGTAGCTTCTTCTGCAGCAGCTAAAGAGGAGGGTACTTCTGGTTTATCAATTGCAGGTATTGTGGCTATCGTTGTATTGGCGATTGTTATTTTAGTGATTTTAGGTCGTGCTTCTAAATTGTTAGAGCGTCTGATTTTACAAAAACAAGGTATCGAGATTGAAGAAGATGTGCCATTAAAGGTTGGTGTGCGCAAGATGTTCAAAAACAAGAAATTTGTAATGTTCTTTATCTTGTGTTTAATCATCGCTTTAGGCTCTTGGGGTTGGATGGGCATGTGGAACACTGGTGTTCACACCGGTTACCAACCAGTTCAGCCAATTAAATTCTCTCACGAGTTGCACGCTGGTATCAATCAGATCGATTGTCAGTATTGCCACAACGGAGCATTTAAATCTAAAAACGCAACCATTCCATCATTAAACGTTTGTATGAACTGCCATAAAGCTGTTCAGGCAAGAGATAAATATGATGGTGAGATTTCTCCTGAGATCAAAAAAATCTACAATGCTTTAGGTTACGATCCTGAAACACAGAAATATGATGAAGGTAAAGCTAAGCCAATGGAATGGGTACGTGTACACAACCTTCCTGATTTTGCTTACTTCAATCACTCTCAACACGTAGTTGTTGCAGAAGATGCAATCCGTAAAGCAAAAGGATTACAACCAACAGAACCTGTATGTTTCGCTTGTCACGGTCCGGTTAATACAATGGAAGAAATTTACCAATATTCTCCATTAACCATGAAATGGTGTATTAACTGCCATAAGGAAACTGATATTTCTGGTCAGAAAAATAATGCTTTCTACGCTAAGGTTATCGAAGCGCATGAGAAGATTAAAAAAGGCGAGAAAATTACACCAGCGTTATTGGGTGGTTTAGAGTGTGGTAAATGCCACTATTAATAGATAGAGTTTAGTAAGAACGTTCGAATAAACAGTAATATAGCTTAAATGGAAAGCAACAAAAAATACTGGAAAGGCTTAGAGGAGTATAACAATACACCCGATTTTGTTAAGAATAGCAAAAACGAATTCGCCGAGCCACTTCCAATAGAAGATGTTTTAAATGAAGCAGGGTTAAGTACCGTTACCCCACGCCGCGACTTTTTAAAGGCGTTAGGTTTTGGTTTAGGTGCAGTAACTTTGGCAGCCTGTCAAACTGCCCCTGTTCATAAATCTATTCCTTACCTGGTAAAGCCTGAAGAGGTTACTCCAGGTATTCCTAACTATTATACTTCGAGCTTTAATGGCCAGAGTATTTTAGTTAAAACAAGAGAGGGACGTCCGATTAAAATTGAACCAAATCCAAATGCGGGTCAATTTAACTGCGGTACAGATGCGAGAGCGCAAGCTTCGGTTTTAGATTTATATGATGTATCTAAACTAAAAGCACCAGCTTTAGTAAAAGATGGAAAAGTTGAAGAAACTACCTGGGCAAAGATCGACAGCTTTGTAAAAGGCGAGTTGGCAAAAGCACAGGCGGGTGGAAAGAAAATCCGTATTGTAGCATCAACCGTAAACAGCCCATCAACTAATGCAGTTATTGCGCAGTTTATTGCAAAATATCCTGCCACTAAATTGGTTCAGTACGATGCAGTTTCTTATACTGGTATTATTCAGGCTAACCAAAACAGTTTCGGTAAAGCCGTTTTACCTAAATACAACTTTGATAAGGCTGATTTAATTGTAAGTTTCAGTGCCGATTTCTTAGGTACCTGGATTAGCGGAGAAGAGTTTACTGCTCAGTATACGGCTAACCGTAACTACAAATCGTTAGAAAACAAAAAAATGAGCCGCCACATTCAGTTCGAAAGTGGAATGAGCTTAACAGGTACAAATGCAGATACCCGTGTTCCAGTTAAGTTATCGGAAGAAGGACCTGCTTTAATTGCCTTATATAATGCAATTACCGGTAGTGCTTTACCAGGCGGAACGTTAGGTAACAACACAACTGCCGATAAAGTAATTAAATTGGTGGCTAAAGAATTGGTACAAGCTAAAGGTAAAGGCCTTGTAGTTTGTGGTTCTAACGATGTTTCTACTCAGATTTTAGTAAATGCCATTAACGCCGCTATCGGAAGTTATGGTACTACTATCGATTTAGATAACCCTTGTTATTTATATGCAGGTAATGATGCCGAATTTAATGGCTTAGTTGCTGAAATGAACCGTGGCGAAGTTGGCGCTGTTTTATTCTTAAACAGTAACCCTGTTTACGATGCCGCAAATGCAAAAGCATTTACTGATGCATTAGCTAAGGTTCCTGCTAAAATTTCATTCTCTGATCGTGCTGATGAAACTGCAACCGCTTGTGATGCCATTGCAATTAACCATAATTACTTAGAATCATGGGGTGATGCAAACGCTTACGAAGGATATTATTCTATCGTTCAGCCAACTATCAACCCTGTTTTCAATAGCCGCCAGGCTGAAGAGAGTTTATTAACCTGGGCTGATGCTCCGGTTAAAGATTACTATCAGTTTGTACGCAGCAATTGGGAAGCTAAAATGTTACCAGCTGTTGGTTTGAAATGGGAAGAAGTTTTAGACAAAGGAGTGGTTACTGCAACAGCAAAAACTGCTGGAGCCTATTCATTCACTCAATCTTTAGCACAAGTTGCTACTTCAATTGCGAATAGCAGCAAAGCTTTAGCTAAAGAAGTAGAATTACAGGTTTACGAAAGCATCCCGATGCGCGATGGTAAAAATGCAAACAATGCATTCTTACAAGAGTTACCTGATCCGGTTTCTAAAGTAACCTGGGATAACTATGTTGCACTTGCACCAAAATTTGCTGAGAAATTAAAAGTTAAAGAATTTGATGTTGTAACGGTTAAGGCCAGCAACGGATATTCAGTAGATCTTCCGGTATTGATCCAGCCAGGACAAGCACAAGGAACTGCATCTATCGCATTAGGTTATGGCCGTACCAAAACTGGTAAAGCGGGTAACGATGTAGGTAAAAATGCTTTCCCTTTTGTTTCTTTTGTAAATGGAACTTTCCAATATGCTACTTCGGTAACCATTACCCCAACAGGCGGTTATTACGAATTGGCTCAAACACAAACTCACCACTCTTTCGAGGGCCGTGCAGTGATTAAAGAAGCTACTTTTAAAGAGTACTTAAAAAATCCTGGAGCTGGTAACGAAAAGGGCGAGCATAAAGATTACGATCTTTGGGATCAATACGAAAAACCAGGTAACAACTGGGTTATGGCAATCGATTTGAATGCTTGTACAGGTTGTGGTTCTTGTATTGTTGCTTGTAATGTAGAAAACAATATTCCTGTTGTAGGCCGTGATGAGGTTCGCCGTCGTCGCGAAATGCACTGGATCCGTATCGATCGTTATTACAGCTACGAAACTAAAGACGGTGATGTAACCAGAGAGAAAGAAATTGCTAAGTTAGAAGACTTAGATCACGTTTCTGTGGTTCACCAACCAATGTTGTGCCAACACTGTGATCATGCACCTTGCGAAACAGTTTGTCCGGTATTGGCAACTGTACACTCAAGTGATGGTTTAAACCACATGGCTTACAACCGTTGCGTAGGTACACGTTACTGTGCGAATAACTGTCCGTATAAAGTACGTCGTTTCAACTGGTTTAACTACTGGAACGATTCACGTTTCGATAACTATTTAAATAACGAGTTTACCCAATTAGTTTTAAACCCTGATGTAACTACACGTTCGAGAGGGGTAATGGAAAAATGCTCTATGTGTATTCAACGTATACAAGGTGGCAAATTACAAGCTAAACTGGAGAAACGTCCATTAAAAGATGGCGATATTAAAATGGCTTGTCAGGAAGCTTGTTCAGCAAATGCGATTGTATTTGGTGATGCAAACGATCCAAATTCAGAGGTTTCAAAAGCATTACGTTCTGAGCGTATCTACTACGTATTAGAAGAGATCAATGTGAAACCGGGTATCGGATACATGACAAAAATTAGAAATACAGATACAACAGTACAAGCGTAAGCTTTAGTATAAAGAAAATACAAATTATGTCAGGACATAACGAATCAATACTTAGAGAACCATTAATTACCGGAGATAACATCACGTATGCAAAAATTACGGATGATATTTTAAGCCCGGTAGAGAACAAGCCGAACAAGGCTTGGTGGATTGGTTTCATCGTTGCCTCATTAGGTGCTTTACTTTGGGTAGTAGCGGTAAGCTACACTTTCTGGAATGGTATCGGTGCATGGGGTTTAAATAAAACAGTTGGTTGGGCTTGGGATATCACCGGTTTCGTATGGTGGGTAGGTATCGGTCACGCTGGAACACTAATTTCAGCAGTACTATTACTCTTCCGTCAGAACTGGCGTAACTCCATCAACCGTTCGGCAGAGGCGATGACCATTTTCGCCGTAATCTGTGCCGCAACTTATGTTGTATCTCACATGGGCCGCCCTTGGTTAGCTTATTGGGTTTTACCTTTGCCAAACCAATTCGGATCACTTTGGGTAAACTTTAACTCACCATTGGTGTGGGATATGTTTGCGATCTCGACTTACTTCTCTGTATCATTATTATTCTGGTACACAGGTTTATTACCAGATATTGCTACCATCCGCGACCGCGCAGTGGGTACACGTAGAAAAATCTATTCTATCTTCTCTTTTGGATGGAGTGGAAGCGTTAAAACATGGCAACGTTTCGAGGCGGTGTCGTTAATCTTAGCAGGTATCTCTACACCACTTGTACTTTCGGTACACACCATTGTATCAATGGACTTTGCAACCTCGGTAATTCCAGGATGGCACACGACCATCTTTCCTCCATACTTCGTTGCTGGAGCGATTTTCTCTGGATTTGCGATGGTATTAACCTTATTATTGGTTGCACGTAAAGTATTGGGATTAGAAAACTACATCACCATGTTCCACATCGAGTCGATGAATAAAATCATCATCTTAACCGGATCAATCGTAGGTGTGGCTTATTTAACTGAGTTCTTCATCGCCTGGTATTCAGGTTCTGAGTATGAGCAGTATGCATTTATCAACAGATCTACTGGTCCTTACTGGTGGTCGTACTGGATGATGATGACTTGTAACGTAATCTCTCCACAGTTGTTATGGTTTAAAAAGATCCGTTTAAGCATTAAAGCTACCTGGATTTTATCAATCGTAGTAAACGTGGGTATGTGGTTCGAGCGTTTCGTAATTATCGTTACTTCATTACACCGCGATTATATTCCATCAAGTTGGGCAATGTTCTATCCAACATGGGTTGATATCAGTGTATTCGTAGGTTCAATTGGTTTGTTCTTTACTTTATTCTTATTATTCTTAAGAGTGTTGCCGTCAATCGCTATAGCAGAGGTTAAATTATTATTAAAAACTGCAAGTGAGCAAGCCAAAATGAAACAGATTAAAGAAGGGCATGAGAATAAAGAATACGTTGCAGAATACGTAGAGTCTTTAGAAAAATTTGATAGTGTTAAACAAGAAGATTACGCAAAAATATAACAATGAGTGATATCAAATATATTTTAGGCAGCTTTGGCGACCCTGACGAAATGATGCACGGCATCGAAAAGCTTCAGGAAAATAACATCAGCATTCATGATGTATATACACCGATGCCTATACACGGAATAGAAGCCAAATTAGGAATTAAAAGATCTAGAATCGATATCGCAGCATTTTGCTTTGGTATTACCGGTACTTGCTGTGCATTCGCTTTGATTTATTTCTGCGCAGTAATCGATTGGAGAGTAAACATAGGCGGTAAACCATCATTCGCATTGCCGGATTTTATTCCGATAATGTTCGAGCTTACAGTATTATTCTGTGCTTTCGGTATGGTGTTAACTTATTATGCATCTACTCACTTATTTCCGGGAAGAGCACCAAGAGTGATGGATTTACGTGCTACTGATGATCGTTTTGTTATTGCAGTTGATGCAAAAGACAATTTAGAACATACTGTAATTGATGGATTATTAAAAGATGCAGGTGCTTTAGAAATAAAGTATAATGAAAGGAAGTACATTAGCTATGAATAAGAATAAATTTGTTTACACGGCGTTTTTAGCTATCGCTTTTGCAGCTACCTTTTCTGCTTGTAAAGATAAACGCAGTACTGGCTTGGAATATGCCAGAAACATGTATGATCCGATTGCTTACAATCCAGATCAGCCAAACAAAAATTTTAAAGATGGTAAAACAGCTCAGTTGCCACCTGCACATACTAAACCGGTAGGTTTTACTGAATATGATGAGTATCCCAATACAAAAGAAGGATATGAAGCAGCAGGTGTGAGTATGGTTAACCCTTTACCAGTAGATACAGTTAATTTAGCTCAGGGTAAACACTTGTTTACCGTTTTCTGTAGCCCTTGCCACGGAGAAAAAGGCGATGGACAAGGACACTTAGTTAAAATTGAGAAATTTAGTGGTGTACCTGCTTATCAAACAGGCGCATCGTCTAGAGGTGGTAACATGGTTGACCTTACCGCAGGTAAAATTTACCACACCATTACATACGGTGTAAATAACATGGGCTCGCATGCTTCGCAAATCTCACCAACAGATCGTTGGAAAGTGGTGATGTATGTTCAACAATTACAAAAAGGACAATAGTAAAGCAGAATATAAATGGGAACTCACAATATTAATTTTAGTGAACAGTTTGAGTTTACAGGTAAAGTAAAAACCTTAAGCATTGTTGGTATCGTTATCGGTATTGCGGCTGTATTGTTCGGTTTCTTAGCCGGCGATAAAGTAATGCATGAGCGTACTTTTGCTAACCTGTTGCTTATGGCATATTACTTTGCATGCGTTTGTATGTCGGGTACATTTTTCCTGGCTGTTCAATATGTAGCTCAAGCAGGTTGGTCTGCATCAATTTTACGTGTACCACAAGCTATGGCAAAAACATTGCCTATTGCGGCTGTAATACTTGTTGTAGTAATTTCGGCAGGTTTATATACACATAACCTTTATCACCACTGGCATGCTGATGGATTAACAGATCCAAACAGCCCTAACTACGATTCATTAATCGCTGGTAAGGCAGTATTCTTAAATGTACCTTTTTTCTTAGGTCGCCAAGTGGTGTTCTTAGGTGTCTATAGTATATTTTCGATCATGTTTGTTAAGTTTTCTTACAACGAAGATTTAGCAGGTGGCTTAAATTCTTACAGAAAAAGCTTTAAAAATGCTTGTATCTTCCTGGTAATCTACGGTTTTACAACGCCAATTTTTGCTTTCGATACCGTAATGTCATTAGAGGCACACTGGTTCTCAACCATGTTCGGTTGGTATAACTTCGCCGCTATGTGGGTAAGCAGTTTAGCTACTATCGCAATTATCCTTATCTTATTAAGAAGAGCTGGTTATATGCAATGGGTTAACAATAGCCACTTACACAATTTAGGTCAGTTTATCTTTGGTTTCTCTATCTTCTGGACTTACGTATGGTTTGCTCAATTCTTATTGATCTACTATGCAAACATGCCTGAAGAGACTGTATATTTCTACAAGCGCTTTGAATATTACAAGTTCTGGTTTTTCTTAAACCTGGCCATGAACTTCTTAGCGCCAGTATTATTATTAATGGACAGAGATAACAAAAGAACAGATGCAAAATTATTGTTCGTTTCTATTGTGGTACTTTTAGGTCACTGGGTAGATTACTACCAAATGATTATGCCAGGAGCGGTAGAAGAAGGACATAATGGTTTTGGTATCATTGAAATTGGTACTGCAATAGGTTTCGTAGGATTGTTTACCTTTACGGTTCTAACATCATTAAGCAAAAAACCATTAATTGCAAAGAACCACCCATTATTACAAGAAAGTTTGCATCATCAACTGTAGTGGTGATAAGATAAAGCAAATATTTAATTATTATTATAATTAGCAGTACAGCGTACTACTTTTAAGAAAATGAGTTTAAGAAAGTTTATAACGAATAAAACGACCGCAGCTTTAGCAGTATTGATTACTGTTTTTGCAAACACTAGCGTATTTGCGCAAGATGCAGCAGCAGGTGCTGCCGCGGCACCGAAAGTTGATATGGGCGAGGTTTATAAATCGGTAATATTTTATATTCTGGTTTTCCTTGCCATATGCTTATTCATTGCAATTATTGGTAAAGCAATAAAAGTATATGAATTAAGCCGTGAAGCACAAGGTAAACCTGTTGGTATTAACTGGAACAGGGTACACGCAAGTTTATTTGCGCTGTTTTTAGTGATCGGTTTATATGGTGTATATTGGGAATATACAGTACATGGGGCAATGTTACTTCCTGATGCAGCATCTGAGCACGGAAAGAAAATTGATGAGATGTTTAATTTAACATTAATCATTACCACCATTGTATTTGTAGTTACGCACATCTTATTATTCGGATTTTCTTATATCTATAAATACTCAGCTAAAAGAAAAGCTTACTACTATCCACACAATAATACCATCGAAAAAATCTGGACAATCGTTCCGGCTTTAGTATTAACTGTTTTGGTATTAATGGGTTTCTTAACCTGGAGATCTATTTTCTTCAAAGTTGAAGATCCAAACAATAAACCATTGCAGATAGAGGTTACTTCTGAGCAGTTTAAATGGTCTATCCGTTATCCTGGAGCTGATGGAATAGTAGGTAACAAAAATTACAAGTTAACTACAGCAAGCAATACATTGGGTATCGATTTCAAAGATATCAACTCTCGCGATGATGAGATGGCTGATGAAATGGTTCTTCCTGTTGGTAAACCAGTTAAATTGATCTTAACCAGTAAAGATGTAATTCACAGTTTTTACATGCCACACTTCAGGGTACAGTTAAATACCGTACCAGGTATGAGAACTATATTTGAGTTTACGCCTACAAAAACTACTGCAGAAATGCAGCAAGAAACTAACGATCCTAACTTTAACTACCTTTTCTTATGTGCTAAAATTTGCGGTGCCGGTCACTACAACATGCAAAAAGTGGTACGTGTAGTTTCTGAGGCCGAATACAAAACTTGGATAGCTGAACAGAAAACATACTTAAACGACGATTTAAGAAAACAATTTAATTTGCCAGTGGCACCTGCACCTGTAAAATCAGTAGCAGATTCAGCAGCTAAAGATTCAGCAGCTGTGAAAACTAACCAAATGGCTTTAAATAAATAATATTAAGCAGGAGCGAACGAATTATGTCAACAATAGCATTACACGACGAACACAATCACGATCACGCTGATCATGGGCATCATAAAGAGACTTTGATTTCAAAGTACATCTTTAGTATGGATCATAAAATGATTGCTAAGCAATTTTTGATTACCGGTATTATTATGGCGGTAATAGCAATGGGCTTATCAATTTTATTCCGTATTCAATTGGCATGGCCAGATCAAAACTTCCCTTTCTTAGAAACATTTTTAGGTAAATGGGCTGCAGATGGTCGTATTAAACCCGACTTTTATCTGGCTTTGGTAACCATTCACGGTACCATAATGGTATTCTTTGTACTAACCGCCGGATTGAGCGGAACATTTAGTAACTTACTTATTCCGCTTCAAATTGGAGCAAGAGATATGGCGTCGCCATTCTTGAACATGCTTTCATACTGGTTCTTCTTTATGGCCTGTGTGATCATGATGTCTTCATTCTTTATCCAAACAGGTCCTGCATCTGGTGGTTGGACGGTTTATCCGCCATTATCGGTTGTTGCGAAAGCAATGCCAGGTTCTGGTTTAGGTATGACTTTGTGGTTAATCAGTATGGTACTTTTCGTAGCATCATCTTTAATGGGTGGTATTAACTATGTAAGTACAATTTTAAACATGCGTACTAAAGGTATGGACCTTTGGAAAATGCCATTAACCATATGGGCTTTCTTTTTGACCGCTATTTTAGGTATCTTATCTTTCCCTGTTCTTGTAGCTGGGGTAGTATTAATGGTATTCGATCGTAGTTTTGGAACAAGTTTCTACTTATCTGATATTGTAATGGGTACCGACATTTTACCAAATGAAGGTGGTTCGCCAATTTTATGGCAACACTTATTCTGGTTCTTAGGTCACCCTGAGGTATATATCGTAATTATGCCAGCTTTAGGTATTTCATCTGAAGTAATCTCTGTAAACTCACGTAAACCAATCTTTGGTTACCATGCAATGGTTTACTCATTAATTGGTATTACCGTATTATCATTCATCGTATGGGGTCACCATATGTTTGTAACCGGTATGAATCCATTGTTGGGTGGTGTGTTTATGATTACCACATTGATCATTGCAGTACCATCGGCAGTAAAAACCTTTAACTATTTAGCCACATTATGGCGTGGTAACATCCGTTTCACTCCAGCAATGTTATTTGCTATTGGTTTAGTTTCATTCTTTATTTCTGGTGGTTTAACCGGTATCTTCTTAGGAAATGCTTCATTAGATATTAACTTACACGATACCTACTTTGTTGTTGCCCACTTCCACTTGGTAATGGGATCTGCAGCAATCTTCGGTATGCTTGCGGGTGTGTATCACTGGTTCCCTAAAATGTTCGGTAGAATGATGAATGCTAAATTAGGATATTTACACTTCTGGTTAACTTTCATTGCAGCTTACCTGGTATTCTTCCCACTTCACTTCTTAGGTTTAGATGGTGTACCTCGTCGTTACTATGCATTTACTGAGTTTGAATTTATGAAGAAATGGTTAACTGTTAACGTATTTGTAACATGGGCCGCTATTATGGCAGCACTAGCTCAGGTAGCGTTCTTGTTTAACTTCTTTTACTCAATCTTTAAAGGAAAAGTATCTCCTCAAAATCCTTGGGAATCGAATACATTAGAGTGGACTGCTCCGGTAGAACACCTACATGGTAACTGGCCAGGAGAAATTCCTACGGTTTACAGATGGCCATATGACTATAGCAAACCTGGTCATGATGCCGATTTTATTCCTCAAACTGTTCCTTTCTCTCAAACCATGAGCTCTAACTTGCCTCACGATTTTGAAGGAAATGCAGAAGCAGAAAAAATACAGCAAGATTGGGAATTGGCTAACCCTGTTGCAGAAAACAAGGGCTAGTTTAAGCTTAAATAAAATTTTAAAAGGGGTATCTGATTAAGTTTCTGCTTATCCGGATACCCTTTTCATCTTAATAGATATATGGTCAGTAGATCAGAACAACGTTTCATTAGAATTAATCTTATAACCATCATAGTTACGCTATTGGTTATACTTGCCGGTGGTATTGTGCGCAGTACCGGATC
Source organism: Flavobacterium sp. W4I14 (assembly GCA_030817875.1). NCBI lineage: Bacteria > Pseudomonadati > Bacteroidota > Flavobacteriia > Flavobacteriales > Flavobacteriaceae > Flavobacterium > Flavobacterium sp. W4I14. The sequence goes on from JAUSZU010000001.1 coordinate 5,700,042, forward strand.
GGGCATGGGCTGTCCGGATTGGCCTAAATGTTTCGATCGTTACATTCCGCCAACTGATGTATCGCAACTTCCTGCCAATTATAAAGAGAAATATGTGGCAGGCAGGTTAAAGAAGAATGAAAAGTTTGCCAAATATCTGGAAAGCATGGGTAAAGTAGGCTTAGCTGACAGCATTAGGCACGATAAGAGTATCACCATACCTGAAGAGTTTAATCCAACTAAAACCTGGACCGAATACCTGAATAGATTGGCTGGGGTAGCAGCAGGGATATTCTTGTTTTTAACAGTTGTGTATTCATTTGCATACCGCAAAACAGCTAAACGAATTATTGTACTCAGTATCCTGAATCTTTTTGTAGTAGGATACCAAGGTTGGTTAGGTTCGATAGTGGTTTCTACCAACTTAGCGCAATGGGTGGTAACTGTACACATGTTGTTGGCATTGGTTATTTTGGCGATATCTATTTATACCTATAATTATGCGAAGCAATTGAATAAAGCGCCTTCGGTAATTATGTACCGGATAGCGTGGTTAAAAGGATTTTTGTTTTTTACCCTTGTAATCAGTATCGTTCAGATTGTTTTAGGAACCGAGGTTAGGGAAGCGGTAGATGTTATTGCAAAGTCGCTTTCTTACGGGAGCAAGAATACATGGATTTCGAAAGTAGGAGAAGTGTTCTCTTATCACCGTGATCTGGCTATACTCGTCGTAATTGCCAATGCAGTAGTTTATAAAATGGTTATCGACCGTTTTAGTGGTAAGGCTGCACCGTTGTTAACCGCGAGGTTTATGTTAATAACGCTCCTAGTACAGTTATTAAGTGGTTTTGCTTTAGCATATATAGCTTTCCCACCGGCAGCGCAGGCATTGCACATTTTGTTCTCTACCCTGTTATTTAGTTTACAGTTTTACCTGTACTTATTGGTTTATCGAACAAGTACATATAAACAATAATATTTAAGAAAATTGAAGCAATATCTTTCAGATTTTTCTAAACTTATCAAATTCAGGCTATCGTTTACGGTGGTGTTTTCGGCATCGATCTCTTTTTTGATCGGACAGAAAATGCAGGTGGGTAGAGGCCATATCCCTAGTATTGATTGGGGAAACTGGTTAATATTGATTGCCGGAGGTTTTTTAGTAACCGCTGCTGCAAACTGTTTTAACGAAATTATTGAGAAGGACTTAGATAAGTTAATGTCTAGAACTAAAGATCGCCCTATGCCAGCAGGTAGAATGACTACCGGACAAGGATTGATCCTGGGTGTTTTTATGGCATTTTTAGGTACCTGGTTATTGGGGAAATTAAACCTGGAAACAGGTTTGCTTTCTGTATTTTCGATCCTGTTATATGCATTTGCTTATACACCATTGAAGAGAAAATCGCCAATAGCTGTTTTTGTAGGCGCCATTCCAGGAGCTTTACCGCCACTAATTGGATATTTAGCAGCATTCGGCAGTTTAAAAGCCGAAATGTTCCACGAAATTGATTATTACATTGCAGGCATTCTGTTTTTAATCCAGTTTGTGTGGCAGTTTCCACATTTCTGGGCAATTGCCTGGGTTTTGGATGATGATTATAAGAAAGCGGGTTTTAGGTTGTTACCTACGAAGAAAAGAGATAAAACGTCAGCACTGCTTACCTTTTTAAGCACGCTGGTTTTAATTCCGGTGAGTTTATTACCAACCATTTATGGTTTCGGTGGTTATTACATCGCAAGTTTATCATTAATAGCCGGGCTTATTTTTAGCTGGCTGGCTTTTAAACTTTTAATGAGCAGAGAATTGGCTGATGCCAAGAAAGTAATGTTCTGTTCGTTTTTTTACATCCCGGCAGTACAGCTGGGCTTATTATTAAATTTTATAGCAAAATAATTTATGGTGCTAACAATGGAAAAGATGCAGGATACGTTTGACCCTAAACCAAGAAAGTTTATTGTTTGGTTATTTGTCGTATCATCAACAATTATGTTTGGTGGTTTTACCAGTTATTATCTGGTATTTGCCGCTTCGAAAGGAAAGGGACATGGTTTAGTTTTACCTGATGCTTTTATTTACTCTAGTTTGGTAATTATTGCCAGTAGCATCACCTTGGTGCTGGCATCGAAGGCTTTAAAGAAACTGAACTTTAGCTTACAGCGCAACATGCTGTGGATAACTGTAATATTAGCCATTGCGTTTGGTGTAATGCAGTTTAATGCCTGGGGAAGCATGGTGCGGACCGGTGCAACCCTGGTAGGAAATAATGCAGCAATATCATTTATTTATGTGGTGTCTGGCATGCACTTATTACACATTATTGGCGGTGTTGGCCTTATTATTAATGCTTTAGCAGGCAGCTATAAAAGCCTTCCTATTGCCAAAGTCCAGTATAGAATGGAAATTGCTTCTATTTTTTGGCATTTTATAGATATATTATGGATATATCTGTATGTTTTTTTACTTTTGAACCGTTAAATTTGTTAACAAACTATTATACTATTTCCAAATGAATGCAGTATCACAATTAGATCAAGTTAAAACCGGACCATGGAATGGTGGTCGTTCTCCGTGGTCGGTAGAATATGGTAAAATCATGATGTGGTTTTTCCTTTTGTCAGATGCTTTTACCTTTTCATCTTTATTGATCTACTACGGCGCTCAGCGTTTTTCTAAATTAACATGGCCAGCTCCAGATAAGGTTTTTCAATCTATTCCAGGTATTGCAGAACATGGCGCTCCTTTAGTTTTCGTAGGTATCATGACCTTTATCTTGATCATGAGTTCGGTAACCATGGTTTTAGCGGTAGAGGCAGGTCACAGACGCTCTAAAAAAGAAGTTATCGGCTGGATGATTGCAACCATTATCGGTGGTTTCATGTTCTTAGGATGCCAGGCAATTGAGTGGACTCACTTACACCATGATGGTTTCTGGTGGGGACATATCCCTTCAGCAGAAGAATTGAAACACTTCTTCTTTCTTAAGCCAGAAGATGTATCATTAGTTGCTTCACAACAATTTGCAAACTTATTTTTTACCATTACAGGTTTCCACGGTTTCCACGTATTTAGTGGGGTAATCATTAACATCATCATCCTGATCATGACAATTAATGGAACTTTTGAGAAAAAAGGACATTACCTAATGGTAGAGAAAGTTGGTTTATACTGGCACTTTGTTGATTTAGTTTGGGTGTTTGTATTTACATTCTTCTATTTGGTTTAATTTATCATATTATAAAAATATTTTTATGTCAGAGCATACACATACAACAGAAGAGCACGGGCACGGGGATCATGCGGGTTTATCAAAAGGTAAAATCTGGAAAGTTTTTGGAATCCTTTTATTGATTACTGTAATTGAATTTATCATAGCGCTAGTATTAATTCCTAAAGGATTGATGACCCAGCACATCGGTAACTACATTTATATCGCATTAACCCTGTTAAAAGCATTTTACATTGTAGCCTATTTTATGCATTTAAAATATGAAAAGCTAGGTCTACAACTTGCATTAACAGTATCATTCATTTTCATTATTTACTTTATTGTTTTAATGCTGATAGAAGGTGGATTTTTAAACATCCACATGATGAACCATTAATGAAAAGAAGTCCTATAAAAAAGGTAATAATCCTGGTAAGCATTTTAGCTATACCGGGATTTTTGTTTTTTTACTTATTGCCGCACTTCGCCAAGAATCGGTATAAGAGTTTACCCATCTTTGGTAAAAAAGTAGTTGCATCAACTTTCCACAGTGTAAAAGGAGAGAAAATACGGGATACCATTTACCATAAGATTCCTGATTTTAAACTCATAAACCAGCATAATGATACCGTTACCTGGAAATCGTTGCGGAACAAGATTGTGGTATTAAATTTATTTTATACGGGTGCCAACAACCAGGGAACAAGTAAATATGTCAAGAAATTATCTGATGGGTATGAGCAAAAACCTTTGGTTAAGTTTTTAAGCCTGTCTGTTGATCCACTTGATAAAGGTAGAATAAACGATTTTGCCGAACAGTTTAAGGCGAAAGTTGGGAAATGGGATTTTCTGACTGGCGATACCATTCAAACTTATCCGTTAATCAGAAAAGGCTTGTTACTTGATGTAGTGGCAGATGAAACGAAAGGGAAAGCTAATTTCATTTTTAGCAATAAAATAGTACTTATCGATAATCTACACCGTATACGCGGAATTTATGATGCTGATAATGCTGAAGCAAATGCCAGGTTGGAGGATGAAATAAAAGTACTTATTGCCGAGTATTTAAGGAATGTTAAAGACGGCAGGTAATTGGTTAGCGGTTAGTGTTTGGACTTAGCGTTTAGACTCCGAAGTCGATACAAAGAATAATAATATAAAAGAGATTTAAAAAACTCATGGAAAATAGCCCAATTGAGAAAAAGTATAATAAGTGGATCATTACCCTTTCTATTTTTATACCCGTAGCTGTAGCATTTTTATTTGTGGTAAAGTTAAAGGATTTGGGAATAGATGCGCCAACTCTACCTTTTTTGCCTCCAATATATGCAACCATTAACGGAATTACGGCTGTACTGCTGATCGTTGCGGTATGGGCCATTAAAAATGGTAAGATTAACTTGCACCAAAACCTGATGAAAACGGCTATAGGCTGCTCTTTGTTGTTCTTGGTCATGTACATTGCTTACCATATGACTACCCCATCTACCAAATTTGGCGGAGATGGTGCTATTAAGTATGCCTACTTCTTTATCTTGTTAACGCATATCCTATTATCGATAGCCATTATTCCATTGGTTTTGGTAACTTATGTAAGGGCATTGGCCGAACGTTTCGATCGTCACAGAAAAATTGCAAGAATTACCTTCCCACTTTGGCTTTATGTAGCCATTACAGGCGTAGTGGTTTATTTGATGATTTCGCCATATTATCAGTATTAAAAGATTTTTATTCTAAACAAAATAGCAAGAGCCTTACTTAAAATGTAAGGCTTTTTTAGTTATAGTCGTTTTTGCCGACTGAAGATATTTGTTTTAACCCAATTTTTTTTTCACTTTTATGTATATTACATCTCACAAAAAACACTTATAAATTTGTAGGTGAGCAGGTAGATCGACTAATTTATGGCGCCAGGAAGGATAGAAGATGAACGTAAGCTTATAGAAAAAATCGTGGAGGGGGATGAGCAGGCTTTTTCTGTTTTGTTCTTCAAATATCTCCCTGTACTCCAAATTTTTGCCACTAAGTTTACTAAATCTGATGATGCCGCCGAAGAAATTATTCAAGATTCATTTTTAAGGGTTTGGCTAAATCGCGATAAATTAGCGGATGTGGCGAATGTGAAGGCTTATCTTTATAAATACGTTTCTAATGAATGTTTAAGCTACCTGCGTAAAAAATTAAAAGAAGATAGAGTTGTTGATGCATTTGTGGCCAAGCAAGAAAATAGCCATAACAATACCGCAGAAACTATTAATTTAAACGAAGTAACAAAAATTATTGCTATTGCTGTCGAAAAATTACCTGATCAACGCAAAAATATATACCAATTGAGCAGACGTGATGGTAAAACTATACCTGAAATTGCAGAAATGCTCAATATCTCACCTAATACGGTTAAAAATGCCTTGGTAATTGCCCTTAAATCGATACGTATACACCTCGATCAACACGGGATTTTATTCTTTTTCCCAATAGTTTTCTTCTTTTTGAAAATAAAATAGAAAAAATTGATATCCCGATAGTCCTAATTTTCTTTTGCTGCTTCTTAGTATCAGAATCTTTATGGAAGAACGTATACATTATCTCTTACAACAATTTACAGCTAAGACCTTAAGTCAGGCCGAAAGGGAAGAACTTTTAGTTTTGGCAGAAAACAGCAGATCATTGCTTTCCGACGAAATCGTGAAAATGATTATCGCAGAAGAAGAACATGCGGTTAATGTTGTTGATGAAAAATGGAATCCAGTTCTAAATAAGATTCTAGCGGTAGACAAACCAATTCGATCGCCTAAGCGGATTTTAATGAAGCGCTTAAAATGGGCTGCCGCTGCAGTTGTTTTTATCGTGTTTTCGTTCACCGCTTACCTCTCTTTACAGAAAAAGAAAGAGCATGTTTTTGCGACTGACGTGGCACCGGGGAAAAACAAAGCTATTCTTACTTTGGCCGATGGAAAGAAAATTTCACTTTCAGATGCAATGAACGGCGATGTTGCCAAAGAAGCCGGTTTCTCTATCACCAAAACTGCTGATGGCCAATTGGTGTATAAGGTAGCTGGATCAGAAAATGTAAGTGATGAGAGATCAAATACGATCTCTACACCAAACGGTGGTGAGTGGCAAATCCAGTTGCCTGATGGCTCTAAAGTTTGGCTTAATGCAGCTTCTTCAATTCAGTATTCGTTAAATATCGGAACAGCTAAACAGCGCTTGGTGAAATTAGATGGAGAGGCTTATTTTGAAGTAGCCAAAAATGCAACACATCCTTTTATTGTGGAAACCGATAAGCAGTCTGTTGAGGTATTGGGTACGCATTTTAATATTAATAGCTATAAAGACGAACTGGTAACTAAAACTACTTTGCTTGAGGGAAGTGTACGTGTTTTACATAAAAGTACTAATGAAAGCGAAATCTTAAAGCCAGGAGAACAATCATTAGTATCTGTTTCTGGCATTGATGTAAAGGGAGTGGATGTAGATGAATCAATAGCATGGAAAAATGGGTACTTTATGTTCGACAATGAAAGACAGGAAAGTATTCTGCGTAAAGTGGCGCGTTGGTATAATGTTGAGGTGGAATACGCAGATGCAGATGCAAAAAATGTAATGTACTATGGAACGGTAAGCCGTTTTGAGAAAATATCGAAAGTATTAACAAAGCTGGAGCAAACTGGCCAGGTCCGCTTTGATATTAAGGCCAATAAAATTATAGTTTATAAAGAATAGAACCAGCAGACAGGGGCGTGACTAACCTTTGTCTTAAAATAAAAGATCTTAAAATTAATCAACTAATTAACCTAATCAAACTATGAAGATACCTCGACAAAACATCTAGCCTTATCAAAGAACAAGGGTAACAAAAAAAGGAGTGCTACTAACACCCCTTCTGTTTATCTGTTCGTTCGTTCCGGTACACCGGAGCCGATTAATTAATTATTTCTTGGATTAACCGCGAAACGCTATTTGGCGTCTAAACTTAATTGCGCTTCGCACAAAAACAGACTAATAAATGTACAAAATTTATATTAAAAATTTATGTACGCCTCCAGGCTACATACCTAAATTTTTACGAATGATGAAGTTAATTACGGTCATAATGCTTGCTTCGCTCGTGCAGGTTAGTGCAGCTTCATTTGGCCAGCTGGTTACGTTGAAAGAAAAAAACGTAACATTCGAAAAGGTTTTTAGAGAGATCAGAAAACAATCTGGTTATGATGTTCTTTTATCGACCAATAAAATTAAAACCTCAACTACTTTAAATGTAGATTTTAATAATTCTACGGTAGAAGAGGTAATGAATAAAATTGTTTCAGGTAGAGAGCTAATCTATACAGTGGAAGACAGGACTATTCTGATCAAATTAAAGGAAAAGTCAGTTTTTGATAAAGTATTAGGCTATTTTGTTGCTGTTAAAGTAACCGGAAAAGTTAAAGATAAAAATGGCGCAGTACTTCCAGGTGTAAGCGTAAGAGAAAAAGGGGTAGCAAATGCCGTATCCACAAGTGCTAGCGGAGATTATTCAATTTCTGTTAAAGAGGGAGCTACATTGGTATTTAGCTATATTGGCTATAAAACATTAGAGGTTGAAGTTGGTGGAAAAACAATCATAAATGTAAGTTTAGAAGAAGATGCTGCTCAACTTAAAGAAGTAAATGTAGTTTCAACTGGTTATCAGGAATTAAATAAGAAATTATTTACCGGAGCCGCAACTTCTTTAAAAGCTTCTGATGTTAAAAGAGATGGTATAGCTGATGTGAGTAGGATGCTTGAAGGGCGCGTTGCTGGTGTATCAGTACAAAATGTTTCAGGCACTTTTGGTGCAGCTCCAAAAATCAGAGTACGTGGTGCAACATCAATTTCTGGTGATAATAAACCATTATGGGTTGTTGATGGTATCATCTTAGAAGATGTGGTTAATATTTCCAATGAACAGTTGTCAACAGGAGATCCATCAACTTTGGTAGGTTCATCTGTTGCCGGGTTGAACCCAGATGACATCGAAAGTTTCAATATTTTAAAAGATGCTGCTGCAACTGCTCAATATGGTGCGAGAGCAATGAACGGCGTTGTAATTATTACTACGAAAAAAGGTAAGAACACCGATGGAAAACCATTAATTTCTTATACAGGGAATTTCTCTAGTTATATGAAACCATCATATGATAATTTCGATATTCTTAACTCCGCAGACCAGATGAATGTTTATCTAGAAATGCAGAATAAGGGATGGTTAAATCATTCTAGTTCTTCTCGAAGCGCAAATGGTGGCGTTTTTACCAAGATGTATAACCAAATGTATAGTTATGATCCAGCCACTGGCACATATGCACTTAAAAATGATGCCCAAAGCCAAAAACAGTTCTTACAAAGGTATGCAGATAGCAATACTGATTGGTTCGATGTTCTGTTTAAGCAATCATTAATGCAAGAACATTCACTAAGTGTAGCAACAGGTACTGCTAAATCGAAAATATATGCCTCAACAAGTTTTTTACAAGACAATGGATGGACTGTTGGAGATAATGTTAAAAGATTCACAGGTAATTTCAGGGGGAATTTTGATATCAGTGATAAACTAACATTAGAATTGATCACTCAAGGGTCAATACGTGACCAAAAGGCTCCAGGTACATTAGGTAGGAATGGTAATCCGGTTTATGGAACATATGATCGTGATTTTGACATTAATCCTTTTAGTTACGCATTAAATACTAGTCGTACTTTAACACCTTACGATGCCAATGGAAAACGTGAATTTTTTACTCAGAACTATGCACCATTTAATATCCTGAACGAATTAGAAAATAATACTCTAGAATTGAATCTAATTGATTTTAAGGTGCAAGGGGGCTTAAAGTATAAAATTACAGATAATATTAAATACTCTTTTGATGGTGCATACAGATATGCGAAAACGAGTCAGGAACATAAGATTACTGAGAATTCGAACATGGCCCAGGCTTACCGTGCAGGCATAAGTCCTAATGATGCTACAGTTAGAGGTAACAATAAATTCTTGTATAGCAATCCCGATGATCCGAATGCATTGCCTGTATCCGTGTTACCATACGGGGGTTTTTATAAAACAAATGACGATAATATTGTTAACTATTATGTACGTAACAGTTTAGAATACGATAAAACTTTTAACGAAGATCATTTATTTAACGTCTTTGCAGCTCAAGAACTGCGTTATATCGATCGTCAGAATAAAGTATTTGATGGTTACGGATATCAGTATGATAAAGGTGGAGTGCCATTTATTGATCCAAACATTGTCAAATCAAATGTTGAAGGTGGTTTTAACTATTATAGTATGAACTACCGTTACGAGCGTTACCTAAATTATTCGCTAAGAGCGGCCTACTCTTATAAAGGTAAATACAGTTTTAATGCGACTGGCCGTTATGATGGTTCTAACTTATTGGGTGAATCTCCAACGGCAAGATGGTTACCAACATGGAACGTTTCAGGAGCTTGGAATATTGATACTGAAAATTTCATGCAAAGTGAAAGAATTAAAAATGTGGTTAACCGCGCAACTTTACGCGCAACTTATGGTTTGGTTGCCAGTATGGGATCTGCTACCAACTCTAGCTTAGTGCTAAGAAGTATGGCTACCCGCAGGCCTTATATTCCTGAAAAGGAAACTAAATTATATATTGATGGTTTAGAGAATTCTGAGTTGACTTTCGAGAAACTTAATGAATTAAACATTGGTTTAGATCTGGGCTTATTTAAAGACAGGTTAACATTAACGGTTGATGCCTACAAAAGAAAAAGTTTTGATTTAATCGGAGCATTCAGAAATGGTGGTATTGGTGGTGAATCAGTTAAATTGGCTAATTACGCCGATATGAAATCAGAAGGTATCGAAGCTTCATTAGGTGCCCGCGTTTTAAAAACAACTGATTTTAACTGGTCTACACAATTAATTTTTGGGTTCAATAAGAACAAAATTACAAACCTTAAAAATCAGCCATTAATATTTGATCTTATTGGAGCAGATGGTGGTGCACTAGAGGGTTATGCGCAAAGAGGTTTATTTTCTATTGATTTTCAGGGGTTAGATCCTGTTAATGGTTCACCGAGATTTATCAATAATGAAGGTGTGTTAAGTGGTGATGTTTATCTTCAAAGCAATATTGTAAAATACCTGAAGTATGAAGGTCCTGTAGATCCAAAATATACCGGTGGTTTCTCGAATACATTTAAGTATAAAGATTTTACTTTGTCAACCCTTGTTACTTTTGCCGCAGGAAACAAGGTTCGTTTATCTCCAGCATTTAAAACAAGCTATACTGATTTGGATGCAATGCCTAAAGCATTTTTGAGCCGTTGGGAGATGCAGGGTGACGAGTTAAAAACAAATGTACCTTCTATTTTAGATGCATTAGAAGCAATAGACTTTAGAAGTGTGTATGCTTATAATAATTATAACTATTCTACCGAAAGAGTTGCTGATGGAGGATTTGTTAGAATGAAGCAAATAATATTAAGTTATAACATTCCTTCCAAGTATACAAAAAAGCTGGGCTTAACAAATTCTTCAATTAGTGCTGTGGGAAACAATCTATTTTTAATCTATTCAGATAAAAAATTGAATGGGCAGGATCCAGAGTTTTTTGGATCAGGTGGTGTTGCATTACCAATTCCCCGTCAGTTCACATTGTCTTTAAAGGTAGGATTCTAAATAAAATATCATGAAAAAAATATATATATCTATTGTTGTGCTATCCCTTATTTCTAATTTGGGATGCAAGAAAATTTTTAGAGCAAGCGCCAGATCAGCGGACTCAATTAAATTCTGTAGATAAGGTAGCCGAACTGCTAACTAGTGCCTATCCTGAAGGGAATTACATCGCTTTTACCGAAACATCTTCAGATAATGTAGAAGATAAAGGTCCTGGCATTGGTGATGAAGACAGAGAGATTGTTTTTCCTTATATGTGGAAAGACAATGATAATTACACTGACGATACGCCAACAAATTATTGGAACGCTTGTTATACTGCAATTGCTGCGGCGAACTCGGCTTTGGAAGCTATTGACAAGGCACCTGATCAAACCGCTTACCTACCTTATAAAGGTGAAGCTTTAGTGGCTAGGGCTTATGCACATTTTATGTTAGTTACCCTTTTTGCTAAAACCTATGAAGCAGGCTCGCCTAATGATTCTCCTGGGATTCCTTATGTTACCGAACCAGAGAAGGTTGTAATAGGTCAATATTCAAGAGGAACTGTCGCATCAGTTTACGCGAACATAGAGAAAGACTTATTAGCAGGTTTACCATTATTAAGAAATACAGCCTACAAGATCCCAAAATATCACTTTAATGTTTCTGCTGGAAATGCATTTGCAGCAAGGTTTTTCCTGTTCAAAAAAGAGTATGATAAAGTAATTCAGTATTCAAGTGCCGTATCGCCTAGCAATTCATTTGCAAATATCCTAAGGCCGTGGAACACCAGATATAACTTGTATACACTTGATGAAATGTATTTATATTTTACACAGGCATCTGAACCTTCTACATTGTTACTGATAGAAACAGCTTCTTCATGGGCAAGAACACGTACACCTCGCTATGGTTATGGACAGATCATTAATAATGAAGTTTTTACGGTTAATGTAACCGGTGCCCGTTGGTGTTACAAGTCGGCTTATTATGGCCAGCCACATTATAGCATGCTTAAATGGAATGAATATTTTGTTAAAACAAGTCAAAATGCAACTATTGGTGATCCATACACAATAGTACCTGTTCTTACTGCCGATGAAACGTTACTTAATCGTGCTGAAGCGTATGCCTCAACCGGACAAAATGCTTTGGCACTTCAAGATTTAAATACTTATGCGAGTACAAGGATTTTGAACTATAGTCCAACTACACATGCTGTAACCTTAGCTAAAATTGCTGCATATTATGGCATAGCTGATCCAAAAGCAGGTTTAATTGCAACTGTTTTAGATTTTAAGAAAAAAGAATTTACTCAAGAAGGGTTAAGGTGGTTTGATATACTGAGGTATAAATTGCCAGTTCAGCATAAAATTTTTGCAGTGAATGGTTCATTCGAAACCATAACCCTTACAGCTGATGATCCTCGTAAATTATTTCAAATTCCTTCACAAGTAACCCTATCTGGTATACAACAAAATCCAAGATAATTATGAAAAAGATATTAAAAAGTGGATTTGTCGCATTAGTGATGTTGACGGTCTTAGCATCTTGTAAAAAAGAGGGTACACTAAACGCAAATTTAGATGTAATTGATCAGAATATAATTAAGGATAAAAATTCAACAGATATTTGGTTGGATCAGAACTTCTTAAACCCGTATAACATAGAAACGAAATATCGTTTTGATCGTTTTGAGCTTCCATCCGGAAAAAATATAACTCCACCGTCAGTTGATCAGGTAATCCCTGCAATGGAAATGGTACGCGATGTTTGGATTAAGCCCTTTGAAGCTGCTGGAGGAGCAGATTTTATTAAGAAAATTTCTCCTAAACAGTTCGTATTAGCAGGTAGCGCTGAATACAATAGTAATGGCTCAATCACTTTAGGAACAGCAGAAGGTGGACGGAAAATCGTATTATATGTGATCAATTCATTCGATAAAACCAATATAGCATCTGTTAAGCAGATGATTCAGGTGATACAACATGAGTATACACACATTCTAAATCAAACAGTCGATTTTTCACCAGAATATCAAACCGTATCCCGTGGCGGTTACGAAGCGAACTGGACCCAACGATCACTTGATGAAGCTTATTCTCTAGGTTTTATCACTCAATATGCCAGGGTATCTCCTTTAGAGGATTTTGCGGAACAATCATCAAACATGTTAATGATGGGCAGGGTTCAATATAATGGTATTGTTGAAGGTATAGCAGCTAAATATCCTGATGCCAAAGTTAAATTAAAGAAAAAAGAGCAGTATGTGGTTGATTACTTTAAAACGGCTTTCAACATCGATTTTTACCAGTTACAAACTGAAGTACAAAAGGCATTGTTTAAGATTTCAGCCCCAGTATTACATAGAATGATTGGTTTAGGTGTTGGCTACACAACATTAACAACTAATCCATCTGTAGAACCTAATCAATCTGCTGAGTTCCTTGCTACTTGGAATACTGCAAAAACCGCTGTTGCAGCAATTGGGGGAGCCGGAAGACAATTAAATAATATGCAGTTAATTTTTGGAGCGAATAATCTATTAACTGTCCGTTATAACTATACTAATGCTGCAGGAAGCGCACTTCAGGCAGATGCTGATTATACCATGGTAGTAAATGCCACAACAGGGATCGCAACAATTACATTAAACGCAACTCAACCAACAACGACAACTTATGGTAACATGAATACCCTAAGACCCGGCGTTGCAGCAATTAATACATATTTAACTACAGGTCAATTTAGAATAAATTGGATCAACCAGATTATACCTGGAGAAATTGGTTTTGTTGGTTCACTAGGGGCGTTCTATAAATCAACAAATGCCAATTCATACTTTTATGGAACAATGGGGCATTAACTAAAAAGAAATTAACATGAAAAAAATACTATTATATTCATTATTATCTTTTGCCCTATTTGCAGGTTGTAAAAAGGAAGAGATTTTGATAGATGAACAAAGACCAGAAGAAAGAGTTACTGAAGCGGTAACAAAATATACAAATTCATTAACAGGCAGTACTTATGGATGGAAGGCTTTCTTGTATCCCGATGGTGGAGGCGGTTATTCCTTTTATCTAAATTTTACTAAGGAAAACAAGGTTACCATGTATGCCGATTTGGATTACGATCCTGCTCAAATAAGCAAGGAAAGTACATACCGTGTTAAAGCATTTCAAAATCCTACATTATCTTTTGATACCTATAATTATATGCATATTCTAGCCGATCCCAATCCAAGTACGTTTGGTGGTGCTGCCGGATGGGGTGTTTATTCTGATTTCGAATTTACCTTCGATAAGCAGGTGGGCGATTCGATTATGTTAACCGGTAAACTATTGAAAAGTAAATTGGTTTTGGTAAAAGCTACTCAAGCGGAACAAAAACTGTACAATGAAAAAGGCTTGTTGAATTCTATCAATACCTCAGTAGATTATATAGATGATAATGATTATCTGTATATGCTTTTAGGTGATGCCACTCAGGTTCAAACATCCTTTGATTATATTAACAAAATTTTTAGCCTTACATGGGATAATAATGGAGAGGTTAGTACCACATCTACAGGGTTTGCATTTACCTTAACAGGAATTGTTTTAAAAGAGCCGTTATTTTATAAAGGGAAGAAAATTACTGAGCTTACCTGGGACCCGATAAAGAATGTTTTCTTTACCACGGTTGATGGAAACCGGGTGGAAATTCAAGTGTCCGCAACACCAATTTTGCCTTTGCACCTGGTGTTAGGAGTAAATTATACAAGGGTTACTACACCAAATGCAGCAACCTATCCAGGATGGGGTAGTGATTTTATTGCTCGGAGAGCTTTGGCAAATCAAAGATCTTTAGCAAATATAGTTGTCGGAACTAGCCCGGTTTCATTGGGTACTTTTAGATTTACCTTTAATACGGTAGCAAAGACCATGATTCTGGTTATTAATACGCCGTACGCTGCAACTTCGCTAAATTTAACCTTTCCGTATACCTATTCAAAAACAGTTGGTGGGGTTTACAAATTTACAATTGGATCTGGTTTTGATGGAAACTCGGCCTTTTTCTATAATCAGGCATCGCAACCATTGGTTCCGCTGTTGAATGAGCGAATTAACGTAGATAATTTCACATTAAGTTATTTTACTCATCCTACTACCGGAGCTATATTAGGTCAATTTAAAAGCGTGGAGCACCCTGATTTTACCTTTACTGGTGCATTACAATAACTAATTAATTAATTAATACGTTCTCTTAAACCTCACCCTAAAAAGTGAGGTTTTTTTATGACATAATTTTTAAACCCCTCCAGCCGTTTTATACTTATATTTGTAACGAATGAAGAAGAAAGCAATTTTTATCCTGTTTGTATTGGTATTTACATTCGCGGTAAACCCCAATGTTAATGCCCAATGTTCTATGTGTACCATTAATGCCGAGCAAGGTGTTAAAAATGGGAATACACAAACAGCAGGCTTAAATACAGGCGTATTGTATCTTTTATCTCTTCCATATTTAATGGCTGTTATTGTTGGTGTGGTATGGTATAAAAAATACCGCAAAAAGAACGTGCACCTTAATATGAAAAAGGAACCTTTTAATTTAAATTAAAAGTATGTCTGAGCAAACTACCTCAAAACTTTATGCCATTGTACATTGTAAGTGTCCGCATTGCCGTAGGGGAGATATTTTTACAGGCAGTATGTATGGCTGGAACATTCAGCATACCAAAGAAATCTGTGGGCATTGCGCACAACGTATAGAGATTGAACCAGGCTATTTCTATGCCGCTATGTACGTAAGTTATGCCATGAATGTAATCGAAATGCTTTTCGCCAGTTTCATTACCTATTTATTTTTTGGTCCGCTTACCGATGCAACTTTCTGGCCTTACCTGACCGTTATTTTTGCAGGTTGTTTTATCCTGTATCCGTTTAATTATCGCTATTCGAGAATTATATTGCTTCATGTTTTATCGCCGAACATTAAGTATAAGCCATATTACGATAAGTAGTATAGGTTAATCGTATAAATTCGTTAATTGTTAAATTCAGCGATTAAACAATTAACCGATTAACCAGTTAAACCAATGCCCCTGTATGTTAAAAAAAGAAACCCTTAGTTTTATAAAAGATGTAGCGGAGAATAACAACCGCGAATGGTTTGCCGCCAACAAAGAAGTTTATGAAAATGCAAAGGCCGATGTACTCGAACTTGTGGCCAATATTATCCCGGAGCTGGCCAAAGTAGACCTGATACTTTCGGCAGAGATGGATCCAAAGAAGTGCCTTTTACGCATTTATCGTGATGTGCGCTTCAGTAAAAATAAAGATCCTTATAAAAATAACTTTGGCATCTGGTTCTCAACCAAAAAAGGAGGGAACGAACCCGGTTATTATCTGCATATCCAGCCAGGCAAAAGCTTTATTGCCGGTGGATACTGGATGCCAGATGCACCACATTTAAAACTGATCAGGCAAGAGATTGATTATAATATAGGCGATTTTAAAGAAATTATTAACAACGCAACCTTCAAGAAAAACTTTAAACTGGGTTTTGATAATGCACTTAAAAATGCACCCAAGGGTTACGATCCTGAAGATCCAAATATCGAATTTTTAAAATTGAAAAGCTTCGAGGCCACCACAAAAATCGAAGATGGAGAATTTTTAAAACCGAACCTCGTTAATAAGTTGATAAGTTCTTTTAAAACAGTACAACCATTAGTTGCATTTTTACGGAATGCCATTGAGCAATAACCAATTGTTAATTTTCAATGACCAATACCCAAAATAATCAATAACCGATAGTCAATGTTAAACTATAAAAGGTTTTGATACTTGATCCTCAAATCTTGACAATAAAATATGAAAAATACCTTTTTTGCATTTACGCTTCTTCTCTTTATCTCTTCGATTAGCTCTTGTGTTGTTCTTTCGCCTAAAAAGTACAAAGCCTTATTGGGCACTAAAGATTCGTTATATACTGCTTTTAACGAAGGCTTAATCAAGATCGAAAATTTAGAAAAAGAAGTAGGTAAGCTTAGAAAGGATACTACCTTAATGGCCGAAGAACTTCGCGATCTGCAGAACAATTACAATGAAATGGATGCGAGCTATAAAAAGCTTAAAAATAATTCGTCATCAGAAATTACCAAACTATCTGGAGACTTAGCTGCCCGCGAAAAACGTCTAAAAGAAGTAGAAGAAGTTCTGCGTAAGCGTGATGAGGCAACCAATGCATTGAAGGAAAAACTTCAGCAGGCTTTATTGGGCTTTACCAAAAGTGGTTTAACCGTAGAGATTAAAAATGGTAAAGTTTACGTTTCGCTAACGGATAAACTATTATTCCCTTCAGGAAGTATTATTATCGACGAAAAAGGAAAACAGGCCCTCACTCAATTGGCCAACGTATTAAAACAACAACCAGAGATAAATATTGCTGTTGAAGGTCATACCGATAACCAGAAAATAAATAACCTGGGGCAGATTAAAGATAACTGGGATTTAAGTGTGTTGAGGGCTACCTCTGTAGTACGTTATTTAACAGAGAATGAGAAGGTAGAAAGTGTAAGGATGACAGCTACAGGTAAGGGCGAATTCCAACCATTGGGTACCAACGCAAATGCAGATGGAAGAAGCAAGAACAGAAGAATAGAGATTGTACTTTCTCCTAAGCTGGATGAACTTTATAACCTGATTAAATAAGATATAATATGCTATCGGTTTGGTGTCTCACCAACTGAAATTCAAGGCATTTTAAGGGTGATTTTTACAATTAGAAAATGAAGGTGCAGTAGTTCTTGGAGGCTTGCAGTCCCGCTTTCCCTCCTGCCAATTTTGAAGGAAAATCGGCATCCGTTCCATCCGATAGCTATCGGATCGGGTTTAGGAACAAAGGTTTGTGCACCCTGCAACCCTAAAAATGAAAAACTGTTTTGCCATTTAGCCCCGGTTGCAGCGGTACCCTGCAGCAACGAGGTACGAGGAAGCGAAGCGTATAAGCGTAAAACGGGAAGAAACGTAGTATATTATACAGGCCTTGCGCTCCATAAAAAAAGCATTTTAGACTTAGGAAATGATGACCTGAGTTTGGGAAAAGCATATGCAACAGTTTTAGGGCTTTTACGCTATCGGTTTGGTGTCTCACCAACCGAAATTCAATACATTTTAAGGGTGATTTTTACAATTAGAAAATGAATGTGCAGTAGTTCTTGGAGGCTTGCAGTCCCGCTTTCCCTCCTGCCAATTTTGAAGGAAAATCGGCATCCGTTCCATCCGATAGCTATCGGATCGGGTTTATGAACAAGGGTTTGTGCCCTCTACAGCCCTAAAATGAAAACTGCTTTAGCCACCTGGCCCCGGTTGCAGCGGTACCCTGCAGCAACGAGGTACGAGGAAGCGAAGCGTATAAGCGTAAAACGGGAAGAAACGTAGTATATTATACAGGCCCGCGCTCCATAAAAAAGCATTTTAGAATTAGGATATGAATGACCTGAGTTTGGGAAAAGCATTGCAACGGTTGCCGCGCTTTTTTATAGGTTTTGGTGCCGGCGGTAAGATTTTAAAATCTTAAAGGTATGCTCAAACTCGTGACTGCTTAGGTTGGAATAATCGGGCATAGAGAGTTTATGTACCGTTAAAAAATTTAGCAGTTCTTTAATTACGTTCGATACTTCTTCTGATTCTTCGGTATGTTTTAAGGTATCTATCTTACTTAATAACAGGGCAATCTCGAACATCTTGAAATCATTCTTTCCCGTAATACCCAAGCCGATATTAGTTTCTATAAGGGCTTGTTCGTAATTATGTGTAGCATTGTAAAAGTTGGCTTTAAACACACTAAAGCTGGCCAATATAAAATTGGTATAGTAGGTGTAATCGCTACTGATGATTTTATCAACGAATTGTATAATACGCTGCGCTTTTTTAAAATAGTTGAGCTTGATATAGGTTTGACCTAAATGAAGCAATAAAAAAGGAGAGAAAACAGAATATCTCACATAAAAAATATTGGGGTACTTACCCAAAATAGCCATGATAAAGCGGTGGCATTCTGCATAGCTTTTTTGAGAAAATAAGGTAATCAATACCAATCGGTAAGAGAGTATTTCGGCAGAAGTGATTTCTTCGTTTTTGTGCGGTTTACTCTGATCTATCTCCTGGCAAAGTTTTATTATTTTATCTTCTAGCGTTTTACTCTCGTTAGGTTTATTAACCAGGTTATTGTAGAAATAAAGAATTAAATCATAAGGATTAATTGGGAACAGTTCATTTAATCTTTTGTAGTTCCGCTTTAGCAGCTGCATGGTATTGGCTAAAGCCGCTTTATCCACATCAATAAGATTAACGTTGCATTCTATTACATGCAGCATAATCTGAATGTCTTCATTGAGTACGTTCTCTGAAATGGTTTTGATGGTTTCCTTATACAGGTTGCTCATGGTTCGCCCTGTAGCCATAATATCGATAAAATCGACACCAATGCTTAACTTATTGAAATTAGAATTGGGTTTGCCAAGTTCGTATTTAGATACATAACAGATAAAATCGAAGGCGCTGTTCTTTTCACTGTTGGTAAATGGCAGCCTGAAAATTGTTTTTTAAGGCGGCAATTTCATTTCTGGTGATACAGAACCTAATTGCCCAGTTAAGTATATAGTCTCTCAGGGAGGTTTGGCCAGGGAAACTGTTTAATATATGCTCGAAAAATGATTTACAAGGCCTGTATTCAAATTTATCAGTGATCTGTATAAATAAGAAATAGGTATAAATATCGTCGTTTAAAAAGCGGACAATTTCTGTAGGGATGGCCGTACTTAACCTTTTTTCTTCGATGATGATCCCGGCATGTAAAAGTTCTTCATATGCATCGGGATAACAATTGATATAACTCAGGATTTTTTCTTTAGAAACCCTTAATTTCTTATTTCCTTCTGAAATGCTATCACTTATTTTTTTAAGGAGAAATACTTTTTCGGTGCTTTTTTTTGCCAGAAATACACGTTTCTCTAAGAAATAGCTGATTAATTCATAACGTAATAAAGGATTACTCAGCTCAAGATGCTGGTTCTCATCTTTGAGCTTGAAATAAACCTGTAACCAGAATGGTGTTTTAAACTGAGTTAATAGGGGCAGGC
This sequence comes from Flavobacterium sp. W4I14, assembly GCA_030817875.1. Taxonomy (NCBI): domain Bacteria; kingdom Pseudomonadati; phylum Bacteroidota; class Flavobacteriia; order Flavobacteriales; family Flavobacteriaceae; genus Flavobacterium; species Flavobacterium sp. W4I14. Next base: position 5,720,038 of record JAUSZU010000001.1, read on the forward strand.
TTACATCTGCCCGGTTGATAATTTTGTTTTCTATATTGCTTAAGGTGTAGAGTACCTCATCAACATTTAACGACGGTACATTACTTAGGGTTTCCTCATCATAAAATAAGCCCGTATACCAGGCTTTAGTTAAAGATGCAGAACCATAAATAGCAGGCTGAAGATTAATCCAACTATTCGTTCGCAGGCCAAATGCGAGCTTAACAAAGTTGTTTTCTTCAATGCTATATAAAAAGTCGATAAACGTTTTGAAATAATTACTTCTTGCCAAATGTTCATCAATACCATCAACAATAATAATGAAACGGCCTTCTCTCTTTTCGGGATTTTTTTTGAAATAACCGATCAACTCGGTAAGGCTCCCGAATTTAAATTCTTTTAAAAACCAGTCTTTTAAAGTGTCTCCATTTTGGATAATGGTATTAATGCTGCTAGAATTAACCAATAAAACGATATCGTTTTTGTAGAGGGCATTTTCTGATAAGAAAAAATACTCTACCATGTGTGCAAGCAGTATCGATTTTCCTTGGCCAGGTTGAGCACTTATGGTTGTAAACTGGTAATTGTTTTTTAAGAAATAATCAAAATCAGGGTAAAAAAAACTTCTGTTGGCGGTAGCATTAAATGGAATGCCCGAATTATTTTTATTTGCAATTAACGATATCTCTGTAATGGCATGTGCTTTTAGCTTTAAATCTTGCCAGATACTTTGAACAGAGGTAGTTTGGTTTTCCTTGTCTTTACAAAATGAGTCCCAATCGTTATAACCTATATATTGTGATAAGCTATTTAAAGTAAATAAAGAGAATTTATGTAAGGTGTTCGCAAAGCCAAAGAATCGCTTGATGGTTGTTTCACTTACGTAGTTTTTGGTTTCTTGAAATACATACTCAGAAATAATCTTACAATGAGCTGGGTCGATATTTCTCAAACCAGATTTTATAAGGACAAACTTCCTGAGTTCGATAAGGAGATCGTTAGCATTCATTAATTAACAGATGGGGATGACTACCGCTAATGTCATCATAATTTCACAATTGAAGAAATCTATTCACCAAGAATGCCCTGTATGAATAAAATGAATGAAATGGATTGCATAAAAATGAATAGCAATGGATAGGATAGGATGCTATTCTAGATTTAGATTTGTCATAATTATATAATGCACTAAAATAGCATTTACCAAACACAGCATTAGTACATAGTAAGTCTTCTAAAATAACGCCTGACATGATGAAAACTCATACTTACTCGTCCCGTAGAGGGATAATTAGCAATACCTTAATTGCAATCATCATTCTATTAACGCTCTTCTCCGCCAAATCGTATGCGCAAACTAAAATTTTTGCAAATACTGTCACCAAATCGGATCATGTTGATAATGCAACAAATGCAACATTAAACAACAATAACTTTGCGACAGTTAATTCGTATGGTGGAATTGCTGTTGGTATAGGGTCGTTTAGTGGCGAGCTGGAATTAAAATATCCGGCTTCGGTTGCCGCAGGCGTTACCTCCTATATCAGAATAGATTTTGATGGTGATATCCTGAACCGGTTACTAGGTGGTAGTTTAGGTACTTTATTGGCTAATGTAGGTGGGACGGTAGTTCTTGGAAACCATTCGTTCCAGATAGGGGCCAAAAATGGTACTACAGCAGTACCCCCAACAGGCGGGAATAGTGTAGACGGGTTTTCTGCTGATAATTTACGACTGGTAAAAGATGCAAATGGTTTCTTTTACATCGCAATAACCCCTACACAGGCTTATGATAGGGTATTTATAAAAGATGTAACCAATGCGCTTTTGCTTTCAGTTGCTAATAGTACAAAGGTTTATTATTCATTTTATACTTCAGGGACTGATCCATGTGCACAGGCATTTACTACAGGATATGAAGGCACAGGTATTACACTTGATGCTTTGCAATTGGGTAGTTCGGGTGTAACCAATAGCGAAAGAGCTATTGATGCTGATCCAAATAATTTTTCTCAACTGAGTTTAGGCATATTAGGGGTAGGCTCATCCATTAGCCAAAATTTTTATTTTGCAACACCATCAAACCCTGGTGATGATATTAATCTTAGACTTAGTTCCAGCCCCGCTTTACTAACAGCAGGACTTTTACAAAATATTTCAATAACAGCATATAATGGCGGCACTCAGGTATATACCGGATCCGTTCCAACTACCTTAAATCTAGATTTACTGGGTTTATTAAATAGTGGGCAGCCAGTATCGATACCTTTTTCTCCTGGAGCAAATGTAGTATACGACAGGGTGAAGGTAACACTAGGCTCGGTGGTAGCAGTAAACCTTACACAGACGCTTAATGTTTATGGTGTAATCCGCTCTGCGGGCAGGCCAACACCAGCAAGCACTGCAATTGCCGCTTGTTATAATAGTACTGTAGCTTTAAATGCTACCACCCCAAATGCCAACGAACTAATTTGGTACGATGCAATAGAAGGTGGAACAGCATTGCAAACGGTTGCCTATAATGGTACGTATACCACACCGGCATTAACCGCAACTAAAACTTATTATGTTGCTGCCAGAAGAATAGGCTGTACAGCAGAATCGGCAAGGGTTCCTGTTGTAATTACAGTTAACCCACAAATTATTTTTAACGGCGCAACATTAGCCAATGCTACACCAGGTTTTGCTTATTCTAAACAATTGGATGTGGCTACAGGCGGAACAGCAGGCTATACTTATGCTTTAGCAGCAGGAAGTACATTGCCAGCCGGTTTAACTTTATCATCAACTGGTGCAATTACCGGAACTCCAACCGTAGCCAATGCTTACACTTTTTCAGTTGTTGCAACTGATGCTAAGGGCTGTAAAGCAACTGCAACTTATAATTTAACTGTTACGGCAGCATTGGTACTTACTCCAGGTGCGTTGCCTGATGGTTTAACAGGAACGGTTTATCCAACACAGACTATTCCAGCTGCAACTGGTGGAACAGGGCCGTATACCTATACTGCAACTGGCGTTCCTCCGGGCTTAACTTTTAATCCTACAACAAGAGAAATTACCGGAACACCAACTCAACCTGGAATATATACAATACCAGTTACAGTTGTTGATGCAAACGGTAATACCATTACTTCAAATTATACTGTAAAGATTACTGATCCTTTATTGTTACCTACAGCAACTTTAGCTGATGGTACTACAGGAACAGCCTATCCTACGCAGATTATTCCAAGTGCAACTGGTGGAACAACGCCTTACACTTATTCGGCAACAGGCCTTCCTCCAGGTTTAACTTTTAATCCGTCTACCAGGGCCATTACTGGTACACCAACAACTCCAGGAACTTATACCGTACCAGTTACGGTAACTGATGCTGATGGAAAAACGGCAACTACAAATTATAGCATTACTGTAAATAGTCCATTGGTATTGCCAGCGGCAACCTTGCCAGATGGAACTGAGGGTGTGGCTTATGCTACACAAGTTCTACCAGCTGCAACAGGCGGTGTTGGGCCATATACTTATGTAGCCACTAATCTTCCTGCAGGATTAACATTTAATCCAACAACAAGAGAAGTTACTGGTACACCAACTCAGGCAGGTAATTATGCAATAAATGTAACGGTTACCGATAGTCAAGGTAAAACAGCAAGCAACACTTATCCAATTAAAGTAATTGGAACTTTAAGCTTGCCTACAAAAACTTTACCGAACGGAATTGTTGGTACTTCATACTTACCACAAACGTTACCAGCGGTAACTGGTGGTACTTCGCCATATACTTATGTAGCTACGAACCTTCCTCCGGGATTATCGTTCAACCCAACCACAAGAGAAATTACCGGAACACCGACACAAGGTGGTACCTATAATGTTTCTTTAACCGCTACAGATGCTAACAATAATAAAGCAACTACCACCTATACAATAACTGTAACGGTTAATGCTCCGGTTGTGGCTTCTGCTACAGTATGTACCGGAAGTACTGCTACTTTAACAGTAAGCAACCTTCAGGCTGGTGTAACGTATAACTGGTATGCATCAACAGGAAGCACGCCATTAGTAACTGGCAATAACGGAACTTTTGTAACGCCTGCAATAAGCTCAGCAACTGTATTCTATGTAGAAGCCGTTTCTGGAACGGTAATCAGTTCGAGAACATCGGTTACGGTTTCAGTTAACCCACCTGCAACTTTAGCAACAGTTACTACCAATAACCAGGTAATCAACTCCGGACAAACGACAACATTAACTGCAACCGCTGATGCTGGCAATACCATCGCATGGTTTGATGCACCAACAGCAGGAACACAAGTTGGAACAGGAACATCATTTACTACACCAGCTTTAACAGCAACCAAAATTTATTACATCGAAACTACAAGCAGCAATGGCTGTAAAAGTGCAAGTCGCGTTCCGGTAACTGTAACCGTAATTAATGGAGGTGGTGCAACAGCTTGTAATGCCGCCAACGGTCAAAATACTGGTATAAACGGTCTTTGTTTACTATGTGGTATAAATGGTGCGGGCAACTCAACAGATGCTGATGTCAACAACTTCACCAGGATTTCTCTTGCTGTAGGTGTTGCTGCAACTGGTTACCAACAATTAATTTTCCCATCAGCAGGAGTTGCTACAGATAGTATCCGTTTAGATTTAGCTCTGCCAACTGGTTTAGCTGATGTTGGTCTTTTAAATAATGTAACAGTTACCGTATTAAATGGTACTACAGTTGTAAGAACGGTACAGTTAAATGGTGGATTATTAAATCTTCAACTTTTATCCGGAAATCGTTTCGCTGCAACTGTTTTAGCAGGTGGCGCATACGATAGGGTGCAGGTGAGCTTTGGCGCATTAGTTTCGGCTTTAACCAGCCTGGATATTTATGGTGCAACCGTAGTTTACCCTAACCCAACATTTATAGCAGGTGCACAATCAATCTGTTCAGGTAGTACTGCAACATTAAGTGCAACTGCAAATGGAGGTACAACTTTAGCCTGGTTCGATGCGCCAACAGGCGGAAACCAAGTAGGTACGGGTGCAAACTTTTCAACTCCGGCCTTAACTGCAACGACTACTTATTACGTTCAGGTTAGCAAAGGAACTTGTTCTAATACAACAAGAGTTCCGGTAGTTATTACCGTTAACCCCGCAATTGTATTTGCAGGCACAACTTTAACCAATGCAACCATTGCATCTCCTTACAGTAAACAACTTCCCGTTGCTACTGGCGGTACACCTGGTTATACTTATACTCTAGCTGCAGGTAGTACCTTGCCAGCTGGTTTAACTTTATCGCCAAGTGGTTTGGTAAGTGGAACACCAACCGCAGCAGGTAACCCAACATTCGATGTTGTAGCAACTGATACTAAAGGCTGTAGCACAACTTCAACCTTTACTTTAACCGTAACACCAGCATTGGCTTTGGCTCCTGGAGCATTGCCTAATGGTGTAACAGGTACAGCCTATACTACAAACGGAATTCCAGCCGCAACAGGTGGAACCGGACCTTATACTTATTCGGCAACAGGTGTTCCTCCGGGATTAACCTTTAATCCGGCAACAAGAGAAATTACAGGTATACCAACTCAAATTGGAACCTTTACCATTCCTGTTACAGTAACAGATGCTAATGGCAATACCATTACAGCTAACTATACACTTAAAGTAACTGATCCATTGGTTTTACCGGCAGCAACTTTAGCTAACGGAACAACAGGAACAGTTTATCCAACACAAACTATTCCATCTGCAACAGGTGGTTCAACACCTTATACTTATGCGGCAACTGGTCTTCCTCCGGGATTGACCTTTGATCCGGCTACAAGGGAAATTACAGGAACACCTACACAATCCGGAACTTTCACAGTACCGGTAACGGTAACCGATGCTGATGGAAAAACAGCAACCAATAACTATACAATCGTAGTGGTTGATCCTTTATTGTTACCAGCAGCAACCTTGCCTGATGGAACAGAAGGAACAGTTTATGCTACACAAACTTTACCGTCGGCAACTGGTGGTGTTGGTCCATATACTTATGTAGCAAGCAACCTTCCGGCCGGATTAACTTTTAACCCAGCAACAAGAGAAGTTTCGGGAACACCTACACAGGCCGGAAATTATTCGATCGGTGTAACTGCTACAGATAGTGAAGGCAGAACTGCAAGTAATACCTATGCACTTAAAGTAATCGGTGTTTTATCATTACCAGGTGCAACTTTACCAAACGGTATTGTGGGTACACCTTATCCAACACAAACCTTACCAGCGGTAACAGGTGGAACAGCTCCATATACCTATTTAGCAACAAACCTTCCTCCGGGATTAAGTTTTAATACTGCAACAAGAGAAATTACAGGAACACCAACTTTAGGCGGAACCTTTACGATTTCTTTAACTGCAACAGATGCAAACGGAAACAAAGCAACAACAGCTTATAGCTTAACCGTTACGGTTAATGCTCCGGTAGTTGCTGCAGCAACGGTTTGTGCTGGAAGCCCAGCGACATTAAGCGTAAGCAATTTACAAGCTGGCGTAACTTATAACTGGTATGCTTCTACCGGAAGTACGCCATTGGTTACCAATAACACAGGCGTTTTTGTAACACCTGCAGTAACTGCCCCAACAGTATTTTATGTAGAGGCGGTATCTGGAACTGCAGTAAGTTCGAGAACTGCTGTTAATGTTTCAGTTAACCCACCAGCAACTGCTGCAACAGTAACTACGAACAACCAGGTAATCAATGCTGGTCAGTCTACTACATTGTTAGCAACGGCTGATGCTGGCAATACCATTCAATGGTACGATGCTGCAACAGGCGGAACACAGGTAGGAACAGGTACTTCATTTGTTACTCCGGTATTATCAGCAACTACAACTTATTATGTAGAAACAACAAATGCCAGTGGTTGTAAAAGTGCAACCCGAGTTCCGGTAACTGTTACCGTATTAAATAATGGTGGTGGTACTGCCTGTAACGCTGCCAATGCACAAAACACAGGTATAAATGGAATTTGTTTATTGTGTGGAATAAGCGGCGCTGGAAACTCTACTGATGCTGATCCTTCTAACTTTACCAGAATATCACTTTCTGTAGGTGTTGGTGCATCAGGTTATCAACAATTAATTTTCCCAACAGTTGGAACCGCCACTGATAGTCTTCGTTTAGATTTAGCTTTACCGACTGGTTTAGCTGATGTTGGTTTATTAAACAACGTAACCGTTACTATATTAAATGGTACTACGGTTGTAAAAACAGTACAATTAAATGGTGGACTGTTAAATCTTAGACTTTTGTCAGGTAACCGTTTTGCTGCAACTATATTGGCAGGAGGTGCTTACGATAGGGTACAAGTAAGCTTTGGTGCATTAGTATCGGCACTAACCAGCTTAGATGTTTATGGTGCAACTGTAATTTATCCTAGTCCAACAATAACTGCTGGTGCACAAACCATTTGCGCCGGAAGTACTGCGACATTAACTGCAACGGCAAACGGTGGTACAACATTAGCTTGGTATGATGCTGCAACTGGCGGTACACAATTGGCCACTGGCGAAACATTTACTACACCAGCTTTAACTGCTACCACTACTTATTATATTCAGGTAAGCAAAGGCGGTTGCCCGAACACAACAAGAATTCCGGTAACTGTAACGGTTACACCTGCATTACCAACACCAGTATTGGCAACAATAGCTAATGTGTGTGAAGGATCATCAGCAACTTTATCGGTTGCCAATCCAGATGCTGCTGTAACTTATAAATGGTACGATGCTGCGGTAGGTGGAAACTTAGTATTCACTGGCGCTGTATTCCCAACTCCAGCATTAACAGCGGCAACTACTTATTATGTAGAAGCATCTCAAGGAAACTGTACAAGCACTACACGTGCTGCGGCGGCAGTATCAGTAAATCCTCGTCCGGCTTTACCAGTAGTAACTGCAAGTTCATCAACAGTTAGCGCAGGTCAAACTGCAATTTTAACTGCTAGTTCTGCAGATGCAACCAATACTTTCAGCTGGTATACTTCTAACACTTCAACTACACCAGTTTATGTTGGTGCAACTTATGTTACACCACCGCTGTTAGCTACTACAACTTATTATGTAGAATCGGTTTCTACAAATGGTTGTACATCAGCAAGCCGCGTTCAGGTTACCATTACAGTTGATGGTAACGGATCTCCAAATCCGGTTCCTTGCGAGGCGGCAACAACACAGGTTAACGGCGTTAACGGTGTTGCTTTATTATCAGGTGTATTTAACCCAGCATTAGCGATTGATAACGATACCCAAACCGCATCTTCATTGGTAATGCCTGTAGGGGCGCTCGGTGCGTCAGTTTATCAAAGAGTTGGTTTTGGATCATTATCTAAAGTGGGCGATACGGTACGTGTTTTAGTATCATCACCAGGAAAACTATTATCACTTTCATTATTAGGAAACGCGGCAATTACTACTTATGTTGGAGCCAACAGTAATGGTGATTCTAGATTGTTAAATGATAACTTAATCAATATTCAGTTGTTAAGCGGTAATACCCAGGCCTTAATCACTTTTGTTCCAACGAACGTTTTCGACGGCGTAGAAGTTAGATTAAACTCAGGTTTATTAGGTGCTTTAACATCAATCAATTTAAATTATGCACAACGCATTTTGGTTGCACCTACTGTAGCATCAGCAAATGTTACGGCTTGCGTTGGCCAAACTGCACAGCTTGAAGTAAGCAACCCATCAGCAAGTTTAACTTACAGATGGTACGATGCTACAGGTACATATTTAGCCGGTAAAGATGGTATCATATTTACTACACCAGTTTTAACAGGCGACACTAAATTCTACGTTGCAGCAGTTTCTTCAACTGGTTGTGTGAGCTATAAAACAGTAGTAAATGTAACTACAAACCCAGCTCCGGTAACACCAGATCTACTTTCAGCATCTGTAAACACCTGTCCGAATACATCAGTTACTTTCCAGGTTAAAAACCCAATTGTAGGTACAACCTATAACTGGTACGACACCGCAACATCAACAACTGTATTATTTACTGGTGATAACTTTACAACACCATTAATCAATGCTGATAGAAGTTATTTTGTAGCAGCAGTAAATAGCTGTGGTAGTTCATCAACAAGAACTGAAGCTAAAATTATATTGGGAACTATCGATGTTCCGGTAATTACACCACCATCAATCACCATTAGTGAAGGTTCTGTTGCAGTATTGAAAGCAACATCGAGTACTGCAGGAGCAACCATTAACTGGTACACTACTGCAAATGGTGTGGTTCCAGTATATACTGGCGAAACTTATGTAACACCGCAATTAAGTGCAACCACTACATATTATGTAGAAGCTACTATTCCTGGTGGCTGTACTGCAACAAGCAGAGCAACTGTAACCGTTACTGTAATTCCTAACGGTAATCCGGTAACTACACCTTGTGGAGCCGCTACAACAACAGTTGCAAGCGGTGTAACAGGTGTGGCATTATTGGCTGGAGTTTTCAACCCTGCTTTTGCGGTTGATAACGATATCAACACAGGATCAAGCTTGGTTATCCCAGTGGGATTACTTGGAGCATCTGTTTATCACCATGTTGGTTTTACAGGATTATCAAACGTTGGTGACACTTTAAGAGTGAAAATTACCACTCCAGGTACATTACTTTCGGTTGGAGTGTTAAATAATCTAACAGTAACTACTTTCCAGGGTACAACCAGCAATAATGATGCGGTTTCTATATCTAACCCATTAATCAGCTTAAAACTATTAACCGGCGGAACATCAGCCATATTAACCTTCGTACCAGCCAGTAAATTTGATGGAGCAGAGTTAAGATTAAGCTCAGGTCTTTTAGGAGCATTAACATCTGTTAATTTAGATTATGCACAACGTGTAATCACTACGCCAACAGTTACATCTGCTACAGCAAGTGCTTGTCAAGGATCATCTGCAACCTTAAGTGTTCAGAACCCACAAGCTGGTGTAGTGTACAAATGGTACTTAGGCACAACTTATCAGGCAGGAAAAGATGGAGCAACTTTCACAACAGATCCAACTCTAGCTGCTGGAACTTATACTTATTCGGTAACAGCTACGGCTAACGGTTGCGAGACTGTAGGAACTAAAGTAACGGTAACTATTTTAGCTCCACCGGTAGCACCGATTCCATCAAGTACCAATCCGGCTACAACTTGTATCGGCTCACCTGCTACTTTAAGTGTACAGGCCATTGCAGGAGTAACCTATAACTGGTATGATGCGGCTACAGCCGGAAACATGTTGGTAACCAACAACAGTAGCTTTACTACATCTGCATCACTTGCAGCAGGAACATACGATTATTATGTTGAAGCAGTAAGTGGAACAGGTTGTTCAAACTCAACACGTACTAAGGTTTCTATCACTGTTAATCCATCAGCTGTTGCTGCCGATTTAACAGTAACCGGAACAACATCATTATGTGCTTCTGGTACGGCGGTGCTTACTGCGGCCAGTACAACAGTAACCAGTCCGGTATTTACCTGGTATACTGATGCTGCTTTAACACAGGTTGCTTTTGTTGGTGCAGTATTTAATACACCAGCCATTACCGCAACTACCAAATATTATGTTACTGTTAGCGGAACCAATAAATGTGCAAATACAGCAGGTAATGCAAAAGAGGTTACCGTAACGGTAAATCCTGTTGCTACCCCAGCTGATATTAACTTAGCTGGAACAAGTACCGTTTGCGGTGGCTCTTCAGTTACTTTAAATGCAACAAGTACAACCGTAACCAACCCGGTATTTACCTGGTACAGTGATGCGGCTTTAACCACAGTAGCATTTACTGGTGCTAACTTCGTTACGCCGGTACTTACTGCAACCACCACTTATTATGTAACGGTTAAAGGCGATAATAAATGTGAGAATATAGCAGCTACGGCAAAATCGATTACCATTACGGTTAATCCTGCGGCTACTGATTCAGACCTTGCTATTAACGGAATTGCATCAATCTGTAAAGCATCTACAGCTGCACTATCTGCTTCAACAACGACAGTGATCAATCCTGTATTTACCTGGTACAGCGATGCTACTTTAACTACAGTGGCTCATGTAGGCGCTAGCTTTACTACACCTGCACTTACTGCAACCACCACTTATTATGTAACCGTAAAAGGTGATAATAAATGTGAGAATTTAGCTGCAAATGCTAAGGTTGTTACCGTAACAGTTAAAGAGTTTGCAACTTCTGCTGATATTGCAGTAAGCAATGCTCAAATCTGTTCAGGTTCTACCGTAATGTTAATGGCTTCGAGTACTACGGTTACTCAGCCAGTATTTACCTGGTATAGCGATGCATCATTAACAAGTGTAGTATTTACAGGTCCAACTTTCACAGTAACTGGTTTAACTGCCACTACTACTTATTACGTAAGTGTTAAAGGTGCCAATAAATGTGAAAATAGTGCTGCAGATGCCAAAGCGGTAACAATAACCGTTAATCCTTTGGCAACTACTACCGATATTATTCTTAGCGGAAGCACAGTGGCTTGCGCAGGATCATCGGCAGTATTAACTGCCACATCGCCAACAGTAACCAACCCAGTATTTACCTGGTACAGTGATGCGGCATTAACCAATGTAAGTTTCATTGGTGCAACATATACTACACCGGCCTTAACCAGCACCACTACTTATTATGTAACTGTAAAAGGTGATAATAAATGTGAGAATGCACCTGGTACAGCAAGGGTAATTACCATAACAGTTAGTCCGGTTTCTACCGCGGCCGATATAACAGCTACTGATGCAACAATCTGCTCAGGATCTGGTACTACCTTGGCAGCAACTACAACAACCGTTACTAACCCAACATTTACCTGGTACAACGATGCTGCTTTAACTTCAGTAGCTTATGTAGGTACATCATTTGTTACCCCTGTATTAACAGCAACAACTAAATACTATGTTACGGTTAAGGGCGATAACAAATGTGAAAACTCAGGTATCACTGCAAAAGTGGTAACCGTAAATGTTAATCAGGGTGCAACAGCTGCAGATATTACCTTATCAGCACCTACCTTGGTATGTGGATCGGGTACAGCAGTAATCAATGCTAGCTCAACAACAGTAACCAGTCCAATATTTACCTGGTACAACGATGCTTCATTAACAAGTGTTGCCTTTACTGGACCAATATTTACCACTCCGGTATTAACAACCACTACTACCTATTATGTAACCGTAAAAGGCACTAACAAATGTGAAAACACTGCAGCAGATGCGGCAGCGGTAACCATTAAAGTTAACCCGGTAGCAGTTGTAAGTGATATCGTTGTAAGTGGATCAACAAATGTTTGCGGAGGATCTGCAGCAGTACTAACGGCAAGTAGCACAACAGTTACTAACCCGGTATTCACCTGGTATACCAATGCAACCTTAACTGATGTAGCTTTTGTAGGTGCAGTATTTACCACGCCAACATTAATTGCCAACACTACTTATTACGTAACTGTAAAAGGCGATAACAAGTGTGAAAGTAGTGCTGCCACAGCAAAATCTGTTAATATTGTGGTGAACCCGGTAGCCTCAGCAAGTGATGTTACCGCAACAGATGCAACCATTTGTGCAGGATCGTCAGCTAGCTTAGTGGCCAGTACTACAACGGTAACCAATCCAATATTTACCTGGTACAGCGATGCTGCTTTAACAACACCAGTATTTACAGGTGCAACCTTTAACACACCAGCATTAACTGCAACAACTAAATATTACCTAACTGTAAAAGGTGATAACAGATGTGAAAGTTCTGCTGCAAATGCGACAGTAGTTACCGTTAATGTAAATGATGGAGCAACAGCAGCTGATATTACATTATCAACACCAGCTAAAATATGTGGTTCTGGAACGGCTGTTATCAATGCAAGTTCTGCAACGGTTACCAGCCCAGTATTTACTTGGTACAATGATGCTTCATTAACAAGCGTGGCATTTACCGGACCAATCTTTACCACACCGGTATTAACCGCAACCACTACTTATTATATAACCGTTAAAGGTGCCAATAGATGTGAAAACACTGCGGCTAATGTGAAAACAGTAACCGTTACTGTTAATCCAGGTGCTGTGGCAACAGATATTACAGTAAACGGATCAACTTCAGTTTGTGCAAGCACAGCCGCAACATTAGCAGCAACAAGCACAACAGTAACCAACCCAATATTTACCTGGTATAGTGATGCGACTTTAAATACAGTAGTATTTACTGGTCCAGTGTTTACTACACCAGTATTAACTGCAAGTGCAACTTATTATGTAACGGTTAAAGGCGATAATAAATGTGAGAATACGGCTGCAACAGCAAGAGCTGTAGCCATTACCGTAAATGCATTACCAAACAACCCAGTGGTATCTGCTCCAAATGGAGGCATATGCGCAGGTGATGGAGCCACCCTAACAGTAACGAATGCACAGGCAGGTGTTACTTACGAATGGTACACAGCAGCGGTTGGTGGTAATTTATTATTCACTGGCACCACATTCAATGTAACAGCTTTAGCTGCAACAACAGATTACTACATTTTAGCAATCGGAACTGGAGGTTGTAACAACAATGGTGGCCGTGTTAAAGTAACGGTTACTGTTAACGCAAAACCAACAGTACCAACGGTAGCTTCAACATCGGTTAACGTTTGTACCGGAAGCCCAGCTGTATTGACGGTAACAAGTCCACAAACAGGTGTAACATACAATTGGTACACTGCAGCTGTGGGCGGAACATTGGCTGGAACAGGAGTAAACTTTACCACTCCTGCGGTTAATGCCAACATCACATACTATGTTGAAGGTGCAAATGGAACTTGTATCTCATCATCTAGAACACCGGTAAATGTAATTGCACTACCAGTACCAGTTGCACCAGCATCTGTAACAGCAGCAAATGGAACACTTTGCGCAGGTAGCTCAACCATACTAACGGTTAATAATCCTTTAGCAGGATTAGTTTACAGATGGTATGCTGCAAGCTCTGGAGGTACTGTACTAGCAGAAGGTATAACCTTTACTACACCAAACTTAACCGCTACCACAATCTACTACGTAGAGGCAATAGCTGTGGGTGGCTGTGCTAGTCCAACAAGAACAGGCGTTACGGTTAATGTACTGCCAGTATTGGAAAAACCAGTAGTAGTGGTGCAAAGCACAACACCAAATAGTATAACTTTTGCGTGGGCTGCGGTTGCAGGCGCTACTGCTTACGAAGTTTCTCAAGATAATGGCTTAACATGGGTAAACCCAACAGGCGGATCAACCGGAACAACTTACTTAGTAACAGGCCTGAAACCAGATCAAAGTGTTACTATCATTGTACGGGCAAGAGGTCAGATTGAGTGCCAAACCAGTGCAAATTCTACTCCGGTAACTGGTAAAGCAGCTAATCCTTTTGGAGATCAGGTTTACATACCAAATGCATTTACACCGAATAACGACGGTAAGAACGATACCTTCTTAATCTATGGTAATACGATATCAAGCGCCAAAATGAGTATTTTCACACAATGGGGTCAATTGATATTCCAATCAGATAATGTAGCAAATGGATGGGATGGAACTTTCAAGGGAGTAAATCAACCGATCGGAGTTTATGTGTACATGGTTGACATTACATTCACCAATGGAACAACATCATTAAGAAAAGGTACAGTAACGCTGATTAGATAAGAAGAGGATTAATAATAAACAGATAAAATCAAAGACCATGAAAATACTATCGGCTTTAAAAATATATGTTGCAGTGCTAGGATTGCTGCTGTGTACAGCGAAGTCCTTTGCACAAACTGATCCGCATTTTTCACAATATTATGCAAACCCGTTATATCTTAACCCGGCCTTAACCGGGGTAATAGACGGCGATTACCGTGCAACTGTAAACTTTAAACAACAATGGAGTGCATTAAACAGTTCTTTCTTAACAGGTGGAGCATCGTTCGATATGGCTCCAAAAAAGAACTTCGCATTTGGTGCAACCATTTTAAACCAAAGGGCAGGGGAGTTAGATTTTAACTATCTGTCTGCCCTCGTATCGGGTTCGTACCGTTTGAGGTTTGGTGCCGAAGGTTTACAGATGGTGAGCTTTGGCTTACAGGCTGGCGTAATTAACCGCAGTTTCGATTTCTCTCAGGCCAGATTTGGTAACCAGTTTAATCCAATTTCAGGTTATGATGGTGGTATGATGAGCGGCGAAACACTTTCATCTCAATCCTCTTTGGTTCCTGATGTAAATGCTGGGATCATGTATTTTGATGGTAACCCCAACAAAAGTGTAAACGTTTTCTTAGGCGCAAGTGCAGCACACTTAACCCGCCCTATGGATCGTTTCTCTGGTTCAAATTCACGTATCCCTGTTCGTTTTACGGCGCATGGCGGTGCGCGGATCAAGGCTTCAGAGTTATTGGATATTGTACCCAATGCATTGTTCATGTACCAGGGTAACACAAACGAGGTATCGTTAGGTGCTTATGCACAGCTTAACGTTAATCCATCAGCAAATATTTTGTTTGGTGGTAATTACCGTAATAAAGATGCCGCAATTGCCTTTGTTGGCCTACAGTTAAAGAATATGGTTTTCGGGTTAAGTTATGATATTAATACCTCTACTTTCAACCGCGCTTCTAACAGTAACGGAGGTTTAGAGCTTTCGATATCCTTAATTGGCCGTAACGGTCTTATTGGTCCAAACTTCTTTTGTCCACGTTTATAATTAATCAAATGAAAAAAATATTACTCTTTTTGTTAGTGGCATTTGGCGGTTTTGCAAACGCACAGTATGTGGTGAATTATAAAAAGGTTGCAGATACTTATTTCGAAAATAAGGATTACTACGCAGCATCTACTTTTTATAAAAAAGCCTTAAAAATTACTGGAGACAGTACCCAGGCCATTTTACCATACGGTATGGAAAGGAAATCAGCGACTGATGATAAAGTGATAGACGATTATGAAGGATCGATTTATAACCTTGCAGAATCTAGTAGGTTGTATAGGGAATTTAACGAGGCTGAAAAATATTATGCCATAGCGATCACCTTTACCAATACACGTTTTAGAAAGGCGCTATTTTATTATGCAGAAAGCTTAAGGGCAAATAAAAAATTTAACCTGGCTATCGATGCTTTTCAACAGTTTATCCAAAAAAATCCTGGTGATGCTTTGGTAAAAGATGCCCAAAAGGAAATCGAATCGTGTAAGTTTGCGATCGAAGAAATGCGTTTTCCACGGATGGTCCAGGTTAAAAAAGTACCTGGTAACGTAAATGGTTTAGGTTCTAATTATGCTCCCGTTAAAATCAACAACGAGCTGTATTTTACTTCATCCCGTCCGGTTGCTGTAGGTAGTAAAAAAGATATGGTTAAAACAGCTGCCGGAGAAGTTCAGGTATCAACTAAAACCAATCCATTCCTAAATAATATTTATGCAGCCAAGGGCGAATTAACTTCGGCAGATATTGCAGTAAGAAAAATCGATATCAGTTTTCCTAAAAATATGGAAGTTGCTGCCGCTACTTTTACTCCTGATGGAAATACAGTGTACTTTACAGCCTGGAAGGATAAAGAAAAATATGCCATTTATTCTTCTAAAAAAACAGGTGATAAATGGGCAGACCCACTGCCAGTTGGTTTACAGGTAAACAGTAAAGATTTTAACTCAACTCAACCATTTGTAACCAGCGATGGTAAATTCCTGCTTTTCTCATCTGATAGAAGCGGTGGTTATGGTAAGTACGATCTTTGGTATTGTACCGTTCGCGAAGATGGATCTTTAGGCCAGGCCGTAAACTTTGGCTCAACCATTAATACTGAATATGATGAACGTGCACCATACTACAATCCATTAACCAAAAAGTTATTGTTCAGTACCGATGGTAGAATAGGCTTTGGTGGTCTCGATTTCTTCGAGTCAGAAGGTGATCTTGTAGATTGGACCAAGCCAAAAAATGCAGGTTATCCATTTAACTCATCAAAAGATGATCTTTACTTCACTGCAACAGATGATAAAGGAACAAAAGGATATATCAGTTCTGACCGCGAATCATCATGCTGCTTAGAGGTATTTGAAGTGAAAAAAGAATACTTCTCAATCGCTGGTATTTTAACTGACTGTAAAACTAAATTACCTTTAGCAGGTGCAAATGTAACCCTTACCAATGCAGAAGGTGCCCAGAAAATTACAACTGGTACCGATGGTATTTATAGGTTTAAAGTAGATTCGAAAAGACCAATCAAGTTGCTTTTTGCGAAAGATAATTATTTCGCAATTACTAAGAACTATCCTTACGAAGAATTGGCTAAAGCAGATACCTTGATTTATAAAGATTATTGCTTAAGTCCTTTCAAATTGGGTATCCCAATGGCTTTGGATAACGTTTATTACGAATTTAACAGTGCCGAATTAACTGAGCCTTCTAAAAAAGTGTTAGACTTCCTGATTCCGATTATGGAGGATAACCCTGAAATGGAAATCGAATTGGGTTCTCATACTGATAACATTGGAACAGATGAGTATAACTTGGATCTATCGAACAGAAGGGCTAAATCTTGTACGGATTATTTAGAAAGTAAAGGTATTGCCGCTGCTAGAATGACTTCTAAAGGTTATGGAGAATCAATGCCGATTGCACCAAACGAAATCGTAGTGAAACGCAAGAAAAAAGATAATCCGGAAGGAAGAGCAAAGAACAGAAGAACAGAATTTAAAGTAACCAAAAAATAAAATACAATTAACGTCCCGGTAAGCCATCTTTCTAAAAAGAAGATGGCTTTTTAGTTTATATTAAATTGGTTGGAGATTTGTAATCCAGACAAATGTGTCCCTGAATTATTAATGCACTATTAAAGGATTGTGCGTATAGAACTGCAAACTGAAAATTGTCAATTGATAACTTTTTAAATTAATCTTTGTAATTTCCGCTCACTATTTAAATTCAATGAAGCTTAATATCCAACCAACCGTAATTTTTAGAACACCTAAATTTTCATATCAATCTGAACTTGCAGATTGCTGGGAGGAATTAAAATCGGCAATAGCAATATCTTCTGCAACATTTTACGAAACCATAAAAGAAGTAAAGGCAAACGAACTAAAAGATCTTCCACCTAAAGTTTATTTTACCATATGGAAATATTTTAACCGTGCGAAATTCCGGTCAACCCCATATGGTACCTTTGCCGGTTTTAGTTTTTTAAACGATGCCATTAAACCATCAGAAAGCAAAATAGTAGTTGAAGAAACCCAAAAGGTACACGAATTGGTTGATTGGCCTTATAAAAATAATATTCAATTGCCATTGGCAGAAGTGCTGCGAAAGAACTGCCTCATATTTAGTAACAGCAGCTATTATTTAACGCCCAGCAGTATCCGGTATATAGCCTGTACCGATGGTGTTTTTGAACTTGCTGAGTTAGATCAAGACGACTTTGTAAAGCAAATATTGGCTGCTTGCTTAACACCGATCAGGCTTAACGATCTGGCAAAACAATTAAATTTAAATGATGCTGAAACCGAAAACCTGTTTGGTTTGCTGCACGATATGCACGATTTACAGCTTGTTTTTACCAATTACGATCCCAATATTATAGGGGATGATTATTTTGAACGTTTAGGACTCACCATTACGGCTGAGTTGCCAAAATACCTTATCGCGCAGCGCACAGCTTTATCGGGTGGTATTAATGAACGTTTCCTTCAGGCTATTCCAGCTTTGATCAATTTGCTCCACAGTGTAATGCCCGCAAAAGATCGTGATGCCCTTAGCCAGTTTCAGGTCAGGTTTAAAAATAAATTCGAAGATCGCGAGGTACCACTATTATTGGCACTAGATCCAGAAATGGGTGTAGGCTACGATGAGTTGGAGCAAGCTGGTCAAAACAGTGAGTTTATCACACGCTTCAATACTAAGCCACCGAAAAAAGCAGAGACAGAAAATATTAAAACGGCATTAAAAACCTTCCTGACTGAACAAAACTTCGAAAAAGGTAAAACTGTTTATCTGAACAAACTTACCTTAACGCCGAATCAGAAATTAGCAGCCTTACCCAATTCATTTAGCATGGTAATGTCTGTCCATGACGATTTGATTTTTGTCGAACAGATAGGTGGAGCAACATCAAATGCATTAAGCGGGAGATTTACAATGGCAGCCGATGATGTAGCACAGTATGCTAAAGACATTGCGGACGCCGAACAACAAGCAAACCCTGAGGTTCTATTTTTCGATGTGGCCTATATGGTAGAGGCTAATGTAGATAATGTAAACAGGCGAAAACTGATTTATGGGCATCAATTATCAATCTTAAATTTTGATACCTCAGCATCGCCACTTGCTTTAAATGATATACAGATTTCAATTCGGGGCACAGAGATTATTCTTCGCTCTAAGCATTTAAATAAACGGCTCGTACCAAGAATGGCTTCTGCATACAATTACATCCGTTCAGACCTTTCTGTATTTAGGTTACTATGCGATTTGCAACATCAAGGCTTACAAACAAATCTTTCCTTTCCACTTGATACTATTTTTCCTGATTTGGATTATTATCCAAGGTTACAATATCAAAATATAGTTTTAAGCAGTAATAAATGGAGGGTTAAAAGAGAAGCGCTTTTAGGTGCCGGTCAAAAGTCGCTATCCGTTGCCAGCTGTAGGTCATACCTAAGCAATTTAGGTGTTAGTGAATATTTTAAAGCAGGTATATCCGATCAAACATTATGCTTTGCACTACAAAACGACGATGATATAAATGCTTTTCTTCAATACCTGCAAAAGCATGGAAGCACATACATAGAAGAAGTGTTACTACCTCAAAACAGTATCGTGGTTGATGAAGCAGCTAAGCCTTATTTAGCTCAGTTTGTTTTAAGTATAAGTCATGGCGAACAAATTTATCGAGGTTTGGCTAAAACGTCTGCAAATGCTGAGGTAACACGATTTTTTCTGCCGGGTAAAGAATGGCTGTATTTCGAAATTTATTGCCACCAGCAACGCGGTGATCAGATTTTGACGGAAATAATTGCACCCTTCATATCCACGCATACTGATCAGGTTAAATCGTGGTTTTTTATCCGCTACAATGAAAATGGAAACCACGTCAGGTTTAGGGTTCAACTAAACAATCCAAGGGATGGGCAGCTGTTAACATCAAAACTCATGGATGATCTGGAATTGTTTTTAAATTCAGGTTTGGTATCTGATGTGCAGATTAAAACCTATAGGCGAGAGTTAGAGCGTTATGGCAGCAACATGATCGAAGATGTTGAGCAGCATTTTGCTGTAGATAGTGAATTTGTGTTATCGCTTTTAGAAACGCAGACCGATGATTTCAACAAATATAATTTGTGTAGCCTTTTAATTTCTAAGATTATCGGGTCTAACATTATAGATAAGCTGGCCATCAATAAGACCATAAGAATAATGTCTGATACCTTTAATGAGGAACATCGATTAGATGCTGCCGATTTTAAACAATTAAACAGCCACTATCAGGAGTTTCGTAAAACAGAATGGACGGCGTTAACAACAGCGCAGGAGCAGGATTTCAATGAGTTTTCGGCTTCGTTTATCAAAATTCTTAAACAATGTGCTCCCGAAAATGCACTAAAGCTATTAACCGATTTAATGCATATGCACGTAAACAGACTTTTTAGCAAAGATCAGCGGACACATGAAATGGTTATGTATTATTTTCTGCTAAAAGATATCCAGCGTCAAAATGCAATGAAAGCTTAACGGTTTAACTTGGCCAAAGGGTTAACAACAGTTACATTTATTTCAGTAATATACCGGTTAAGCGGGTCTTTGTAATACCTGAATACATAATCATTGCCATAAAAATTGCTCAGGCGCTTGCTAATATTGTCAATCCCTACATGATGGCTTTCTGTCTGTTTGCCCTTATTATCATTAATCATGTTTATAGTACTGATATTAAGGTTGTCATTTTGGTAAGCAATTTTAATAAGGGCCTGCTGAGTAGAGTGTGAAACATTTCCATGCTTAAATATGTTTTCTACCAAAGTTAATAAGATAAGCGGTGGAAATCTTAACCCGAACATATCGCCCATTACCTCAAGTTCCAGATTAATTGTGTTAGCCGTTCGGAGTTTATGGAGATTGATCAGGTGTTCAATTTGCTCAATTTCTTCACTTAGTGGAACCATTTCTGATGCTTCAGGACGTTTTAGGGCATAACGCATCATTTCAGCCAGATTCATAATTGCATCTGCTGCCATAGGTGCCTTTTTGCGGGCGTCGTTATAAATAAAGTTTAAAGTATTAAATAGAAAGTGTGGATTGATCTGACTTCGCAAATAATTATTCTGCGATTGTACAAGGTCGTTCTCTAATGCCTGTTTTTCTATTTGGGTAACCAGGTTTTGGCGTTCTAATGCCTCTACTTTCTTCTGATCCTGAAATGATTTAATTAGGTAAACATAACCTGTTGCGAAGCCGATATAATATAAGGATCTATACATGCAAGACAGTATGAAATCACGCGGTACAAAATTTGCCATGTCGAATTCTATGACCCCGATTTTTTGAAATAATAAAAGGAGTACATAACTTGCTGCGATATAGGTTAATAACATTGCAGCGATCAGTAATAGAATAGTTACAATTCTGAGGGGAGTATTTTTTTTACTTAATACTTTCTTGAGCAAAAATGTATGAAGGTAAAAAGTTGAAATATTAGTTAAATATATGAGAAGATAGATGCCTGGCGGTTTGAACTGTTTAGAGACGTAACCTAAAATAAATACTTCATATATGATGTAAATACTCCAGATAAGCAAATGAAGTTTATATTTTTTATATAATATTTTGAGGGTTGAAAAAGTCATTTTTTTGCTTTAAATCTATTGAAATAGGGTTTTTATCTCCTAAAATTGGGGTTTTGTGTAAAAAAGTAGTTGAGGTTAATTTTGCGCCGCATCTTTACAGAAATTAATAACTACAATAAATAATCACATTAAAATATAAATATCATGAAAGCTCAAAACACAACTAAACTAGCTAAAAAAACTATTTTCGTTTATAAAAACATCAAAGCTCAAAATAATTATTCAACTACACCTACAGGTGACCAAAGCCACACAATTGTAATGACTAGCTGGATCGTAGACCTTTAGTAGTTTATTGATTTCGATTAGATTTTAATAAACTGCTCTGTACATAGGCGAAGAAAGCTTCTTTATAACCTTCGCCAATTTGGATCATCTCGTTATTTACCAAACGGATTATATTTCCATCTACTTTTTTGATTGCCGCTTTAGCAACAATGTTCGATTTATTAACACGGATAAATGCGTGGTTTTCTAAGGCCTTTTCAATTTCCTTGAGTGTAAGGTAGGTCGTGTGGGTTTCAGATTTAGTAATAATCTGTATATAATTCTGTAGCGCTTTGATGTAAAGTATTTCATCAATGGCGATGTTAGAAAAAGCATATTTATGGTCACCTTTAATATAAAGGGCAGCCACCTGATCAGCTTCTTTCGTAGCAACCTTGGTATTATTTGCTTCCTTTTTTAAAATCCGATCAATACCTAGTGCAAATTTCGCAAAGGAAATAGGTTTTAATAAGTACTGGTCTGATTGTACATCAAATGCCTGCAGGGCATAATCAGGATGAGCAGTAGTGAAAATCAAATATTTTGCTTTTTCTCTGATGTTTTTAGCCAGTTCCAATCCATTGATTCCTGGCATATCAATATCCATAAACAATAAATCAATTTCGTCCTCAATACTGATCTCAGTAAGTGCTTGGACAGGGCTGGTAAAAGTTTTAAAAACTGTTAAACCAGGCATTTCTGCAATGTGGTCAGTTAGCACTTCAATTGCATGTTGCTCGTCGTCTATAACAACGCATTTTAGATTCATGAGTATAAATATGTTTGTTTTATTTGAATGCAAGTTAAATAAAAATGAATTGAATTAACAAATGCACTAAAAAACTTATTCCAGGTTTCGTCTAAAAAAAACCTAGGTTTCGTGTAATATTCTGGGTGGTTGATGTAAAAAAATTATCCATACCCCTTCTTTTTATAATCTTTATACTGTTTGCCAAAAACAAAATAATTAGCGGTGAAAACTACTAATTGTGAAAAACATCTGCCTGCCCAATCTTGTGTAGCCTGTAGATAATAAAATTAAAAACAGGCCATACAATACTGGGTTAAAGATTTATTAAAAACCAAAAAACAAAAATACCGAAAGCAAAGGAAACATTCCCCTACATCTACCAAGCCTCCACATGAAACACAACGAATACGAGTATTTACTTAATAAAATCTACTACAAGGGGATTCTAAAAAATCAAGGAATCAACGCAGATATGTACCAGAGAATGCAAAATGAATATAGCAATCTTGATGGACAAAACCTTGTTAAGGGCCAATTAGATGGCGAATACGCATTCAGAAAATCTTTTCTGGTTGTACGTAACTACGTTCAGCAGGCGATAAAAGATGGCATGAAAAATTTTCAGTTTACCATGCGCGCTAATGATATCAATAAATTGACTTATATGATTGATATGTTGAACAGAAATTTTTTTGATAAACAAAGTTTAGATCAAATTATTATCACTGCGAATTCGGTATTTAACCAATACAATTTAAAAAACTAACTACCTAATAATAGATACATCATGGAATTGAAAGACGAAATCGGGCAGTTTGCCGTAAGAATTAAGAAAATGCTTCCACAAGTTCAATCTGAGGATTTAACTAGGAATGCGTTAGTTATGCCTTTTATCCAAATCTTAGGATTTGATCCCTCTGAGGTTCAATCTGAAGCTGTTCTAGACTTCGGGGTTAAAAAAAGTAAAAAAGTTGATTACACCATTATGAAAGATGGCGAACCAACAATTTTGGTAGAATGTAAACACCATGCTGAAAATTTAGATATCCATGATTCACGCTTATCTAAATACTTCCGTAAAACAAAAGCTAAATATGGTTTATTGACCAATGGTTTGGTATACCGCTTTTATACAGAGAAAATGGTGAGATCAAAGAAAAATCAAGAGCCATTATTCGAATTTAAAATAACCGATACTAAAGCGGCTACGATTGCCAAAATGATCGAAGACCATAAAGATTACTTCAATGTAGATCAAAAGCAGGCACCAATAGCAAGCTAAACAATATTAATTTTAATCTAAGAGTTCCCGAAAATTCTTGCCTAAAAGTCTTGATCTAATCAAGACTTTTTTTGTGGACTTAACCTAAAAACAAAAGGGCGAAACTGATCAGATTTCGCCCTTTATGATATAAGTATTGCAGATTAGATCAGCTCTACACTTCTGCTTACAAAAGCTGTCAATTCTGCACCGGTTAACATACCCTGTGCTAAAAGTGCTAAATCAACCGCTTGTTTAGCCAGGTTGCGCTGTTCTTCTCCTTCAGCTTTTAAAATTTTACTTACCAATTTATGGTTTCCATTAATGGCAACCTTATAGTTGTCTGGCATTTGGCCATAAAAGCCCATTCCGCCACCCATTGCAGCCATATCTTTCATCCGGCGCATAAATTCATCCATCGTAATGGTAACTGGTAATTCTTCAGGGTGTAAAGCCACAATTTCTACATGCATCCCTGGTTTAGTAATGGCTTTTTCAAAAATAGCCGTAACTTCTTTTACCTGATCTTCGGTTAAAACATGCTCGTTCTGCTCATCTTTCTCAATTAATTTATCGGCAACACTCGAGTCAACACGTTTGATTGATGTTTTCTCTAGTTTCTGCTCCAATTGATTAATAAAGTGATTGTCGATTGGCGAATCCAATACTAAAACATCGTAATCTTTTTTATTGGCCGATTGGATAAATGCATCTTGTTTAGCAGCATCATTCGTGTATAAATAAACTACGGTTCCGTTTTTATCTGTTTGTAAGGCCGTTACTTTCTCTTTATACTCGGGAAGTGTGAAAAGCTCATTTTTAGTATTTCCAACCAAAGCAAAGTCTTTAGCTTTATCGTAAAACTTCTCTTCACTGATCATCCCGTATTTTACAAAAAGACCAATGTCTTTCCATTTATCTTCATAAGCTTTACGGTCTTTAGCAAATAACTCACCTAATTTATCAGCAACCTTTTTAGTAATGTAGTTGTTGATCTTTTTAACGTTGCTGTCGGCCTGTAAGAAACTACGCGATACATTTAACGGAATATCCGGAGAGTCGATTACACCGTGCAATAACATCAAAAATTCAGGAACAATATCTTTAACCTCATCGGTAATAAATACCTGCCGAGAGTATAATTTAATCTTGTTGCGCTGCATTTCGAAATCGTTTTTCAATTTAGGGAAATACAGTACGCCTGTTAAATTAAAAGGATAATCAACATTTAAGTGGATCCAGAATAATGGTTCTTCACTAAATGGATATAATTCGCGGTAAAAGCTTAAATAATCCTCGTCTGACAAATCTGCAGGAGCTTTTGTCCAGATCGGGTTGGTGGTGTTGATAATGTTATCAACCTCAACATCATTATACTTCGCTTTACCTTCTTCATCTACACCATCTTCAACCGACTCTGTTTTAGTACCAAACTTAATTGGAACCGGTAAAAATTTAGCGTATTTATCAAGAATTTCCTGCAGTTTACTTTCTGCTAAAAACTCTTCCGAATCTTTGTTTACATGGAGGATAATATCGGTACCACGTGTAGTTTTAGTACCTTCAGTAATTTCAAATTCTGTACTGCCATCGCAAACCCAACGTGCAGGTTCAGCGCCATCTTGGTATGATAAAGTTTGAATTTCAACTAAATCTGCAACCATAAAGGCCGAGTAGAAACCTAAACCGAATTTACCGATGATTTCATTGGCATCTTTAGCATCCTTAAATTTCTCTACAAACTCACTTGCGCCAGAAAATGCAACCTGGTTAATGTATTTTTTAATCTCTTCGGCAGTCATACCCAGACCATTATCGCTAATGGTAATGGTTTTTGCATCCTTATCAACCGCAACTTGCACCAATGGTTGACCAACTTCGCCATTAAACTGACCTAATGAACCTAGTCTTTTAATTTTCTGGACTGCATCTACTGCGTTAGAAACCAACTCACGAAGAAAAATTTCGTTATCAGAGTATAAAAACTTCTTAATTATCGGGAAAATATTCTCGGTGTGTATAGAGATATTTCCTTTTTCTTGTATGCTCATATGTAAATAAATTGTTTAATCTACATCCTGCATAACAAGGGTTGTTCCAAAAGAATTTGTTTGCCAAAATGACAGCCGCGAGAGTCGTCATTGCGAAGCCGATTTCTAATTACATGGTCTTTGTCTTACAGACCACTAGTTGTTTTTTATTACACAGTTATAATAATTTGGAAAGCAAAGCCAGCATTTCAATTCGTGTTAGTCCCGCTGTACCTGCTGCCGATTGAAGGATCGGCATTCGTATCATCGGGTTTAGATCAGGTAGTGCTGTGCCAGTAGTGAAAGTTGCCCCTCATTTCGCCGATTCCACGCCTTTGTTTGACTCCGTGGTCTGTGTCTACACGGACGACCACTATCGGAAGTTTGATATTTATTACTCCTCTTCTCCGTAAGCCAGTTCAATATCAATAAACTGAATAATCAGCGCGCAAATATTGCCATCAATATCAAAACCATAATAAACCGGGTAGGTACCATCACCAAAGCCACTTTGAAAAAATGGGATATAATATTTGGTTCCGGGTATTTTCCAGTTAATCCAATCCCCACCTTCACGTTGATAACCGGGGTTTTCGGCATAATTACTAGCGAAAAGTGCAGCGAAATAATCATCATATAGATTTTTACCGGGATTCTCTTGATTAAACGTGTCTTGAAATGCACAGAACTGGTTTAATGTTTCTTTATCCAGTACACAAGCCAGGCCTGCATCTACATTAAAACCAAAAAATTCTCCTTCATTAAAATCAACAAGGTCTTCTGTGCCTATTAGCGCCTCTTCAAAGCGTATTGCATCATAAGCTGTAAATTGCACTTTAACAGCAGCATATCTAGCGCAATCTTCACCGTCGGGGACAACTACAGCTGCAGTTACCGGAAATTCGCCTCTGGGGACTTTAATTAAATATGGTTCAGCACCTTTTTGAATATATACAAGTGGGTCTCTGACTAATATTTCTCCAGTTGGAATAGAAACACTTCCAAGCTCTAAATGATCTATTTTTTTACCAGCTACTGAGGTTTCCTCAAAATAATCATTCAAGTTATTGGGGCAGGCTAATAAAGCACGTTTTTCGTTCCAGGTTTTTAACCATTCATTGCTTGGTATCATAGTAATTAAATTTGTTCGCTAGGAAGATAAATTTTATTTTTTTAAATAAAAAAGCCAAGAAGATTTAAAATCTGCTTGGCTAAATATTTAATATTGGATTAACTTAATTTAAAAGAAAACTGGGTTTATCTTCTTCCAGTGAAAGAATTTTAGTGATCTTTTTAAGCAATACATCCATTTGGAATGGTTTTGATAGGAAATCGTCCTGACCGTAGTTTAAGGTCGTAAAATCTTTTGGATCGTATAAACCGGAAATCAGTAAAATTGGAATTTTAGAAGTACTTTCAATTGATTTTAACTGCTCGCACAGCACACGCCCGTCGATGTGCCCAAGAGAAATATCCAGTAAGATTAAATCAGGACTGAATTTTTCGATTCTGTTAAAAATTTCTTCACCATCATTTAGTGCCGAAACTTTAAATCCTCCGATTTCCAGTATTAATTGTATGGTTTCTAAAACCTCAATATCGTCGTCTACTACCAGTATTCTCTTCATATGTGTTAGCATTTATATGCCGCTAAAAATATAACAAAAGTTTATGTTGTTATGTTTACAATCTTAAGGATATTTTAACAATAAATTTATAGTAGATAAAAATTAGACTTCGATTTTAATTCGCTTGTTGTACGATGCCTTCTTTATTTAAGATAAAATTAAATAACTCTTCGATAGGTTTCTGTAGTATTTTCCCAGGTTCAATGCCGTTTTCTAATAACACTGAAATTAATGTTTCCTGATAATAATAAGCTATAGAACCTACAAAATGACATGGAACGTTTTTATGTTTAGGATAATCTTTAACATTCGTATCTACAAATTCCTGAAAGCCAGTTCTTAAAATATCCTGAATAAATGGATGGTCTTTGTGGTTGGCCATGAAACGGCTAAAACCAGCTAAATAAATGTTTGGGAAAGGTTTTTGGTAAACATTGGTAATAATTTGCTCCTTATCGGCGGGGAAAGTTGCTTTAAACTCTGCTGCTAGATTGGAAGGCATTTTATTGTAAAGATAACTCAATAGTACTTTTTTACCGAAGAAAGTCCCTGAGCCTTCATCGCCTAAAACATAGCCCAAGCCATGGTGGCCATCATGAATTTTCTTTCCATCAAAATAACAGATATTCGATCCGGTACCTAAAATACAGTTTAAGCCTTCGGCATTTCCACAGGTAGCATATACTGAGCCCAGAAGATCGTGATCTACTGAAATAAAAGCATTACCAAATACTGCTGACAGACCATTTGAGACTACCTCGTGTTTGTCGGGTGAAGAACAACCCGCTCCAAAAAAGTAGATTTCTTTTACCTCGCTAGCATATTTTAATAAGGGTTCATTTTTAGAAATCAGTTTGGTAATTTCTTGCTCACTTAAGAAATAAGGGTTTATTCCAGGAGTGCTAAATTTAATGGTTTCGCCATTATGATAGCCCATCCAATCGGTTTTTGATGAGCCACTATCTGCAACAAGTATCATGGGACTAAATATAAAAATTAATTACAGAATTTTATGATTGCAATAATTTCTTTACTTCTGTTAAACCGTTTTAGGAAATAGATTAATTTGTAAATAAAAGTAAATTTCCGATTATCAATACTTTGCAAATTTAAACTGATTAAACAATTTTAATGAACATTATTGGCTAGACATTGGCGTATCCCTTCCCTGATCTTTAATATACCTGATAACACTTTTTATTTCACATTCACTTAAAGTATCCATCCTTACAGCTTTAAAAGTTCCATTTTTACTATACCAACCTTTAACGAATTGTTTAGTTAATCGCAAAAATTATAATATCAATATAGCAATGCGATTAAGATGCTCTGTTAAAGGATTGCTTCAGCTCGCGCCTACTGGTTTCGCGGTGACAGAGCCAAGAACAACCAGCGAACAAATGACTAATGAACCGATAAACTATTTCGATAAATCTATATTTCCGCTAATTGCTTTTAAGTTGGTTTCGGCAATTTTGGCCTGATATTGCATTTCGATGAAACGGTTCTGTGCATCTATCGCATTTCGTTGTGCTTCTCTTAACTCTAAAGGGGCTATGCTGCCCAAACGGTATTTTGCCAAAGTAATATCTAGGTTTTCCTTTGCGATATCTACATTTCGTTGCTCTAATTTAATCAGATCAAGGTAGGTAGTGTAATTTTGATAAGCGGTAAGCAACTGTGCGTTTACATCAAGTTTGGTTTTGTTTAAATTCAGGGTAGAATTGTCGATCTCGATCTTTGCATTGCGTTCTTGCTGGCGCTGTAAAAAGCCGTTAAATAAGTTAAGGCTTGCGGTAACGCCGTAGGTAAATCCATTTGCTGCAAATTTTTGGTTGAACCCCGTGGGGCTGGTGCTGTTTGCCCTGCTGTATCCAGAGTTTAAACTAATGGATGGATATCTTGCCCCTCGTACTGATTTTAAGGTTAAGGAAGCGATCCGCTGATTGATGAAGGCGTTTTGTACATTCGGGTTTTGCTGCTCGGCCATTTCGGCCATTTTACTAAACAGGATACCTTTATCTACATCAATGTTATTTACAACTGAAAAGGAGGTGCCAATATCTCTCACCATTAATTGATTTAATCGAACTTTGGCTACCTGTAAGGCATTTTTAGTTTGCAGGTAATTTGAAGTATCGGTATTATAATCAACCTGTGCGGTTAATACATCCAGTTTAGAACCGCGGCCAAGCTGCAGTTTTGTTCTGGCAATACTGGTACGTAATACCGAAACATCCATAGCACTATCAGCTGCTATAACCAATTGCTGCTGTCTTACGATATCATAATAGGCTGTAATTACATCGGCTACTGTAGTTAAAATGGTTAGGCGTGCATTTAATTCTCCCTGTTTTTGCAGTTCTTTTAAGCGGTCGTAATTGGCGAACATGCTAAAACCATCAAAAATGGTCCAGTTTAAATCGGCTCCATAACTGTTATTGGTACTTTTTGCCCCTGTAATTACCCGATCGGGACCAGTTGCAGGGGTTTGTCGAGTGTTCTGGATACTTCCACCGTTGGTATAACTTCCGGTTAAATTGGGCAACATACCAGCGTTGCCGATATTGGCATTGTTCTTTGCTATATCAACCTGGTTTTTACTGATTTTAATGTCGTAATTATTCTGTAAAGCAATGGTAATGGCTTCCTGTAAGCTCAGCTGTTCTTGTGCAAAGCCCGAAAGGGATAAGCTTAGCAGTAGTATAAATATTTTTAATTTCTTGCTCATCTTATTCTTCTATATGTAAAGCTTCCTGTTCAAAACGATGGGCTTCTTTCAACTCTTTATTCGGTTTGTATGGTTTAGCCCAGTAAGAGTAAATAGCTGGGATTACAAATAAGGTTAAAACCAAAGAGAATAAGGTACCGCCAACAATTACGGTTCCCATACTCATTCTGCTTTTTGCAGCAGCACCTAAAGCCAAGGCAATAGGTAGTGCACCAATGGCAATGGCCAAACTGGTCATTAAAATTGGACGCAAACGCGAAACAGCAGCCTCACGTATGGCTTCGGGGATTGGAATGCCTTTTTCTTTTAATTGGTTGGCAAACTCAACAATTAAAATACCATTTTTAGTTACCAGGCCGATAAGCATAATGGTACCGATCTGGCTGAAGATATTCCAGCTTTGACCACATAACCATAGCGATAAGAATGCACCGGCAACAGCCATAGGTACGGTTAAAATGATAATAATCGGATCTTTGAAGCTCTCAAACTGCGCTGAAAGAATTAAATAAACGAGTAGGAGGGCCAAACCAAATGCAAAGAAGGTATTTGAAGAACTTTCTTGAAAATCCCGCGATTCTCCACTTAAATCAGTAGAGAAAGTTTCATCCAATACTTTCTTAGAAATGGCGTCCATTGCATCTATACCTTCACCTATACTTTTTCCAGGTGCAAGCCCTGCTGAAACAGTTGCTGCGATAAAACGGTTGTTCCTGTACAGTTGTGGTGGGCTACTCTCTTCTTTAGCAGTAACCACATTGTCGAGCTGAACCAGTTCGCCCTTATCATTACGTACGTAAACCGAGCTCAAATCTAATGGATCTTTCCGATCTCCACGATCGAACTGGCCAATTACCTGGTATTGTTTCCCATTCATGAAGAAATACGAAAACCTTTGGCCACTTAAACCTAAATTTAAGGTTTGGGCAATAGCAGATATGGAAACGCCTAAATTTTTGGCTTTATCCCTGTCGATGGTTAAATTAATTTCAGGTTTGTTAAATTTCAGGTTCACATCCGAAACGGTGAATGTTGGATCTTTCGATACCGCATCCATAAACAAAGGAATTTTCTCCCTTAATTTTTCGAAATTTTGTGCCTGGATGATATAACTGATCGGTAATCCACCACGACGGCCAACCGAGATGGTAGGCTGCTGGTTTACAATGGTTTTGCCCTCAGTATATTTTTTGGTTATTTTGGTCAGGTAATCTGCAATGTCTTTTTGCGAACGCTCGCGTTCTTCAGGATTTGTTAATCCCATGCGCACAAAACCTGAATTTACTGCACCAGAGCCACCAAAACTTGGTGAGGTAATAGTAATGCTTACATCTTTTTCCGGAACCGAATCGAGCACTAGCTGGTTTAGTTTCATAATAAACTTATCAGTATAGGCAAACGATGCACCTTCGGGGGTGGTTGCACTGATGTTGATGGCGCTACGGTCATCATAAGGGGCGGTTTCTTTTGGTAATATCTTCCAGAACAAGAAAATCAAGCCCATACACACCAAGATGATCGGAACGGAAAGCCATCTTTTATCCAAAAATTTATTCAGGTTCGATTCGTAAGCATTATTTAACTTCACAAAATAAGGCTCTGTCCAGTTGTAAAACCTGGATGGTTTATGTCCACCCTTTTTCATTAGGTAGGCGTTTAACATTGGTGTTAAAGTAAGCGATACAAAGGCCGAGACCAGTACTGCTGCACCGATTACTACCCCGAACTCTCTAAATAAGCGGCCAACAAATCCCTGCAAGAAAATTACCGGTAAGAATACCGCTGCAAGGGTAATGGAGATTGAAATTACAGCAAAAAAGATTTCGTTCGATCCTTTTATGGCTGCCTCGAAAGGTGACATCCCTTCTTCTACCTTTTTAAAGATATTTTCGGTAACCACAATGCCATCATCTACCACCAATCCCGTAGCGAGTACAATGGCCAGCAAACTCAATACGTTGATTGAAAATCCGAAGGCGTACATGATAAAGAAAGTGAAAATCAACGATACCGGAATATCGATCAATGGTCTGAAAGCAATAGCCCAATCTCTAAAGAAAAGGTAAATGATCAAAATTACCAACACCAATGATAAACCAATGGTCTCGGCAACTTCAGTTACTGATCGTTTGATAAATAATGTATTATCTAATGCGACTTTTAGTTTAATGTCTTGAGGGATATCGGCTTTTAATTTGTCAAAACGCTTGTAAAATTCTTTACTGATATCGAGGTAATTGGCTCCTGGCTGAGGGATAATGGCAATGGCCACCATCGGTCTGCCCGATTCGCGTAAAATGGTTTCCTCGTTTTCAGGCCCCAAAACTGCATAACCTACATCTTTTAATTTGATTACCTGATTGCTATCTGTTTTCAGGATCAAGTTGTTAAACTCGCTTTCGTTGGTCAGTTTTCCTAAAGTTTTAACCGTTAGTTCGGTAGTAGCTCCGGTGATTTTTCCTGATGGAAGCTCTACGTTTTCATTATCCAAAGCGGTAACAATATCCTGTGAAGTTAAACCGTAAGCACTTAGTTTATTCGGATCCATCCAAATACGCATAGCATATTTCCTTTGGCCCTGGATTTGTACGCTACTTACACCCGGAATGGTTTGGATACGGTCGGCAATTACGTTTTCAGCGAAATCGCTCAATTCCAATGTGTTACGTTTATCGCTCTGGATCGTCATCGATAAAATCGGGTCAGAGTTGGCATCAGCCTTACTTACTACCGGTAAACCGTCAATATCTTTTGGTAAAGTACGGGCAGCCTGCGATACTTTGTCACGCACATCATTCGCAGCTTCTTCTATATTTTTATCGAGGTTAAACTCTATGGTGATATTGCTTGTTCCCTGGTTGCTTGATGAAGAAATATTTCGGATACCATCAATTGAATTGATCGATTTTTCTAAAGGTTCGGTAATTTGTGATTCAATAATATCTGAGTTGGCACCAGGATAGGAAGTTCTTACCGAAACCACCGTTGGGTCGATAGATGGATACTCGCGCACACCCAAAAAGGTATAGCCGATTATCCCGAAAAGGACAATCAATAAGTTCATCACAATGGCCAAAACCGGCCTTTTTATACTCGTGGTTGAGATGCTCATTGCTTAATTATTTTTGTTTTGTTTAGATTCATCCCAAACCTTTGAGGCTTCTATTTTAAATTTTTTTGGTAGATATGTCTTAATTTCTGATAATTTTTGTTGGACGCGGGAACTAATTTCATATTCACTTATCTCGGGGTAGAATTTAAGTCTAATGATTCCAATACCATTTTTACTGAATGTTAAAGCCTGATGAACACCTTTGATCTTAAGTGTTTGTTTTACTAAAGGGTTAATAATATTTGTTTTCATGGTAGTTGAATCTATACTACTTGAATCGGCATTATTTAAAGAAATTTTTAACTCGACAATCTTGGGGTTTTCTACTATTTTCGAAATAATTACCTCTGCATCTTTAGGCAAGTTAATTGTAACCATTTGAATCCTATTTTGTAAATTAAGTATGGTTTCATCTATGTTAATATTAGGCTTAAAGTCAACTTTAATTAATCCATAACTCTTTTTACTTAATGATGAAATTTTACTAACGTCCTCAATTTTTAATAACTCTTTTTCTAGTGGAGCAATTACTTTCGATTTCATCAAAACAGAATCTGTAGTTTTTGAATTAATTGTTATTTCTACAGCGTATTGCGCTTGAGTTTTTTGCTTACAGCTCAAACCTATAATTATTATTAATAAGCCAGTTATTATGAGGCTTGGTTTTGATAGTTTTACTTTTAAAACCATCATAATTATTGTTTAACCAAATGAACTTTTACCGCGGCATCTTTCTTTAATGCCATCGATCCGGTTGTCAAAACCGTATCGCCCGCTTTTAATCCCGAGGTAATTACAATATTTTCATCGGTACGTGTACCAGCTTCTACTTTAACCTCTTGTGCTTTTCCATCTTTTTGGATATAAACAATCTTACCTTTTAAAACAGGGACAACTGCTTCGTTAGGGATAAGAATAGCATTTTGAAGGGTATTTAAAGCCAGTTTAATTTTGGCGAACGAGCCGGGTAGTAAAAGATTATCTGCATTTGGAGCCAGAGCCCTGATCTGTAATGTTCTGGTTGCAGCGTTAATCCCAGGTTCAATGGCATAAACTTTTCCTTTGTTTTCTTTAGCAGAACCATCAGTGGTAAAGGTAATTTCCGAATTCAGTTTAATCTGCCCAGCATATTTTTCAGGAACAGAAAATGTAATTTTAACCGGGTTGGTGCTCACCAAATTGGCAATTACGGTGGCCGGTGTTAAATATGTTCCAGCAGAAATACTACGTAAACCCACTCTGCCAGTAAAAGGTGCGCGGATAGTTGTTTTAGCCAGTTGAGCCCTGATTAATTGTGCCTGCGCCTGTAACGATTTTAAATCGGCTAGCGCTGTATCATATTCTTCCTGACTGATTGCACCTTTGGCCAAAAGCTGTTTTGCCCTGTTTTCGTTTGTTCCGGAAAGTTTTTGTTTGGTTAGTGCATCCTGCAATTGGGCCTGTATATCTCTGTCATTTACTTTAACCAGTACACTTCCTTTTGATACCGTTGTACCTTCTTTAAAATAAATACCGGTAACCAATCCTGATACTTCACTTTTTAATACAACAGATTCGTTTGCATCGATAGCACCAGTTACCTCCAGATCATTATCAAACGATACCGGTTTTACGATGATTCCGTCAACTACCAATGGTGCAGATGCGCCTCCTTTACCACCAGCTTTACCTTTTCCTGCTCCGGCAGATGCTCCGCCTTTCCCTTCGAGTTTTTTATTCGCGTTAATTCTGTAATAGACCAAATAAGCCAAGCCTATAGCTAAAACAGCATAGATAATATACCTTTTCTTCATGTTTCTTTTTGTGTCGTGCGCATTCCGAATATTAAAATAAGATTAATATTCTAGAATTAGAGCGTAAAAATATTCAAATAGTTTAGTCCTAAATTTGTTGTATTAAGGATGTTACAGCTTTTCAGTTTAGTGTTGGCAGTTTTCTGTTTGGGGTAAATCTACCTGAGAATACCATATAATTTGCCTTTATATCCCCACAACTAAGTTAGAGATGAGAAAACCAATCGGTTTTTGGAGTTAAGTTGGCTAAAAAATCATAAAACATCAACTATGAACCAATCTGACAGAAACAACTATTTTACATCGCAGCTGGCTTTTTCTTTCAAAACCCCGCCAATAAATCTAAATTTGCAACAAAACACAGTCAATATCAATATGTTTAACAAAAAATCAATTTTAAGTTTAGTTTTACTACTAACGTGTATTATGGCAGCGAAGGCGCAGGTAAAAATAGGCTTTGAGGTTTCTTTTAAAGAACCACAGGCACACTATGCTGAAGTTAAGATGAATATTTCTGGCTTGGCAAAAGATTATGTAGATGTAAAAATGCCTGTTTGGACACCAGGTTCTTATTTGGTGCGTGAGTTTGAAAAAAGTGTAGAAGAATTTAAGGCTACTGCAGCAGGCAAAGCCGTAAAAGTTGAAAAAGTAAGGAAAAACACCTGGAGAATTTTCTCCGCCAAGGCTGGTGATATCCAGATCAATTACCGTGTTTACGCATTCGAAATCTCAGTGCGTACGCCTTTTATCGACGAATCTCATGCATTCTTGTCTCCAACAGGGATTTTTATGCACCCTGATGGCATGATCAAATCGCCAAGTACTGTAAAAATTATTCCTTTTAATACCTGGAGTAAAGTTTCTACTGGTTTAACGCCTGTTGCCGGAGCGCAATTCACCTATAAAGCCACCGATTTTGATATTCTTTACGATAGCCCTATTGAAGTAGGTAATCAGGATATTTTCGAATTCACAGCTTCTGGTGCTCGCCACGAAGTAGCCATGTACGGTGGTGGTAATTACGATAAAGAAAAACTAAAAGTAGATATGGCTAAAATTGTAGAAAAAGAAACTGCAGTTTATGGCGAAAACCCTAATAAATATTACCTCTTCATTGTTCATAATTTCTTAAAAGGTGGGGGAGGTTTAGAGCATTTAAACTCTACCACTTTAGGCGCTACAAGAAACGCTTACAATACTGCAGAAGGTTATAAAGGCTTTTTAGGCCTGGTTGCACACGAATATCACCACCTTTGGAATGTTAAGCGCTTACGTCCGGTAGCATTAGGCCCTTTTGATTATGACAATGAAAACTACACGACAAATCTTTGGGTAGCAGAAGGATTTACTTCGTATTACGAAAATAAATATTTACACAGAGCAGGTTTTACTGATGTAAACGAATTTTTGAAAGATCTGGCTGGCGGCGTGGCTACGGTATTAAATACCCCTGGTGCTAAATATCAGTCAGCTGCTTCATCTAGTTATGATGCGTGGATTATTGGCTACCGCCCGAATGAAAATTCAAAAAACAATTCCATCTCTTACTATAATAAAGGAGAAGTGATCGGTATTTTGATGGATCTCGAAATCATCAACGCCACCAAAGGTGCTAAAAGTTTAGATGATGTAATGAAGGCCATGTATTTGCAATGCAAAACCTTAAAACGTGGTTATACCGATGCAGAATTTAAAGCAATGGTAGAAAAGATATCAGGAATCAGCTTTACTAACTTTTGGGCAAAGTATGTTAATGGTGTAGATGATGTAGACTATGTAAAATATTTCGCATACGCAGGTGTTGATGTATCTACAGAAAATGCGACTCCTGGTAAACCGGTTAGTGGTGCAGCAGTTCAATTGGCTACTAAAGGTTTAGAAGTAACTTCGGTTACCAGAAACTCAGCAGCTTGGGTAAGTGGTTTAAATGTTAACGATGTAATTGTATTGATTGATGGGGCATCATTGAGCGATGCGCTGAAAAATGTGAAATTAAAAGAACCGAAATTTTCATTAGATATTTTACCTGCCATTATGGATAAAAAAATTGGCGATCAGCTAACGGTTAAAGTAATCCGCGATGGGCTTGAAAAAGAAATTTCTTTAAGCTTGAAAGAAAATCCAAGTGTACGCTTAAAAGCAACCGTAAACGAAAATGCAACGCCAGCTCAAAAAGCAGTGTTAAAAAAATGGACAGGAATTTAAGTCTAGAGTCTTAAGTCATCAGTCTTGAGTCCATCACTCGAAAAATTAAAAAATCCCGTAAGATTAATTTCTTTTACGGGATTTTTTTATTTCAGATATTTGTTTAGTTACAAACCAGCATATGATAAAACATTTAGGATTTATATTATGTCTTTTAAGCTTTTCTTTTTTAAAGGATAAGCAAGGATTCGCGCAACAAACTTCTTGTAAGAGCTATTACGATAAAGAATTACACCAATTTGTGTATACAGAAGTTGATGAAATGCCCGAATTTCCTGGAGGAATGGCTAAATTTTATAAGTTTATCACTAACGTGCCACTAAAAGGAACAGATAAAGAGCCCTTGCAATCAACTGTTTTTCCAACTTTTGTAATCGATGCTTCTGGCCATGTAAAAAACGTAGGCATTTACCAGAAAGTGGCTAAAGATTATACGCAATTGGATCGTAACATGATAAAATTATTAAAGGCCTGTCCGAAATGGGAACCCGCAAAGTGTAACCATAAAAAAGTAGCAATGAGCTATCGGACACGGGTTACCTTGTGTTATACTAATTAAAATATTAAATCATAAATAGAACCTGATTATATAAAAAAATCCCATAAGATTTATTTCTTACGGGATTTTTTTTATGCCTTTATACTTTTGCTTAGGCTTTAGTCTTTGGACTTTCAGCTTTGGTCTTTTAGCGCCATGCGCTTGCCTAGAAGGTATATCTAAAGCCTAAACCGAATCTTCCAGCGTTAAAATCGCTATCGTTGTCGCCAATGTAAAGTCTTGGTCTCCAGTCTAAAGCTAGTGCCAATGGTGCGCCAGAGAATTTATAATCTAAACCAACCATCGGAACAAGGTAAAAACTAGAACCACCATCATACAATTGAATCGACGGACCACCACCTAAATACCAGTCTAAGCCTTTTGCACCAGGGATAGATGAATTGTATTGAAGAAATCCCTGGATAATAGTAGAGTTTCCACCAAATAAAACTTCACCTTGAAGAGCGGCTTTAGGGCTAAAGTGATGCCTAACTGAAGGACCAACCAATGTAGCACCATCACCAAAGTCAATACCTAAACCTAGTCCGGTTTTATAGTTTTGAGCTTTAACGTTTGTTGTAGTAAGGGCAAACAATGCAATGCATCCTAAAATTGTAAATAACTTTTTCATAATTTAAATGTTTTGTAAATAATTATCAGCCTAACAACTTTAATGCCGTTTCTGTTTTTTTGGTAAAAATCCATAAGGATAAAAAACAATGCTTGCATAGTAATTTTGTAATCACTAAGTTTATTTAAATTTTTTTATGAAAAGTAAATACAGCGTTTTATTAACTACGAGGTATTATTTTCATTAAAAAGGCATATAGATGTTAATCTTTATGTTTGATTTTTTAACTTAACCAAATAATAAACAATTCATATGGCGGCAGAAATTAAACTGGTTTTTGATCTTTTGAAATATAGCCTCGAAAATCCAAAGCAAGAGTTCATCAGCGGAAAAATTAACGGAAAATGGATAAATTATAGTACAGCCGATTTTTGTACTGCCGTAGATGACCTAAGCCGCGGATTAATTAAACTAGGAATAGGCAAAGGGGGCAGGGTCGCTGTAATGTCGCATAACCGACCTGAATGGAATATTGCCGATTTTGCAGCCAACCAGATCGGTGCCTACCAGATTCCCTTATATCCAACCCTGGCCGAGCACGATATCCAGTTTATCTTAAAAGATGCAGAAATCGCCATTATTTTTGTAGCCGACGAAGATTTGTATAAAAAAATTAAACCTTGTGCCGATGCAATTAACCCAGCCATTAAGATTTATAGTTTTAATGAAATTACAGAAACCGAAAACTGGAATAAATTAATTGAATTGGGCAAAGCGAGTACAGATATTGATTTGGAAGAATATCGTGCTAATGTTGCACCCGAAGATGTATTAACCCTAATTTATACATCTGGCACTACAGGTACGCCAAAAGGTGTAATGCTAACGCATCATAACTTGGTTGCAAATTTTGTTAACTCGGCCGTGGTGATACCTGAAGGCGTTAAAAAAGGGTTAAGCTTTTTGCCGCTTTCGCACATTTTCGAGCGGATGATCATTTATTTATATCTGTTTAATTATACAGGAGTTTATTATGCCGAAAGCATGGAAACTATTGTAGCCGATATTCAGCATGTAAAACCCAATGTGTTCTCTACCGTTCCAAGGCTTCTCGAAAAAGTGTATGATAAGATAATGGAGAAGGGGAAAGCGTTAACGGGAATTAAAAAAGGAATTTTCTTCTGGTCGGTAGCTTTGGCCGAAAAATATACAATTGATGCAGGTGCCTGGTATAACTTCAAGCTAGGGATTGCCCGTAAACTGGTTTTTAAAAAATGGCAGGAAGCTTTAGGTGGCGAAATTGTAGTGATTGTATCGGGCGGAGCAGCGCTAAATCCGCGTTTGGCCAGAATTTTCTGGGCCGCTGGTATGCCTGTTTTTGAAGGATACGGACTAACCGAAACTTCACCTGTAATTACGGTTAATCATTTCGGCGGAACTATGTTCGGCACTGTTGGTGAAGTAATTAAAGGTGTGGAAGTTAAAATTGCACCAGATGGCGAAGTTTTAACCAGAGGGCATCAGGTAATGAAAGGTTATTACAACCGACCTGATTTAACCGATGAGGCGGTAGATAAAGAGGGATGGTTCCATACCGGAGATATTGGAGAACTGGTTGATGGTCGCTTTTTAAAAATTACCGACCGTAAAAAAGAAATGTTTAAAACAGCAGGCGGTAAATATGTTGCCCCGCAAATGCTGGAGAATAAGTATAAAGAATCAATTTTTATCGAACAGATTATGGTTTTGGGCGAAAATAGAAAATTCCCTTCTGCACTGATTGTTCCAAATTTTGAAACCTTAAAAACCTGGGCGGGAAGAAAAGGTATTACTTTTACCTCTAACGAAGAGATTATTAAAAACGAACAGGTGCTTACTAAATATAACGAGGTTATCGAAGCGGCAAATGTAGGCTTTGGTAAATGGGAGCAGGTAAAAAGGTTTGCCCTATTACCTAAAGAGTGGAGCATAGATGGTGGTGAGCTTACCCCGAAATTAAGTTTGAAAAGAAAAGTAATTACCGAGAAAAATAATGAGGTAATCGAAAAAATATATAAAGATGCAGAAAACTATAAAGCCCCTCAATAACATTAAAAAATCGTTAATATACCTAAGTGTTGTGCTGTTATTGGCTGGTTGTGTAACCGGACAATTGGGTAAAAACAACAGCGGTGAATAT
Organism: Flavobacterium sp. W4I14; assembly: GCA_030817875.1. Lineage (NCBI taxonomy): Bacteria > Pseudomonadati > Bacteroidota > Flavobacteriia > Flavobacteriales > Flavobacteriaceae > Flavobacterium > Flavobacterium sp. W4I14. The sequence goes on from JAUSZU010000001.1 coordinate 5,760,971, forward strand.
AAAAATGGGATGGTGGTTTCTGCCCATCCAGAAGCTTCGCAAGTAGGAATAGATATTTTAAAAAAGGGTGGGAATGCGGTTGATGCAGCTGTTGCTGTTCAGTTTGCACTTGCTGTGGTTTATCCAAATGCTGGGAATATTGGTGGGGGCGGTTTTATGGTGTACCGCGGTGCAAACGGCCAAATAAATGCTTTAGATTTTAGAGAAAAAGCAGCTGCGGCAGCCAGTAGAGATATGTATCTCGATTCGGCCGGGAATCCAATTGTAGATAAAAGTTTATACGGACATTTAGCCGCTGGCGTACCAGGATCAGTAGATGGTATGGTAGAGGCACACAGAAAATATGGCAAGCTTTCTTGGGCACAGGTATTGCAGCCGGCAATAAATTTGGCGCAAGATGGTTTCAAAATTACCAAGCGGCAGGCAAGCGAATTAAATGGTTTGCATAGAAAGTTCATGGATTTTAATCCCGACGGAACGGCTTTCGTAAATTTAGAAAGTACCTGGCAGGAAAATGATCTTCTGGTTCAAAAAGAGCTTGGCAATACGCTAAAGCTGATCCAGGAAAAAGGTAGGGTTGGTTTTTATGAAGGCGCTGTGGCCGATTCGCTTGTAGCGGAAATGCAGCGAGGCAAAGGACTTATTACAAAAGAAGATTTAAAAAATTATCACGCTACCTGGCGTAAACCCATAACGGGCAATTATAGAGGCTATAAGGTTATTACCATGCCACCAACTTCGAGTGGAGGTATTGCCCTGATTCAATTGCTGCAAAGTGTAGAAAATTTTCCATTAAAAAAGTGGGGGCATAATGCAGATTCTACAGTTCAGGTAATTGTAGAAGCCGAAAGAAGAGTGTACGCCGATCGGGCAACACATTTAGGTGATCCTGATTTTTACGCTGTTCCACAACAACAAATGTTGAGCACCGATTATAATAAAACACGCATGTCAAACTTTAATTGGGCAGCAGCAACACCAAGTAGCGCTGTTTTAGCCGGCGAAATAAAAGGAGCAGAACACGAAGAAACCACACATTTCTCCATTGTAGACCGGGATGGAAATGCCGTTTCGATTACCACTACCTTAAATGGTTCTTACGGATCGTTAGTTGCTGTAAAAGGAGCTGGCTTTCTGTTGAATAACGAAATGGACGACTTTTCTGTTAAACCCGGCGCACCGAATATGTACGGTTTAGTTGGTGGCGAAGCTAACGCAATTGCACCCAATAAACGAATGTTAAGCTCTATGACACCGAGTATTGTAGAGAAAGATGGGAAATTATTTATGGTGGTGGGTACTCCGGGTGGTTCAACCATTATAACATCCGTATTTCAAACCATTATAAATGTAATCGATTTTGACATGTCGATGCAGTCGGCTGTCGCTGCTAAGAAATTTCATCACCAATGGTTACCGGATGAAGTGTATATAGAAAAAGATGCAGTCGATAGCTTATCAATAGAAAAATTAAAAGCAAAAGGCTATAAAATTGTGCCTAGAGGTCCAATTGGCAGGGTTGATGCCATCTTAAAAACTAAATGGGGTAATTATCAGGGCGGTGCCGACCCAAGGGGAGATGATAAAGCCATTGGCTGGTAGCAATTTCTCAATCTATTTTTTATCTTAGCGGTATTCAATATTTTGGAATTCAGTTAGTTGTATGGTTTAAAGTTTAAAGAGATGAAGAAGCGCATATTTAATCATGCCCGAAATTACCCAGATTTACCCCAGGTAGATTCGGCTATCTCTTTTGGCCCTTTTATTAAATACCTGCAGCGAAAAATTAAAGAAGAACGGACCGTAAAATCTATTCTTTATAGCAATGCTTTAAAAGAATTTAAAAAACAGGGAATTGATGAACAGGTTATTGCTATCGAAGATATTTATCAGCACGAATTACTGTTGGAGCATATGTATGCCTGTCTTTCGCCTACACTTTTAACAGAAGACCATCAGGCATGGGGGCTCTGTGCGCCCATGCAGCCCATTACTTTTTATGGAACAGAGCTGATGTACGAATTACTCGAACATGAAGAGAAAGATCAAAACAGTTTTGTCGGTTCAAAAACGCTTGAGCAACATCAGCGCGATCGCCTGCATTTTATTTACTCCTTCATCCTTAACGAACTATATGCGTTCCACGCACCCTTAAAAGAAAAATACTATTCAGGCATCAATGCTGATACTGGTTTGCCAGGTTACTTCCATATCGGTGTAAATACCGGTTTTATCGAAGTTAAGGCTAAGCGGCCATTGCCCGATCTTAGCTACCGCGAGTTACAACTATATTTGAGTGAAGAATCTGGATTGGAAAAGCTACAACAGGCGCTACCGTTAACACTTTTTGAACTTAGAGGTATTTCGGTGCTTACCATTACTGATGTTACCGCCAAACAGGCCGTAGAAAATATTAAAAGTGTAAGGTTGAGCCGCGTGCCAGGCAGCGAGGGTGTTGCTTATGGCGAGGTGATACAATCACTTAAAGTGCTGGTGCAAAATGCCAATATCCAATTCGATCTTTTTCCTTTCGTAAGGGTAAACAACAAAATGGTTTATGGGTATGTAAAAGGAGGAAGTGGCCTGTTATTTTCAGTATGGGGTGAAGAAACTTTAAGTCCTGAAGCTTTTCGGCAGATTGCAGAAGGTTATGCTGCAAATCCGAATTCCTTTTACTCGCCCGATATCTGGGCCGAAAGCAAAGAGATGTTTCCCTGGCTAGATAGGTTTAGGGAATTGAATGTAAAATCGATGGCGCTCATACCTGTATTTCATAACCAGATTTTGGTTGGCGTATTAGGGATGCACACATGGGTTGGAGAAACTTTCGATGAAAAGAAAATTACTTTATTGGAGCACGTCTTAGCACCTATTGCTCAACTTTTACAAGTCTATATCGATGAGTTTAATCTCGAGATTGAAAATATCATCAAAGAAAAATATACCTCTATCCAGCCTGCCGTACAGTGGAAGTTTAATGAAGCAGCCTGGCACCACCTTTACAATAAAAAAAGGAATTTGCCACAGCGTAATGAGGACATTAGTTTTGCAGATGTTTACCCTTTTTATGGCGCAATAGATATTAGAAATTCTACTACTGAACGTAATGTAGCAAGCAAGGCCGATCTGAGCCTGCACCTGAGTCTGTTTCGTGAAACGCTGGAAGAGCTGTGCAAAACTTATAGCGATGCTTTGCTGGTAGAAATTATCTTTAACTGCAATAAATGGAGTGATATTTTACAGGGCGATGAACTGAATACAACTGATGAAAACAGCCTCAATATTTTTCTTAAAGAAGAAACCAGCGATTACCTAAAGCTCATTTCCCAATCGCATCCTAATACCCAGAAAGTAATCGGTAAATATCTTGATCGCATTTCGATGCCTCATGGCGAGGTGTATAAACACCGTCAGGCGCTGGAAACATCTATGCAGCTGATCAATACAGCCATTAACAATTATTTTGAAAGTGAACGCGAAAAACTGCAAGATTCTTACCCCTGTTATTTTGAAAAATTCAGAACAGATGGTGTTGAATACGACATTTATATCGGGCAGTCTATTGCACCAGATCGAATTTTTAATCACTTCCATCTTAAAAATCTACGGTTATGGCAACTATCATCAATGGCTGAGATTGCCAAAATGGTTCAGCAACTACAGCCCGATTTGGCCGTTAAACTGGCCACTACGCAACTTATCTTTATTCACAACCATCCAATAGACATTAGCTTCAGGATAGATGAGCGAAAGTTCGATGTAGAAGGCGCTTACAATATCAGGTATCAGATGATCAAAAAAAGAATTGATAAGATACTCATTCGCAATTCGCAGGAGCGCCTTACCCAGCCCGATAAGCTGGCATTGATCTATTTCAATAAAAGAGATATTGACGATTACCTGCCATTTGTGAAATATCTGCAGGAAACTGGTGTATTGAAACCCGAAACCGAAGATCTTGATCTGGAAGATTTACAGGGACTAAGTGGATTAAAGGCATTGCGCTTAACTATTTTTTAAACATTTAATCGGATTTCCTTAGTCTAATATCTTCAATAAGTTACACAGGCACCCTGCTGCAAATACTTAGCGGTTTAGCTATATTGCGTTAGCTAATCAAACATGCCCCAATCGCTATGCGCAAACTATTTTCGTTGTTTTTATTTCTAACAGCTGCAGTACAATTACACGCTCAAACTAATGAAGCCAGCCTGGTAAGTCCACTGATTAATCAATACCAATCAGACGAGATCATGCTTAGCCGCAAATATACACTTAAGCGATCGGAGGAATACTTTAAGCGGATGGAACGCTTTTATATTGAATGGCAAAAACAATTAAAGGCATTGCCTTTTAACAAGCTAACTGTAAATGAAAGGGTAGATTATATTTTGCTTAAACGCGATATCCGATCAGATTCGGCAAGTTTGCAACAGCACTACGCTGAATTTAGAAGCAGCATTTTTACTTTGCCTTTTGCCAAAACATTATTGAATTTTGAGGCAAAGCGCAGAATTGGCCAGCAACAAGACGGTAAAACCACCCAACAACAATTCGAACAACTGAAAGAGGATATTCAGAAAACCACAAAGGCAGTCGAAAAGAAAGGCTTAGCAGTTACGCCATTACAGGCTTCTTGGGCGCAGGAAACTGTTAATCAATACCTAGCTGTATTTACCGAAGCCTATAAGTTTTATGATGGTTACGATCCGCAATTTACCAAAGCCACCAAAGCAGCTTATCCTGATGTAGTAGATGCATTAAAGGATTATGCAGCTGTATTGAGTAAAATAGCCAAACCTTCAGATGCTAAAGACGATGGAAGTGGCATTAATGGCAATCCCATAGGAAGAACAGCTTTATTAAGCAGTTTAAAAGATGAGATGATTGCCTATACGCCTGAGCAGATTGAGGCCATTGCCATGAGGGAATTTGCCTGGTGTGATGCCGAAATGCTTAAAGCCTCGCAACAAATGGGCTTTGGTAACGATTGGAAAAAAGCATTGGAAAAAGTAAAAACAGATTATCCTGAATTGGGAAAACAGCCCGAACTGGTTTATGAGCTGGCTAATGAAGCCATAGACTTTGTAGAGAAAAATAAACTCATCGCCATTCCTGCCTTGGCTAAAGAAGGTTGGCGCATGCGCATGTTAAGCCCGAAGGAGCAGTTGTTTGCACCTTTTTTTCTAGGTGGCGAATCGGTATTAATTGCCTATCCAACAGAAGACATGACCGAGGATGCCAAAGTGATGACCTTGCGTGGCAATAACAGGCATTTTTCGAGAGCTGTAGTTTTTCATGAGCTGATTCCTGGGCACAACCTTCAGTATTTTATGCAAAGCCGCTACAAACCTTATCGCAAGGTTTTTGGTACACCTTTCTGGACGGAAGGTTGGTCGTTGTACTGGGAGATGTTATTGTGGGACCAGAACTTTGCAAAATCTCCAGAAGATAAAATTGGAATGCTTTTTTGGCGCATGCACCGTTGTGCGCGTATCATTTTTTCGATGAATTACCATTTAGGCAAATGGACACCTAAGCAGTGTATCGACTTTTTGGTGGATCGGGTAGGTTTTGAGCGTGCCAATGCAGAAGCGGAGGTGCGTAGATCATTTACCGGAGGTTATGGGCCGTTATACCAAATTGGGTATATGCTAGGTGGATTACAGTTTAGGGCATTGCATAAAGAGCTGGTAGAAAGTGGTAAAATGACCAATATTCAGTTTCACAATCGTGTATTGCACGAAAACAATATGCCTGTAGAAATGGTAAGGGCCTTGCTAACCAACCAGCAATTGCCAGAAAATTTCAGTACCCGTTGGAAATTTGCCGGCGATATCAAATAGTGTACAATATTTTGGGATGTGCTTGCAACATGAGGCGATAGATGATCAAAAAAGGAATGAAAAAAATATTTTCCCACGATTCGCAGGAGTGACTCATCCAACCTGATAATTGGCATTGATTTATTTTAACGAGAAGCATACTGACAATTGCCTCACTCATAAAATGTCAACAGGAAATAAGGGTACTAAAGCCCGAAACTAGAGATTTTGATTTTGGAAGACAAATAAGGTTAAGCGGATTAAAAGCCACGCATTTACTATTTATAACTTATTTTATAGTTTTGTTTACGTATTGCATTGGCGATAGTGTTGAAAAGTTGATAAGTATTTTTACATGCTTGTATTTTTGGTATGGCTATTGTAATAAGAGTGCCAACGCTTATTCACGTTAAAAGAAAATTTATGAAACTACAACTATTTAAAACACTCCCGGTTGCACTCGCTGGTTTATTAATCGGGTCGGTTGCTTCAGCTCAAGAAAGCCCTGCAAGTTCAACAACAACGTTCAGAACATGGTCTATCGGTGTAAACGCTGGTGTACTTACGCCATTATCACCATTAGGTGGAAAAAATGATTTTAGTAATAACAAATCAAGTTTAGGTTATGGCCTTTACATTAAAAAACAATTTACACCTTATTTCTCTCTTCGTTTAGATGGAGTTCGTGGTAAATTAAAGGGAGATAATACCGAACCTTACGAAAGCGGTGTGGTAAACAATTCTCCAGTAAGAGCTTTCGATACGGAATTATCGTACTCTGGAAGTTTGAATGCTGTAGTAAACATGTTCAATATCGATATGTTTAAAAAAGAGAACACTTTGCAGCTTTATGCTTCGGCTGGTGCTGGTATTGCAGGTTATAAACCAACTATTACCACAGCATCGGGAACTTCTTTATATGCCGGCGACAAAAACATCCAAGAATTAATTATTCCGGTAGGTGTGGGTGCTAAATTTAAAATTTCTGATGCGGTTAACTTGGATCTAGGTTGGACTATCAATTTTGTTGATGGAGATAACGTAGATGGTTACTACAGAGGAAGCAATGATAAATACAACTACGCTTATGCTGGTTTAGAGTTTGCTTTAGGTAACGGAAAACAATTGGCTTTCCACAATCCAGTAGCTTTAACTTATGATGAAGCTTTAAAAGCAAAACAAACTGCTGAAGGCTTAAAATCTGATTTAAATGCACAAAAAGCTGATAATGCAAAATTACGTTCAGAACTAAACGATATCTTAAAAGATAGCGATGGTGATGGTGTTGCAGATAAATTAGATAAATGCCCTGATACGCCAGCTGGTACTGTTGTTGATGGTTCTGGCTGTCCATTAAAAACTCCAGAAAAAGTTGTAGAAAAAGTAATCGTAACAGAAGAAGATCGCAAAGTTGTTAATGAAGCGATTAAAAACTTAGAGTTCGATTTAGGTAAAGCAACTATCCGTTCTAAATCTTATGCTTCTTTAAACAGAGTTGCTGCATTATTAATCCAGAAAAACTTTAGCTTAAAATTAGCTGGTCATACAGATAATACAGGTTCAAAAGAATTAAACTTACGTTTATCGAAAGCTAGAGCAGAATCTGTAAAAGCTTATTTAGTTTCTCAAGGTGCAAATGCATCACGTATTGAGGCTACAGGTTATGGTATGGGTCAACCAATTGCTAGCAATAAAACAGCAAAAGGCCGTCAACAAAACCGTCGTGTAGAGTTCACGCTTTACTAGTCTGTTTTAACACACATATTAAAGCGCCCCGATTTATTGGGGCGCTTTTTTTTGACAATTTTTTTCTCACATATCTTTTAGCACTATCAGATTTTAGTGATAGAACATTATAAATGTGATTAAAGTAAATAAGGTTAACTGACAAGTTTTTGAAGAAAGAGATGTAGGGCTGTAGCAACGCAAGCGCTATTCTTAGTAATGCTTGTTTAAACGAGGGCGATAGATTATCATTACAGTTTTAATCACATTGTGATTCCTATAGCAAGTCGAATATTTGAGAACATCATCTGTGACGATTTTTTTTAAAAAGTAAATGAATATTTTAAGAGAAATGTACGGTCTCTCAAAGGCATATCAAATATCAATAACTGGTTAGAAGTAGAATTTATCTGCTTATAAAACTTCTGGTTTATTAAATTGAGGCAATGAAACTCAAAAAAGCTTTTCCACCTTGTAGGAGCATATTTTACATTCATATCCAAAAAAACATTGTGCATAGGTTGTTGTAATTTCTGTTTGTACAAAGTGAAATTATAAACCACATTGTATGATAGTTTTTGGTTTAACTGATGTTGCCAAGTAGATTTTAACTTCTCTATATTGGTAGTGTTTACAGTTTTACCATTTACTGTACTTTGCTCGTTTATAAATCTTGAAAGCTCTCCACTTACCGAAACTGTAATTTTATTAAATATTTTTTTCCTGGCAGTTAATGTAGTAGCGATACTTTTAATGTTGAAAGGCAGAATCTCATTGTTATAAAAATTAAAACCCTTTTGTAGGCTTGTATTGGCATTTGCGCTGATATTTAATGAAGCAAAATATAAATATTTAGAAATACTGCCACCCAAAGCGTATTTTTTTGCGGTATTTTTAAAATTAATAGCAGTAGATTTTGTCAGGCCATTATCGATTTCAAAAGAGTTGATAAAGTTTTGTTGCGTTTTATCGTAGCCCAGGTTTAAATTGTAAAAAAACATTGCTAAAGGTTTGCGATAGCTAAACCTAACATTTGCCGAGTTGTTATTGGTTATGGGTAATGGTGTTTCGTTAAAATTAAACTCCCTGTAATTTACCAAAATGCTTCCCGGGTATATGTCTTCCACTTCTCCAAAGGTAGTTTGTTTAAGATATCTAAAGTTAATTTCACTGTACCGGCCTAAATTTTTACGAAAATCTATAGAAGGGTTCAGTGAAAAATATCTGTTTTTTTTATAGATAAAATTTGTTTTACTGTTGTAATCTATAAAGTTGAAGGTTGGCGTTACCTCCAAAATAATAACACCTTTTTTAAGGAGGTAAGCTGCAGATGCCTTGCCTACTAGTCCTAAATTATTAAATATTACATCGTTTTTAAATCTATCGCCCACTACAGAAGTAACGTGTAAGCTGTCGGTTTTGTATAAATTGCTGGTTAGTAGATTACCATTGTACGATAAACCTATTGTGGTAGAAAGTATAAATTTGTTGAATTTTGTTTTAAAGGTTATAGCTTGGTCAATGAATGTATTTTTGGTTTGCGTCTGTTGTGCTAAAAAGAGATAACTTTTATTGTTATTGATAATATTTTCATGCAACCCAGGAGAGATTTCTAAACGCTCATTTAATTTGTAATACTGCGTTAAACCATTGTACTGAAGTATATTGTTTATTCCCAGCGCTTTTATTACCACCGTTTCATTACTAACTGATAAATATTGTGTTGGCAAATTTTGCGTTAATTCTTGATCGTTCTGTATGGTGCTTCCATTTTTTTTCCATGTTGGTAAATCTAGCTTGGTAAGAGATTTTACATAAATGGCATTACTGTTTTTTTCTATTTGAGATTGTATTTGCCATTGGTTAAGCTTGTGTAAATGGTTCTGTATTTCGGTGTACCTAACTGTATCGCGGTTAAGGAAATAATTAACCGAGTTGTTAAAATTATATCTCCTTTTTAACTGTAGCGTAGCCACATTCATTCTTAAGGCCCAATCAGATTTTAATTTAAAAAGCGCATTAATATTTCCTGCAAAATCATTGTTCATCAAGTAATACTTTTCATCTAGTGATGGAAGTTCGCTACTTGTAATCGACAGGAATGGTGCAGCTTTTTTTAAAATGGTTTCGTTGTTTAAGGATACGCCAACGTCGGCATTTTCATGTTCTAAATTTTCGCCGACATTATTGGCTTTTAGGTTGTTGAGACTCTTATTTTTTGATTTAAAGAACATATTATTAAACTCGCCACTATAGGCACTATTTCCGAGACCAGCATGACCGGTATTAATGGTTATTGCCCTGGCGCTATCGGTAAGTTTAAGATTTAGGGCAACGTTATTGGTAACGGTATATCCATTTAGGGCTTTTATAGGCTGGTCTCGTTCTATAACCTGTACTTGTTCTACAGCACTCACCGGTACATTGTTGGTGGCCAGTTTATATCTGCCATCCAACAGATTGTCGCCATCTAAATAAACCTTCGATATTGCTTTTCCGTTATAGCTGATAGCACCATTGTTGTCTATTTTTATGCCAGGCAACCTGCCAATCAAATCGGCAATAACCCTATCGTTTTGTTCTTTAAAGGCTTTCACATTGTAAATTAAAGTATCGCTAACAAGCGATACTTTTTTTAGTGAAGTAACCTTAACTTCTTTTAAAAGATTTACTTTTTTTTTAAGGATGATGGTATAATACTGGTTTGTATAACTGCTAATAGGTACTATCTTTTGTTCATATCCCATTGCTGTTACTTTTATAGAAAGGCTGTTGTCATTTGTTTGGAGTTTACAGCTAAAAACGCCCTGTTGATTGGTATTGGTAAAGGCTAAACCCGAACCATTTTTAGTAACTATTGCAATGGTAGCAACATCAAGCGGTACAGCTAGGCTATCTTTTACCATACCATTTATAGTAATTGTTTGCTGGGCCGATGCTAAGATAATCGATAACAACAAACCCCAGGTTGCTAACAAATGTTTTAAATACAAGCTTTCTAATTAATTTGTTAATTCTAAGGGATAGTTCATGGTAAACTTCTTTTTTGAGGCCGTACCGTTATTACCTCCGCCGCTGCTTGTAACTTTATCTATTGTAATGCCACTTCCAAAATCATCCGTACCCAAGCCTTCAGCCTCAGCCTTTTTCATACGTTCGTATTCTTTTAACGAGGTTGAAATTATTTTTGTAGGGATATTTACTGATGTAATATTTTGAAAACCTCCAGTGGTTACCACTTTAGTGCATGTAAATTTTATAAAATAATTATCGTCGTAGGCTTCTAAAATAAGACCGGGCAATCCATTTAATTTCCACGGGCCAAAATTTGCGGCTATATCGGTAGTAAACCATGCTGTATATTTACGGCCCTTAACCGTTGCAGTGGCCATTTGTGCGGTATAACCTAAAAATTGCTTAGTATCTTTTTCAATTTTCCAATTGGTTTTTGCTGTGGTCTCGTTAATTAAATAGCTTTGCTGGTAATGGTTTTTTACTACCGATAGTTTTCCCTTATCAACATAAATATCATCTTCTGTGGTAGGTAAAATAGCGCCCATGTCAATTACATCGCTGTTTTTGGTTTCGGCCTGTTTTAATGCCGCCTGAATGGCAGAGTCTTGCTTTAACCGCGTTTGGCTGGTGTAAAGGCTTTTATCGGTATTAAATGCCAAAATAAAATCCTCGCTAAAAACTTTTGCTTTTTGTGTAGTATCTTTTATATGGTAAAATTGGTAATAGGCAATAGTTGTGGGTTGCTCTGGTGTTGGATTTTCTTTGTTGTCAAATGCATATAATAAGCATAACAACAATACCAGTGGAAATAACTTTATATGTTTGTTCATTTTATATTTTATTAATGAATTAAGAACCATCCTCTATAACTCCTTAAAATTTATGGCTGGTTATGGTAACAGCCATCGTTGCCCCAAGTGCCTTGCTCAAAAAAGGATGAAGCCTCTACCCACATAGCCCAGTTGGAAGTGTTATTGGGTGCGAAAACATGGATGTCCCATTTAACACCGCAGGCGTCGGTAAACCTGAAAACTTTTTCTCGTCGTAACAGGCCTGCCTGTAAATTGCCTACATAGGCAACTTTTATGTCATGGTTTTTGATTTTTGCAACCGCATCAACTGAGGTAACATGCACCTCTTTTTTTATTTTTAAATCGTTAGCCGAAGCATTAAAACCGATTACGGTGCAGATTAGTGCAATAAATATGTGTTTCATAATTGTTGTTTTTTAAATATTACAAAAGTTAAGATGCCTATAAGCACCCGTATTGTGGGTTGTCAAGGGATCCAACTATTACTTCATCATTAAAATAGTTCCAAGCGGTGTGCCATAGTGACGCATTTGAAGCATTATCAGATCCTGATACATAAACACGCCATTGTTTCCCACAAGCGTCGGTAAATACAAAGCTCATCTGCCTGCGGAACAAGCCAAGCTGGTCATTTGCAATCTTTCCAGTCTCAACTTTATTAGCCTGTGGCAAATTTTTTACAACAATATTTGCCAGGTTCGGTTGTGCAACAGGTAATCTTAAATCTTTTGCGTAAGCGCCAGTACCTAGTACTGCGAATGCGAGTGCGAATAATAATTTTTTCATTTTCGTTAAAATTTTTAATAATCTAAGTAAGGTAAAGGATGGTCTAAATTCATTTTGTTAATATAAAATTCAGTACAAAAATCCCAAACCCAAACAGCCAATCCATATCCGAATGTTAAGTGCAAATATTCGTAGTGTTTCATCTCATATTCGAAATAATTAAACTCATCATTTTATAATATTGATTGTTTAACTACGGATATCAGATTAAGTCCAACGAATATTTACCGGTAGTTTCTAATCCGTTATCTATTGTTACTTTTAAAAAAGTTTTACCTTAAATGCTTTCGCCGCTTAGCTAAAAAATAATGAGCTTAAAAATAAATATTGCTGTTTCTATAATTTCCATATGCATTGTCTCATCCTGTAGGCCAAAAAAAACGCCGAAAAGCGATATTAAAAACGAACAGGTTAATACCGTTACAGAAAAGGATTACCTGCAAAAAATATTCGATTTGGACACCCTGCCAACCGGTAAGGGTAAAACGGCTATTATCCTAAAAGAAGAAAATGTTTTTAAACAGGATGCGAACTACAATACCAACCCATTTTATCATTATTTTAAGGCAAGAGCTTATGAATTAGAAAGAAAAACAGATAGCGCCGTAATTGCCTACAAAAGAATGAAAATCAAAAAGAAATGGGATGATATTGACTTGCTTAAAACTTATAGCATCATTGACCATACTATAAATAACAGCGTAATGGTAGAGGCTGTACTAATGAACCAGATTGTTGCTGCCACGCAAATAGCCGAACGTAAAAAGAGCAAACTGGTTTACAAGTATTACGATTTATTGGCAAAAGCCTATTACCAGAACCAAAACAATAAACAAGCACTTTATTATTCGGAACTTTACTACCAACACCACCCGCATAAATGGCACAGGGTCGTTAAGCAACGCTATTACGATATTTGTTTTTTGTTGGCGTCCAGGCTTCAGGATTATAAAAAGATGGGCAATTACAATACTAAAGCCCGCCTTTTGGCTAAAACTATTCCCGATAGCATGGCCCTGGCCCGTACGTATGATAACGAATCGCAGATTTATGCCCTGCAAAAAGATTACCGCAATGCTTTGGCAAGTAGTAAAATCTACTTTAATTATTTAGCTAAGATAAATATGCTACATGATGTTGCCTTCAATAATCTGGCAAAAAGCTATTTAAATGTCAATCAACCAGATAGTGCCATATTTTATTTGAAAAAAGGTATGGAGCTGGCCAAAAGTAACAACCCCGCAAAGCAGAAAAGTTATTTGTACAAGGGATTAATTGATGCCTATGCCATGAAGGGCGATTATAAACAAGCATTTAATGTTGCTCTTAAGGCCCACGCTATAGAAATAGAAGATTTAAAAGCTATCGATGTTGTTAAAATCCAAGAATTGCACGAAAAATACGAAGCAGGAAAAAAAGACCAGGATATTGCGGTTTTAAAAAGTAAAAACCAACTCAGCGAAAATATTATCCGCCAGCAGAAATGGCTGATTATTTCGGTTCTTATTGTGTTCTTAGGAACAATTGCATTAATTTACACCATATACAGACAGCGTAGTTTAAAAGAGAAAAACAAATTATTGCGCAGCGAAAACCAAAGGCTAAACATAGAGCAGAAATTGTTGCAAGCACAACTAAATCCGCATTTTGTTTTCAATGCCATAGCTAATCTGCAAAGCCTTATCGCATCGGGCGATACTTCCGAATCTGTACGTTACCTTTCTTTTTTCTCTAAATTGCTGCGCAATGTGCTGGAGCAAAGCCGGAGAGATTTTATACCTATAGATGAAGAAATTGCATCATTGCACAATTATATGCAGCTACAGCAAATGCGTTATCACCATCTTTTTGATTACGAGATTGTAGCTGATGAGCTGGATACAGAATCAACACTTATTCCACCTATGCTTGTGCAGCCTTTTATCGAAAATGCCATTGAGCACGGTTTTAGGAATATCCAGTATAAAGGTATGTTGAAAATTCAGTTTAAATTGGCCAACGAACAATTATTGATTACGGTGGACGATAATGGAAGCGGCATTACCAACAAAGGCAAATTGCAGTCTGGTAAAACCTCGTTGGCACAGGTCATATTAAAACAAAGATTACAGGCGTTGTTTAAGCTAGACTGTCAAAAGGCTAATTTCGCAATTTTAGATAAAAAAATAAATAATGATAAAGGTGTAAAAGTCCAAATAACTATTCCAGCGGTATATGATTAAAAACGGGATGAAACTTTATATTCTTGAAGATGAAGTGCTCATATTGCAGCACTTATTGCAAATGTTGCAAAAAATCAGTTTTTTTCAGGTCGTTGGCCACTCGGCCTATGTTGCAGAGGCATCAAAAGAAATTCCGCTTTTAAAGCCGGATATAGTTTTGGCCGATATCAGGCTTAAAGACGGTGATAGCTTTACCCTGTTTAATAATATTGATATTGAAGATTTCCAGCTTGTATTTCTTACAGCTTATGATCAATATGCGATACAGGCGCTTAATTTGGGGGCTTTTGCCTACCTGCTAAAACCTATTGAGGATGATGCTCTAGCTGTAACGTTAAAAAAATGCTACCATTACCGTGAGCAAGAACTATTTAACAAGCAACAGCTGCAAATAGCCCGTAGCCATTATTTAGAAAACGGTATAAATAATAGCAAGCGTATCGCTTTAAAGAGTTTAGAATATATAGAAATTGTTTTAATAGAAGATATTATGTACTGCCAAAGCGATAAAGGGTACACCACTTTCTATTTAAAAGATAAACGTGAAATACTGGTTTCTAAAGGATTAAAGGACTATGAAATTATGTTATTGCCAATGGGTTTTGTTCGATGCCATCAATCTTACCTCATTAACTTTAACTATGTAAAGAAATATTTTCGGGAAGGCTTTTTGCAAATGTATGATAACAACCAAATTCCGGTTTCAAGCCGTAAACGCGAAGAAGTGTTGAAATATTTACAAAATATCTCTTAATGGTTTTAGTTGACAGCGATTAATCTGAATCCTCAAGAGATTTTATTTAAGCGAAACAATTACCTTTTTGATTTCGCTTAAATCATTCATTTCAAAATTTGGAGATTGTGGATAAAACCGTTGATAAATAATCTTATCGTCCTTGCTATCATAAACACTGATTATTTTATCATGAGAACGTTGAGTGTAAACTACATACTTAATATTCGTTTCGGTATTCAAAATTAAACTATCAAGAACCCTGTATGATACAAATTTGAGTTTATAATTATAAGGCTCAGAAATTATGCCTGATGGTGGTAAAAGTGCCAGTCTTGCAGAAAACACTTCCTTAATATATTCGGGTACGTACAGTGTTTCCTTTGCTAATTCGGGTAAGCGCACTTTATTGTAAAACTGGAAATCTAAATTACAATTCTCGTTTGCAAGCAATCCATCATTAATCTGTTTTAAATAGCCCGTTAAAAATCCTGGCGACCAGTTGAGGAAACTAGATTTATTATAAAAGTTTGATAAAATGTTATTTTTTATACTTCTTTTTGTGCCATATTGTTGATCCTGCGTTTCAACCAGCAGATTCGTGTTCCGATCAGCAAAAAGTGCAACTGTTGCCAATATACTTTCTTCCTTTACCTTGGGTTTTTTAGATGGCGTAATTAATTTTAGCGCATAAACGATATTTACGTTGGTTGTACTATCCAACTTCTCGGCATATCCATCGAAATAGAAGAACGAATAGTTTGAAAGCGTATCGTAACGGGCAAGCTCTTCGGGTTTAATAATTTTATAAGGTGTGATAGTCCAGTTTTTTTTAATGGCCCGATCAAATTTTTCCAATTCAGCATAATCTGCATACTGTAAAGTAAACAAGGTTGTTGTTTTTTTAAATGTCTCTAATTTTTGACTGTTTAAAAGAGCAGCCCCGAAATAAGATACCTGACTTTTACAAATTGTAGCCCATAAAATAAATAGGCTAAATAAGAGAATTCCTCTAGCTTTTAACATATTAAGTGTTTTCATTTTGTGTTTGACTATGATAAGAAAAATTTGACAAATATTTTGAATTTTTCTATTGCATTAACAAAATACATTCATTAGCTTTGTTATGCAAGCATAATAAATTAGCAAAAATGAAACAACAACAAACCATAGATTACCACGTTAAGTTTGCCTGGCAAAATATGTTTAATAAGTACAATCAAATGGCATCTAGTTTCGGGATTACCCAGGCTATTGGTTACATGCTTATTAATATAGATGATGCCGAGGGAACTGCGGTTTCAAATTTAGCTGGCTTACTTGGGGTTAAAGCAACCAGTTTATCCCGTATGTTAAATAATATGGAAGATGCCAACCTCATTTACCGTGAAACATCTGCAGGTGATAAACGATCGGTAAAGGTTTTTCTAACTGATTTCGGTAAAGAGAAAAAACAGCTGGCCAAAGGTGTTGTTCGGAAATTTAACGAATATCTCGATGAGCATTTCTCAAAAAAGGAGAAAGAGACTTTCATTAATTTATTGATCAAACTAAATGATATCACGGTAGCCTATACTGTTGATTAACAAATATAACAATCAAATCTGTTTGGTAGGTTGCTACATAAATGGCTCTATCAGACTAATGAAAAGCAAATAGACAATGAAACGAAGCATTAATAAAGTTGCAGTTTTAGGTTCGGGTATTATGGGGTCGCGTATTGCATGCCACTTCGCCAATATCGGCGTAGAGGTTTTGTTGTTAGATATAGCCCCAAAAGATTTGACTCCCGAAGAACAAGCAAAAGGATTAACACTGGATAACCCAGCTGTAAAAAACCGGATTGTTAATACAGCTTTGCAAACGGCCGTAAAAACAAACCCATCTCCGGTTTATACCAAAAAAGCATTAAATAAGATTAAAACTGGGAATTTTGACGATGATATGCCGAAAATTGCCGGTTACGATTGGGTAATTGAAGTTGTGGTCGAAAATCTTGATATCAAGAAAAAAGTTTTCGAACAAGTGGAGCAGTTCCGTAAACCCGGCACATTGATTACTTCGAATACTTCTGGTATTCCAATCCACTTAATGGCTGAAGGAAGAAGTGATGATTTTAAATCGCATTTCTGCGGTACACACTTTTTTAATCCACCCCGCTATTTAAAATTGCTGGAGGTTATCCCTACGCCACACACGCAACCTGAAATTGTTGATTTTCTGATGCATTATGGCGATAAGTTTTTAGGAAAAACAACTGTTTTATGTAAAGATACCCCGGCTTTTATTGCCAATCGTGTAGGTGTTTATTCCATCATGGCACTTTTGCATTTAGTTGAAAAACTGGATCTGACAGTAGAAGAGGTTGATAAATTTACCGGACCAGCCTTGGGTAGACCAAAATCAGCTACTTTCCGTACTTCGGATGTGGTGGGTTTAGATACCATGATCAAAGTTGCAAAAGGACTTTATGATAACTGTCCGGATGATAAAGCACACGATTTGTTTAAACTTCCGTCATACGTGCAAAAAATGGAAGAGAACAAGTGGCTTGGCGATAAAACCAAACAGGGTTTCTATAAAAAAACCAAATCTGCCGATGGTAAAACCGAAATCCTGGCGCTTGATTTAAAAACTTTAGAATATAAACCACAGCAAAAAGTAAAATCGGCTACCTTAGAAATGACCAAACCGGTTGAAAATCTTCGTGAGCGTATGAAGATTTTTGCCAAAGGAAAAGATAAGGCGGGCGAGTTGTTCCGCCATTCTTCA
Source organism: Flavobacterium sp. W4I14 (assembly GCA_030817875.1). Classification (NCBI taxonomy): domain Bacteria; kingdom Pseudomonadati; phylum Bacteroidota; class Flavobacteriia; order Flavobacteriales; family Flavobacteriaceae; genus Flavobacterium; species Flavobacterium sp. W4I14. The sequence goes on from JAUSZU010000001.1 coordinate 5,778,861, forward strand.
TTTGGTTTATTTGAATATGTATCAGACAGAATTCCTGAAATTTCTGACGAATTGTACCGTATCGATGATGCCATGCGTGCAGGTTTTGGTTGGGAACTTGGTCCTTTCGAACTTTGGGATGCAGTTGGTGTAAAAGAAGCCATCGAAGGGATGGAGCAATATGGCAATAAAGCTGCGGCTTGGGTACATGAAATGCTCGACGCCGGAAATACTTCATTCTATAAAGTAGAAAATGGTGTTAAAAAATATTACGATATCCCTTCTAAAAGTTATAAAGCTCTGCCTGGAACCGATGAGTTTATCATCTTGGATAACCTCCGCGAAAATAAAACCCTTTGGAAAAACTCTGGTGTTTCGATTATCGATCTGGGCGATGGCATTCTGAACGTAGAATTCCACACCAAAATGAATACCATTGGCGGTGATGTGATTTCGGGTATCAACAAAGCGATTGATATGGCCGAGAAAGATTACCGTGGTTTGGTAATCGGCAATGATGGTGCAAATTTCTCTGCCGGTGCAAATGTGGGTATGATTTTTATGATGGCGGTAGAGCAGGAGTGGGATGAATTGAACATGGCGATCAGAATGTTCCAGAATACTTCGATGCGCATCCGTTATTCTTCTATTCCGGTTGTGGTGGCACCGCATAATTTAACCCTTGGTGGTGGTTGCGAATTCAGTTTACATGCCGATCACGTTCAGCTTTCTGCCGAAACTTATATGGGTTTGGTTGAATTTGGGGTAGGCGTTATCCCTGGTGGCGGCGGAACAAAAGAATTTGCTTTGCGCGCTTCTGATGAATATAAAGACGATCAGATTGTGCAAAATGCTTTGAAAGACCGTTTCTTAACCATTGGAATGGCTAAAGTTTCTACTTCGGGTTACGAGGCCTACGAACTGGGCTATCTGCAAAAAGATAAATTCTCGATCTCGATGAACCGGAACCGCTTATTGGCCGATGCAAAAGCTAAAGCAATAGAATTGGCCGATGCCGGTTATACGAAGCCAGTGCAACGGAATGATATTAAAGTATTAGGAAAGCAAGGTTTAGGAATTGTTTATGCTGGTGCAAATAGCATGTATGCAGGTCATTTCATATCCGAGCATGATAAAAAAATATCCGAGAAATTAGGTTATGTAATGTGTGGTGGCGACTTATCGGCTCCAACAGAAGTAACCGAGCAATATTTATTGGATCTGGAAAGAGAAGCATTTTTATCACTTGCAGGTGAGCGGAAATCCTTAGAGCGGATCCAAAGCATTATTACGAAGGGGAAACCGTTGAGGAATTAATGGATACATAGAAATCTATGGTGTTTCTGCGACGTCACCCTGAATTTATTTCAGGGTCTTTCCAGGATAGATGCCGAAACAAGTTCAGCATGACGAACGCGAAAAATTAAAAAGATAATATTGGCTATTGCCATAAAAATACTAAAAACAATGGAAGCATATATTATAGCCGGATATCGTACAGCAGTGGGCAAAGCACCCCGTGGCGTATTCCGTTTTACAAGAGCTGATGATTTAGCCGCAGAAGTAATCAGGGCTTTAGTGGCGTCGGTTCCGAATTTAGATAACGAACAGATTGATGATGTAATTGTGGGTAACGCCACTCCAGAAGCAGAGCAAGGGCTGAATATTGGCCGTATGATCTCGCTGATGGGTTTGGATACCGATAAGGTTCCGGGTGTTACGGTAAACCGCTATTGTGCATCGGGTTTAGATACCATTGCCACGGCAGTTGCCAAAATTAAAGCTGGTATGGCCGATTGTATTATTGCAGGTGGTGTAGAGGTAATGAGCGGAATGCCTTTTGGAGGTTGGAAGCTTGTACCAAATGCAGAAGTCGCAAAAAACAATCCAGATTGGTATTGGGGCATGGGCTTAACCGCCGAAGCAGTAGCTAAAGAATATAATGTGAGCCGTGAAGATCAAGATGCTTTTTCGTTAAAATCTCATGAGAAAGCCATGCACGCTATAAAAAATGGTCATTTAAAAGATGGAATTCTGCCAATCACCGTAAACGAAAATTACCTTGATGCAAACCTTAAAAGGAAAACCCGTTCTTATGTGGTCGATACGGATGAGGGGCCACGTGCAGATACTACCTTAGATAAATTAGCGAAACTGAAACCCGTATTCGATGCGGTTGGAAGTGTAACCGCGGGTAATTCATCGCAAACATCTGATGGAGCAGCTTTTGTTTTGGTGGTTTCTGAAAAGAAAATGAAAGAATTAAACGCAGAACCGATTGCCAGGTTGGTAAGTTATGGTATCGCAGGAGTTCCGCCACGCATTATGGGGATTGGCCCGATTGAGGCGATTCCAAAAGCTTTGAAGCAAGCAGGTTTGAAAAAAGAAGATATCGATTTAATCGAACTGAACGAAGCTTTTGCCTCACAATCGTTAGCCGTAATCAGAACATTGGATTTAAATCCCGATGTAATTAATGTAAATGGTGGTGCAATTGCATTAGGGCATCCGCTGGGTTGTACAGGAGCAAAACTTACCGTACAGATCATGAATGAGCTAAAAAGACAGAACAAAAAGTACGGAATGGTAACCATGTGCGTAGGAACCGGGCAAGGTGCAGCAGGAATATTTGAACTTTTGTAATTCTCAAATCGTCATTGCGAGGTACGAAGCAATCTTAAGGCTTAAGGTTAATAAGAGCGATGTTGGTAGGATTGCTTCGTGCCTCGCAATGACGACCGAGTTAGGCAAATGCTAAGAACGATCGTCACCCTGAATTTATTTCAGGGGCTTTATAGTAAGCTAGATGCTGAAACAAGTTCAGCATGACACATCATAAAAAATAACATTACTGATTTGAGTTTGAATTTGAGCAGGTCTCAAATCTCAAATCTCATTTCTCAAATCTTATAACAATGGAAACAACTGAAAAAAAGACAATTAAAGGCGGTGAATTCTTAATTAAGGATACCACTTATCAGGAAATATTTATTCCTGAAGAATTTGATGAAGAGCAGCAGATGATTGCACAAACCTGTCGCGATTTTCTGGCGGCTGAGGTTTATCCCAATTTAGATAAAATTGACAAACAGGAAGATCCTGAGCTGATGCCAACACTTTTAACCAAAGCTGGCGAACTGGGTATTCTTGGTGTATCGGTACCGGAAGAGTATGGCGGTTTTGGTAAAAACTTCAATACTTCCATGCTGGTTGCAGACGTGGTGGGTGCAGGCCACTCTTTTGCCGTTGCACTTTCTGCTCACACCGGAATTGGTACCTTACCAATTTTATATTATGGAAATGAAGCGCAAAAAGCAAAGTATATTCCTAAACTCGGATCGGGTGAATGGAAGGCTGCTTATTGCTTAACCGAACCGAACTCGGGTTCAGATGCGAACTCTGGAAAAACCAAAGCCACGCTGAGCGAGGATGGTAAACACTATATCATCACCGGACAAAAAATGTGGATTACCAATGGTGGTTTTGCCGATATTTTTATTGTTTTCGCTAAAATTGACGATGATAAAAACTTAACTGCATTTATTGTGGAGAAAGATTTCGGTGGCATCACCATGAATCCTGAAGAGCATAAAATGGGTATTAAAGGTTCTTCAACCCGTCAGGTTTTCTTTAACGACTGCCTGGTGCCGGTTGAGAACATGTTGAGCGATAGAGAAAATGGATTCAAAATAGCGGTTAACATTTTAAATATCGGTCGTATCAAATTATCAGCAGCAGCTATCGGTGCTTCAAAAGCAACTTTAAATACAGCGATTAATTATTCGAATGAACGGATCCAGTTTGGCCGCCCGATTTCTAAATACGGCGCTATCCGTTTTAAAATTGCAGAGATTGCTTCTAAGCTTTACGCCGTTGATGCAGCGAACTACCGTGCTGGACAAAATATCGATGATACTTACGATCAACTGGTTGCAAGTGGAATGGAGTCTGGTAAAGCGAGATTAAAATCAGTTGAGCAATTTGCGGTAGAGTGTGCCATTTTAAAAGTATGGGGTTCTGAAGCTTTAGATTATACTGTGGATGAAGGTGTGCAGATTTACGGTGGCATGGGCTTTAGTGCCGATGCACCAATGGATAGGGCATACCGTGATGCACGTATCAACCGGATTTTCGAAGGTACAAACGAAATTAACCCGTTTGTTAACCGTTGACATGATGCTGAAACGTGCCATGAAGGGTGAACTGGATTTAATGACGCCAGCTACAGCTGTTGCAGCGGAATTGATGAGCATCCCTGATTTTGGTGAAGAAGACACCACTTTATTTGCTGCAGAGAAAAAGGTACTCTCGAATTTGAAAAAAGCCACTTTAATGGTGGCTGGTGCTGCGGTTCAAAAATTAATGATGACTTTAAGCAAGGAACAGGAAATTTTAATGAACATTGCAGATATGGCCAGTTATGTTTATGTGCTCGAATCGGCATTATTGAGAACAGAAAAATTAGCAAGTACCCGTGGAGAGGAAGCAGTTGCAGGCCAATTAGATCTATTAAGAATTTATTTAGTAGAAGCAGTTGATGGCATAGCCAAAGCAGGTAAAGAAGCACTTTGGGCATTTGCCGAAGGTGATGAGCAACGCATGATGCTGGTTGGTTTACGCCGTTTTACCAAAGTGGAACCATTTAACGTTAAAGATGCCCGCCAAAGAGTTGCCCAACAGCTTATTGAGGCAAATAAGTATATATTTTAAGATAGGTTTAGGATGTAGAGCTTAAGGTTTAGGGTTTGGGTGCATTAACTCAGGCGCTAAACCTTTTTTGGTTTATAATACATAGTGTATTTATCATATGTTGTTTTTCATCTTATTTTGCCATGTTGAGCCTGTCGAAACACCTTAATCTGAATTTTAATAAATGCTTCGTTCCTAACATTGATAGATTCCAAAAGAAAGTTCGTCATTGCGAGGAGGAACGACGAAGCAATCTTACAACTATGGGTATAGCGACCGCATTAAGATTGCTTCATCACATTTGAAAAATTAGCTTAGTTTTTAGGGTTGTATTATTAAAATCCTATTTTTGCACATGTTTAAATTTAGATTTCTTACCATACTCTTTTTATGTATAGCTGTGGCTTCATCTTGCAAAAAAGATGAAGACCCTGAAAAACAGATGACCGATTTCATTAAAAAAAATAATATTAATGCAGTTAGAGACGATTCTGGCCTATATTATCAGATCATTAAACCTGGTGCGGGTTCGTTTACTTATCCAAACAACACCAAAATAACCATTAAATATGAAGGCAGGTTGTTAGACGGAAGTGTATTTGATAATGGTGGTGGCAAAGAGCAGACCTTTAATCTGGCAGAATTAATACAGGGCTGGAGAATAGGCATTCCTAAAATTCAAAAAGGCGGCGAAATTAGGTTGATCGTTCCACCGGGTTTGGGTTACGGAAGCGGTTCGGTAGGCCCTATTCCGGGCAATTCCGTATTAGATTTTACCATACAGCTGTCTAATACACAATAAGCATAAAGACAAAGGATTAAAGACTAAATCAGATCAAAAATGCATCTTTAGTCTTTTTGCTTTAACTTTGAGCGCTTTAAAATTGTTAAAATAGGTTAAAAATTGTAGCATCCGTATTAAAAGCTTATTTTTGCGGATGATGGTTAAGTTTAAATATTTTATACTCATGATCTGCCTTGCAGGGTGCTTAGCAGCCTGTAAGAAAAATGTGCCGGTTGATGATTACGACCCTACTCCACAATTTAAGGCCGATACTGCTGCAATAAGCGCTTTTGTTAAGACTAATAATATCTCGGCCACTAAAGATGCTAGTGGAATATTTTATCAGGTATTAGAACCTGGAACAGGAAGTGTAGTGTATTCAAAATCTACAAAAATCACTTCTGATTATGAAGGGAGATTATTAAACGGGACTATTTTCGATAGTACTAAAGGAACCCCAACTTCGTTTCTACTTGGTGACGTTATTCTAGGATGGCAATTTGGGATTCAAAAAATACAAAAAGGTGGTAAAATTAGGTTAATTATACCATCAGTTTATGCTTATGGAACGCGCTCGTCAACTTCGGTCCCGGCGAATTCAATACTCGATTTTACTATAACACTTACAGACGTACAATAATAAATGGACAAATTTACTAAACTTAGCCTATTCGTACTTTTACTGGCTACTACAATTTTCAGCTCATGTAAAAAAGAATATGAGTCTATTGAAAGCGTAGATGATGCTGCTATCCAAGCTTACCTTAAAAAGAATAACCTTAGCTTTGATAAGGATGCAAAAGGCTATTATTATAATGTTACTACACCTGGTGCTGGTGATGTTGTTGAAAACCAAGATTCAGTTTATTATTCTTATACGTTTAAAACTTTATCGGGCCAAGTTTTTTTTCAATCAACTGATTTAATGATCCCCGTTAATTTTTTAGGTTATACGGATCGGTTTGAATTTGAGCAACGGCAGTATCTTCTCACCCCAATTAGAGAAGTTTTAACAAAATTAAAAAGAGGCGGTAAAGGGACCTTGATTATGCCATCTAATATGGTTTTTGGCAAAAATGGTTTAAGTACCCTTAATATTGCTTCTAATGAAAATATTATTGTTGATTTAGGTACCTATGCCGAATCGAAAAGACACGAAATTGACGAATTGGAAATCAATAAATTCATTGCTAATAACAATTTAACACTGATTAAAGATCCTTCTAGAGCACGCTATAGCATTACCACTCCTGGAACAGGAACAGATGCTATTAACCTAAATTCTACAATCACAGTAAATTATACATTAAGATCGTTAGACGGCGTACAAATACAGAGCATTACAGATGGAAGTTACAGCGCAGTTTTGAGTGATTTATTTAAAGGCTGGCAGTTAATATTGCCAGGAAAAGTTACAGCTGGTGGAAAGCTTCGTTTAATTATTCCATCAGATTTGGCTAATGGGTTTCGGCCTTTAGATTTTGATATAGAAATTGTAAAGGTTACGAATTAGATAAAGCTTCTTTAAAAACTTTTAAAACCCTTTCCCTTGCAAAAGTATGCTCAACTATTGGTTGGGCATATTTTTTTGTCCCAAATTCTGGTATCCATTTTTTAATATATTCGAACTTAGGGTCGAATTTTTTAGTTTGAAGTTCAGGGTTAAAAACCCTAAAGTATGGTGCGGCATCATTTCCTGATCCGGCGGCCCACTGCCATCCGCCTACATTGCTTGCCATTTCATAATCTAACAACTTTTCTGCAAAATACGCTTCCCCCCAACGCCAGTCTATGAGTAAATGTTTGGTTAAAAAACTGCCCACAATCATGCGTATACGGTTGTGCATCCAGCCAGTTTCATTGAGCTGTCTCATGCCAGCGTCTACAATGGGGTAACCAGTATTGCCTTCGCACCATGCTTTAAATTCAGCTTCGTTGTTTCGCCATTTAATTTTATCGTATTGTTTTTTAAACGAATCGAAAGCTGAGTAGGGGAAATGCCAAAGGATGGTCATGTAAAATTCCCGCCATGCCAATTCAGAAAGCCAGACATCCGATTTTGCTTCCAATGCATCCTTTACAGCTTTCCGGATGCTTAACGTTCCAAAACGCAAATGCAGTCCGATATGTGTGGTGCCATCAAATGCAGGAAAATCACGTTCTTTTGCGTAATCATCAAGTTTGTTTTTATAGCTGATTTTCGGGAAATTCAACTTGCTCTCTTCAAAGCCCATCTCTTTTAACGTTGGACTGGGCAGATGTTTAATTTCTATTAGATTTTTGAGATATTTTTTAGACGGATAAGCCTTCACATAAAAATCATTTAGTTTGGCATGCCATTGTTTATAAAAAGGGGTGAAAACAGTATAAGGTGTTTTATCCGCTTTTAGGATTTCGTTTTTTTCAAAAATAACCTGATCCTTATATGTTTTGAACGCTATTTTTTCGCTGGTTAAAAATTCGGCCATGTTATCATCACGTTCGCGGGCATAAGGTTCATAATCATGATTGGTATATACGCCCTTAACGTCATATTCCTTTAAAATCTCTGACCATATTTTTTCGGGCTTGCCATATTTTACCAGTAAATCTGATCCATATTGCTGAAGTTCTTTCTTTAAATCTTCAATGGTTTGATAAATGAAGGTTACCCGGGCATCATCTTTTGGTAGTTTATCCAATATGTTCTGATCAAAGATAAACAATGGTAAGATCGGATAACCACTTTTAAGTGCATGATACAAGGCTGCATTATCTGCTAAACGTAAATCGCGGCGAAACCAGTGAATGGATATTGAAGTCATTGAAAATTATAAATTGATTGATTTTTGCGTCATGCTGAACTTGTTTCAGCATCTTCTAGCGCAGATATTCCGGTAAGATCCTGAAATAAATTCAGGATGACGGCTACTTCCAGAATTAACCGATTAAACCTATTTGTACAGATCCTTCAAAGCATCCTCCAAATGTGTGAATTTAAATTTGAATCCTGCATCTAGAATTTTTTGTGCCGAGGTATTGTTGCTCATTAAAACAGCTTCTACCCGTTCTCCTAATAACAATTCCAGCACCTTTTTCGGAACATTGATCGGCCAAACAGGGCGATGTAAACGTTTAGCAATGGCTTTGGTTAACGCCTTATTGGTTACTGGAAAAGGAGCACAGGCATTATAGCAATTCTCCATTTTAAGATTTTCGATGGCTTCGATGTACATTTCTACCATATCATCAATATGCAGCCAGGGAGTCCATTGTTTGCCTGTAACTAGAGCTGCTCCGGCAAATAACTTAATCGGTTTATCGAGTTGTGGTAAGGCACCGCCATGATTACTTAAAACGATTCCGGTACGAAGTTTTACAATCCTTAGGCTTAATTTTTTGCCTTGATCTACGGCATCTTCCCAAAGTTTACAGCATTCGGCTAAAAATCCGTAACCGTTTGGACTTTCTTCTGTTAAAATTTCATCACCACAATCGCCATAAAAACCAACTGCCGAAGCAGAAATAAACGATTTTAGCTGGTTGTCGGGTTTCGATTTTATGGTTTTAAAGAGTAATTCTGTTGATTTTACGCGGCTATCGATGATCTGTTTTTTGCGTTCATCGGTCCATTTTTTATCGGCCACAGGTTCTCCCGCTAAATGGATGATGGCATCAACACCATTCAAACAGTCAGCATCGATAGTTCCTTTGTAAACATCCCACACAAAATTATTCGGATTATTGCCTTTCTTTCGAGAAAGTGTATTCACCTCGTAACCCTTACTAAGCAAATGTTTTTTCAGCTCAGTACCCACAAGTCCTGTAGCCCCGGTAATCAGAATCTTCTTAGCCATGTTTTTAAAACACTAAAGATACAAAAGGGTTTTTATGGCTTTATTTAAAACGATATTAATTCAGTTCTAATTCTTTTGTTACCTATTTGTAAAGAATTATTTAGGGGTTTGATGAAGAAGAAAAATAAGATAAATTTGTAAACGCGTTCTTACACCCTTTTCGATAAAAGATGTCCAAAAAAATTTTAGTCTGGTTTAGAAATGATCTTCGCTTGCATGATAACGAAATGCTGGTCGAGGCGATTGCTAAATCTGATTCGATTTTACCTGTTTACATTCTCGATCGCCGTTCTTTTGGCGAAACAAAATACGGCACGCTAAAAACAGGTAATATTAGAGCACAGTTTTATTTTAGAAAGTGTTTTAGGATTACGCAATTCTTTAAAGCAAATTGGCGGTAACTTGCTTATCGCCGAAGGCAATCCCGAAGACATTATTCCTCAGCTTGCTCAGGAATATGAGATTACCGAAGTTTACCACCATCGTGAAGTAGCACGCGAAGAAACACATGTTTCAACTTTGGTAGAAAATGCACTTTGGAAATTACGCATCAACCTTAAACATTTTATTGGCCATACCTTATATAATAAGGAAGACCTACCTTTTCCCATTAAGGATATTCCCGATGCTTTTAACCAGTTTAAAAAGAAGATAGAACGCGATTCGATTATCAAGCCCTGTTTTTCGGCACCCGATCGGATTAATGTAGCCGAAGTGATTGATTGGGGAACATTATCGTCATTAGAAGACTTTAATCTTTTGCCACAGCAAAAAGACCAACGTTCTGATTTTGAATTTGTTGGTGGCGAGGCTGAAGGTTTGGCCCATCTCCAAAAAGTGATTGTAGCCATGCAACAGGCTGCAACAACCAAGAATTTAATTCTGGCTTCAAAACTATCGGCATGGCTGGCCATGGGTAGTTTATCACCACGGAAAGTATACTGGGAAATTAAAAAAATGGAAGGTGTACCCAATACCAAAGCCATGTTCAATCACATTTTATTAGGCTTGCTTTGGAGAGATTATTTCCGTTTCATGTTCAAAAAATATGGCAATACTTTTTTTAGTCCGGATGGATTTGGCAGTCAGGGGCTGATTGATATTGTGAATGAGCAAGACAATTTTAGTAAATGGAAGAATGCGCAAACAGGTTTTGCTGTGGTAGATGCGGTGATGACGGAGTTAAATCAGACCGGTTTCATCTCGAATATCGCCAGACAAACCGCGGCCTTATATCTGATTAATAATTTAGAAGTAAGCTGGATTTTTGGCGCAGCATATTTTGAAGAAAAACTGATCGATTATAATCCTGCAAGTAACTGGGGTAACTGGGCCAATGTAGCTGGTGTAGGTAACGATCAGAAATCAAAAAGTGTTTTCGACCTAGATAAAAATATCAAAAACCTTGACCCAAAAGGCAATTACTCCTTAACTTGGGCATCGTAATTGTAGTGATCGAATGATGGAGTCTTGAATGATTGAATTTGAAATTTTCTCGATAATGTGCATCGTATTTTTATCATTCTCTCATTCAATAATTTTGTCATTCAATAATTCTCATTTTAATCGAGATTTTTGCCATTTATATAAGGTAAAATTCTAATTTTGTAATGCTTATAGTAAACAGTTAATAATGGATAAATTATCTTATCTTAATGGCGCAAACGCCGAATATATAGAGTCTTTATATCAATCATATCAACAAGATCCTGAGTCTGTTGAATTTGGTTGGCAGAAATTTTTTGAAGGTTTCGATTTTGGAAGAGGATCGGAAGCTCCTGCAGTAACAGCAGAAACTCCTGAACAATTTTTAAAAGAGGTTAATGTATTAAATCTGATTGATGGCTATCGTAGCCGCGGTCACTTATTTACGCACACCAATCCGGTCCGCGAAAGACGTAAACATTTACCAACATTAGATCTTGCAAATTTTGGATTATCGGATGCCGATTTAGAAACCGTTTTCAACTCTGGTGTTGAGATTGGTATCGGTGCTGCAAAATTGAAAGACATTGTAGCCTTTTTAAAACAAACATACGCACACTCAATTGGTGCAGAATATAAATTTTTACGTACGCCTGAAGTGTTGAACTGGATTCAACAAAAAATGGAAAGTGCACGTAATACCCCTAATTTCTCTATCGACGAGAAAAAACGCATTCTCCGGAAATTAAATGAAGCGGTAAGTTTCGAAAATTTCTTGGGGACAAAATTCTTAGGTCAAAAACGTTTCTCGTTAGAAGGTGCAGAAGCTTTAATTCCTGCTTTGGATTCAGTAATAGAAAAAGGTGCTGAATTAGGAATTGAAGAATTTGTAATTGGTATGGCACATCGCGGTCGTTTGAACGTGTTGGCCAATATCATGCAAAAAACATACAAAGATATTTTTGCTGAGTTTGAAGGTAAAAGCTACAATCCAGATACCCCTTTTGGTGGCGACGTAAAATACCACTTAGGCTATTCTACGGATGTTACTACTGTTTCAGGCAAAAGTGTTCACTTAAGTTTATGTCCTAACCCATCGCACTTAGAAACCGTTGACGGTGTGGTAGAAGGCATGAGCCGCTCGAAAATCGATTTCAAATATGGTGGCGATAACAGTCGTTTAGCACCAATTTTGATTCATGGTGATGCATCTGTTGCCGGACAAGGTATTGTTTACGAAGTAATTCAGATGGCAGGCCTTGAAGGTTATAAAACCGGTGGAACAATTCACTTAGTGATTAATAACCAGATTGGTTTTACCACCAATTATAAAGATGCCCGTACCAGTACTTATTGTACCGATATTGCTAAAGTAACTTTATCTCCGGTTTTTCACGTAAATGGTGATGACCCTGAGGCTTTGGTTTATGCAATTAACCTAGCAATGGAATACCGTCAGAAATATAAAAACGACGTTTTTATTGATATCCTTTGCTACCGTCGTTTTGGTCACAATGAGTCTGATGAGCCTAAATTCACCCAGCCATTATTATATAAAACAATTGAAAAACACCCTAATCCAAGGGAAATTTATATCGATCAGTTAACCAAAGAAGGTAAGTTGGAAGCTGGTTTGGCAAAAGAAATGGAAAAAGATTTCCGTGGCATTTTGCAGGAACGCTTAAATGAAGCTAAAGAATTTGTTGCAGGTAACGCCGAGGTTAAATTTGGCGGTGCATGGGCAGATTTGCGTATGGCTACACCTAAAGATTTCGAATCTTCTCCTGTTACTGCGGTTAAAAAATCTACTTTATTGGAAATTGGTAAGCGTATTACTGCTTTGCCGTCTAATAAAAAGTTTTTCAAGAAAATTGAAAAACTTTTTGCTGAACGTGGCAAAATGGTTAACGAAACCAATGTTTTCGACTGGGCAATGGGCGAGCAGTTGGCTTATGGTACTCTGTTATCAGAAGGTAAACGTGTTCGTTTAAGCGGTCAGGATGTAGAAAGAGGAACATTCTCTCACCGTCATGCAGTATTAACGCTTGAAGATAGTGAGGAAGAATATGTACCATTGGCCAACATTTCAGATCAACAGGCACCATTTGATATTTACAACTCACACTTATCAGAATATGGTGTTTTAGGTTTCGAATATGGTTATGCCATGGCAAACCCGAATGCTTTAACCATTTGGGAAGCACAATTTGGCGATTTCTTTAACGGTGCACAAATTGTTGTCGATCAGTATATTGCAAGTGCCGAAACCAAATGGCAACGTGAAAATGGTTTAGTAATGTTATTGCCTCACGGTTACGAAGGTCAGGGACCTGAGCACTCATCAGCACGTATAGAGCGTTTTATGGAGCTTTGTGCCGATTATAACATGCAGGTAACTAACTGTACTACTCCAGCTAACTTCTTCCACGTTTTACGCCGTCAGTTTAAACGCGATTTCCGTAAACCTTTAGTGGTATTTACACCTAAAAGTTTATTGCGCCACCCTGCTTGTGTTTCTAAATTAGAAGAATTTACCGAAGGTGGTTTTAAAGAAGTAATTGACGATGTAAATGTTAAAGTTGCAGATGTAACACGTATTGTTTTCTGTAGCGGTAAAATTTACTACGAATTATTGGAGAAACAACAGGCTGATAAATTGAAACATGTAGCCCTGGTTCGTGTAGAGCAACTGTATCCAACTCCGGTTGATCAGATGGAAGCCATCCAGAAGAAATACAAAAATGCTAAAGAAGTTTTCTGGGTACAAGAAGAACCAGAGAACATGGGGGCATGGCCATATCTGTTCCGCAGGTTATACAAAACAGCTTTAAAAGGCATTGATGTAATTTCGAGAAGAGAAAGCAGCAGTACTGCAACAGGTTTTGCAAAACAACATGCTAATCAACAGGCTTATATTTTAGCAAAAGCTTTAGAGATTTCGGTAACGGATGATGTAAAGGATATCGCCAAAAAAGCAACAAAAAAATTAGTTCAGATCGATTAGGTGCATTGCGCTAAGCGTTTGGAGCATAGCGTTTGATATTGATTATTAGAAGATAAAAAACATAACATTACAAAAATGAGTTTAGAGATAAAAGTTCCACCTGTTGGTGAGTCGATAACCGAAGTTGTTTTATCACGTTGGATAAAAAACGATGGCGATGTTGTTGAAATGGATGAAGTTATTGCCGAATTAGAATCGGATAAAGCAACATTCGAATTAACCGCAGAACAAGCTGGAACTTTAAAAACCATAGCAGCCGAAGGCGATACATTAGCCATTGGTGCGGTAGTTTGTAAAATTGAAGATGGTGGCGCAGCTCCGGCGAAAGCTGATGCACCAAAAGCTGAAGAAAAAGCTGTTGTTGCTGAAGATAAAACTGCGGCTCCGGTAGCCGAAAAATCAGGCGAAAGCTATGCTACAGGAACTCCTTCTCCTGCTGCTGGTAAAATTCTTGCAGAAAAAGGAATTGATGCAGCTGCTGTAAAAGGTACTGGTGTTGATGGTCGCATTACTAAAGACGATGCTGTTAAGGCTGAGGCGGGTAAAAAACCAGAAGCACCAAAAGCAAGTGCTCCAGTTGTAGCTGCTGCTCCTGCAGGTAGCCGTGGCGAACGTCGTGAGAAAATGTCTCCACTACGTAGAACGGTTGCCAAACGTTTGGTTGCTGTTAAAAATGAAACCGCAATGTTGACTACTTTTAACGAAGTTAACATGAAGCCGATTATGGATTTACGCGGAAAATATAAAGATCAGTTTAAAGAAAAATTTGGTGTTGGTTTAGGCTTCATGAGCTTTTTCACTAAAGCAGTTACCGAAGCATTAAAAGATTTCCCTGCGGTTAATGGTCGTATTGAAGGCGAAGAATTGGTTTACAATGATTTTGCTGATATTTCGATTGCAGTTTCTGCACCAAAAGGTTTAGTGGTTCCGGTAATCCGTAATGCAGAGAGCATGACTTTAGCCCAGATTGAAAAATCGGTTTTAGAATTGGCTTTAAAAGCACGTGATAGCAAATTAACCATCGAAGAAATGACTGGTGGAACGTTCACCATCACTAACGGAGGTGTATTTGGTTCAATGATGTCGACTCCGATTATCAATGCTCCACAATCGGCTATTTTAGGTATGCACAACATTGTTGAGCGTCCGGTAGCGGAAAAAGGTGAAGTGGTCATCCGTCCGATGATGTACGTTGCTTTATCTTACGATCACAGAATTATCGATGGACGTGAGTCGGTTGGTTTCTTGGTTCGTGTGAAACAATTGTTAGAAGATCCGGCTAGATTATTATTGGGTATCTAACCCCTAAATCCCCTAAAGGGGACTTAAACTTTATAGAAAGTCAAAATAAAGATGTCAAGTTTTAATGGCCAATGTGCTATAAAAACTTGACTTTTTTTTATACCTGAAAAATGAAATTAACGTTCAACTCAAAATTTCTCTTAATTTTTCTCGCGATTCTCATCGTTGAAATCTTAATTGGCAAATACCTTCACGATGCTTTTATTAGACCTTTTGGCGGAGACGTATTGGTTGTTATCTTGATTTACGCATTCTTTAGGATTTTCCTTAAAACCAATAATAAGCAATTAGCATTAGGCGTCTTAATTTTTTCTTTCGTAATTGAGTTTCTCCAAAAGGCAAATTATGTTACCTGGTTTGGTTGGGAAAACAACAAAATAATGAGCACTATATTGGGTACTTACTTTAGCGTTTACGATCTGCTCGCTTATTTTGTAGGCTATCTGATCTGTTTGTGCTTTAAGGATTGATAAGATGTTGGTCTGGATTTGTAATCCGGACCTATTGTTCTTTAGCTTTGCAGCTATTTTAACAATTATGTTAATAAATCACAGCTAACGATTAAGATTTATATACAAGTATCGTCATCTCGACTGGAACGTAGTGGAATGGAGATCTATCTAAACAGATTTAGCTTCGTGGTTCTCGACTTCGATGCACTCCGCTCAAAATGACGGTTACGTTGGCCTAAGTAGTAAAAATTAATAGAGATAAAGCTATTTAGACAACGCTATAATTGGTTTTAAATCCAATTGTTTAAATTCTACTTCGCTACCTTCTGCTTGTAAAGCAATTTGCCCGCTACTTGCAGTGCAATTTGTACCATAGTTTACCAGTGTGCCATTTACCCAAACTTTAACTTCGCTGTTCAAACATTGAATAACCATGGTATTCCATTCGCCAAGAGGTTTTTCACTGTCATCTGTTAAATTTTTAATCCGGCGGAGTTTATTTCCATTTACACCCCAGTTTTCTTGAGGCCCACGTCTGGTAACCATATCAGGCACTGTAATGTCTTCTTCGATACACCAGAAATCGCCTGCATCTTTATGTTGCATCTGCACTTCCAGTGATTTTGGAAACATACCGTACAATGCCCTTGGCGTTGATGCATGAACTAAAACGCCACAGTTACCTGGTTTACCAGCAAAGCGGTATTGTACTGTTAACTGATAATTTTTATAAATTTTATCGGTTATCAAGTGTCCACCTGGCGTACCTAAACTTACCAACATACCATTGCGTACAATAAATGGATTAATAGTATCAGGCTTTTTGTCCATGGCAGGTACATCTACATGCCAGCCTTTTAGATTTTTTCCGTTAAAAAGGCTTTGAGCAAATGCAGAATTGCTAATAATGACTAGTAGTAAAAAGGCATGGTAAAGTTTCATGATATATTTGGTTTTTGTATTTCAAATATATTAAATATAAATGGCAGAAGAATTGTAAGAGGGTTCGTCATTTCGACTGGAGTGCAACGGAATGGAGAAATCTTGATTACGGTATTTATAGATCTCTTCACTTCGGTCGAGATGACGATACCTCGCTGCCTGACCTGGTCTTAGCGTCCCGTTAAGGCTCCAATTTCAATAATTCTTCGTATGGATTTCCCTTAAATCCCAATAGTTTAGCAAATGCTGGCTCCGTTTTATAACCTTGGTTTTTGAGATCAATGATGTCCTGCCTAAATTTTTCGCCCTTGGCTAAGAGTAATTTGTGTTCAATGAGCATATGCCGATAAGCATTTTGTTGTGTGGTGGGAATATTTTGTCCGAATATTTCTATTTCGAAACCATCGATGATAAAATTCGCTTTAATCGCATCGAATTTGAGGCTTTCATGGATGGTGAAGTCTTTTTCAGATCCAAACAGTGTATTTAATTTGTCGATAAATTCTTTTTTATCCGAAACTTTGCAGATAATGTCCAGATCGCTGTTTTCAATATCGATATTGATTGGAATGGTGCCCACAAGTATTGGATGGTAAGGGGTAAGCTTTTCTAAAACCCGATTATCTGTTAAAGCATGATAAGCTTTTACTTGTTTTTCATTGCCAGATTGGAGATAAGATATATCGAGGAAGTTGATCATTTATATTTGCAATGGGTTTTTAACCTTTGTTTCTTGCTGTGCCCAATTTACTAAACCCGATAGTATGAATGCCAATGCGTTCTAATTCTGTCCTAATTTTTTATGAAGAAACTGAAGCAAAGCACAAACTGCATTGGCAGAAAGGATAGCGGGAACGAATTTAAATATCTGCTGCTGTACTTGCTTTTCAAAAGGATGTGAGGTATTTATGTTATTGGTCGGTGTGACACCAACCAATAGGGCTTATGGAATGACGAATCTACAAAACAACAGCCCACCTCAATTAAGAAATGGGCTGTTGTTTTATAAAATATGATGCCGTTCTTCGACAGGCAGAATGACAACGGATTTATTTAATCTTCTACAATCTCACTGTTGATGTTCACATCGTCTTTTACATCGTCTTTAAAGTAGTTTTTTTGGAAGATGAGGATTAGTATCACGCCAACTGAAATGGCAGCGTCTGCAAGGTTAAAAACAGGCCTGAAGAAAACAAACTCTTCGCCTCCCCAAATTGGTACCCAGGTAGGGAAGTGTCCTTCTGCAATCGGGAAGTAGAACATGTCTACTACACGACCGTGAAACCAGCTTTCGTAACCATAAATCTTTCCGTAAAATACAGAATCGATAATGTTCCCTAGTGCGCCAGAAAAAATCAGTGCAACATTTAGAATTAAACCGCGGTGATATTTATGCTTAATTAGATAATGTAAGCCATAACCAATTCCTGCAACTGCGGCAATACGGAAAAGTGATAAGGCTAATTTGCCAAATTCACCACCAAACTCCATCCCAAAGGCCATCCCATTATTTTCGGTAAAATGGATAATACACCATTTGCCAATAATATGGAACTCCTGACCAAGGTACATGTGCGTTTTCACCCAGGTTTTCACCAGCTGATCGGCCAGTAAAATTAAAAAGATAACAATTAAAGGTTTTGTATAGCCTTTCATTAACTCTGCTTTAATTTAGCTTCCATGCTTAAAGTTGCATGAGGAACAGCACGTAAACGTTCTTTTTGGATTAATTTTCCGGTTTCGCGGCAAATACCATAAGTTTTGTTCTCGATACGCACCAATGCATTCTCAAGGTTGTCGATAAATTTTTTCTGACGTGCAGCCAACTGATTGATCTGCTCTTTTTCCATTGTTGCAGAACCGTCTTCTAATGTTTTGTATGCACCTGAAGTATCTTCTGTTCCGTTTGCGTTTGGATTACTCAAAGAAGTGGTTAAAGAGTTAAGTTCCTCTTTCGCCATGCGTAATTTATCTTGAATTAATTCTTTAAATTCTTGTAATTCACTGTCTGAGTAGCGTGTTTTGTTGCTGTTTTCCATGTTCTTTTTCTAATTTTCTAATATATGGATTTATATTTTAGTTACTGAAATGCTTAACTCAACATCGTCGATAACGATTTTGTTTGCATTATTTACAGTATCTGTTAATTCAAATTCATCGGCCAATATTTCTGCGCAAATGTAATCCTTGTTTTTGGCAACTGCGCTGGCTACCAAGTTATCATTTTGTAACGAAACTTTAATCCTATCTGTTACTTCAAAGTTTAATTCTTTTCGCAAGTTCTGGATACGGTTAACCAACTCGCGCGAAATACCTTCTTGTTTCAGTTCTTCTGAGATGGTAACATCCAAAGCAACAGTTAAACTACCCAGGTTGGTTACCTGCCATCCCGGAATATCTTCCGCAAAAACTTCTACATCATCATTTAAATTGATGGTAAATTCTTCACCATTATTGCCAACTACGATTATGAATCCATCGTTCTCTAAACGTTGGATGTCATCTTGATTTGAGTTTTCTAAAGCCGCTTTAACCAGGCTCATATCTTTTCCAACTTTTTTACCCAATGATTTAAAGTTTGGTTTCAGCTTTTTCTTAACGATACCATGCGTATCGGTAATGAACTCGATATGTTTTACATTCGTTTCAGAAAGGATATAATCCGCTACCTTTGATATTTTTTGCTCGAAATCGCCACTTAAAGATGGGATTAAGATTTTCTCAAGTGGTTGACGCACATTGATGCCCGATTTTTTACGCAGCGATAAAACCATCGATGAAATATCCTGAGCGTAAACCATACGTTCATTCAAATCGGTATCAATCAAACTTTGATCAGCCTCTTTCCACAAAGTTAAATGTACCGACTGCTCTGCATGGGCATCAGTTACAGTTAAGTTTCTGTATAACCAGTCGGCAAAGAAAGGGGCAACCGGACTCATCAACTGTGCTAAGGTTTCTAAACAAGTATATAATGTCTCGTAAGCAGCACGTTTATCATCGGTCATTTCGCCTTTCCAGAAACGGCGGCGACTTAACCTGATGTACCAGTTACTCAAATGTTCATCAACAAAAGCCTGAATAGCGCGGGTAGCTTTCGTTGGTTCGTAAGTATTGTAACTTTCATCAACTTCGTTGATTAAGGTTTGCAACAACGATAAAATCCAACGGTCTAATTCCGTTCTGTCTTCAACTTTGCTCAGGTTGTTTTTGTCGATCTCAAATTTATCGATATTGGCATAAAGGGCAAAGAAAGCATATGTATTATAAAGTGTTCCGAAGAATTTACGGCGCACTTCAGCAATTCCATCAATGTCAAATTTTAGGTTATCCCAAGGATTTGCATTAGAAATCATGTACCAACGCGTTGCATCAGCACCATATTCGTTAATGGTTTGGAATGGATCAGCGGCATTGCCCAAACGTTTAGACATTTTTTGTCCGTTTTTGTCTAGTACCAGTCCATTCGAAACTACATTTTTGTACGCTACTTTATCAAAAACCAATGTAGAGATCGCATGCAAGGTATAAAACCAGCCACGGGTTTGGTCAACACCTTCGGCAATAAAATCTGCAGGGAAATCTTCATTTCCATCGATTGTTTCTTTGTTCTCAAAAGGGTAGTGCCACTGCGCATAAGGCATAGCGCCAGAGTCAAACCAAACATCAATTAAATCACTTTCGCGGCTCATTGGTTTGCCCGATGGAGATACTAAAATAATTTTGTCGACCACATTTTTATGTAAATCGATCAAATCATAGTTCTCTTCAGACATGTTTCCGATTTCGAACCCCTTAAAAGGATTTTCTTTTTGGAAACCAGCTGTTATAGATTTTTCAATTGCATTGTAAAGTTCCTCAACAGAACCAATTAATACTTCTTCTTTTTTATCTTCAGTTCTCCAGATTGGCAGAGGAATTCCCCAATATCTCGAACGTGATAAATTCCAATCGTTAGCATTTTTTAGCCAGTTTCCAAAGCGACCCTCGCCAGTCGATTTTGGTTTCCAGTTAATGGTTTCATTAAGGTCGAACATTCTGTCTTTAACATCCGTAACTTTAATAAACCACGAATCTAAAGGATAATATAAAAGTGGTTCATCGGTTCTCCAACTGTGTGGGTAACTGTGAACATATTTTTCTACTTTAAAAGCTTTATTTTCTTCTTTTAATAAAATAGCAATTTCTACATCAACCGATTTTTCAGGTGCTTCGCCAGCATTGTAATATTCGTTCTTTACATACTTGCCTGCAAAAGGACCAACATGTTTAGTGAATTTACCCTGTAAATCAACCAATGGAACGGGGGTATCATTTTCGTCTAATACCAACATTGGTGGTACTTCTGGAATGGCTTCTTTAGCTACTTTAGCATCATCCGCACCAAAAGTAGGGGCGGTATGAACAATACCGGTACCATCTTCTGTAGTTACGAAATCTCCAGAAATTACTCTAAATGCATTTTCAGGATTTTGGTATGGCAATGCATAAGTTAAAAGTTGTTCATATCTAATTCCAACCAACTCACTTCCTTTGCATTCGGCAAGTATTTGATAGGGGATTTTTTTATCGCCAGCTTTAAAATTTGTAAAATCTTCAACTTCATTGCTTTCAAAGAAAATTTTACTAAACTGCTTGCCCACCAGGTTTTTTGCCAGAATTACATTTGTTGGCAAAAATGTATATTGGTTGAACGTTTTGATTAAAACATATTCAATTTTTGGTCCAACCGTTAAAGCCGTGTTTGATGGTAAAGTCCATGGAGTAGTAGTCCACGCCATGAGGTAAATATCCCCAAATGCTTGTAAAAACGGAGGTAACGTATTCGCTATCGCCTTAAATTGAGCAACAATCGTTGTGTCTGTAACATCCCGGTAAGCGCCAGGCTGATTTACCTCATGCGAACTCAATCCTGTCCCGGCTTTTGGAGAATAAGGTTGGATAGTATAACCTTTATAGATTAATCCTTTATCGTAAATCTGCTTCAAAAGCCACCATACCGATTCCATGTATTTCGACTTATAGGTAATGTATGGATCATCCATATCTACCCAATAGCCCATTTTTTCGGTCAGGTCGTTCCACACATCAGTGTAGCGCATTACTGTTTTTTTACAGGCTTCGTTATAGTCTTCAATAGAAATAGTTTTACCAATATCCTCTTTAGTAATCCCTAATTCCTTTTCCGTTCCAAGCTCAACAGGTAAACCATGCGTATCCCAACCAGCTTTTCTTTTAACCTGATAACCCTTAATTGTTTTATAGCGGCAAAAAATATCCTTAATTGCACGCGCCATTACGTGGTGGATCCCCGGCATGCCATTGGCAGACGGTGGGCCTTCGTAAAAAGTAAACGGATTAGACTTAGGACGGGAAGAAATACTTTTTTCAAAGATATTTTCCTTTTTCCAAAAATCCAGTATTTCTTGCCCTATTTTGGCAAGTTCCAATTGTTTAAATTCGCTATACATCAATCAAGTACCTCAAAAAATTAAAGGTTGCAAAGTTAACAGAATTGACTGAATTTCGGTAGTTTTGATGTAAATACTTTTAATGTGAAATTATTTAATATCGGGCTTACATTGATGATTGTTGCCGTAATTGCCTTGCCAATTGTTGCGGTAATAAACCCTTCAGACCGGGATTTTGTACTTTATGCTTTTTATTTCTGCGGCTTGCTCGAACTAATCGGGCTTATTTTTGTTTTAATCCATATTGTAACACTAAAAAGAAAGAACCCATGATTAAGCTCTTAAAATTGCAGAAAGCCGTTTTCATCCTCATAGCTGGCGTACTTTCTTTTATTGCCTATAAAATTTTGGATGCAAACGAAGTAAAAGGAAGTATCTATTTACAGATGCTGGCAGGCGTGCTGGTTATTATTGGTGCGCTGTGGCTGTTGTATCCTATTTTATTTGCCAAAAAGGATAATGATGGCAATGCCGAAATCATTACCGATCCAACGGTCGAAGTTCCGGTAGATGAAGAGGATAAAAAGCCTGCAGCTGAATAAACCTTACCCTCATAGCCCTTGGGTTTAAACCCAAGGCCATGAAAAAAATAAAATCCACGTAGGGGTAAATTTCCTGTGAGTTGTATTAGCTCTAAATAACAAATAGAGATAACTATGATTCCTGCATTAATTATTTGGCTCTGCAAGAAATATTTTGCTCCAAAAACCTACAAAACATTCTCCTCCAAGAGTCCAATCAATCCGAAAAGTGTTGCTTCGGTGCTCTTTCTTATCTGTTCATTTTCATCGGCTTTTGCACAGCAAAGTAAATTTAACATCAAGCGCAATGGCGAAATAATCGGCCAGATGTATTTTCAGCAGAAAGACGATGGCAATAATGTTTATCTCAAAATAACTTCGAAAGTACAAACACGTTTCGTTTTCAAAATTGATGTGGAAACAGAGGATGTAGCGCATTTTAAAAATGGCAAACTCCTCAGCTCAAATGTAAATCGGGTCGTAAATGGCAATGCAAAAGAGGCGAAGAAAACAAGTTGGGTAAATAATGTTTACCAACTTAAAACAGGCGATAAAACCAGTACAATAAATCAGCCCATCAGTTATAATATGATGCTCTTATATACTAAAGAGCCTGTTAATATCCCCGAAATTTACTCTGATAACTTTCAGTGTTTTATTCCCATTCAGAAAAACGGGGCACATCAGTACCGGATCAATCTTCCCGATGGGAATTATAACGACTACCATTTCGAAAACGGAATATGTAAACTGGTAGTTGTAAATCACTCCTTGTATACCATTAGAATGGAAAGGGTTTAATATGGAAACAGTTGCAAATAAGTACCTGAGGGTTTTGGTTACGGGCGCGTCAGGCTTTATCGGCCGGAAGTTAAGTTTTACCCTTGCAGAAATGGGCTACGATGTAGTGGCGCTTTGCAGAAATGTTAATCATCCCTTTCTTATTCAGCATCGAAATATCCAGTTTGTAAAAGGCGATGTTTTGGATCCTGAAAGTTTAGAAAACGCAATGAAAGATTGTTATCAGGTTTACCATACGGCAGCCATGGCTAAAATGTGGTGTAAAAATGAGCAGGATTTTTACGACGTGAATGTAATTGGAACAAGAAATGTGCTCAGCTGTGCATTAAAATTGGGTGTAGAAAAAGTTGTGCATACCTCAACTTGCGGGGTATGGGGACCAACACTAAATCTGCCGGTTTCAGAAAATGATCCAAGGGCAGTCGGCTTCCCAATTAGCTATGAACGCACAAAATACCTCGCTGAATTAGAAGTGAAAGAATTTGTAAAAAAGGGGTTGGAAGTGGTAATTGTAAACCCGTCAAGAGTATATGGCGATGGACCAATTACGGATAGTAATACGGTGAGTAAAATGGTTACAGGTTATATAAAAGGTACATGGCATTTTATTCCGGGCGATGGAAAAGCAATTGCCAACTATGCTTTTGTAGATGATGTGGTAGATGGGCATATTTCAGCCATGCAGAATGGCAGGAATGGCGAACGGTATATTTTGGGTGGAGTTGATATTTCTTTTAATAATTTTTTCGGCACACTAAGGCAGATCACTGGTAAGAAAAGAAGTTTGTATAAAATCCCGGTAGGCATTATTAAAGCTTACAGTTTGCTGGAGTCTTTAAAATCGAAATTTTTTAACCTTACCCCATTTTTTCTGCCTGAGTTTGCCGATAGGTTGAAATGTAATCAGCAATATTCGAGCAATAAAGCCATTGCCGAATTAAATTATCAGATAACGCCTTTTGCAATAGGTTTAGGAAAAACAATTGATCACTTTAAACATAATTAAATGCATTAACCACAGATAAAGATGATGCACACAGATAGGATTTTTGAGACTTGGCAACCAGATCCGTGTTCATCTGTGTAAATCTGTGGCTAAAAACAACTAATATATATGAAAGAACTAAGCGTATTAATTACAGGTGCAAGCGAGGGCTTGGGGAAATCTTTCGCTATCGAATCGGCCAAACGTGGTTTAGGTTTGGTGTTGGTTTCGTTACCCAATAGTGGGCTGGAACATTTAGCAAATTACCTGCGTGTAAACTTTAACAGTAGGGTGTTTTGTATCGAAATAGATTTAACCAAAAATACCTCCGCAAACGAAGTTTTTGAAAAATTAAGGGCGAATAAAATTGAGGTGAATGTTTTGATCAATAATGCTGGTTTAGGGAACTGGAGTTGGTTTGAAGATAAAAATGTCGATTTTTACAGAACACAGATCGACCTCAACATTACCAATACGGTTTTGCTTACGCGGTTATTTTTAAATCACATTGATAAAAGTGAGGCAAGCTATATTTTAAATGTTGGCAGTTTAGGTGGACATTTTATCGTTCCAAAAAAACAGGTTTATGGGGCAACCAAATCTTTTATCGGTTATTTTACCCGTTGTTTGCAACTTGAATTGAGCGGTACTAATGTGCACATCAGTTTGCTTAGTCCTGGTGGCATTAATACAAAACCCGAACTGTTGGTAATGAACAATGAATTAAAGGGTTTTGCAAAAGCGACGATTTTAGAGGCCGATTATGTTGCCAAAACAGCAATGGATGGAATGCTGAAAGGCAAGAAAGAAATTATACCAGGTTTTGCTAACCGTTTTTTGGTTGGGTTGGATAAAATTATGCCAAGCTTTTTAAAAGAAATTATAATTAGGCGTAAATTGAGGGCAATTTTAACAACATAGCGTGTGAAATATTAACCACAGATAAAAAGGATGGACACAGATGGCGTTTTGCCTAAAAAGATGTTGACTTAAACAAATTGTTGGTCAAGCTGAGTGTAATCGAAGACGCTTTTAATGAGTTATGTAAATGACTAATCCGTATCTGTGTTTATCTGTGTCCATCTGTGGTTAAAGTATATAGAAATCATTAACAGCTTGGAAAGTAACGACACCAATCTTATCGGATTAATTAAAAGCGGTAATAAACAGGCTTTCGACGAAGTGTTTTTAAAGCATTTCAAAAGCCTGCATGCATATGCTTTTACGATAATTAAAGAAAAAGATGATGCCGAAGAGATTGTTCAGAATGTGTTTGTGCGCATCTGGACGAAAAGAGCGCAACTTAAAACGGATGGGTTTTTAAAACCATTTCTTTATCGTTCGGTGCACAACGAAAGTTTAAACTACCTCAAACATCAAAAAGTGAGATCGAATTTTAACGTTCACTATGCCGATGCTATGAAAAACGATACAGGAAACTTAAATACAGAGATCATGGCAACAGAATTGGAAAAGAATATCCATCTGGCAATAAATGAGCTGCCCGAAAAATGCAAAAATGTATTTCAGTTGAGCAGGTTCGACCAGATGAAATATCAGGAAATTGCAGATGCACTAAATATTTCTATTAAAACGGTAGAAAACCAGATGGGGAGGGCCTTAAAGATTTTGCGCCTTAGGGTAGTAGATTTTCTGATCCTCATTTTTATTTTATTGAAATAAGTTTATGGATAAAAACTATACACCTATTAACGATGATTTGCTTGCAAAATACTTGCTTGGAGAGGCTACTGTGCCCGAAAGCGAGCAAGTTGAAGCATGGGCAAAATCAAATCCTGATCACTTGAAACAGTTAGAAGATTTCAAGACGATATTGGAGAAAAGCAAACTGCAGATTGATCCAGAAATTGATGAGCATCAGGCTTTAGATCGGTTAAATGCTCGTTTAGAAACCGAAAAAAAAACAATCAGCTATACATTTATTTTACGTTGGGTGGCTGTGGTATTTATATTTTTTAGTGTCGGCTTATTTTTCTACAATAATTTAATCGGCAATAAAATAAATGTTAATAGTGGCGAAAATACTTTAACGCAGATATTGCCTGATGGATCTACCGCTATACTGAATAAACAATCTTCTATATCCTTTATAGGCGGGTTTTTTAATAAAACCCGCGATGTTAAACTAAGGGGTGAAGCTTTTTTTAAAGTCAGCGCCGATAAGTCGAAACCATTTATCATTAGTGTTAATGATGTTCAGGTAACTGTTGTAGGCACCGCATTTAATGTGAAAAGCAATGGGGCAGCTGTTGTGGTAATTGTAGAAAGTGGGATCGTTAAGGTGAACAACCGAAATGATAGTGTACGTTTAACTGCTGGAGAGAAGGTAGAAGTAAGTCAAAATCAGCGGCATTTATCTAAAGGTGAAAATCAGGGTAAGTTGTATAATTACTATTATACGAATGAATTGGTTTGTGACGGCACACCGCTTAGCGAATTAGTTGCCGTACTTAATCAAAAATTTAAATCCAATATCGTTATTGTAAACCCTGAATTAAAGGCGCTTCCAATTAGCACAACCTTTAAAAACGAATCGCTTAAAGAAACCTTGAATGTGATTGCAGAAACTTTTAAAATAAAAGTTGAGCATGGGCAGGGGATAATTAAACTTAAATAAAAACCAATGCGTACGCTCAGAATAACTGTTATTTTTCTCCTTTTTTTCAGTTCCCTAATAAAAGCTCAATCCAATTTATCCAGAAATATCTCACTCAATATCGAGCGGCAAAAACTAAGTTCAGTATTGGCGATGATAGAGGAGAAAGGCGGATTCAGATTTTCTTACAATAGCAATATATTGCCAGTTGACAGTTTGATCAGTATCCACGAAAACAAAGTGAATATTGCTGAAACACTGGATAAAATATTAAATCATAGGTTCGAATACCGCCAATCGGGCAATTTTGTGATTATCAGGTATGCACCGCTCGAACTGGTTTTGCTGGTTAACGAATCGGTTGGTGATCCCGAACTTTATACCATTACGGGCCAGGTTGTAGATAAACAGACCAATAAACCAATCGAGGATGCCAGTATTTACGAACGAAACCTGTTGGTTTCGGAAATATCAGATGGGAACGGTTATTTTTCGATGCGGTTAAAAAACGTTACACAACCTATATCGCTAACGGTAAGTAAAGAAAATTATAAGTCTACCATTACGCATTTTCTGGCAGAGGTGAACATTACCAATAGAAAAGAAAATGCAGGAGAAAGATTTATCAGCGGAAATTTGGGCGATGTAGAGAATACCTGGCTTGGTAATGCTTTGGTTACGGCACAACAAAAAATCCAGTCGATAAATATCGGTGGTTTTATCTCAAAAGCCCCGTTTCAGTTTTCGCTTATTCCTAGTTTAAATTCCCATGGCTCATTAAGTGGTCAGGTGGTGAACAAATTTTCGCTTAATGTTATTGGTGCTTATAGCGCAGGGGTAGACGGAGGAGAAATAGGTTTTGTTTTCAATATTAACAAAAGTAATGTGCAGTATTTTCAATTTGCTGGGGCCTTTAATCTAGTCGGGGGGGATGTTCGTGGAGCGCAGATTGCCGGCTTGTTTAATTATGTGATAGGCGATGTTCGGGCGGCTCAGATTGCCTTGGCTTATAACCGCGTAGGCAAGAGTTTCGAAGGTTTCCAAGTGGGTGGAATTTATAATCATGTTAATCAGGATGTGAAAGGCATTCAACTTTCCTTAGGTCTTAATACCATAGGCGGAACCTTAAAGGGTTGGCAAACAGGTGCGTTAAATCTGGTTAATAAAGAGACGAAGGGTGTTCAGATTGGAATTGGTGGTAACATAGTAGCTGGTAGAACAAGTGGAATACAGGTGGGAGGGATTGCCAATATCAACAAAGAAAGCAGTGGCGTAAATCTTGCTGTGCTCACCAATTTTACCGGACAAACTGCTAGTGGACTGCAAATTGGCGTAATTAATTATGCCAAAAACCTAAAAGGCGCCCAAATTGGGATATTAAATGTTTCAAATGAAAATGATGGCTACTCAATCGGGCTGATCAATATTGCATTAAAAGGTTATCATAAATTTAGTTTCAGCACTAATGAAAGCACTAATTTTAACGTAGCTTATAAGGGTGGCAGCAAACGTTTATACAATATGTTAATGTTTGGCACGAACAAAAAATCAGCTGAAAAAATATATACCGGTGGACTGGGTTTTGGAAAGGAAATGAAATTGTTTAAAAGCGTTTCTTTAAACCCTGAAATAAGTAGCCAGTATGTTTACCAGGGGAGCTGGGATTACCTCAATCTGCTGAATAAATTTGAGCTGCCAATAAATATCAGGATAAATAAATGGCTGGCCATACAGGGCGGTCCATCGGTTAATGTTTATTACACCAAACAAAACGCCAAAATTGGTGAATTTGGTTTGTTGCAGGAAAAACATAAAGATTTCTCTTTTAACAATTCGAGGTATACAGGTTGGTTAGGTTGGAATGTAGGCTTGGTGATTTTGTAAAAATTGCCTTGGGTTTAAACCCAAGGCGATGAATGATATTTATTTTGTTTCAGGTTTAGGCGTCCAGAACTCCAAGCTGCTAACTGAAAACCCCCAACTGATTAATGGTCAAACTCACCAATATTTTTCGCTGATTCTTCATCAGATACCAGTTTCCTTACTTTCTTTTTATCTAACCATAATACCAGTGCAGGTAATAAAGTTAAATTGAAAATTAAAGCTACCAATAGGGTTATGGATAGGAGCAGGCCAAGTACTACCGTTCCTCCGAAAGTAGAGGCGGTAAAAATTCCGAAGCCGAAGAATAAGATTAAAGCAATGTGTGTCATGCTTACGCCTGTTTCGGTAATGGTATCGGTAATCACTTTAGGTACACTGAAATTGGTTAGATTTAATTCCTGCTGGTAACGGGTTAAGAAATAAATGGTCTGATCGGATGCTAAACCAAAGGCGATGGTAAAAATTAATATGGTAGAAGGTTTTAAGGAAATTCCAAAATAACCCATAATCCCTGCGGTAATAATCAGCGGAACAATGTTTGGCAACAGCGAAATAAACATAATACCCAAACTCTTAAATTGTGCCAACCTTAAAAGGGAGATCAATACGATGGCAAGGGCAATACTTTCAACCAAGTGTTTTAACATATAATCAGTCCCTTTAGAAAAGATAATGCTCGATCCCGTAAGTTCTACATCAAATTTAGACGGGGGCAAAATACTGTCGATTCGCGGTTTTAATTCGGCCATAATGGCGTCCAAACGTTTTGAGCCAACATCAGCCATTTGAAAACTGATTCTTGTACTTTGATTACCCTTGCTGATAAAATTGGTTAACAAACTTGCATTTCCTTTACCGCCATTAGCAATGTAGGCCAGGATAAAATTCTTTTCCAGATTATCGGGCAAACGAAAGAAAGTAGAGTCGTTATTGTAAAATGCTTGAGTAGCATATTTTAAGCCCATATTTACCGAAATAGAACGCGAAAACTCAGGATAGGAAGAAATCATTTTTTCCAGTTTCTCCATTCTTTTCAGATTGGTTAAATTGAATACTCCGTTCTTTTTCTTCGTATCTACACTTACTTCTAAGGGTAAAATACCTTCGAAATTTTTCTCAAAGAATTTTAAATCGGTTAAAATCTCCGAGTTTTTAGGCAGGTCATCAACCACATAACCATTAACATTGATTTTCATCACACCGATAAAGGCAATGATAGATATGATAATCGTTCCGATATAAATCAATCCACTTTTGTGCTGCACCAGCGTATCGGTTTTGACTAATAATTTGTGCAAAAATCCTTCTTCAACGTGATTTTGTGCTTTAAGTTTAGGCGCTGGTAAATAACTGAAGATTATCGGGATTAAACATAAACACATTAGCCAGGTAATCATTACGTTTATAGAGGCTACACTTCCAAATTGCATCAATAGCTCACTTCCTGTAAAATACAATACACCAAATCCGATGGCTGCGGTAATGTTCGCAATTAGCGTGGTAATGGCAATTCTCTCTATCGTTACGCTTAAGGCACGTTGTTTATCGCCGTCTTTTCTAAGTTCATTCTGATATTTGTTTAACAATAAAATACTGTTTGGAATACCAATAATTACAATAAGCGGTGGAATCAGCCCTGTTAAAATAGTAAGTTCGAAACCAAATAGTACCAATGTGCCGATACTCCAGATAACACCCATCACAACCACTAAAATAGGGAAGAATACGGCATAAAATTTCTTGAAGAAAAACAATAAAATAAGCGCAGAAACCAAGATAGATAAGCCCAAAAACAATACAAATTCGTTACTTACCAATTTACTCACTGCAGTACGGATATAAGGTAAACCCGAAATATGCACCTGTATCTTTGTTGCGGTTTGGAAAGCTTTGGCTTTGGCTTCAATTTCTTTTAAAATCGGGTTACGTTCAGCAGTATTTAAGATTTTGGTATCAAAAGTAATGGCCATTAGTGTGGCATTCTGACGGTTGTAAACCAGGCCTTCGAAAAAAGGATTGCTATATATGGTATTTTTGATCGAATCCATTTCAGCATCAGTTTTAACCAAACCGCCAGGGAGCGGCTTTAAAACAAATTTTTGGTTTACAGTATCTTTTTCCAGTTGAAAAATCCTTCCTGACGATAAAACCTGTTTAATGCCTTTTAATTTCTGAATATCGTTAGAAAGCTGGACCCATTGGTTGTAAACTTCTTTTTTAAAAATATCAGGCGATTGTATTCCCACCACCATTACACTTCCATCTTCGCCAAAGGTCTTTTTAAAGGCGTTGTATTTTACGAATGCGCTATCGGTAACAGGCAGGATTTTACTTCCTGTGTAGGAGAGTTTTACATTTTTGGCCTGATAAGCCATGAAAATTGTGCCCAATAAAAAAAATACGATGATTGCGATACGGTTCTGAAGAATGAATCTCGATAGCTTAACCCACATGTGCAGCTTAGTTTAATAATAATATTAACGGCAAAACTAATCTTATTTGTAAAACGTGATTACTTTTTGCGCAATTAAATTTGCACAAATAACATACTTTTGAAAAAATTGTTTTAATCGGATGTTGCACAAAGTTAGGGGCATTGTTTTAAAGACCACCAATTACAGTGAAAGCAGTGTAGTAGTGCAGGTGCTTACCGATAAATTCGGTATGCAGTCTTATCTCATTAATGGTGTTAAAAAGCCAAAAGCGAAGATTAAGATGAACATGCTGCAATCGCTCCATTTGTTGGATATGGTGGTTTATCACAAAGCAAATACGAATATTCAAAGGGTATCTGAAGTTCGGCAGACGCCTGTTTTTAAAAGCATCCCTTACGATATGATTAAAACCAGTATCGTTATTTTTTTAAACGAGGTACTGTATAAAAGCATCAGGCAACAATCGGCTGATGAGAGTTTATTCGATTACATTTTTAATTCGATCGCCTGGTTTGATGAAATTGAAGAGATCAATCCCAATTTTCATTTGTCGTTTTTATTAAAACTTACCCGTTTTTTAGGTTTCTCACCTAATGAGAAAAGGAGAAACGACCAGGTTTATTTCGATCTGCAAGAGGGCGAGTTTACTTCCAGACTGCCAATCCACTCCAATTATCTCCTATTGGAAGATGCCACCGGGTTTATTTTACTTTTTAATACGCCGCTCGAAAAAATTTCTGAAATAAAAATGAGCAATGCACAGCGACGGTTTCTGTTAGATAAGATATTGGTTTTCTATACCTTACATACAGCGTCGTTCGGGGTGGTACAATCACATAAAATCCTAGAAACTTTGTTAAGTTGAAAAAAAAGAAAAAAAGATTTGCAGAACAGTTTTATAGCGCTATATTTGCATTCCCAAACGGAGGATGGGACATTAAGTTTGACAAAATTATAAAAGGGAAATTAGCTCAGCTGGTTCAGAGCACCTCGTTTACACCGAGGGGGTCGGGGGTTCGAACCCCTCATTTCCCACCAAGCCTTTCAGTATAACTGGAAGGCTTTTTTATAAAAATTTGAAATACACCCAACAGGGAAATTAGCTCAGCTGGTTCAGAGCACCTCGTTTACACCGAGGGGGTCGGGGGTTCGAACCCCTCATTTCCCACTCAAGTCTTTCAGTTTTACTGAAGGACTTTTTTGTTTGATATTTATTGAAGCTGGCTCAGCTGGTTCAGAGCACCTCGTTTACACCGAGGGGTCGTCCCGATTGGGATCGGGATCATTTCCCACTCAAGTCTTTCAGTAAAACTGAAGGACTTTTTTGTTTGCGAAAATTATATTCATCATTTCGAGCGGAGTGCAACGCAGTCGAGAAATCTTTCTAGATAGATCTCTCCATTCCGCTGCGCTTCAGTCGAGATGACGATTTTTCTATTAAATCCTGTCATTCTGATCAGATAGCTACCCAATCAGAAGACAAAATGGATTAAATACATTATTTAGGCTCCCACAACTCAATCTTGTTACCCTCTCCATCCATAATATGGATAAATTTCCCATAATCGTAAGTTGCAATCTCATCGATTATGGTTACGCCGTTTTCTTTAAGTTTCTCAATAAGGCCCTCAATATTCTGTACACGGTAATTAATCATGAAATCTTTTTTGGACGGCGAAAAATATTCATCCCCTTTTTTGAACGGACTCCATTGAAGTGATTCGATCTCATCAGGATTGTTGAGGTTTCTGGATTCAAAACTCGAGGTACCCCAGGCGCTCATTTCAAATCCTAAATTTTTAGCATACCAATCTTTCGTTTCCTGCGGATTACCTGAAAAAAAGAAAATGCCGCCAATTCCGGTCACTTTTGGTGTGGTATCTAAAGGTGAAGTTAAGTTATCTTTTTGTTCTTCCATATTATTTTTCTAGTTGGCTGAGTGTAAGTGTTGTTACAATCAATGTCGTTTTTATTAATTTCTTACTG
Organism: Flavobacterium sp. W4I14; assembly: GCA_030817875.1. NCBI lineage: Bacteria > Pseudomonadati > Bacteroidota > Flavobacteriia > Flavobacteriales > Flavobacteriaceae > Flavobacterium > Flavobacterium sp. W4I14. The sequence continues at coordinate 5,811,974 of JAUSZU010000001.1, forward strand.
GTTTAATATAGCAGAAAATCACTTCTTCTAAAATATGTTTTTTCTCCACAGAAATGAGTTTAGATAGAATGTAATTTATGTTTTATTTATTTACCTTATTCGATTATATATCCGAAATTGCCTGTCGATAAACAATAGCAAATGTTTGGTAAAATTATCAGGTTCATTTTCTTTGGAAACTACTTCGTGGGCATTCTGGCTGTTGCCCTAACGCTCGAGGCTACGTTGCAATTAAAACTGCCGCTTAATTCATTAAATTACTACCTGTTGCTGTTTCTGGCGCCAACCATCTATTATACCTACGCTTACAATAAGGTTTCTACCAAACCATCAACAACTAATCCACGCAATCAATGGTATTTCGAGCATAAAACATTCATAAACTGGAGTCAGGCTGTGCTTTTTGTTATCTGTATGCTGTTGGCTATCAGCCTGCTCTGCAGAAACTTTCAGCATATTATGGGCTTGCCGATCAGTTATTGGATCGCAATATTAATCATCATCACTGCAGGAGGATTATACTACGGTTTACTGCCCAGGTCTTTTCTCAAATTTAATCTGCGCAATACAGGCTGGTTAAAGGCTTTTGTAATCGGTTTTGTGTGGGCCTGCTGTGCCAATGTGCTGCCGTTGATTATGCTTAAAATTGAAACTGGGGTAGGCTACCACGATTCTGTATTGTGGGCCTGGCTATTTATTAAAAATTGGATGTTCTGTACCGTAAACGCAATCATTTTCGATATTAAAGATTACCCGACCGATGCCAATAAACATTTAAGAACATTTGTAGTACGTTATGGCCTGCGCAGAACAATTTTCAGTATCCTGATTCCATTGCTGATTATCGGTTTAATTTCTTTAGGCATATTTGCCAATTACAAAGGTTTTGGATTGCCACAGGTGTTATTTAATGTGCTGCCTTTTATCCTGACCATTTACGTGGCCTATTCTATGCACCGAAGAAAAAACATTCTCTATTATTTAATGGTAATTGATGGACTTATTTTGTTTAAGGCGATATGCGGGATAATCGGAATGCAGTTTGTGCGATAGGGTTTAATTGTTTAAATCGGTTAACTGGTTAATCGGTGGTATGTCAATTAACCAATTTCAACAATTAAACAGTTAACCAATGAATAACAACTACGATAAAATTGCCGGTCATTACGATACTTTAAGTCGTTTGGTGTTTTTTAAATCGCAGGTTAATGCGCAGGTCAATCAACTTCCACATATCCAGGATAATAGCCATGTATTAATTGTTGGCGGTGGAACCGGGTGGATCCTGGAAGAGCTCTCGAAGATTTATACCGGATTAAAGATTGTTTATGTAGAAATATCTGCTAAAATGATCGCGCTTTCTCAAAAACGCAACTATAAAAATAATCACGTTGAATTTGTAAATATTGGTATTGAGGATTTTAAAACTGATGTAGTATTTGATGTAATTTTAACGCCTTTTCTGTTTGATAACTTTGCCGAACAACGTGCTGCAAAGGTTTTTGGACAGTTAACTGAACATTTAAAGAAGGATGGATTATGGTTCCTGGTCGATTTTTCGTTAAATAAAATCAATGGAAACTGGTGGAAATGGCTGTTGCTCAGGTCAATGTATGGCTTTTTTAAATTATTGGGTATAGTAGAAGCGCATCAGCTTATCGATATGAATCCTTACTTTTTCAAAGCCAATTACCTGATTGTTGAGGAACGGCTATATTATGGGAGCTTTATTAAGGCAACGATCTTCCGAAAAATAAAATGACATTTATTTAATGCAATTATGTTGCGTTTGTAAAGTCCTTTCTGATCTTTGTATTAAAAGATTTAGATATGGATTTTGATGTAATTATAATAGGAGGGAGTTATGCTGGTTTATCTGCCGCATTAACTTTGGGTAGGGCGACCAGAAACGTTTTGGTAATTGATGCTGGCTCGCCATGCAACAGACAAACCCCACATTCGCATAATTTTTTAACGCACGATGGGGATAAGCCTGCAGCTATTGCTAAAGCTGCTAAAGCAGAAGTGCTGAAATATCCGACAGTTAGATTTTTAGAGGGGAAAACCATTTCAGCCATACAAATAGATGGAGGTTTTAGCATTGGCGTAGAAAACGGCGAAAATTTTACTGCAAGGAAAATATTGTTGGCCACAGGATTAAAAGATGTACTGCCTGATATTAAAGGTTTGACTGAATGCTGGGCTATTTCTGCCATACATTGTCCTTATTGCCATGGTTACGAGGTGAAGAATGAGAAAATAGGCCTGCTAATGAATGGCGAGCATGCATTTGAAATGGCCAAAACCCTGAACCATTGGAATAAAGATTTAACGGTTTTAACCAATGGTAAATCGCAGCTAAGCGCCGAACAGACTGAAAAACTGAAATCCAAATCAATCACCATTATAGAAGATGGAGTTGTTGAACTGCTGCACAATAATGGATATCTCGAAGATGTTGTTTTTAAAAATGGTGAAAAAATAGCCTTAAAGGCGATATACCTCAAATCGGATGTTGAACAACATTGCAACTTCAACGAACAGCTCGGGTTTGAATTAACAGATTTAAAAACAATAAAAGTAGATGAGCAGCAGCAAAGCACTGCTAAAGGCGTTTATGCCGCAGGAGATTGTGCAACCTTGTTCAGGTCGCTATCTATCATTACAGCTGCAGGAACAATGGCTGCAGTGGTGATGAACAAGGAAATGATTTCTGAAGATTTTTGATTAACCATCGGAAATTTAAAATAAGATTGCGCCAACAATTGTTGCAATAAATATCGCTGCAATTACGATTCTATCGGCAGCAATCCATTGCGCTCTTGTAAGTGGTGTAACACTTTTTTTTGCGATCTCTGCTTTGTGCCTGGAAAGCCTGAAAACGGATGTGTCTAATTTAATAAGCATAGGAATGAGTTTAATAGGGTCAATTTTCTTAAGACAAATCCCAAGCCAAAACACAAGAAAAATGTTGAATTGTTAATAACTTATATTTTTTTGTTATTCCACTGATATTTATACGTTTATCAGTGCAATTAGTTGGGTAACCGCTGGATTAAGCTGTCTAGAAAATGAAACAGCTTAATCATTCTATGTGTATAGTAATGAGTTTATTACCTATCGTTCTGTGCTTTTAATTTGCTATTCTTTTTGCCGTACCAGAAGTAAATGGCTAAACCAATAATTAACCAAACGGCTAACCTAATCCAGGTTTCCCAAGGTAAAAATGCCATCATGGCAATACAGGTTAAAATGCCTAAAATAGGGATTAAGGGCACAAAAGGGACTTTAAATGGACGTTTAGCTTCGGGATTTGTTTTTCTTAAGATCAAGATGCCAACACAAACCATTAAAAAGGCCAACAGGGTACCAATGCTTGTCATTTCGCCTACTACATTCATGGGGACAAATGCAGCAAAAAGTCCAATAAATACACAAAGTATAATGTTCGATTTGTATGGCGTTTTAAATTTAGTATGTACATCAGAAAACATCTTTGGCAATAATCCATCCTTACTAATGGAATAGAACATTCGCGACTGTGCCATTAAATCGATTAAAATTACAGAAGTATAACCGATTAGAATAGCTAAAATAATAGCCTGACTTAACCAGGCGTAAGGTGTTTTTTCGATGGCAATGGCTACTGGAGCACCACTGTTGGCAAATTCTTTATAATTGGCCAGACCAGTCATCACATGCCCGAACAAACCAAATAGAACCGTACAAACCACTAATGATCCAATGATGCCGATTGGTAAATCTCTCGCTGGATTCTTTGTTTCCTGTGCCGAAGCTGCTACAGCATCGAAACCGATAAATACAAAAAATACTAAACCTGCGCCACGTAAAACGCCACTCCAGCCAAACTGACCAAATGTTCCGGTATTTTCGGGGATGTATGGATGGTAGTTGGCGGGATCGATATATTGCCAGCCCAGCGCAATAAAAACCAATACCACACCAACTTTAAGAAACACAATAATTCCATTTACAATGGCAGAGCCTTTAGTACCACGGATTAATATGGCCGTCATTAATACCACCACCAATGCTGCAGGGATATTAATAATGCCATTAACGGTAGCGCCATCGGCAAGTTTAGCGGTTTCGAAAGGGGATAAGGTTAATTGCGGAGGGAGATAAATATGCAGGCTGGCTAAAAACCTGGTTAAATACTGCGACCAGCTGATGGCTACGGTAGCACAACCCACAGAATATTCCAATACGAGATCCCAGCCTATAATCCAGGCGAAAAGTTCGCCCATGGTAGCGTAAGAATAAGTATAGGCACTGCCTGCAACCGGAATCATGGATGCAAATTCTGCGTAACACAAAGCTGCAAAACCACAGCCCAATGCCGCAATAACGAAAGATAGAGTAACTGCAGGACCAGAGTGATTGGCTGCGGCCAAACCTGTAATTGAAAATAAACCTGCACCAAGCGTTAAGCCTACGCCAATTAAAATAAGGTTTATCGGCCCTAAGGTTCTTTTGAGCGTTCCTTCGCCGCTTTCGTTTGCCTCAGCAACAATGCTGGCAATAGATTTTTTCATGAAAATAAGTTAAAACGTTGCAAAATTATTAAAATATATTAAATCTATAGTATTTATATATTTAATTCCTCGAAGCCTGGACGAGCGTGTGTGCAAGCGAATCTTTGAAATCTAAAACGGTCACTACAAATCTCTTCTTTTAGAAAATCTGCGCCCTGTTTTTCATGGGAGCTGCAGTCCCGCCATCGCTTGTAGTCCTCTCCCGATGAAAAATCGGGATGCGGGCTACCCGCTCTGTCGGGTTTATTTACAAGGGGCTGTTCTGTCATTATCCCAAGATCATTACTAGTAACTCCAGCCTTCTCCACCTTAAACCTGATAGAACCAAATAGCTCCCGGTTTTATTGAATTTTATATTTAAGGTGTCTAATCGGGACTATAGGTAACAACAGAACTACAAGAGGTGAAGAACTACTGAACCCAATTTTTTAAAAAAAACACTTATACCAATTAATTTTTTCTTGTCCTGACCGGACGGGCTTCTTTCTTTTTGGCATCAAAAAGACCAGCGCAGCTAGCTTGAATGCCGTTGAAAACATAAAAGGCCATGAAAAACCAAAAACTGCCGGCTGAAAATTTTTCTTTTGAAGGCAATTGTGCGGCCAGAACAGTGCAGCCCGAAAAATTTGTTAGGCCGGATTAGCGTAGAACGGTGATGCAATACTTTGGCCTTGCTGGATGGAAAAGTATAATTAATTAAGATATTTCCTTAATCTTTATTGGCATTTAATTTTTCTTCCAAAGAATGGCAGACCCTTGTTACATAAACCTGATAGAACCAAATAGCTCCCGATTTTACTGAATATTTTATATTTAAAGGGTATCTAAATCGGGACTATAGGTGATAGCAGGACTGTCGAAACCTAAGGATTACAGAACCCTGCTTTACTGAAAAAAGCTACAAATACCTGTTTTTTTATTTACTTAAACCTTAAGTATAAATTTTTATTTAAAATTAATTATCTGATAATGAGTTATTTATGTGTTTACTTTGGTTTATTTTAGTACTATGTATTGCATGGTAGTGTATAAAACATATATCTTTGTATTATGATAGCAGAAAACACGCAAACACAAATGCGGAAGGGAATTCTGGAGTACTGTGTTTTATCAATCATCTCACGGGGCGAAATATATGCTTCGGATATCATTGCCGAATTAAGGACGGCGAAGCTATTGGTGGTTGAGGGTACATTATATCCATTATTAACGAGGCTTAAAAACAATGGTTTATTAAGCTACAACTGGGTAGAATCTACCTCGGGCCCACCGCGTAAATATTATACCTTAACCGAAGATGGTCGGGGCATTTTATCACAACTAGATCAAACCTGGCAGGAGCTGGCTTATGCTGTAGGTATTTCACAAAAAGGAGCCAATTCATAAATATTAAAAAGGAAATGGAAAAGACCATCATCATAAACATAGGGAACACGATTATTCATATTGAAGAAAGTGCTTACGAACTCTTAAAGGCCTACCTGAACGAAGTAAAACAATATTTTGCCAACCATGCAGATGACCTTGAAATTGTAACGGATATCGAAAACCGCATTGCCGAACTGTTAACCGAGCAATTGGAAGAGCAGAAAAAACAAGTGGTAGATTCTGCCAACGTAAATTCGGTGATTGCGCAAATGGGCAAGGTGCAGGATTTTGACACGGTAGAAGAAGGTGAAGAAGAGCCTGTAATCAATAACAACTATCAATACCAATACACGGAGAAAAAACTGTACCGCGACATGGACGACCGCGTGGTAGCGGGTGTTTGTGCAGGTATTGCCCATTATGTAAACGCAGATCCTAAATGGATTAGGTTGGCTACATTACTGATCAGTATTGCCGGTGGATTTGGAATACTGGTATATGCCATACTTTGGATCATCATGCCAAAAGCCAAATCGCGTATCGAAAGGATGGAAATGAAAGGCGAACCTGCAAATCTTCAGGGTTTCCAAAAGAATTTAGATGAAGAGCTACAGGCGGTTAAGGAACGTTTGGGAGAAGTAAATAAACATGCCCAGCCAATATTTGCCCGTTTAGGGAATTTTATCGGAGAGTTTTTCGAATGGCTTGGCCGCTTTATTTCGGGCACCGGAAAGGTTATTTTTAAAGTAATTGCGGGTTTCATCGTTGTGTTTGGCGTACTTTTTTTAATTGCGTTAATTATTGGTACTGCCGCTTTCCAGGGATTTTGGGATGCCAGTATTTACGAATATTTTCCCTTTTCTATTATTAATGAAGGCAATAGGGGGGCGATTTTATTTGGTGCATTTATTGTTTGCTTTGTGCCGATTTTAGCCCTTGTGTTATTCTCGATCAGGGTCGCTTTTAACAAACAGGCCATTAACAAAACACTTTCTTTTGCGCTGTTAATTATCTGGTTGGCCGGTGTAGCTATAACAGGTTATCAGGCCGCTAAAATATCATCGGAATTTAAGCAACATGCAGAGTTAACACAAACAAACTGACCTGAAAGCTTATCCTGTATATACCATCAATATCGATAAAAGTAAATATTTCAGTAAAGAAGATAGCGTGGCTTACCACATTGATGCGAATAACCGCCACCAGATTGTAGTTGATGATTTTGAAGACGGACCTTTTGTTTCACCGAACCGTATCCGCATTGATATTAACAAAAGTGAAACCGGTGTTACGCGTTTAACGCAGAAATACGAATCGCAGGGTAAAACCTTTCAAAGTGCCTTGCAAAATGCACAGAACATTAGCTACAATTATGTAGTGAAAGATGCTGAACTGACTTTTAGTCCGCGGTTTCAATTGAGAAAGGGTACCATTTGGAGAAACCAGGAAGTAAGGTTAAACCTTGAAATTCCGGTGGGTACAAAATTAATTTTAAAGCAGGATGCTTACCGTTATGTTAATAATTACTGGACCTGGGAATGTAACGACAGCGAAAATGATCATAACGATTCTAGCATATGGATTATGACGGATGATGGTTTGAAATGCGTTGCAAAATTAAAAGAAGAGGCGTTAAAAAAGGAAAAGTTAGAGCAAGAGCTACGTGATTTAGACCATTTGCGCAACAATAAACCTACTGATACCCTTTATCAGGACTCTGTATCAAACCGGATTAAGGAAGTTAAGGAAGAGTTGGGTATAGCGCCTGAATAATACGATGCAATAAAGAACATCATAAAAGTACCTATAAGAAAAAACCATGAAAACATTATTTACGCTAGTTGCATGCTTTATGGCATGTGGGGCTTCTTTTGCCCAAAAATTAAATAAACTTACAGGGAAAATTGTTGATGAAAAGACTGTTCCGGTATCGTTTGCGATTGTTAGGGTGCTAAATTATCCTGATACCACCGTTTTTAAAAGCGTATCGACCAATATCGACGGGGAGTTTGCGATCGATCAGCTGAAAAGTGGTGAATATGTGTTGTCGATTTCTATAGTAGGTTTTAAAAATAAAAAAACTAACCATTTTTCGCTTAACGAAGACATGAAATTACCTTCCATTACGATCGAAAGTTTAAGCAAACAATTAAAAGAAGTGAGCGTTCAGGGCAAAAAACCTTTTATTGAACATCAGATCGATAAAATGGTGCTGAATGTAGAGAACAGCATTATTGCAACAGGTGGTACGGCGCTCGAAATTTTGGAGAAAGCACCTGGCGTACAGTTGGACAGGCAAAATGACCAGATTCTATTGAACAATAAATCGGGTGTAATGGTGATGATTGATGGGAAGAACAACTTTTTATCGAGTGCCGATTTAACGGTTTATTTAAATGGCTTAAGTAGTAGCCAGATTGCTACCATCGAAATTATTACTAACCCATCGGCTAAATATGATGCTGCCGGCAACGCGGGTATCATCAACATTAAACTGAAAAAGAACAAAGCATTTGGTACCAACGGAAGTGTCTCGTCAACCTATCGCAATGCAATAAGGGCTAATTTACCCACTAATATTTACGGATCGGAGCTTAACTTCAATTTAAATCACCGCGTAGAAAAGTGGAATTTTTTCACCAATGCAAATGCTTCAAAAAATAATAATTTTTCGAATCTATTTTTAGAGCGGAGTACCAATGCTAATGGTCTACAGAGCAACTTTGACCAGAATTTTCAGAAAATATATACAGGATCGCGGTTGGCCGCAAAACTAGGTGCAGATTATTATGCAGGTGAAAAAACAACCATCGGTATTATGCTTGATGGCAGTACGAATACACGTAAATTGGATAATTTCTCTCAAACCTTTATAAATGAAATTAAGGATGGGGTTGCGGGCAATAATTCGTTAATCCAATATTCTGATGCGAATACCCCCAACAAAAATTATAGTGCAAATTTTAATATCAGGCATGATTTTAAAAAGGAAGGTGCCAGCTTAAATTTTGATGCCGATTATTCTGGCTTTGATTACTCGGGTCTGGAAAATTTTAACACTAACTTTTACGATGAAAAAGGGACTGTTTACAACAATACAATCATTAAAAACGATAGTAAAACAGCCATTGATATTTACGCTGCAAAAACAGATTTTACCTGGCCGCTATCAAAAACTACAAAATTGGAAACCGGTTTAAAAAGTGCTTATGTTAAAACCAATAATGATTTTTTATCGTTGGCATTGGTAAATAATGAATGGCAAAATGTTGTAGGGCAAAGCAATAATTTTATTTACAAAGAAAACGTAAATGCAGCTTATGCAAATTTATCAAAAGATCTGGGCAAGTGGCAGGTTCAGGCTGGTTTACGGGCAGAGTTTACGCAATCTACCGGAACATCGGTAACCAATAATACATCGGTAAAACAACATTATTTATCATTATTTCCAACAATTTTTGTTAACCAGAAAATTTCTGAAAGTAGTAATCTGCATTACACCTATGGCCGACGGATAGACCGGCCAAATTACCAGCAGTTAAATCCATTTAATTTTTACATGGATCCTTATACCATAGCACAGGGAAATCCATACTTAAAACCCCAGTTTACCAATAATTTTGAGGTGAGTTATAATTATAAAAGTGGATTGTTTTTTTCATTGAGTTATGCTAAAACAAAAGATTTAATTTTAGATAGTAAAACCGCACAAAACGATAGCACCAGAATAGTTACTGTAGGCCAAGGGAATATTGGCAGCGGGGAATATTACTCGGCCGGCTTATCTGTTCCGGTAACCATTGCCAAATGGTGGAATTTGCAAAACAATTTTAGGGTTTCTTATAATAAATTTAATGATGATAATTTAGAAGGTGCCCCCTTTGTTTTAAGTAAAGTCTTCTACAATTTTAATACTGTAAATTCGATTGTTTTGGGCGATAACTGGGCATTAGAAACCAATTTCTGGTTAAACTCACCAAAAGTTAGGGGTTTAGAACGAACCACTATTTATCAATATGCTTTAAATATAGGTGTACAGAAAAGTTTTCTGAATAAAGCTTTAAAACTTAAGTTAAATGTTGATGATATTTTTCAGACCAACTATTGGAAAGGAACGCTCGATTATCAAAATGTGAATTTAAGGGTGCAGAATAATTACATCAGTAGAAGGGTATCTTTCAATATCAGTTATAGTTTTGGCAACCAAAACCTAAAATCAAACCAGGACCGGAAAACGGCAGCAGATGATATTAAGAACAGAGCCGGGGGGTAGTCATCAGTCCAGGGGCTAAACTTGAAGGCAGAAGTTCCGGGTCGACTGTGTTTCGCAATAACAGATTTGTTTCAGCATTAAAAATAGAACGCCTAAAAAGAAGAAATCATGAAAACATTATTTACGCTAGTTGCATGCTTAATGGCATGTGGGGCTTCTTTTGCCCAAAAATTAAATACTTTGACGGGAAAAATCGTCGATGAAAAGACAGTTCCAGTGTCGTTTGCGGTTGTTCGCGTGTTAAATTATCCTGATACCACCGTGGTTAAAAGCGTATCGACCAATATTGAAGGAGCGTTTGCAATTGATCAGTTGAAAAGCGGAGAGTATGTATTGTCGATTTCTATAGTGGGCTTCAAAAGTAAAAAAACAAATCGCTTTTCGCTTAACAAAGACATGAAATTACCTACCATCACGATTGAAAGTTTAAGCAAACAATTAAAAGAAGTAAGCGTTCAGGGCAAAAAACCTTTTATCGAACACCAGATCGATAAAACGGTGCTGAATGTAGAAAATAGCATTATTGCAACTGGAGGCACGGCTTTAGAAGTGTTAGAAAAAGCCCCAGGCGTGCAGATCGACCGCCAAAACGACCAGATTAAACTGAATAATAAAAGCGGAGTGACAGTAATGATCGACGGGAAATCAAATTTCCTATCGGGTGCTGATATTACCACATTGCTGAGCAATATGAGCAGCGATCAGATTGCTACCATCGAACTCATTACCAATCCATCTGCCAGGTACGATGCCGCCGGAAATGCCGGGATCATCAACATCAGACTAAAACGCAACAAAGCTTATGGTACCAATGGTACGGTTTCTGTTACTACCGGGCAGGGCATTATGCCCGATTCGCCCAGCGATTTATTTCGTGCAGGGGTAAACCTAAACTTAAATCACAGGCAAGGTAAATGGAACATTTTTGGAAATGGTGCCGTTGTACGCAAAGCCCAGTTTAACAATACCTTTTTATCCCGTACCACTTTATCTGAAGGTTTGGCCAGTTCACTTACGCAAAATTTCGACCGCAAAAATAAAGGTGTTGGTTTTCAGGGGAAACTAGGTGCAGATTACTACGCTTCTGAGAAAACAGTTTTCGGGGTGATGTTAGATGCCAATACGGTAAACACCAAACTAACCAATTTTAGCAATACCAATATTAATGCAGTGCAGAATGGTGTTTCCAATCTGAGTTATATTTTACAGGATGCCAACTCGAGTTCGCCTGTGGGTAATTTAACAGCTAACTTTAACATTAAACATGATTTCGATAAAAATGGTAAGAGCCTTACATTCGATATTGATTATTCGGGTTTCAGCAATAAAAAGGATGAAAACTTTCTGGCCAATTATTTAAATGGAAACGGCAGCCCGACCAATCAAACCAGTTTAAGAAATAATACGGATGCCGAAATTAATGTGTATGCCGCCAGAACGGATTTCACTTTGCCCATTTCTAAAACGATGAAAATTGAAACGGGCTTAAAAAGCAGCTATGTAGTTACAAATAACGACTTTATCTCTGAGCAGTTGGTATCTGGTGCATGGCAAAATGATCTGGGTAAATCGAACAACTTTGTTTACAAAGAAAATATCAATGCCATTTACGGTAGTTTCTCTAAAGAATGGAAGGTATGGCAGGTTCAGCTGGGTTTAAGGGCAGAGCATACACATTCTAATGGCACTTCTGTAACCGACCAGAAAGAAGTAGACCGGAACTATCTATCTGTTTTTCCAACGGTTTTTGTTAATCAGAAGATCAGTGAAAACCATAATATCCGTTATTCTTATGGCAGAAGGGTAGACCGTCCGAATTACCAACAGCTTAATCCATTTGTGTTTTACATGGACCCTTTGGCGGTTGATCAGGGAAATCCTTATCTGAAACCTCAGTTTACTGATAATTACCAGATCAGTTATAGTTATAAACAAGCTTCTTTCTCCCTGAGCTATTCGAATACCCGTGATATGATTACTCAAATTAGTAAACAGGATGATGCTACCCGGGTGATCAGTGTAATCCGCCAGAATTTAGGCCGCTTCCAGAATTATTCTGCGGATTTATATGTTCCTGTTAAGGTTACGAAATGGTGGAATATTCAAAATAATGTTAGTGTTTATTACAGCAAATTTAATGACGGAAATATTGAAGGTGCTGCATACAGTGCAGGTAAGGCTGCGGTAAATATTTTTACTTCCAATTCTTTTACCTTGCCTCAAAACTTTAGTATCGAAATTAGTGCATGGCTAAACTCACCAAGGGTTTCGGGTGTAGAACAAACCACCATTTATCAGGGCGCTTTAAATGCCGGAATTCAGAAAACTTTAATGAACAAAAAGCTAAAACTACGTTTAAATATGGATGATATCTTACTTACCAACCATTGGGAAGGGAAACTGGTTTATCAGAACATCAATATGAACGTAGTGAACCGCTACACCAGCCGAAGGGCAAATTTCAACATCAGCTACAATTTCGGGAACCAGAATGTAAAATCAGCCAGGTCTAGGAATACGGCTACCGATGATATCAAGGGAAGAGCAGGGGGGTAGTTTTTTAGTCCTCAGTCTAGGTGGTAAATTCCCAATTAACCAATTTATACAGTTAACCAGTTAATCATTTCAAACAATTAACCAAAAAACAATGAAAAATATAATATACAGTATCGCAATTTTATTAACCGCTTTAGCTTACGGATGCCATAATAGTGACGGTTATTTATCAATAAATGCTACGGATAATGATACTAGTTTCAAATTTGAAGCAAAGTATGCCGAGGATAAAACGGGTAAGCTGGAAAAATACCTGGATAGTGCCTTGAATAATGAACTTCCGTTAGATCAGAATATTGATCTGTTCGTAAACTTAAACGGCAGCGATAAGTTTAACCTTAAAGCCAAAAGAGGCTGGTTAGTAATTGACTTTGATAAGCGGAACAGCTCATTGGCAGGTTATATGAAAGTTAAAAAACTTACCGAAGGGATTAAGCAGAAGTTAACGGAATAATTGTGTTTTAACACAAAGATCACAGGGAGAAGACGCAGAGGGTGCAAAGTTGGACAGTTTCGACTATGCTTAAACTGACAATTTAATGCGATCGTCATTCCCGCGCAGGCGGGAATCTTAATGCTTGCGTGCTGTCGCCTTTTAATCCCAATTAGCGAAGGAAAGGCACAGAGGGCATAAAATTGGCATGTGTTCGACTACACTCAGACTGAAAATTATAAAGAAAATTGGCGAATATTAGTGTGATATGCGTGGTGTCATCTATTATATCTTATTCCGTAGTTTTAATTGTTCCAAATTAAAAGTCCGCCAATGTTTTCAATGTTTAATTTTTCGACGTCGTTTATTTTATCAAGACGTTTTTCAAAATATTGAAGTGCTATTTTAACTTTTTCAACTGCTTTTCTGAGTTTATGTCGATCAATTGACAGCGTAATTCTTGTGGTGTAGGTTGGAAGGGTTCATCAAATTCGTCAACCGAAAAATCAAATACGATATTGTCGCCATCAAATTTGATCTGTAGGGCAGGGTGTCCTTCGTAATAAGTATTTTGTAGCATTGAAAGTCTGTCCCAATACATGATATCACTCAGCCCTCCGCAACATTGAGGAAAATATTTGTCTTGCCCATCAATATTCAAAACATAACCGCCAAAAAATGTTGCAGCCTGTTGTCGTTCATATTTTCCATCTCTCATTTCTTGCGTATGGTCAATGGTGAGTTTGGTTAAGTTGTTATCAGTAATTTCTGAGAGTTTATAGAATGGAAAACCTTTTAAATAAGGTGTCAGTTTATCTTTAAAGCCCGCTTTTCGAAAGCACTCTTGATGATAAGCGTTCCAAATTTCAGAATGTTCCCAATAAGGAAATTTGTCGGGTGCAGTTAGCTCCTGATTGTTATATCCGATTTCAATTACTGGTATCAAATCTATGAGCATGCTTGTTAATTTAGTTGCCACAAGGTAGGAATTTGGTAGGTTTTTAAGCAATTGGCTCAAGAATTAACCAGATAAGAAATTTAAGGAACATATAAGCTAACGCAGTGGCTATTCAACCTTGCCAAAAGCTACAGGCCCTCCTAACTAAACCCGACAACAGCAGAAATCCTTTTTGTTGCCCTTTTCAATAGACTCAGGATAACAGCAACAAAAAGATTGTAGCGAATGGCGGGACTGCGTTGCCCGAAAAGTACAGAACCATTCGTTTCCAGATCCTTTATTTCCAGTTAAATCATTAACCATATCGGTTATAGCATCCGAATAATGATCACGTAAGCGGTAAAGTGGAAGATATAATACCTAAGATGCTCCAATAACCATCTTAGGTCCAATGTAAATGGTCATAAAAACGCCTTGTTATTGTCACGATTGCCCCTCATGCGCGTTGCTCTTCTGTTGTAACTTTATCATCATCAAATCAATAGAAATAACATGAGAAAGATCAAAATAATGGAACACATCTCGCTTGATGGCGTGATGCAGCACGAAAACAGCGAGGATTTCGCGCATGGCGGATGGACAACACCTTACCGGAGTTTGGAAGGTTTAGCAGCCGTACTGGAGGCGCAGGGCACTAATATCGATCTGTTATTGGGCCGCAAAACCTACGATAGCTGGACCCAGTACTGGCCAAAAGCAGGCGATAATCCGATGGCAAATAGTTTGAATAACGGCAAAAAATACGTCGCTACCCATAGACCAGACAGCCTCGAATGGGGGCCTGTTGAAGATTTAGGCACTGACATCGTAAAGCGTATTCACGAACTCAAATCAACAGAAGGTCCTGATCTGATTGTATATGGAAGCTCGACGGTGGTTGCGGTGTTATTAGAGCAGGGATTGGTTGACGAGGTGGTGCTGATGGTATACCCGGTATTGCTGGGCACGGGCAAACGTTTCTTTTCTGAAAACGCCAATGCGCGCGAACTGGCTTTTGTGAGCACAAAAACTACGCCTACAGGAGTGCAACTGAATACTTATCGGTATGTTGGAGAACTGGGGAAGGGTTAGTTTGTAGCTTGGAGTCAGAAGCCAGGGGTCGGAGGTCCGAAGTTTGGGGTTTATATTAACTCAACGCGTCATTTGCGAACCGAGGGCTATGGGTTGTGAGGTGGCGTGAAGCAATCTATTTTGTGGATTAGTTCGAAATTTGGATTTCTAAAAAGAGAGAACAAGATGGGATTAGTTTGGAGTTGATAGGTTTTTTGGAGCGCATGGGCTGTAATCCTTGCGTTGGGTTCGGTCCTGCTGTACGTTTCACTTCCATCAGGGCTATTTAACTTCGGGCTGTACCCCGAAGATGAAGATAACGTATGGAGCAATCTGTTGGCATATTAATCTTGGTTCGGGAGGTTGGGGGGCGAAACCTAACATTGGAAGATTGGTTTTGGTATATCATTAAAAAACGCCCATACTTTTCGGCATGAGCGCTAGTTGTTTGTTATTGTCTTAATTTCTTACATCAGCAGGGGCATTCCTGGTCGAATCTGCTAGAGAATCTGTACTGGCACTGTCAATCACCTTATTTGTATCAGAGTATTTGTACATACTGTCGGCATTTTCCTGATCGGCTTTTTTACCACTGCACGCTGACAACGCTAAACCAAAGGCAGCTACCAAGATTATTATTTTTGTTTTCATATCAAATGTTATTGGTGTACTTATATAATCCCTTTTAAAAGGCAATTGTTTTGATAATGTTAAAATGAGGGTTTTGGTACGACATTGCGATTAGTCGGAGTCCGGGGCCGGAGGTCTGGACTCTAAACCAAGCGATACGTCCTTGCGAACCGCAAGGCAGGAATTGCGAAGTGATGCAATCCAATCATTAAAAATAAACGATTTAAGCCCTATAGTTAGCTGCCAGCTTATATTTCCTTCAATTCCTTATATGGTCAAATACCACTTCATTCGTGTTTGTTTTGTCATCCCCTTAAACAAAATCAACCGGAAACCTTGATGATTCCCGGTTGAGTAAACAATTTCTAACCTTTAGGTTCCGAAATATGAACATTATTATGATACGGCCAATTAATCTTTCACTAGCCTTACCGCGGCGCCTGTGGTTTTACTATAATCGGTTACACGCGGTTCACTGTATTTGTTAAAGTCAAGGTAGTAGGCAAAGCTGTCGCCGCTTGATTTGGTTGTGCTCGACCACCAGTAGCTTAACCATATCCCATACTTGAAAGACTGGCCGCCACCATATTCATCGCCACCTGCACTGCCATTGTGAAGTAAATTGAGGCCTGATGAGTTATCGCCATTGCCATGCGCAAATTTGTAAGTATCCTTTATATCCCAGCCAGTGGTTGCCCTCATTTTTTTACCGGCCACTTTTTCGCCGCCTAAAGCAGCTATAAGGGTTAAAAATTCACTGCTGCTAGGCACATGCCAACCTGCAGGCGCTAAGCCACGGCGATCGGTAACCGCATAAAAGTTGTACAGCTTACCGTATTTCTTTTCATTGCTGCTGTCGAAATTAAGATAACAATAAGCCGGAATTTTATCCCTGCTTACTTTTTCCCATTCTTTTTGGTTGGCTGCGTAATAAATCTGCTCACCGTTTCTATAGGTGCTCACGTTTAAATTGGTGCTTGTCCACACCTGGTTGCCAATTTTTACCGGACCTGTAATTTCAGGCGACGCATTGTATATTTCTTTTAACTGCGCCGCTTGTGCTGCATTACAGCTCCAAACAAAGTTGTTAGGTTGTATGCCGCCACTTCTTTTTAAAAATTCTTTAGTTGCTATTGCATCGGCTTCTTCTTTGGTTTTTGCTATACCCCAGCCAAATGCGGTACCCACATTACCGTTTATGGTACGGTATGCCGCACAACCTGTACCTGAATAAGTGAGCACAATGCTACAAGACCCGCCACGTTTGTTGCATTCGTCAACTGCTCTCTTCTCGGCTTCCGCCCGGTTTGGCTGATCGAATGAAAAACCATAATAAAAACCATTGGATCGGTCTATAGCCAATGCACCATATTTGGTTTTAACGGGAACAGCCGTTTTGGTTGCCGATTTCTTTACCTGTGCAATTAAATTGGATGTAGTAACCAATAGCACAAGCACTGCCATTAATAGTAGTTTGTTTATTTTCATGCTTTATTGTTTGTTTGTTATGAGCAAATTTCCCAATCACGCTATTGGGCGTCAATACCATTTATTGGGTATATTTTGATGGGGGTTTGAGAAGTTGGGCGATGAAGATTCGAAGTTTGGATTTATAAAGGCGAAACCGAACTTCAATCTTGGAACTGAAGTTGGATAGGAGTTAATTGTGGTTTTTATTTAACCTATCCCAAAAGCTGTTGTTGTTTAATTTATTCAAAAGGCCATCGGTTAAATATATCTCCATAAATTTTAGAATTGAAGTGGCATGTACTGCCATTTCTTGTGTTCCATGATCGTCGTTTAGAATTTCATAGCTACCTCCTTCATAGATTTCAATTAGCCATTGGTCGCTATAAATCATATATTCGGCAAAATGGAAAGTATTGTTTGCTAACTCGCTTTTATAATCAATGGCTTCATGTACTGGAATTACCCTGAATAAGTGGTTATCGGTGTCAAATCCGTTGCAAAATGTATAGAATTCAATAAGATCTGGTGGAAGTGAGAAGCTAAGCTTGGATTCTAGGTCTGTAAGATCTTCATCGCTGCAAGGAGCGTTAAAGGTAATGCCCAGTTTCTTTACTTCGCGTTTGTGATCTTTGAAAAGTTGTTTAAACTTGTTCATGGGTATAGCAATTAATGATCTTACACGCGGCACTTGTGCGTCGATGAAGCTGTAAAACTATTCCTAATGTTTATTTGGAACAAAAAGTTTCTGCCACCATGTTCGTTTTACTTTTGGAGAGATGCTGTTATGGGTTGGCTTTCTCATTGTACCAATATTGTAATTTGATAACAGTTCATCTTCTTCATCGGGTTTGCCATAAGCATCTGCTTCAGTTAAATGTCCATCTTGGTCACTTATTCGTGTAAGTTGTTTTCCTTGCCTAAAAACCAATTGTAGTCCGTGTTCTTGTTCCCAATCACACTCACAGGCAAGTGTTAGATAAACATCGTGCTCTTTATATGGTCGTCTGGTTACATAAATTTCTGTTGGATGAATAAAATTCCAAATTTCATTATAGTTTTTTATTTGTCTTAAAGGTTGATCAGCTTCGTCAAAATCTACGGCATCCAAAAAATCCTTACAGTTTCTATAAGCTAAGTCTGAAATGGAGTTACGGTCCACTAAATTTAATTTTAGAAAGTTTTTTAAGGCTTGGTCAGCTTCCTCGATAAATGTTTTATCGTGTTCGGGTTCAAAGTCCATGAAAATTACTGTCAACTTTTCGTTTTCAAAAAATGGAACTTCGATTTTACTACTCTTCCACCAATCAGGAAATTGATCTTCCTGTCTCAGTTGTCCAATTATTTTTGATGTAATTTCTTTAATCATTGTCTTCTCTAGTTTTTTGTATTTTATAATGTCAAGATGTTCTTACTTTAGTGTAAGTCCGTGTGCAAGCGGAGGGTGAAGCATACGTGTAGGTTATCCTTTTCAAACGTTTGGCGATATTGTTGATATTATTTTACACTCGTCACATTTGAAGTCATACTGATTGTATAATTGTGTTTTTAGATTCCATCTCTTATTGCACCCTGGGCAAGGTCTTATCAACTGATCTCCTTTATATTTCTTGTAATTATGTAAATAATAAAAAGTTGGGATTGAAGTTAGTTCTTCAATTTTTCTGCAAATTTCGAGTCCTTGTTTGGATAGTTGGGATTTAATTTCTTGCATCTGATTTAAAGCCCAATGTTCTCCAACTTCACAATTCATTTGTAAACTGTCGCATGAAATATAATTCGTTTCCCAGCTTAAGATTGGCATATAGCCATGATCGTAATAAATTGGTAATCTGTAAAGCGGTACTGATTTATTACAAGTGCCACAAGTTAATGGAGATTCAATTGTGATATAATTTGTAATAAGAATGTAGAACTCAGACTTTTTACATTTGCAAGGAGATTTGTAACTGTCATACGACTTGCCGATAGTTTTATACCTCAGCTTGGAATTACAGAGATCTTCAATTTTTTTTGTTTGCCTATTTACATAGAAGTTATTAAATTTTCTGTTAAGGGAGTTTTTCTCAAGAGTGAAAGGTAAACAAACTATTTTGTTGCTTTTAATATACCGAGATTGTATTTTTCCTTGCGTCTGTCCATTTCCACGATAAAAAGACATAAGTAAACTAAACTCATCAATGAGTTCGTCTTTATTTGTGTTGTTCTTTATATCAATGGATAATTTTTGAATGTACATGGTGTCTTTGTCTTGATGCTAATGAGCTGCCCAATTGGTCAAAAAATAAAGTCAATCAATCGTTCTGGATGATTTTGATACTGGCGATCATATTTTGAACCGACGTTAGTTCCCTTGCATTAATCGGCATTGCTTCCTGTTCCTTATCAATTGAGAATGTGCAGATAAATATATCGTTTTGCTTTCTCGTCACCCAATAATAAATAATTTGGTGATCTCTCTCCTGTTGAAATTCTTTCTTATAGTGCGCGCAGTCGTATTCACCTAAGATAATTTTCTGGGCATCTGTATTCTCCAAAACCTCAGTGGTAATATATTCACTGGCTTTATCCGCCTTGGAGTCAGTTACATTTGGCCATTTGAAGGGTGTAACCCTAAAATTACCTGTCCAAGATTCTTCTGCTTCATTCCAGAAGGCATAAGTGGAATCATCCCCATCATCGTATTCTGCCCAGCCATTAGCTAATGTGAAGCTAAACCAACCACCTCTAGAAATATAATTATTCATAGTGCTGTTTATCCTGTTTGGTTAAAAGCCAAATTAAGTAAAAGACGCAACATAACTGTAGCTTCCTTACGATCTTATTGGTATAAATAACTTTGGTTAATCTTTCTAAATATCCCGATCAAATCCTATATTTATTAACCAGACTTCTTAGCTCAGTTGGTAGAGCAACAGACTCTTAATCTGTGGGTCCAGGGTTCGAACCCCTGAGAGGTCACAAAATCACTTATTGCATTTGAACGAAATATAAAATCAATCGTTTATGACCGATACTTCGACAAAAGATTCTTCGGCTGATTTGCCGGAAGATACTGCCACTCGTTACGAGCAGTTTTTCGGCCCATTATTCTTTGAACCCTATGCTATAGAAGTTGCAAAACGAATTCACTCCATCCCGGTTTCTGTTGTGCTAGAAATTGCGGCAGGGACAGGTCGTGTTACCCGTCATATTAGGGAGCATATTCCATACGCAGCAAAGCTAATCGCTTCAGATATTAGCGAAGAGATGTTAGCCGTAGCCAAAACTACATTGAGCCACCTTGATATTGACTGGCGAAATATTGATGCCCAACAACTTCCTTTTAGCGATAATAGTATAGATTTGGTGGTTTGCTGCTTCGGGTATATGTTTGTTCCTGATAAACCGAAAGCATTTGCAGAGGCCTATCGGGTTTTAAAACCGGGTGGCCTGTTTTTATTTACAACCTGGGATAAGCTGGAGAATAATGCGGCGTCTTATTCGGCCAGATCTATTGCAATGAAATATTTAGACGAGCCCTTGCCCGAATCTCAGAACCTTGCAACCTCGATGAATAATGAAGCGCTTATAACACCATTATTAAAGGATGCCGGCTTTGCAAAAATATCAATTGAAAAAGTAAAACTTTTTTCCGTAAGTGCAACCGCGAAAGAAGCTGCATGCGGTTTGGTAGAGTGGGGGCCTGTTTATGAGGAGATCAAAAAACATAATCCTGACTGTATAGACGAGATAAAAACTAAGGTAGAAAAAGAACTTGCTGAAAAATTCGGAGCTGCTCCTATGATCGCTCCAATAAGTGCTGTATTCAGTCAGGCGTGGAAATAATAAGAACCCCCTTCCTCTCCGTTGTGTTCAGCACAGCGTCACTACGGAGTAACACGAAGATTAAGTTATGAACACGAAATTACTTTTCTAAGCCCAAATAACAGATTGGTATCTGGTTTTGTGCAGCTATTTGTTATGCATGCATTATAAATCTGTTATCTTTGCAGCTTTTATCAATTATCAGTATTCATTAACATATTCATGAGCAAAAACAGCATCGGCTCTACCATTTCGTATTTCTTTTTAGGCGAGTACTTTTCTGATGCCCTGCGCACCACCATTACCGTGGTTTTGCCCATTATTTTATTTTTTTACCTCGGTAACCCCGAAGCGGCAAAAGGAATAGGGGTTGGGGCTTTATTGATCAGCCTGACCGATCTGCCCGATAACCGACTGAACAAACTTAAAACAGCGCTATCGAGTATTATTGTCTTTTTTGCTACTACGTTGGTCGTTTCATCCGTTTTAGATTATGTTTACCTCACAGCGGTGGTTGTGGTGATTGCAGCTTTCAGCTTTTCGATGTTTGCTGTATACGGGCAGAAACTATCGCTGATTGGTACCATGGCACTGATTGTGTGTACTTTTGTGATGGGACTTCACCCTGAACGACCGCTGTATTTTAGCAGTTATATCCTGGTTGGCGGGGTTTGGTATTACGTGATCAGTTTAATCCAGATTTTGCTGCGCCCTTACCGTTCGCTTCACCACGCCATTTTCGAATGTTTGATGAGCAGCGCGATGTTCTTGAATGCCAAAGCCAAAAATTACGATATTGATGTTCCGCTCGATCTGCAACAAAAGGAAGCCATAAAACTGCACATTAAGGTTAACCAGAAACACGAGCTCATCCGCAACCTGTTGCTTACCGATAAGTACGCCATGAATCCCGATAACACCAAAGGTCAACTCTTATTGGAAAGGGCGAGGCTCCTGATCGATTTGTACGAGCAGTTGAATGCAGTACATTATGATTATGCTTTGGTGCGCAAAACGTTGGCAACGGGCCCGAGTTTAAAACTGATTGCCACCTTGATTGGGTTGCTGGCCAAAGAACTCGAACAACTGGGCAGGCACGTTCGGTCGGCTAAGGCTTATAAGGGAGAGGTGGCCACCAATATCGAATATTACCAGAAACGCGTAATGCTGTTGCAGGAAATGGAGCGTTTAAACGAAACCCAGCGTAAAATTGTATTGAAGGTGGTTTCTAACATGAACGATATTGTGCGCATTATCGAAATGATTAGAGGCAACGAGCGCATGCCCGAGAAACATTTACAAGAACTGAGCGGATCTATTTCTTACCCTTTGTTTGTTACCGGCGATCGCTTTTCGATCAGGGAGCACCTTACCTTAAAATCGCCAATCTTTAGGTTTTCGCTGCGCTTGGCCATCTGTTTTCTGTTTGGTTTCCTGCTCATTTGGCAATTGGAACCGAGTAAATACAGTTACTGGCTTTTTCTCACCCTGGTCATTGTGGCAAGACCTAAATTTTCGATTACCTGGAAACGGAATTTACAGCGGTTAAAAGGAAGTCTGGGCGGAGTTGCCGTCGGACTGATCATTATCTATTTTGTGAAGAGTCCGGCAGTACTACTTTCTTTTTCAGTGATTTTTCTGTTGGGTTTTTATGCCTTTAACCGTTTAAATTATACTGTAAGTGTATTGTTTATTACCCCCGCTGTAATTTTAACGCTGGGCAGTTACCAAGGGCATTTCGACCATATTGTACACGACAGGATTATTTTCACGGTGCTGGGCTGTGTAATTGCCATTTTTGCCACCTATCTTTTCCCCATTTGGGACAGCCGCCAGTTGAAGGAGAAAATAAGCAAAGCCACAAAAGATAGTTTGCACTATTTGCAAGTGGCAATAGAAAAGAAGGAAAACCTGGGTGAGAATATTCCGCGTATGGCCAGAAAAAATGCCAACCTGAGTTTATCTGCATTAAGCGAAGCGATTGAGTCGGCCAGTCAGGAACCGATGCGGAAACACATCGATTTTAATGGTTTGTATGGGGTACAGTCAACCATTTACCAGATCAATGCAATTATTACTTCTATATACCTTTCGCTTAACCATAAGCCCGAACAGGCCGATCCGCTGTTGGTTAAGCAGATTATAAGTAACCTTAGTAATGAGGGTGTGCTGGAAAATGACGATTTGTCTCACGTTGATGTGATGGATGTTGATCATGATGACCATTCTACCAAGCAAAAACTGGCACATATTGCGGCTTTATCGTTAGAATTTAACAGGTTTAGTGCTGGTTTTAGGGGCTAAATTTAGTTGTTTGTCAGTCTGAGCGGAGTCGAAGACCCTGCCAATCGTCAATTGAATTGTAACCTATCACAAAAAGATCCTTCGACTATGCTACCATAGACAGATTCCAATAGAATGGTCGTCATCTCGACCGCAGCAACGCGAAGTGGAGAGATCTATCAAAACAGATTTAACTTCGCTGAGCCTTCGGGTTCTCGACTGCGTTGCACCCGGTTCGAAATGATGGTAACGCGAGGGAATTTTACCGTGTCTCTCCGTAGCGTTCCGAAAAGCTCTACGGATTAATAATGGAAAAGAGTCTGTGACTCGTTTTAATTGAGTTTATAAACTTAATTTATTCTTGTATCCATAAAGACGCTATGCTTAACGCTAAGGACAGCACGGGATAAAAAAAAACCGGACAGCCGTTTATTGTTTTTTAACCGGGCTGCTCCGACACAGGTATACACCAACAATACCTTAAGATAACTTTCCCTTTGCCTTTTATTTAGCTATTGTTAGCCTGCCGATCTAAAGCGAGTCAAATCTTTGATCTACCTGATCTCCAACAGGGCCATCCCTCAACCAAAGCAAGTGTTAAGCAGTGTGCAAGCAGGTGTAAGGCAAGCCTGGCCGGAAGGTGGCATAAACGTGGGGTAAATGTGGCGTAAAGGTGGACTTGGAATATTTTTTTTGGGATCTTTAATCCGACGGATTAGTTTGGGCTATTATCCTTTTTGATTAACCTAATATACTAAAATTATGGTGAAGCGGGCAAAAAAAAGAGCTTCATAATTTATGGCACGGGCAGCAGAAATGCAATTTGTTCATGCCTGTCCGTAGCGTTCCGAAGGACTCAATGGATTAATTATAGAAAAGAGTCTGTGACTTATTTTAATTGAGTTTATAAATTCAATTTATTCTTGTTATCCATAGAGACGCTATGCTTAACGCTACGGACAGAGCAGGTATCTATCATAAAAGATCCTTCGAAGAACTATCATTGATAGCCCAAATAGAAAGATCGTCATTGCGAGGCACGAAGATAACCGAACAGAGTAAGCTCATGAATGCCGTTAAAAACAACTGCGAAAATGAATAATCTTAAAGCGCTCGCTACTAGCGATAGTTGTAAGATTGCTTCGTCGGCTGAAAAAGCCTTCTCGCAATGACGATAATCTGAGGAGATTTAATTTTTTAAATTCTCCTGTTATTCATATTGATTTTTATAAGATAAATTATCCCTCAGGATGACAGATTCTAAAAATCAGCGCCAGCGGGATCCGCCTTTATACTAATCATAGCGAATTGTTCGTTAATAATCTTCAACAGGCTTAGCTGGATATAGCAGGATGCCTGCAAGGAGAATCCTTTGAACAATTTTTATTGAAAAGCTTCATCCCAGGGGTTGTTAAGCGTTCTTCTTTAAAATTAAATGGATTGATTATTAGTGTTTTATTATGCTTTTAGTTAATTAGTGTTAATTATTTAGAATAATTCTAAATAAAGATCTATATTTGTTCATCATTATATGTTTGGTTAGTTGATGATAACAAGACCTGTTTGCCTGCATTACTTAATGCAGGCGAATCAGGCACTACTCCACAGAAACTTCAATTTATTTTTTTACACGCGTACAGTAATAAATTTGATTGAATTGATCCTAAAAAATAGGATATTGGTATATTGTAAGCCATTAAACATCCTTATTCGCATGAAAAGATCATTTTTAAGCTTCCTTTTGATTTCTTTTTTAACTGTAACTGCTTTTGCCCAAAAGAAACCTAATTTTTGGGATGATGTGCAAACCATTAAAAAGTACGATCAAATGTACAAACCACCCATTCGTCCAGTATTGTTTGTAGGAAGTTCATCTATCCGCAAATGGGATGATTGTACACAGATTTTTGCCAAATACAATGCTTTAAACCGAGGTATTGGTGGTGCTGTAATTAACGATATTACCTTTTATTTAAACGATGTTGTTTTCCCTTACCAGCCTAAGCAGATTGTACTGTATGTGGGGGAGAACGATTTACCAAACGAAACGGTTACACCTGATACGGTTTTAAACCGTACCATCCGTTTAGTGCAGGCCATTAGGGCAAAGTTGCCAACGGTACCTATTGTTTACATATCGATTAAACCAAGTCCGAGCAGGGATAAATTTAAAGCAAAGGCCGTAGCTTCTAACGCATTGATTGAAAATTTTTTAGCCGGAGAGGCCAATACGAAATTCGTTAATATATATCAGTTAATGTTAACCAAAGACGGGCAACTTAGACCAGAACTTTTTGTTGGCGATATGTTACACATGAATGCTGCGGGTTATGCCATCTGGAGAAAAGCAGTAGAGCGACATTTATTGAAATAATCCGCTCTTTGCCGCGGGGCATGGTAGTTTTTCGCAGATCAAGTTGTTTTTATGTGCTCAAGAATGCTGGCGCATTTTGGAGCGCCAAAGTACCCAAAGCGCCCTGTCAATCCAGCAATGGGCCTTTTACACAACACTTTATGCATCAAAAAAAAGTGGCACTTCGTTTAATCAGTTTTTATTTGTGTTTTCTTTGGGCTGATGAGCCCTTCGGGGTTTGTGTTCAATACTTATTAAGGCTTTAAAATACTGTTTATGAACACAAAACCACTGCGTTTTAGGTTTGATAATGCTATTTGTTCTTTCCTGTACCTGTTTTTTTGATTTCTCCGGCCCTTGGGATTGACGACGTTCTTCGGTAAATTCTGTGTGTTATTAAAGCAAGCTAGCATAACGCCAAAAAAAACAGCACAAAGAAGATGTGTACACAAGGCATCTTCGCACACCAAAGCTTGATATGTTACTCTGATTTAATCCGCTGTCTTTTGTTCCCTAGCACCGATTGAACGGTAAGCCCACAGCGTAGCGAGGACTTAAAGTGAAAGCGGGACCGGAACGCACCGAAGCACCACAGGAACTGCGCTCTAAAAAAATAAGCATCATTATTTTCTTCCCACCTGATCACCTAAGAAAATAATAGCAGCCTGGTTTAATATTGGCTTATAGTTGTACGCAATGTTAACCGGAATTAAAATTATATATTTATTATTGCGTGCGAATGATCCCTAACCATATGTACAAACTTCTGCTTGCCGTTACTTTTCTTCTGATGGGCTATCATGCATCGGCCCAGGATCTTTTGGGCATTCCGCAGATTGTAAATTACAATAACGAGCAGTATAACGCAGGGATGCAGAACTGGGATGTTAAGCAGGATAAAAACGGGATTCTTTATTTCGGGAACAATGAGGGGCTGCTTACTTTTAACGGTCGCTATTGGAACCTGTTTCGCTTACCTAATTATACCTCGGTACGCTCAATCGGAATAGACTCTAAAAACCGGATTTACGTAGGTGGGCAGGATGAATTTGGTTTTTATTACCCCAATGAGAAAGGAATTTTAAAATATACTTCGCTTTTAGGCCTGCTGCCTGAAAAACTGCGGAAACTGGCAGATATATGGGACATCTCCATTATCCACGATGAGGTTTTTTTCAGGTCGAACAATTCCATTCTGCATTATAAGGATGGGGTGATTAAAAACTATAAACCCAGTAAGGCCTGGCTATTTATGGGTATAGCCAATAATAAAGTATTTGCCCAATCGGAAGAATCGGTTTTAATGGTTTACGAGCAGGAGATGTGGAAACCTTTTTGTGCCGATCCGGTTTTCAAGAAATCGTCTGTTACGGCTATTTTGCCATATAGTGGCGATACTTTGATGGTTTCTACCTTAAAGGGCGGTTTTTTTCTATTGATTAACCATCAGCTTAAACCCTTCAAAACCAATCTTGATCATGTATTTTTTAATGACCGGATTTATTTTGCCGATCAGATCAATCAAAATCTGTATGTAGTAGGTACCACCTCTGGTGGGGTATATATTATGAACAAAGGTGGAGAACTGATCCAGAAATACAATTACAGGGAAGGTTTGCAGAACAACAACGTGAGGGGCGTGCTTCAGGACCGGGATAAGAACATGTGGCTGGCTTTAGACGATGGGATTGCCTATGTGGCCATAAATAGTGCCATTAAGAGCATTTTTCCCGACCGTAATAAACAGATTACAAGTTATGCCTTTAGGAAATTTAACCAATCGGTTTATATTGGTACATCGAACGGTTTGTACATGACCAAAGTTAATCCAGCTGCCAAAGATTTAAGTTATGCCACTTCGGATTTTGAGGAGGTGAAAAATACCAAAGGACAGGTTTGGGGGCTTGATGAGATTAACAGCCAGCTGTTGCTGGCACACGAGGAGGGCACATTTTTGGTGCAGAACAATGTAGCTAAGCCGCTTTACAATTTACCAGGCACCTGGTTGTACCAAAGCTTAGATCGGGTTTACCCAAGCAGCGAGGTTATTGCAGGCACTTATTGGGGTTTACAACACTTAAATTATAAGAATGGCGTGTTTACCAATGGCGGAAGAATTGACGGCATAAATGAGCCGCTACGGTTTCTTGTAGCAGATAATAATAACCCCGATCATATCTGGGCATCGCACCCTTACCATGGGGTATATAAAATAGAATTGCAGCCCGATCATAAACGTGTGTTGCATACCACCATGTACACCGACCGCGATGGGTTACCTTCTAAGTTGTACAATTATGTGTACCATATAAAAAACAGGGTGGTAATTGCAACTGTTGATGGCGTTTATGAATATGATAACACGAAGAAAAAATTTGTCCGCCTAAAATTATTGGCCAATGCCATAAAGGGTATTTCGGTGCAGTATATGAAGGAGGATAACGACGGAAACATTTGGTTTGTAAGCAATAAAAAGGTAGGCGTAATCGATTTTAGCCGGCCATCGGGACCGAATCCTTTTAGTATTTTTTATCTGCCTGAGTTAGATGGGAAAGTAGTAGGCGGCTTCGAATCTATTTACCCCTTGGATAGTAAGAACATATTTATTGGGGCCAATAAGGGAGCCTACCATATTAACTATGAAAAATACATTGAAAACATAACCAAACCAATTGTAGTGCTGGGGCAGATTAAACTGCTTGGAAAGAAGGATAGTTTGGTTTTTGGCGGCTATTTTACCACCAAGGGCATCATTTCTGCCAAACAGGATCTGAGCGAGATACCGGAATACACCAATAATTTAAATTCAATGCATTTCGAATATTCCTCTACATTGTTCGAACATGATAAAAATATTAAATTCAGTTATCAGTTGGTTGGTTTCGA
The DNA here is from genome assembly GCA_030817875.1 of Flavobacterium sp. W4I14. NCBI lineage: Bacteria > Pseudomonadati > Bacteroidota > Flavobacteriia > Flavobacteriales > Flavobacteriaceae > Flavobacterium > Flavobacterium sp. W4I14. The sequence goes on from JAUSZU010000001.1 coordinate 5,840,594, forward strand.
TAAGGAGTGGTCCGCATGGAACACGAAAAGCGAAAAGGATTATACCAATCTGCCTGCAGGGAAATATACTTTCAATATTAAAGCCAGAACAGATATAGGTAACGAATCGGAAGTGGTAGGTTATACTTTTATAGTGCTGCCAGCCTGGTACAGTACCATATGGATGAGGATTTTTTACCTGATTTTGATTGTGCTGTTAATTAGGTTGATTATCAGGTGGCAAAAGCGAAAACACATTAAAGAGCAGGAGCGGATGAGTTACCTGCATCAGCTGGAGCTGGATCGGAATGAAAAGGAAATTGTTAGGCTGCAGAACGAAAAGTTGGAAGCCGATGTAAATTATAAGAACAAAGAACTTTCTACCATGACCATGCACCTGGTACAGCGGGGCAAAGTATTGGCCAAAATTAAAGAAGTTATATCGGCTGTAATTAAAAACCATGATATAAATGAGAGCTCGCCAAGTTTCAGGCACCTCATCAGGCTGATCAGGGATGTAGAAAAGAAGGATCAGGAATTGGATCATATGAGCGTTCACTTTAATCATGTAAACACCGAATTTTTTAATAAACTCAAAGACCTTTACCCTGATTTAAGTCAGAACGATTTAAAGTTTTGTGCCTACTTATCGATGAATCTATCTTCAAAAGAAATGGCGCAGCTGATGAATGTAACTATTAAAGCCATCGAAGTGGGCAGATATCGCTTAAGAAAGAAACTCCAGCTTAAGCCAGAGACTAATTTATATGAGTTCCTGATTAACATCGCCCGCCAAAAAACGTCTTAAAACAATGTTTTCGCTACAAATGAGAACGTTTTTAGTTAAAATAGTTAAGTGTCTGGTATTCAGTTTGATTGTATTTTCCTTGTAGGGCTTATGTAGGCCTAAAAATCTTCTTTTTTGGTTAATTGAGTGCTGCTGTATGGTTTGTGTAGTAGTGCTAAATTGTGCTAATGCATTGCACCTCTCTAGATTTGATTTATGAAACGGGCTACCAAAAGCCCCGGTCATTTAACTAACCAAATATTAACTTAAAACTTATTTCTATGAGAGGAAGATTTACATTCGTATTCTTCATTTACTGTATCATGGCATTTCCGCTGGCCTTATTGGCACAAGACATTCCGGTTACAGGAAAAGTAACAGAACAAAATGGTGCCCCTTTACCTGGTGTAACAGTTAAGCTTGATGGAACTACCAAAGCTGCATCTACTGATGCCAATGGTGTTTTTAGTATTCAGGCACCTGTTGGCGGTAAATTAACCATCAGTTTAATTGGTATGGCAACACAAACGGTAACCGTTCCGGCAGGTGGCCGTATCAATGTTTCGCTTGCAGCGGATTCGAAAGATTTAACGGAAGTGGTTGTAGTGGGTTATGGTACACAGAAAAAAAGTGTAGTAACAGGAGCCATTTCAAGCGTTAAGGCTTCCGACCTCGAAAATCAGCCAGTTGTCCGTATTGAGCAATCTTTACAAGGTAGAACCTCAGGGTTAACTATTGCGGCTACTTCTGGTCAGCCAGGTTCAAGCTCTACCGTGCGTTTAAGAGGTTTTACTTCTTTTGGCAACAGCAAGAACGATCCGCTTTGGGTAATCGATGGAGTGGTGATTGATGCAGGTGGCATTGGCTATTTAAATCAAGACGATATCGAATCAATTGAGGTACTTAAAGATGGTGCTTCTGCCGCGATTTATGGAACACGTGCTGCTGCGGGTGTTATTTTGGTAACCACTAAAAAAGGTAAGGCAGGAACGCTGAACATTAATTATAGTGGTTATTATGGTACGCAGGCACCAGCTAAAAGATTAGACTTGTTGGATGCTTCTCAATATGCAACGTTGCGTAATCAGGCACTTGTTAGTGCAGGTAAAGCTCCGGCATTTGCCAACCCTGCAGCATTAGGTGCAGGGACAGATTGGCAAGATTTGATTTTTAATGATAGTGCTCCAAAGCAAAGCCACGAATTTAGTGTATCTGGAGGAAGTGATAAAGCATCTTATTTTACCTCTTTTGGCTATACCGATATCAAAGGTATTGTAGCTACTCCTATTTCTAAATTTAACAGGGCTAATGTGCGTATCAATACCTCATTTAAACCCATCAAAGGCGTAACATTTGGCGAAAATTTAGGGTATAGCCATGGGGTAAACAGCGGTATTGGCGAAACCAACCGGGAGTTTGGTGGTGTACTAAGCTCGGCAATTAATTTGGATCCGATTACACCTTCGATTATTACAGATCCTACCTCACAATCGGCTTTTTTCCCCTCTGCTGCGGGTAATCCGGTACAAAATGCTGCAGCAACAAGAAATAGTGATGGGCAGCTTTTTGGGATCTCGCCATATGTACTACAGGAAATGAAGAATCCATTGGCTATGATCCAGAACAGATTAGGGAACTATGGTTACGACCATAATATTGTAGGTAATGTTTTTGCTGATTTGGAACCGATAAAAGGTTTACATATCCGTTCATCATTGGGTACCAAAATGGCTTTTTATGGAAGTAATTCATTCACTCCGATTGCATATTACAACACCTCTACGCCGATTAACCAATCGTCGTTATCGAGAGAGAATACCTATGTAATTAACTGGAACCTGGAGAACACCATCTCGTACAACAAGGTGATAGATAAGCATAATTTCACCTTCTTATTGGGCCATGGTGAGTATAAAGATGGCAACCAGCGCAGGGCAACTGTAGTGTACAATAATGTACCTGCAAAAACTTTCGATGAAGCATCTTTCAGGTATAATGCATTGCCTGCGGATAGAACAAACAGTAGTGGTGGCGATGGTACTGATCATAGAATCAATTCACTTTTTTCGAGGATCCAATATAATTATGGTGAGAAATACCTGTTTTCTGCCTTGATCAGACGTGATGGATCTTCCAGGTTTGGAGGCAATAATAAATTTGGTTACTTCCCTTCAGGATCAATAGGATGGGTACCTACTTTAGAAAACTTTTTCCCTAAAAACGATGTACTTACTTTCCTGAAAATTCGTGGTAGTTATGGTGTTACCGGAAATGATGGTATCGGCGACTTTCCTTATATCCCAATTGTAGGCGCTGGTGGAGATCGTAATTACGTATTTGGTTCTACAAATGAGACTGTTTATGTAGGGTACAGCCCGGGTGCTCCAGCCAATCCTGATCTGAAGTGGGAAGAAACCCGTCAGGCAGATATTGGTATCGATGCAACGTTGTTTCAGAATTTAACCTTAACTGTTGATATTTATGACAAGAAAACAACGGGTATTTTACAAAATCCACCAATCCCAGGATATGCTGGTTATGGAAGTTTTGCGCAAAACGTAGCAGACATTCAAAACAGGGGGTTAGAGATTGAGTTGGGATACAGAAAGAAAATCGGTCAATTAGATTTTGGAGTAAACGGAAACATTTCGTTTTATAAAAATAAAGTTACACAGTTGCTTCCCGGAAACCTTTTTTTAGAAGATAATAGCGCAACCTTCCAGAATTTTGGCAACATTACCAGAACAGGTTTAAACTTACCTTACCAGCAATATTACGGTTACCAATCGTTGGGTATTTTCCAAAGTCAGGCCGAGGTAGACAGTTATTTAGGGGCCGATGGTGTAACCAAATTACAACCAAATGCAAAACCAGGCGATTTAAAATTTGCCAACTTAACTAATGATAACATCATCAATCCTGATGACCGTACCTATTTAGGCAATCCAAACCCAACCGTAAGTTATGGTATTACCATTAATTTAGGTTACAAAAACTTCGATTTTACCGCTTTCGGAAGTGGTTCAGGAGGCAATCAGATTTTTCAGGGCTTAAGAAGGTTGGATATTGCTACTGCAAATTATCAGCGTAAATATTTAGATGCATGGACCCCAAGCAATACTGGAGCCTCGCTTCCACGCATTGTTGATGGCGATCCAAATGGTAACTACTCTAAGTTTACTAACCTGTACCTGGAAAGTGGCAATTTCTTCAGATTAAGAACAATGCAACTAGGTTACTCATTGCCTAACAGCATCATTAATAAATGGGGCATGAAAAAACTGCGGGTTTATGTGCTTGCCGAAAATTTATTTACCATAACCAAATACACGGGTTACGATCCAGAATTAGGGGTAACTGCCGATTCGGGTGGTGGCGCACAATACGGTATTGATCGTGGTGCTTATCCACAGGCAAGGGCATTTTTGTTTGGCTTAAATGTTGGATTTTAATATAATTTAAATCATGAAGAAAAAGAATTTTTTATACTTTACAGCAATTGTACTTTCTGTAACGTTGGGTTCGTGCAAAAAGGATTTGGAAGTAAATCCGCAAGACCGTATAACTTTAGATAATTATTATAAAACACAAGCTGATGCCTTTACCGGATTGGTAGCTATATATGATAGGTTTGCTTATCAATCAGGTGGCTTGTACGATAAATCAGCGGTAATGAGTGTTGCAGGTGACGATCAGTTGGCAGGTGGTGGTGGCCCAAGTGATATTAACGATTTGCAGGTAATGCAAAATTATACACTTAATGCCAGCACAGGCCCTCAGGGTTACCTTTGGAGCAGAGGGTATAGTGGAATTTACAGAGTAAATGTACTGCTGCAAAAAATTGTAGATATCCCTATGGATGCAACATTAAAAGCAAGATATATTGCAGAAGCCAAAGCCATGCGTGCAGCATTTTACTTCGATCTGGTTACCTTTTTTAAAAATGTACCGATTATAGAGGGCACCGTTGATCCAAAAGATTTATACAATGTTACCCAGGCTGCACCTGCTGCAGTATATGCTTATGTCGAGAAAGATCTTGCTGATGCAATACCAGGATTGCCAAATACAGTTCCTGCTGCTACAGAAGGTGGCCGCCTTACAAAAGGAGCAGCACAGGCATTGTTGGGCAAGGTTTTGCTGTATGAGAAAAAATGGCAGGCAGCTGCAGATCAGTTTGCTGTGGTAAACGGTACCGCACCTGGTGTTTCGCCTTCAGTTTACGGCTACAAGTTGATTCCTAATTTTGGCGATTTATGGAAACCAAGCAATAAATTCAATTCAGAATCCATTATAGAGTTTGTACACAGCAATAAATCTAATGGTAACTGGTCTGCTGCTGGTAATAGCGAAGGTAACTTACTATCCATCACAACCGGCCCACGTGGATATAGCAAAACACTTGCTACTGCTCCAGATTATTTTAGTGGCTATAGCTTCCTTGTATTTACAAAAGCCTTTTTTGATTTCATCCATTTCGATCCGAGAAATGCTGCCACGGTAGCCAACCTAGATAGTTTGCAAACTAATGGCATCGCAAAGTACACTCCTGGTTATAACAATACTGGGTATTTCTTTGCTAAATACATGGGCTTAACTACTCAGGCGGCCGCAAATACACCAGAGTTAAATTTTGGAATAGACGAATACGAAATCCGTTTGGCCGATACCTATTTAATGGAGGCTGAAGCTTTGATGAATGCTGGTACAGCAGTTGGGGTAGGCTCAAGGGCTTATGCTTTGCTTAATGCCGTTCGTGCAAGGGTGGGGCTTAATCCTGTTGCTGTGACACAGGCCAATATAGAAAAAGAAAGAAGATTGGAATTAGCAGGCGAAGGACAACGTTTCCCTGATCTTATACGTTGGGGCAAAGCTGCTGCAACATTGGCTTCGAAAGGTTTTATTGCTGGTCGACACGAAGTATTCCCAATTCCACAAGGCGAATTGAACAACACCAAAATTGAACAGAATAAAGAATGGGGCGGAACAAAGTAGTTGCTCATCTATTATACACGCTTAATGTTTAATTGTTAACAGGGAGAAAGCGAAATCTTTCTTCCTGTTTTTTCATCTGCTCATCTTTTACCTATGCTTTCTACCAAATTTCTTCGCCTTTTTATCATTTGTGTTTTTACCTGTTCTTCGCTTGCTGTTATTGCTCAAAACCAGCCTGAAGTTTGGCTTACCAAAGCCGATCGATCTGTTTTATTTGCCAAACAGGCAAGTAAATTAAGTTTTACTGAAGCTAAAAACAATCTGCCCACCATTATAGTAAATAATAAAGAAACTTATCAAACTATTGATGGCTTTGGTTATGCCCTAACAGGTGGAAGTGCACAGCATATTATTAAAATGTCGGCGCCAGCCAGAGCGGCTTTATTGAAAGAGTTATTTGCTACTGATGGAAACAACATCGGGGTGAGCTACATCCGTTTGAGTATCGGCGCTTCTGATTTGAATGAAAAAGTATTTTCTTATAACGACCTTCCCGAAGGACAAACCGATTTAATACAGGCTAAATTTGACCTCGGTCCGGATAAAGTGGACGTAATTCCGGTAATGAAGGAAATCCTCGCGATAAACCCAAAACTGAAAATTATGGGCTCGCCATGGTCTCCTCCCTTATGGATGAAAACCACTTACGATGCCCGAGGCGGGATGTTAAAGCCCGAATACTACGATGCTTACGCCAGGTACTTTGTAAGGTATGTACAGGAAATGCAAAAAGAGGGGATTCCTATTGATGCGATCACTGTTCAGAATGAACCTTTGCACCCCGGCAATAATCCCAGCTTACTTATGGTTGCACCAGATCAGGCGCTTTTTGTAAAGAAGTTTTTAGGGCCTGCTTTTGCCAAAGCCAATATTAAGACCAAAATTATTGTTTACGATCATAATGCCGATCGGCCAGATTACCCGATTAGCATTTTAGATGATCCGGAAGCCAAAAAATATATCGATGGATCGGCCTTTCATCTGTACGGAGGAAAGATCGAAGCTTTAACTGATGTACACAATGCTCATCCTGACAAGAATATTTACTTTTCAGAACAAATGGTAGTGGAACAGCCAGATGCTGTGGATATTAAAATTGTTAATCCGGTTAGGCGTTTGATTATCGGCGCCACCCGAAACTGGAGCAAAAATGTGCTCGAGTGGAATTTAGCCGCCGATCCTGAAAACAAACCCTATACCGACAGAGGTGGCTGTTCGATGTGCCAGGGCGCAGTAACCATTGATAAAGATTCTTATAGCAGAAACCTGGCTTATTATTCCATTGCTCATGCTTCTAAGTTTGTACGGCCTGGCGCTGTTCGCGTGGCTACAAACGATTTAACCGATCTGCCAAATGTTGCCTTTAAAACACCCAGTGGGAAACATGTTTTAATTGTAGCCAATAGCGGTAAAAATGCCGCTAAGTTTAATATTAGCTTTAACGGCAAATCACTTGTTGCAATGCTCGATAAAGGCTCTGTGGCCACATACATCTGGTAATTATCTAAACCTAATCTTATTTTTATGTCTTTTACAAAATCAATCTTATATATTTTTCTGCTTAGCATTGTTTCGTTTACAGGGTTTAGTCAAGGCTTTTTAAAAGCCGAGGGGAAAAAAATAGTGAATGCAAAAGGCGAGAATGTTTTGCTCCGCGGTTTTGGTTTAGGTGGCTGGATGCTGCAGGAAGGTTACATGCTCAAAATTAACAAAGAGGCACAACAATACCGCATCCGCGAACGGATAGAAGAACTGATGGGGCCAAAACAGACCCAGGAGTTTTACGATGCCTGGTTGGCCAACCACATGCGCAAAATCGATGTCGATTCGATGAAACGCTGGGGTTTTAATTCTATCCGTTTACCCATGCACTACAATTTATACACCCTGCCGACAGATAAAGAGCCTGTTGCCGGCAAAAATACCTGGCTGGAAAAAGGCTTTGCCTTAACTGACAGCTTGTTAGCCTGGTGTAAGGCGAATGAAATGTACCTGATTTTAGATTTGCACGCTGCACCCGGCGGACAAGGGAATGATTTAAACATTGCCGACCGCGATCCATCAAAACCTTATTTATGGGATAGCAAAGCCAATCAGGAGAAAACCATTGCACTCTGGAAAAAACTGGCCGAACGTTATAAAGATGAGCCTTACATTGGCGCATACGATATTTTGAACGAACCCAATTATGGTTTCTCAAACCCTGAAGAAGATAAAAACGGAACAAAGGAAAAAGTGAATGCACCCTTAAGAAAATTAATGATCGAGATTACCAAAGCCATCCGCGAGGTTGATCAAAAACACATCATTATTATCGAAGGCAATGGCTGGGGAAATAATTACAACGGCATTTTTCCACTGTGGGATAAAAACATGGTTTTGAGCTATCATAAATACTGGAATTATAACGATCAGGCTTCAATAGCACACATTATTAAAGCCAGGGATGAACAGCATGTTCCGGTCTGGCTCGGCGAAACAGGAGAAAATTCTAATGTTTGGTTTACTGATGCCATCCACCTTTTAGAAAAAAATAATATCGGCTGGGCTTGGTGGCCATTAAAAAAGATAGGAGCGAATAATCCGATGGAAATTAAATCGAACCCTAATTACGATGCGTTGGTAAAATACTTCAATAACGGTGGAGACAAACCTAAAGACAGCAATGTATACAGCGGTTTGATGGAACTGGCTATTTATTCGAAATTAGAAAATACCATCATCCATAAAGATGTGATAGATGCCATGATCCGTCAACCCTCTAGCAACGAAACCAAGCCGTTTAAGCCCAATTTAATTAAAGATAAAAGCATTGTGTATGCTGTAGATTACGATTTAGGTAAAAATGGTAAAGCTTATTTCGATACAGATACTGCCGATTACCATACCTCAACAGGAAAAAGAAGTGCCGGTAACCGTGGCCGGATTTACCGGAATGATGGGGTGGATATTGCAAAAGATTCTACCCAGTACGAAAAGTATTATGTAAACCATATCGAAAAAGGAGAGTGGTTGCAGTACACCGTAAATGTTTCACAAAAAGGATCTTACATTTTAAAAATAAATGCTGCGGCAGATAATGCTTCGGGTAGGATTACCATTATAATCGATGGCAAAGTGGTAGCTAATGATATTGTGGTTCCAAATACCGGAGACAATAAGAAGTTCGCAACCTTTGAGGTAAAGTACATTGTTTTAAAGGCGGGCATGCAAAAAATTAAGGTGTTGGCAGATGCAGGGGGCTATAATTTTGGTTATATTCAATTCGTTAAATAAAAACAAAACATCATCTTGAAAGGCATAAAACGGATCCTGCTTATTTTGGGCGCAATTGCCATTGCGGTTGTTGTTCTTTCGAGATGCATGAATGTTGCCGACCGATTGCCTGAAGATGTGAGGGGCAAAGCGTATACCGGAGCGGCTACCTGTGTTAAATGCCATAAAGATTTATCGCAGTCTTATGCACATAGTCCGCATGGTTTAACCTCTAAGCCTGTGGTAGATGCAGCTTTATTAAAAATTTTCGCCCCTGATTCTAACAGTTTCCAATATGATGCAAACCAAAAAGTAGTAATAGAAAAGAGAGACAGCGGTATATTTCAGGTCGCTTATCACAATGGCAAAGCTGTGCGTGCGCAAAAGTTTGATATGCAGTTTGGTTCAGGCGAAAAAGCCTATACTTATACCTATTGGCAAGGCAGGAAAATGTACGAGCTGCCTTTATCTTACTTCGCTGCGATTAAGAATTGGGCCATCAGCCCTGGTTTTCCAAAAGAAAGCTTTTATTATGATCGGGCGATAACGAGCCGTTGTTTAGAGTGCCACGCATCTTATGTAAATATTAAACTCACACAAAAAACTATTTTTTCAAAAGATGAGGAAATGGAAAAGGGCTCCATTATTTATGGAATAGATTGTGAACGTTGCCACGGACCAGGCAAACAGCATGTTGTTTTTCATATGGAGAACCCCGAAGAAAAGACAGCAAAATTTATCACATTGTATAAAACACTTACCCGAAAACAAAAGATGGATGTTTGCGCTGTTTGTCATTCGGGCAACACTTTGGTCGCACAGCGATCTGTATTCGGTTTCCAGCCCGGCGACGATCTGGATGCTTATTATTCGCAGGATTTTACAGGTTTTGGTGGTGGTAACGTTGATGTACATGGTAACCAAAGCGCTATGTTACAGGGCAGTAATTGTTATCGGAAAAGTGAAACCATGACTTGCCAATCGTGCCACAATACACACGAAAATATTAAAGGGAACTTAAGCCTTTATTCGCAGCGTTGCATCAATTGCCACAAAAGTACCAACCATAGCAAAGTCACTTTAGCAAAAGGATCGCTCAGTACCAATTGTATCGACTGCCATATGCCTAAAGAATCTTCAAAACTGATCACCTTTCAACAGGCAGGTAAAGATCATTTGAGCGTATACCGGCTACGCTCACACCATATTGCCATTTATCCCGTTATTAATAAGTAAAAACCCAAACTTGTATTAAGAAATTTCGCACAATCCATTAATAGGACTTGGATTTCGTACATTTGGTTTCCACCTTAAAAATTAGATAGTAGCCAATATGCTCATAAAACACTACTTAGCTTTATTCTTCCTCCTTTTTTTTTCAACCTCTATTTTTGCCCAAAAGAAATTTACCCTTAGCGGTACCATCCGTGATGCGGGTACAGGCGAAACTTTAATTGGTGCTACAGTAAGGATTACAGGAGCATCTACAGCGGCAACTTTAACCAATAACTATGGCTATTTTGCCTTAACCCAAGCTGAGGGAACTTATACCGTTTCTGTGAGTTATATGGGTTATGCACCTATTGTTAAAACCATCAATCTAACTAAAGATACGAAGCTGAATGAGGAATTAAAAAGTGCAATCGATCTGGCTGAAGTAACGGTAAATGCAAACAACCGTAAGAATGAAAACGTTAAAAGTGCGCAGATGGGTTTGGAAAGGATTGATATGAAATCGCTTAATTCTATACCTGTACTGCTCGGCGAAAAGGATATCTTAAAAACCATCCAGTTGTTACCAGGCGTAAAATCGGGTGGTGAGGGGAATACAGGTTTTTATGTGCGCGGTGGTGCTGCCGATCAGAATTTAATTATTCTGGATGAAGCGGTGGTATACAACTCCTCTCATTTGCTTGGCTTTTTCTCTACTTTTAATGCTGATGCAATTAAGGATGTAAGTTTATATAAAGGTGGTATGCCTGCACAATACGGCGGCCGTTTATCGTCGGTTTTAGATGTTAAAATGGATGATGGGAACAATAAAGAATTTAAGTTTCAAGGCGGGATTGGTTTAATTGCTTCGCGTGTAAAAGCAGAAGGGCCGATTGTAAAAGACAGGGGTTCTTTTATGGTGAGTTTCCGTAGAACGTATATCGATCTGTTTTTAAGGTCTTCGCCCGATTCGACTGTAAATGGGAGTACCTTAAATTTTTATGATATTAATGCAAAGGCAAATTATAAGATCAACGATAAAAACACCATTTATATTTCCGGCTATTTTGGCAAGGATAACATCGGCGTTAAAGATCTGTTCGAAAACAATTGGGGCAATGTAACCACCACCATCCGCTTAAACCATATTTTTAGCGATCGCTTGTTTTCAAATACCTCGTTAATTTACAACAACTATAACTATACCGTTCGCTTATTAAATGATGCGACCAATTTTAAAGCAACCTCACTGGTTCGGGATTTTAACTTTAAAGAAGATTTTCAGTATTTCAGCAACAAGCATACACTTCGTTTTGGTATCAATGCCACACAGCACCGTATTTCGCCGATTGATATTGATAGCGATGAAGCATCGCAGGTAAATTCCCTTACACAGGAAAGGCGTTATGGCATAGAATCAGCAGCTTATATTTCTGACGAATGGGCCGTAAACGAACATTTAAACTTTTTATATGGTGTACGTTTGGCTGCATTTTCTTTAATGGGACCTGGTAATTTTAGCACCTATGATGCCGATGGGAATACCCTGTCGACAGAAAATGTGGCCAAGGGAAAATTCCATAAGAACTACTTTAACCTGGAGCCACGTTTTTCGGTGAGCTATCTGTTTAACGAAGAAAATTCAATCAAGGCTTCTTATAACCGAAATACCCAGAACGTCCATATTTTAACCAACGCTACTTCCAGCTCGCCAACCGATCAGTATGTGTTGAGCAGTACCAATATTAAACCCGAAATTGCCGATCAGGTGGCTTTGGGTTATTTCAAAAACATTGAGGATAACAATTATGAGCTCTCGGGAGAGATTTATTATAAGTGGCTTCAGAATCAGATCGACTATAAAAATGCAGCCGAATTATTGGCTAACTCAAATGTAGAATCAGAACTTTTGTACGGAGTAGGAAGGGCTTATGGAATGGAACTGTTTTTTAAGAAAAAATTTGGCAAGCTGAACGGTTGGGTGGGATATACCTTATCGCGTACTGAACGTAAATTTACAGAACTTAATGATGGTAAATATTTTCCTGCACGGCAGGATCGTACGCATGATATTTCGTTAGTTGGCATTTACAACATGACCAAGCGGTGGACTTTCTCCTCGAGTTTTATTTACAGCACGGGTAATGCGGTAACTTATCCGGCGGGGAAATATAGTACTGGAGGACAGATGGCCTACTATTATACGCAAAGAAATGCAGGCCGAATGCCTTATAATATGCGCTGGGATGTAAGTGCAACTTTAGAGGGGAAACCTGGTAAGAAATATCAGTCGAGCTGGAATTTCGGGATTTATAATTTATTGGCCAGAAAAAACCCTTACTCTATTGAGTTTATTACCGATCCGAACGATCCGAGTAGAACTGCCGCTCAGCAAACTTCGCTTTTCGGGCTTATTCCATCAATTACCTGGAACTTTAAATTTTAAAACAATGAAAAAACTGATTATATATCTTTCGCTGTTCACTTTATGTTTGGCTTCTTGCAAGAAAATTATTTCTATCGATACCGAAAATGCTGCACCTCAAATTGTAATTGAAGGGAAAATTAATGATCAACTGATTGATCAGGAGATTAAAATCAGCAAAACCATTGGTTATACCGAAGCAAATGTTTTTCCGAAAATTTCGGGAGCAAGCGTAACTGTAACCGATAACAAGGGAAATACTTTTGTTTTTAAAGAAGGTACAACACCAGGAACCTATATCAATAAAATGAAAGGCATGCCGGGTGTTACCTATAATTTAAATGTTACTGCCGAAGGACAAACTTACACCGCCAGCTCAAAAATGCCCAATCTGGTTAAAATGGATTCGATAGGGGTGATTAAGAACTTTTTCTTTGGCCGCGAACGTAAAACTGCTGCCGTATTTTTAAAAGACCCGGTTAACGAAACAAACTTTTATCATTTTAACCTTTATGTAAATGATATTTTATCGGAACGTTTCTATGTAAATAACGATCGTTTAACAAATGGAAACGACTTAAGAATCCAGTTATTTTTTAAACCACCTACTAACGACCACGATAGTGATGAGTTGAATTCGAACGATAAGATTAAAATAGAAATGGAGTGTATTGATTCGAATATTTTCGATTATTGGTATGCTTTAAGTCAGCAATCGAACCGGGGGCCAAACCAGGGTACAACTCCTGCTAATCCGACGTCTAATATCTCTAACCAGGCATTGGGCTATTTTAGTGCCAATACCTACCAGGTGCTATCAGCAACTGTGAAGTAGTATCCATAAGTCAATTCGTATTATCCAAAACACCTTAGAATTTTTAGTGTTAAATAAAACATGAAAGTATTTATAAGTGGCAACATTGCTTCAGTGGGTATAAAAGAACTGGAAGAAAACAATATTTCGATTACCCAATGGAAAGAAAACCGACAGATTACAGCCGAAGAACTAATTGAAGCCTGTCAAGGTCAGGATGGCTTGATCAGCGTTGGCCCGAATAAGATTAATGCTCAATTTTTAAAGGCCTGTAGCCATTTAAAGGTTATTGCTTTACATTCTGTAGGCTATGATCAGGTAGATGTGGCTGCCGCCAAAAAATTAAACATTCCCATCGGGAATACACCTGGCGTTTTGAGCGGCGCAACTGCTGATACCGCTTTTTTATTGATGCTTGCCGTATCGCGAAAGGCCTTTTTCTCGCACAAAAAAATCATTAAAGGCGAATGGAAAAACTATGAGCCATCACCCGAACTCGGAATTGAGGTAAATGGCAAAACGCTCGGTGTTTTTGGCCTGGGAAAAATTGGATTAGAGATGGCCAAAAAATGTAAGGCTGCCTATCAGATGGAGGTAATTTATCACAACAGATCGCGTAACAAAGAAGCCGAAAAAGAAATCGGAGCCAAATATGTTTCGTTTGAAGAACTTTTGGCGCAAAGTGATGTGTTATCAGTACATACCGCGCTAACGCCCGAAACCAAGGATAAATTTACGCTTGATGTTTTTAAGCAGATGAAACCCAATTCGATTTTTATTAACACGGCCAGGGGTGGTATTCACAATGAAAAGGATTTAATTAAAGCCTTAGAAGAGAAAATGATATTGGGAGCAGGCTTAGATGTAACCAATCCGGAGCCAATGGATAAAGATAATCCTTTGCTATCAATGGAAAGTGTTGCAGTTTTGCCACATATCGGCTCAGCTACTGAAGAAACCCGAGCAGCCATGGCGCAGATTATTGTTAAAAATGTTTTGGCTGGTTTAAAAGGAGAACAGTTGCCTTTTGAGGTGATGTAAGATGAATGAGAATGGTAGGTTGCGAGGAATCGTCATCCGATAGCTATTGGATGCTATAAGGCTTTTTCAGCCGACGAAGCAATCTTTCAACGATCGTTACTAGGGGGTGCTTTGGAATTGCAATAGTCATCGGCAGGCTCTAAAAGAAGGTCGTCATCTCGACCGAAGCAACGCGGAGCGGAGAGATCTTTTAATATAGTCTAAAGATCTCTCCCTCCCTCATTCCTTATTTAACTAGATACTTAAACACCGATCTTCCTAAATTTCCATTCGCATCTATACCTTCGATAATTACTTTATACTGGCCTTTACCATCTGCGTTGTAATATTCGAAAGAGGCATTACCCGTAGCATCGGTTACCACTTTAGGGTTCCAGTAAATGGTTGTTCTTAAATCATTGCGGTTCATGCTGGCAGGAACATCATATTTTGGAGAGTAAAACTGTTTTTCTTTATTGTAGCCCTGTGGTGAGAAAGTAAGTTCGTAGTATTTGGGTAGCATATCCATCAGCTGCGCTTTAGATATTTTAGTGCCTTTAGGTGCTTTCTTTTGGTTGAATACAATAACCCCATTTACATTGTTTGCACGGTTTACCAAGCCTAGTTCGTCTCTTAAAAATACCTCAACCGATTCAATCTGATTAGCATCAAGCGTATTGATCTGGTTTACATCCACGTTCATCCCGTTGATAAAGATACCCATCGGGATTTTTTTGCCCTGGTTATAATCTCTAGTCACATAGAAATTGTTATCTGCAAAAGTAACACCAGCCAGCATGCCCTGTAAACAGTTAATTAAGAGTCCGCAGCCTTTTAAACGATCGCCACTCACTTCATGGTCGGCCATTTGGCTTAGTCCGCTCAGTGCAGGATAATCTTTGTGGCTTACCTTTGGAACAACTGCAGCTTTAATGGTTACATCTTTTAAGGTATGTAAATAAGCGTATTGTCTTTTGCTATTATCCAGGTAACTGGTTAAAGCACTATCTATATTTAAAACTTCTTCAGCAGCGCTAAAGTTCCTGGTTAGTGTAGGTACCGGAGCGCCATTCAAACTTAAGGTCATGTTTTTATAGTTAACATTGTACTTAGCGGTAATGGTCACTTTAGAGGAGTCGTTAAACATCAGGTTTTGGAATTTAAAATTCCCAACAGGATCTGTGGTACTTTCTAAATTAAAGCGTTTATCAGGTATGGTTAATAGTAAAGCGCCTTTTCTAACTGGTATACCGTTGTTCTGACGTAAAATGCCCGAAATTTCGATGCCCTGTTCCGGTAAGAAATCAATTTTAGGTAATTTATTGGCAATAATATCGGTGTATTTAAAACTGCGATATCCTTGGGTAAGTAACAATACATCTAAATCTGCATTTTTCTTCTCATCGGGTGCATTAAAGTAATAATTTGCTTTTTCGATATAACCCTTAACATCGCTGCTTAATAACAGGCCTGTTAAAATAGTACTGGTTGCATCCTCGCTTGATGGAACCTTCGACTCATCTACAACAGCTACCGAGAAACTACCTTCTACAGGGGCGCCATCTTTTTTGGCCGCCACATTTATTTTAACCTTTTTCTTGATTCCGTAGGTAGTTGCAGCACTGGTTAAAGTTACGGCCATGGTATTTTTATGCTGAACAAAAACCAACCGCTCGCTTAGTGGTTTACCAAATTCATTAAATAAGGTAAATTGAGCAATTCCATTCGGGAATTTAGATTTAAGTACGGTGGTGTTGTACGTTTTATTTGATAATGCTGTTTGCGCACCATAGCAGATCACGCCTTTACTCTGCGCAATTAAATAAAGCTTTTTGCCTTGGTTTTGCTCAAAGAAAGCATCATTGGCTGCAATTTTTATGGCCACATTATCTGCGCTGCTGTTATCGATGTTTATCGCAACACCATTTGCTGCAACTGCTGGTAAATTATAATTTTGGGTAGTGCCATCGGCATAAGTAACCGCCGCTTTGTAGGTTTTTCCAGCTTCAGCCAATAAGTTGAAACTGCCCATTCCTAAATGCTGAGCGGTAAAAGTAGTAACAGTTTTGCCATCGTTATCGGTTACCGTGCCTTTTGAGCTAATGCCCAAACCATCACTTTTAATGGCTTTAAAGGCTACCTTGTTGGTTAAGCCGGCAATTAAACTCCCACCTTCAGGGAAAAATTGAAAATCTTTGCTTACGATAGCATTTTTAAGTTGAAAGCTACTGCTGGCTACATCTTTATCAGTTGTATTAATGCTGGTAATCAGTTCGCCTTTTTGTAATTGGTATTCTGCCTTTTGCGCATTGCTCATGGCTATTGTTAAAAAACCATTGGCATCTGTTGTGCCCCTTCCTTTTGCAATAACTGTATAACTCGTAACCACTTGCCAGTTTACATTTTTATTGGCATATGGTTTATTATTGGCATCTTTAAACTGCACCCTGGCATCAATTTTCTCGAGCTTATCAGTAGACGTATTTTTATAACTGATATGGGTTTTTACTTCTTTATCAATGGCTTCGCCTACATAAAAAGTCTTGTTAAAATAAGCAGGATCTTCACTGTTTAGCATCCATAAAGTATAAGCCCTAATATGGTAATTACCTTGTTTGTAGTTAACCTGATCTAATGGGAAACTGCCATAAGCGAAACCGCCTGTAATAGGTAGTTTTAAGGTTTGGATAAGCGAATCTTTCTGATTGATCACATCAACATAAATGATCTTACTAATTGCAGATAAGAAATTCTGGTTTTCGGTAACATAAGCTTTAAACCAAACCGTATCGGCAACAGCGTAATAGGGTTTATCGAAATGAAGATAAATTTTTTCTGCAGGATAATCGCTCAATACCTTACTTGTTTTGGTAATGATGCTGTTTATGCTAATGGTGTCGGTTTGGGCCGACGAGGAAAAACTTAGTGCTGATAGAAGTGACAGTATTATAAACGATAATCTAAAAATCTTCATGGATTGGATATTAAATGCTAAGCCCGTAAATATATCCAATTATAAATAGAGCACATAAAATGTGATGATGTTTAACATTTTTTTACAAAAGATTTAAGTTCATGGTCATTAGTTCACTGTTCATTGGTTCATTCCCCGCATACCATCCTCCTGATCAGATAGCCTATCGGATTTGTTTCAGGTCTAATATGTGAGTACTTTTTAGGTTAACCGGTTAATTGTTTAAATCGGTTAATCGACTCCAAACGCCAAACTCCCGGCTCCAAACTGACTCTCCTAAAACAAAACAAGCCGCTAAATAGCGGCCCGTTTTAAATATATTATTGTTTGCCTGTTATTTAAACTCGATCAAAAATTCTTCTTTAGGTGAACGTACTTTTTTAAGGTTTACCAACCAATCGCCAGCTTCATCCCTGTTTCCTAATGGCAATAGGGTAACACTTTTTAAGCCTTTTTTATCTAAACCTAAAAGTTCATCTAAAGCAGGGCCATTAAATCCTTCCATTGGGGTGGCATCTACTTTTAACAAAGCTGCTTCTGCAATGGCAATGCCGAAACCGATATAAGCCTGACGGGCTGCATGGTTAAAGTTTTCTTCTGCGGTTCTCGATAAGACCATGCCTTTTAATTGTGCTTTGTAGGCATCAGTTCCACTTTCTGGTAAGCCACGTTCAGCGTTCATTCTGCTAAAAACAGCATCAATACCTTCTTCAGTATAGTTTTCGTTGGCTGCGAAAATTAGTAGGTGAGAAGAATCGATAACCTGCGATTGGTTATAAGCAATCGGTGCAATTTTCTCTTTTAACTCCTGGTTGGTTACCACAATCACTTTAAATGGCTGTAAACCTGATGATGTTGGTGCCAAATGTGCTGCAGCAATAATTTTATCAACCTTTTCTTGTTCAACAGGTTGACCGTTCATTTTCTTAACGGCATAACGCCAGTTTAGGGCATCTATTAAGCTCATATTTTTGAATATTTTTTTTAAATTTTATGAAGCAAATATGGAGATAAGGAATAAACCTATTGTTGATGTATGGTAAGAAAATTTTTTGTTTGGGCTTCGTTGGCTGAAGCTGGCGGTAAAGAGGGGGTTTTTCTTAGCTATTGACTTCAGTCAACGGAATAAGATGCGAAATAAAGTAACAGTATTATTCTATCGGTTGGTGTCTCACCGACCGAAATGGAATAAATTCAGAATGGCGTATTATGAAAGAGCTTTATTAACATTAGAAAATGAATGGCTTGTGGTTCTTGGCGGTTTTCAGTCCCGCTTTGCGCTTTATACCGATGAAGGATCGGTATGTTCGCTGCATCCGATAGCTATCGGATCGGGTTTAGAAACAAAGGTTTGTGCACCCTGCAGCCCCACAAATGAAATGCTACTGTGGCCATCTAGCCCCGGTTGAAGTGTTACCCTGCAGCAACGAGGCACGAGGAAGCAAAGCGTAAAAGCGTAAAACGGGAAGACACTTTTTGTTTTGTACAGGCATTGCGCTCCAATAAGGAATAATCGGTTATAACCAATCGCCATGATTCTTGTTTATATCCAGGTCAACACCAAAGAAGAGCCTTAGTTTTGGCCGTTGACTTCAGTCAACGGAATATTAAATCTTAAAAGGAATTAAGGTACAAATCTCAAGTCGCTACGCACCGGAAAGTGATCGGATAATTTGGCCTGGGTAATTTTGTAATTTAACACTTCAAGTTCCTTAGAAGTAGCAATATAATCGATCTGAAAATTGGGGAATTTACCATTATAGGTTTTACCAAAACCGTTACCCTTTTTAATAAAACTGTTGTTTAGCCCTGCAGTAATCTGGGTAACCACGTAAGAAGCCGGGGTATCGTTAAAATCGCCAGCAATAAGGTAAGGCGTTTTACAGGTTGCCATTTCCTTTTTCATAATATCTACCTGGCCGCTACGTTTCAAAAAGGCACTTTTCAGCATTCTCAAAATCCGTTTAGATGGCTGCAGTTCGGTGTTCATTTCCTTTACTTTATCCAGGTACTCGTAATCCTGTTTTTCGAAAGATATCGATTGGAAGTGCACGTTGTAAACCCGTAAGGTTTTTCCTTTAATGTTTAAATCGGTATAAATACTCATGTTGCCAGGGAAACCCTCAACAAAGGGGATTTTGCCAGAATCTTTAATCGGGAATTTAGAAAATATGGCTAAGCCAGTAGCTTCGTAATCGTTTTTATTGGTGGGTACGAAGTAGTAGTATTTTGTATTTAGTAATGCCTTCAAGCTATCAACCGTGTCAAAAGCGCCTTTGTAACGGGTAAAAAATTCCTGAAAACAGATGATGTCAGGATTTTGATCTTTCACCACCTGAAGCATTTTTTCTTTTACCGATTCGGTATTGTCTTCGCCGTATAGTTTAAAGCTGTGCACGTTGTAGGTCATCATCCTGATGCTATTGTCTGCTTTTTCAGTACCACCTTCATCGCCACCAATAGCAAAGGTTGCTTTTAAAGTTTTAGCACCCAGTGCAATAACCAGAATGGTGGCAATTGCAAAAAACCATTTTTTGCTTAAAAACCACCAGACCACAAAGATAATATTAATGAATAGGACAAAGGGGTAGGCAAGACCGAAAAATGCAATAATGGCATGTTTTCTTGGATCCATATTTCCGGCAAGAACCCCCAATAGCAAAGCAATCGCCAATACGACGGCAATGGGCAAAAGGAGTTTATCCACTAAACTATACTTCTTTTTTTTTGTGGCCATTAATCTTTACTTGCCTTAAACAGTTTTTCTTTTTCTACTGCAGTTAATTTATCGTATCCTGAGGTTGATATTTTATCTAAAATGGCATCTATTTCCTGCTGGGAAACGCCGCCTTTAAATTCGGGTTTTTTAACCGGTTTTTGATTCCGAACTACCTTTAGCTTTGGTTTGCGTTCAAACAGCTTGCTCCAATCCTTTCCGCTCTGCAAACTTTTAATAAAGGTGAAACCTAAAAGTGCGCCACCAATATGGGCTAAACTTCCACCTGCGTTTACTGAGCCTATGGCAATAAAATCGAGAATGAAATATATAATGGCAATCCATTTAATTTTAACCTCGCCAAAGAAAAGCAACATAATGGCGTAATTCGGTACCAGTGTTGCAGCAGCAAAAATAATGGCCATTACCGCCGCAGATGCGCCTACAATGGTTACGCCAGCTAATCCACTGGCATAAAGTGGAAATATATTTAATGCGGCAACAGCAAATAAACCTCCAAATAGCCCGCCGCCCAGGTATACAAAGTGAAACTGGCGGCTTTTTAGGAAATTCATGAATATATTGCCGAACCAGAATAAGCCGAGCATGTTAAACAGGATGTGAAGAATCCCATCATGAATAAACATATAGGTAAACAGGGTATAAAAGCGCTCGGGTAATTTAGAAATATTTGCTGGCAGCGCTAAATACTCGCTTACGAATATGTCAATGATATTACCATGACCACTTAACTTGCTAAATACACCAATAATGGCTGTAACTAAAAACAGCATTACGTTAATGCCAATGTAAAAGAACAATGGGTTGCCCGATTGAAAAACCTTGTATTTTAAATCTTTGAAAGTATTATTCATAGAGTGTATAAAATGTATCGTTTTTATCTTTCCATATTTTAACCAGTATAAAGCCGATTAAGGCTCCCCCAAGGTGCGCATAATGAGCTATAGAATCACCTTCAAACTGGGCAACACCCAAAGATAACTCTACTAAAATATAAATTGGTATAATATATTTTGCTTTCACCGGAACAGGAATAAACATGATCAACAATTCGGCATTTGGATAAAGCATGCCAAAGGCAACCAATAAGCCAAATATAGCACCAGACGCACCAACCATACCGCCCCCGTATATTCCCTTTATAGTAGTCATTTGGGCTTGGCTTGTTACGTGTTGCGGCCAGTTATCAAATAATGTTATCTGACCAATAATCTGCTGAACCTCAAAGGCCTGTACTGCCCATTGTAAAAATAATGCACCTAAGCCTGTTATAAAATAGAATGCGATAAATTTCTTTGCCCCCCATCTTGATTCAAGAATGCTTCCAAAAGAGTACAATGCAAACATGTTGAAGAAAATGTGCGCAATACCACCATGCATAAACATATAGGTAATAGGCTGCCAAAATCTAAAATACGGTGAGTCGAAATAAAATACAGCAAGTAAATCATCAAGCTTAAGAGCCGGAAGCAGGTTTGCAGCTGCGAAAAATAAGATGTTAATAATCAGTAGGTTTTTTACTACCGGTGGAATATATATGTTATTCATTTAATTTTTAAAATCGCTTAATTGTTTAAACTGGTTAATCGTCGCTAAACGCCTAACTCCAAACGCTGAACCAGATAAATTGTTTAGATCGGTTAATCGACTCCAAACGCCTAGCGCTGTACGCTAAACTATGCTTTGGTCTTCAGCTTTAGTCTTTGGACTCCAGGCGCCAAACTCCAAAATTTTTAGTTCTTCTCAAACTTCTTATCCAGTTCTGCCAAAGTAATGGTTTGGATAATCGGTTTGCCACTCACGCTAAAGTTAGGTGTTTTACAGGCAAAAAGTTCATCAATCAAGGTATTCATTTCCTCCTGACCAAGGCTTGTTCCGGCTTTAATGGCACTATTTTTAGCTAAACTCCTTGCAAGGCTATCGCGTTTGCTTAATTTTAGTTCCTGCTGCGAGTTTTTAAAGCCCTCAATCAACTGTTCAAATAGCTGCGTTTCGTTAATATTGCTGCTGCCCAGGTCAACCGGAACACCTTCTACTACCAACGTATTTTTTCCAAATTCGCGTACATCGAAGCCCAAACTTTTTATATCATCCAGTAAACTTTTGGCCAGTTCGAAATCGTTAGCGTTAAGTGTAATGGTTTGTGGAAATAAGCTCTGTTGTGATGCGCCTTTGCGGTCATCCAGATGTACGAGAAAACGCTCGTAGAGGATCCGCTCATGTGCCATTTGTTGATCGATCACCATCAATCCCGACTTAATCTGCGAAACAATATAGCGGTTGTGCAATTGCATGTACTGCTTTTGCTTGGTTTCTAAAACAGTCTCATCAGCATAAATAGAAGTTTGTTCTACAATTGGCTGTTCTGTTATTTCGTAAAGTGAACCCCAGTTTTTAGCACTCGGTTTGGCTTCATAATTTCTTGGCGATGAGGCGTAACCCGATGTAGAACTGCTATCACTTGCAAATGGGTTAAAATCAGGATTGAAATTAATGCTCGGCGGTACAATATCTTCAACCGCTTTATGGGTAATCATATTGCTAAAACCTGTTTCCTGATCGAAATCTAAAGTCGGCGAAATGTTATAACGGCCAATCGAACGTTTTACTGCCGATTTCATGATCGCATAAATGGATTTTTCATCCAGATATTTAATTTCTGTTTTGGTGGGGTGAACGTTTACATCAATTTTTGATGGATCGATCTCTATAAACAGTACATACAGCGGATAACTATCGTCCGGTAATAAATCTTCGAAAGCAGAGCTTACCGCGTGATTTAAATACGGATCTTTAATGAAACGATTATTCACGAAAAAGAACTGTTCGCCTCTGGTTTTCTTTGCAAAAGCAGGTTTGCCAATATATCCTTTAAGGTTGATGATGGTTGTTTCTTCTTCAACAGGAACTAACCGTTCATTATAATTATTGCCAAAAAGGTGGACAATACGTTGTTTTAAATTGCCTTTTGGCAGGTTAAAAATCTCGGTGCCATCATGATGCAGACTAAAAAATACAGCGGGGTGCGCCAATGCTACGCGTTGAAATTCATCCAGGATATGGCGCATTTCAACCGGATTGCTTTTAAGGAAATTCCTTCTGGCGGGCGTATTGAAAAATAAGTTTTTAATCGAAATCTGTGTTCCTGGTGAGGTGGCAACGGGTTCCTGATTGGTTACCTGTGCACCTTCGATAGAGATACAGGTGCCGATTTCATCCTCATGCCTGCGGGTTTTCATTTCTACCTGTGAGATTGCCGCAATAGAAGCCATGGCCTCGCCACGGAAACCCATGGTACGGATGGCAAATAAATCTTCGGCTTTTTTTACCTTCGAGGTGGCATGGCGTTCGAAACACATTCTGGCATCGGTAACGCTCATTCCGCAGCCGTTATCTATAATCTGAATCAATGCCTTTCCGGCATCTTTTACTACCAGTTGAATTTTATCTGCGCCGGCATCTATCGAATTTTCGAGCAATTCTTTTACCGCTGAAGCAGGTCGTTGAACAACTTCTCCGGCAGCAATTTGATTGGCAACAGCATCAGGCAATAAGTGAATAATATCAGTCATGTATTAAGGCAAAGTGAATTTGCTAAATTATGCAAAATAAGCTTAAAGAACCCGATTTGTTTAAAACTCAACATGTAAATGACTGTTGGTAAATAGGATTGAGTTGCTTAACAGAGAATTTTACATAAGTTGTCATCCTGAGGGTTAATTTATTGTATAAAAATCAATATAGATGACAGAGGATTTTAAGTGAAATATATCGTCATTTCGACTGAAGTTCACCGATTTTTCATCGGTAGCGCAATGGAGAAATCTTTAAATTTCATTTCAATAATTTGCCTCAAATATCTCTCCATTCCGTTGCACTTCAGTCGAGATGATTGTTATGATAAAAACAAATTTTAAGCAGCTATATTATAATTATTTTTATAGCTGGTCTGATTTTTTATAACTGCAGCAACTCTTAATGCTATCTTGTTTCTAACGGCATTAATTATGCTCATGCTGTGCTTCCCTTCATTCTTTTTTCTATTGTAATATATTTTGAATTCCTGATTATGTTGAATTAGAGATAATGCACACATATGCAGCAATCTTTTAAGCTCTTTATTGGCCATCCGGTGTACCCTGGTTTTACCTTTGATACTTATACCGCTACTGTGTTCAAATGGTACAACCCCTGCATAACAGGCCAGTTCTTTTCCACTGGGCCGACCTGCAAAATTTCCAGTGCAGCCAATCAGGTATACGGCGGTAACATGTCCTATCCCAGGTATACTGAGCAATAATTTGTAGTTCTGCTTGAAATCCTGGTTTCCTGTGATAATTTTTTTGATCTGATCTTCGAGGTTCTTGATTGACTTGGCTATACCCTCAATTGCATTTTTAAGTGCTTTTTCAATCAGCTTCTGATGTTCTTTACCATTGACATTGCCAAGTTCTTTTACCGAAACGCTGATGCCAGACCTTTGTTTGAGCAGCTTTGTCCTCGCTGATATCAGATCTTTCAGGAGCATCAGCTCGGGATCTAGGGCAGCTGTCGCCTTTAGATCATCCGCTTCCTTAAATGCATAGTTGCATAAACGTATACTATCTATTTTATCATTTTTACCCCTTGCTATCCCAAAGCTCCATTTGATATGGGCTGCATTGCCAATATGGATGGGCAGATTTATGTTGCTGCAGAAAGTCCATATTAAACGGTGATAGATCCCGGTATTTTCCATGACAATCAAGGAGTCCTCATTGAATGTGGTTTTCTGCGATTTCAACCACTTCTCAAATAACTTTATCCCTGGCGCTGTGTTGTCAAACCGTGCGGTTCCTATCTCCTGTTTTACATGGTTCACAACGGCCATCAATGCAACATCGAAGTGGGGTTTGGAAACATCAATCCCGATAAAAAATTTTGTAGTGGCAATCATCCTGTTATTTTTTATGTTTGTAATGGTTACCTAATTTTTACCCCATCGATCCTAGTCCTTAATAATGGGTATTGCCCTAATTGTTATCTGGTCACTAAGGGAAAAAACGGTAGCGGATTGCATCATCTCATAGGTATAAAAACCTTGACGAACTTTAATGTGCCGCTACCGTTTTAGGTAATCTGATTTATAATGTAAGCAAAGTAAATACTTGTGATCCTTAAATAAAATATCAAAACAAATCTAAAGGACGACCATTCTATTTGAGTCTGTCAATGGTAGCGTAGTCAAGGATCTTTAAAATACGAAAAATTACTTTCTTTTTTAATCTCTGATCCGTGCTCAAAAACGAATAACGCAAATGGAAATACAGACTATCGATTAGGGGAATAATCTATGCATTCATTTTTAAGTCTCATTTTTTTGAAAAGCGGGGTTCTGCACCAGTAGGTCCAGATAGTCCTGCTGTACACTATATTCCCGATTGAAAAAATCGGGAGCTGCCGTTCCCATCAGGTTTATAATCGTAATGCAAGCACTTTAAGATTCCCTGCGCGGTAAAGACGAACTTTCTATCAGAATCTGTCAATGAGAGTGAAATCGTAGGATCTTTAATAGCTGATAAATGTCTATTCAATAAGCTGAGCCATTCAACGTATGTGGCATATAAATGACGCAAATAAGTCGTCCTTTAATTTAAATATGATGCTTTACATTTGTTCAACGCAACCGTTAAAATTATGAAATTATCAGATAAGATAAAAGAACTTAGAACCCAGCATGGTTTCAGTCAGGAGGAACTTGCAAAGCAAACCCAGTTGAGCTTGCGCACCATTCAGCATATCGAACAAAATGAAACGGAGGCAAGGGGAGATACCCTGGTCAGGCTGGCACAAGTTTTTGGTTTAAAACCGGTAGATTTAACTCCTCAAACCGAAAAAGAACAGACATACCTTATTCCACTTCTAAATTTCTCGGCACTAAGTTTTTTTATTTACCCCATATTAGGTTTTATTGTACCCTTAATTTTATGGTATTTTAAACGAAATGGAGACAAAAAGCTAAATGAGACGGGTAAAAAGTTACTTAATTTTCAAGCTACGTGGACATTGGCCATCTTTTTTGTAAATGCGTTTTCTATGTTAATTAAGGTGATGCATTTTGGAGGAATCTTTAGGATTTACACTTTTCTAGTCATCATTTATGGTTTCTATGCCTTAAATTTTGTGCTTATTTTATTTAATACCTTTCGGAGCAAGAATTTGAAAGACTTAATTTATAAGCCAGCAATTCCATTTTTTTAAGGACTAAAGCTTGAGTGGTCTGTGGAGACACAGACCACGGCTTATTCGCATGTATTCTACTCGAGAAATACACTCCGTATTTTCCGTGCCTCCGTGGCAAAAATACCTTAAACAAATCATCTCTGTAAAACCGAATTTACAAAGCCAAATGATTTCAATTTTCTATCTTTATCGATATGAAATTCATTTTATACAGCCTTTTTCTAGCTATACTTTTCTCTTCTTGTACAGAGAAAGAAGAAGCTGATGTAGTTGTTTATAATGCTAAAGTTTATACCGTAAACAACAAGTTCGAAACAGTTGAGGCTTTCGCTGTAAAGAATGGTAAAATCCTGGCCCTTGGCAAAAGTGATGATATCAAATCAAAATACGCTGGGAAAGAAGAGATTGACGCCGATGGAAGAGCAGTTTATCCAGGTTTTATAGATGCGCATGCCCATTTTTATGGCTACGGACAAAGTTTGCAGACAGCTGATCTTCGAGAAACAAAATCGTGGGATGAAGTGCTTAAACGCTTAGTGGATTTTGCCGAAACGCACCCCGATGGTTGGTTAATCGGCAATGGCTGGGATCAAAACGATTGGGATAATAAAGCTTTCCCTACTAATGAAAAGTTAACCGCACTTTTTCCTGGTCGCCCGGTATTTTTAAACCGTATCGATGGTCATGCGGCTATCGCTAATCAAAAAGCGTTGGATGATGCAGGCATTAAAAGCGAACAGAAATTGGTAGGGGGAGATATGCTTACCCAAAACGGAAAGTTAACTGGTGTTTTAATCGATAATGCCGTAGCTTTAGTAGAGCGTAAAATCCCATCACCAGATGCTAAACTGGCCGAAAAGATATTTATCGATGCGCAGAAAAATTGCTTTGCCGCTGGCTTAACCACCATTGATGATTGTGGCCTGAGTTATCTGGCTGTCGAATTCATCGAAAAACTGCAGAAAGAAAATAAGCTTAAAATGAGGCTTTATGTAATGCTTTCTGATGAGCCTGATAATTATAAATATCTTTTTAATCGCGGGCCGATCAAAACCGATCGGTTAAATGTTCGGGCATTTAAGGTTTATGCCGATGGCGCTTTGGGATCGCGTGGGGCCTGCCTGTTGCATCCATATAGCGATATGCCAAATAAAAAGGGTTTTCTATTGAGTGATCAAAAACACTTTGAAGAAGTGGCCAAAAAAATTGCAGCCAATCATTTCCAGATGTGTACCCATGCCATTGGCGATTCGGCCAATCGGGTAATTCTGAATATTTACAATAAAATTTTAAAAGGTAAAAACGATCAGCGCTGGCGCATTGAACATGCACAAGTGGTAAATGCCAACGATTTCGATCTTTTTGGAAAAGCGAATATTGTACCTTCAGTGCAGCCTACGCATGCCACTTCCGATATGTATTGGGCCACACAGCGTTTAGGTGCCGAAAGATTAAAAAGTGCTTATGCTTACAAACAATTGTTAAAACAAAATGGTTGGATTCCTTTGGGTACTGATTTTCCGGTCGAAAACATTAATCCATTATTAACGTTTTATGCAGCAACAGTGAGAGAAGATGCAAAAGGTTTTCCGAAAGGTGGCTTCCAAATGGAAAATGCCTTAACGCCTGAAGAAGCTTTACGTGGAATGACCATATGGGCAGCAAAAGCCAATTTTGAGGAAGAGGAGAAAGGAAGTTTGGAAAAAGGCAAGTTAGCCGATTTTGTTATGCTCGATCACGATATATTGAAATCAACACCACAAGACATATTAAAAACCAAAGTTTTAAAAACCTACCTGAACGGAGAAAAAGTATATGAAGCGAAATAGATTGTGTATCCTGGTTGTGGCATTTTGCTGCAATATTTTATGTTTAATGGCCTGCGCACAGGAGCATACAGCGAATGAGAAAAAACTAGCTGTTGCCAATGCGATAGCTAATACAACCGTATTATTAAATAATCAGGATGGTATTATTCCCTTAAAATCGTTGGAGAAAAAGAATATTGCTTCGGTTAGCCTGAGTTTTGCCTATAGTGCCGTTTTTGATAGTTTGGCGAATAAATATGATAAAATCACTTCATTTTCTGCCGATTCTTATAAAGATAGCGTGAATCTGAACGATTTAGAAGATGACCTTAAATATTTTAATACCATTTTAATTACTATTGATGATCAAAATGTAAGCAAAGCCAAATACATTAACTTCATTAACAGTATCAGTAAAAATAAACAGGTAATTATTTCTTTTTTTGGTAACGGGCCAGGTTTAAAATCATTCGATCTGTTAAAATCGCCGATTATATGGACCGGTCAAAACAATATTGATGCTGCTGCTATTGTGCCACAATATATTTTTGGTGGCATTGCCGCTTCAAAAAAATTAACTACTGCTTATTCTGCCCGTTATACCATGGGATCGGGCTATACTACAAGCGCTATCCGTTTAAAATATACTGTACCTGAAGATGCAGGTTTAAATTCAAACAACTTAAAAGAAATTGATGCCATTGCTGCTGAGGCCATAGCGCAGAAAGCTACGCCAGGATTAGTGGTTTTGGTGGCTAAGGATGGCAAGGTAATCTTTAACAAAGCCTATGGAACGCATACTTATGATACCAATGTACCCGATAAAGTGACCGATATTTTTGATCTGGCCTCAGTAACCAAGGTAACGGCAACAACGCCGGCAGTAATGCGTTTGTTTGAAGAAGGAAAACTAAAGCTAGACACTAATATTGGCGCTTACATCCCGAAAGCGCGTACCACACCGATGAACAACATTCAGGTTCGTGAAGTGATGTTGCACCAGGCAGGTTTTATTCCTTATATCCCTTTTCACGATTATGTTAAAACCGGCGATTACAGCAGGGATTCTTCAGCAGCTTATCCGACCAAAGTGGCCGATAATTATTATATCAAAAAAGGCTTTTTTAAAGATTTTATGTGGCCTAAAATGTTAAACTCGCCAATAAAAACACGCGGCAAATATGTATATAGCGATATCAGCATGTATGTAATGAAAGATATTGTGGAGCATATTAGTGAAGAACCTTTAAATCAATATACCTACGAAAACTTTTACAAGCCTTTAGGGATGCAAACGGCGGGTTTCTTGCCACGTAACCGCTTTAAACCAGAACAGATTATTCCAACAGAAATGGATACCTATTTCAGGAAGACATTATTAGTAGGCTATGTTCACGATCAGGGAGCGGCTTTGGCTGGTGGTGTTTCTGGTCACGCAGGTTTGTTTGCCAGCGCCAACGATCTGGCCATTATTTATCAGATGCTTTTAAACCGTGGTACTTATGGCGGGGTAGAATATTTCAAGAATTCGACAGTAGATATGTTTACTTCGAAACAATCGAATGTTAGCCGCAGAGGCTTGGGGTTCGATCGTTGGGATCCGGATACGACTAAACATTACCCGTCTGAACTGGCTTCGCCACAAACTTATGGCCATACGGGGTATACCGGAACCTGTGTTTGGGTAGACCCATCCCGAGGTTTGGTGTATGTGTTTTTGTCTAACCGTGTTAACCCTACCGTTACGGATAAGCTATCGAACTTAAAAATTAGGGGAAGGATTCAGGATGTTGTGAATAAAGCTATAGACGAATCGAAAAAATAAAATTTGTTCTGCATCATTCAGAGTTGTCAACATTCTAGTTTAATGGCTATTAAAGTTGACAACTCTTCTACCTAAAATTGATTGCCAACTTATAAATTATAGTTTTAAGTTCTTCGCTATCACGATCTTCACATAGCAGGAAAGTTGTACTAAGCTCGTTTTGGCTAAATAAAGTAATGCCTTCGAATTTGTGTTTGCCAGAGATTTTATTGCTGAAGGTTAGCTTCAAAGTCTGCAGGTTAATACTGCCGATAAAACTGCCCAGAATTTCACCATCGGCATAAGTCGATTTGGTATCTTCGGCAGTAGCAATGAAAAATATTTCATTTTTTACCGATACAACATCGGTAAAAGAGGATTCAACATGATCAATATTTGGAAGCTTAAAAGGATTGAACTTAGCTTGTGTTGTTTTAGCTAACTCTGCCTCCTGGATATTGAATATACCATTCTTTGCATCCATTCCATTACCACGGTTAAAAAGTAGCCACTCATTGCCCGTAAAGATTGCGCCTTCGAGGTTAAAGTTCTGATCGTCTATTTTGGCAATAGCTTTAAGTTTGGTGTAGGTATTAGTCAGGTCTTTCTGAATAACTTTTTGAGTTTCCAGGTCGAATTCGATCATCAGGTTTCTTTTGGGGGTAGAGCCCGAACCTAACATGTAGAGCTTATTGTTGTTATGACAAAGGATTTCGAAATCGGGTTTTAAGGATTTAGGTATATTTTCTAACTGATCAAGTGTTTTATCAAACAAAATCTGAATTTTGCGGAGTTTTTTGGTTTTGATGTTATATTCGTTCAAGTAGCCGCTGTTGTCGCCAATGATATACAGTAAATCTTCGTGAAGGAATAGACCCGAAGCAGAGCCAATGCCATCAATCTCGGCAAAAACTTCTAAAGTTGTTGAATGCATGCTTTGAAAATAACAAAAAAGCACCGGTTTTGGCCGATGCTTAATATTTTTTCAAATAAGATTGCCACGCCTCGATGAAGAATCGAATCTCGCAATGACGATCTTTTTTATTTCTTCAATCCTATTTCTCTTAATCTTTCATCCAGATATTCGCCCGCAGTCATATCGCTATAGGCTTTAGGATGTTCAGCATCAATGGTTGATGGCAAGCTTGTTAAATCCATGTCGCTGCGTGGGTGTAAGAAAAAAGGAACAGAGAAACGAGAGGTTTTCATCAGTTCGCGAGGTGGGTTTACCACTCTATGTGTAGTCGATTTTAATTTATTGTTGGTTAAACGCTGTAACATATCGCCAACGTTCACCACGATATCAGTGTGATGTGCTTTAATCGGCAGCCATTCATTGCTGCGGGTTAAAACTTCTAAACCGTCTGCACTGGCGCCAATTAATAAGGTAATCAAATTGATGTCTTCATGCGCACCTGCACGCACCGCATCATCAGGAATGGTTTCAGGATTTTCGATCGGGAAATAATGGATTCCCCTCAAAATAGAATTTCCGTTATGAACGTGTTTGTCGAAATAATTGATCGGCAATTCCAGGTAAGTAGCAATGGCACGTAATAAATGTGTCCCGTTTTCTTCCAGTTTTTTATAAATATCGCCGGTTACTTTATTAAATTCCGGTAATTCTTCTAAAACTTCATTGTCAGGGTATTCATTTTTAACTGGATCACCATCAGTTACTTCCTGGCCAATCTGCCAGAATTCTTTCAAATCTGGTGTTTTAGCCCCTTTAGCAGTTTCTTTACCTGCACTGGTGTAACCACGTTGACCAGCCAGTTCTGGTTTCTCGTATTTCCTTTTGGTTTCAACGGGAAGCGAAAAAGCAGCTTTAATATTTTCATAAAGCTTGTCAATTAATTCCTGGCTTAAACCATGATTGGTAATGGTAACAAAACCCGAATCGTTAAAAGCCCTGCCCAATTCATCAGAAAACTTTTTACGGTCTTCTGCAGAACCATTGATGTAAGAGCCCAAATCTAAACAAGGAATATACGGTGTAGACATAATTTTATATTTAATGTTTTACGAATTTAAAAAGAATTGTTAATAAGTGTGTTTCGGTTGTGTATTAAGTCTTTAATAAATTAATATACAGTTTTTTAAGTTATTAACAAAATTTCAAAAGCCAGGTAATAATCGATTGTCACACTAAATCCATTATAATTTAAACGCAAACTATAGCTTATTTAATTTCGTATAATTAAGTAGAAAATAACTTGATGAACTGTAAGGTAAATTGATTATTTGCGACTAATAAAATAAAACACACACAATGAAACCATCATGATTTGCCATCTCAACAATTAGATAAAAAAATCATGATAGCTTCATTACATTTAAAAACAAATAAACACACAATGAAAAAAATAATTTTAATTCTTTTATCTGTATTGGCCTTAAATCAGGCAAATGCACAAGGAAAAAAGACAGAGAAAGCCACATTCGGAATGGGCTGTTTTTGGTGTACTGAAGCCATTTTTCAACGTTTAAAGGGCGTTGTATCGGTTAAGTCTGGTTATGAAGGCGGTGCTTTAAGCAATCCAACTTACGAAGAAGTATGTACTGGCGCAACAGGGCATGCCGAAGTTTTAGAGATTACCTATAACCCGATGGTGATTTCTTACGATGATTTATTGGAAGTTTTTTGGAAAAGCCACGATCCTACAACATTAAACCGTCAGGGCGCTGATAGCGGTACGCAATACCGCTCCGTAGTTTTTTACCACACGGCTGAGCAAAAAGCTTTGGCAGAAAAGTATAGGGCAGAGTTGAATAAAACCAATGCTTATGGTAAAAAAGTAGTAACAGCAATCGAGGCTGCCAAGCCATTTTATGTTGCCGAAAATTATCACCAGAATTATTTCAACAAGAATGGAAGTGAACCTTATTGCAGATTGGTAATCCAGCCAAAAATAGATAAACTGGAAAAAATATTTAAAGCAAAGCTTAAAAATTAACAGGAAAGGTTGATTGGCCCTGCAATAAACATTGCAGGGCTTTTTGTTATCTCTACTCTACTGGTCTTAGCGTCTCGCTAAGACCATGTTTAAATGCTCTTAAAGATGTTTCGACGAGCTCTCCGTAAGAGTCCTTTGGACAACATGACAGCATCTGAGCTGAAATCGTCTTTATGATACAACCACTTTTATTATCTTAGGAATTAAAACTTTTGTTTATGGTAAAAAGAATAGTGCTTAATATCGATACCCAAAAAATTGATGATGCAGCCAGTTTTTATAAAGATATTTTGGGGCTTGATCTACTAATGGATCATGGTTGGATTGCAACTTATGGCGCGGCAGGGCAAAAAATGGATGTGCAGATCAGTTTTGCCTCCGAAGGCGGATCGGGTACCCCAACACCAGACCTATCCATAGAAGTTGAAAATGTTGATGAAATATTGGAAAAGGTTAAGGCAGCTGGATTTTCGATCGAATACGGCCCGGCTGATGAACCATGGGGTGTTAGGCGGTTTTATACCAGAGATCCTTTTGGTAAATTGGTTAATATTTTAAGCCATATTGAGGGCTAATTTTTGACAAAACATTAGTATTGCGATGACAGGTTTAGGTGGGGCGTCATTTCGAGCGGAGTGCAACGCAGTCGAGAACCCGAAGGCTCAGCGAAGCTAAATCTGTCGAGATAGATCTCTCCATTCCGCTACGCTTCAGTCGAGATGACGAATCGTTTTTAATTCAAAAAACCTTTAGCTTTTTCGAGTAGTTCGCTGCCTTTTTTGCCAATCTCTTTTTTTCCTTTTTCTATAGTTGAAGGTTGAGTGTACTCACTCACCGAATTGGAAAGCGCTTTAAACTTGCCTATGCCGGCAAATACTTCTTCGGTATAAGGAACACCCTGCTGTTTCATCAGTTTTTTCCAATCTATTTTCGAAAGTATTGCAATCATGTATTTGGTGGCAATTTTACCGATAAACGCTTTGTCGTACACACCAGTTAGTGCCTTATCTGACTTGCGGTCTTTTACATAAACCATAGTTTGTTGTAGTGCTTCACGTTCGTTCTTAGAAAATAGTGGGCTTTTGCTAAGCTTTTCCAGGGCTGGAAGCGATTGCTCTGGTCTTTCTTTTTTTAAATTCAGATAAACAGTTATTCCCCAAACCAGTTCGTTTTGAATGCCGAGTTTATTCATGTCATTTAAAAAAGCCTCAAAATCTTCAAGCGATCTTTCCTCATCAATTTTTCGCTCCATTCTCATGCGGTCAAAACCTCTAAAAAGATAGTTCATGCTATGGAAAGCCAAATGTGTCTGCTCATCGTTTAAACGGCTCCAGCCAAAAAAGGCTTTGGTGTAGGGGAGTGGGATTTTCTCGTTTTTATCCAACCATTTAATGTTTCTCGAAAGACCATCTTCAGATAAATAAAACAGGTTGTTGCTAAAAAATAAGAAACCGCGCACAAATTCTAAAAGTGTTTTAGTTTCGCAATCATCAAGCAGTTCTGGTTGAGTTTTAGCACATTCATATAATGCAAAAGGTTGTCCTAAATCTCTCGTGGCCAGTACAGCCATGCTTAAAATGGCATGTTCTATATTTTGGTAGTAGGCCTTGTTTGTATCCTTAAAAAATGGTTGCGGCGTTTTTATGCCCGTTTTCATCGCGATAAAGCCAGCGGTAAGCAATGGAAAAACATCTTCATCGGTTTCTTTTACAAATTGTTTAACCGACCGATATTCTTTATACACCCTTAAAGCGTCTATTACAGAAATGTTTTCATTGTTGTGCGCGTTTACTTTGTTCAGCGTCCTGACAACACTTTGTGCCTGTTTGCTGAATTTCTGATACTCGGGCTGGGTAGTATCCTGAACGGCAGTTGAACGGACTGCTATTTTAGCAAATTTATAAAATATGATTTTATCATAATTGATGTTTTCAGCCAGTTTCTTTTTATCAAGTTCGAGTAAAAGCTGATCGGTTTTTTCGCCAGAACAGGCAGCTAAAAATAGGACAACGCAAAATAAAATTAAATTCTTCATGAGGCATGTTTTGAACCAATAGATTTTATAAAACTAACATTTTAGGGGAGAAAAAAAATGAAAAACACAGATTCTGCTAAATTTAACCTTCTGGAACATATCCTGATTATCGAAATTTAAATTTTTTTCAGCGTTTAAAAGTAAAATGATAAATTTTTAAAGGAAATTGACGGTGCGATTAGCAAATTAACAATGGGTTCTTATGGTCAATTTTATGTTCTATTTGCTTTGTTATTGACCAAATTAATTTTTGGATTAAAATTTGATTAGAACATGTCAAAAAGAGAGGGGTATTTCTAATTTTTTAGCAATTTTTTCAGATTTAATGCCCTAAAATTCGTGGGATGTTTAAAATCATTCTAAATTTGTAACTCCTTTAAGCTAAGATGACAAAAAAGAAAAAGACAGTTGGTAAAACTGACGCTGATGTAATTTTAATAGGGGCTGGCATCATGAGTGCAACCCTGGGTGTTTTGTTAAAACAATTAGAGCCCAATTTAAGCATAGAAATTTACGAACGTTTAGACATTGCGGCGGCAGAAAGTTCTGATGCCTGGAATAATGCCGGAACGGGACACTCTGCTTTTTGCGAATTAAACTATACGCCCGAAAAGAAGGATGGTACGGTTGAAATAAAAAAGGCAGTTCAGATTGCTGAGCATTTTGAAGTTTCCAAGCAATTTTGGTCATATTTAGTGAACAAGGGATTGGTTTCTGACCCTTGTAATTTTATCCGCAATATTCCTCACATGAGCTTTGTTTGGGGGAAAAAGAATGTAGAATATCTTAAAAAACGCTACGACGCATTAACCCAATGCGATCTGTTTAGCGATATGCAGTATACAGAGGATACTGAGCTTGTAAGAAACTGGGCACCCTTAATTATGGATGGCCGTAAAAAGAGCGAAAAAGTTGCAGCAACAAAAATGGATCTGGGAACCGATGTTAATTTTGGAACCTTAACCCGTGATATGTTTAACAACTTAAAGGAACAAAGTAATGTTAATCTGCATTTCAATCACGAAATCCGTGACCTGAAAAAGAATAAAGACGGCAACTGGATTGTAAAAGTTAAAGATTTAGAAACCGGCGATAAACGTAAACGTGTAGCTAAATTTGTATTTATCGGTGCCGGTGGTGGTTCTTTGCCATTATTGGAAAAATCAGATATTCCTGAAGGAAAAGGTTTTGGCGGTTTCCCTGTAAGTGGGCAATGGCTGAAATGTACCAATGAAGAAATTATTAAAAAACACCATGCAAAGGTATACGGTAAGGCTGCGGTTGGTGCGCCACCAATGTCGGTTCCACATTTAGATACCAGAATGATTAATGGCAAACAGGCACTGTTGTTTGGGCCGTACGCTGGTTTTTCGACCAAATTCCTTAAAAATGGTTCATTCCTGGATTTACCAAAATCAATTAAATTTAATAACATCCGTCCGATGCTTTCTGCCGGATTGCACAACCTCGATTTAACAAAATATTTAATTGAGCAGGTTAGGCAGTCGCCAGAAGATAGATTGGAAGCGTTGAAAGAATATTTACCAACTGCCGAACTTAAAGATTGGGAACTGGAATATGCAGGACAGCGTGTTCAGGTAATTAAAAAAGACGAGAAACAAGGCGGTATTTTAGAATTTGGTACTGAGGTAGTAAGTGCTGCTGATGGTTCTATTGCGGCTTTGTTGGGTGCTTCTCCTGGTGCATCAACAGCAGTTTCTATTATGCTCGATCTATTAAACCGTTGCTTCACAGAAGATTTAGCTACCGACGAATGGCAGGCGAAAATCAGAGAAATGATCCCGACCTATGGAAAAGCCTTAGCTCAGGACCCGAAACTTTGCAAAGAAACCAGAACAAGAACATCGAAAGTATTGAAAATAGAAAATACTGTAGTTGCTTAATTGAAACAACGATATAATTTAATACAAAGTCCCGGTGTAAATCGGGACTTTTTTGTTTGAGATATTTCCATGGTCTGTGTTGCACAGACCGTAATGGGATAAGTAATTGATCATTTGCATTACCAAACGTTCCTACGGAACGAATACAAATAACAAAATGTTATTTGCTACCCACGATACGTCCCGCTGGGACGCCTAATACTTTATATTAGTTATCGGTATCATATTTGCATTATGGATGCTTCATGAGTAACATTGGTAAGATTGGTTTTCTTTCGTTCCGTTAGGAACGTTTCACAGGTAACACTTGTGGGAGAAATATTTTTTCGTTCGTAGGAACGTTTGGTGTTCTCTTCACAGACCCTAAAGAAATAAACCTGATGGGAACGGCAGCTGCCGATTGAAAAAATCGGGACTATAGTGTACAGCAGGACTACAGTAACCGATAGCAAACCAGACCTTGCTTTTCAAAAAAATACGGCATATATTCTTACCACGCAAAGAGGGTATCCAATTGCTTGAATACCCTCTTTTATGAAAAATACTTTATGGTTAAGCCGCAATCACTTCTGCAACTTCATCTGCAGAAATATCGCTATGCGACGCTTCCAATACACAATCGCCATCTTTAATCAATAAAATCTGCGGTGATTGGTGAGCTACCTGAAAGATTTCGGCAATCTGGTTGGAAATATCACGGTAGCTGATTAAATCTAAAAAGTAAAGTTTTGTGTCAGCCGGAATGATGTCCCAATCAAATTCGAAGTTCTTTTTAGCCATTAAACTAATTGAGCAACGCGTGCTGTGCTTAAAAATAAGGCTAAAACCGCTTGCATTCCTGATCTCGTCAAGCTGTTCTATTGAAGTTAAGTTAACCCAAGTCATGATATTATACGTATTGTTTTACAGGACAACAATTACAGTTAAATAAAGTTCTGTAAATGACCTGAATATGAGATTAAAATGAGGTAGATTAATTCCTTCTGCGTTTTCCTTCTGGATAAGATCCGTAAGCAGGACAAAGTTTAGAAGAACAAGATTCTAAAATGGTAATGGTGCAAAACACCGCCAATAATAAAATGGCTACTTTTTTCATCTGCATAAGTTTGTTTCAATGGTGATGAAGGAATCATGAACCAGTCATGATGGTTTCATCGGGATCTGTTAATTTTTAAACTTCTAAGTTACAAATAATTATTAAAACGCAAGTCTAAATTTGAGCCGAAAAATCAGCCATTTTAATGGCGGTAATAGCAGCCTCATCGCCTTTGTTGCCATGTTTTCCGCCAGCACGGTCTTGCGCCTGCTCTAGGTTATTGGTGGTTAAAACCCCGAAGATAACCGGTTTACTGTACTTAATGCCAACATTGGTTATACCCTGTGCCACTGCATCGCAAATAAAATCGAAATGTTTGGTATCACCCTGAATCACGCACCCTAAACAGATTACAGCATCTATATCGCTTCTTTTGCTCAATAGAATTTCTGCACCACCTGTTAATTCGAAACTTCCCGGTACGGGTAAAGAAATTATATTTTCTTCAGCAACACCATTAGCTAATAATGTTTTTAAAGCACCATTGTACAAAGCACCGGTAATTTCGGCATTCCATTCGGCTACAATAATTCCGAATTTATAGTTTGCTCCACTGGGAACGGTGGTGTGAGAGAAATCAGATAGATTTTTTAATTGTGTTGACATGGGGCAAAGATAATGTTATGCTTCGAATGTTAAAAACCTTAATGTTTGTTACTTGTAACATTTAGTTCAGTTATGGTTAGATTAGTATAATAATCAGATAAAATTTTAACCGCTTATGGAATTTTTACGTTCTGCCCATCTATATTAAAACGCAAAGCCATCTTATGAACATATCATTACGTATCTCTGCTTTATTTCTTTTTACCTTTTTGTTTTCTTTCGATGTTTCTGCTCAGCATAAATATACGCTGGCCGATTTTTATCGGGTAGATTCTCTTGCTAACCAGGCCAAACCCAAAGATGCCCTCGCTTTGATCGACAAAATAAATCAAGCGGCAAAGAAAGAGAACAATGCACCATTGCTGATCAAATCAGTTATCTACCGGATGATGTTTCAAAGCTATTTGGAAGAGAATGCCTTTGATAAAATTTTGGTTAGCCTGCGCACAGACATCAGCAATGCCAAACAACCCGAAAAAAGCATTTTACAGTCGCTTTTAGCCGAAACGTATTGGAATTATTTGCAGCAAAACAGGTGGCAAATTGAATTGCGTACACAAGTACAGGGCGATATTGGCAATGACATTAAAACCTGGAGCACTAAAAAACTAAACGAAGAAACGATAAAATACTACCTGTTATCGTTAAAAGAAGCCAAAATTTTGCAACAAACTAAAGTTGATGTTTTGGATGCCGTTTTGGCGGGTGATAAAAATAACCGGAATTACAGGCCAACACTGTATGACCTGCTTGCGCACCGGGCCATCGATGTTTTTAGCAACACACAGATTAACCTTACACAATATGATGATGACTCAATTGATATGAGCAATGCTGCCTGGTTTGGCAACAGACAGGATTTTTTGACAATGGAACTCACAAATGATAGTACATTGTTTAAACCGCAAGCTTTGCAGTTGTTTAAAAACCTGATCAGATTTCATCAAAACAGCAATAACTTTTCGGCATTGGCCGATGTTGATCTAAAACGCTTGAAATTTATACAACGAAATTTTAGTGGCGATAATCAGGAATTATATAATAACGCTTTAAGTAATTTAGCTGAACAAAGTACCCAAACCGAAGTTTATGCCGATATTTTATATGAACAGGCCCTTATGCATAAAAATGTGCAATTGCCTGTTGATACCAACAAACGAAATCTTTTAACAGCTGTTGCATTAGCCAAAAAAGCTGTTGAGGGCTATCCTAAAAGTATTGGTGCGCAAAACGCAGAAAATTTAATCAGGCAGATTAAAGGCAGCGAATTATCAATTAAAATAAAAGGGTATATCCAGCCGGATAAACCTGCACAGTTATTTTTATCATATAAAAATACAGATACAGTACATATTAGGCTGTTTAAAGCACCCGAACCTCAAAACAATTATGAACAGTTTAAAAACAAAGATGACTTTTTAGCTTTTTTTAATCAAAATAAAGTAATAAAAAAATGGTTTATCATTGTGCCAAAAACCAGCGATTATCAAAGCCATACCTTAATTGATAAAATAGATGGTTTACCCTTTGGTAATTATACCTTGATTGCCCAAACCCTTAACCGCGAACAAAAAGATACGGTTTATAGCAATATTAATTTTAAGGTTACCGCAATGGCTGTAATCAACAGGCGCAATATTGAAAAACATGAATATTTTGTTAGCCAGCTTGGCAACGGTGCACCCTTGAAGAATGTT
The DNA here is from genome assembly GCA_030817875.1 of Flavobacterium sp. W4I14. NCBI lineage: Bacteria > Pseudomonadati > Bacteroidota > Flavobacteriia > Flavobacteriales > Flavobacteriaceae > Flavobacterium > Flavobacterium sp. W4I14. The sequence goes on from JAUSZU010000001.1 coordinate 5,880,921, forward strand.
AAAATCCAACAACAGCGATATGACTATAACAAGCGGAAATATATTAATGGCGATTTAATTACCACTAATGAAAATGGGTATGCAACTACAAATGAAACCGACGGGAATATGTCTTTTGCAGTGGCTACTCTTGGAAAAGACGAATTGAAAGTAAACATCAATAATTATAACAGCTATCGGAATGACGATGATGAGGAGCGCATAATTCTTTTTACTGACAGACCTATTTATCGGCCAGGGCAAACCATTTACTACAAGGGTATATGCTTGCAATCGAAAGATGGTAAAAATAAAATAGAAGTAAATAAAGCGCTTGAGGTCTTTTTTAAAGATGCCAACGGTAAGGAAATAACTTCGACTAATGTAACAAGCAATGATTTTGGCACTTTTCAAGGATCTTTTAGCATCCCAATGGGGAAATTAAATGGCCAGATGGAAATTGAAACCGATTATGGCAGCATTAATGTACAGGTAGAAGAATATAAACGGCCAACTTTTGAGGTCGTTTTTGATAAACCTAATCAGCACTACAAGCTGAACGACAGCATTAAAGTACAAGGTAAAGCAAGTTCATTTTCAGGATATTCCGTAAATAATGCAAAGGTAAATTATAAGGTTTTCCGCAGGGCGATGTACGATTACCGCTTAACTTACACGCAACGTAATGCTATTTATGGTTCAAATATATATAACGAAAGAAAACAGATCGCCATTGGCAAAACAAACACCAAACCAGGTGGCAAATTCGATATTACCTTTTTTGCAAAAGCCACCAATACCAAACAGAATTATAGCTACGAAATTGAAACTGAGGTAACGGATTTAAATGGCGAAACCCGAACGAAAACCACAGCGATAAATGTGGGGCAAAAAGATATTAATCTTAATGTCAGTACCGAACAGGTTATTTATGTGAGCAACCAAACCGATAGTATCCCATTCTGGGTAACCAATTTAAACAACGAACCCATTAAAGCGAATATTAAGGCAAAATGGAGTTTGTTGCAGGCGCCATCCAGGTTAATGAACAAGAGTCCGTTTTATGCCGAAAACTATGCATTAAGTAAAGAGGAGTTTATTAAAAATTTTCCAGATGAGGATTATAACAACGAGCTCGAAGTAGCCAAATGGCCAATAAAATCGGTAGAATTGAGGCAAAATCCGACGGCTAAAAATGGTCGTTGGAGTTTAACCTTCAACCAAAAAAACCTAAAACCAGGTTATTATAAAATCAATTTAATGGCCATAAACGAGCAGAACGATACCATTAAAGTAGATAAGTATTTAATTATCTATAATGAAGCGCCTGTAACGATACAATCTAATATCGAATGGATTGCTCCTGAAGTAAGCATAATTAAACCGACTGAAAGTGCTGCTTTCCGCTTGGCAGGCTTAGCCGATAACAGCAGGGCATATTATGAGGTTTATTATCGTGATAGTATAGCCGAAAAGGTATGGCTTAATCTATCGCCAAAACAAAGTTTTGTTAAAATTAAACCGAAAGGTAATTATGAGGATGGTTTTGCCGTACAGTTTACCATGGTACACCAAGGTATGGTTTACAGTTCTATGCAACAGGTTAAAATTATAGATCCGAAAAAAGGGCTAGATATCAGGTTTTTAACCTTTAGAAATAAACTTCAGCCCGGTGAAAAAGAAAGCTGGAAACTACAGATCAGTAATAAAAATGGCGAAAAGCAGATGGCCGAAATGGTGGCTACGCTATACGACGCAAGTTTGGACGACTTGAAAAGAATGGATTGGAATACGCAGTTACCAACAGGCTTTAACTATTATTTTTATACCTGGAACTTCAATGTAAATGATGTCGCGAACGCGGGTTATTTATGGTTTTTAAGGTCTGAAAATAATTTTGGCGTAATTACACGTGGTTACGAAAACCTTAATTTATTCGGTTACAATTATTATGGTGGCTACAACTATAGTTACCACAATTACATAAACAACCTGAAAAAGCCCCAAAAAAGAGGCTTATCTCCAGAGGCTGTTCAGAAATTAGCAGAGTTGGCCAATGGTAAATTAAGCTACGGCGTGGTATTCAATGCGCATGGTGAAATATTGCCGGGTGTACAGGTAAAATCTGGCAAAACAGTAACAACCACTAATATTTTTGGTATTTATACTATTGATGCTAAAGCAGGAGAAACATTGAGTTTTGCTTTTCTGGGCTTTAAGAACTACGCTATAAAAGTAGGCACTAAAAAACGGATTGATGTAACCCTGAAAGAAGATGGGCAAGCTTTAAATGAGGTGGTGGTTGTGGGCTATGGGTCGCAGAAAAAGGAGATGTCAACCGCTGCGATTCAGATCAGAGGTTCAGCTACCTTAAAAGGGAAGGTAGCGGGTGTGGCGACAGACGCTATTTATGGCAGTAGGGCTGCTGATAATAGTGCAATTGAAGATTTAATCTCAAGTGCTGGGGCACCAATTGATCAGAAAGATCCAACACTGCGTCAGGAAGTGGAAGCACTTAAAAACAAAAAGACTGACATCACGCCACGTACCAATTTCAACGAGCTCGCATTTTTTTATCCGCAATTGTTAACCGATGCCAAAGGCGAAATCAAGATCGAGTTTACCATCCCGCAAAGTTTAACACGCTATAAAATGATGGGGTTTGCACATACTAAAGATTTAAAAACGGCATCCATTACCAATGAATTGGTTACCCAGAAACAATTGGCCATTGCCATTAATGCGCCACGTTTTTTCCGTGAAGGGGATACCATTTTATTAAGCGCCAAACTAAATAACCTGGCGGGCAAAAAACTTATCGGCAATGCCAGTTTAGCACTTACAGATGCCTTAACCGCTAAACCGATCCAGATTTTTGGAAGAAACGAAAAAACCGAAAAAACTTTTGAAATTGATGATGCAGGCAATACGGTTTTAAAATGGGCATTAATTATTCCATCTGGTCTTAACGCCATTACCTATAAGGTTTTGGCTCAAAGTGGCAAGTTTAGCGATGGTGAAGAAAATACCATTCCTGTTTTGGCAAATGCCATGTTGGTTACCGAAAGTATGTCTATAAATGTGCGGGGTAATACCAGTAAAACTTTCGACTTTGAGAAGCTGGAGAAATCAGGAACTTCAAAAACCTTGCGCAACCAAAGTTTAACTTTCGAGTTTACCTCAAACCCCATTTGGTATGCCGTGCAGGCATTACCTTATTTGATGGAATACCCCTATGAGTGCGCTGAACAAACTTTTAGCCGGTTTTATGCCAATAGTTTTGCAACAGGTATCATTAATTCCTCACCAAAAATTAAAACCGTTTTCGAACAATGGCAAAATACAAATAATGGCGAAGCCCTCTTGTCTAACTTGGAGAAAAACCAAGAGCTCAAATCAATTTTGTTAGAAGAAACGCCTTGGGTACGTAATGCCGATAATGAAAACGAGCGTAAAAAACGTTTGGCCATACTTTTCGATTTAAATAGAATGACCTACGAGTTGAAAAACAATTTCGAAAAGTTAGAGAAAATGCAGTTTAATAACGGTGCTTTTCCGTGGTTTAATGGCATGCAGGAAGATCGGTACATCACACAGCACATAGTTTTAGGAATGGGCCAGTTAAAAAAACTAAAACTGATTGACGAAAAAGCTTATCCTAGTTTTAATGTAATGCTTAACAAAGCCATTATTTATTTAGATGCACAGCTAGTTAAAGATTATAAAGATGAAGTGAAAGGAAAACGGTTTGCCTATTTGCCATTGCACTACCTATTCGCCAGAAGTTACACCAATCAAAAAAATAACAATGCAGATTTTTTAAATGCCAAAGATTTCTATCTGAAAAAATTAATGGCAAACTGGAAAACCTTTGATACTTACCAGTTGGCACAAACCGCCTTGGTTTTAAATAGAAACGGCAATGAGGTAGAAGCCAAAAAAATCATTACGTTATTAAATCAAACGGCTCAGCAAAATGATGAACTGGGCATGTACTGGGCTACAAATAAAGCGGGTTGGTGGTGGTACCAAAGTCCGATAGAAACACAGGCTTTATTAATAGAGGCTTTCGACGAAGTGACTAACGATGACAAATCGGTGGAGGAAATGAAAATCTGGTTGCTCAAAAACAAACAGACGAACGATTGGAAAACAACCAAAGCCACTACGGCGGCTTGTTATGCATTGCTAATGAAAGGAACTGACCTTTTGACAGAGCGCAATGAACCTGAAATAACAATTGGCGGTCAAAAAATAGCAGATCTGCAACAGCCTAACGCCATAAAAGAAGCCGGAACGGGTTATCAAAAATTAACCATTGCAGCAGCTGATGTAAAACCAGAAATGGGGAAAGTACAGGTTAAAAATAACAACCAAACCGTAGCCTGGGGCGCATTGTACTGGCAATATTTTGAGCAACTGGATAAAATTACGCCGGCCAACACAGGAGCTAAAATCAACAAGCAATTGTTTGTCCAAAAGGCTAGCGCAAAAGGCGATGTTTTAACCCCGCTTACGGCAACCAATATTTTGGCCCCTGGCGATTTATTGAAAGTGCGTATTGAAATTTATTGTGATCGGGATATGGAATATATTCATTTGAAAGATATGCGTTCATCGGGTTTTGAACCTGTAAATGTGATCTCTCGGTATAAGTATCAGGATGGTTTAGGTTATTATGAAAGTACAAAAGATGCTTCAACCAATTTCTTTATCAGTTATATGCCTAAAGGAACCTACGTATTTGAATACCCTTTGCGGGTTACGCATGCCGGAAATTTTTCAAATGGAATTACCAGCTTGCAAAGTATGTATGCACCAGAGTTTACTACCCATTCAGCAGGAATTAGGGTAAATGTAAAACCTTAATATTTTGCCCGTTATGATCCGATAGCTATCGGATTTATTTCAGGGTCTAACTAACGAAGCACGAACCTCACAGGTTTTTAAAACCTGTGAGGTTTAAATGGCATTAAGTAAGGTTAATATTGGTATAGGTTGCACCTATAGGAATAATTTTTTCTCCAATCCAAATCTGGCTGCGGTCAAATTTGGATATTTTATTTTTAGCTACAATAAAAGCCCGATGACAGCGGATAAAATCTGCTTTTGGCAACAGTTCAGCCAAATCGTTAATGGTAATCCTCGAGCTTAAAAGTTTATCTTTTAGCTGTATCTGGGTGTAGTTGCCTGAGGCCTCCACATAAAGGATTTCGTCCAATTCCACCTTAATTTGCTCGTAACCATCTTTTACGAAAATATATGCTGTTTTCGTTTCCTGTTTCTGGTTGCGCAGGTTAAAGAGTTCCTGGGCTTTATTGCAAGCCTTTAAGAAACGAGAAAGTGAAAAAGGTTTTAGCAGATAATCTACAGCATCGAGTTCAAAACTCTGCACAGCATGCTCGGTATAGGCTGTTGTAAAAATAACCATTGGTGGCTTGCTCAAACTCTTTAAAAAATCAATTCCACTGATATCTGGCATTTTGATGTCTAGGAAAATCAGGTCAACCTTGTTGTGCTGAAGGTAACTAATGGCTGCAAAAGCATCTGTAAAAGTTTGTTGCAATGTTACAAATGGAACTTTTGAGGCGTGAGATTTTATAATCTCTAATGCAATCGGTTCATCATCTATAGCAATGGCAATCATTTTTTATTTGTTCTTTGTGTTTTTCTCTTCTGTCATGCTGACGAAGGAAGCATCTCTAGTAGCTCAAAGGAGATCGTCATTTCGACCGTAGCGGAGAAATCTTTTAAACTTCGGTCAAAGATTTCTCCATTACGCTGCGCTCCAGTCGAAATGACGAATCACCCATATTTATCAATTTAAATTATTTACTCGTTTATTTGATTTCTGAAAGATACGTATCACTAATCCAACTGCAAAGTTAAATGAACAAAAAACTCATTGGCACTTTCGCGGATAATCAATTCATGTTTTCCATAATAAAGTAATGATAAACGTTGTTTAACATTTTCTAGTCCGATGCCGCTTTTTAATTTCTCGGGGTCATTATCCGCCTTAGTGTAAATGCTATTGCTTACATCAAAATATAAAGTTTTTTCTTTGGTTTGCAGCGTAATTTTAATGTACGAAGGCTGTTGCAAGCTAATACCATGTTTAAATGCATTTTCAATAAATGGAATCAACAGCATCGGCGTAATCTGCAGGTTATTTAACTGCTCTTCAATATGTGTGTCGATCCTGATATCTGCAGAGCGAGAGGTACGGAGCTTTTGTAAATCAATATAATTGGTCAGGTATTCTACCTCGCGGGTTAACGAAATTTTATCCTGTGTATTTTCATGGAGCATAAAACGCATCATGTCGCCCAGTTTCTGGATCCCTTCACCCGTTCTTTCTGCATTTTCCTGCAAAGCTGTTCCGAATAAGGTATTTAAAGCATTGAATAAGAAGTGTGGATTGATCTGCGATTTTAAGAAATTCAGGTTCGCATCCGATTTGCCCAACTCCGTTTTGAGCATCTGAATTTCGCTCTGTTTTTCAAATTTATGTTTGTAAATATACCATGCAGATGGCGTAGTAATGCAGATTAAGCATATTGCGTTTAAAAGTAAGGTAATCGGCACTACAGCACCATTGCGCATAAAAGGGATAAGGACGATTAAGAGCAGGAGTGAGAGGATAATGGTTAAACCAACATTTCCCCAAAAATACCGACCAAAACCTTTAAAATCCTTTCTGAGGTTTGGAATAACGTAATAAATAGAGCAAAAAGCTAGAAAGATATTTACCGGTGGTACAATTACCCAAACGATCAGTATTTCGTAATCGATTCTTACCGAAAGTACGGCTGCAAAAATCATAAGCGAAATCAGCCAGATTTTGGTACTTACAAAGAGTTCTGGAACGATGTTGTTATGGTGATTTTTTAATACCGGGATTCTTTTTAGTAATTCTAAGCCCCGTTCATTAAAATAGGCATAAGCATTAAAGAGTAGATATAAAAAGAAAATATAAGTAAAAGCTTCGCCAAAAAAGATCCCGTAAGCGTTGTCGATGTTGTCATATTCAACCAACCTGTATGCTTGAGAATAGGTATTGTAAACCATCCACGCAACTACAGAGAACGCTGTGACTAAAACCGTAAGAATAAGATTAAGTGTGATGTTATTCTTATTTGCAAGTTGGGGCATGAGGCAAAAATTGAACAATAAAAAGCTGATATATAAACTGGTGATCTTAAATAATTCTGGAATAAAGAAGTTTGCCATTACACTATAATCAATACCGCTTTCTTCAAAACGATAAGAATTGCCCGAGTTATAGATTGTGGATGAGCAGATACCAATTAGGGCCAGCACATATAGTGTTGTAGAAATCCAAAACTCAAGCTGGTTGATACTTTTGGTTTTTATTGTAGATGGGTTACCTGATAGAATTACCATTTGATTTAGTTTATACCACAATTTTACGAAGAGAATTTACATCTACATTTAAAATGTGATGGATGGGGCAAAAAATGGGATGAATGAATAGGATTTTTAGGATTATTTGATTTTAAGATCGGTTTTTTAGCGTTGTCAACTTTCTTCATTGTGCTGTCAGATGTTACCATCTGACTGATAGTTGGATTCATACCCAAATGAATAATTACGATTAGTGTCAGATAGAAATATCTGACACCACATCCAACTACACCCATCACCACAATAAAAGCAACGATCTTCAAAATATTAAGTGTAAAGCTAAACAGTTTATTAACTTTGCTTTTGCATTCAATACTTATTCAAAATTCAATAATTTATATGACCGTTTACGGAATTCCAAATTGCAATACAGTTAAAAAATCGCTTGATTGGTTAAAAGCACATCTGGTTGATTTTGAATTTCACGATTTCAAGAAAAAAGGCATTACAACTGAAAAATTAAATGAATGGTGTAATACCTTTGGTTGGGAAACGGTATTAAACCGCAAAGGTTTAACCTGGAAAAAACTCACTAAAGAAGAGCAGGCTAAAATTGATAACCAAGATTTAGCAATAGCTTATTTAAAAGAAAATACCAGCGCAATAAAACGCCCGATTATTGAACAGAACAACAAAGCCATATTAATTGGATTTGATGATGACAATTATTTAAAAACACTAGCCTAATTCAATTGTTCTAATGTTAAAGTTTGTTAAATGCAGCTTTTAAATGTCGAACTAAGTTACTTTTGAGTATGTACAAACTGATCATTTTTCTATTGCTTACCTTACCAATTGGCGTTTTTGCACAAACGGTAACCACAGGTACGGTTTTCGATTACTCGAAAAAAACACTCTCCCTTCCTGGTGTAAGTATCAGGAATCTGAACAGTAAAAAATCAACGAGTACAAATAAAGAAGGTAAATATACCATTAGTGCCAATATTGGCGATCTTTTAGAGTTTTCTGCCGTTGGCTATCATACCGATACGCTGTACTTAACCAACCTGTTAAATAGAACGATATATCTTCCGGTTAAATCGAACAGTTTAAAAGATGTAGATATTACAGCAGTGCGGATGAATAGTCAGGTTACAGATGCGAAAGATCCATTAGCTGAAAAATATACACTATTGAGTACAGGCGGAAACCTAAACCGTAAGCGTATGACCGACAAGGTTGGTGGCCTAAATCTAAACCTTGGCTATGGTAAATATAGAAGACAACAACGAAAAGAGGCCGATTTGGAAGAAAAGGAAATGTATCTCCAGGAAATTGATGAGAACTTTACCGCAAAGGCCATTACAGATATGACCAAGCTAGAGGGTGAGGAACTTAAAAACTTCATGATTATTTATCGCCCTTCAGTAGAGGCTGTAAAGGCAGAAAGGCCATACCGTTATGCTTATTATATTTCCCGTGCCTTTGTAGCATGGAAAAAATTAACCCCGCAAGAAAGAAAACTTCAGGATCTACCCAAATTAAAAGCGAATTAATACTCGGTAATTACTATCGGTAGCATTATAACCATCATTGGTAACATTATAACCACATATAAATCTATATGTGGTTATTTTTTATATTTACCGCCTGATTACAACCTTATTATTATCATGAAATTGACTAAACTAATCACTTTTTGTTTGGTTTGTTGCGTTTTTGCCTTTTCTGCATCGGCCCAGCAAGCTACAACACCAACGCCAGCTACCAATTATAACCCTGCTGAAGCCTTTGGACCATTATTTTATACACAAAACGGGAATGAATTCCGCTCTGCGATTGGCGCACCCGGACCAAAATATTGGCAGAACCGCGTTGATTACAACATTACCGCTAGCCTCGATGAAACAAAAAACATGGTTACGGGTACCGTTACCATTACTTACAAAAATAACAGTCCCGATAAATTGCCCTATTTATGGCTGCAATTAGACCAGAATACTTTTAAAGAAATTTCACGTGGTTATGCCATTACGCCATCGCGTAGCCGTTATGGTGCACAAGGTGAAAAATTTGATGGTGGTTATAAAATCCAGAACATCAGCGTTTCGCAAAAAGCTGCTGCTGTAAAATTTACGTCTTTGGTAGAAGATACGCGCATGCAGATCCGTTTAGATCAACCAATGGCAGCCAATGGCGATATTGTAACGATTAAAATGGATTATTCTTTTGTTGTACCAAAAGAGGGATCAGATAGAACAGGACATTTAACTACAAAAAATGGTGAAATTTTTGCCATTGCACAGTGGTTTCCACGCATGTGTGTATATGATGATGTAATTGGATGGAATACTTTGCCTTATTGGGGCGGTGGTGAATTTTATTGCGAGTATGGCGATATTGATTTTGCCATTACTGCACCTGCAACCCATATCGTAATGGGCTCGGGCGAATTGTTAAACCCTGCTGAAGTTTTTACACCAGAACAACTAAAAAGGTGGAATGCCGCTAAACTTAGCGATGCTACCGTTCATATCCGTACAGAAGAGGAGGTAACAGATCCAAAATCCCGTCCGACGAAAGATAAATTAACCTGGAGATTTAAAATTTTAAATGCACGCGATGCGGCCTGGGCTTCGTCTAAATCTTTTGTGTTAGATGCAGCAAGAATCAATTTGCCAAGCGGTAAAAAATCTCTGGCCGTTTCTGCACAACCGGCAGAAAGCAACGGTGTTGATGCTTATGGCCGTGGTGTAGAATATGTAAAATCTACCATTGAGCACTATTCAACCAAATGGTTCGAATACCCATATCCTATGGCCGTTAATGTGGCTACCAATGTAGGTGGTATGGAATATCCTGGTATTGTTTTTTGTGGCTGGAAAGCTAAAAAAGCAGGTGCATGGGGCGTAATCGATCACGAATTTGGTCATACCTGGTTCCCTATGATTGTAGGCTCTAACGAACGTAAATATGGTTGGATGGATGAAGGCTTCAATACCTTTATCAACGGTATTTCTAAAAGTAGTTTTAATAAAGGCGAGTATGCCGCTCAGCCAACCGATATGAATAAAGTTGGTAAAAGCACCATCGGAAATCCGGTTTATGAAAACATGATGTTAATGCCCGATGGTATGGCAGAACGTAATATAGGTGTTAATTTATATTATAAACCAGGATGGGGCTTAGATATCTTGAGAAATCAGATTTTAGGTGAAGACCGTTTTGATTATGCTTTCCGTCAATATATTAAAAACTGGGCATTTAAACATCCAACTCCATTTGATTTCTTTCGTTCAATGGAGAACGGTGCGGGAGAAGATTTAGCCTGGTTCTGGAGAAGCTGGTGGTTAAACAACTGGAAAATGGATCAGGGTATTGCTGGTGTTGAGGCCGTTAAGCAAGACGATAAATTGGTGGGCTACGCGATTAAAGTTGTAAACCTGGAAAAAATGCCAATGCCAATTATCCTACAGGTTAAAACCAAAAGTGGTAAAACTAATATCGTAAAAGTTCCTGTTGATGTTTGGATGAAAAATGCAACTTGGTTGGTACGTTATCCAACAACTGAAGAGATCGAATCAGTTACTTTAGATCCTAATAAAGTATTACCAGATTCGAATACAGATAATAATACCTGGACAGCTGCAGGCAACTAATTTAGCCTGAATAATTAATTATAGCCTCCTGATTTTAAAAGATCAGGAGGTTTTTTATTGCAAACAACCGACGGTTTACTAATTCTTATCGAATAATTTAGCACAAGTTAATTTATAGCAAATGGAAAAAACTAATTTAGAAATCAGTAACCCTGAAGGCATATACGATCCCCGTCCGCATGGTTATTCTCACGTTGCTTCAGTTTCAGCTAATTCTTCACTTGTATTTGTTGCGGGCCAGGGTGGGAGCAGAACCGATGGTTTACTGAGTGATGATTTCAGGACACAGGTAAGTATTGTATTCGAAAATATAGCTTTGGCTTTAAAAAGCAAAGGCTTAACCATGGCCAATATTGCAAAGCTCACTACATTGGTGGTCGATTATGATGAGGAGAAACATCATATCTTAATAGAAGCGTCTACTAAAGTATGGCCAGATCTAAAATTCCCAGTGAATACACTCATCCCTGTGCAGCGATTGGCTTTAAATGGAATGCTAATTGAAATTGATGCTACGGCTATTGGTTAATTTATAAACTGATATTGTGTGTTTTTGGCAATGAAGGGTTTCGTTCTCCTGGAGGTTTTCAGTCCCGCTTTCCGCTTAAAGTCCTCGCTGCGCTGCGGGCTTCCACTTCATCCGATAGCTATCGGATCGGGTTTAGAAACATCGCTTCGATGCCTTGGCGCCATGCTAGGAGCAGACCTTTCATCCTAAACCTGCCATCCGCTTTATCCCGATTCTTCATCGGGATAAAGCGGATGGCAGGGCTACATTTGTCAAGAACCATTGCACGTTTGTTTCCAAAAAAAATATAGCTATCATTAATTTGATGTTGCTAAAGCATTAATAATAAATTGAAAAAATTATACAGATGGAAAAAGGAGAACGCAAAAATGTTTATAAGGCTTACAATAAGATGGGTAAGTGGTTTGCCGAAAACCGTTATACTGGTTTAGAAGAAAAAAACTATTTGGACGATTTACTTAAGCGGTTGCCTCTAAATGCAAGTATTTTAGATTTGGGCTGCGGCAGCGGAAAGCCTATATTGGAATATCTGATCAGCCAAGATGTAAACGTTCTCGGAATCGATGCCAGTAAGCAGATGCTAGAATTGGCCAGACTAAATTTTCCAGACACACGGTTTATGCTGAAAGATATGCGTAAACTTGATTTAGATGAAAAATTCGATGCAATAATTGCCTGGCACAGTTTTTTTCATCTCCCGGCAGCCGATCAGCCTGGTATGTTCAATATTTTTAGGCATCACCTTAAACCAAATGGCATTTTGTTGTTTACCTCGGGAACGGATAGAGGAGAGGTTTGGGGGATGAATGGTGGTGAAAACTTATTTCATGCTTCTTTAGCTACTGATGAATATCAATCATTGCTTGAATCCAATCATTTTGAAGTACTTAGTCATATCATAAACGACCCTGATTGTGGCGGCGCAAATGTTTGGATGGTGCAATATAAACCCCGATAATTTTGCCTTAACTTTGCAGCATGGCCGAACAGCAAAAAAACAATCCCTTACACGGTATTACTTTAGAAAAAATTGTAACCGATCTTCTGGTGCACTATGGTTGGGAAAAACTGGGATCACTGATCAGGATCGATTGTTTTAACAATAATCAAACGATAAAATCGAGCTTGAAGTTTTTAAGAAGAATGCCCTGGGCCCGTAAAAAGGTAGAAGAATTATATCTTGATACGTTTCATAAATGAGATCTAATGATTGAGTTTTGAATTAGTGAATTTTGAATGAGTGAATGTGTTAGGGGTCAAATCAAACATTTCATCAATCAGTCATCCAATATTTCTTCACTCAATCCTTCTCTCATTCAATAATTATCTCACCTTGCAACCTTTATCTACTTGTACTCGTCATCCTGATCTAAACTCTATCTTATGAAAAATATTTTCTATTGTTTTTTGCTGATGCTTGTATTGAGCAGTTGCGCCCTTGGAGCTATGACTTCAATATATTCCATCTCAGGTGGAAAAGTTGATGTTCCAAAAAAAGAAATTTATAATGTTGTATATCAGGCTAACTTTGGCAACGGTTTAACAGCTGATGTAGCTTATACAAATGAAAGTGGGAAAGATATAGAATTAAAAGAGGTAAGTGCCGCTTGGGAAAAGACAGCGGTCCTAAAATCAGGTACCCACGCTAAACTTAAAACATTAGCTACTTCAACAACTAATGCTAAAGGTGAATATAAAATATTAGTTGATGGGAAAGTGGTTTCTGAATACGTTTTGAGCGGGAAAAGACTCAATTATACTTTCGCTTTCGAATTGCCTTAGTTCATGAAATCTTCATGTTGATTTTCGAGATTTAATAAACAAAATAACAAGGTTTATTCATCATTAATCAATTTGAAAATGAAAGCAATTAAAGTTTTAGTAATCGCACTAGTAGCAGCTTTTACCATTAATACCGTGAGCGCTCAAACCACAACTGCAGCAAAAGCAGGTACCGAAAAATCACAGACTAAAAAAGGTCATAAAAAACATCATAAAAAGCACATAAAAAAGTAGCTAAAGCTTAAAAAGAGGAAGTCTTTCAGGTAAAATTGAAAGACTTTTTTGTTAATGATCAAAGACTCAGATTACCGAAGTTTCAAAGGCCTGCGGAGCGTTGAATTTCAGAATTTGGACCGCCTAAGGGTTATTTAGAAAAAAATATATTTTTTTTGTCACACTTTTCAGTTTTTGGTGTCTTATAGTTGAAACCTTAAAAAAGGGTTTAATCAAACAGACCAACAAAAAAGACAATTTTAACTATGAAAACCTATTTATGGATGTTGTTGTGCGTATTATCTACGAAAGCTTTCGCACAGCAGGCCGGTAATATAAGTGGAAAAATTATTGAGGGGAAAACAAACCAGCCCATTGAATATGTGGGCATTATTTTATCCGGTAAAACTGATTCGGCCAAAAAAGTAGGCGTGGTAACCAACAAAGCCGGAGAATTTTCTTTTAATGCGGTTGCTAATGGTGATTATAAAATCAGGATTTCGGCCTTGGGATATAATTCCATCACCAAAAACATCAATTTGAACGGAAAGGCGGTAAACATTGGCACTTTAAAATTGGAAGAAGATGCTATTGCGCTAAAGGATGTAGCTGTAAGCGGCCGTTATGCTACGGCCACCATAAAAAAAGATACCATAGAATTTAATGCCGATGCTTATAAAACCAGGCCAAATGCCGCCGTAGAAGATTTATTGAAGAAGCTTCCAGGTGTAACCGTTGATAAAGATGGAAGTATTTTGGTACAGGGACAAAAAGTTACCCGCTTAACTGTTGATGGTAAGGATTTCTTTGGCACTGACCCTAAAACAGCAACAAAAAACCTCCCTGCAGATGCAATCGCCAAAGTACAGTTGATCGACAGCAAAACACTTGAAGCAAAAGCCACAGGCATTGACGACGGTCAGCGCGAAAAAGTATTGAACCTCACCATTAAAGAAGATAAGAAAAAGGGCTGGTTCGGTAACGCCAATCTTGCAGGAGGAACAACCGATAAATATGGAAGTTATTTAAGTGCCAACCACTTTAATAAAAACCTGCAGTTTGCTGTTCTGGGCATGAGCAACAATACCAATGATGCCAGTTTTGGTTACGATGACCTAAGTAGTTTCAGCGGTGGAAATATCGGAAATATTTTTGCCCCACCTGCTGGGGGAAGTTTCTCTATCAATAACAATAACGGCAAAACAACTATTGGTGGGAGCGGTGTGTTTGATAACAATGCCATTGGACTCTACACCACACATAGCGGAGGCGTAAACTACAGTAATTCCTGGGGCAAAAACAATAAACTGGCCATCAGTGGAAGTTATTTTACTTATTTTTCTTCGGGTTTAGGTAATAAATTATCTAATATTCAGGACTTAAGCGCTGGCGATATTTTGCGCACCTTAGATAATACCGACCGGAATAGCAATAACCAGGCACACCGCTTTAATTTTAAAGCAGAATATCATCCCGATTCGTTAACAGATATGGTATTCCGGCCAAATGTGATCCTCAACAGTACCATCAACATCAACAACCGTACATTCAATGCTTATTTTGATGCTACAGGAAAAGCAAATGATGGAAGCCAGTATTACAATCAGCATAATTTCACCCCATCCTTATTTGGCGAGTTTACCGTGCTGAGGAGATTGGCCAATAAAAAAGGCTCGGTTTCGCTCAGGTTAAATGGCACACAGAATACCTTTAATGCTAACTGGTTAAATCAATCGCTGCTAAATCAATATGTAAGTGGTGATACTACCGTTACCAATATCAATCAGCAGGCGAATCAGGAAAATGCCTCAAAAACATATACCATCAACGGAAATTATGCCAGGCAGTTAAATCAAAAGTGGAGTGCCAACCTTGCTTACGGTTATACAAGAAGCCTTGTTGATGCGCAGCAGATTACCTTTGATTATAATCCGACTATCGATCGCTACGAAACCATTGTGCCATCCTTAACCAATACTTTCGATAACCACAACAGCCAACAAGTTGCCGGCTTGGGTTTTATCTACACGGGAAAGGATTGGACCTATAATTTCGGTTTAAATGCACAGGAAAGTTTATTAAATGCCAATGTATTTAATAATGTTGGTGCAAATATTGGCAATATTGAAAAATCGTATTACAACTTATTGCCGCGTTTAACAGTCAATTTTAAAAATAAAGCGAATCAAACCATTGCGATCAATTACCGTGCAAGCGTTAATCTGCCTTCGGTTACCGATCTGCAGCCTGTACAGAACAATACCAATCCATTATATCAAAGAATCGGAAACCCTGATCTCGAAGCCAGGAAAAATCATCGCCTATCAGTGAACTTTAATACCTTTAGTCCTGATAATAATCGCTATTGGAATGGATATTTCCTCTACAACCTATCTTTTGATGATACTGGAAATGATATTACCTATAACAATGGTATCCAAACGGTGAAGCCAATTAACGTAAATGGTAATTATTACCTGCGTGCCGGAACATTTTTTGGGATGCCATCAAAACTTAAAGGTTTAAGGATGAATTATGGTGCAAATTTCTTTACCGAACATAGAACAAACTTTATCAGCGGCGCTAAAAACATCACAAATAGGTTCGAGGTTGGCCCAAACATCAATTGGAGCTACGATATTGATGATAAATTTAATGCTGGTATTTATGCTTATGTAGCCTATACCAAAGTAAATAATACTGCCGAATCGGCGATTGACAATAAATATTTTACGCTAAACAATTCTCTAAATCTGAGTTACGAATTCATTAAAGACTTAAGGATAGAAGCTGATGTGGATCATATTGGCTCTGCTGGCCGTGCCGATGGATTTAACAATAATTACTTTTTGCTTAATGCAGGTATCAATAAATATTTGATGAAACGAAGGGTAACCCTGAGCTTAAAGGGCTTTGATATTTTAAACCAGAATACCAGCATTGATAGAATTGTAAATAGTAGCCGGATTGAAGATGTAAGGTATAACAACATCACACGGTATTTTTATTTATCACTAAATTACAAGTTAACCAAAGTGGGCGCAAACAACCAAAGAAGCAACCCGCGTAATACGGTGAATTAAGTAAAATCTTTTAGGTTTTAATAAAGCCTCTGACAATTACTTCTGATAAGTAAATGTTAGGGCTTTGTGTTAGGTAATTATTAAAGAGTCTTCCCGCAGACTTTTGTCGATATTTTCTTTGTGTTAAATTCAGGCATATTCATAACTTTCCTAAGAGAAAACAAGGTAAGGATTAACCCACATCTCCCGCTAAGTTTGTTTTTTTTAACATCTTCATGTCGTTCTGATATGAAAATGATAAATTTTCATGGTTTAATCAAACGTTTGCGTTGTGTTTAAATGGTTTTTGCATTCAAAATCGCATAAATTAGGTTCTTAAACAAAAAAGCAATAACCGAGTGAGCGTTTTTGAAATCCGACTTACGCTCATTGTGCAAAAATTTAGGGTATATTGTTAAGCATTCAAGTTAATCTTAAAAAGGAAGATGGAGTTATCAGTAGCAGGCGATATAATCAAAGAAAAAAACAACACTGAAATATCTTTTCTTCACCTTTCTAAAAATTGGCTGTGTAAGTTTTGGCGGACATATGGCTTTGGTCACACTGATTCAGCGCATTATGGTTGAACAGGATAAAACCATTAATAATGAAGATGTACTAAACAGCGTAACAGTAGCTTCTTTTATGCCTGGCCCTATGGCAGTAAATGTTGTGGCCAATATTGGTTATTCTTTAAAAGGTAAATTAGGAGCTGCGGTGAGCATGTTCGCTGTTTTACTACCGGCAAGTATTTTAATACTTTGTTTGGCTTATGTTTATTACTCAAATGGGCTCAATATATCCTGGAGCCTAATGATGCAATATGTAGGGGCAATTGTAAGTATGATCATTTTGTCGACAGGATTACAGTTGTTTAAAAAAGAAATTTCCCTTAATTACGGTAAAATCTTTCTTTTTCTGATAGCCATAACACTCGATCTGATTAAAGGGAATTACCTCATAACAATTGTTCTTATAGCCATAGGGGCCATTGCTGGGTTGATTTTTGATAAAAACAGCAACAACTATGTTGAGGTGATAACTAGTTTTAAGCGGAAGTTTAAGCTAAAGTCACTTTCCTTTATTGCCGCCACTATTTTGTTGGTTAACCAAATTTTATTTGTTACTGGTGCATTTAAGTCTTATCAAAGCATCTTTTTTAAGATCGGAACCGTTTTTTCGGGCATTAGCATTTCCTTATTTGGCGGTGGATACCTCGTTATACCCATTATGCAGTCGTTATTGGTAAAAGACCTGAAGTGGTTGAGCGCAAAGGAATTGATAGATGTAATTGCCTTTAGCCAGGTTACACCCGGACCAATTCTGGTGAGCTCAACATTCATTGGTTTTAAGTTAGCCGGTTTTTTAGGTGCACTGGTTGCTACCTGTAGTATGTTTGTTCCATCTGCTATTTTAATGATTATTGTTTCAAAAATTTTTAATAAAACCAAAGATCACCCCCTGATCAAAAGTATGATATCGGGAATTAAGGTGGTGGTAATCGGCCTGATCATATCATCAGCTATAAAAATATTATTATTGCAGCCACGAACACTTTTGGTTGGAGCAATGTGTGTAGTTTCATTAATATTAAGCTATAAGTATAAATTAAGTCCGGTATATTTAATACTCGGCGCTATTTTTTTGGGAACAGTATCGATTTTATATAATGGAAAGCATTTTTAAACCAGATGGTATCCAGATCATCGGAACACAAAGATCTGGGTCCAACTTACTCCGGGTAATATTAGACCAATCTAATCAGATTGCCTCCCCGCACCCACCTCATATTTTGGTCACTTTTGTGCCATTGTTAGAATTGTATGGTTTTTTAACCGAAGAAAAATATAAGATCTTAATTAGCGATGTTGTAAGTTATGTTAGGGCTAATCCTGTGCCATGGGATGGCGTTGAGCTGGACGAAGCTTGGATTTATGAAAACTCAAAAACTTACAGCCTCTTTGAAATTAACCGATTGGCATACGAAACTGCCGCATTAGCAAAAAAAGCTAAATATTGGTGCTGTAAGAGTATGGCCAATGTACATTACGCCACTGATTTGGAAATGCATTCACCTAATCTGAAATATATTTATTTATACCGTGATGGGAGGGATGTTGCCCTTTCTTTTAAAAAAGCAATTGTTGGCGAAAAGCATATTTATCATTTAGCTAAACAATGGCATAAAGATCAAAGTGCCTGCATCGAACTATCGAAAAAGATCAGTAACGATCGTTTTTTCTCTTTAAACTATGAGGAGTTAATTGCAGATCCGGCAAAACTTATTAAAAGTTTATGTAAGTTTTTGGCAATTGATTACGCTGAAACAATGCTCGATTTTCACAACTCAAAAGAATCGCTAGCCACCGCCAATGCTGGTGAAATGTGGGAAAATCTGGCCAAGCCGATTATCAAAGATAATAGTGGTAAATTTCGGAGAGAAATGAGCACAGTAGAAATCGATATATTCGAATGTATTAATTACCAAACTTTAACAGATTTGGGCTATGCTTTAGATCGCCCTGAGAATAAAAATAAACGGATCTCTGAAGAAGAAATTGAGCATTATAACGTTGAAAACGACCTACTCAAGAAAAACATTCTGTTAAGCGCCCGTCAATCTGATCTCGATAACAGAGGACCTCAACTGAAGATACTAAAAGAAATTAAGGCTAAGAATTTAACTGTAAAAGTTTAGCATAAAATGATAGATACCATTGATATAAATGCCATAGTAGGAATAGCTGTTGAGGCGGGGAAGGCAATTTTAACCGTTTACAATCATGAAGATTTTGAGGTGTCAGCCAAAAGCGATTCTTCTCCTTTAACTAAGGCTGATAAAATTGCAAATGATATGATATGTCGCGACCTGAAGCGGTTATATCCAGCCATCCCAATTATATCTGAAGAAGGAAAAAATATTCCTTACGAAGAGCGGAAAAACTGGGAAGTATATTGGTGCGTAGATCCGTTGGATGGAACCAAAGAGTTTATTAAACGAAATGGCGAGTTTACTGTAAATATTGCTTTAATCCGTAATGGCTTGCCTGTGCTAGGGATAATTTATATCCCGGTACAAAATTTATTGTATTATGGTGATGTGTCTTCCGGAAGCTGGAAACAGATCCCCGGGGAAGATCCGATTCAAATTAAAGCGGTTAAGAAGAACAGTGAATGGACAGCTGCGATAAGCAGATCACATGCAGACGGAGAAGAAAAAGCAATTCTTAGCAAATATCCGATAGTCAATTTTATTTCGGTAGGCAGCTCTCTTAAATTCTGTTTGTTAGCAGAAGGTAAGGCACAGATTTATTTACGCACCGGACCAACCATGGAATGGGATACTGCTGCCGGCCATGCCATTATTTTATTTAGCGGATGTAATATCAATACATTATCTGGTCGTGAAATGTTATACAATAAGGAATCTTTGCTAAACGAAGGCTTTTTGTGTAAGGTTGATTAATTTTAATAGAACTATGCCGCTTCAAACTACAACTCAAAATGGCTATGTAATTCCCAGTCAAAGAGGAATCGTGGTTTGGTTATTTGGACTATCAGGCTCTGGTAAAACAACTATTTCTACTTTACTGAAAGAAAAGCTCGAAAAAGAAGGTTTTTTTGCTATAACATTAGATGGAGATGTACTTCGGGAAGGTATTAATAAAGATTTGGGCTTTAGCGAAGCCGACCGGGCAGAAAACATTAGAAGGGCGGCAGAAATAGCTAAAATTATGATGATGAGCAATATCATTACGATTTGTTCATTCATCACCCCTCTTGAGCAATATCGGACATTGGCCGCTCAAATTATTGGAGAACAGTATTTTGAAGTCTTTTTAGATTGCCCATTGGCGATATGCAAAGAAAGAGATGTAAAAGGTTTATACAAAGATGCTGACCAAAACCTGATCTCAAATTTTACAGGAGTTAGCGCCAGGTTCGAGCCTGCATTAAACGCCAATCTCATTATCAGAACCAGTACAGAAAGTCCGGTTCAGAGTAGAGATAAGCTATTTCTGGAGATCATTTCCAAAATTAGTTCCATGCTTTAATCACTATTCTTAATTATCCTGGCTTAATTTTTATTGGTTTAATTCTAATTTACACGGTTTTAGTACATCCAGAACGTTAAGTCAATCGATTGCGCAGTGTTTTTGCATATAAATACACGCTTTAATTCCTAATATTATCCTACTAAGAATTAAAAGTCATTTTATCCTTTTAGCAACAATCAGCTATAACCAAAACCGCTATGATTACAATTTACAAACCAACAAATGGGAATTGTAGGACATCTGTTCCTATACCAAACCGCTCATTGTTTAACGCTCTTTTTAAATTTATTTATTGTACTTTATTTATCGTAATCCCCATTGCAGCCAGTGCGCAGACGGTTGTTACCGGAACGGTTAAGGATGAAAAAGGACTGCCGGCTGTTGGAACATCAGTAACAGAAACTGATGTGAAAAACGGAACATCGGTTGATGCTAACGGTAAGTTTACCATCACCTTAAAAGGCAAATTAAGGGTTTTAAACTTTACACTTGTAGGTTATAAAACACAACGGGTTACCGTAGGTGCTTCAAATGTAGTAACGGTAAACCTGGAAGAAGATTTAAATAAACTAAACGAAGTTGTGGTTGTGGGCTATGGTACACAACGTAAAACAGATTTAACAGGTTCAATCAGTTCTATAAAGAGCGAAGATTTAAATCTTGGAGGTACCACATCAAATATCGGTCAAGCCATTCAAGGTAAGGCTGCAGGTGTGCAGGTACAACAAACGAGTTTTGCGCCAGGAGCCGGAATGTCGATAACTGTAAGGGGTGGTAATTCCATCAATACAACCAATAGCCCGCTGTATGTTATCGATGGATTTATATCTGATAACGGAAGCACGGTAAATCCAAACGATATTGAGGATATCCAGATTTTAAAAGATGCTTCATCGGCAGCTATTTATGGTGCAAGAGGGGGTAACGGTGTGGTTTTAATTACCACCAAAAAAGGTAAGGCCGGTAGGGTAGCTATTGATTTAGATTTATCCAATGGTAATCAGTTCTTAACTTATAAGCCTGCATTGTTAAATGGCCAACAATATACTGCGATTCAAAATGCAACAGCTATTGAAGATAGTAAACCTGCGCCTTTTCCTTCTTCTTTTGCCATTGCAAATACCAATTGGCTGGATGAAGCTACTCAAAATGCTTCAGTACATAACCGAAGTCTGAGCATTAGCAGTGGTGATCAGAATTCGAAAATTTATGTGTCAGGAAACTACATTAATCAAAAAGGTGTTTTAAAAGGTACAGGGTTAGAGAAATATACAGCCAGAATAGGTGCTGAGAAAACCCTTAACGAACGTTTAAAGTTGGGCGCTAACTTTTATGGTTCAAGTTCAAAAGTATTACAACAATCTTATTCGGCAGATATTACCGCACCATTGTTCGGCTTATTAACTGCATTGCCTAACATTCCAGTTTACAATGCTGATGGAAGTTATTATCGTTACCAAGGTAAAAATAATGCACTGGCCAGCTTATTAGAGCCAACAAACACCAGTACTAATAAATTAGCTAATGCAAATGTTTCATTGGACTATCAGTTTATCAAAGGATTAACCTATCATTTAGGAGCCGGTGCAGAGTACACCAATTTGAACGAAGGGCAATACATACCTAGAACGCTAACTGCAGGTGCCGTAAATGGCGGTATCGCAGCACAAAAAAGCTCAACCACATTTAGATGGTTGGTAGAAAATTATTTAACCTATAAATATAAAACAGGTGATCACGATTTTACGGTGCTTGCTGGGGTATCTAATCAAAAAGATGTTAACGATTTTATAGCTGCAGGTAGCAAAGGTTTCCCAACTGATGAGTATTTATTTTATAACCTGGGTGCAGGCTCATCGCCTAATGGAACCAATGTTACCATAACCAATCTAGGTAATGGCTACAATAGTTTTAAAGAACAATCTACCTTTAATTCAATGTATGGAAGGTTAAACTATAATTATAAGGATAAATTATTAACATCTTTTACCTTAAGGAGGGATGGATCGTCAAAATTTGGTCCGAACTTTAGTTATGGATATTTCCCTTCAGGAGCAATTGCCTATAAATTTACCGACGAAGAGTTTATCAAAAACTTAAATACTTTTTCAAACTTAAAGTTAAGAGCAAGTTATGGTGTAACCGGTAACGACCGTGTGGCCAATTACCTGTATCTATCAACCTTTACCAATTATAGTACGGTGCTTAACCCTGGCGATGCATTGCAGATTGGTACAGAACCTAAAACGTTACCTAACCCAAATTTAAAATGGGAAAGCACTACGCAGTTTAACCTGGGTTTAGATATGGGCTTCTTAAATGGACGTATAAATACTACAATAGATCTGTATGCAAAGAAAACCAGCGATTTATTAATTAATATTCCGATTGAACAATATTGGGGCTTTAGCTCGCAATTAGTAAACGCTGGGTCGATCCAAAACCGTGGTATAGAGTTTTTGGTAAATACGGTTAACGTCCGTAATGCTGATTTTAGCTGGAATACCAATTTCAATATCTCGCTTAACCGTCAAAAAGTATTGTCGTTAGGTCCAATTAATCAAATCTCTGTAAACACGGCAAATCCAAGTGGTACAGTATCAGGACGTGAATTTTCCAGGGTGATGCCCGGGAGAGAACTGGGTGAATTATTTGGATACGTCTATGCGGGCGTGATTAAAACTGGAGAAACTTATGCGCCTCAGCCTGGTTCCAAAGCAGGTGATCCAAAATATCAGGATACCAATGGCGATGGTAAAATTACGCCTGATGATATGACCTTTTTAGGTAATTCGACTCCTCGTTTTACAATGGGGCTGGGAAATGATTTTCATTATAAAGGTTTCGACTTAAATATTTTCTTCCAAAGTTCTTTTGGCTATTCGCTTTATAATATGAACAGGTTGGTATTAGAATCGACTACCGGAGCAGATGCATTGAACAGATTTGTTGCCGGCACTAACGAAAATACAGATGTTCCACGCGAAGGATACTTTTTAACAACCTATGGAAGTTATGTAAACTCGCGTTTTGTAGAAAATGCATCTTATCTGCGATTAAAATCGGTATCATTTGGTTATAGTGTTCCAACCAAATTGTTAGATCATATTAAGGTGATAAAGGGTTTAAGGGTTTATGCTGAGGCACAAAATTTATTTACCATTACCAATTATACAGGAACAGATCCGGAAGTGAATTCACATTCAGGAAGTAATTTTGGAGGAGGGATAGATTTTAATGCATTTCCAGCGTTCAGAACATTCTCTGCAGGTGTAAAATTAACCATCAATTAGTAATACTTTCCTGATTAGTAGGATTAATAAAGATAAAAAGATGAAAAGATATAAGATTATTCTGGCGATTACTGCGGTTGTACTTTTACAATTTTCTTGTAAAAAAGATTTAGACCCAGTAGTATATAGTAGTTTAACCAGTACTAATGCCTTTAAAACAAAATCTGATGCAATTGCAGCCGTAAATGCTGTTTACGCAAGGTTAAAAGGCCCATCGGTAGGTGATAACTTTGATTACTGGACAGTAAGGCATTTTGCTTTAACCGATTTAACCACTGATGTAGGGCATTGCAGCTATGGTGGCGATCCGGGGCAGCTTTCAAATGTACAGTGGAACTCTGCAAACGGGCTGATTGCCGAAGATTGGAGGCAGATTTATAAGCTGATTTCTAATGCAAATAATGCAATTTTTAATCTCTCTAAAATGACAGCCATTACAGCTGAAGAAAAAAATCAGTTCCTTTCTGAGATTAAATTTTTAAGAGCGGTAGCTTATATGGACCTAACCGATGCCTGGGGTCCGGTAATTTTAGCTACAGAAAAAGATCTGGAGAATCCAAAATATACTGAGGCTGCGAGTTTAACACCACTTGACCAGATCGAAGCATTTTTAATCAATGACTTGCAAGGGGCTGCCGCTGTTTTGCCAGTTAACTATGCTAATAATAAATTCTATTCTAGCAACGATGTTGGCCGAGCCACAAAAGGTGCGGCACTAACCTTATTGGCTAAACTTTATCTACGTCAGCACCAGTGGCAAAAAGTGCTCGATGTTACCAAACAGGTGATGGATTTAAATACTTATTCGCTTTTTCCAAGTTACTCAGGACTTTTTGCCGAAAGCAATAAATGGTGTTCAGAAAACATCTTCTCGGTTTTGAGTGATGCAAATGTTAATGGAACGGAATTATTGAATCACTTTGGTCCACAGGAGCATCCTGTTTTAACCGATAGGTGGCAATATTATGCAGTAACCTGGGATTTTTACAACAGTTTTGACGATGCAGATGATCGGAAAAAACTTTTCTTCCCTGAATATCTGGGTGTTGATAAACTAATACACAAACAAGCGCCTTCGCTGGGAGCATCCCCTCCGGCAGGTACCTTTTATATGCAGGATGTGGCTACCGCAAAATATGCAGATCCGAACGGTGCAAATACCTATTATGATGGGCATAGTGTTAACATTCTACGCTACGCAGATGTGTTATTGAGTAGGGCCGAAGCGATAAATGAATTAAGTGGTCCGAATACTGAGTGTATAGATCTGATTAATCAGGTAAAAGGAAGATCGCATGCTAAACTATTGGTGGCTGCAAACTATACCCAAACCACACTTAAAGATGCCCTTTTGCAAGAACGCGGCTGGGAATTGTTTTATGAAGGAAAAAGAAGAGCCGATTTAATGAGGTTTGGTAAGTATGAGGCTGTTGTAAATGGATATTTAAAGCGTACCAGCCAAACACCAACGGTTGTGATGCCGCGGGATCAGTTTTTCCCATATCCTTTAAACCAGGTGAATATAAATCCAAATTTAAATAACGCTGGCAGACAATAATTTCATACTTTTATTATGCTTAAAAAGAATATGTAGTTTTAACTGCATATTCTTTTTTATTTAAAAACTATCGCATCCAACCTTTTAATATTTTCAATTTTATGAAGTACTTTTTAAAACTCGTTGTTTTACTGGTAATGTTTACTTTTTATGGATGTTATACGGGCGATAGTATCAAAGAAATAAAGGTAGGGCTGCATAACAACAATGTATTAAAAATACAGATCGATGTAATTGCTAATTCGGCTGTAGATGCCTATGTAGAATATTGGCCTAACAAACTTACTGATGCTAAAAAAGAAAGTACTGCGCTATCTAAAGATAAAAGCAGTCACAAATTTGTACTGTGCAATATTATTCCCCAGACAAGTTATACCTACCAAATTATTACCGTAAAAAAAGGAGTAAAGAAGACTAGTAAAGCTTATTCATTTGTTTCTAACGATTTACCGGAATGGCTTAAAGACCAGTTTAAAGCAAAAAGTGCCGATGATAAATTAATTCCCAAAGAACTTAAGAATGGATTAATTCTGGTTAATAAGCGGTATTCGCCAGGGATGGCCTATCTCGTAGACTATAAGGGTAGATTGAGGTGGTACCATATGGTTGATAATGTTGGTTTCAAAGTAATCAATTTTACAAAAGATAAGACCTTACTTTCCGTTTTGGGTGGCAATGATGAGCCAACAAGCTACGGTAGCCAGATATTGGAGATCAATTTAGAAGGAGATACTGTTTTACACTTAAAAAAAGGCCAGGGAGATTTTAAGCAGACCATTCACCACGAAATTTTAAAAAACCCAAAAGGAGCGTTAGTTACACTTTTTGTTGATCAGAAAATAACCGATTTAAGCCGTATAGGCGGGAGCAAACAAGATACTATTAATGGAGATGGCATCCTCGTGATGGATAAAAAAGGGAAACAGATCTGGAAATGGAGTGTATTCGATAGCCTTGATCCTTTTAGTGATAAGGCTTTGCTTAAAACAAAGAAAGATTGGATGCATGCCAATAGCTTAAACTATGATAAAGACGGGAACTACATCATTTCCTTTTACAACAATGGGCAAATTTGGAAAATTGATGCCAAAACAGGTAAAGTAATCTGGAAATTTGGCAAGGGAGGTAACATCAAAATGCCAGCCAATACCAATTTCTCGCAAGCGCATGCCGTACACATCAATGCAGAAGGTAATTTAATGTTTTTTGATAACGGAATAGAAAAACATCGGTCAGGAGCCTATGCTTTTAAGCTAAATGAGCAGACGCAAAGTGCAAGTTTAGATATGCATGTTCAACTACCGCCTCAAATTTATAACGACCGCATGGGAAGCGCTTATATGATTAATAAGGATAATATATTATGCTGCAGTTCTAAAAGACATATTGTTGTACTAACTGATAGAAAAGGTGTATTATTATGGACAATGGAAGCTTCAGTACCTGCATATAGAGGGATATTTGTAACTTCGGAGCAATTAAGTCCTTATCTTAAACCTTAACATATGAAGAAAACTTTACCACTCATTTTTGTAATTTTAATAACCCTGTCTTTTTCGGCATGTAAAAAAAGCGATATTAAAACTTTAAACAGTATTGGTTATGGATCATCATTTGGGATGTGTGTAGGATATTGTTCCAATAATTTACTCATTAGCGACCTGAAACTTACTTTTTCTAAATCAAAAAACGGGCAAACAGCTGATACCAAAACCTGTAGCAAAACAATCTCCGAAGCTGATATAAACGCAATCAAAAAAGAATTGAATTTGGAGAAGATTTCGGCCCTGCCTGAAGTAATTGGCTGTCCTGATTGTGCTGATGGAGGAGCAGAGTGGATTGCCATTAATGCCGATGGCAAACAATATAAAATTACTTATGAGTATGGTAAAGCTCCAAAAGAATTAGAAGCTGCAGTTGCACGGCTGAAGGTTCTGAAAGATAGTTTTAAGGATTGTAATTAATTTTTAGCTTTTATCACCTTGCTTTAATAACAGCACTTCTGATTTCGGTTCCTTCAAAGGTTATTCGTTTATCCCGTGTGCTTACCAGTTCGGAGAGCTCGTATACATTTCTATACCCATAGCCATATAGATTAATATAAGTAGGGATATTTAAGGCCAATGAAATTGGGGCTATTTTTTTCTTTATTAAAACAGGCATAACTAGTTTACTGGCAAAATTTGCCTGGTCATCTATAAAATTATTATTGCAATAGATTAATATTTTGGTATCTGCATTTGGTATAGTCCTTAACAGATTTTGTTGTGTGAAATCAGAAAAATTTAAATGAATGGCACCTTTAACATGTTTTCGTTTAAATAGACTATCAGAACGTGTATCTAAAATAATGGTGCCTTTCTCTTCAGCCATTTTTAAAAATGTTGGTAAATCTACGAGCCTACTTTTACGATGGGCTTTAACCTCGGGTAAGAGCTTTTCGTAAGCATCAAAATCTACAATAGCCTTTCTTTTAATCGTTGAAGAAGTTTGTGCATTACATAGGTATGCGATGCTACAGAATATGATGGTAATGATTTTTGTTTTCATTTTTAGAATACTTGAATTTAGTTTCCACCTAAAATAATCGGTGCACTTTTGCCATTACCCATAATAATAACTTTGGTGTTGGCCGATTTTGCAATTTCTTTTTGAGCCAATATAGATTCGTATTGGAGCTGGCGATCGCTTAAGCCTGTAGAAAGGATCCGTTGGTAATCGGCAATTCCCTGCGCTTCCACCCTTTTACGTTCTGCTTCCTGGCGTTCTTTTTGGAGTACAAAAGTCATCTTTTGCGCATCCTGTTCTGCGTTTATTTTCGATTCGATACTTGCTTTTACCGATGCGGGTAAAGTAATGTTACGAACCAAAAGCTGCTCTAGTTCTAAACCTCTTTTCGCAAAGCTCTTTTCTATCGTATTAAATATTTTAGATTGAAATTCGTCACGCTTGCTCGAGTACAAAGCAACGGCATCGTAAGCAACTGCGTTATCGCGTATGGCGGTACGAGAAACCGGGCGGACAATCTTTTCCAGATAGTCGGTTCCTATTTCCCGTAAAATATTTGGAGCGGCACTTCCCTTTACCCTGAATAGTACCGAGAGGTCAATAATAACCTCCAGACCATCTGCAGATAAAACACGTAGTGCATCATCCGTTTGTTTATTGCCTTCATCATGCACGCCAGACATGGTGTAGTTTTGGGTTTTAACGTCAAAAGGCGTAATTACCGCAATGGGGTTAATTACGTTTAAGCCACTATATAAAACGTCATTATCTACTTTTCCAAAAACGGTTTTAACGCCAACCTGGCCGGCATCAATAACTTTAAATACGGAGAAGGATAGGCCAATGATGACAAGTACCACACCGATAATTTTGGTAATACTGCTGTAGCGGCTAATAAGGTTATTTTGGTTTGATACTGCAAAACCAACAAAAATGATAATAATTCCAACGATACTTAAGAACATATAATTTAGATTTTTATTAAAGATAGGTATTTAACGCAACCTTTTATGGAATTAAAGCATGTGTGGTTTTAGGCTTTTTAAAGCGTATTGAAAAAGGCTAAGGGGAAATATATTCTTATAAAACATTGAAATCAAACACTAATAGTTCTACCTACTTTGCCACCTAAACCCCATATACGTGGAAAGCGAGTTCTTCACGAGCTTGTAACATTAGCTCCGAAGGAGTTCCTTTGGAACGGGGCCGATCCAACCTAAGCATGGCTGAAGTTGCTTTCCAAAAGTAATTTAAATAGCCAAACTAGATGCTGAAACAAGTTCAGTATGACGAGCGTGCTAGAGGATCTAGAGAGATAACTGTTAACTGAAAATCCAAAACTGCAAAACCGAACTGCAACTCCTTAATCTTCAACTGAAAACTCATAATTGCCAACTGAAAACTTTTTACGCTAACCCCTTGATTTTTAAAAAGAATTGTTCTACTTTTGCAGTCCGTTTTATGGGCTATCTGCAAGGATGCCGGGGGAGCGGTAAATTTTTTAATAAAAAAACATAAAAAAGCACAATGCCAACCATTCAACAATTAGTTAGAAAAGGTAGAGTAGCACTGGAGTTCAAGAGTAAGTCTCCAGCGTTGGACAGCTGTCCACAGCGAAGAGGTGTATGTACACGTGTGTACACCACTACCCCTAAAAAACCAAACTCAGCAATGCGTAAAGTAGCCCGTGTTCGTTTAACGAACGGTAAAGAGGTTAATGCTTACATTCCTGGAGAAGGTCACAACTTACAGGAGCACTCAATCGTATTGATCCGTGGTGGTCGTGTTAAAGATTTACCAGGTGTACGTTACCACATCATCCGTGGTGCATTAGATACATCAGGTGTAGCTGGTCGTAACCAACGTCGTTCTAAATATGGTACTAAACGTCCTAAACCAGGACAGGTAGTTGCGGCACCAACAAAAGGTAAAAAGAAATAATCGGGAGGAAATAAGAAATGAGAAAGTCAAAACCAAAAAAGAGAATTATTCTTCCTGATCCAAAATTTAATGATGTTCAGGTAACTCGTTTTGTAAACAATATGATGTACGATGGAAAAAAATCTATCGCTTATTCAATTTTTTACGATGCTGTTGAAATTGCTGAGAAAAAAGCAGGTGAAAACGGTTTAGAGATCTTTAAACGTGCTTTAACTAACATTATGCCAGCTGTAGAGGTTAAATCTCGTCGTGTTGGTGGTGCTAACTTCCAGGTTCCAACTGAGGTTAGACCAGAGCGTAAAACAGCTTTAGGTATGAAATGGTTAATTTTATACGCTCGTAAACGTGGCGAAAAAACCATGAAAGAGAAATTAGCTGGTGAAATCGTAGCTGCTGCTAAAGGTGAAGGTGCTGCTGTTAAGAAAAAAGAAGATACGCACAAAATGGCTGAGGCTAACAAAGCGTTCTCTCACTTCAGATTCTAATTAGGATTAACAGATTAGTAAGATTACACAGATTTAATTAGAAGATTATACTGATTAGATAAATTACACCGATTTGTTTTAACATAATCGGTGTAATCATTTAAAATCAGATAAATCAAAAACATAACATGGCAAGAGATTTAAAATTTACAAGAAATATTGGAATCGCGGCTCACATTGATGCGGGTAAAACTACAACAACGGAGCGTATTCTTTATTATGCTGGTGTAAGTCATAAAATTGGTGAGGTGCACGAAGGTGCTGCAACAATGGACTGGATGGCACAAGAGCAAGAGCGTGGTATCACGATCACTTCTGCTGCAACTACGGTTGAGTGGAAATACAGAGGTCAGGCTTACCACATGAACATTATCGATACACCAGGACACGTGGATTTTACCGTAGAGGTAAACCGTTCGTTACGTGTATTAGATGGTTTAGTGTTCTTGTTTTCTGCAGTTGATGGTGTTGAGCCTCAATCAGAAACCAACTGGCGTTTGGCTAACAACTATAATGTTGCCCGTATCGGTTTCGTTAACAAAATGGACCGTTCTGGAGCTGACTTCTTAAAAGTTGTTAAACAAGTTAAAGATATGTTAGGTAGTAATGCAGTTCCATTGCAATTACCTATCGGTGCTGAAGACGGATTTAAAGGTGTGGTTGATTTGATCAACAACCGTGGTATCGTTTGGAATGAGCATGATAAAGGTATGACCTTTACTGAAGTGCCAATCCCAGAAGATATGTTAGATGAGGTTGCTGAGTGGAGAGAGAAATTACTAGAATCAGTTGCTGATTATGATGAGTCTTTAATGGAGAAATTCTTTGAAGATCCAAACTCAATCACTGAGCGCGAAATTTTAGATGCTTTACGTGCAGCTGTTTTAGATGCTAAAATCGTTCCTATGGTTTGTGGTTCATCTTTCAAAAACAAAGGTGTTCAAACCATGTTGGATTACGTGATGGAATTATTGCCTTCACCTCTTGATTCAGAAGGTGTAACAGGTACTAACCCAGATACAGGTGCTGAAGTTTTATTAAAACCAAGTATCAATGAGCCATTTGCAGCTTTAGCATTTAAAATTGCAACTGACCCATTCGTAGGCCGTTTATGTTTTATCCGTGTTTACTCGGGTAACTTAGAAGCTGGTTCTTACGTGTATAACACACGTTCAGAAAGTAAAGAGCGTATTTCCCGTATCTTCCAAATGCATGCTAACAAGCAAAACCCTGTGCCTAATGTGGCTGCTGGTGATATTGCTGCGGTAGTAGGATTTAAAGATATCAAAACTGGTGATACACTTTGTGAAGAGAAAAACCCAATCGTTCTTGAGTCTATGAACTTCCCTGAACCAGTTATCGGTTTAGCTATTGAGCCTAAAACTCAAGCTGATGTTGATAAATTAGGTATGGGCTTAGCTAAATTAGCTGAAGAAGATCCTACATTCAGGGTTCAAACTGATCAGGAAACTGGTCAAACGGTTATCTCTGGTATGGGTGAGTTACACTTAGATATTTTAATTGACCGTTTAAAACGCGAATTTAAAGTAGAGGTTAACCAAGGTGCGCCACAAGTAGCTTACAAAGAAGCAATTTTTGGTACTACTCAACACCGTGAAACTTATAAAAAACAATCTGGTGGTCGTGGTAAATTTGCCGATATCCAGGTAATTATTTCACCAATTGATGCTGATTTCGAAAAAGGTGGTTTACAGTTCGTAAACGAAATTACAGGTGGTTCAATTCCACGTGAATTTATCCCTTCAGTAGAAAAAGGATTTGCTGCTGCAATGGCTAATGGTGTATTAGCTGGTTATCCGCTTCCTGATATGAAAGTACGTTTGATTGATGGTTCATTCCACGCAGTCGATTCAGATGCTTTATCATTCGAGCTTGCTGCCCGTATGGCATATCGTGAGGCTTTACCTAAATGTAAACCTACTTTGATGGAGCCAATCATGAAAATCGAAATCTTAACTCCTGAAGAAAACATGGGTGATGTTATCGGTGATATGAACCGTCGTCGTGGTCAATTGTTAGGTATGGATACCCGTAATGGATCTCAAGTAATTAAAGCTACTGTACCACTTTCTGAAATGTTTGGTTATGTAACACAGTTACGTACAATCACTTCAGGCCGTGCAACTTCTACAATGGAATTTGACCACTATGAAGCTGCGCCTAAAAACGTACAGGACGAAGTAGTTGCTAAATCTAAAGGAAGAGTAAAATCTGAAGACTAATTAGTATTAAGATAAAAGTATCAAGTATCAAGATGGATTATCGGTCTTGATACTCGATACTAAGTACTTGCTACTAAAAAGATAAATCCGGTTTCTGTTATTAATAGCTCTAACAGGAAACCACAATTAAAAATAAGATGAGCCAAAGAATCAGAATTAAATTAAAATCTTACGATTACAACTTAGTAGATAAATCTGCTGAGAAAATCGTAAAAACTGTTAAGCCTACGGGTGCAGTTGTAAGTGGACCAATTCCACTTCCTACAGAGAAAAAAATCTTTACTGTTTTACGTTCTCCACACGTAAACAAAAAAGCTAGAGAGCAGTTCCAATTATGCGCTTACAAACGTTTATTGGATATTTATAGCTCTAACTCTAAAACAGTTGATGCTTTAATGAAACTTGAATTACCTAGCGGTGTTGAAGTTGAAATCAAAGTTTAATTGATTTTAAAAGAACAGAAAGGTCTCGATGCAAATCGAGGCCTTTTTTTATACATCCAAATTCTAAAACAAAAGCAACGTTAGCTGGTTGTACTCATATGGCTAAGGAAGATAAAACGCACCAAGGATTACCAGTTGAAGGACAGGATTTTGCGGATCCTAAAGAAAAACTGAAAGAAACTCCATCTTCACATGGCGAAGTTGCCAATCAAAAAGCGGGTGATTTTTCTGAACTGGAAGAAAGTAGAATGGAAAATCCACCAAAGCATCGTGATGAAAATGGATCGTCTAAAGATGATTTGGATAGTAGCACAGAGGTAGATCAAAGTAAAGGCGTACAGTAACCGCAAATTGGGAGTAGGATTCGGTTGAAAAGACAAAGGGCTGCAATTTATATATTAATGCCCGAGGTAAACTTTTTTATTGTACCAATTGTTGTCAAATAAGAAGTACTACAAAAAAATGGCTATGGAAATGAACGAAAATAAAAATGTCGACCCTAATTCGGAGATTAACCGCGATGAGGCAGATATTGAATGGGATAATGGAGAGGCTACTTATGGGCATAAACGCGTCGATTTTAAGCGTAAAGATCAGCCAGATGAGTCGCATTTATTGAAAACAGAAAATGACCCTACACATGCCGTAAATGAAAATTTAAATAATTCGAATTTAAGTCAGGGTGAAGACATTGGAAACAGAAATAAAAATAACGAGAAAGGTTTGAGGGGAAAAGATTTATAATCTAGCTATAAAGAGACTATTCATATAGAATAATCCCTTTATAAAATTTATGCATTTTCCGGTAGATGGAAATTAATTAGGATTCCACAACTGAAATGCGTTAATCAAGAAGCAAATGCCCTTAAATCGTTAGTCTCTGATTTTTTGGTTAATCTTTGTCGCGAATCCTACAGCGCTGCAAATTTCAAGAACTTATCTTCAATTTACAAGACGCTTTGTATTAATATATTGATATATGTCAATTTAATGTGTATTTCTAGACTCGATTAATTGTCAATATAAATCACTTGTTTGACGATAATCCTGTCTTATTTTTTCAGAATAATTCTTAATCTTATCAACGTATTCTGGCGCTTTTTCCTTAAAGTCATCAATCAACGATTTTCCATCAGTTATTCGCTTTTTTGTGGCATACTTAAAACCATATACGGCTGCTGCGCCCAAAATGGCATATTTTAATAGTCCCATAATTATCTGTTTATATTCCTGTATTTAAAGCATGGTTTTCATCAGCCTCATTAATGCTGGTTTTCGTCTTAAAATCGTCAGATGAACTTCCGGTATGACTTTCGGCACTCTGTATGGTTGGGTTTTTATCCGAACTGTTGTAAGCGTCGTCACTAAGAGAATCTTTACCTTGCGTGCCAGAATTATCCCTGCCGTCTTTGGCTAAAGGGTTTCCCTTAATCAGTTCGCTTGGTTCTTTGCCATAACTGCTTACTACGTCGGTATCATTACCTGCTTCGTAAGCTTTTTGTACATCAGATTTTTCTGATTGTTCATCACCTGATCCTACATAACCTTCAATATGCTCTTCCTTGTTATATATGTTCGTTTTCATCGTATTATAGCTTTATGAATAAACAGAACGCAGACTAAATAGTTTGAATCAGGATAAATCAAAAAATAGGTAGTAACAAAAAAGGCAGATATTTCTATCTGCCTTCGTTTTAACTTTTATATGGGAAATTCCGTGATATTTTTCGCATCATCCGTTCTACCATATCATCGGTAGAGCTCATGATGGAATCGTCCATTGTTTTAAAGAAACGCCACATTAACTCTCCGTCCGCTCCATTGTTTATGGTTAAGAACATGGTGCCTGTTCCAGATTTCCCTCCAAAGCCACCAAATAAAACAGCTGAGGCGATTGCACCAGCTTCAGATTTAGTTTGCTCAGTTTCAAAACGTCCACCGATAACCGCATCAACACCAAGTATTTTGGCTAGTTCATCTTTGGTTGTTTCATCTAACTTACCTAAAACACCTGCTTTTTTTAATAAGATATTTGTTTTGTCAACATCCTGGAAAGTTACGGTATAGTCAGAGGCTTTCCTTAACAAAAAGGTGTACATACTGGCCTGTATCGATCTTGCCATCGACTCTTCCTGGCTTTTGTTTGCTTCTGCGTTGAAGTTTTTTGGTTGTTTCCGGTAAGAAATTTTTACCTCGAAAGGCAAGATGGCTACAGTTTTTTGTGTTTTGATTGTTTCCTTTAGTTTCGGACTTTCAAAAATTTGCTTCGAGCCTTCAAATTGTGCTTTGGTTAAAACCGTAAAGCAGCATAAGATAGCGAGCGTTAATAAGATTTTCTTCATTATTTGTTTGTTTAATTTTGTAGCGAATATAAAAATATCTTTTAATTGTATAATATAAATTTTACCTGAAGCTTTATGCTTAACCATTTTCGCGTTTTGTTTAACTTGCGCGAAATTTTAAATGCCAAAGGGATAAATGGAGTGGAAATATTTACTTTCGAATAAGAGATACGGACAAGAACAATATGGTGCCAGCACAGATCGGGCACGGTCTGATTTTCAGCGTGATTATGACCGGTTGATTTTTTCGTCTCCTTTTAGAAGATTGCAGAATAAAACCCAGGTTTTCCCATTGCCAGGAAGTGTTTTTGTACATAACCGTTTAACACATAGTTTAGAGGTTGCAAGTGTGGCCCGCTCCATGGCTAATATTTTTTTAAAAAGTGTAGAAGAGCAACAACCGCAATTGATTAAAGATGTTTCTCTAATTAACGAAGTAGGTAATATCGTAGCTGCCGCTGCACTGGCGCATGATTTGGGAAACCCAGCTTTTGGGCATTCGGGCGAAGCAGCTATTTCACGATATTTTACCGATGGCGATGGGAAAGTTTATCAGAAAGAAATGAACGAATCGCAATGGCACGATTTAATTAATTTTGAAGGTAATGCAAATGCCATCCGGATTCTTACCCATCCATTAAAAGGAAAAGGCAACGATGCTTATGCGTTAACCTATTCTACTTTGGCTTCCATTGCAAAATATCCTTGCGCCTCAATTGCGGGTAAACAAAAAGGAGTGCTGCACCGTAAGAAATACGGTTTCTTTCAATCAGAAGAAGAAACTTTTAAAAAGATCGCAGAAGAGCTCAATTTAGAGAAAGAAGAAAGCGAATACCTCATTTACAAGCGCCATCCTTTGGTTTATCTGGTAGAGGCCGCCGATGATATCTGCTACAGCATCATTGATTTGGAAGATGCACACCGTTTAAAGATACTTTCTTACGAAGAAGTTAAGCGTTATCTGCTGCCTTTTGCCAATTCTACCACCATCGAAGATCGTTTAAAAAATGATTATGAAGACGACGATGCAAAAATCGGTCTATTAAGGGCAAAAGCAATTAACACGCTAACCAACGAGTGCGCAGGTATATTTTTTAGGGAACAAGAAAAATTATTGAAAGGTGAGCTTAATCAAAGTTTAACCGATTTATTGCCCGAACCCTATATTTCTGCCTGGAAAGCAGTAGAAAAAATTTCTGTTGAGCGTATCTACAATTTCTCATCGGTTATACAGAAAGAGGTTGCCGGTTACAAAATTATGGCCGGTTTATTAGAAGAGTTTGTTCCTGCGCTTATTCATAACAATACACACTATTATAAAAAACTGGTTAAACTTATTCCTAAACAATATCATACCGATTTGACTGATATTTATTCTATCATACAGAGCGTATTGGATTTCGTTTCGGGTATGACCGATTTGTACGCAGTTGATCTATACCGCAATATAAAGGGAATATCTTTTCCTTCGGAAACCTAAACATAATTTTCTGGCTTTACTTTTTATGTTCGATTAATTACTGGTTCACGCTGTGTTTCTTCTGATTCGGCGGGCTAAATCCGCCTTAAATTAGGTGTTTGTGTAAAATTGTGAAATTAAATTTTATTTAAGTGATTGATTTGTAGTTCTTTAAAATCGTTTTAGTATCGGTGATTAGCTTTTGGTGTAAAGCGAATATAGTAACTTATACTAATTGCTAGATTTGACCGTTAGGCTCCCTTTTTTACGCCTGATACTTTAGATCTCATCCCGATTCATGAAAAAACTTTTGCTAATTGCTTTTTTAAGCATAGGGTTCACCTTAGCTGTTAAAGCGCAAACCCCACAACAATTTAACTATCAAGGAGCAGCAAGAAATGCCAATGGCACTCCACTGGCCAATAAAAATATAGCCCTGCGGATTAGTATTTTAGATGGATCCTCAACAGGAACCATTCAATACTCGGAAGTAAGAAATGTAATGACCAATGCTTTAGGTTTATATACATTAGCTATTGGGGCTACTGGTGCAAGTTCGGTTAGTGGCACAATTGCTGGGGTGACTTGGGCGAGTGGATTAAAGTTTGTTAAGGTCGAAATCGATCCTGATAACGGTACAAATTTTAGTTTGGCCGGAACCGCACAATTGCTAAGTGTTCCATATGCCCTTTATGCTGCCAATGGACCAACCGGACCCAAAGGAGATCCGGGTGTAGCAGGTCCTGCTGGTGCACAAGGTATTGCAGGCGATGCAGGAGCAACTGGTGCTGCCGGTGCACAAGGAGCAGTAGGTGCAACAGGTCCACAAGGAGCGAAAGGAGATACAGGGGCAACGGGAGCTACCGGATTACAAGGTTTGCAGGGCATACCTGGCCTAAAAGGGGATAAGGGGGATAAAGGTGACATAGGCCCAGTTGGTCCATCAACCGGAATAGCTGGCGGCGATTTAACAGGGAATTATCCAAATCCTACAATCGCCAATCTTCAGGGGAAAACATTAAATGCCACTTCACCGATCAATAATCAGGTGCTTCTATTTGATGGGACTGTATGGAAGCCGGTAACATTGGATGTGAGTCAATTGTCGGGCGCTAAAGCATTAATCTCAACTGATTTGAGTATTAGTGCTAATGGCGCTACTGCTTTATTGAAAGATGTAGTAGTTGATATCAACACGGGGGCGGTTAGCACACTTAAACTGGCAGATGGGGCAGTAACCTCTGTAAAAATTGGAAGTAAAGAAGTTAAAAACGTTAATATCGATGATGCCGCAGTAAATACACTACAGCTGGCTGATGGGTCGGTAGCTACACCAAAACTTGCTGATGCATCTGTTACGATGGCTAAATTAACTACTGATGGGGTGAGCGATGCAAACAAAGTGTATATCACCAACGCAACAACGGGAAAACCCGAATTAATCAGCAGGACATTATTTGCAAATGCAAATGCCTGGGCATTAAAAGGGAATACTGGCAGCATGGATCAAAACAATAATTTCCTAGGTAATACAGACGACGTAGCCATCAACTTTCTGGTTAACGGTTTAAAATCTGGCCGTTTAGGTAATTCATCCGAAAACAATATTTCTTACGGTTATAAAACACTTACCGCGAATGTATCTGGCTTTTACAACAGTGCATTTGGACGCGAAGCATTATCTGTCAACATTTCAGGTTACGAAAACAGCGCTTTCGGTTACCTGGTGTTACAGCGCAGTTTTAGTGCGATCAACAACAGCGGCTTTGGCTCGCAGGCATTAGCGATTAATACGGTAGGCTCCAATAACACTGCAATTGGCACGCATACGCTAATGGCCAACAGAACTGGTATATCAAACACAGCTATTGGAAGTTTGGCGCTTGAAGCCAGTAATGGCGACAATAATACGGCACTAGGTTACGCCGCCGGTTCGAAAAACAATGGGGCAGGGAATGTTTTCATCGGAAGCAATGCTGCTGCTAACAGCACAAATGCAAATAATACCTTAGTAGTCGCTAACTCCAGTACCTCATACCCACTAATCGCTGGCGATTTTGCAGCAAATGGTGGCGCATTAACCATTAATGGAACTGCCGCTGCATCTTCTGTAGCTTATGCACCAGCAAATGCAAGTACTTTAAACATCAATGGTTCTCTTGCAGCAAGTGTTTTAACCTATACTACAGCCGGAACCCTAACACTCGATGCCAGTCATTACACAGTCAGGATAAAAAATGCAGGTTTGGCGGTGAGTGTTAATCTCCCAACGGCCTCTGGCTGTAAAGGAAGGATTTATGTAATTGTGAAAGCTTTATCATCAGGTGATGTTACGTTAAACAATGCTGTTTTGTTGAATGATGATTCTAGTGTAACCACCATTACAGGTGCAAAAACTTTCACCATTCAAAGCGATGGATCGGCGTGGATCTCTTTAAACTAAACATGATGAGAAGAATATCCTATTTGCTTGTTTTCTTTACTATGGTGTTTTTCTGGGGAAACGCAAACGCACAAAGTTTGCCTTATGTAGTGAATTCGGCCAGTGGCAGCGGTAAGATTAACAATCAATTATACGATTTTAGTATTGGTGAAATGGTACTGGTGCAAACTTTACAGGCTGCCAACACTACATTGACTCAAGGGTTTTTACAGCCTTTTCTGATTATACAGACCACAGCCGAGGTAGCCATTGTAAATAATATCCTTACTCCAAACGGAGACGGAAAAAACGATTTTTTTGTAGTTAAGGGTTTAGAAAAGTATCCTAACAACAAACTATCCATTTTTGATAGGGGAGGAAGGTTGATTTATACTACCCTAGGTTATCAAAACAACTGGGATGGTTATTTTAACGGAAAGCCGCTTACAGAAGATACTTATTATTATATGCTCGATTTGGGGGCAGATGGTTCTATTAAAGGTTTTATATCAATCCTATATAAAAAATAACAGCGTGAAAAAAATGAAATGTTATATGGCGGGGCTGTTGTTTTTGTTTGTTACACCAGCATTTGCCCAGCTTAATCCCATGGGGAGCATCTACTACCAGAACCAGTTTTTGGCTAACCCGGCAATGGCAGGTTTAGAAACCGGACTAAATTTAAATGCAGCATTTAAAACGCAGTGGGCGGGAGTAGATGGGGCACCAAAAATTCAGTATTTAACTGGCGACTATGGTTTGGCTAATAATAAAGTAGGTTTGGGCATTCTTTTTTACAATGAAGGAGCAGGTGCCATTAACCGTACCAGGGCAACTGTAACTTATGCTTATCATTTGCCTTTAAATGGTGGGACTAACTTCTTGGATTTTGGTCTATCTGCCGGCATTATGAATGAGTGGATTGATTTTGGTAAAGCCAAAGGCGATTTAGACGACGATGTACTCAATAGCTTTAATGATCGTAGATTATATCTGGATGGCGATTTTGGAGTAGCTTACCGCTCCGATAAATTGACACTACAGGCTGCTTTGCCTAATCTTAAACGGTTTTTTAAAAGAGATGTACTGCGAAACGTGGTAGACCGATCAATTTATTTTATCGCAGCCGGTTATAAATTCACAACCGATAAAGTAATCAACAGTATTGAACCGAAATTGGTGTATAGAGGGGTGCAGAATTATGATGGTATTTTTGATGCCGGTGTAAATCTTCAGTTTTTAGAGAATAAGTTAATGCTTAACGGCATATATCATAGCACCAACAGTTTTACAGCTGGTTTTGGTGCAAACTACAAAAACCAATTTTCGGTTTTATTCCAGTACACGACCAATACTTCAAAAATGCAGAGTTATAGCAATGGCGAATTTGAGGTGGGTTTGAAGTACAGTATCAAAAATTAAGCTGTTATCGTCATTTCGACAGAAGTGCAACGGAATGGAGAACCTACTGTTAAATGTACCTACAGATTTATCCAATAATTTAATTATTTTTTTAAACCGTTGTTTTTTGGAAAGCAGTTGTGGTAGCTTTTGGGTAAGAGCAGTTCCCGCTCCCGCTTCTGCCGATGAAATATCGGCATCTCGCTTTGATCGGGTTTAGGTAGCCAAATGGTGCTGCTATAAGTGAAATAAACCCGACAGTAGCGAACACTGAACGCAGTGAGGTAAAGCGAATGGCGGGGCTAGCGGAACCGAAGTACCACAAGCCCTGCTTTTCTAAAAAAAAAGTCATCCTGAGCCTGTCGAAGGACAAATATTTTTTGTTTTCAACTATTGAAAAGTCTTCGACAATCTCAGACTGACAGTATTGTATTTAATGACTAGTTTAGACTACCTTCCCCGGCCATCATCCCATTTATTACGCTCGTCCTGCAGCTCACGGGCAAGTCTCATTTCTTTATCCTTTGCTTTTACTTTGTGTGCCTGAAATTCATCGGCCACTTCCTGGTAAAGCTCGGTTCTGTACTTCGCTTCGTGCCTTAATTTACCCGATTGGAAAATTACAAAGGCCAAACCTACTCCAAGTACAATAATAATGGCCCAAACAATGGTATTATAGGTGCCTTTATTGAAGGATATGCCTAAAAATTTAATTTCATTAACAGCAGCGTT
Source organism: Flavobacterium sp. W4I14 (assembly GCA_030817875.1). Taxonomy (NCBI): domain Bacteria; kingdom Pseudomonadati; phylum Bacteroidota; class Flavobacteriia; order Flavobacteriales; family Flavobacteriaceae; genus Flavobacterium; species Flavobacterium sp. W4I14. Next base: position 5,922,398 of record JAUSZU010000001.1, read on the forward strand.
GGCATTGGCCAGGGAACTTTCTTTTCCATTTACTTCGCCTTTTAAGCTCGAAATGTTATCAGCTTGTGCTTTAATTTCCTGACGGGCTTCCTGCAGCTGCTTGCGTTCTTTTCTTAGCGTATCACTAACACTTTTCCATAAGGACGATAACCGTGATGGATTGATCAGCCTCGCGCCGTTGAAGCTTTTAGATTTCTTTAACATGAACTGATACTGGCCATTTAAAGATGGGTCGGTATTTTTCGTAGTGTCAGGTAAAGTTTGCCCAAAGGCAACGTTTAAAAATAGCATAGCGCCTAAAAACAATAGGGTGTGTTTAATTTTCTGCATAGTTTAAATATAGGTGTTAGAATGTAAAACTACATTTTTATCTATTTTTCCGGTTAATAAATTTTGTTTAAGGTTTTGGCAAATCGATAAAATTGTTCTGGTTTAACATTCTAAATAACAATTTTATCTAAGTTTTATTATAAATTTATTTGCGATAGGTTACATTTGTTTCATGCAAATAGGAATTATTGGTTTGGGCGATATGGGCAAATTGTATGCACTATCGTTCATAAACGCTGGTTATAAGGTATGTGGGGCAGATATGCCCTTACGTTTTACAGATTTAAAAAATGAGCTGGAACCTAAAGGAATCGAAGTTTTAATCGATGGCCATGAGGTTGCCCGTAAATCAGACTTTATTATCTATTGCGTTGAAGCCGAAAAAATTGATGAGGTGGTAGCTGCTTTTGCCCGCTCAACAAAATATGGCGCCATAGTTGCCGGGCAAACCTCGGTTAAACATCCGGAAATTGCCGCTTTCGAAAAACATCTTCCAGCGGATACCCAGATTGTAACCTGCCATTCTTTGCATGGTCCGGCATTTAGTCCGGAGGGTCAAACCCTCGTGGTGGTACGTCACCGTGCTACCGATGCTGTTTATGCCAAAGCTTTAGAAATTTATAAATCTTTAAAATCGAACATTATTGAAATGGACGATTACAGGGAGCACGACCGCATTGTGGCCGATACACAGGCAGTAACGCACATGGGGTTCGAAAGCATGGGCTCAGCATGGAAAAATGCGGGTTTTTTCCCCTGGGATAATCCGGCATATGCGGGTGGAATAGATAACGTGAAAATTTTGACCACGCTGAGAATTTTTAGTTACAAATCGCACATTTATGCTGGTTTGGCCATTTTAAATCCTTATGCCCAGAAACAGGTAAAATATTATGCGCAGGCCGAATCGGAACTGTTTAAGTTGATGATCTGCGAGAATGAGGCGGAGTTTAGGGAAAAGATTTATGCGGCCCGCGATTTCGTTTTTCATGAAAGCCGTTCGCTTTTACTGTTGGATGATAACATCATGAAAGAATTCAGCCTATCGGATGCCAGCCATAAACAGAAACCAAATTCACATTTAAGTTTGCTGAGCATGGTATATGCCTGGTATAAAATGGGCGTAAACCCTTACGATAACCTGATCTGCCAAACGCCACCTTTTAAATTGAGGCTGGGCATTGCCGAATATCTTTTCAAAAATGAAGCAATGTTAGAGGAGTCGATTAATACTGCTTTATATGATAAATCTATCCGCGGAGATGATTTAGAATTCCACACCGCGGTGCACGAATGGGCATCGATTATTGGCTATGGCGATTTAAAAGGTTACAAAGAACATTTCGAAGCGGCCAAATCATTCTTCGCCAACCGTTTAAATGATGGAAGAGATTTAAGTGCGGAAATGATTAAGCGATTAGGCAAGTAACTATTAAGGATGAAGATCATTCTGAATAAACCTGAGCTGGTTTCGTTGTTGCAACAACAATTAATAGAGATAGAAATACTTTGTGGGGAGTACGATAAAGGAACTGATGTTGTTATTCCATCAATTGCCGGAAAAATCGTCGTGATTTTCCATAACTCCGATCAAGCAAAAGCATTGATGAGTCAGCTTAAATTAAGTCATCTTGATATGTATTGCAGTTCGGAGATTTACAATTCAAAAAGCCTCACCAACTTTATCGGTTTATTGAAATTGGCACATCGTACTGGAAAGGGGTGGGGCTATGCTGCCAGGTTAGACCATTCTGCTTTAAAAGCGGTAACACAGGAAAACTGGTGGAACAATAAAAAAATAATCGTCGATTCGGACGGAATTGCTTTTACGAGGGCTAAAATAATTAAATCATTAGCCAATACTGAGCCTTTGGTGTTAAATACTTCAGGCTGGACGGTTAAAGATGCCGAAGGCAACAAATCAACTATCGACCCAATACCCGAAACTGTTCGGCAAATTGCTTTCGAAGTAATTGAAAGTTTTCGAGGTGTTGATTTAAATAAGGAAAGTAAACTTCATTACAAGTCATAGTTAATGATTGGATTTTGAATAAGTGAATTATTGAATGAGCAGATGTTATATTCACTCATTCATAACTCCGTCATTCAATCATTCATTGCTTCAAAATTCTATTTACCTATATAACATATAGACTTTATTTTATTCCCTTAATTCTTCGTTTACCCAAAAAGAGTGCATTATATTTGCCCGCATGTCGGTATTGCTGTTTACCATTATCATTTTATTAGGTGCTTTTTTAGCCGGATTACTAGGCTCGCTAACGGGCTTGGGCGGGGGAGTAATTATTATTCCATTGCTCACTTTAGCTTTAGGGGTTGATATCCATTATGCTATAGGTGCATCAATTGTTTCTGTTATTGCAACCTCTTCGGGTTCGGCAGCGGCTTACGTAAAAGAAGGGATTACCAATATCCGAATTGGGATGTTTTTAGAAATCGCTACCACAATAGGCGCGGTGTGCGGTGCAATTGTAGCCGTTTATCTCAATGCCAATTATATTGCTATTCTATTTGGCTGTATCCTGATTTTTTCGGCCATCATAACGCTAAAGAAAAAGGTAGATCATACCACTTTAGACCATACCGACAAATGGGCCAATTTTTTTAAACTCAATGGATCTTACCCCGATAAAGGTATAGATCATCCTTATGCGGTAAAACATGTTCCGGGAGGTTTTTTAATGATGCTTTTTGCCGGAACCTTATCAGGTTTGCTTGGGATTGGGAGTGGAGCATTAAAAGTAATCGCGATGGATAATATTATGCGTTTGCCTTTTAAGGTATCAACCACTACCAGTAATTTTATGATGGGGGTTACGGCAGCGGCGAGTGCGGTGGTTTATTTGCATCGTGGCCAGATCGATCCGGGCATTGCCATGCCAGTATGTATCGGCGTTTTAACAGGCGCAACTATTGGTTCAAAAATTTTATTAAGAGCCAAAACCGATAAGCTCAAAATGATATTTGCCATAGTTGTTGTATTCTTGGCATTACAGATGATTTATAAAGGAATAAGCGGATTATAATGGGTACAACAGGAAAAGAAAACCTAAACGATAAGGATATTCAGGTAATTTTGGGTACACTTCTGCGCGCAGGTGTAATTATTTCGATGAGCATTGTGTTAATAGGTGGCGCCATTTTTCTGATCCATAATAGTGGTGCCATTACCGACTATAAAGTTTTTAAACCCGAGCTGAGCAAGTTTTCTTCTATAGTGGCCATATTTAAGGGCGTATCTACTTTTCAGGGCGATGCCATTGTGCAGTTTGGCATCCTGATGCTCATTTTTACGCCAATTGCACGTATTGTTTTTGCTATTTTCAGCTTTTTAATCGAGCGAGATTACCTATATGTACTCATTGGATTTATCATTTTAGCCATCATAACCATCAGTTTAAATGGTGGTTTGGCACATTAACATCTCTTTTTTAGTTAAATCCCATCATATCAGCAATTTATTTGAAAAAATATTTGGCTAACTATTTGAAAATTAATATTTCTTGCCTATCTTTGCCGTCCCTTTCGGGGGATGTACAACCACCTTGAACGAAGCCCTACTGCTTCGATGGGTGTTAAAAAGAAAAGATAAAATGTCAGGAATTATTGGAAAAAAAGTAGGAATGACCAGTATCTTTGATGCCGAAGGAAGAAACATTCCTTGTACGGTAATCGAGGCTGGACCTTGTGTAGTTACACAGGTAAAAACCGAAGAAGTAGATGGTTATTCATCAATCCAGTTGGGTTACGATGAGAAAAAAGAGAAAAACACAACTCAACCATTGAAAGGCCATTTCGCGAAAGCAAACACAACTCCGAAACGCAAGCTGGTAGAATTTGATTCGTTTACAACTTCACTTAATTTAGGTGATGTAGTAACGGTTGATTCTTTCGCAGAAGGCGATTTTGTTGATGTTGTAGGTACCTCAAAAGGTAAAGGTTTTCAAGGTGTTGTAAAACGCCACGGATTTGCCGGTGTTGGTATGCAGACTCACGGTCAGCATAACCGTTTACGTGCCCCAGGTTCATTGGGAGCATCGTCATTCCCTTCACGTGTATTCAAAGGAATGCGCATGGCTGGAAGAACAGGTGGAGACAGGGTAAAAGTTCAGAACTTACAAGTTTTGAAAGTTTATGCTGAGCAAAACTTATTAGTAGTTAGTGGTTCCATTCCAGGAGCTAAAGGTTCTTACGTAATCTTAGACAAGTAATCAGATGGAAGTTAAAGTATTAAACATTTCAGGTAAAGAAACAGGTGCCAAGGTGCAACTTCCTGAATCGGTATTTGGTATCGAGCCTAACGACCACGCGATTTATTTAGATGTAAAACAGTATTTGGCTAACCAACGTCAAGGTACTCACAAATCTAAACAACGTAATGAGATTGCTGGTTCAACTCGTAAACTATACAAACAAAAAGGTACAGGTGGTGCCCGTGCTGGTAGCATTAAATCTCCGTTATTTAACGGTGGTGGTCGTGTTTTCGGTCCTCAGCCACGTGATTATAGCTTTAAATTGAATAAGAAATTAAAATCATTAGCACGTAAATCTGCTTTGGCTTATAAAGCAAAAGACAACAACGTGGTAGTTTTAGAAGATTTCAACTTCGATACAGCTAAAACTAAAAACTATACAAGTTTATTGGCTGCGTTAAACGTAGGTACTCAAAAAACTTTATTGGTTTTACCTGCGCAAAATAATAATATCTATTTATCAAGCAGAAACATTCAGAAAACTAAAGTAATCTCGGCAGCAGATTTAAATACTTATGATGTATTGAACGCTGGTGTACTTGTGTTAACTGCTGATTCTGTTAAAACTTTGGAGGAGGCGTTTGCCAAATAATATGGAAATTTTAAAAAAACCAATATTAACCGAAAAAGCTTCAGCTTTAACTGAGAAATCTAACCGTTTCACATTTAGCGTTAACCACAAGGCTAACAAAATCCAGATTAAACAAGCGATTGAGAAATTGTACGGTGTAACCATCGTTGCAGTTAACACCATGGTTGTTGATGGAAAAGCTAAATCTCGTTACACTAAAGCAGGTTTTGTATCTGGCCGTAGCCCGAAATACAAAAAAGCAATCGTAACGTTAAAAGACGGCGAAACAATAGATTATTACGCAACCCTTTAATTTAATAATTCATTATAACTATGGGCTTAAGAAAATTTAAACCAGTTACTCCAGGTACCCGCTTCAGAGTTGGTGCTAGTTTTACGGAGATTACAGCAACCAAGCCCGAAAAATCATTGGTTGTATCATCAAAAAAGTCTGGTGGACGTAACAACACAGGAAAAATGACTATGCGCTACATGGGCGGTGGTCACAAAAAATCATATCGTTTAATCGACTTCAAACGCGATAAATTCGATATTCCTGCAACAGTAGCTACTGTTGAATACGATCCAAACCGTACTGCCCGCATCGCATTATTACACTATGCAGATGGCGAGAAGCGTTATATCATCGCTCCTGAAGGATTGCAAGTTGGTTCGGTATTATTATCGGGCGACAAAGCAGCACCAGAAGTAGGTAACACTTTAAAATTATCGAACATTCCATTAGGTTCTATCGTACACAACGTAGAGATCCACCCTGGAAAAGGAGCACAATTAGCTCGTAGTGCAGGTGCTTACGCACAATTAGCTGCCCGCGATGGTAAATATGCTACTTTAAAAATGCCTTCAGGCGAAACCCGTTTAATCTTGACTACTTGTCTTGCTACTATCGGTGCTGTATCTAACTCAGATCATGCAAACGAAGTATTAGGTAAAGCTGGGCGTAAACGTTGGTTGGGCCGTCGTCCGAGAACTAGACCGGTAGCGATGAACCCTGTCGATCACCCAATGGGTGGTGGTGAAGGTAGATCATCAGGTGGTCACCCACGTTCAAGAAATGGTGTTTTAGCTAAAGGCTTCAAAACCAGAGAACTTAAAAAATATTCTAATCGTTACATCATAGAGAGAAGGAAGAAATAATGGCTCGTTCGATAAAAAAAGGACCTTATATTGACCATAACGTAGAGAAAAAAGTAAACTCTATGAATGATTCAGGCAAAAAGTCTGTAATCAAAACTTGGTCTCGCAGATCAATGATATCACCAGATTTCGTGAATCATACATTTGCTGTACACAACGGAAATAAATTTATCCCTGTGTACGTAACAGAAAACATGGTTGGTCACAAGTTGGGAGAATTTGCTCCAACCAGAACATTCAGAGGACACGCTGAAAAGAAAAAATAATTAGACAATGGAAGCAATAGCAAAATTAAACAATTGTCCAACCTCACCGCGTAAGATGCGTTTGGTTGTAGATCTTATCAGAGGTGAACGTGTAGAAAAAGCATTAAGCATTTTAAAGTTTACCAATAAAGAAGCAGCAATAAGAGTTGAGAAATTATTATTATCTGCTATCAAAAACTGGGAATCTAAAAATGAAGGTGCTCGCCCTGAAGAAAACCAACTTTTTGTAAAAACAGTTATGGTTGATGGTGGCCGTCAGTTGAAACGCTTACGTCCAGCTCCTCAAGGCCGTGGATATAGAATTCGTAAACGTTCTAACCACGTAACGCTGATTGTAGATAGTAAAAGTACAGAAACAACTCAAAACTAATTTTAGGAAATGGGACAAAAAGCAAATCCAATAGGTAACAGGTTAGGTATCATCAAAGGATGGGATTCTAACTGGTTCGGTGGCAACAACTACTCCGATAAATTAGTTGAAGATGAGAAAATAAGAAAATACCTTTCTGCCCGTATCGCTAAAGGCGGTGTTGCAAAAGTAGTAATTGAGCGTACGTTAAAACGTATCACGGTAACTATCCACACAGCTCGTCCAGGTATCGTAATCGGTAAAGCAGGTGCTGAGGTTGATAAAATTAAAGAAGAGTTAAAGAAATTAACTAAAAAGGAAATTCAAATTAACATCTTCGAAATTAAACGCCCAGAGCTTGATGCACAATTAGTTGCAGAAGGTGTTGCAAAACAATTAGAAGCAAGGATCTCATTCCGTAGAGCAATGAAATCTTCTATCGCATCAACCATGCGTATGGGTGCTGAAGGTATCAAAATCATGACTTCTGGTCGTTTAGGTGGTGCTGAGATGGCACGTACCGAGCAGTACAAAGAAGGAAGAGTGCCTTTGCATACATTCCGTGCTGATATCGACTACGCTTTAGCTGAAGCCTTAACTACTTATGGTAAAATAGGTGTTAAAGTTTGGATCTGTAAAGGTGAGGTTTATGGAAAACGTGATTTGTCTCCAAACATTGGTGCAACAAACAACGGTCCAAAAGGCGCATCAGATAAACCAGCTTTCGGTGGAAGAGATAACCGTGGTGGTGGAAGAGATAACCGTGGCGGTGGTAACGACAGACGTGGTGGAAACCAAGGCGGCGGTCGTGGTCCAGGCCAGGGTGGTGCAAACAGAGGTGGTGGCGCAGGCGCTAACAGAGGTCCTCGTAAATAATTGATTTATTAACATCGTTTAACGATTAGAACAAAATAAAATGTTACAGCCAAAAAGAACGAAGTTCAGGAAGATGCAAAAAGGCAGAATGAAGGGTTTAGCTTCTCGTGGAGCTGAGTTAGCATTCGGATCTTTCGGTATCAAATCTCTAGAAGCTACTTGGATCACAAGTCGTCAGATAGAGGCTGCCCGTATTGCCGTAACTCGTTTCATGAAACGTGAAGGCCAAGTATGGATCAGGATCTTCCCGGACAAACCGGTAACTAAAAAACCTGCTGAGGTACGTATGGGTAAAGGTAAAGGTGCTCCTGAGTATTGGGTAGCAGTTGTAAGACCAGGACGCGTAATTTTCGAAGCTGAAGGTGTGCCTTTAGAAGTTGCTAAAGAAGCATTGCGTTTAGCAGCTCAGAAATTACCGATCCAAACCAAATTCGTAGTACGTAGAGATTACGTAGAAGCATAGTAAAGTGTTGAGGTGAATGTTGTAAATACTTGTTTATTATAACCGCTACACTCAACGTAAAAGAAAAAGAAAAATGAAAAATTCAGAAATCACAGGGCTTTCAAAAGAAGAATTAGTAGCTAAGATTACGGAAGAAAAAGAGAACTTATCAAAATTGAAGTTCGCTCACACTATTTCAGCTATCGAAAATCCTTCGCGCATTGCAAAAGTAAGGAAAGACATAGCCCGTTTAAACACTGAGTTGACTAAAGTGAAAAACACTGAGTCAGCTACTGAAACTAAATAATTTGAGAGTCGACATGGAAAGACAATTAAGAAAAACAAGAACCGGGTTAGTGGTAAGCAACAAGATGGATAAATCTGTTGTAGTGAGCGTGGAACGTAAAGTAAAACACCCGATTTATGGTAAGTTCGTAAAGAAAACTACCAAATTTATGGCTCACGACGAGAAAAACGAATGCGGTATCGGTGATACAGTATTGATTATGGAAACTCGTCCTTTGAGTAAAAACAAGAACTGGAGATTGGTACAAATTTTAGAAAGAGCTAAATAAGATGGTACAACAGGAATCGAGATTAAACGTTGCTGATAACAGCGGCGCAAAAGAAGTATTGGTAATTCGCGTGCTAGGTGGAACCGGCAAACGTTATGCTTCAATTGGTGATAAAGTAGTTGTTACCGTAAAAAGCGCGTTACCTTCAGGTAACATTAAAAAAGGTACAGTTTCTAAAGCAGTTGTTGTAAGAACTAAAAAAGAAATCCGTCGTAAAGATGGTTCTTATATCCGTTTTGACGATAATGCAGCTGTATTATTGAACGCACAGGATGAGCCAAGAGGTACACGTATCTTTGGCCCGGTTGCGAGAGAACTACGTGAAAAACAATTCATGAAAATTGTATCATTAGCACCGGAGGTATTATAAAATGGGAAACAAAGTAAATACACCATCAAAACTTAAAATCCGCACAGGAGATTTAGTTAAAGTCATTGCTGGCGATTCAAAAGGTCAACAAGGAAAAGTACTTTCAGTACTTATAGATAAAAACAGAGCCATTGTGGAAGGCATTAACTTAGTATCTAAACATACTAAACCAAATGCTGCTAATCCTAACGGTGGTATTATTAAAAAAGAAGCTGCTCTTCACATTTCTAACTTGATGTTGGTTGATCCAAAATCTGGTAAAGCTACCCGCGTAGGTCGTAAACTTAACGCAGATGGTAAATTAGTTAGAGTTGCTAAAATTTCAGGAGAGGAGATTAAATAATGGCTACACCTAGATTAAAAAGCAAATACAAAGAAGAAGTTGTAAATGCACTAAAAGAAAAATTTCAGTACAAAACTGTAATGCAGGTTCCTAAATTGGAAAAAATCTGTATCAATCAGGGTGTTGGTCGTTTTTCTGTTACTGATAAGAAAATTATGGATACCACTATCGTTGAGTTGACTACCATTACTGGTCAGCAAGCGGTTCCGGCTAATTCAAAGAAAGATATCTCTAACTTTAAATTACGTAAAGGTATGCCAGTAGGTGTACGTGTTACGTTACGCGATAACAACATGTACGAGTTCTTAGATCGTTTGATCTCTGTAGCTTTGCCTCGTATCCGTGATTTCAAAGGTATTAACGATAAAGGATTTGATGGAAAAGGTAACTATACATTAGGTGTTACTGAGCAAATCATCTTCCCTGAGATTAATATCGATAAAATCAATAAAATTTTAGGTATGGATATAACTTTCGTAACTTCGGCAAAATCTGACGTTGAGGCGCTTGAGTTATTGAAACAATTCGGATTACCATTTAAAAATCAAAAAACAGCAGAATAATGGCAAAAGAAGGTGTAAAAGCACGCGAAGTTAAGCGCCAAAAATTGGTAGCTAGATACGCTGAAAAACGTGCAGTATTAAAAGCTGCAGGAGATTTCGAGGGTTTAGATAAATTACCTAAAAACTCATCTCCAGTACGTTTACACAACCGTTGTAAATTAACTGGTCGCCCTCGTGGATATATGCGTACCTTTGGTATTTCAAGGGTAACGTTCCGCCAGATGGCACTAGACGGTAAAATACCAGGTGTTAAAAAAGCATCTTGGTAATATAATTAGTATAAAGTATTTAGTATCAAGTAGCAAGAAACCAATTTGGTCTTGATACTTGATACTTATCTCTATTTACTAAAAAAAGAATTTTAACCGGTAGCAGGTCCCACAGCTGGGTAGCAGAAGGAAACCACTATCAAAAACAATAAAAAATGAATACAGATCCAATAGCAGATTATTTAACAAGAGTAAGGAATGCCATTAAGGCCAACCACCGTGTTGTAGAAATTCCTGCATCAAACCTTAAAAAAGAAATTACTAAAGTTCTTTTTGACAAAGGTTACATCGCGAACTACAAGTTTGAAGATACTACAGTTCAAGGCACCATTAAAATTGCTTTGAAATACAATCCGATTACTAAAGTTCCTGCTATTCGTACATTAGTGCGAGTAAGTAAACCAGGTTTGAGAAACTATGCTGGTGTTGAAAATATGCCAAGAGTATTAAACGGTTTAGGTATCGCAATCTTATCTACTTCTAAAGGTGTAATGACCGATAAAGAAGCAGCCAAATTAAACATTGGTGGTGAGGTATTGTGTCACGTTTATTAATATTAGGAGAACAGCACAATGTCAAGAATAGGAAAAGCCCCAATTACAATCCCTGCAGGTGTTACAATTACCGTATCAAAAGATAACGTAGTAACTGTAAAAGGTCCTAAAGGTGAATTAACACAAGCAGTTGATACAGATATCACTGTAAGTCAGGAAGACGGAATTTTAACAGTTCAACGTCCTTCAGAACAAAAGAAACACAAAGCATTACACGGTTTATATCGCTCATTGCTTAACAACATGGTTGTTGGTGTTACAGAAGGTTATAAATTAACTCAAGAATTAGTAGGTGTTGGTTACCGTGCTACAAACCAAGGTAACACACTAGATCTAGTTTTAGGTTATTCTCACCACTATGTATTCCAGTTACCAGAAGAGATTAAAGTAACTACATCTTCAGAAAAAGGTCAGACTCCTAAAATCGTTTTAGAAAGTATTGACAAACAATTGATCGGTCAGGTAGCAGCGAAAATCCGTTCGTTACGTGCACCAGAGCCATATAAAGGTAAAGGTATCAAGTTTGTAGGTGAAGTGTTAAGAAGAAAAGCAGGTAAATCAGCATCTAAAAAATAGTAATCATGGCAGGTAAAAAATTATCAAGAAGAGATCGTATTAAAAAAGGGATCAGAAAAAGACTTACCGGTTCGGAAGAACGTCCAAGGTTATCTGTATATAGAAGCAATAAAGGGATTTATGCGCAGGTAATTAACGATGTAACCGGTAAAACAATAGCATCAGCATCATCATTATCGAAAGATTTTACTGGTACTGGAAACAAAAGCGATCAGTCGGTAGCAGTAGGCAAATTAGTTGCCGAAAAAGCAATCGCTGCAGGTGTTAAAGAAGTTGTTTTCGATAGAAATGGCTATTTATACCACGGTCGTGTAAAATCGTTGGCAGAGGGTGCCCGCGAAGCTGGTTTAGTATTTTAATCTGAAGAAAAAGTAAGATGTCAACTATTAATATAAAAAGAGTAAAAACCACCGATATCGAATTAAAGGATCGTTTGGTTAGTATACAACGCGTTGCCAAAGTAACCAAAGGTGGCCGTACTTTCAGCTTCTCAGCAATTGTTGTTGTAGGTGATGAAAACGGTGTTGTTGGTTTCGGTTTAGGTAAAGCGAAAGAGGTAACTGAAGCAATCGCTAAAGGTGTGGATGATGCTAAAAAGAACTTGGTAAAAGTTCCAATTTTAAACGGTACTGTTCCTCACGAGCAAATCGGTAAATTCTCAGGTGGTTTTGTTTTAATCAAACCAGCTGCAGTAGGTACCGGAGTAATTGCTGGTGGTGCGATGCGTGCTGTATTAGAGAGTGCTGGCGTGCATAACGTATTGGCAAAATCTAAAGGATCATCTAACCCACACAACGTGGTAAAAGCAACTGTTGATGCATTAACTAAAATGCGTGATGCTTATACAGTAGCTCAAACTCGTGGTATAGATTTAAACAAAGTATTTAACGGATAATATCATGGCTAAGATCAAAATAACACAAGTAAAAAGCGTTATCGACAGAAGCGAGCGCCAAAAAAGAACCGTTCAGGCTTTGGGTTTATCTAAAATGAACCAAAGTGTTGAGGTTGAAGCTACTCCACAAATTATCGGTATGGTTCGCAAAGTGAACCATTTGGTAGCAATCGAAGCAATCTAGTAAAAGTTTTAAAGGTAGTATGGGTAAAGCCTGTACTACCTTTATATATGTTTAATCGTTGTACCTGTTTAGTGAAAGCGAAGGGCAACACAAATTCAAAAAAATGAATTTAAGTAATTTAAAACCTGCAGTAGGTTCTACAAAAAACAGCAAAAGAATTGGTCGTGGTACAGGTTCTGGTCGTGGCGGTACTTCAACTCGTGGTCACAAAGGTGCGGGTTCTCGTTCAGGTCACAAAACCAAAATCGGTTTCGAAGGTGGTCAAATGCCTTTACAACGTCGTGTGCCTAAAGTTGGTTTCAAACCAATCAATCGTACAGAATATGTTGGTGTAAACTTAGATGTTTTACAAGCTTTAGCTGAAAAACACAGCTTAACAACTATCGATTTCACTGCTTTACAAGCACATGGTTTAGCTTCTAAAAACGACTTAGTTAAAATTTTAGGTCGTGGTGAAGTTAAAGCAAAGCTAGAAATTACAGCACATGCGTTCTCTGCAACCGCACAAAAAGCTATTGAAGCTGCAGGTGGTTCTATTGTAAAATTGTAATTATTAAATGAAGAAGCTATTTACTACTTTAAGTAATATCTGGAAAATTCAGGAATTAAAAGAGCGTATATTGTTTACGCTCTTAATTCTTTTGGTATACCGTTTCGTATCTCACGTGGTTTTACCAGGTGTGGATCCAACTGCTTTAGGCAATAACGAAAAATCAGGAATCTTAGGCTTACTAGATATGTTTGCCGGAGGTTCTTTCTCTCGTGTGTCTATTTTAGCGTTGGGGGTAATGCCTTATATCTCTGCATCGATTGTGGTGCAACTATTGGGTATTGCTGTTCCTTCTTTCCAAAAAATGCAGAAAGAGGGCGAAAGTGGTAGAAAGAAAATGAACCAGATTACCCGTTACCTAACGGTAGCGATCACAATCGTTCAATCTGTTGGTTACGTTAAAACGCAAGTTCCTCCAGAAGCTATTTTGTTGCCAAACACTTTATTCTTAGTGTTATCTACGTTTGTATTAACGGCAGGTACATTATTTGTAATGTGGTTAGGTGAAAAAATTACTGATAAAGGTATTGGTAACGGTACATCACTAATCATTATGGTTGGTATTATTGCCCGTTTACCAGTTGCAATTTCTCAAGAATTTAGTGCACGTGTAGGCTCATCTAGTGAAGGTGGAGGCCCGGTTGCATTGGTTTTAGAGATCGTTGCATTATTTGCTGTGGTAATGTTTACCATTTTAATTGTTCAAGGTGTACGTAAAGTACCTGTACAGTACGCAAAGAAAATAGTTGGTAACCGCCAGTTTGGTGGTGTTCGTCAGTACATTCCTTTAAAGGTAAATGCTGCTGGTGTTATGCCGATCATTTTCGCTCAAGCGTTAATGTTTATTCCAGGTGCTTTAATGCAGTTTGTTCCTTCATTACAAGGTTCTTGGTTAATCCAGTTCAGCAACACAACTTCGTTGGCTTATAGCTTAACGTTCGCATTTTTAATTATCGCATTTACTTTCTTCTATACTGCAATTACAGTTAATCCAACTCAAATGAGCGACGATATGAAGAAAAACGGTGGTTTTATCCCAGGTGTTAAACCGGGTTTTGCAACATCAACTTTTATTGATGATGTAATTTCTAAAATCACTTTCCCAGGTGCAGTATTTTTAGCGATCATTGCTATTTTACCTTCGTTAGCGGTTAAGTTCGGCATTAAACAAGAGTTTGCACACTTCTTCGGTGGTACTTCTTTATTAATTTTAGTTGGTGTTGTATTGGATACTTTACAGCAGATCGAAAGTTATTTATTGATGCGCCACTACGATGGTTTGATGAAAACGGGTAGAGTTACTGGCAGAACAGGTGTTCCTGCTGCAAGTAGCAATGCAGCGTTGTAGTGTAACGAATGTCTAAAATTTATTACAAATCTCTTGAGGAGATCGAGTTAATAAGAGAAAGTTCCATGCTTGTTTCTAAAACTTTGGCCGAAGTGGCCAAGGTAATAAAAGCAGGCATGACTACTATCCAGTTAGATAAACTAGCCTACGAGTTTATAAGTGACCACGGAGCGATTCCGGCATTTTTAAACTATAATGGTTTCCCTAATTCTTTATGTATTTCGCCAAATGAGCAGGTTGTTCATGGTTTTCCAAGCGAATACGTAATCAAGGAGGGCGACTTAATTTCGGTTGATTGTGGGGTGATTAAAAACAATTACTTTGGCGATTCGGCCTATACTTTCTCTATCGGAGAAATTGATGCCGAAAAACAGAAGTTGGTTGAGGTTACTAAACGTTGTCTGGAATTGGGTATAGAAAAAGCTGTTGTTGGTATGCGTATCGGTGATATCGGTTTCGCTGTTCAGCAGTATGCAGAGGCTAATGGATTTGGGGTAGTAAGAGAGCTTGTAGGACATGGTGTTGGTGTAAAACTTCATGAGAAACCAGAAGTTCCGAATTATGGGAAACGTGGTGCAGGGCCAAAACTTGAAGAAGGAATGGTAATTGCGATAGAACCCATGATCAATGCAGGCGTAGCCGGTGTTAAATTCCATAACGATGGATGGACGGTAACCAGTAAAGACAATAAACCATCGGCACATTTTGAACACACAATAGCCGTAAAAAAGGGCAAAGCAGATGTTTTATCAACGTTTTCTATAATAGAAGAAGTTTTACAACAAAAAAAATAAATAATTAAAATTTTTTATTTAATTTTGCAACCCTGTTTAGAAGCAGCTAATTAAGTAACAATCAATAAAATATGGCTAAACAAGCCTCAATTGAACAAGACGGAGTAATAAGAGAAGCATTATCCAATGCAATGTTCCGGGTAGAACTCGAGAACGGGCATGAGATTATTGCGCATATTTCAGGAAAGATGAGGATGCACTACATCAAAATTCTTCCTGGAGATAAAGTTAAATTGGAAATGTCTCCTTATGATTTAACAAAGGGACGCATTACTTATAGATACAAATAAAATGAAAGTTAGATCATCAATTAAAAAACGTAGCGCTGATTGTAAGATTATTCGCCGTAAAGGTAAACTTTACGTAATCAACAAGAAAAATCCTAAATACAAGCAACGTCAAGGGTAATTAAGAATATTGTAATGAACCGCACAACGGTGGCCCGCCGTTCGGAATTACTTAAAACATAAACAAATATGGCAAGGATTTCAGGTATTGATTTACCAAGAAACAAAAGAGGAGAGATCGGTTTAACCTATATCTACGGAATTGGTAGAACAACTGCTCAACGTATTTTAACTACGGCAGGTATCGATTTAAACAAAAAAGTACAAGACTGGTCTGATGATGAGTTATCAGCAATCCGTACAATGATTAACGATGAGATTAAAGTAGAAGGTGCTTTACGTTCAGAGGTACAGTTAAACATCAAACGTTTAATGGATATTGGTTGTTACCGTGGTTTACGTCACAGAAAAGGTTTACCTTCTCGTGGTCAACGTACTAAAAACAACTCACGTACTCGTAAGGGTAAGAGAAAAACAGTTGCTAACAAGAAAAAAGCTACTAAGTAATAGATAGATATATGAGATATGAGATTTTAGATGTGAGCACCATATCTTTAAAATCTGCTCAGATCTGGAATAAAAGATAAAAAGTAGGATACTGAGTATCGGGGTAGAGAAAGTCTCATACCTCAAGTCTCATATCTAAAATCTAAAAGATAAAATGGCTAAGAGTAAAAAAGTAACAAAAAAACGTATCGTTGTAATTGAGTCTGTTGGTCAGGCACATATCAATGCTACTTTCAACAACATTATCGTTACCTTAACAAACAACAACGGACAGACTATTTCATGGTCTTCTGCTGGTAAAATGGGCTTTAAAGGTTCTAAAAAGAACACACCATATGCGGCTGGTCAAGCAGCTTCAGATTGTGGTAAAGTTGCGTTTGATTTAGGTTTACGTAAAGTTGAAGTATTTGTAAAAGGTCCGGGTTCAGGTCGTGAATCTGCAATCAGAACTTTGCAAGTAGCAGGTATCGAAGTAACATCTATTAAAGATATTACTCCACTTCCTCACAACGGATGTCGTCCTCCTAAAAAGAGAAGAGTTTAATTAATTTTAAAGCTAAGAATCTCAGGTTACAGACCTGACGGTACTTTAAAACAGAAAAAAAATGGCAAGATATACAGGCCCAAAATCAAAAATCGCCCGTAAATTCAGAGAACCAATCTTCGGTCCTGATAAGGTGTTAGACAGAAAAAATTATCCTCCTGGGCAACATGGCTCATCAAAAAGAAGAGGAAAACAATCTGAATATGCTATCCAGTTAATGGAGAAACAAAAAGTAAAATATACTTATGGTGTATTAGAAAAACAATTCAGTAACTTGTTTAAAAAAGCATCTTCTCGTGCTGGTATTACCGGTGATAACTTACTTCAGTTATTAGAAGCACGTTTAGATAACACAGTTTACCGTTTAGGTATTTCAACAACCCGTTCTGGTGCACGCCAGTTAGTTAGCCATAAACACGTTACCGTGAATGGTGAAGTTGTAAATATCCCTTCATATCAGTTAAAAGCTGGTGATGTGGTTGCTGTTCGTGAAAAATCTAAATCTTTAGAATCAATTAGTAACTCAGTTGCAGGTAGAACGATTAATAAGTTTGCTTGGTTAGAGTGGAACGCTAGTGAATTAACTGGTAAATTCTTAACCTACCCTCAACGTGATGAGATTCCTGAAAACATCAAGGAAAACTTAATCATCGAGTTGTACTCAAAGTAATAAATGAACTAGTTAATTACCTCAAAAGGGTAATTAACTTTTTTCATGTTACTATATATTCAATAACGAATTTAAAAAATTATAAATGGCAATTTTAGCATTTCAGAAACCAGACAAAGTGATCATGCAGAAATCAACCGATTTCGATGGCACATTTGAATTTCGTCCTTTAGAGCCCGGTTTCGGTGTAACAATTGGTAATGCCTTAAGAAGAATTTTACTTTCTTCATTAGAAGGTTATGCTATTACTACTATTCGTTTTTCAGGCGTATCTCACGAGTTTTCTACCATGAAAGGTGTTGTAGAAGATTTAACTGATATTATCTTAAACTTAAAACAAGTTCGTTTTAAGAAAACAGGTGATTCAGGTGATTCTGAAAAAGTTTTCATCATCGTTAATGGTCAAGATCAGTTTAAAGCTGGTGATATCACTAAATTCTCTAACAACTTTACAGTTTTAAACCCAGAGCATGTAATTTGCAATATGGATAAATCTGTTACTTTGGAAGTGGAATTAACCATCAATAAAGGACGTGGTTATGTACCTGCTGAAGAAAATAAAGTTGCTGATGCTGTTGTAGGTGTAATCGCAATCGATTCGATTTATACTCCAATGAAAAATGTAAAATACACGATCGAAAACTTTCGTGTTGAGCAAAAAACGGATTATGAAAAATTGGTTTTAGATATCTCTACTGACGGTTCAATTCATCCGGAAGAAGCATTAAAAGAAGCGGCTAAAATCCTTATCCAACACTTTATGTTATTCTCTGATGAGAATTTGGTATTAGAATCTCAAGCTAAAGAAGAAACTAAAGAAGTTGACGAGGAAATTTTACACATGCGTAAAATCCTTAAAACTGAATTAGTAGATATGGATCTTTCAGTTAGGGCATTAAACTGCTTAAAAGCTGCTGATATCCGTACTTTAGCTGATTTAGTTTCTTACGATGTTGCTGATATGTTAAAATTCAGAAACTTCGGTAAAAAATCTTTAACAGAGATCCAAGAATTAGTAAAATCAAAAGGTTTATCATTTGGTATGAACCTGTCTAAATTTAAATTAGACGAAGAATAAAACGCATGGCGCCATGCGCTTAGCGCAAAGCGTTGAACAAATTATTATTTCACAGTGTATAATTCCCTCAGCTTAATTGCAACGAGACGGTATACACTCAATTAAAAAACAATGAGACACGGTAAAAAAGTAAACCACTTAGGTAGAACCGCAAGCCACAGAAAGGCGATGTTAGCTAACATGGCTTCATCACTTATTTTGCACAAAAGAATTACAACAACTTTAGCTAAAGCTAAAGCCTTACGTACTTATGTTGAGCCAATTATCACTAAATCAAAAAATGATACTACTCACTCACGTCGTACAGTATTTGCTTATTTACAAGATAAAGAAGTAGTAACAATCTTATTTCGCGAAATTGCTGAGAAAGTTGCAAACCGTCCAGGTGGTTACACTCGTATCATTAAATTAAACAACCGTTTAGGTGATAACGCTGAAATGGCTTTAATTGAATTGGTAGACTACAATACAGTTTACGGTAAAGATGCAGAGGTTAAAGAAGAGAAGAAAACAACTCGTCGTGGTAGAAGTAAAGCTACTGCTGCACCTAAAGCTGCTGAAGCGAAAGCTGAAGTTGCCGAAGAAGTTGCTCCTGCTGAAGAAGCTCCTGCTACTGAAGAACCAAAAGGAGAATAATTTTATTCACCTTAAGATCAAAAAAGTCCTGTTCGAAAGAGCAGGACTTTTTTTATGCCGTTTTTTGCTGTCGGATGTTATTCTGTGGCTTCAGATGTTACCATCTGACGGATACCTAGGATTATAAATGACTTGAGCAACTGATTAATTTTTTGTGTCAGATGGTAACATCTAACACCACTATGAATCTATGGCATAACTTCATTAGGCGCACGATAGCTCCTAATGAACTATTGACCAATGAACTATTGAACCAAATAAATCAAACGTTTGTCTCATTTTTTCATTACATAGCTTTATTTTAGCTAGGTATCTATAAATTAGCCGAAAACAAATTTAAAATGAAATTTAGGCTTTTTTTATTACTCTGTCTTTTCGGGCAGCTATCTCTTAATGCGCAAACACTAAAATACACCAATGGTAACAATGCATGGAATCCTGATTCGTTAGGTAACCATAGGGTTGTTGTGCAGTTTGCTGGCACAGGTAAAATTGCCCATGCTAAAATCGATTGGCGCCGGAGAGATGAACATCCAGAACTAAAAGGAGTCATCGTACAAGATGCCAGTGGCAAAATTGTTTCAGTAGTGGGCACAGATAAATTGACGAGAGAAAGTGCTGATATTTATTTCGAAGCACCTGGAGCGGGAAAATACTATGTTTATTACCTCGCTTATAAAAATGAGGGAAGAAGTAACTATCCGAAAGGAGTATACTTAAAGCCCAAACAGGCTGACCAGGCATGGTTAACAGTGGCAAAACAGGTTAAAGTGAATACATCTGTTGTAGAGATCCAATCTATCGATGCTTTCAACTCTTTTTATCCAATGGAAATAATTGCAACTGGCAAAGAAACCGCTGCAATAAAGGCCAAATATGCTTCAGAAGCTTTTGTCGTTTTTCCAGAGGACAGAATGTTTCCAATCAAAATGCAGAACGATTTACCTTATCGTTGGGTACAAAAAGGTGCTGCAAATACTTTTACAGGATCGGCTGGCAAAGGTGAAAATTATGCTTTTCAATTAGGTGTATTTGCTTTGAAAGAGCTGAAAAATGTAGTGGTTAGCTTCGGTGATTTAAAAAATGCAGCTGGAAAAGTAATTTCTTCAAAATATATCAATTGCCTAAATACCAATGGAACAAGTTATGATAACAAACCTTTGGTTGAAACTGTAAATGTAGGCTCTGGCAAAATTCAGCCGATGTGGATTACGGTTAATATTCCTAAAAATACAGCTGCAGGTATTTATGTTGGAAAATTTACGGTTAAAGCCAATGGGAAATCGAAAGTAATCGATGCCAAAATTACAGTAGGTACCGAAGTTTTAGCTGATGCTGGGGTAGGAACCCCGGATAAACAGACCCGCTTAACTTGGCTAAATTCGACTTTAGCACAAGCAAACACGGTTGTAGCACCATATACGCCACTAACGGTTGATGGGAATGTAATCTCGCTTTTAGGTAGAAAGTTCGAAATCAACGCCGATGGTTTTCCTAAGCAAATTCAAACATTCTTCAATGCAGAGATGACGGCTTATAGCGAAAAACCTAATAATATCCTGGCAGAACCTATCCACTTTCACTTTTTTAATACGCCAAAAACACAAGAGAAATTTGTACCAAGCGATTTTCAGATCACCAGTAAAGAGGCTGGAACGGTAAAATGGAAGGCCACCAATACTTCTGAAAACCTGAAAATGGATTTAGAAGGTGCTTTAGAGTTTGATGGCTATGTACACTATGTAGTTAAAGTAACTGCTTTAAAAGATGTCGGATTCAGTAATGTCGATTTCCATATCCCTTTTGATAAGAATTCTACAAAATATTTGATGGGCTTAGGTGAAAAAGGTGGCGTTAGACCAGATACCGTAAAATGGAAATGGGATGTGGCGAATAAAAACCAGGATGCCGTTTGGATCGGGAATGTAAATGCAGGCCTTTATTACAACTTAAGAGACGAAAACTATGTTCGCCCGCTTAATACTAATTTCTATCTTCAAAAGCCCTTATTATTGCCTAAATCGTGGGGTAATGGAGATAAAGGTGGTATCCAGATCAATGTTAAAGGCAGTTCGATGCTGGCCGACAATTTTACCGGCGCAAGAAGCATGAAAAAAGGCGATGTGCTTTATTATAATTTCAATTTATTGATTACACCTTTCCATTTACTTAATACCGATTTTCAATGGGATAACCGTTTCTACCATAAGTATGGTGATTTAGATACGATCAAAGCTAAAGGTGCAACAGTAGTGAACATTCACCATGCTACGCCAATTAACCCTTGGATCAATTATCCATTTATCGAATGGAAAAAGATGAAAGATTATATCGGTAATGCACACTCGAAAGGTTTAAAAGTTAAAATTTATAACACTGTTCGTGAGCTTTCTAACCATGCATACGAGTGGCCGGCTTTAAGAAGTTTAGGTACTGAAGTATATTCTCCTGGTAAAGGAGGAGGATTTAGCTGGTTGCAGGAACATTTAGATTCCAATTATATTGCTGCCTGGTTTGTTCCTGAAATAAAAGACGCAGCCGTAATTAACAGCGGAATGAACCGTTGGCACAACTATTACGTAGAAGGAATGAATTGGTTGGTAAACAACGTTGGGATTGATGGTGTTTACCTGGATGATGTGGCATTTGACCGTGTAACCATGAAGCGTATAAAACGTGTGTTGACACAGGATAACCACCCTGGTATTATCGACTTGCACTCTGCCAATCAATACAATAAAAGTGACGGCTTTAACAATAGTGCCATTTTATATCTGGAACATTTTCCTTATTTAAACCGTTTATGGTTTGGCGAATATTTCGATTACCAAAAAAACAATCCCGATTTCTTTTTAACAGAGGTAAGCGGAATACCTTTTGGATTAATGGGAGAGATGTTACAGGATGATGGAAACCCTTGGCGTGGTATGATTTATGGCATGACAAGCCGCTTGGGTTGGTCTGATAAAAGTGACCCAAAACCATTATGGAAAGCCTGGGATAATTTCGGCATAAAAGGATCTGAGATGATCGGTTACTGGAGCGAAAACTGTCCGGTTAAAACCGATAATGCAAAAGTACTGGCAACTGTTTACAAACAAAAAGGTAAAACAATGATTGCATTGGCAAGCTGGGCAGAAGGAGATGTAAAGGTTAACTTAACTATCGACTGGGCCAAGCTGGGTTTAGATGCCGGTAAAGTAAAAATAGCAGCCCCTGCAATTGATAAGTTCCAAACATCGGGAAGTTATCCTGATGGAAAATCTGTCCCCGTTGAAAAAGGAAAAGGTTTGATTTTGATAGTGGAGTAGTTCATATAAGTTTTCGTCATTGCGTGGCACGAAGCAATCTTAATGCGCTAAAAGGTAGCGATAGTTGTAGGATTGCTTCGTGCCTCGCAATGACGATTTTTTTGTTATACCTTCACATTCTCCATTCCGTACTGCTTCAGTACATCAGCAGGAACACCTGCCCACTGGTTTGGCGCATTACCTACATAACCAATATCTTTTACACCAATTTCTGTAGTGTAAAAACCTGATGCGGTTAAGTTTCTCATTCTATTGAAAAAAGTTACACCCGCCTGCATTTCCGGTCTGGCTTTTTTAGGGTATGCAATTTCATCTACAATTGAAATTTGTTGATCCTCGGATGCCTCAACAAATGATTTTTGAAATTTATTAAAGCTGTACACATCCAGCCATTTCAGACCACCACGCATGGGTACTTTATGTTCCGGGATATCTTTTACAATAAATTCGATAAACTCCGGCACTTTAGCATCAGATGCACTACCCGATACATCATCTTTAGGAATAATAATGTCGGCAAGAACTGTAATGGTAGCCATTTCATGTTTAGTGAAAAAGGTTTCAGCTTTTAATTTCTTATCACGGTCTATTTCCCACTGCTCTCTTCCGGCTTCTTTTGCGGTTTCTTCTGGTGCAGCTACTTCGGTTTTTGTTCCAGGTTGTTTACAGGCATCGAGCAGCACGGTTGTGCTGATGGCTGTTAAACCTAAGGCTTTTAGTGAATCACGTCTGTTCATTTGGTAATTCTTTAAATGTTTTGTTTTTTCTTCTGAGCTAAAATATATTCGGCGGTACGCATGGATAGTGCCAGGATTGTCCAGGTGGCATTTTTATCACCTTGTTGAACAAACGGCCCCGCATCAACCACAAACAGGTTTTTACAGTCGTGCGCCTGGCAATATTTATTCAAAGCCGATTTTTTAGGATCGTCGCCCATGCGGATGGTCCCAACTTCGTGAATAATTTTTCCAGGGTTAAGTAAGCCGTAATTGGTATCTGCGCCCTGAATTTCGGAAGTAACCACGGCACCCATTTCTTTCATAATCGAAAGAAAGGTTTCCTGCATGTGCTTAGCTTGTAGGATTTCATCCTTGTCCCATTTGTAGTTAAACCTTAAAACCGGAATACCATATTTATCCACCGTGTCCGGATCAATTTCACAGTAGTTGTCTTCTCTCGCAATTGCTGTTCCACGACCGGCCATGCCAACGCCAGTGCCGTAGAAACGGCGATAATCATCCTTTAACGATTTTCCATAACCTCCGGCTTCTTTCATTTTGCCATCTCTGCCAGGTACCATTCCGTTCATTTGGGCTACACCGCCACCAAAGCCGTATGCAGGCATACCCATGCCGCCCCAATATTCGATATGGTAACCCCGTGGGAAGTTTAGTTTACGGTTATCTAACCACCACGGCGAATAGATATGTACACTGCCCAAACCATCTTCATTGTAACGTTTTCTGTCCATTAACTGCGGAAGAAAGCCCGAAACACTTGCCCCGGTAGAATCGTGCAGGTATTTTCCAACCACACCACTGCTATTGGCCAGGCCATTTGGGTGAGAAGTTGATTTTGAATTTAATAATATACGGGCCGATTCGCAGGCACTGGCA
This sequence comes from Flavobacterium sp. W4I14, assembly GCA_030817875.1. NCBI lineage: Bacteria > Pseudomonadati > Bacteroidota > Flavobacteriia > Flavobacteriales > Flavobacteriaceae > Flavobacterium > Flavobacterium sp. W4I14. The sequence goes on from JAUSZU010000001.1 coordinate 5,946,394, forward strand.
CCTAAAATAACCAGTTTGCCATTTACCTGATATTCTTGCAGGTCTTTACGGTTTACGTATGAGACGCCTTTTGCAGTACCATCCTTATCCGTAATAACTTCACGCACCATGGCATCAGTAATTACAGTGAGGTTTCCTGTTTTTACTGCAGGATTTACCAAACATGACGATGATGAAAAATCGCCATACACTTTGCAGCTTCTTCCGCACTGACCGCAGTAGAAACAAGGTGCACGATCGCTGTTATTCGGTAAGGCTTCGGTAAGCACAGATCCACGACCGGTAATTACCTTTACCCCTGCTTTTTCTGCGCCTTTTTTGATGAAAAGTTCGTTTAACCTTGGTTTTGGTGGTTTCATAAAGATTCCGTCTGGCTCATTCTCTAAACCCTCTGCCGTTCCATAAATACCGATCATGCGGTCAACTTTATCGTAGAATGGTTTTACATCGGCGTAGGTAATAGGCCAGGCATCTGTTAAACCATCTTTAGGTTTAAAATCGTCCGGACCCATCCGTAAAGAAATTCGTCCCCAGTGATTGGTACGGCCACCAAGCATCCGCGAACGGAACCATTCGAATTCGCTTTTGTTTTTCTGGGTATAAGGCTCGCCTTCTAATTCCCATCCTCCATATGAAGCATCAAAATCTCCAAATGGACGCGTTGTGCTGGCACCACGACGGGGAGATTCCCAAGGCCATTTTAATTGATGTGAATCTAATCGCGGATCGAAATTTTGACCAGCTTCGAGCATTAAAACCTTTTGACCTGCATGTGCCAGAACATATGCAGCCATTCCGCCTCCCGCACCTGAGCCAACAACAATGGCATCATAAACGGTAGGCGATTTTTTTATCTGAAAGTCACTCATTGATTATGGTTAGCTATTTTTATATAATCTAATCTAAAGCTTAATTTTTTGAAATAAAAGTGTTCGGCTATTTTGGAATCAATATAGATAATATTGCCCATGCGTATTTCTAAATCGTATTACGTCAGCGCTTGATTAGCCGTTTTTAATCAAATAAATCCTAAAATGGTCGCTCTATTGTTACATTATCACGGATTTGTTCTGCACCGGATAAACTTGATTATCTTTGTTGTTAAAATTATTTATGCCAGTGTTAGAATACATAGAACAATTTACCATAGCTTTAAAAGAAAGCCTGAATGCAGCAACTTTTGTAAAGGTATCTTTAGGGAACTACAAAGGTGAAGAAGAAGCATTAAAGCAGATTCTTATCCGCAAGGTTGTGATTAAACGTGAAGATAAACTGGCCTTTACCTATCGCTATAAAACCCGCGATGTGGTAAAAAACTATGCAGTTGATGAAGCAATAGATTTGATTGCTGATTATCTGGAAAAAGGTTTTAAAATCGGTACTTTGTTTACCACCGAAAAGGATCTGATTTTGGAGGAACTGAACAACGGTAAAGTTATTTTTAGGGAAAGCAAAGCATCAAGTGTAGCAGCGCCGTCGGCCAACCACGATAAACAAAAAGCGAGGTTGATTAAACCTGAGGCGAAATCATATTTGACTGAACTGAAAATTACCGATGCAGAAGGGAAAGTATTCAAAAATGCGCAGGATAAATTCCGCCAGATTAACCATTATATCGAAATTTTAAGTTCTTTAATTAAAGAGCTGCCAGAAGGAGCCATTAAAAAGGTGGCTGATATGGGTTCAGGCAAGGGGTATTTAACTTTTGCATTATACGATTATCTGCATTCCATTTTAAAACTGGAAACTGAAGTTATAGGAGTGGAATATAGGCAGGATATGGTTGATTTGTGTAACCAGGTTGCTGTTAAATCTGCTTTTGATAGACTGAATTTTGTTCAGGGAACGATTGAAGATTATAATGCTGAGGATGTGAATCTCTTAATTGCGTTACATGCCTGCGACACCGCTACAGATGATGCTATTTTTAAGGGGATTAAAGCCAGTGCCGAACTGATTGTTGTTGCGCCTTGTTGCCACAAACAGATCCGTAGAGAGATTGAGCAACATAAAGTGAAGAATGATGTTTCGTTTTTAACTAAATATGGCATCTTTTTAGAACGCCAGGCCGAAATGGTTACAGATGGAATCCGTGCCTTGATCTTAGAATACTTCGGATATAAAACCAAAATTTTCGAATTCATTTCGGATGCGCATACACCTAAAAATGTGCTTGTGGTGGGGATAAAAGGCAAAGCGCATAGTGCAGAGAAGAGAGCAGATGTTTTACAGAAAATTAAAGCAAGTAAGGAATATTTTGGGATTGGTTATCATCATTTGGAACGGTTGTTGGAGTTGTAGATTTTATTGAAAAATTGAATATCATATGAAATTACGCTTTATCATCATCCTGTTACCTTTTCTCATTTCTTGTAAACCTAATAAACAATTAGGGGATGGAATTTTTGATCTAAATGATTTCTCCTTTAACTTAAATGCAGCGCATTTATATGAAAAATCGTTAAAAGGGCAAATCACCGACAATTATTATTCGCAGGTTGATACTAGTTTTAATACAGCAGAGGGAAACGATCATAAAAGTGTTGTAGGAATTCATTATATCATGAATATTAATAAAGAAATAGATACAATAGCAAAACTTAAAAATGTCTATTTTTTTAAAGTTGAATCGGTAACCGATGCAAAACAAAATCTGATGATGATTTCGGCTGAGGGAAATGCTGGCTTTAAGCAACAAATGAGCCTCGTTAAACAATTAACAGTAGAATATGGAAAGCCAAAAGTTATTCAGCATATTAGTGGTTTCACAACATTTACCTGGAGATTATCTGACAGAATTATTCAAATAAATGGTGAAATGATTCCTGATTATGAAAATGATAAGAATGCAAAAGACGGTTTTTTAAATCCCATTGGGGGATTTCTTAAGACTGATAATTTTGAAAAAGATCACGTTGCAAAAATCTTTGTATATGTTTTTAATATTGATCATGAAGAACTTTTGGAAAAATATGCCGAACAGTGGCAAATTTCAAATGATAATAGTACACCCTATTTATATGATGCCAATAAAATGATTACTTCGCCATTTAACTAAGTATAAATCCACAGCAGCACTGATTTTTTCCTGGTTTTGAGCAACGCATCAATCTTTCGCATGGTACTGTCTGACAAAACGGGGCAGCCAGCACTTTGTCCGAATAAAGTTTGGGGGTAAATTTCCTGGTTGGGAACAGGCGTGTAGGAATGTAAAACCACGATCCGTTTAAAAGCGTTACTGTTCGTTTTTTCTAGTCCATACATTTTATAATGAATTTTGATTCCCCAGTTGCTGTATGAACGGCCTTTAACTTTGTATTTACCTAATGAAGTACAATAACTCCCTTCTTTGTTGCTGAAAACCGGTTTTGTTGGCGTACTGCCGGCACCAACACCATGGGCACAAAGCCCCTTGATGGTGATTTCTTGTTTGTTAAAATCGTAAACAAAAATTCTGTTTTTGCCGGAATGGATACTCATATCAACCATGATAGCGATTGTGGTATCCATCGTATTTTTCTTACAGAAGTCTAATGCATCCTTAATTCTGTATGCACTTATTTCATTATTGGCCCTGGGTTTAAAACCGAACAATGTAAACAAGATAAGGAGAGCGGATAGCTTATGCATATAAGTTGATGGGGCTAGGAACTTCTTATGTAGGTTGGTGTTGACACCAACCTACATAATCGAACTTACAGATGCAACAAAATCAACGCAATTAATGCCGGTATCGACTGTACGTAAAGAATTTTTTTACTGGCCGTTGCAGCACCATAAATGCCAGCGATAATGACACAGGTTAAAAAGAAAATGGCCACATAAAATTTCCAGTGATGATCGGATATACATAACGACCAAATTAAACCCGCAGCTAAAAAGCCATTGTATAATCCCTGGTTTGCTGCTAATGTTTTTGTTGGCACAAATAAATCTTTTGGTATGGTTTTAAAAACTTTCGGGGCCTTGGTGGTCCAAGCAAACATTTCTAACCAAAGGATATAAATGTGTATGAAGGCTACTAAGCCAATTACGATTTGAGCTGCTAATTGCATTTTATAAGGGATTATACAGATTTAAATAATTGCATCGATTGATTGTAATTTAAAGGTATAAAACTTTGAGGGCATTTAGATGATCATTCATTATTTCTGCCTGTGGTTTTATCACCGAAGTGCAAAAAACGCTGTTCAATAAACCCGATAATAGCGAACACGAGTGAAACGGAGTAAAGCGGTTAGCTCCAAAGGAGTCCCTTTAGGACGGGACTACTGCCTCCGAAGCACTGCTGACTTTCATTTTCAAATCATTTAAGGAATTTGTCTTTCAGCTTATTTCTGTCATGCTGTCAGTAAACTAATGCCTCTTTTTTTACATTTTATCAGTCTTTTAGCTGTATTATCTGCCAAAACCCAATTGGCACAAGCATTGTTTAATAGGAGTAGAAATTATAATACTTTAAAAAGAGAAAATACAAATACAATGGGAAAAATTATTGGAATAGACTTAGGAACAACAAACTCTTGCGTGAGCGTAATGGAGGGCAACGAGCCTGTAGTTATCGCAAACAGTGAGGGTAAACGTACTACACCGTCTATTGTTGCTTTTGCAGAAAACGGTGAGCGTAAGGTTGGCGAGCCTGCTAAACGTCAGGCTATAACCAACCCAACAAAAACGATATATTCGATTAAACGCTTTATGGGTAACAGCTACGACGAAAGTGCGAAAGAAGCTGGACGTGTACCCTATAAGGTAATTAAAGGTGATAACAATACACCACGTGTTGAAATCGACGACAGAAAATATACTCCACAAGAGATTTCTGCAATGATTTTACAGAAAATGAAAAAAACTGCTGAAGATTTCTTGGGTCAGGAAGTAACTGAAGCAGTAATTACTGTACCAGCTTATTTTAACGATGCACAACGTCAGGCTACTAAAGAAGCTGGAGAGATTGCAGGTTTAACTGTAAAACGTATCATTAACGAGCCTACTGCAGCTGCTTTAGCTTATGGTTTAGATAAAGCACACAAAGACATGAAAATTGTTGTTTTTGACTGTGGTGGTGGTACGCATGACGTTTCTGTTTTAGAATTAGGTGATGGTGTTTTTGAAGTAAAATCTACTGATGGTGATACGCACTTAGGTGGTGATGACTTTGACCACATTATTATTGATTGGTTAACCAGCGAATTCAAAGCTGAAAACAGCATGGATTTAGCTAAAGACCCAATGGCTTTACAACGTTTAAAAGAAGCTGCTGAGAAAGCTAAAATTGAGTTATCGAGCACAACTTCTACTGAAATTAACTTACCATACATTACTGCTGATGCTAGCGGTCCTAAACACTTAGTACGTACATTATCTCGTGCTAAATTTGAGCAATTAGCTGATAGTTTGATCAAACGTACTATCGATCCTTGTAAATCTGCTTTGAAAAATGCTGGTTTAAGCACAAGCGATATCGACGAGATTATATTGGTAGGTGGTTCTACACGTATCCCTGCTATTCAGGAAGCGGTTAAAGCTTTCTTCGGTAAAGAGCCAAGTAAAGGTGTTAACCCTGATGAGGTTGTAGCTATTGGTGCTGCTATTCAAGGTGGTGTGTTAACTGGTGATGTTAAAGATGTATTGTTATTAGACGTTACGCCTTTATCACTAGGTATCGAAACTATGGGTGGTGTAATGACTAAATTAATCGAGTCTAACACAACTATCCCAACTAAAAAATCGGAGACTTTCTCAACTGCAGCTGATAACCAGCCTTCGGTAGAGATCCACATTTTACAAGGCGAGCGCCCAATGGCTGCTCAAAACCGTACAATTGGCCGTTTCATTTTAGATGGTATTCCACCAGCACCTCGTGGTGTGCCTCAGGTAGAAGTATCGTTTGATATTGATGCCAACGGTATCTTACACGTTAGTGCTAAAGATAAGGCTACCGGTAAAGAACAAAAAATCCGTATCGAAGCATCTTCAGGTTTAACTGATGCTGAGATCAAAAAAATGAAAGAAGAAGCTGAAGCTAATGCAGCAGACGATGCTAAGCAGAAAGAAGAAGCTGATAAAATCAATGGTGCTGATGCTTTAATTTTCTCAACTGAGAAACAATTAAAAGAGTTTGGTGATAAATTATCTGCTGATAAGAAAGCACCAATCGAAGCTGGTTTAGAGAAATTAAAAGCAGCGCATCTATCACGTAACTTTGCCGATATCGATGCAGCACAAGCTGAATTGCAAGCTGCATGGAACGTAGCATCAGAAGAAATGTACAAAGCTGGTGAGCAACCTCAAGGTGGCGAACAACCACAAGCTGACGGTCAGCCTCAAGGTGGTGGCGATAACGTTACCGATGTTGATTTTGAAGAAGTAAAAGAAGACGATAAGAAATAATAGTCTTGAGTCTGATTCCTGGGTCGTAAGTCTTGGGAGGATAAAATAAAAGCGTTTCTGATTAAATTCAGGAGCGCTTTTTTTGCTTTTAAGCATTGACTATATAAGAGATGTAAAACCCCATTAAGCTTATATGTTTCTAATATGTCTTATATGGTTAAAAGAATTCGGAAATGAATGGTTCTGTGCTTTTCGGGAACTAAAGCCCCGCCATTCGCTGTAGCCCTCATAAAAAATTCGGGGCTGCCGCTGCTGTCGGGTTTAGGAAGGGAGTTTAGTGCTTTTGGAAGGGTTTGAATAGCGATTTTCAGAGCTTCGTCGCCCTGAATTTATTTTAGGATTTATCTTGCAAGAAAGATGCTGAAATAAATTCAGCATGACGATTCTGCTAGGTAATATTGCTGAAGAACAAGATTTAAAACAAATTCTGTTCAATAATATCCTGTAACTCTTTTTCGTTTGCAGCAATTTCTTGCAATAGTTTAAACTGATTCTTGGTCCTGTCTAAATTTTGCGTGGGGTAACTAATAGGATAGTACTTGTTACCGCTCAAATAATCAGCTAAGAAGCGCAGGGCCTGCATATAAATCATGTATTTGCCTGAGAATAAGATGAGTTCTTTTTCTGTTTCCGTCAAAATACTTTTCATTTCAGATAAATAACCTTTTATCGTGGCCTCGAAGTAAGGTAAGCGTATTTTAATCTTACCTAAATCGGTTTCATTTTCAGAGAATGCACAAAGATAAGTGCGCATCATATCGCCCAGGTCGGAAATGAATTTACCGGGCATAATGGTATCTAAATCAATTACGCAGATGCCCCCATAAGTTTCAGTATCCAATAAAACATTGCTTATTTTAGTGTCGTGGTGCATTACACGATCAGGGAAATCAGTTCTGTGTGAGTATGATGTAAAATAATCTAAAATATATTTATGTGCTAAAGCATCTTCAATTTGTGCTTTTGCCTCATCCTTTAGTGTTTCTGCGGCCTGACTTAATGCCAAAGTAAACTGTTGGTACCTTAAACCTAAATCGTGGAAACCCGGGATAGTAGGCTGAAGTGTTTTTGCATCAAAATCATTTAATAATCTACTCAGCTTGCCAAATTGTTTTGCAGCTTCATATGCTTGCTTAGGATCGGCTAAAACGTCTAGCGAGACGGTATTTGGCACAAAAGGAAGCATCCGCCAATATTCATGGTGAATGTGCGCCATTTCTTCACTGTTTGTTGTAGAAACAGGCTTAATAAAAAGGTATTCAGGATAAGTGAAGGTGAGGTAATCGGCAATAGACCGTAGGTTGTTGGCAATAGCCTGGGGCGATTTAAAAACTGAAGTATTTATATTTTGAAGAATGTATTTCTTCTTTTCGGATAGAGGAGAAAGCAAATAAGTACGGTTAATTAAACCCGTACCTATTTGTGTAATTTTTATATTTTCTTTAGCGTATCCGTAGGCTTTTAAAACTTCGGAATCTAAATTTAGTTCCATAGTTTTTCTGGATATGTTCCGTTTTTAACCAATTGGTCAATACTATCCTGAACATAAGGCTTGTCTTCTTTATATGTAACACCAAACCATTTGTTTGATGTTGGCACTACTTTGAAGGTTGCGGTATTACTTTTTACCAGGTTTTCGCCAATTAACGGAATAAAGAATTCTGCCTTAGGCTTATCTTTGTTTGCTTCTGCAAATTCTCTGAACAATTCTTCGGTAATTTTGAAAACCGCTGGTGTAAATCCCCAGAAATTCATTGAAACAGGCGTTTCGTAGGCTAAAGGGAACTCCTGGCCATTTTCTTCATAAAAAATACTGCCATCTTTAGGATAAACCTTTGTACGTTCTACAATTTCCTTTAAGTTACCAGATTCATCTACCTGGCAAACACCACGGGAAACAGCACCAAACTCCGATAAAGTTTTGCCAATTTCGTAACCTATAATAGAATAATTGCTGTCTGTTACTTCGGTGGTTAAGAAATCGACCATTTTTTTAAAGGCATCATAACCATAGTAATCATCAGCATTTATTACGCAGAATGGTTCTTTAATTACGTTTCTGCCAGAGAGGATTGCATGTGCGGTACCCCAGGGTTTCTCCCTGTATATTTCTTCTTCTATGCCAAATTGTTTTAAATCGAAGTTTTGGAAAACATATTCTGTTTCAATTCTACCTGCAAGCTTTGGTTCAAAAATGGCTTTAAATTCGTTTACAAACTCTTCTTTAATAATAAATACAACTTTGCCAAAGCCAGCATTAATTGCATCATATATTGAGTAATCGATAATGGTTTCGCCATTTGGGCCAAAACCATCGATTTGTTTCATACTTCCATAGCGGCTTGCCATACCTGCAGCCAATATTAATAGGGTAGGTTTCATCTATTGTTTATTATTTTTTTATTTGTAGGAGCCTTGATAGTTAAAATAATTATTTAATCATGCCGGCTTCGTATTGCGAAAATAGTAATAGGCATTTAAATTATATCAAAAATGGCTATGTCTTTTGTGTTTATATTTTGTTTAGATAGTCAAATAGCTTCTTTAAATCGCTATCGTTTTTTAAATCAATTTTTTCTTTTTTCAAATACTTGTTTAATTCTTGCTCTTTGGAAGGGAATAAAGCTAAAATTGTTTTCTTCGTGAGTGTAATTTTTGCGAATTTACCATCTTGGAGTACGAAATAGCTATTTGTTGTATTAAAAGATTTATTGGTAACCGCAGAGCCGTATTGTTTGCTTTCAATAATTTTTTTATTCGTCTTTTTAAATAATGAAGTCGGCCCTGAAAAGATAACTTCAAAATAAGACGCATTATTAAAATGATCTACTGCCGGCAATCCATTAATGTACTTATCCGATATATTTAAATCAGGATTTAAAAGTTCAAATGCTGTAACTGGTTCTGCAAAATACATCAAATTACCACTCTCATGTTTGAAAATTAGCTTATCGTCCGTTACATTATACTTTAAAGGTATATCTGTATAATGTTTCCCCGATTTAGTGGTTACTTTTCCTTTAACCCAGTAATCAAATAAATAAGGAGAGCCTGTTACATCTTCGTACTTTATTTCTCTTAATTGGGTACCCTGGACTTCTGCAAATGGAGTAAGTGCATATTGACTATAAGAATTTAATGAAATAAGCGAGAGAACTAAAAATAGATATTTCATAGTTAAGTTTTTAAAATCCAAAAAGTCCACCACCGGTTTTTGAGCGTGTTTTCTTTCCTGTAAGCATGCCAAAAATACCGCGAACAATTTCTTTACCAATTTGGCGCGTTATTGTTGCACCCATTACCTGTTCAACAAGGCTCTTTTCGCCCGGTTTAGGCCTGCTTTCTTGTTCGGCCTGTTTTTGAGCTTCAGCTTCCTGCTTTTCTTGTTCTGCTGCTGCAGTTTGCTCATTAATGCGTTTAGTTAACATATCATAAGCACTTTCAGGATCGATAGGGTCTTTATATTTAGTATACTTCGAACTGGCATGAACAAGCTGATCGAAATCTGAAGCGGTAAGTGGCCCCATCACAGCCCTTGGTGGGGTAAGCAGAGTAGCAGATACCTCCGTTGGTATACCTTTTTCATTTAATACGGTAACCAAAGCCTGACCTGTTCCCAGCGAGGTTAATATTTTATCGATTTCGTAGAAATCTGATTTTGGATAGGTATTAACTGTTTTTTTCAAAGCATCTACATCATTAGGCGTAAATGCCCTTAATGCATGTTGTACGCGGTTACCCAGTTGCCCTAAAACACTTTCAGGCACATCGGTAGGCGCCTGGGTACAGAAGAAAACACCAATTCCTTTTGAACGGATTAACCTGATAATGGTTTCAATCTGCTCTAAAAATGCTTTCGAAGAATTTTTGAACAATAAATGTGCTTCATCAAAAAAGAAGATCAGTTTTGGTTTGTCCAAATCGCCAACTTCGGGCATGGTATTAAATAACTCAGCCAGTAAGCTTAATAAAAAGGTAGAATAGAGTACTGGTTGATTTTGAACATCGGCAATATTCAACAAACTTATGGTTCCTTTGCCATCAACACGCTCGAAAAGATCTTCAATGTCAAAAGATTTTTCTCCAAACATACCTGCTAATCCTTGCTGTTCTATAGCGACAATTTTTCTTAATATAGTGCCAGAAGTAGCAGTAGAAATGGTCCCATAACTGCTTTTTATTTCTGCAGCTCCGGCACCTTCTGATAAATAAGAAACGAGTTTCTTTAAGTCATTTAAGTCGATAATCGGCATTTTGTTATCATCGGCATATTTGAATATTACCGCCATAACACCTGCCTGGGTATCATTTAAATCCAAAACTTTCGATAAAAGCGTTGGCCCGAATTCTAATACAGTTGCCCGCATCTGAGAACCCATTTTACCCGAAAGGGAATAAATTTCGATGGGAAAGCCAGATGGAGAAAAAGGTTTGTTGAGCTGTTGTGCTCTTTCTTCTATTTTTGGATTAACGGAACCGGGCTGGTTTAAGCCTGATAAATCGCCTTTAACATCTAACATAAAAACAGGAACGCCGGCATCTGACAGTTGTTCTGCCAATAATTGCAGGGTCCGTGTTTTACCTGTTCCGGTTGCTCCAGCAATTAAACCATGTCTATTCATCATTTTTAACGACAAATTAACCTCAGCTTCGCTGTAAACCTGACCGTCTAAAATTCCGGCGCCTAAATAAATGTACGAGCCCGTTGGGGCATAGGATGCTTTTATTTTTTCGATGAATTTTGAAGAAAGATCGCTCATTTTTTTAAATTAGATTGCCAATTTAAGAAAGATATCTTAAAAAGATTGTGTTTTTGTTTCCACTTTTAATGCAAAATACTGCACAAACGGTTGTTTAATGCTGTTGGTTAAGTTGCTTGTAATAATTTAGCTCGTTCTGAAGTGCGGTTATTTCTTCCTGCATATTTTGCAATTGAGTAAGCAGATGTGAAACGGCATGAATGCCCTCTAAGTTGATTTCCAGATCGTGTGCTAAACGAAGATACTGCTCCAATTTGGTCAATTCATCAACTGGCAAAAAGAGCGATTGCTTTTTAACGGTGGTGTGGATCAGGCCAAAATCTTCAAGCGATTGAATAAAGTTGATCTCTACGTGGTGGTAAGCACAGATGTCTTCTACAGGTATTAGATTGGTTCCCATAATGGTTAGAATTTGGAAAGTTTTTCGAATAGTTCTTTTTGTTCGACATTTAGATGGGTGGGTAATTTTACCTGCCACTTGATATATAAATCGCCAAACTGATTTTCTTTTTTATAAAGAGGAAACCCTTTTCCTTTTAAACGTAAAGTAGCATCGGGCTGTGTTCCCTCTGGCACTTTAAGTTTGACTTTGCCGTTTAAGGTTTCTACAATTTTTTCGCCGCCTAAAATGGCGGTATACAGGTCTATTTCTTCCTGGATGTAGATGTCACTTCCTTTTCGTTTAAATTTAGGATGATCTGTGATGTTAAATTTAATGTATAAATCTCCCGGAGGGCCATTGTTAACACCTGGTGCGCCATAACCTGGTAGTTTAATTTTCTGTCCATTTTCTACACCCGCCGGAATGGTAATGCGTACTTGTTTGCCGTTTACGGTTAAGGTTTGTTTGTGTGTTGTATAAGCATCGATTAGATTTAATTCCAAATCGGCATTGTAATCCTGGCCTTTAAAAGGGGAATTTCTACTGCTTCTGCCCCCGCCGCCGCCAAACATCGACGAAAAGAAATCAGAAAAATCTTCGCCTCCAAATCCTCCTGAATAGCTATTACCGCCATATCCTCCACCTTGCGACTGGTATTGCCTTTGCTGCTGTTGCTGGGCATCTAACTGATCGGCATGTTGCCAATCTTTACCATACTTGTCATATTTCTTCCGCTTTTCCGGATCACTTAAAACTTCGTTTGCCTCATTTATTTGCTGAAATTTTTTATTGGCTTCCTCATTGTTGGGATTAAGGTCGGGGTGGTGCTTTCGGGCTAATTTTCTATAAGCTTTTTTAATATCCTCCGTTGTTGCATCTTTTTTTAAATCGAGGATTTTATAATAGTCTATGTAGTCCATAATGGCTTTAACAATTAAGTAGAAGTAATGTTCAATTTTATTGTATAAATGTAGGTTTTATAATGGTGTATTTCAATGGGAATTGTCACTACCACTTAGTAGGGCAGTTTTTTTATCGTTTGAAATACCTTATAATTAAGTGGAGAAAATTAAGGTTTTGTTCCCGCAGATTACGCTGATTTCCGCTGAGTATATCCTATCAACAGTTTACACCTTCTATCCCAGGTTAAATAGCCCTGATGGCAGCGAAATCCCTTTTGGTTAAGGATGGGTTATTAATCGGCACGGATATCCAAAAGGATTGTAGCGGACAGCAGGATGGAACCCGACCTAATGTTGCTGTCATTGCGCTCCAGATCATAAAAATATTAACCATATGTGTGCTGTCAGATGTTACCATCTGACTGATTGATAAATAAAAATTAACTCTCTAAAATATTAACACGGAAAGTATTAAATTGTCGTTCGGTATCTTTTATGTGCTGTCAGATGTTACCATCTGACTGATTAATAAACTTAGCATATAGATAATTACCAAAAGGAGAAACTAAGTGATTGAATTAAAGTTTGTTTGCAGTGTCAGATAGCAATATCTAACACCACGAGTAACTTAGTGTAAACATAATTATAAGGCAGAAATTAAGTGATTGAACTAATCTCTACTTAATCGTATCAGATTGGAATATCTGTCAGCCAGCAAAGGCTGTTAAACAAAAAAAGTGCCCCAATTGAGGCACTTTGATCGATAAAGGTAGAGAGAGATTTATTTTTTGTTTTTTACATATTTTTCTAACCATTGGTCTTGCTCCCAAAGCATGTGAAGTAAGTTTTCTTTGCCGCGGTAGCTGTGTGCTTCATAAGGTAAAAACACAAAACGGGTTGTACCACCAGCACCTTTAATCGCATTGAACAAACGTTCGCTATTAATAGGGAAAGTGCCCGGGTTATCGTCAGAGTCACCGTGGATTAACAATATAGGGGTTTTAATTTTATCGGCATAACTAAACGGGCTCATTTCGTAATACAACTGAGGCGCCTGCCAATAGGTACGCTCTTCGTTTTGGAAACCAAAGGGCGTAAGTGTACGGTTATAAGCTCCGCTACGGGCAATACCTGCGGCAAAAAGATTAGTATGAGCCAATAAGTTTGCGGTCATAAATGCGCCATAACTATGCCCTCCAACGGCCATACGTTTTTTATCGCCAACACCTAAGTCCGCTAGCTTATTTATAGCTGCTTCAGCATTTAACTGTAATTGATCTACAAAAGTATCGTTAGGTTTTTTACCATCTTTAGCAACAATTGGCATTTCTGCGTTATCTAATACCGCATAACCACGGGTTACCCAGAAAATAGGAGAGGCCCAGCTTATTGTAGTAAATTTATCTTTCGATCCACGGATCTGTGCGGCATCTGCTGCAGAGTTAAACTCGCGTGGGTAAGCCCAAATTAATGAAGGTAATGGACCATCTTTGTCTTTGTTGTAACCTTTAGGTAAATACAGGTCGCCCGTTAAATCTACGCCATCGGCACGTTTGTAAGAAATTTTCTGTTTGGTAATGCCCTCTAAAGACGGATATGGATTAGTGAAATTAGTAATTGGTTGATCGGCGATGCGAAGTATCAGGTTTTTAATAAAGTAGTTAGGTACTAACTTCTGACTCTCTTTACGTGTAAGCAAAACCAGTTTATCAGGATTTATTACATCGCTTACATATTCGAAGGTTCCTTCGGCGCTGCGCCAGATAATTTCATTCTTTTTAGTGGCTAAGTCGAATTTGGCTAAAAAAGGTAAGTCTCCTTTTTCTGACGAACCCACTATATTGTTCATTAACAGTTTGGTGCCATTGTCAACCGTTTTAATTACCTGTCGGCCATATTTGTTTTTCGTCGTAACCGGAGCACCTGGGTTGCCATAGGCATCTGTTTGGTTACGGCTGTACAATTCTTGTACTTCGCCTGTTGTAGGGTTATAACGGCTCACTTTATTGGTTTGTTTGCTACGTAAACCTTCCATAATTAAGGCAAGGTTAGCATCACCCCATTGTACGCCACGGTAACGGGTCTGGGTTTTAAATAATTCTTTTTCTGTGCCAGTAAAAGGTGCACTTAGCGCATAAACTGCATCATGAAAGGGAACATCTTTGTTTAATTAAACCACTATCCAATGGCTTGCTCCAAACCAGTGTAGCAGGTTCATCATCCCTCCAATCGAAACCACGCGGTACATTTTGCGTATTGTCGTAACCAGATGGAGTACCCTCTGACGAAGGCAGTTCGGCAATAACTTTAATGGTTTTACCGGTTAAATCGGTAATGGTTACTGTTGATGGAAAACCGTTTGCAGTAACCAAATAAGAAAAAGGTTTGCGTATGGTTTCGATCATCATGTAATTTTTATCAGGCGATAAACTTGTAGAACCATAAATAGCTGGTTTACCAATGGCTGTTTCTACACCGGCTGTGTTTTTTACCAATTGCGAGGTTGCGAAAAACTCAAACAATTGTTCATCAAAAGGTGATTTAATTAAATCCTGAAAAGTGGCGCTTGGTGCAGCTTTACCTAAATTTTGCTGAATTGTTGGCCCTTTGGGCATCAACGGTTTTGTAGGTGCAGCACTTGCAGGTTTAGTTACCGTGCGGTAGATAATGGTGTTATCATTTAACCAGGTAAGGCCACTACCTAAAACCACATTTAAAAAAGCCTTATTGGTTTTGACTGCTTTTTTTGTAGCCAGATCAATAATATAAAGATCTACTCCTTTTTGAGTAGTGTGGGTAAAGGCAATTTTATTTTCTGATGGGTTCCAACTAATGTTGCTAGCGTACAATGGAGTTGGCAATCCTGAAACCTGAAACGTTTGGTTGGATTTGATATTTTTTAAGCTAAAATTGTTGATGTAGGTTTGTCTGCTGGGTGAGTAATTATTTGGGTTTAGCCTTAAGCCTGCAATTCTGTATTCGGGCAAGGCCAGTTCTTCGACCGAAGGATAGGAGTTGCGCTCGCTAAACAAGATCCATTCTGCTTTGCCATCAATACTTACACCAGGTGTTGGTTTGGCAAGTAATAAATCGGCAATTTCTTTTGGGGGTGTTTGGTAGCTTACTGCATCTTGTGCGGCCGAATTAAGCGAAACACACGCGCCCGCTATCAATAAATAGAGGTGTAGTTTTTTTATCATTTCCAGTTAGTTTGTTCGAAATAAGGAATAATCAAATATTGCAAAATTTAATTTATTATCGCGTAACTTCTTATTTACATCATGATGTGGATGCTTTCTTCTATCATTCTGATCCGGTAACTATCGGATACAATGACGAATCTTTTTAATAGATGGCTCTTCTTAGTGCCTTTAATTTACTAATGCAATAACGTTTCTACTTTAAGAATAATAAATTGGTGTCAATGCTACTAAAATGTAGATTGAGCTTAAGATATTACATGTTTTAGTCTTCGACTCCGCTACCATTGACGTTATTCTACAAATCACTATTAATCAGTATTTTAATCGATTTTGCGTTTCCATCCAGCTAGGCCATAGCACGGTATCTCCGTTCTACTTAAACCCGGCCTTACAAATTTTTCGGGCTGCACTGTTCTAGCCGCACAACTGCCTTCAAGAGAAAAATTTTCAGCCGGCATTTTTTGTTTCTTTTTGATGCCAAAAAGAAAGAGCCCTTCGGCGGCGGCGAGCCGAGGCAAGACTGCGCCGTAGGCCAAGAAAGAACAATTGTACGTCACTCATATTGATTTTTATAAATAAATTATCCCTCAGACTGACAAACCATACCAGTATTTTTGCTAGAAGAAACCGAAAATTTAAGATAGCAAGATAAAAAAATGTAGGAACTGCTCCGTGCTTTTTGTGTTTCCGTAGCGAAATAAATTAAGATTAAGGATACAAGCTACTTGTGTGGGCTACAGCGTTGACAATCATTTCTTTTAAAACTTCGATATGGATATCGCTCATTTTTTTAAAGTAGATACAGGCTTTAGCTGTTTTATATTTACCGAATTTGGAAAGCAATTCTTCACGATTTTTAAATTGAGAAGATAGATATAAAACTATGGCGTTTTTTCTTGGCGAAAATCCTACTAATGGTGCATCGCCTTCCCGGCCGCTTTCATATTTATAATGGTAACTTCCAAAACCAACAATGGCATTTCCCCACATTTTAGCTTTAAAACCTGTGGTTAAATTTAGAATATCCGACAGGTTAAAACAATCTGCTCTTTTATTTTCGTCGGGAATGGTATTTAAAAAGTCTGGAACGCTTAAATCGTTTTCTGTAGTTTTATTCTGTGCCATATCTTTTTATGATGAATATAAAGGTTTAGTCAAATAATTTCAATTTCTGTAGTGATTGTATTTAAAGTAATACGTTATTTCTTGAAAAAAGTAAGTTAAAAACCGCTCATTTTAGGCGTATTTCACAGTAATTCGCTGATGGGGTTTGACATATGTCAAAAAATCAACACCTTTTATACAACCTTATACACTTATTCTTACATTTGAATTGTCAATCGTCCCCGATAGCTGATTTAATTATTTTTTTCATTTTTTAAAAATTAATTATCTCAATGACAACACAACAACAACAAAAACAAGGAGAAATTCTTGAACGCTTAGTGCGCAGAGATCGCATGGGCATCAGTGAGCTTTCAAGGAAACTTAATGTAAGCCGCAGAACAATTTACAACTGGTTTGGTCAAGACAGAATTGGGCATGAAGTAATTTGGCAGGTAGGCAAGTTATTAGGTCAGGATCTTTCTTCGGCATTTCCAGAAGCTTTCCCCAAGTACACCCCGGAATCCATCAATCAAACAGCAGATCCCGGTAAACAAATCGGTTCGGATAATAATTCTGTGTATTTCTGGATGAATAAATATATTCATCTGCTAGAAAAATACAACGACCTGTTAATTCCAGAAGAGCAGCAAGAGTTGGAGCCAATTAATAAGGAATTCCCACTTAGAAATAAAAGATCTGATACATTTTTATATCAATAAAACTAAGGTTTTAACTAATAGAATAAGCTAAGTCATCCCGTTAGATTTTTCTTTTTATTTATATGTTAATCCTGCCACTTCGTTTTCCTATCTTCAACATTGTAATATTTTTAGGTATTAGCATCAAGAGCTTTTTAAATTTTCTAATTTGGTAACCATCAAATTTAGAAATGAGCGTATGATGACTACTTATCTGATGAGGTGTTTTTTTAGGGCCAATACCTTTATTCTTTGCTTTTTACTTCTTTCTTGCACTGTTAAAGCACAGCAAAAATTAAATGTGGCAATAGCAGGACTAACTCACGATCACGTTTATCTCATCATGAACAGCTACCAAAAAGCTGAAGTGAACATTATTGGTATTGCCGAAAGTAATCCTGGGCTTGTTAAAAGGTTTAAAAACCGCTATAAAATTCCCGATAGCTTATTTTATAATAACCTTACTGATTTATTAAAGAAAAAGAAACCTGATGTTGTTTTGGCATACAATGCCATAAGCGAACATTTGGCTGTAGTAGAAGCTGCCGCTCCCCTCGGCATATCGGTAATGGTAGAAAAACCATTGGCGATAACAGTTAAGCAGGCAGAAAGAATGGCTGAACTAGCAGTACAGTATAAAGTACATGTACTCACCAATTACGAAACTACCTGGTATTCGAGTAATCAGGAGCTTTACAAGGAAGTAAAGGAATCCAATACCATTGGTGCCTTACGTAAAATAATCGTGCACGATGGCCATCAGGGACCAAAAGAAATTGGAGTGAGTGCTGAGTTTTTAAGCTGGTTAACCGATCCCAATCAGAACGGGGCAGGCGCATTGGTCGATTTTGGCTGTTATGGTGCTAATTTAATGACCTGGTTAATGGATGGAAAAGCCCCAATTTCGGTTAGTGCAATTACCCATCAGATTAAAAAAGATGTTTATCCGAATGTTGATGACGATGCAACAATTTTATTGGAGTACCCATCGGCTACTGGAATTATCGAAGCATCGTGGAATTGGCCCTTTAGTATAAAAGATATGGAAGTATTTGGTGCAAATGGATACATGCAGGCCGTTAATGATAAAACGTTAAGGCTAAAGAATAATGGGAAGGATGATTATAAAATTTATCAAGCTAAGACATCGAAGCCAATTTATTCAAACCATTTAAGTTATCTGTCTGCAGTTTTAAAAGGAGAAATTAATCCAGCAAATGACTTATCATCGCTGCCGAATAATTTAATTGTGGTCAAAATTTTAGCGGCCGCTAAAAAATCAGCTCAAACAGGCAAAAAGGTGATTTTAAAATAGTCACTACATCATAAAAATAGCCACCTGTGCGATGGCTATTGGTAAGAAGAATAGTGTCTTCTCTATGGTGTGCCTGCCCTCCGCGGATCTCCCGCTCACAGGACTTTTTTATCTTTCTTTTATGCTTAACAATTTAGGCAATAGTTGGTTTTGATCCGCAAAATAATTTTGCACACTGTGTGGAAAATGTTAATATCTATAAAAACGGATCAAGCGTAATCTACATCAAGAACTGGTAAAAAACTTATGGAAAAATTAACTGTTGAGACGGGTTTGGTTCGGAGTTGGTTCGGACTTAAGACGGAGTTGTGACAATGTTACCCGAACAAAGCCTGTTTAAACTCCGAGATTTATACATTACAAAATGCAAATAATGGTTTACTTGAATGAAATTAAATATTAGGGAGTCATTTGCTGTGGTCAGTTTCTTCTGCCATGCGAATTATAAAAGGCTAGTGGATAACCTGAAAATGAATAAAATGTGTGGCTAAAGAGAAACTTAGATTAGGCTAACTTCTGCTCTATAGCTTAAATATTCATCTTCTTTCCCGGTCATAAGGGTTTTAGCCGCTTGTTTCTATATGAAGTATTGTACGCGTTTTTTGATTAAAACTTTTTAAGGTGTGTGATGTTTGTGATGTGGTTGCTGCCGATGATATAATTATATCGTTTAGTGGCAAATTATCAAACATTCAATCATGGTCGAATTAAATAAAGAGCTTTTTTGTAACCTGGGCGACCGCTCTGTTGACGGGTATTTCATTTTCGATTATACGGCAAAAAATTTTTCATACCTCAATAAATCGATAAGTAGAATTTGGGAACTCGGCCTTGATGAAATTGCGGCTAATCCTCAACTACTTTTAGCGCGGGTACACCCTGAAGATGTTGCACATGTAATGTCCTGTTACAAAGAATGCCTGGAAGAAGGTACGGAGAAAAAATATGAATTCCGGTTAATATTTGCCGGTAGAGAAAAATATGTGCGGGTAATTGTGTCTGCCGTTGCCGATGAGGAAGTAAAGCGTTTAGTAGGTACAGTAGAAGATACCACGATAATGCGCCACAATAAAATCCATATTGAACAAATAAACGCCCGAAAAAATATAACCTTGGAAGTATTGGCACACGATTTAAAGGAACCGTTGGCCATGATGAAATTAACTGCTTCGTCTATGAAAAATGGTGTTGCCCAAACAGGCGATGAGCAGATGATAAACTCACTAGCTTTTATTCTGGATATGTGTGAGCGTAACCTGCTTTTGGTACGGAGCATGATTAACCGGGAGTTTTTAAAATCATCGGTAATAGAAATTGGCAAGGAGCGGGCCGATTTGGTCTGGGAACTTAGGGATGTTGTTCGTTTTTACAAACGATCGAAACTAGGCAAAATGAAGAATATTAAATTCACAAGTTCTGCCGAACAGATTTACCTGCACCTGGATAGCATGAAATTTATGCAGGTGATCAATAATCTAATCTCAAATTCTATAAAATTTACTGCCGATTATGGGAATATTACCTTACATGCCGAGGAATATGAAAGTACTGTTTTAATTACTGTAGCCGATAATGGGGTTGGAATTCCAGATGAGTTGCAGGCCGGGCTTTTTGATCACTTGCCCGAAACTTTAAGGCCAGGTTTGAAAGGTGAAGAATCTGGAGGATTTGGTATGGGAATAATCAAAGCAATTGTTGAGTTGCACCAGGGGAAAATCTGGTTTAAAAGCAAAATTGGTATCGGAACCACCTTCTATATTGAGCTACCTAAGTAGCCTTTTTTAATTTTAAAACAGTGTAAGTTATATTTGAGTTATGATTAACATTATTCTTGCGGATGATCATCATATTATCCGAGCCTCACTTAAAGCACTTATAGAAAAACACGAAGGCATCAAGGTTGTTGCAGAAGTATCAGACGGTTTAGCGGTTTTGGAGCTTTTGGAAAAGGGAATAAAAGCTGATATCATTTTATCAGATATTGTAATGCCTGGGCTCGATGGAATAGGTTTAGCCAGTACCATTAAGGAGCGTGGATACGACATAAAAGTGGTTGTTTTGTCTATTTTAGATGATGAAAAGTACGCGTCAAATGCCTTTACATCAGGCGCTTTTGCTTACCTGTCAAAAGATATCGAAGAAGATGAATTGCTGTTTTGCCTAAAGCATGTAATGAAAGGAAAACGGTACCTTTCCTCTAATTTATGCATCTCCATTTTAGAGCGTTTTAATACCCAGTTAAATATGCTTTCGCAAAAAATGCATACTGAAATCAACTTTTCTGAACGCGAAATTAATGTATTAAAACTCATTGCGGATGGGTTAACCAACCAAGAAATAGCGGACAAATTGTACTTAAGCAGGCGGACAGTAGAGAGCCAGAGAGAAGCTTTAATCAGCAAAACCGGCACAAAAAACTCCGCTTCTTTAGTTCGTTTTGCTATGAGAAATGGTTATGTAGCCTAGTATTTTTGATTGTTTTAGGGCGATTTTTTCATGTTTTAAATAAACCGTAAAAAATCGCGTATTTCTACAAATAACATTGCATGATGCTATTTGTTGAATATCTACATCAGACCTAAAAACGAATCATGGAAACATTAAATTTCAATTGTGACATATACCAATACAGACAACCACTTTTTGATCGTGCATTAGCGTATACACGTGATGAAGACGATGCAGCTGATTTAGTTCAAGACACCTTTATGAAGGCGTTCAGGTTTTCGGCTAAGTTTGAAATGGGAAGTAACGTGCGTGCGTGGCTTTTTACAATTCTAAAAAATACCTTTCTTAATCATTATTATAAGGTAAAACGGAAAAATGAAATGATCCAGCAAGAAGAGGATTTAACTTCCGTCCAACTGGTCCCAAGTGCATCATTGAATGGTGGTGCGGCAAAGTTTATGATGGAGGACATCCAGAAATCATTAAATGCCTTGCCAGAAGATTGCCGTTTTTGTTTTTGCCGTTATTTTGAAGGTTATAAATATCATGAAATTGCAGCTGAGCTCGATATCCCACTGGGTACTGTAAAAACCAAAATACATGTAGCAAGAGGGCTTCTTAAAAAGATGCTTAAAAATTATAAATCTGGTTTGGCTGCCTAATATCCTCATCATTTATTAGGTAAATTCAGGTATAAATACGTCATGTGGGCTAATTAACTTAAACTAGATTTGTTGCATATGAGCAACTTGCTAGTTAAGAAAATCTTCATAGTTGATGATGATGAGAACATCCACGACATTATAAATTTAATTTTTGAGGAAGAGCATTACCTGATTAAAAGCGTTTTAAGTGTTGATAATTTGGAAGAAGCAATCGCTGATTTTCTACCAGATATCATTTTATTGGATATTCGTATTGGTAAACATGATGGACGGGATATTTGCAATAAATTAAAACACAATCCTAAAACAGCTCATTTGCCCATTATATTGCTTTCGGCTTTAAACATGGATAATTTAGGCTGCTCACCAACTGCCATCATTGAAAAACCTTTTGATATTATGGATCTCCAACAGAAAGTAAAAACATTGTTGGATAAAAACTAAAGGTTATTTGAGCAAAAAAGGGATAGACTAAACAGCCTATCCCTATATCTAAACTCAAACATGCGCTCAAACATGAATGAATCCTCAAAATTAAACATTTTAGTTTATTATTAGTTTTAAAAAGTAGTGTAAATAGTTAAAGACTACCTGTTACAAGGATGTGAAGCCACGCTTAGTTTTACTATCTGAAATACTTAGTTTCATTTTTGAGTTTTATTGCAGAGATTTATAAAATGAAATTATCATGATTTTCAAAGCCATCTTTGAGATTAATCATGATTTGCTTCATCACCATTAAAACATATATTACAGATGAAAATAGCAACTTATAATGTAAATGGAATAAATGGGCGCTTACCTGTGCTGTTACGTTGGCTGGAAGAAACCCAACCTGATGTGGTTTGTCTACAGGAATTAAAGGCTCCCCAAGAAAAATTTCCGGAGCAGGCTATTAAAGATGCTGGTTATAATGCCATTTGGCATGGTCAAAAAAGTTGGAATGGCGTTGCTATATTGGCTCGAAACCTGGAAATAAAAGAGCTAAAACGAAATTTGGATGGCGATCCTGAAGACTTGCACAGCCGATACATCGAGGCAATGGTGAATAATGTTATAATTGGTTGTCTTTATCTCCCGAACGGAAATCCAGCACCAGGGCCAAAATTCGAATATAAATTGCGATGGTTTGAGCGTTTTACAGCCCATGCGGCAAAACTGTTAGAATATAATTTACCAGTAGTTTTATGTGGCGATTATAACGTAATACCTACGGAGCTTGATGCATATAAGCCAGAACGTTGGGTTGATGATGCTTTATTCCGTCCTGAAACCCGTTTGGCATTTCAAAATTTAATGGCGCAAGGCTGGACAGATGCGATCAGAAAATTATACCCTACCGAAACGATATATACCTTTTGGGATTATTTCAGAAATGCATACGGTAGAGATGCGGGATTAAGAATTGATCATTTTTTACTAAGTCCTCAAGTTAGTGATCGCTTAAAATCTGCGGGAGTAGATAAACAAGTTAGGGGCTGGGAAAAAACAAGCGATCACGGGCCGGTATGGATTGAACTAAGCGAGGTTTAATATTATTACGGCTTATTCTTTAAATCGGTTACATCTAAAAGTGTTCCTATTAATTTTAAGCATTCGCCGTCCTGTTGAGATAGTATTCCGTCAGCTTTAATCCATCTAATTTCTCCATCAGGCCGACAAATTCTGTGTACCGTGTGGTAACTGTTTTTTTCTCCCGAAACCGTAAGTTCAATTTCATCCTGAACGTGGTCAAGGTCTTCTGGTAGAATTAAACCTAAAACTTTTTCATAACTTAAAACCTGATCTGTTGGGCAACCTAGGTTTTTCTTAAATGACCGGGTTGAACGGAGTATGCCTGTTGCTATACTTAATTCCCAAAAACCAAGGCCTAGGTGGTCGAACACCACATCCCAATGATCATCGCAAATAATGGATAGATCAATATTTTTCTTATTTGTACTCATAAATAAAGGATAAACTATTTGAGGAAATTACATAAACAATGTAAAAATATTTTGAGTATTAATAAAAATAAACGTAATGCTCAGGGGTTTAAATAAATGGGAAGCAAGAGGTAGGATGGTTTAGCGTAGTTGCCCGAGCAGGCAAAAAATAAGTCAAGCTTTAAAACTTGACTTATTTGGGAATTGATTAATGCTGATTGGTGTTTTTTGACTTTTCTATCAGTTCTTTTTGATCGCTCAAATCTTTATAATAGAAATAACCACCAAACCCTAAGATGAGGATGATATTACTTATTTTGAAACTATGATCAAGCCAATAACTAAATGCTGGCACATTACCACTAAAACTCTGTTTAATGTTTGGCCAGGAGTTAAGAATGAAAATAATAACAATCATTAGCAAAACCTTTAGCAAGGTACTGATGATGATTTTTTGGTGATTTACTTTTTCCATTATTTAAACTCTCTGAAATCCTGACCGTCGGTAATGTTCAATAAGCTTTCATAAATCAAGCTGATTACATTGTCAACATCCTCTTTGTGTACCATTTCTACGGTAGTATGCATATAGCGTAACGGCAGCGAAATTAATGCTGATGGTACGCCGCCATTCGAATAGGCAAAAGCATCGGTATCGGTTCCGGTAGAACGCGAAGATGCCTGACGCTGGAAAGGAATATGGTTTTTCTCAGCGGTTTTAATTAATAATTTATTTAAATTGGTTTGAACAGCTGGCGCATACGAAACCACAGGGCCTTTACCCGCTGATAAATCGCCTTGAATGTTTTTGTTAATCATTGGCGTAGTGGTATCATGTGTTACATCGGTAATAATGGCCACATTGGGTTTAATGCGCTGGGCAATCATCTCGGCACCGCGTAAACCAATCTCTTCCTGTACAGAGTTTACAATATATAAACCGAAAGGAAGTTTCTTCTTGTTCTCTTTTAATAAACGTGCTACTTCGGCAATCATAAAGCCGCCCACACGGTTATCTAAGGCACGGCCCACATAATAGCGGTCATTCAAAACCATAAACTCATCTTCGTAGGTAATTACACAGCCTACGTGGATGCCCAATTTTTCTACTTCTTCTTTTGTAGTGCAACCACAGTCTAAAAAGATATTTTTTAATTCTGGTGCCTGTTCTTTTTCGCCATGTCGGGTGTGGATTGCTGGCCAACCGAACACCGCTTTAACCAATCCCTTTTCAGTATGAATATTTACCCGTTTTGATGGCGCAATCTGATGATCTGAACCACCATTGCGGATTACATAAATTAAACCATCTGCGGTGATGTAATTTACGTACCAGGAAATTTCATCCGCATGTGCTTCTATAACTACTTTAAAAGCAGCTTTAGGGTTAATAACACCTACAGCGGTACCATAATTATCGATAAAATGTTCATCGATATATGGTTTTAAATAGTTTAACCAAAGTTTTTGCCCTTCCCATTCGTAACCGGTAGGAGCAGGGTTATTGATGTATTCTTCAAGAAACTGTAGCGATTTTTTAGTTACCACAGCAACATGTTTTTTCTTTTCGTCGTCTTTTTTCTTAGCCATAATATTATTCTATAATTATTCGTCATCCTGAACTTGATTCGGGATCTGATTAATGAGATGCTGAACTAAATTCAGCATGACGGTTGGTAACTTAAAGTTCTTTTTCCATTACCACAAAATCGTAACCATCTTTAAAAAAGGTTTTATCTGTTTCATGGAAGCCAAATTTAAAATAAAATTCCTTAGCATTTACACGTGCGTTGCACCATAGTTTTGTTGCTTTTTGAATTTTACAAAAATCAAGGATATAGGCCATTAGTTGTGAGCCATAACCTGCTTTTTGAGTATCGGGCAGAACGGCAAGTTTACGGAACTGATAAATATCCCCATCATGGAATAAAGAAACCACTCCCGTTAACTTATGATCAAGGTATAATCCAAAATGGATGCCGTCAAAATCATCGGGAAGCTTTACACTATCAAAAGGTAATTCTGGATACATGGCCTCATGCCTGATCCGCCAGGTTAGAGAAGGGAATATTTGCTCAATTTGAACCATAGTTATAATAAAAAGCTAAAGCCTATTCTACCATCAACGCCAAAATAAGTTTGATATTTATTGATGCGTATAGTTGGACCTAATGAGAGCTCAAAATTTGTTTTTTTGCCAATACTGCGTTGGATGCCCCATTGAGGGGTGATTCCGATTTCAAAATCTATCACATTATATTGATTGATGTTGCCTTCTTTAAGCAAGGGAGAAAAATATGTAGCTACATCGAGACCAAAATAATTAGCTGCGTTATTAATGGTTTTTTTTCCTTTTTTTATTCTGTTTTCAAAATTGTAATATTTCCTGATTCCGGCATACATGTTTGGTGAAAGATCAAAATAGGTTTTAGTGTCACTTCCACTTTTATAATTGTAACTATATTCTAACAAAAAGGTTCCTGCTACACCCACACCTACGTAGGCTGTAGTTAGTTTTCCTATCTTTTGTTCTCTTTCATAATGCAAAGACAAGAGGTTCAGCCTTATTTTATTTAATGATTTTACTTCTGTTGGCTGTTCTACTTTTGTGCTGTCTTGAGCCTTTGCTTTACCGAAAATGGCCAGGCAAATAAGTAAGGCCGAAAATGTTTTGATTGCGTTTTTAGATTTCATAAAATTTTTATGGATTAGTTATTTGTTTTTTCTTCCGTAAAACTGATAAATTAAGATATTTAGGACAATTATACCCGTCATTCCATAACAGAATAATGCCCATCCGCCTTGGTCCCAAAGCCACAAACCCAAAGCCGAGCCGCAACTGGCACCAATAAAACTAACCGACATAAAAATAGTGTTCAGTCTGTTTCTGGCCTCTGGTATTAAGGTGTAAATTCGGGTCTGGTTGGTTACGTGTATGGCTTGCTGACCGATGTCTATAAGTACAATGCCAATTACAAATAGGTACAAATGGCTGCCAGTAAAATAAAACAAGACGATACTTACGATTTGTAATATAAAACCAATCATTAAGTTTTTGCGAGGATTGTTGCCATCGCTTAACTTTCCAACCAATGGTGCTGCCAATGCGCCTGCGGCGCCAGCAATTCCAAATAATCCAATCTGCAAGGTTTGGAAATTAAAGGGTGGGTTAGCCAGAAACAATACCATGGTAGTCCAAAATGCACTAATAATGGCGAAAGCCAGGAAGTTAATAATTGAAGTCTCCCTTAAGGCAGGTTGGGTTTTGATATAACTGAACATCGAACGCATGAGTTCTTTGTAGGTGCCTTTAAAAGCAGGATAACTTTGTGGAAAACGTTTGGCCATTAAAAGAATAAGCAGGCCGCAAATTCCGGCCGCAATATAATAAACGGCTCTCCAGCCTAACCAAAAGCCAATACTGCCACTTACCGCCCGCGAGGCTAAAATTCCAACCAGCAAACCACTCATAATCATCCCAATATTGGCCCCACGATTTTCATCGGTACTTAAATTAGCTGCTAAGGGCAAAATCAATTGGGGTACAATAGAGCAGGTGCCAATTAAAACTGAGGCAACTTCCAATACAAAAAAGGTATGTGAAACCGCGGCAACCAGTAAGGCGAAGATTGCCAGTCCGGTAATTATAAGGATCTGTTTTTTGCGCTCAAACATATCGCCCAGCGGTACTAAAAGGAAAAGCCCTAAAGCGTAACCGATCTGCGTGAGGTAGGTAATCCGTCCGGCATCGGTTTCGGTGAGGTTAAAATCTTTCGCAATTAAAATCACCAGTGGTTGGCAATAATAAATATTTGCAACAATCAGGCCTGTGCAAAAAGCCATGAGGAGGATATCGACGCGTGATAATTTCTGAGTAATCTGCATTTAGTCTTAAGTCGGAAGTCTTTAGTCATGAGTCTTAATGGTCTGGATTGATACAAACCTAACTATAGACCAATGACCGGGGATTATTTTCTACAAAGGTATATTTCCATGTTTCTTTCTTGGATTATTCACCGCCTTATTTTCCAACATCTTAAAGGCTTTTATCAACTTTGTACGGGTTTGGGCTGGTTCAATCACCTCATCAACAAAGCCTCGTTCTGCCGCACGATAAGGGTTGGCAAAGATATCTGAATATAATTTTTCTTTCTCCAGCCACTTTTCTTCAGGGTTTTCTGCTAAGGTAATTTCTCTTTTAAAAATAATTTCTGCGGCACCTTTAGCACCCATTACAGCGATTTCTGCACTTGGCCAGGCGTAGTTCATATCTGCACCAATATGTTTGCTGTTCATCACATCATAAGCACCTCCATAAGCTTTTCTGGTAATTACAGTAATGCGTGGTACCGTAGCCTCGCTAAAAGCGTATAATAATTTTGCACCATTGGTGATAATGCCATTCCACTCCTGATCTGTACCTGGTAAAAACCCCGGTACATCTTCAAATACCAATAATGGAATATTAAAGCAATCGCAAAAGCGGACAAAACGTGCTGCTTTAGTAGAAGAGTTGCTATCTAAAACACCTGCCAAATAAGCGGGCTGATTGGCTACAACGCCAATACTTCTTCCTGCAAGGCGGGCAAAGCCTACCACAATATTTTCAGCATAAGCCGCATGCACCTCTAAAAAGCTGTCAGCATCGGCCACGGCAGAAATCACTTCCCGTATATCATAAGGCTGGGAAGCATTTTCCGGCATAAAAGTATTTAATTCCGGTCGGCTTTCATCAGCTGTTTCGTAAGGTAAATGATCGGCTATTTCCTCACAATTTTGCGGCATATAGCTCAATAGTTTCTTTACATGGTTAATGGCTTCAATTTCATTGGCGCATGCAAAATGGGTAACGCCCGATTTTGTAGCATGTGTGCTGGCGCCTCCTAATTCTTCTGAGGTTACTTCTTCGTGCGTTACCGTTTTAACCACATTTGGGCCCGTAACAAACATATAAGAAGTATTTTCTACCATTAAAATAAAATCGGTAATGGCTGGCGAATAAACAGCTCCACCTGCACATGGACCCATAATGGCCGATAACTGCGGAATAACGCCCGAAGCCTGTACATTTTTATAAAAGATATCGGCATAGCCGCCCAAAGAAACAACCCCTTCCTGAATGCGGGCACCGCCACTATCATTTAAACCGATCAGTGGTGCACCATTTTTCATGGCCATATCCATAAGCTTGCAAATTTTCTCTGCATGGGTTTCGGAGAGTGAACCGCCAAACACCGTGAAATCCTGAGAGAATACATAAGTTAACCTGCCATTAATTGTTCCATAGCCCGTTACGACACCATCGCCAAGATATTTTTCGCGTTCCATGCCAAAGTCAGTACTCCGGTGCGTAACCATCATGCCAATTTCTTCGAAGCTCCCTTCATCCATTAAAAAATGAATGCGCTCTCGGGCTGTAAGTTTACCTTTTTTATGCTGACTGTCGATTCGGGCCTGTCCACCGCCAAGGTTTGCCTGGTTGATCTTATCTTTAAGTAATGCTATTTTTTTGTCCATTGCAACGCTATGAGATTTTAAAATTAAAAATTACTAGCGGTAATGCAAGGTAAACGGGGTGTTATTTTATCTCAGCCCAACAGGCGATGTTGAGTAAAGCAGATGGCGGGCTAGGGTCGCGATCGTCATGCTGTCCCGAATGTTCGGGATCAACATTTTTTTGCCTATTAAGACCCTGAAATAAATTCAGGGTGACGATAAAATGCAAAAATGTCTAAAGATTATACAGATTAGGTCCCGGCAATCGGGTTTATTTCACTTAGGCCTGTGGTTGGAAAACAAACCGCTGTTAACTAAACCCGACAGCAGCGGTTCCGATTCTTCATTGGAATTAGCGAATGGCGGGGCTACAGCACCTATGAAATACTAGTCCTCCATTTCCTAAAAAGAAAAAACGTTTTATAATTATTGAAAATGAGCGGTTCTGAGCTTTTGGCTTTTTCAGTCCCGCTTTTTGGTACGAGTTCCGATGAAGGATCGGAAGCTCTTCCCGACAATCGGGTTTATTTCACTTAGGCCTGTGGTTGGAAAACAAACCGCTGCTAACTAAACCCGACAGCAGCGGTTCCGATCCTTCATTAGAATTAGCGAATGGCGGGGCTACAGCACCTATGGAATACTGCCTCTTCATTTCCTAAAAAAAACATTTTATAATAGAAAACGAGTGGTTCTGCGCTTTTGGCTTTTTCGGTCCCGCTTTTTGTTACGAGTTCCGATGAAGGATCGGAAGCTCTTCCCGACAATCGGGTTTATTTCACTTGGGTCGGTGCAAGAAACTGAACCTTTCGCCTACCTATGGGTAAAATTGTGCTATTTGGAACAGGCTTTGAATGCCATTTTTAGCTAGTCAGATGGTAACATCTAACTACACATAATAATTTTTCTGCCACGGAAGCACAGAGGGCACGGAAATTTATTAACTAAACCAAGCTGGAGCGATATCCTTTTGGAGCCCGGTTAATTTAATTTTATAACGGAACCATTGTTTCCAAAATCTTTAAACGGTAAGCTTTTTATGTCGAATGCTATTGCCTATTTGTTATATTACATTTTTTTTACAGCTTAAAGCATTGAAAAACCAATTATCCGTTTATTTTTGTAACCGTTAGTATTAAAACAACATTAGGATTTTAGATGTTTTTAAGGAAATACAAGTATTTAATCGTTGCCTCATTCATGTTCATCTTCATGGCGAAGATGGGTATATCTGGTGCGCCGGTATTTTGTACGAGTATTGACAAGGAAATCATGAACGCTGTAATCATGCAAATCGAGTTAGAGCATGAAGGCGGGAAGGATGCCGCCAAAGACACTGCAAAATTTACCGATTTTAAACTCGTTGAACTTAATCATCCTATCTTTTCTTACGAATTCTCTTCAAGTCACTTCTTTCTGAAGAGCAGTTTCATCGAACATTTCAAAAGATATGTAGATCCATATCACCCTACGGTGCCAACACCCCCACCTAACTTTATCTAGTCTTTTTTATTGGGGTAACCTTATTATGTGCAATCAGTAATTTGAACGGCTATGTTGTGTTTAAATATTTATACACTATGCTGTTCCTTGGTCGCTTTTAAGATTCCCCCGCGATTTATTCGTTAAAATTTACTAGATAATTATATCGTTATGCAAAAGTTTAACCCGGCCTTTTCAGGTTCGGATGTGAAGAAATATATTCTTAAAAAGAATTTAAAGAAAGATTTACCTGCAAGTATTGTAGTGTTTTTAGTGGCTTTGCCATTGTGTTTGGGTATTGCACTAGCCTCAGGTGCACCGTTATTTGCTGGTTTAATCACTGGTATTATTGGAGGGGTAGTGGTTGCCTCTTTCAGTGGATCGCAGTTGAGCGTTAGTGGTCCCGCAGCGGGTTTAACCGTTATTGTTTTGGGTGCCATAACATCTTTGGGAAGTTATCAAACCTTTTTACTTGCAGTTGTACTGGCAGGGGTATTTCAAATGATTTTAGGCCTGGTTAAAGCCGGAACTATTGGTAATTACTTTCCTTCAAGTGTAATTGAGGGGATGCTTGCAGCAATCGGACTGATTTTGATTTTAAAACAGTTGCCACATGCGTTGGGTGTTGATACCGATTTCAGTGGCGACGAAGGATTCTTTCAGCAAGATCACGAAAATACTTTTTCTGCGATTACAGCAGCGGTAAGCCATTTTAGTTTGGCTGCAGTGGTTATCAGTTTATTATCGATAGCTATTTTGATCATTTGGCCTAAATTTCCAAAATTAGCGGTTGTACCTGCACCATTGTTGGTAGTAACGCTTGGGGTTCTTGGAACTATACTTTTTGCTGGTACAGATCATCCACTACGTGCCGATCAGATGGTGAAAATTCCAGTGGTAAGTGGTTTTGGCGAATTTTTAGGCCTGTTTACCATGCCCGATTTCTCTCAGTTGGCTAATAAAAATGTTTATATAACAGCTGCAACTATTGCTGTTGTAGCAAGTTTAGAAACATTATTAAGCATAGAGGCAGTAGATAAAATAGATCCAATTAAACGTGTATCCCCAACAAACAGAGAATTAATTGCCCAAGGTTTAGGCAACATCACCAGTGGTATGGTTGGTGGTTTACCTATGACATCGGTAATTGTTCGTAGCTCGGCAAATGTTAATGCTGGTGCCAGAACCAAAATGTCGGCTATTTTTCATGGTTGTTGGTTATTACTCTCACTTTTGTTTATTCCTGGGGTAATTAACATGATTCCGTTATCGTGTTTGGCCGCAATCCTTCTGGTAACAGGATACAAACTAACCCGTATTAGTTTATTTAAACACATGTACCATAAAGGATGGGATCAGTTTGTGCCATTTGTAGTGACGGTGCTAGCAGTTTTATTTACCGATCTGCTAAAAGGTGTGGCCGTTGGCATGTTGGTTTCTATTTTCTATTTACTCCGTACCAATATGCGCAACCCATTCTTTTACAGAATTACAAATGAAGGCGATAAAAAGCACATCAGGATTAAACTGGCCGAAGAGGTTTCCTTTCTGAACAAAGCAGCAATACAGGTAGTTTTAACGAATATTCCGAAAGAAACAGATGTAATTATTGATGGTTCGAATGCCAGGTATATCGATCCTGATGTATTGGAAACGATTTATAATTACAAGCATAATGCCTATACCAAGGGCATTATCGTCACTTTGGAGAACATCCAAAAACATTATACAGTACCAAAATTAAATATAACAGTAGAAGAAGATATTAATAAATCATAATTATGTGCGCAAAAACAATAGATACGAAGGATATAACATACGATAGCCTGTTACAAGGCAATAAGGACTGGGTTAAAGATACAATTGATAGTGATCCTGCCTTTTTTGATAAACTGTCTGAAGGTCAGAGCCCACCAGTATTGTGGATTGGTTGTTCTGACAGCCGTGTGCCTGCAAACCAGATCACGAACACCAGACCAGGCGATATTTTTGTACACAGAAATATTGCCAATGTGGTAGTGCATACGGATATGAATTTACTTTCAGTACTGGATTATTCTATTAATGTATTAAAGGTTAAACATGTAATTGTTTGTGGCCATTATGGCTGCGGTGGCGTGAAAGCTGCATTAGGCAATAAACAGGTTGGAATTATTGATAACTGGTTGAGAAATATCCGCGATGTATACCGTACGCACGAACGTGAAATGGCGACAATCAAAGATCCCGATCAGCGTTTTGACCGCTTAGTTGAATTAAATGCCATTGAGGGCGCAGCAAATGTAACCAATACATCAATTGTACAAAGCGCCTGGGCCAATGGTCAGGAGTTAGCAGTACATGCATGGGTTTATAGTTTAAAAACAGGAATCATCAAAGATCTAAAAGTAACCTGTACTTGTCTTGATGATGTTGCCCCTGCGTTTAAAGTAGGATAAAAGCACATAATAAGTGCTATTTTTTAGTTGTTAGGTAAAGCTCCCGATTTTACATCGGGGGCTTTTATTTTTCTGTGGTATTGGGCATATTTCCTGCTTCTCCCTTATTACCTTTTTCGGCATCTGTTCTTGCTTCTTCCGAACCAAAATCGCCCATTCCGAAATCTCTCCCGAGGTTACCCGCTTCAGTTTCAACACTATTTTTCTTTTCGTTATCGTTGCTCCGGTGGCGCGGCACCTGCTGATCGGGCATATTTGTTTTATCGGCGCCGTTATCAGCATTTTTATTGCCCAGATTTTTGTTGTTATCTTTTTTGTTTTCCATGATCTTCTTTTAAGCTATTTATATAGAACAGCATAAAAGAAGATTGGTTTTACATCTTTAAATGGTATTGTATAATCGAGTTGATGAGGGAAATCGATCAACCGATCTGTTTTATTTGGTTTTCGCTTCTTCGTTACTTAATAAAGATTCCAATTCTTTCACCTTTTCCGGATATTTTAGTGCAAGGTTGTTCTTTTCACCCAAATCATCATTTAAGTTATACAGTTGTACTGTAGGCAGGTTTCCACTATCGGTGTGGGTAAGCTTATAAAAAGCTTCTCCTTTTGATGGCCTGATATATTTCCAGTTATCTTTAATAATTGCAAGTTGATTACTCTGTTCAACAAAGAAATCACGGCCTTTTTGGTCTTTTCCGGTAAAAGCATCCCACACATTTTTACTGTCAATGGCGTTTTTGCTTTCTACATTGAAAAAGTTGGCAAACGAGGCCAAAAAATCAATTTGCGATACTAAGGCCCCAGAAATACCAGGTTTGATTTTTGCTGGCCACGAAATAATAAAAGGTTCGCGTGTGCCGCCTTCTAAAATGCTGTATTTGCCTCCGCGTAAACTACCAGCAGGTGTATGGCCGTTTAATTTTTCGAAACCTTGATCTTCGTAGCCATCCATAATTACAGGACCATTATCGCTGCTGAAAATGATCATTGTATTTTTATCAAGGCCCAGGTATTTTAGTTGTTTTGTTATTTCGCCAACCGCCCAATCGAGTTGTAAAATTACATCACCGCGATTTCCCAATTCACTTTTCCCCTTAAACATGGTGGCCGATAAACGTGGTACATGCGGTTCTGTTAACGCATAGTACAGGAAAAAAGGCTCTTGTTTATGGTCTTCGATAAAATTCTTCGCTTTGGTTAAAAAGGTAAACGGAATTTCCTCATCAGTCCAGCGGGCAAGTTTGCCTCCCTGCATATAACCAATACGACCAATACCGTTTACAATGGTTTGGTTATGCCCATGATTAGCTTCAGCAGGCATTTTTAACAGTTCTGGATGGTCTTTCCCTGTTGGATCGGCACCAACTGGATTTTTATAATCAACTGTAATCGGATCTTTAGGATCTAAACCTACAACCAATTGATTTTCCATAAAAACGGTTGGAACCCTATCGGCCGTTGCCGGGAAAATAAAAGAATAATCAAAACCTACTTCTTTTGGCCCCGGCTTTACATCTTTATTCCAGTCTTTTTCTATTGCATTGCCCAAGCCTAAGTGCCATTTGCCAACAAGACCTGTTTTATAACCAGCTTGCTGAAAAATTGAAGGCAGAGAACTATTATCTGTTGGGATAATCAATGCAGCATCGCCAGGCAAAACACCTGTTCCTTTTTTACGCCATGCATATCTTCCCGTCATTAGGGAATAGCGTGAAGGCGTACAGGTAGATGCGGTTGCGTGACCATTGGTAAACCGCAGCCCTTGCTTTGCCAATGCGTCAATATTTGGGGTTTTTATTTTTTTTGCGCCGTAACAACTGAGGTCGCCATAACCCAAATCGTCTGCATAGATGATAATTACGTTCGGTTTCTTTTGTGCTGTGGCGTAAAAGTTAAAGCTGGCGAGGCCAATAATGAGGGATAATAAAAATTTGTGGTTCATGGTTAGAAAAGATGTTGATGTTTTTAAAATCAATGCAATCGTCCTCGTTATAACGAGGATGCACGAGAGTCACATTTTTAATGTGGAATATAAGTTAAGTGATATAATCGCTTTTCTCCGTATCCTCGTTGTTCCATAGGAATCACTTTGTGACAAACGGGGACTATATTTGCATAAAAAAGGCCAAACAATGATGTCTGGCCTTTATATATATTGTGCTATTAATCTTCTGCTAAGAATGGGTAACGGTAGTCAGTTGGCGATTCGAAAACCTCTTTAATGGTACGAGGAGAGACCCAACGCAATAAATTGATCATTGAGCCTGCTTTATCATTTGTACCTGAGCCTCTTGCGCCGCCAAATGGCTGCTGGCCTACAACAGCGCCTGTACACTTATCATTGATGTAAAAGTTACCGGCCGAATTGCGTAGCGCATGACTTGCTTTTTCAATTGCATATCTATCTTGTGCAATTAGAGCGCCAGTTAGTGCATAAGGCGAGGTCGTGTCAATCACTTCTAAAATCTGATCGAAGTCTTTATCTGCGTAAATATAAACCGTTAAAACAGGGCCGAACAACTCTTCGCACATGGTTGTATATTTCGGGTCATCAACTACTAAAACTGTTGGTTCGATGAAATAACCTTTACGTTTATCATAGTTACCACCAGCAATAATTTCTACACCTTTATCTTTTTTAGCCTGATCGATATATTTTGCTAATTTATCGAAAGAGCGCTCATCAATAACGGCATTAATAAAGTTGCCAAAATCTTCTGTTCCGCCCATTTTAAAGCTGGCAAGATCAGTTAACATCTGCTCTTTAATTTCTGGCCAAAGGCTTTCTGCAATATAAACACGACTAGCCGCTGAACATTTTTGTCCCTGGTATTCGAAAGCACCACGAACAATTGCTGTACTTGCTGCTTTTGTTTGTGCAGATGGGTGAACCAGGATAAAATCTTTACCGCCGGTTTCCCCAACAATACGTGGATATGATTTGTATTTGTGGATGTTTGTTCCAATTGTTTTCCAGATTTCCTGAAAAACTTTTGTTGAGCCTGTAAAGTGGATACCTGCAAAATCAGGGTGGTTAAAAATCACTTCCCCAGTTTCAGGTCCATCAGCATATACCAAGTTAATTACGCCATCAGGCACACCTGCTTCACGGAAAATTTCCATTAAAAGGTTAGCTGCGTAAACTTGGGTATCGGCTGGTTTCCAAACCACAACATTACCCATCATAGCTGCCGATGCTGGTAAATTAGCAGCAATTGCAGTAAAGTTAAAAGGAGTAAGGGCGAAAACAAAGCCTTCTAACGGGCGTTGTTCAACACGGTTCCAGCTTCCACGAGGAGAAACAGGAGGTTGTTGTTTGTAAATATCTACCATGTAGCTTACGTTAAAACGTAAGAAATCGATAAGCTCACATGCTGCATCAATTTCAGCCTGGTAAGCATTTTTGCTTTGGCCTAGCATGGTTGCAGCATTTAATTTATAACGATATTTACCTGCAATTAGGTCGGCAGCTTTTAAGAAAATTGCAGCGCGGTGTTCCCAGGCTAGGTTTTCCCAATCTTCTTTTGCCGCTAAAGCAGCATCAATAGCTTGTGTAATGTGAGTTTTGTCGCCAATGCTAAATTGAGCTAAAATATGTTGGTGATCGTGTGGTGGAACAACTTTCCCCTTTTTTTGGGTATGAACTTGTTTGCCACCAATATACATCGGGATGTCTTGTTGGTGTGAGCGTGCCTCTGCAAGTGCTTCTTTTAAAAGTGCACGTTCTTTACTGCCTGGGCCATAATTTAATATAGGTTCGTTTACCGGAGTGGGTACGTTAAAAAATCCTTTAAGCATATTTTATTTTTTATGATTTGGACAAAGATAACGCTTTTTGGGGTAGGCAATTCTATTATTCTGTAAAGAAAATAGAGCAAACGTTTGACTGGAATAGTCAGAGATAAAAGTCTGGAGACCCAAGCAGATGGGCAGGTAATTTTAAAGAAGTTGTGGTTAAAATCTAGGTATTTTGGATAAGGAAAGTTGACAACTTTACTAGCAAGGTGACAAGAAAGTTGTCAACCCTGGTTACAAAAGCAGCTTTTGCTTCATCATGTCTAAAAAATCTTTACGGTAAGTTTCTCCTATCAATATTTCTGCAGAAATACCTTTTAAAATAATCCTGTTTCCATCAATGGAGGTGATTTTATTAAGCGCCACTATAAACGATTTTTGCACGCGGACAAATTGTGCCTTAGGCAATCTTTCCTCTACATCTTTCATGGTTAGCAGTGCAAGCGTTCTAATCCCATTATGGTGAAAAGCAATGTAAT
Source organism: Flavobacterium sp. W4I14 (assembly GCA_030817875.1). Taxonomy (NCBI): domain Bacteria; kingdom Pseudomonadati; phylum Bacteroidota; class Flavobacteriia; order Flavobacteriales; family Flavobacteriaceae; genus Flavobacterium; species Flavobacterium sp. W4I14. The sequence continues at coordinate 5,983,882 of JAUSZU010000001.1, forward strand.
TTTTCATGCCTTCAATAAAATCAATTTCGGCAATATTAATTTTCAGCATTTTACCTTTAGCCTCTGTTTTAACCATAAAATAATCATCATCCTGCTGGTTCAAGGGGGTATGAACTTTTTTAGTGTTAATGATTTTTTGAGCCTTGTTTATGGCTTGTAAAAAACGGGGCAGGGGGATAGGTTTAACTAAATAATCAACCACATCAAGATCAAAACCGGCAGTGGCAAACTCTTTATAGGCAGTAGTAAGTATCACCTGTACATCTTTGTTGTTCATCGTTTGGATGAAATCAATGCCCGATATCTCTGGCATATGAATATCTAAAAAAATGAGATCTACCGGATTGCTGCTTAAAAAACTCAGGGCATCAATCGGATTGGTAAATGTTGCGGAGATCTGTATTGCGGCAACAGATTTTAAGTAATGTTGTATTACTTCAATGGCATGGTCTTCGTCATCAACAATAATGCAGTTAATCATGAGGCGTATGGTTGAGGTTTTTGTGGTAACTTGAAGTGTTCTAAAAAGCCTAAGTTATCAAATGAACTTGGTTTTTCTTGGTGATCGGTAACCTTATTGTAAGGCAAAGTTAATTCGAGGCTGTAATCAATCTCTGTTTCATTAATGTTTAATACAACCCCTTTTTTGTAATGATTTGCGAGTCTTTTCCTTATGTTTTCCATACCTATACCACTCGAAAGTTCTTTAGGGCCTTTTTTCTTCTTGTTCCAAGTGCTTAAATAGATATGATGGTCGATTTCGTTAATACTTAAAGCTATTTTAACAGGATGCAAATTATCTGTACAATTGCCATGTTTTAAGATATTCTCTACAATAGTAATTAGAATTAATGGAATCAGTCTTACATTGTCAGTACTTCCATTCACACTAAAATCGATCTGCAACTTGTTATTGAAACGAAGCTGATTTATTTTGATTACATTTTTAATATGCTCAATTTCCTCATCTATTAAGGTCATGCGGTCATCTTTTTCCATTTCTAGGGAATAGCGCATGATTTTACTAAGGGTCATAATGCCATCGGCAAGCTCTTGAGATAAGGGTAAAGACTTTGCGAAAAAGAAATTAAGTGTGTTGTTTAAAAAGTGAGGATTAATCTGTGCACGGAGAAAGGCATATTCTGCTTCATGTTTTTCTTTTTCGATGAGGCGGAGTTTTCGTTCGCGTTTAATTCCTTCAGAGGCAAAATGGTAGCCAATACCTATAATTGAATACCGAATAAAAACCAAAAGTACAGCTGCCCCATAATTTATGAAATTGAATGGGGCTGGAGTTGATCCATTCGCATTAACATATGGTCTAATATGATAAGTCGTAGTATACCATAGGAGGTAAGAGAAAGCGAAAACAATAGTGATTCCTAAGAACAAGGAAAATGGCTTTAGGGGGTTGGTATATTTTCTACATGCTAAAATGCATAAATAAACAGTACAAATATTCGGAATTTGAAAGATAAAAATGTCCCCAATATTGAAAATATAGCTTTTCGGATCTTGAGCGTACGTCAAAATATTATTTAGTAATATATAAATCACCCAAAATATTAAGTGATATGTAACTACTCTATATTTATGCTTTATCATTAGTTACTTTTGTAGTTTTTTACATAGTTTACCCAATCAACTTCTTGATCAGGGATAATTACATTTGGAGCTATTCCTATGCCATCTAATGGTCGTTTTATGGCGTGTAATGATTTTGCTACTGGATAAACAAGAGTGAAAAATCTGCAAGGAGGATGAGTGATTACCATTTCACCATAATCAACACTTCCAGCAGTATTTTGTCCATACAAAGTTACTTTTTTACTTTGTTCAGCTCTTAAAATAAAAAATTCGCCACTACTTGCCGTATTCCCGTTAATTAGAATTGAAACACGTTCGGGGTTTTTTAATGTTTTCGATAGCTTCAGAGTACTGGATTTATAGAGTGGGTAAAATTTATTTAAATTAGATCTCAATTTTTTTGCATTCTTTTTTAATTCTTTTCTTGAAGCTGCTGATGCATACGGATAATCTTTTTCATAACAATCACGAATATTGTCATCTGTGGCTAATACAATACCACCATCAATATGTATAGGGTTAGTATATAAATAAGGAATTATTTTTTCAAAACAACCCGTTGTTCCTCCAGAATTATCGCGAACATCAATAATTAGATGTTTAGTATTAGCTAAATTATCTTTATTTCTCTCAATTAAACTATCTATTCTTGTTTTATACTTCGAATTGAAAGAAGGAAGTACAAGGAGAGTTGTTTGATTATCTAATTTTTTTAAACTAGACATTAAATTAGGCTCAGTGTAGATAGGAGGAGGTATAGTTTTCGCTTTTCTTTCGCCTCTTATCCATTTTCCCAAAAAACCAAAATCTAGTATGTCATTCTGTTTAATTAAAGCGGGGTAATTAACCGAGTGATCACCGCCGCTATAGTAAATAGTTTTATACTGATTGTCAGTCTTCGCGATTTTAAATTTTATTTGTTGCGGCATCCATCGTATACTGTCTGCTTTGATCACAAAACCAATAAATTCAATATTTTTTTTGGTGTTATCTTTAACAATTCCAATTTCATACATCCCATAATTCCAAATTCCTTCTATACTATCTAGCGTTTTATTATTTTCTTGCAAATAAGATTTAAAACGCTTTTCTGTCCAAGTTGTTTTCTCTTCATTTGCAAAAAACATCTTCACTGAATCAGGAGAAAGTTTGCCAAAATCCATACCAACATCAATGTGTTTGTCTTTAAAAAAACTGAGCCATTCTCTCATTAAGCTTAAACACTTGTAAGAATTGGAGGTAGAGGCAACGTGCTGTAAACTGTCTGTAAATTTTTCAAATTGAAACTGGTTTGAAGGATTTACTTTATCAGGATAGCCAATATAATTTTTTTTGATTTTTTCTACCAAGAAGAGAAAGTTATCATTACAATTACAGTTTTGCGCTTTTAAAGCAAATGGAAAGACAAGTAAGAAAAAAAAAGGAACTATATATTTCATCAATAATAGGATAATATTGCATGTTTTAATTTTAAACTGGTTGATAGCATAAATACTAACCACTTAAGGTTTGATTATGTACTGTTTTATTTTCACAATCAGGTTGTCCTGATAGGTTACTAGTGGTGCCATCCCCTCCATAAATTTTCCTCATTTGCTCTTTCGTCAAATTGGTAAGGTTGTTTTTCTTAAAAACAAATAAAGTCTTTTTTTCTAATTTTTTGTTTTTCATAACTGTAATAATAGATAGTTAAATAAATGTGTTTAAAAGTGTTATTTCCGAATGCAATTGCCAAAAAATATACACCAAATGGCCTTTTGTCTGTATCAAACCAGTAGATAGTAGGGCTTAAATTGTGACTGTTATTTGGTTTTATACTTCTTTACAAAATCAATCCAGTCTATGACATTTGCAAGTATGGCTGCATCAGATTTAATCTTTTCATAGTTTTCAATTACAATTATAGTCGATTTTTATCCTTAAAGGATAAACTATTTTAAAATACATATTTGTCTTATCTTATGTGTAGGTAATGTAACATCTGGATTGGTGCCGGTTTGATTCAAATATTGACAATTTCAGCTATTATTATCTTTTTTGTACTTATAAAAAGCCTTTTAGTGTATCTTTTTTTTTGATTGAAATTTAATATCCAATACTTGTTTCATGTTAGGCCAACACAGGCGAAATCTGAAAAGCCTTAAATGAGTAAGAACCAAAAAATTTAAATTAAACGAAATGAAAAACTTAAAATTAGAAAGTTTTGGTGTTCAGGAACTGGATGCTAAAGAAATGCAAAAACAAAACGGAGGATGGTGGCAAGCTGCATTAGCTGCAGCTGGTGCAGTAATTTATCTTTATAATGAGGGCCACGACTTGATAAAAGGTTTCAAAGAAGGTTATAATGGAGGAAAGGAATCTTAATATGAAAAATAAAGTAAATATGGACAATTTCAATTATGGTGTAGTTGAGTTATCGGAAGTAGAAAAATTAGAGATTATTGGGGGAGACAAATTCTTAAATGATATAGGGTGGTTTTTCGGAAAAATTGCCAATGCTTTTGTAAATCAGCATCCTGATTCGGGTTGCGCATACTGCCTGGACAGCGTTACATTAATTTTAATATATTTATTGCCAGAGAAATTTCCCTGGCAATACTTTATTCATTAAATTATGGAAGATATTAAATCACTTACAAAAAAAATCACCATGTTAAAACGTATTAATAAAATTCTTTTATTATATGTGGCTTTATCCATATTTATTATGATATATAATTTTATCTAGCATTGTGAGTAAGAGTTTTGAAGAAAAAGATGGGCATTGGGTCAGAATTTTGTTCCTTGTATTTCCATATATATTTGTTGTAGGTGGATTTCAATATATAGGTGGGATACTCCTTAATGTAAATACTTCTAATATAGGCTCATTATACTCAACTAAAAATGAATTGTACATAATCTTTTTAGGGGCTTTGGGTATCTTTTTTTTAATATGGTTTTTTAGGAAATTTATTGATAAAAAACCAATAATGGATTTGGGTTTAGCGCCATTAAAATTAACTGATATTTATAGTGGCCTATTTCTTGGATTTATTGTTATGTCGATAGGGTTCTTTATCTTACGGGCTCTTAATGAAATACATGTATTAGGTAGTAACTTAATTATATCTGAATTTTTATTGAGTATGCTCTTATATTTTCTAGTTGCATTATCTGAAGAAATTTTAATTCGGGGATACGTTCTTACTAATTTAATGGGATCGGTAAATAAATATGTTGCGCTATCCATTTCCTCACTAATATTTAGTTTAATGCATATTGGAAATTATGGATATTCCTGGTTTAGCGCATTTGAATTATTTATTGGAGGTTTAATGTTAGGACTTCCGTATATATATACCCGAAATTTGTGGTTTCCAATTTCATTACATTTTAGCTGGAATTTCTTTCAGGGAACTATTTATGGTTTTGATGTTAGCGGTTCAAAAGGTTATAGTTTAATTAAACAAACCCATATTAATAATAACATATGGAATGGCGGTGATTTTGGCTTTGAAGGTTCGATACTATCCATCATTTTGCAAATGATTTGTATTGTAGTTTTATATTTCATTTTTAGGAATAAGATGCCATTTAATAATAATTTATTAATTTCAAATCATACTAAATACCAACAATAAACTTTTCATCATGGAAAAAACAGTCATTAATAAAAATCAAAAACTGGAAAATATCTTATTTATTGCCATTCTGGTATGTATTTATCTTTTTGATCAGAGAACATATTTTATAAACGGAGCAATACAGGGCATTAAAGATTTCGGTATTTTCCTGCCTTAACAGTTTAAATAAAAATGAAAAACAACCTCCTGCTATTTATCTTTCTTGCTTTTGCCCTAATTGGAATGATTTATTTAGGTGGTTATTTTATTGGTAAGGTAGCGTATTATGCTACCCACCTATAAACATTGGCATATTTTGCGCTATACCCCGATTAATTATAATTGAGGTTAATGCGTGTATGAAAGAAATTGCCGGGCTAGATCATAAAGTGCATAAATCTCTTACCCCCATCGCAGGATACTTTTGCTTTCCCTGGCGAAATTCATGACAAACTCTATTAATCGAGCCTTTCATCCCTACAATCACCCTTTTCGTGTATCTTTTTTCTGGTATAATTTAATAATCACAAACTTGGCTGAAACGAAGACAATTGATGATTATGCCTTTAATAGAAGACAGCAATTTCGAAGATAACTCCATTATTTTTTTACATCATACCAAGGTACGTACACAAATTATTTATTCTGCCACAATATTATTCGTTCTTGTTGCTTTTGCCGCCTTACCTTTTATTTACACAACAGTAAGCGTTAAGGGCAATGGTTCTTTGCAGAGTAATATCGAAAGAACAGAACTGCTGGCACCTGTGGCTGGGAAAATTACCCTGATTAATTTAACCGATAACAAAAAAATAAAAAAAGGACAACTCCTTTTAAATATAGACCCTACTATACCTGAAACACAAAATGTGATTTTGAATAATCGTTCTGGTGAATTAAAAAATTTATTAAATGATGCGCTCCTCGTTTTAAAACTGGTCGACTTAAGCAATGCAGGGCAACCTGCATTGCAAACCGGCCTGTATGCGGCAAGTTGGCAACAATACTCGGAACAGATTCAAAATGCACTAAATGCACGCGAACAGGCCTACAAAATTTATAAAAGGTATGAAATATTATATAGCAAGAAGGTTGTTACCGAAGCAGAGTATGAGCAATATAAGTTTAATTACGATCAGGCACTTTCTGATTTTAACCTCGTAGCTAAAAAATACAAAACGCAATGGCAAACAGAATCTAATCAATATAGAAAAGAACTAAAAGATCTTGATGGCCAGAAAATCCAGCTAACCGAGCAAGAGAAATTATACCATTTAAACGCAGGAGTATCCGGAACGGTACAAAACCTATCAGGTTTACAATTGGGTTCGTTCATTACTGCCAATCAGAAAATTGGAGAGATATCGCCTGATAGTGCTTTGCTGGCCATCTGTTATATTAAACCTGCTGATATCGGTTTAATTAAAACTGGCCAAACCGTCAGGTTTCAGATCGATGCTTTTAACTATAACCAATGGGGCTTGCTTGCTGGTGTAGTAGCCGACATTTCTGACGATATTATATTGATTAACCAAAGCCCTTATTTTAAAGTGAAGTGTAAATTAGACAAGGACTATCTAAAATTAAAAAACGGTTATAAAGGACAGGTGAAAAAGGGGATGACCTTTAACGCACACTTTACTATTGCAGAACGAAACTTGTATCAATTGCTTTATGATAAAGTTGACGATTGGTTAAATCCAAATGGAGTTAAAAGCTAAAAGACCAAAGCAGAAATTTTCAAATTTTCAATCTCACATCTCCAGTCTCAAATCTCCCTTCTAATGTCTACACTAATAAAACAACGCGATATTACCGATTGTGGCGCTGCTTGTTTGGCATCTATAGCTGCTTTTTATAAATTAAAAATGCCTGTTGCGCGCATCCGCCAATTGGCCAGTACCGATCAAAAAGGAACCAATGTTTTAGGTTTGATAGAAGCGGCAAATAAACTGGGTTTTGAAGCAAAGGGCGTAAAGGGCAGTTTAGATAGTCTTTCTAAAATTCCATTGCCAGCCATTGCGCATGTGGTGGTAAAGAAGCAATTGCAACATTATGTGGTTATTTATAAAGTAACCGATAAATATATCGAAGTAATGGACCCGGGTGATGGGAAAAAACACCGTAAAACCATTGATGAATTTACAAGTGAATGGACAGGCGTACTGGTTCTGTTATTACCTGATGAGGGTTTTAAACAAGGCAATGATAAGGTTGATACCAAAAGCCGGTTTTGGAACCTGATTAAACCGCATAAAAGTATTGTAATGCAGGCACTTTTTGGTGCTTTGATTTATACCATACTTGGACTATCTACCTCAATTTTTGTTCAAAAAATAACTGACCATGTCCTGGTAGAAGGTAATCGGAACCTGCTTAATTTAATGAGCTTAATGATGGTGGCTATTTTAGCGTTGCAATTATTTATTGGAACGGCTAAAACTATTTTTACCATCCGCACGGGGCAGCAGATAGATGCCCGGTTGATATTGGGCTACTACAAACACCTCTTAAAACTGCCTCAGCAGTTTTTCGATACCATGCGGGTGGGTGAAATTATCTCAAGGGTAAACGATGCTGTTAAAATAAGGGCTTTTATAAACGATGTTTCCATTAACCTGGTTGTAAACGGCTTTATTGTTGTATTCTCTTTTGTTTTAATGTTTAGCTACTATTGGAAACTGGCCTTAATGATGTTGGCTGTTATTCCATTGTATTTACTGATTTATTTCATCAGCAATAAACTGAACAAGAAAATGCAGCGCAAGTTGATGGAGGAGTCGGCCGAGTTGGAATCTCAATTGGTTGAGGGTTTAAATAATGTAGCCACAATTAAAAGATTTGGTCTTGAAAGGTTTACAAACGAGAAAACAGAAACTCATTTTATTGGCCTGCTCAGAACAATTTATAAATCAGGATTAAATTCAGTTTTTTCCGGAACATCTACCGAGGTTATTGCCCGTATGCTTACTATTATTTTACTTTGGGCGGGTGCAGGTTATGTTTTAGATGGCGAAATTACCCCAGGAGAATTATTTTCTTTCTATACGCTTATTGGTTACTTTACTGGTCCGGCTACTTCCTTAATTGGGGCAAACAAATCTATACAGGATGCGATGATCGCCTCCGATCGTTTGTTCGAAATTATGGACCTGGAGATTGAACAAAATTCGTCAAGTATTTTCCTTAAGAAAGAATTGATGGGCGATATCAGGTTTGAGCATGTAGCTTTTAGATATGGTAGTCGTGTAAATGTGTTTGAAGATTTAAACCTAAAAATTAAGGCTGGAAGTTTTACTGCAATTGTAGGAGAGAGCGGATCTGGGAAGTCTACCTTAATGTCATTACTTCAAAATATTTATCCCATACAATCGGGCAATATTTTTATCGGTAACCATGCGCTTAAGTATTTGAATAATGCCTCTTTAAGAAATTTACTAAGCGTTGTGCCTCAAAAAATTGACCTTTTTGCAGGAAATGTAATCGAAAATATTGCCATTGGCGATTATGAGCCAAATATGCAACAGATTATTAGTATTTGTACACAACTGGGGATTATTGATTTTATTGAAGCTTTGCCAGAAGGCTTTCAGACTTATTTAGGTGAAAACGGAGCCTCTTTATCAGGCGGACAAAAACAAAGGATTGCAATAGCAAGGGCACTGTACCGTAATCCTGAAATTTTAATTCTGGACGAGGCCACTTCCTCTTTAGATTCGGCTTCGGAGCAGTATGTGCAGCGAACAATAGATTTGTTGAGAATGCAAAAGAAAACAATCATCATCATTGCGCATCGGTTACCTACTATTAGAAAAGCTGATCAGATTATTGTATTGGATAAGGGAAAGGTTGTAGAAGAGGGAAGCCATACTGAAATGATGATGGCAAATGGCCACTACGCCAATTTATGGAAACAGCAATTTGGTGATGATGACCTAACAGGTTTGATAACACCCACATTAGAATTTGTAAGAGATCGCATTTAATCATCGTCAGTCTTTACTATGAAACTATTAGAATACATCGATCGCATTAAGATTATCCATAAGCTGATAAAAGAAAGCCGTACAGGTGCACCGGAAAATTTAGCAAGAAGGTTGTCAATTTCAACTTCGAGATTATACGTGGTATTAGATGAGTTGAAAGAAATGGGGGCTCCAATAGGGTACTCGCGACAGTTACAAACATATTATTATACCCAGGCATTTGAAGTAAATATTAGAGCCGATTTTACGGTTTTAAAGCATCAGGAGTTAATGAATATAAATGCTGGTTTTTTTTATCAGCAAAGTTATCCACTCCTTTTTTTGTAGAGTGAGCAAAAGTAATTTAGTAGTGTTGCAACAAAAGGGCGTAAACCGAAAAGCCTTTAAAGAGTAGGTGAGCATGAAAATATAAACTAATTGTGAAAAATTTAAAATTGGAAAGTTTTGGCGTTCTAGAAATGGATGCTAAAGAAATGTTGATAATTGACGGTGGGGGTAAAGGATGGGGAGGCTGGTTTGCAGTTATCGATTTTATTGTTGAGAATGGTGAAGATATCTATAATGGTTTCAGTGATGGATGGAATGGTAAACCTAAAAGACAGTAATAATAACCTTAATAAAATAACATGAAGAATTTAAAGATCGAAAATTTAGAAGGACTAATTGAATTAGAAGAAGTGGAACTGGTTGAATTAGAGGGTGGTAAATGGTATGATGTGGCGTATGCTGTAGGGAAATGGTTAAGAGAACATAGAAGTTATGAATTTGAAACACTAACCTAATTATCATTTAAAGAACTATCTTTCAAATATAAAAAGTCGTATTAAAATAAATACGACTTTTTATATTGGCCTTAATGTATGAATATGTTTTTTAAGAAAAAAATAAAGTTTAACGCTGTATTTTTATCATGTCTGCTTTTGAAAATATTTTTAAGTTATTTATTTACTTATATTTCTGTATTTTTTTTAATTGATGATAAAACAATTAACCCATTCCAAAACGACGATAAAAAATTTATTTTTCTAACTGTGGTATTCATAGCACCTTTTTTAGAAACACTTGTTTTTCAGTATATACCATATCATGTGCTCAAACTAGTTAAAGTTCGTAATTATTGGCTTAGATTATTTATACCAACACTCATTTTTGCGTTATGTCACTATTATAGCATAATGTATATTTTTGTGATGTTTTTTATGGGGATTATTTTAAATTATTTTTATTTGTATTGCGTAGCAAATAGAAAAAATGCTTTCATATGGGTGGCCTCACTTCACGCTGTTTATAATCTTTGCCAGTTTCTCTTTATGCAATAATTATCCTCAGTTAAGATTTAACCAGCGCTTCTGCTTTTACAAACTTTCTTATATTTAATATCAACTTAGGTTGGTAATTTACCTGGTGTTGCGAACCAATGGGCAGGACTTTAGTTGTAACGTGAATCAACTTAATTAGTTATAATACACCAAAGCCAAATACTGCCCATGGTGACTCACACAACCTGGTTTAGTGCGTTTATAATCACCTGGATGATTTGGTGATTCGTAAATGGTTACTTTAACTTCTTCTAGCTTACTACAAACAGGGGCAGCAATGGTATGAATATATTGTAGCTGTATATTGCTCTTAGTGAAATAAGTATCGTTATCTATACTTACTGTGCCTTTTATCTGATCGGTGTTTGAATAAATGGTACAATTTAAACTTTTAGGGGCGAAATTCCGGATTCCGGTTTTACGGTTATAAATTTTATAAGCCGATTCTTTCATACTCCATAACAGCCATACCATTTCATCAGGTCTTTTTGCTGATGAAATCAGTACCTGTTCTTCGGCGGTGAAAATTTTATCGAGGTAATTTTTGCGCCTCCAGTTACTCTGGATTTTAGCCAGATCAAGATCAACAATATCATTACCCAGCATGTGCTTCCAGTTTTTGAGCAATAATTTCGGTGGTGGCTTCTACTGTAAGCATTTTTGCCATCGAATCGTTGTCTATTTCGATGTTGAATTTCTCTTCGATATCTAAGACAATATCAACCAGGTTGGCCGAATTTATTTTTAAATCGTTTATAAAATCGGTGTTTTCGTCAATATTTGCCAGGGCTGATACCTCATCGCTGTAAGGTTCAACAATTTTTTTTAAGGCTTCGATGATCTCTTCTTTATTCATGGGTATATTTTTTAAAAATAATGCAGGCGTTAATATCACCAAAACCAAAACTGGCTTTAGCTAAGATATTAAATGGTTTATGAATTAAGGTTTGCGGAATGTATTTTGCATCAATTAAAGCGGTAATTTCTGGGCTTAAGTCTTCACAATTGATGTTGGGAAAAATAAATCCTTCTGAAAGTTCAAGCATTGAGGCTACACATTCTATGCTCCCCGATGCTGCAATGCAATGGCCAATCATACCTTTTACAGAATTGATATACGGAAAATCATCGGCAGGTAATTGTAGTGCTGCTTTCCAGTTTTCAATTTCCAGGGCATCTTTTGTTGTTGCAGTAAGATGGCCATTAATCACATCGATTTCCTGAGCTTCAATATCCGCATTTTTTAATGCTGTTTGGATACATCGCTGTACAGCAGTAGGATTTGGCGCAGTCATAGTACCTAAGCCCCGCTGGCCGCCAGAATTGATATGGCCTCCGAGCACTTCGCCATATATTTTGGCTTTCCTTGCCACAGCGCTTTCGAGCGATTCTAATACCAAAGCACCCGCCCCGCTTCCAGGTACAAAGCCACTTGCGGTTGTACTCATTGGGCGGCTACCTTTTTCGGGTTCATGGTTATGTTTAAAAGTGCAAACCTTCATGGCATCAAAACCACCCCAAATGTAAGGGCCGCTATCACTTGTACTTCCTGCTAGCATTCTTGTAGCTTGCCCTGTTTTAATCCTTTCGTAAGCCAGCAATATGCTTTCTGCTCCCGTTGCGCAGGCAGAAGAATTGGTGCTTACCTGATTGCCTAGGCCGAGCTTGCCACTGATGAATGCACTTACACCGCTGGCCATGGTTTGTATTACTACAGAACTTCCCAGTTTTTTGATTTCAAGCGCATCTATTTTATTAATTGCCCATCTAAATTTATCTATACCAGAAGTGCCCGCTCCGAAAATGGTACCGCTGTCCCAGTCGGGTTCTTCATTATTTTCGATGGTTAAGCCTGCATCTTTCCATGCATCCAAACCAGCAATAACACCATATATAATTCCTGTACTGTTTAAGTTTCGTAACTCAAGCGGTGTAAAATATTGGCTGATCCGCTCTTCGCTAATTAGCGGTTTGCCTGCTATCTGACAAGAGAAGTTTAACGCTTCCAGATCGGGCTGATGGCGGATGCCTGAAAGTCCTTTTTTTATGGCACCCGAAAACTCATCAATGGTAGTGCCATTGGGTGCGCACACGCCTAAACCGGTAATTACAACTCTGTTATCCATTTCCTTTTGAAATTAACATGCCCGAAATGCTGCCTTTGCAAATCATTTCGCCTGCTGCATTTTCCATTTTTACTTTGCAACTCAGTTTATTAAACCTAAAATAAACTTTCTCACTCGTTACTGTAACCTGCTCACCAGGGTAAACAGGTTTTAAAAAGTCAATAGCGTTTGACGTCATGGCGATGGATATATTTTGATCAATATCATTTAACAGGTAAATACCTAAACAGACCAATCCAATCTGTGCCATGGTTTCGGTGAGGATCACTGCGGGCGTTACCGGACGGTCTTTAAAATGACCCTCGTAAAATGGAAGGTTTTCAGGATAGGTATATGTTCCGGTCACGCCGTTTTCGTCTACATGCAGCAACTCATCAACAAATAGAAAAGATTTGCCGTAAGGGAGTTTAGCTAAGATCTCTTTTTTCATTAGTGATTAGTTGAATGATTACCATTGTAAAAGTATGCGCTGTGCCGAAAATCCAGGACCAAAGCTTAACATTAGTCCTTTTTCTCCGGGCATTGGCTTTTTATCCATAATCTGCTCTAAAACATAGAGAACTGTTGCGCTGCTCATGTTTCCGTAAAGCCTTAAAACTTCTTTTGTTTCGTCAATATTTTTGCCTAGCTGGCCAAATAATTCTTCAACAATCTGGATAATCTTTTTCCCTCCTGGATGGAAGATCAAATGGTTTATATTATTAATGTCGAGGCCATTTTTGGAAAGAAAAGGATGAATAATATCTGGAAAATGATTGGTAATGGTTTCTGGAACTGCTACATCCAGTACCATTTGCAGTCCGGTATTGGTAAGTTTAAATCCCATCATCTCTTCAGCATCATAAAAATGGTACATTTCTTCAGCTAAAATTTCTGGTCCACTATCTTCTTCATTCGAACTTAACAGTGCACAGGCGGCACCATCGCCAAATATTGCTGCACTTACAATGTTGGCCATCGAAAAATCGTTTAATTGAAAGGTTGCTGTCGGTGATTCTACCGCAACAACTGCTGCGCGTCTACCCGGATTTGCTTTCAGAAAATTCTTGGCATAAATCATGCCCGATACACCAGCGGCACAGCCCATTTCGGTTACAGGTAGGCGAACAATGTCTTGACGTAGTTTGAGCAGATTGATCAGATAAGCATCTAAAGAAGGAATCATGATACCCGTGCAGCTCACCGTAATGATGTAGTCCAGATCCTGAGCTTGCCAGTTGGCTTTTTCGAGTGCGGTTTCCAAACATTTGGCACCCAGCTTTATCCCTTCTCTTACATAAATATTGTTTCGCTCCTCAAAACTTAAATCACTAAAAACTTCTTCGGGCGACATGATCGAGTATCTTTTATCTACTGCGGCATTTTCAAAAATCTTTTTTACCTTTCGGATAAAACGATCATCCTGATCTCTTAGCCAAATATCTAGAAATGGTAAAATCTCATCGGTCGACCTCCAGAATTCGGGCAAGGCTTTACTTACTGCTTTTACGGTTACGCTCATATTGTTTTAATTATCCATTGATAGCGGAATGCCCATTTCCATTTTATTGAACTCGATTTTAGCTTTAATTGTTTGCTGTATTTAAGCAAATCTGCCCTTTTAAACCCACGAAGAATTGATACTAAGCCGTCTTCTCTAGACATATCATTTAAACGGAACATATAACACAATGCTTTAAACAGGTAATAGGCCACTGCACTTCTTTGCAGGTCGTTTATTACAAAACCCATTGTAGCCGATCTTTTAAAATTCTCAAGCAGATCAATAATTTCTTCATCTTTAAAATGATGTAGAGTTAAGGTACAAAGCATAATGTCGCAAGGTTCTGTTTTACTTAAATCATCAAAAATATCGCTACAGGTGTAGGTTATGTTGGGATAGTTTTTAGATAAACTTTGCGCATGATCTATAGTGAACCTATTGGCATCTATTCCTTTTAAAATAAAATGTAAACCTTGTTTATTTGCATAATCTGCCAAAGTGCGCAACATATCTCCATTTCCACAACCAATATCAGTAATACGAATAACCTCGTCCTTTGGTTTGCTGTTGATTAAGCTTTTAATTCCTTCTAGTGTAACTTTATTCCCACCAAGGAGCCGATTAATGCTTGCTATTTTATCCAGTGCATCGCGTAATATCTCACCTTCCATAGCGAAGTCATCCATAATCTCCGGTGCTGTACTTCTATATGTAGTGTCTACTGGCATTTATGATGAAATTTTGATCGGTTTACCATGTGTCTGTTTAATTATTTTAGGGAGAAGAAAGGGCATTTTAGTCAACGTATTCATGGCCAAATTTTCGAATTTATTGTTCCTTAGCAAAGAAGATAATACGCTGCCCATTTTTAAGCGGCTTTTAAATTCTCTGTTCCAGTGTAAAGTATAAGCTTTTTCCAATGCTGCGCGCGAACTAATTTTTTCCTCCATCCTTTGATGCAAAAGTTCTGAAACAATTTTGGCACTGTGAATGGCCATGGCCATACCATTCCCACAAAGTGGATGAATCAATCCGGCAGTATCGCCAATCATTAAAATATGATTATATACAGGTTCTTTAGCTTCGAAAGAAATCTGGCTGATGGTTAATGGTGCATCGAATAAACTGGTGGAATTTTCGAAAATAGCCTTCAGGTGCCTGTTTTTATAAAGTACATTTTCCTGAAAGGCAAGCAGGTTTTTGTGTTTTTTGAAATTTTCATAGTTCGCCAGATAACAGATATTTAACCGATCATTTTCGACCTTTGAGACGCCACAATAGCCACCTTCAAAATTATGAAGGCTTACTAAATTATTGGGGAAATCGGCTTTGTAATGTGCTTTAACTGCCAGATATGGCGATTGTTTGTTAATGAAATTCCGATTTAGCTTAACATCAATTGCCGACCTTTTTCCATAAGCGCCAATAACGTAAGCTGCAACAAAAGTGTTTTTAGCAGTTGCCACTATAAATTTATTATTGGCAAAGTTGATCTGTACAACGCGATCATGAATTACGTCTATTTTTCTCCTGATCAGTTCGGTATAGAGATAATGATCGATGGTGTATCTGCTTAAACCAAAGCCGCCCAGGGGTAATTTAGTTTTTATGCTTTTGCCAGAAAGGGAAGTGAAAAGCAGTTCGCTGATTAATGTAGGCGCAAGATTTTCAATATCCAGACCGAGCGATTCAAAATAGGGAAGCACTTCATTCGAAATATATTCGCCGCAGACTTTATGGTGGGGATAGGTATCTTTTTCGATCAACGTAACATTTAAACCCGCCTTATTCAGGTGAAGTGCAGCTGTTAAACCTGCCAATCCACCACCAATAATTAAAATTTCTGTTTCGGCCTGCATATAATAAGATGGAATCCCAATATAACATTTAAAATTCGGGTTTGTTCCATTAAAGCTTCTTTAACCACAGAGATCATAGAGAGAAACACACAGAGGGCACCGAGTTAGGTGTGCAATATGCTGTCCGAACATGGTGCTGTCAGATGTTACCATC